>NZ_JBLWTV010000052.1:0-5493 GCF_048269965.1 Pseudomonas sp. | reverse complement strand
ACAAGACGAGGTCGCCATCATGCACACCAAGCTCCCCACGCCCAAGATTGGAATCAGCGCCTGCCTGCTTGGTAATCCGGTGCGTTTCAACGGTGGCCACAAGGAATCGCGCCTGTGCAGCGAAACCCTGGCGCAACACTTCGAGTTTGTGCCGGTGTGCCCAGAGGTTGCCATCGGCCTTGGCACACCTCGCGAGCCGATCCGCCTGGTCGGCGACACCGACGCACCAAAGGCCGTCGGCACCGTACGTCCCGAACTGGACGTCACCGAAGCCCTCGCCGCCTACGGTCGGCAGATCGCCGAGCAGTTGCACGACATCAACGGCTACATCCTGATGCAGAAATCGCCGTCCTGCGGCATGGAGCGGGTCAAGGTCTATGCCGCCAACGGTCATACCCAGCCCGGAGGTGGTAGCGGCGTGTTCGCCCAGGCGCTGATGCAGGCCTGTCCGGATCTGCCGGTCGAAGAGGACGGCCGCCTGAACGATGCCGTACTGCGCGAAAACTTCCTCACCCGCGTATATGCCCATGCCGACTGGCAGCGCCTGCGTCAGGCCGGCCTCAGCCGCCGGGCCATCGTCGATTTCCACTCGCGCTACAAGTACCAGCTAATGGCGAGCAACCCGCTGCAGTACAAGGTGCTCGGCCGACTGGTTGCGCAACTGGCCGAACACTCGCTGGAGGAGTTCGCACCGCAGTACTTCAGCCAGCTGATGCAGGCGCTGAAGAAGCCGGCCACCCGCGGTACGCACTGCAACGTGCTGCTGCATCTGAGCGGTTACCTCAAGGACGCGCTTGGCGCGGAGGACCGCCGCGAGATGCGCCACCTCATCGATCAGTATCGCGCCGGCGTCATTCCGCTGGTGGTGCCGCTGACCCTGCTCAAGCACCACTTCCGTCGGCATCCCGATCATTACGTCGCACGCCAGGCCTACATGCAGCCGCATCCCGAAACCCTCAGCCTGCGCAACGGAATCTGAACATGAATGAATCAACGGACCTGACGCAGCTGACGGCCGACGGCCTCCTGCCGATCCGCGAAGTGGCGCGCATCACCGGCGTCAACGCCGTGACCCTGCGTGCCTGGGAGCGCCGTTACGGGCTGATCGTCCCGCTGCGCACGCCCAAGGGTCATCGGCTGTACGAAGAAGCACATATCCAGCGCATCCGCGACATCCTCACCTGGCTCAATCGCGGCGTTTCGGTCAGCCAGATCAAGCCGCTGCTGGACACCACCACGCCGCCGGAGCTGCCCAGGCAGAACCAGTGGTCGGAGCTGCTCGAAGAGCTGCTGCAGGCCATCGACCGCCTCAGCGAACGACGCCTGGACGATGCCTTCAACCGGGCCATGGCGCTGTATCCGCCGCGCACGCTCTGCCAGCACCTGCTGCATCCACTGCTCGAGGCACTCGAACAGCGCTGGCAGGGCCAGTACGGTGCAGCGGTGGAGCGGGCGCTGGTTCATTCCTGGCTGCGCAGCAAACTGGCGACGCGCATCTATTTCAACAACCGGCAGCAGGTCGGGCGTCCGCTGCTGCTCGCCAATCTGGATAACGAGTCCTTCGCACCCGGTCTGTGGTTGACCGCCTGGCTCGTCTCCAGCACCGACTGCCCAGTTGAAGTCGTCGAGTGGCCGGTACCGCTAAACGAGCTGAACCTGGCGATGGAGCGCATCCTGCCGCGCGCCCTGTTGCTCTATGCGAGCAACAGCCTGCCGGGCAACTGCCTGCAACGCGACCTGCCGCGTCTGATCGAGCAAAGCGTCGCGCCGCTCTGTGTGGCCGGGCCGGCCGTTCATATCCATGCACCCGAGCTGCACCGACATCGCGGGCTGATGCTCGCTGAGGGTCCCCTCGGCGCCCTGCAGCAGCTGCATGGCGCCGGCCTGCTGCCCGGTAGCGAAGGGAGTGCGTTATGACCCAGCTGCTCTGGCTGCGCAGCGATCTGCGCACAAGCGACAACACCGCCCTCGCGGCTGCGATGGCTTGCGGTCCTACCGTGGCGCTGTATCTGGTCACTCCGGGGCAATGGCTCGCCCACGACGATGCCCCCTGCAAGGTCGACTTCTGGCTGCGTAACCTCGCCGAGCTGTCGACGCGGCTGGGCGCGCTCAACGTCCCGCTGCTGATTCGCGAGGTCGATGATTGGCAGGCGGTACCCGACGCACTGCTGAAGGTCTGCCGCGAACAGGGCGTGCAGCGGCTGCATTACAACGACGAGTACGGGGTAAACGAGCAGCGCCGCGATCAGGCAGTTACGACGCATCTGGAAGCGGCCGGCATCAGCGTGCGCGGCCATCTCGACCAGCTGCTGTTCACTCCGGGTAGCGTACAGACGCAGTCGGGCAGCTACTTCAAGGTGTTCAGCCAGTTCCGCAAGGCCTGCCTTGCCCGCCTGAGCGTATCGCTGCCAGCCTGCGAGCCGGTGCCTGCGGCCCAGGTGCCGCTGGGTATCACCAGTGACCCGATACCCACGACGGTCACCGGCTTTCCGCGACCCACGGACTATCTGCGCGCGCTCTGGCCAGCCGGCGAAGCCTTCGCCCAGCGGCGCCTGGCAGCGTTCGTCGAGGACGACCTGAACGAATACCACCAGCGCCGCGACCTGCCCGCCGAGCCCGGCACCAGCCAGCTGTCGGCCTACCTCGCCGCTGGCGTCATTTCCATCCGCCAGTGCCTGCACGCGGCGCTTGGCTACAACCAGGGCGAGCTGGACAGCGGCAGCACCGGCGTCACCACCTGGATCAACGAACTGCTCTGGCGCGAGTTCTACAAGCACATCCTGGTCGGCTATCCGCGGGTGTCCATGTACCGCGCCTTCCGCCCGGAAACCGAGGCACTGCCCTGGCGGCGCGCGCCGTACGAGCTGGAAGCATGGCAGCAGGGCCGCACCGGCTTTCCGATCATCGATGCGGCCATGCGCCAGATGCAGGAAACCGGCTGGATGCACAACCGCCTGCGCATGGTCGTCGCCATGTTCCTCAGCAAGAACCTGCTGATCGACTGGCGTGAGGGCGAGCGCTGGTTCATGCGTCACCTGATCGACGGCGACCTGGCCGCCAACAATGGCGGCTGGCAATGGAGCGCGTCCACCGGCACGGATTCGGTGCCCTACTTCCGCCTGTTCAATCCGATCAGCCAGTCGCAACGCTTCGACCCGGACGGGCAGTTCCTGCGCCGCTGGCTTCCCGAGCTGCAGCACCTGAGCAGGCGCGACGTGCATAACCCGTCGGCGCACCGCAGCCTGTTCGGCGTAACCGAGTACCCCGCCCCCATCGTCGACCTCGGCGCCAGCCGGGCGCGGGCGCTGGATGCCTTCCGCAGCCTGCCGGATGCGCAAGCATGAGCGGCTTCCTGCAGTCTTTCGCCTGCGAGTTCGCCCGCCTCGACGCGAGCAATCTCGACCGCCTGCGCGACCTCTACAGCGCCGACGTGCACTTCACCGACCCGCTGCATGAGGTCTGCGGGCTCGTCGAGCTGGAGCGCTATTTCAGCGAGCTGTATGCCAACGTCGAGCACCTGCATTTCGCGTTCATCAGCCACGATGAGATATGCGACGGCCAGGGCTATCTGCGCTGGATCATGAGTTACCGACATCCGCGGCTGAACGGCGGCAAGCTGATCAGCCTCGAAGGCTGCTCGCTGCTGCGCTGGAACGGCGCCGGCAAGGTCGTCCGTCACCGCGACTACTTCGATGCCGGTGCCCTGCTCTATCAGCATGTGCCCCTGCTCGGCGCGGCCATTCGCTGGCTGCAGCGGAGGCTCGCGTGAACCTCTCGCGACGTATCTGGCTGACCGGCGCCAGCAGTGGCATCGGCCTGGAGCTGGCGCGCCAGCTGCTCGCCGACGGGCACTGCCTGGCGCTTTCGGCACGCCGCACCGAGCCGCTGCAGGCCTTTGCCCGGCGCTACCCGGGGCGTGTGCTGGTGTTGCCCGGCGATCTCACCGACAGCGAACAGGTGCGCGACATCGGCGCCGCCATCCAGACGCAATGGGGCGCGCTGGACAGCGTGATCCTCAACGCCGGCACCTGCGAATACATCCACGCCGGCCGATTCGACGCGGCGCTGCTGGAGCGCGTGATGGGCGCCAACGTGCTCGCCGTCGGCTACTGCATCGAGGCGGCACTGCCACTGCTGCGCCAAGGGGTGCGCCCGCATCTGGTCGGCGTCGGCAGCTCGGTGACCTGGCTGCCGCTGCCGCGTGCCGGGGCCTACGGCGCATCCAAGGCGGCGCTGCGCTACCTGCTCGAATCGCTGCGTCTGGATCTGGCCAACGAAGGCATCGACGTCACCCTCGTCAGCCCGGGGTTCGTCGACACACCGCTGACCCGTCGCAACGACTTTCCCATGCCCATGAGCTGGCCGGCGGACAAGGCCGCACGGCAGATCGCCCGACGGCTGGAACGCCGCCCGCTGCACATCGCGTTTCCGGCGCCGTTCATCTCTGTGCTGCGCCTGCTCTCACTGCTGCCCGCACGCCTGCAATTCGCCCTCGGCCGGCGACTGGCGCGTACGCCTCTCAAGGAAGGATAACCATGAAAATCGCCATCATCGGCAGCGGTATTGCCGGACTTACCTGTGCGCATCTGCTGTCCCGTCAGCACCAGGTCGCGGTGTTCGAATCGGCCAGCTGGATCGGCGGCCACACCCATACCGTGGACTTCCGTCTGCACGGCCGGGACTACGCGGTGGACACCGGCTTCATCGTCTTCAATGACTGGACCTACCCCAACTTCATCAAGTTGCTGGACAAGCTCGGAGTGCGCTACAAGCCGACCGAAATGAGCTTTTCGGTGAGCGATCCGCTCAGCGACCTGGAATACAACGGCCACGATCTCAACACGTTGTTCGCCCAGCGCAGCAACCTGTTCTCGCCGCCCTTCTGGCGCATGATTCGCGACATCCTGCGCTTCAACCGCGAAGCGCTTGAGGACTACAAGCACGGTCGCCTCGGTGCCCACGTCACCCTGGGTACCTATCTCGAGCTGGGCCGCTACAGCCAGCGCTTCATCGATCACTACATCGTGCCGATGGGCGCAGCGATCTGGTCGATGTCGCTGGCCGACATGCTGGAATTCCCGGTGGAATTCTTCATCCGCTTCTTCAAGAACCACGGGCTGCTGTCGGTGAGCGATCGCCCACAGTGGTACGTCGTCGAAGGCGGCTCCAGCGCCTATGTATCGCCACTGACGCGGGGTTTCAGCCAGCACATCCGTCTCAACTGCCCGGTGTTCGAGGTGCTGCGCGATGAGCACGGCGTAACGATCCAGAGCCCGGCCGGTGCCGAGCGTTTCGACAAGGTGATCTTCGCCTGTCACAGCGACCAGGCGCTGAGCCTGCTGGCCGAACCGAGCCGGGTCGAACGAGAGATCCTCGGAGCCATCGGCTACGCCGCAAACGACGTGGTGCTGCACACCGATACGCGCCTGCTGCCCAAGCGGCGCCGCGCCTGGGCCAGCTGGAACTACCGCCTCGGCGGGCCGAGCGAGCAAC
>NZ_JBLWTV010000051.1:0-5593 GCF_048269965.1 Pseudomonas sp. | reverse complement strand
AACATGCCGAGCCCGGCGATCTGGTGATCTGCAGCGACGTTCCGCTGGCCGATCGACTGGTGAAGAAGGGCGTCGCGGCGCTCGACCCGCGCGGTCGCGAGTTCGACGAGCGCAACATGGGTGAGCGGCTGGCGGTGCGCAACCTGTTCACCGATCTACGCGATCAGGGCCAGATGGGCGGCGGCCAGGGGGCCTACAGCGAGCGCGACCGCCAGGCCTTCGCCAATTCCCTGGATCGCCTGCTCACGCGATTGTCGCGCCCGCAGTGAGCGGCCGCCGCGCGGCCAGCCAGTCGCGCAGTGCCGACAATGGCAGCGGGCGGCTGTAGTAGTAGCCCTGGATGTAATCGCAGCCGTTTTCGCGCAGGTAGGCCAGCTGTACCTCCTCCTCGACGCCTTCGGCCACCACCTTGAGACCGAGTTTATGCGCCATGGCGATGATCGCCGCGGTGATGGCGCGGTCATTGGCCTGCTCGGCGATTTCCTGAACGAAGGCGCGGTCGACCTTGAGGGTGTCCACCGGCAGCTTGCGCAGGTAGGCCAGCGAGGAATAGCCGCTGCCGAAATCATCGATGGACACCTTCACCCCGAGCTCACGGACGGCATCGAGGGTGCGCACCGCCGCGCCAAGGCTGTTCATCAGCGCATTCTCGGTGACTTCCACGGTCAGCCGCGCCGGGTCGAGACCGGTACGTTCGAGAATGCGCGCGACGACCTCCGGCATCTGCAGATTGGACAGGTTGAGCGCTGAGCAATTGACCGCTACCCGCAGGTCGTAGCCCTCATCGAGCAAGGCGACCAGGTCGGCACAGGCGCGGCGCGCGACCCAGGCGTCCAGCTCGGCGACGAAACCGTGTTGCTCGGCCAGTCCGACGAAGCGCTCGGGGCTGATGAAACCCTGCTGCGGATGCTGCCAGCGCACCAGCGCCTCAAGGCTCACCGGCTCGCCGCTGCGGCCATCGACGATGGGCTGATAGTTCACGCTGAGGAGGTTTTCGTTCAGTGCCCGGCGCAGGTCCTGTTCCAGCGACAGATCCTCCTGGGCGCGCAGTTCCAGCGCGGGGTTGAAGCGCAGGCTGCGGTTGCGGCCGCTGGCCTTGCACTGGCCGACCGCGAGGCCTGCGTGGCGGAACAGCGCATCGAAGTTCAGGCCGTCTTCGGGGTACTGGCTGATGCCGATGCTGGCGGTCAGGCGCAGCTGGGTGTCGCCGAGGGTGAAGGGCGGGCGCAGCTGTTCGAGGATGTGGTTGGCCAGCGCCTGGGCCTGCTCCCACTGGCCGAGGGTCAAGACGCAGAACTCGTCGCCGGAGAAGCGCGCCAGCATGTCGTGCTGACCGAGTACCGCGCGGATTCGATGCGCCGCCTGTTGCAATGCCAGGTCGCCGCTGCGGTGGCCGAGGCTGTCGTTGATGCGCTTGAAGTTGTCCAGATCCACCACCAGCACGGCCAGCGCCTGACGTTCCTCGCGCGCGGCCAGGACCTGGGTGACCATCTCGGTGAAGGCGCGACCGTTGAACAGGTTGGTCAGCGGGTCGTAATGGGTCATCGCGTTGAGCTGGTGCTCGGCCTGGTCGAGTGCCTGGCGTTGCTCGCTGAAGCGCTGCTCGGCCCAGCTGGCGGCGATGCCGGTGACGATCACCAGCAGCGCGACCAGACCGATTGCCGAGGCGAGGACGGCATGCTGGCCGCCATGACTGCCGAACGGGGCGGTGTGCTCCAGCATGTGCGCGGGGACTGCCAGGGTCAGCGCATGCATGCCGGTGTAGTGCATCGAAACGATCGCCGCGCCCATCAACAGGCTGCAGAGCAGGCGCTGCCAGTGCTGGTGCCGGCTCTGGCTGGCGCGGAAGTGATATCCCAGCACCAGCGCGGCGATCGAGGCGCCGATGGCGATCAGAACAGAGGCAGCGAAGGCCAGCGGTGCGTAGTAGAGCGTGGCCAGCGAGCGTATCGCCGCCATCCCGGTGTAGTGCATGGCGGCGATGCCGATGCCGGCGGCCGTGCCGGCCAGCGCGTACTGCGGCACGCTGAGGCGATCGCGGCCGAGCAGACGCATCACCACATAGGACACGGCCATGGCGATCAGCAGCGAAAGCAGGGTGATGCGATGGTCGTAGCTGATGTCCAGTGGCGCGCTGAAGGCCAGCATGCCGATGAAGTGCATCGACCAGATGCCGCCACCCAGAGCGAACGCGCCGACCCAACGCCACAAGTCGCGGCCGCGCGGGCTGCCGCTGCGGCTGACCCGCTTGGCCAGCGCCAGTGCGGTGAACGCCGCCGCGCTGGCGACGAGGTAGGAGAGAACGACCAGCAGAGGGTCGTGACTGTGGCCGAGCAGGGCAATCTGGTCGGCGGGAAGGTCGGAAAACAGAAGTCTGGACACGCGGCGGCACTCGAACAGTCGGGCGTCCTGCCTCGTGAGAATAGTGGCGTATAGCCATCTGCGGCAGAGTGTACGAGAGGTCACCCTGGCCGCCAATCTCCTATCGGCTGATCAACCGCAAAGATAAGTGCCGGTGCCCACGGCGATCAGGGTGCCCAGTTCGTTGTGCAGCTCAGAACGCACCACTGCGACCTTGTTGCCCGAGCGCAGCAGCATCGCGCTGGCACTGAAGCGGCTGCCTCGGCCTGGGCGCAGGTAGTCGATGCGCAGATCGATGGTTCCCAGTCGGGAAAGCCGTGCGGCGCGCTCCTGGGTGGTCAAATGGCGATGCTTGTCGAAGGCGCCGAGCATTGCCATCGCCCCGCCGGCCACGTCCAGCAGCGAGGCGATGACCCCGCCATGCAGGATGCCGTGGACGAAGTTGCCGACCAGCTCCGGCTTCATCGGCAGGTGCATGACGACCTGGGAGGTCGATACCTCATCCAGTTCGATGCCCAGCGCCTGGTTGAAGGGGATGCGTTCGAACATCTGGCGTACCGCCTGGGCCTGCTCGGCGAGCAGGGCGTCGTCGTGGTTCATGGTCGGCGTTCCTGTGGATGAGCGATCAAGCTGCCCGAGGATGTTCGCGCTGAACAGAGTGGCGGCACGAGCAGCCGCGGCTTTGGCGGCTTTCGCGCAAAAAAATCCCGGGCGGACCCGGGATCATTCGGCGGCGTTCGGATCAGTCTTCGGTGGTCATTTCCAGTACCCGGTCGACCAGCTTGTAGATGCCCGAAGCGGCTTCGCTGATGGATTGCGCCAACATGTACGCCGGTGTGGTGACCAGTCGATGCTGCTTGTCCACGACGATGTCGCTGACTTCGCACGCCTGATGCTCGGCGCCCATCTGCGCGACCGCCTTGGCGGCATCGGCCTCGTCACTGCCAAGGGTACAGACCACGCCGGCGCCGAAGATCTGCGCGGCCATGGTCGGCGCGATGCACATCATCCCGACCGGCTTGCGTGCCTCGGCAAAGGCCTGCGCGAGCGCCACCACATCCGGCAGTGCCTTGCTGCTGGCGCCTTCGGTAGCGAAATTGGAGAGGTTCTTCGCGGCGCCGAAACCGCCAGGGATGATCAGTGCGTCGAAATCCTCGGCGCGCGCCTCGCGCAGATCCTTGATCTCGCCGCGGGCCAGGCGAGCGGACTCGGTCAGCACGTTGCGCGACTCTGGCATCTCGTCGCCGGTCAGGTGATTGATCACGTGCATCTGCGCGATGTTCGGTGCGAAGCACTGCACCTTGACGCCACGCTGGTCCAGGCGCAGCAGGGTGATGACGCTTTCGTAGATCTCCGAGCCGTCGTAGACGCCACAGCCGGAGAGGATCACGGCGACTTTCTTGTTCATGGTGGTACTCCTGGTCAAGTTCAGCGGCCCTGCGTCGGGCACGGCGGATGCGTTCGATGCTAATACCTGGGACGGTTCCAGGTAAGCCCCACACGTTCCGTTGGATTCGCGCGATGCGCCGGTGTTCATTGCCGCAGGTCTGGCGCGGCAGTTTGCGCCTGATCAAAGCACTGGCAGTCGCCGGCATGGCTGGCGACAATGGGCTCGGTTTCGGAGGCTCGACGGCCTGGCGTTGTCATCATTTCGTCATGTGTCGGGCCTATAAACGTCATATTCGCCCGTTCTGCGGGCCAGGAGTCCGTCGTGAGTTTCGTTCCTGCCAGCCGGCTGTTCCCCGCTACTCGTCTGCGTCGCAATCGTCGTGACGATTTTTCCCGCCGTCTGGTGCGCGAAAATGTGCTGACCGTCGATGACCTGATCCTGCCGGTGTTCGTGCTCGACGGCGAGAACCGCCGCGAGCCGGTGCCGTCGATGCCGGGAGTGGAGCGCCTGTCCATCGACCTGCTGCTCGAGGAGGCCGAAGAGCTGGTGGCGCTGGGCATTCCGGCGCTGGCGCTGTTTCCGGTGACACCGCTGGAGAAGAAGTCCCTCGATGCGGCCGAAGCCTGGAACCCGGAGGGCATCGCCCAGCGCGCCACGCGCGCCTTGCGCGCGCGTTTCCCTGAGCTGGGGATCATCACCGACGTAGCCCTCGATCCATTCACCACGCACGGCCAGGACGGCATTCTCGACGACAGCGGATACGTGCAGAACGATGTCACTGTCGACGCGCTGGTCCGCCAGGCGCTGTCCCACGCCGAAGCCGGCGCTCAGGTGATCGCGCCGTCGGACATGATGGATGGTCGTATCCAGGCGATTCGCGAGGCGCTGGAAGTGGCCGAACACCACAACGTGCGCATCATGGCCTACTCGGCGAAATACGCCAGCGCCTACTACGGCCCGTTCCGAGATGCGGTGGGCTCTGCCGCCAACCTCGGCAAGAGCAACAAGAATACCTATCAGATGGACCCGGCCAACGGTGACGAGGCGCTGCACGAAGTGGGCGCCGACCTGGCCGAAGGCGCGGACATGGTGATGGTCAAGCCCGGTCTGCCCTACCTGGATATCGTCTGGCGGGTCAAAGATGCCTTCAAGGCGCCGACCTTCGTCTATCAGGTCAGCGGCGAGTACGCCATGCACATGGCCGCCATCCAGAATGGCTGGCTGAGCGAGGCCGTCATCCTTGAGTCTTTGGTCGGCTTCAAGCGTGCCGGGGCCGATGGCATCCTGACTTACTTCGCCAAACAGGCGGCACAACAATTAAAACGGGGCCAGTGAGCCCTTTCGAGGCAAAGCGATGATCAACCAGGGACTCAGCGAAAAGGATCTGCAGGACGCCGTGGTCGGCGAGGTGCTGGAACAGACGTTGCCCGAGGTGGTGTCTGCGCCACTGGAAGTCGTCGAGGAGACGCCGGTCGCGCTGGTGACCAACCTGGACGACAGTGCGCTGTACATCCATCGCGAGCTTTCGCAGCTTCAGTTCAACGTCCGCGTGCTCGAGCAGGCGCTTGATGAGTCCTATCCGCTGCTGGAGCGGCTGAAGTTCCTGCTGATCTTCTCCAGCAACCTCGATGAGTTCTTCGAGATTCGCGTCGCCGGACTGAAGAAGCGCGTCACCTTCGCCCGCGAACAGGCGGGCGCCGACGGCCTGCAGCCGCATCAGGCGCTGGCGCGCATCTCCGAGCTGGTCCACGAACAGGTCGACCGCCAGTACGCGATCCTCAACGACGGGCTTCTGCCAGCGCTGGCCGAGCATCAGATCCGCCTCATTCGCCGCAGGCACTG
>NZ_JBLWTV010000050.1:0-5679 GCF_048269965.1 Pseudomonas sp. | reverse complement strand
TAAAAAGCGACATCCACCCTACGCCCGGCACCTTATCGAGGCGCCCGCCAGGCTGACCGCCAGCTTAGGCCAGCGCCTTGTCCAGCGCCCGCTCGATCTGACCCTGAATGCTGCTGCCCATGGCCGAGAGCAGCAGGCCGAGGTTGAGCAGGACCTTCACGCTGTCCTCGTAGACTTCGATACGCCCATCCGCGCCGCTGCGCTTGACCGCCAGCACATCGCCCTGCCACTGACAGCTCACACCGAACTCGCGAGCCAGGCGTGCGGCCAGTTCATCGGCCTTCTCGCGTGCGGCCTCGCGGCCAAGATTGTGGGTACGTTCGACGATGATCTGGGCCATGAGGACTCCTGGCTGCGCCCGAAAAGGCGCGCACTATAGCAAAGCGGCGCCGTCGATCGCCTGGCCGCCCCGCCTGCTCATGCCAGTGAACCCTCTGTCCCCCAGGCCTGTCCCCGCCAGCGCCATCCTGCGACATGTCGCCGCTAGCCCTTTTGCCCGCGACCGCCAGCTCGACGCTTATCAGCCGCCTATTTAGGTTTAGAATGCCGGGCACATTCTTTCCGGCGAAAGTGACATGACCGACCCTCGCAAAGCGCATGACGCAGAACCGACCACCCATTTCGGCTACAAGAACGTGCCGGAAAGCCAGAAGGCGCAGAAGGTGGCCGAGGTGTTCCACTCCGTGGCCGCCAAGTACGACCTGATGAACGACCTGATGTCCGGTGGCGTGCATCGCCTGTGGAAGCGCTTCACCATCGAGCTGTCCGGCGCCCGCCACGGCAATCGCATCCTGGACATCGCCGGCGGCACCGGTGACCTGACCCGCCAGTTCTCGCGCATCGTCGGCCCCACCGGCGAGGTGGTACTGGCCGACATCAATGCTTCGATGCTCAAGGTCGGCCGCGACAAGCTGCTGGACAAGGGCGTGGCCGGCAACGTCAGGTTCGTTCAGGCCGATGCCGAGAAGCTGCCCTTCCCGGACAATCACTTCGACGTGGTCACCATCGCCTTCGGCCTGCGCAACGTGACGCACAAGGAAGACGCAATCGCGTCGATGCTGCGCGTGCTCAAGCCGGGCGGCCGCCTGCTGGTACTGGAATTCTCCAAGCCGACCAACCAGCTGTTTTCCAAGGCCTACGACGCCTACTCGTTCAGCCTGCTGCCGATGATGGGCAAGCTGATCACCAACGACGCCGAGAGCTATCGCTACCTGGCCGAGTCGATCCGCATGCACCCGGATCAGGAAACGCTCAAAGGCATGATGGAGACCGCCGGTTTCGAGCGCGTCAGCTATCACAACATGACCGGCGGCATCGTCGCCCTGCACCGCGGCATCAAACCCTGATGTTGCGCGCTGCCCTGCTGGCCGGTGCCGAGCGTGGCATCAATCGCGTCCTGCGCCTGGACCCCACGGCATTGCCGCGACTGGCACGCCTGAGCGGCCGGATCATCGAAATCGACTGCACGGCGCCGGCCTGGCGGCTGTTCATCCTTGCCGACGACGAAGGCCTGCGCCTAGCCAGCAACTGGGGCGCGGATGCCGATTGCCGCCTGCGCGCGCCTGCGAGCAGCCTCTTGCGCCTGGCCGTCAGCCGCAACAAGACCGCCGTGCTGCATGGCCCCGAGGTCGAGATCGACGGCGACAGTGGGCTGCTGATGAACCTCGCTGAGGTGCTGCAGGATCTGGAGCTGGACTGGGAATACGAAATTTCCCGCTGGCTCGGCCCGGTCGGCGCACAGCTGCTCGGCTCCAGCCTACGCGGCCCAGTGGACTGGGTGCGCGACAGCGCCGACTCGCTGCGTCAGGACCTTGCCGACTACCTCAGCGAGGAATCGCGGATGCTGGTCGGCCAGGCCGAAGCCCAGGCGCGTTTCGACGAGCTGGATGACATGAAACTTGCCCTCGACCGACTCGAAGCCCGCATCGAGCGCCTCGCCCTCAACCTGAATCCAGATCGCCCCGAATGAAGCTGTTCGCCGCCGCACGCCGCCTGTTTCGCATCCTGCTGGTGGTGATCCGCTACCGCCTCGATGACATCATCCTCGACCTGCCGATGCCCTGGTGGTTGCGTGCCACCAGCTACCTGCTGCCCTGGCGCTGGATTCCGCGACGCCACAGCGAGCTGTCGCGCGGCGCACGCCTGCGCCTGGCACTGGAGGGCCTGGGGCCGATCTTCATCAAGTTCGGGCAGATCCTCTCCACCCGCCGCGATCTGCTGCCGCCGGATATCGCCGAAGAGCTGGCGATGCTGCAGGACCGCGTGCCGCCCTTCGATTCAGCCGTCGCCACGGCACTCATCGAGCGCCAGCTGGGCGCTCCGGTAGGGGAAATCTTCGCCCGTTTCGACAGCAAACCGCTGGCCTCCGCGTCGGTGGCGCAGGTGCACGCGGCCAAGCTGCGTTCCGGCGAGGAAGTGGTGGTCAAGGTGGTGCGCCCGAACCTCCGGCCAATCATCAGCCAGGATCTGGCCTGGCTGTTCATGCTGGCCAACAGCGCCGAACGCATTTCCATCGACGCGCGCCGCCTGCACCTGGTGGAAGTGGTCGACGACTACGCCAAGACCATATACGACGAGCTCGACCTGCTGCGCGAAGCGGCCAACGCCAGCCAGCTCAAGCGCAACTTCGAGGGCTCGGCGCTGCTTTACGTGCCGCAGGTGTACTGGGACTACTGCCGCCCGCAGGTGCTGGTGATGGAACGCATCTACGGCGTACCGGTGACCGACATGGCTGGGCTGGCACGACAGAACACCGACATGCGCCAGCTGGCCGAGCGCGGGGTGGAGATTTTCTTCACCCAGGTGTTCCGCGACAGCTTCTTCCACGCCGACATGCACCCCGGCAACATCTTCGTCAGCACCCACCAGCCCTGGAGCCCGCAGTACATCGCGGTGGACTTCGGCATCGTCGGCAGCCTGACGCCCGAGGACCAGGATTATCTGGCGCGCAACCTGATGGCCTTCTTCAAGCGCGACTACCGCAAGGTCGCGCAGCTGCACATCGATTCGGGCTGGGTGCCGGCGGAAACCAAGGTCAACGAATTCGAGGCCGCGATCCGCACCGTCTGCGAGCCGATCTTCGAGAAGCCGCTGAAGGACATCTCCTTCGGCCAGCTGCTGGTGCGCCTGTTCCAGGTGGCGCGGCGCTTCAACATGGAAGTGCAGCCACAGCTGGTATTGCTGCAGAAGACCCTGCTCAACATCGAAGGGCTCGGCCGTGAGCTGTACCCGGATCTCGACCTCTGGAGCACCGGCCAGCCGTACCTCGAGCGCTGGATGCGCGAGCGCATGAGCCCCAAGCAGCTGATCAAGAACGTGCACGCGCAGATTGAACAACTGCCGCACCTGGCCAACATGACCCGCGAGCTGCTCGAGCGCATGGCGCACCCGCACGCGAACAACCCACCGCCGCCCTGGCGCGAGCGCCACCACGGCTGGCCGCTGCGTCTGATCGGCGCCGTACTGCTCGGCAGCGGCGCGACTCTGGCGGCCAGCGCCGACAGCCTGACCGCCGTAACCGCCTGGCCGGCGTGGGTGATGCTGGTAGCCGGCATCTTCATCGTGGTGCGCCGATAGCCATCCCTGATGCAGGCTGGCACACTTGGCCCATTGAGCGGAGAATCCGATGAACTGGCTGGACGAAATCAACTGGAACGCCGACGGTCTGGTGCCGGCGATCGCCCAGGACCACAAGACCGGCCGCGTGCTGATGATGGCCTGGATGAATCGCGAAGCCCTGGCGTTGACCGCGCAGGAAAACCGCGCCATCTACTGGTCGCGTTCGCGTAACCGGCTGTGGCGCAAAGGCGAGGAGTCCGGGCATGTGCAGCAGCTGCACGAGCTGCGCCTGGACTGTGACGCCGACGTGATCATCCTGATGGTCGAGCAGATCGGCGGCATCGCCTGTCACACCGGTCGGGAAAGCTGCTTCTACCGCGTTTTCGAAAACGGCGCCTGGAAGGTCGTCGAGCCGGTCCTCAAGGACCCGCACGCCATCTATGCGGAGCACAAGCATGAGTGACACCCTGACCCGTCTGGCCGAGGTGCTGGAAGCCCGCAAAGGCGCGGCGCCGGACAGCTCCTACGTTGCCAGCCTGTACCACAAGGGCCTGAACAAGATTCTCGAGAAGGTCGGCGAGGAATCGGTGGAAACCATTCTCGCCGCCAAGGACGCCGCCGTCAGTGGCGACTCCAGCGACCTGATCTACGAAACCGCTGACCTCTGGTTCCACAGCCTGGTCATGCTCGCCGCGCTCGGCCAGCACCCGCAGGCCGTGCTGGATGAACTGGACCGGCGCTTCGGTCTCTCCGGACACGCGGAAAAAGCCGCGCGTCCGCAAACCTGATTCACATCGGAGATATCACCATGGGTTTTGGCGGCATCAGCATCTGGCAACTCCTGATCATTCTGCTCATCGTCATCATGTTGTTCGGCACCAAGCGCCTCAAGGGCCTGGGCTCCGACCTCGGTGATGCGATCAAGGGCTTCCGCAAATCCATGGGCACCGACGAGGAAAAGCCCGGCGTCGAAGACAAGCAGAACCAGACCATTGACGCGCAGGCGCGCAAGGTCGAAGAACCGACCAAGAAAGACCAGTGATAACGTTCCATGCGGTCGAGCGGCGACCTTCGCTGCCCGGCCGCTCTCCCTATTGATGTGAGCACGTCCTGATGTTCGATATCGGTTTCACCGAACTGCTACTGGTCGGCCTGGTGGCATTGATGGTGCTCGGTCCGGAACGCCTGCCCGGTGCAGTTCGCACCACGGGACTGTGGGTTGGCCGACTGAAACGCAGCTTCAGCAACATCAAGGCCGAGGTGGAGCGCGAGATCGGTGCCGACGAGATCCGTCGGCAGCTGCATAACGAGCGCATCCTCGACCTGGAGCGGGAAATGAAGCAAAGCATCATGCCGCCGACTTCGACCACCAGCTCGGGCACCGCCACGCCATCGCCGACCGAAAACACGGCGAGCGAAACTGCGGACAGTACCGGCGCCGCCGTTACGCCCAGCCCCAGCCCGGAAGTGCCGCCAGCTGCACCTGTTGCTGAACCCGCACCTACCCCTCGCCCCGACAGATCGCCAGAACCATGAGCCAGTCTTCCATCGATGATCAGGAAATGCCCCTGATCGCTCATCTGACCGAACTGCGCAAGCGCCTGCTGCGCTGCGTCGTGGCCATCGGCCTGTTGTTCGGCGGGCTGTTCTACTTCTCCCAGCAGATCTACGCACTAGTCGCCGCACCGCTGCGCGCCTATCTGCCGGAAGGCGCGACGATGATCGCCACCGGCGTCGCCTCGCCCTTCCTGACACCGTTCAAGCTGACCTTGATGGTCGCGCTGTTCCTGTCGATGCCGATCATCCTGTACCAGATATGGGGCTTCATCGCCCCAGGCCTGTACAAGCACGAAAAGCGCATCGCCGTGCCGCTGCTGGTGTCGAGCATTTTCCTGTTCTACGCCGGCATGGCCTTCGCCTATTTCGTCGTGTTCCCGATCATGTTCGGCTTCTTCGCCAGCGTGACGCCGGAAGGCGTGGCGATGATGACGGACATCGGCCAGTACCTGGACTTCGTGCTCACGCTGTTCTTCGCCTTCGGCGTGGCATTCGAGATTCCGGTAGCGACCTTCCTGCTGATCTGGGTGGGCATCGTCGATGTCGCCACCCTACGCAAGAGCC
>NZ_JBLWTV010000049.1:0-5698 GCF_048269965.1 Pseudomonas sp. | reverse complement strand
AAGCGCTTGAGCAGTTTTTCCAGGTGCTGCTGATTGCCGACGTTGCACGGGCATCCCGGGTCCCAGAAATGCACGAAGCGCACTGGTCCCGGGCCCTGCAGCTCGGCCGGCAGGCGAAGGGCGTCGCCGGAGAACAGCTCGGCGCGCTCGCCGTCGAAGGTGCGCAGGTAGCGCGCCTCGAACCACCAGAACGCAGCCAGCATGGCGCCGCCCCAGAGCAGGGCGATCAGTGCGGCGATCAGGTATTTGCGACGAGCGCTCATGGCGGGCTCCGATGTGGGTGCGCAAGCTTGCCATGGGGCGGCGCAGAGCTGAATATCCCAGATCAACGCAATCGAAGAATTTCCATGCCCTCGCGTATCGATCCCGAGCGCCTGCGTAACAGCCTGCCCGCCCTGTCCGAGGCGGTCGCCGCAAGCGCCGAAACTCTCCATTACCAGGCCTATTACGGGCTCGACCTGCCGCATCGCACGCAGGTCCAGCGCCGCCTGGGGCGCTTTCGCGTGCATGACTACGATGTCGTCGCTCAGGCCTGGTGGCCGGAGCAGCCCCACGCCAGCCTGCTGATCCTGCACGGCTACTACGACCACATGGGCCTGTATCGCCATGTGGTCGACTGGGGACTGGAGATGGGGTTCGCCGTGCTCGCCTGCGACCTGCCGGGCCATGGGCTGTCCAGCGGTCCCCGGGCGAGCATCAACGAGTTTGCCGAATACCAGGCGGTGCTGAGCGGTCTGTTCGAACAGGCACGCCAGCTCGATCTGCCGCGTCCCTGGCACCTACTTGGCCAGAGTACCGGCGGTGCCATCGCATTGGATCACCTGTTGCATCAGGCCGAAAACCCCGACCTGGGGCGCACCATCCTGCTGGCGCCATTGGTTCGCCCGCGCGCCTGGCTGCGCTCGCGCATCAGCTACGAGTTGCTGCGGCGCTTCGTTCAGCAGATCCCACGAACGTTCAGCGAGAACTCCGGCGACCCGGCCTTCCTCGAATTCGTCCAGAGCCAGGACCCGCTGCAGCCGGACATCCTGCCCACGGCCTGGGTCGGCGCCCTGTCACGCTGGATTCCCCGTATCGAGGGTGCGGCTGACAGCAGGCACGCGCCGTTGATCATTCAGGGCGAGGCGGACATGACCGTGGATTGGCAGTACAACCTGCCGATTCTGCAGCGCAAGTTCCCAAGTGCTGAGGTGCTGCGACTGCCCGAGGCGCGCCACCATCTGGTGAACGAGCGCGAGGAATTGCGCCAGGCGTACTTCGACTTCCTGCGCGAGCGCCTCAGATAGCGGGATCAGATGCCCTGCTGCGGCTCCAGCTCGGCGCCGCTCATGCCCACCGCCAGGCCGGCGCGTAGCGCCTGCAGCGCGGCCTGGTAATAGGCCTTGCCTTCGTCCGACTGGGCGAATGTCACATATTCCTCCAGTTCGGCATCGGACAGGTCGCGATAGACGTACAGCAGCGTGTTGTCGAGATCGGCCTCTATCTGCTCGATCATGCGTTGGCGCTGGCTGCTCAGCAGGCTCTGCGCCTGATTGCCACCGAGCAGGCCGGGAATCATCTGGCTGAGACTGTCGGCGGCGACGCCGGCCAGTGCCAGGCTGACTTCCGCGCCCGCTTCGCTGGCTGGCAGCGCCTGGGCCAGGTGGCGGATCAGCAGTTGTCGGTTGCTGCCGGCTTGCACCCGCGGCAGGCCGGCGGCGTGCTTGGCCAGCTGTTCGCGCCGTGCGGCGAGCACTTCGGCCGAGACGATCTTGCGTCCCAGGGTCGACTGGAAGAATTCCAGCGCCGGCTGCGGCTCGGCCAGGTTGCCGCGCAATGCCTGCTGTGCGCGCTGGTCGATGGCATGGGCGGCGAAGCGGCGGTTGCTGTTGGTCACCAGTGCCTGGAATACCGCCGGTGGCAGGGTGTCCTTGTAGCGTTGCTGGGCCGCGGTCAGGGCATCGCCGAAATTGGCGCGCTGTTCGGTCCAGCCGGCGGTTTCGTAGAGTTCCTGATAGGTGTCGGCGAAGCTGCTGACGCTCAAGGTCAGCAGTACACAGGTCAAGAGGGCGCGCATGGAAGCTCCTGTCTGGCGGGCGGTTCATTTTCCGTGCGTCGACGCGTGCTTGTCGAGGCGCACGGTTACTGCTGCCATTTGGCGCAGCGACGCAGCTTGTAGCGGAGTCTCAACAGACCCTAGACTCCTGCGGTATCCCTTCGGAGTCACTTCCTTGCCGTTCTCTTCGATCATCGACGACCTGGCCGAGCGCGGCTGGTCGGTGCAGAGTTCTTTCCTTCCCAGTGATGTGACCCACAAGCTGGCCGACGAGTGCCGCAGGCGGGAAGCCGAGGGTGCGCTGGCACCGGCAGGGGTCGGCCGCGGCGAGGCGCAGGCGGTGCGCGAAGGCATTCGCAGCGACCATATTCAGTGGCTCGAACCGGGCCAGTCTGCAGTCTGCGACGACTATCTCGAACTCATGGACGGCTTGCGCCAGCAGCTTAACCGCGAGTTGTTCCTCGGGCTGGAAGAGTTCGAGTGCCATTTCGCCTTCTACCCGCCGGGCGCCTTCTATCAGACGCACCTGGACCGCTTTCGCGATGACGACAGCCGCTCGGTGACCGCCGTGCTCTATCTGAACCCGGACTGGCAGCCCGGCCATGCCGGCGAACTGCGCATGCACATGCCCGACGGCTCGCAACTGGACGTGCCGCCGCTGGCCGGCAATCTGGTGGTCTTTCTCTCCGGCGATTTCCCCCATGAAGTGCTGGTCACCCAGGCCGACCGTCTGTCGCTGACCGGCTGGTTCCGTCGGCGGCCGGCCGATGTGCTGGCGCTCTGACGAGCCCGCATCGACATTTGCGCAGACGAAAAAAAGCCCGGCACAGGCCGGGCTAAAGGGAAGTAAGTGTTTCGGGCTACATGCCCAGCATGTTCGGCAGCGCCAGGGAAATTGACGGCACGTAGGTGATGATCACCAGGAAGCTCAGCATCAGCGCCAGCCATGGCAGCACTGCGCGGATCACCTGGGTCACCGGCATGCCCGTCACCGCTGAGGCGACAAACAGGTTCAACCCCACCGGTGGCGTTATCAATCCGATCTCCATGTTCACCACCATGATGATGCCAAGGTGGATCGGGTCGATGCCCAGCTGTATGGCAATCGGGAACAGGATCGGCGCCAGGATCAGGATGATCGCCGACGGCTCCATGAAGGCGCCGGCCACCAGCAGCACGATGTTCACCACCAGCAGGAACATCCACGGCTGCAGACCTGCCTCGATGACCCAGGCAGTGATCGCCTGCGGAATCTGCTCGGTGGTCAGCACGTGGGCGAAGAGCATGGCGTTGGCGATGATGAACATCAGCATGATGCTCAGCTTGCCCGACTCCAGCAGTACCTTCGGGCATTCGCGCAGCTTGAGGTCCTTGTAGACGAAGATCGCCACGAAGGCCGAATACACCGCCGCGACCGCTGCCGCTTCGGTGGGCGTGAACATGCCCGAGTAGATGCCGCCGAGGATGATCACCATCAGCAGCAGGCCCCAGACCGCCTTGCGCGCGGCGGACAGCCACTCGCGGAAGCTGGCGCGCGGCAGTGCCGGCAGGTTCTTCTTCACCGCGATGATGTAGATCGCCACCATCAGCGCCAGACCGAGCATGATGCCCGGAACGACACCGGCCATGAACAGCTTGCCGACCGAGGTCTCGGTAGCCGCGGCGTAGACCACCATGACCACCGACGGCGGGATCAGGATGCCCAGGGTACCAGCGTTACAGACGATGCCAGCGCCGAAGGCCTGCGGATAACCGGAGCGCACCATGCCGGCGATGGCGATGGAACCCACCGCGGCCACGGTGGCTGGCGACGAGCCGGACAGCGCTGCGAAGAGCATGCACGCCAGCACCGCACCGATCGCCAGGCCGCCACGGATGTGGCCGACACAGGCGTTGGCGAAGTCGATCAGGCGACGCGCCACGCCGCCGGTGGTCATGAAGGCGCCGGCCAGGAGGAAGAACGGGATCGCCAGCAGGGTGTAGTGCTCGGAGGTCTCGAACAGCTTGATCGCCAGCGAGCGCACCGAGTCCTGGCTGAAGATCATGATGGTCAGCGAACCGGCCAGGCCGAGGGATACGGCCACCGGCACGCCGATGAACATCAGCACGAAGAGGGCGACGAACAGGAACAGGATGGTCATTACTTGGGCTCCTCTTCGCCGTGCTTGAGCGCATCGGCCGCTTCATCAGCGAGGCCGAGGCCGGTCTGCTCGTTGCGCAGGATACGCACGAAGATTTCGGCGAAACGGATGAACACCATGGCGAAGCCGAACGGCACGATCATGCCGATGTGCCACTGCTTGACGCCGACATGGCCCAGGTCTTCCGCGCCGATGTTGGCAACGAACAGCGCCTGGATCCACTCGAAGCTGGCCACGGTCAGCAGACCGGCGTAACCCAGGCAGAGCAGGCAGGCGATGATGCCGATGACGCGCTGGATGTGTCGCGGCGCCAGCTTCACCAGTGCATCGACGCCGATGTGGCCGGCGGTGCGCACGCCATAGGCGAGGCCGGAGAAGATCAGCCAGGCGAACAGCGCCTTGGTCAGCGCGGTGCTCCAGGTCATGGACTGGGCCAGGCCGATGATGAAGTCACCGATGGCGAACCAGAAGTCGGCGCTTCCCTCGAACCGGTCGCCCAGGTCGTAGAAAAGTGTGTAGAGGTTGTTGAGGATCACGTAGACGAAGGTCACCAGTGTCATGGCGGCCAACAGAAAGGCGATGAAACCTTCCTCGAAGTGGTCCCAGACGCGCCAGAGGGCGTTCATGGATGACATCTCCCGATGGACTGCTTGTTGTATCGAAGGCAGCACGGAGGTGCGCCGTGAACCAGCCGGGGCAGGCTGGGAGACAGAGCAATGAAAAACTCTTGTTGTCGCCATCGAAGCGGCTCAGCCCGGGATCGCCTTGGCCTGACCTGTCTGCCCTTGGTGCGGGCTTCGTCTTCGCTAGCTGCTTTGTTTTTTCACTGAGCTGTCGGGTATCACTGGGTGGTGCAGCAAAGGGGCGGGGTGTCCGCCCCCCGGCAAGGCTTATTTAGCCTGGTTGGCAGCTTCGGCGGCCTTGATCAGGTCAGCACCGATTTCGCCTTCGAACTTCTTCCACACCGGCTTCATGGCTTCGCGCCACTTGGCACGCTCTTCCGGGGTCAGCACCAGAATTTCGGTGGTGCCGGCGGCAAGAATGTCAGCCTTGGCCTTCTGGTTCAGGGCGTCGGCTTGCTTGTTCACTTCAACAGTGACTTCTTCCACGATCTTTTCCAGCTCGCCACGTACATCGGCAGGCAGGCCGTCCCAGAACTTGGTGTTGGTGATCAGCATGTAGTCCAGCAGGCCATGGTCGGACTCGGTGATGTGCTTCTGTACTTCGTGCATCTTCTGCGAGTAGATGTTCGAGTAGGGGTTCTCGGCACCGTTGACCACGCCGGTCTGCAGGCCCTGGTAAACCTCGGCGAAGCTCATCTTGCGCGGGTTGGCACGCAGCGCCTTGAACTGCTCGTCCAGCACTGCAGAAGCCTGTACGCGGAACTTCAGGCCGCGCGCGTCTTTCGGCTCACGCAGTTCCTTGTTGGCCGACAGCTGCTTCATGCCGTTGTGCCAGTAGCCCAGGCCGGTGATGTTCTTGTCTTCCATGGAACGCAGCAGGCCTTGACCAGCTTCGCTCT
>NZ_JBLWTV010000048.1:0-6490 GCF_048269965.1 Pseudomonas sp. | reverse complement strand
GGTGTCACCGCAACGGTGTGGTGGATGTCAGCACCCACCTGTCCCTGTTCCCTGGCGACAGCGGCCTGAGCGAAGCGGAACTGTTCGCCCTGTTCAGCGACCTGCGCCGTGCGCTGCCGATGCCGCTATGCCCGGTGGACGAAGAAGCGGTACTGGCCGCGAGCAAACCCAGCCGGGTGCTGCTGCTGATCAACATCGGCCTGGACCCCACCCAGCAAGCCCCGACAGCATCTGCCATCGGCGAGCAGTCGATGCTGAACGCGGCGCCGGAAAGCCTGGTGCTGAGCGTGGATCAGGTCACGCTCAACAGCTGGAACGAGATGCTGGTGACCCGCTACGAAGGGCCGAAGGCGCTGCCGCTGTGCCTGCGCGATTATCTGGATAGCCTCGAGCGGGTCGTGCAGGCACCGCAACTGCAGGTCTTCTGCTTCGCCCGCAATCGCGGACAGGCCATCGCGCGGCGGGTCGAGCAGATATTCGAGGATGCCCGCCAGAGCCTTGCCAGCGTCGCTCATGGACGCTACCTGCTTCAGGTTCGCCAGCATTTCCACATGCTGCAGCGCGAGGCGAACGCGCTGCGTCTCACCCACCTGAGCGATCGCGCCGCACTGCTCGAACACCTTGGCGAGGCTCACCACGCCTACAGCCCGCTCCGGCTCGATCGCTGCGCATTGGAAGGTGACGATCTGGCGCTGATTCTTGCGCAAGGCCGCCCGGGATGCCTGCAGGTGTTCTACCGCACGGCCGGGGAAATCGCCGAACTCAGCGTGCTCGATGAATGCAATGCCCTCTGGCGCCAGCAGCTGCCCTATCGCGACGAGCGCACCCTGCTGCGCCCGCTGATGCGCTTTCTCGAGTCAATGCTGTATCGACGTAACGCGCAGCAGCCCGGACAAAGCCAGGAGCTGGTCGACCCGGCGATCCTCTTCTACCGCATTCAACCCGGACAAGGCGCCCGACCGGCACAACTGGAACGAAGACCGGCGCCCCAGGGCGAGGTCAACGATCCGTTCTACGACGTGCAGGCGATTGTCGAAGCGGGCGAAAACGGTCGCTCGCAGGTCACCCTGTACTGTAACCATCAGGAGTTTTCCGGCCTGGAATATGGTGCCGAGCTGTTCGCCGCCGTGACACGCACGATCATTTCCCGGCGCCGCGACGGTGAACGCTACCCCTGCTACATCACCGACCTCGACCTCACTGGCCTGCACGGCAGCGGACGCAGCCAGACTGTGCAGTACCTGCGCTACAAGGCGCGCCTGGAGGCGGCGCTGAATGCGGCAATGGAGTCATAAGAGGGCGCTGACGGGGCTTCAGTCAGCGTCTCGACGAGGTTCCGGCCTGGCGAACCAGCTGCATTGCGCAGTGGCTATTCAACGCTTTTCGCACCAACAAAGGCAGAGCTGCCGAAAGCTGCTACCAGCCCGATCGCAGCGGCGGCCAGGCTGATCATCTCGCAAGCGTCGCCCGTCAGAACGGATCGCCTGCCGCTTCGGGCTGGTATTCGATCGCGAGCAGAGTGAGCTTGATCATCTTGCCGGATGGAGTCGGCCAGTCGATGTGCTGGCCGACACTCATGCCCAGCAGCGCCGTACCGACCGGTGCGAGGACGGACACGGTGCCTTCCTTGCCGGCGTCGTGGGGATAGACCAGCGTCAGGTGGTAGTCCTTGCCCGTGCCTTCGTCGCGGCAGTGCACGCGCGAATTCATGGTCACGACGCCAGCAGGCATCTCGCTGCGTTCCACGATCTGCGCCCGCGACAGTTCCTGCTCGAGCGCTTCGGCGGCCGGACCGTAGTCGTCCAGACTGTCGAGCAGCCGCTCAAGGCGCTGCAGATCGAGTTGGGTAAGGATGATCGGCGGTGCACTGGTCATGGGTTCTGGCAAGCTCCTGCGAAAAAATAAAACACGAAAAAAGCAAAACCCCGCCCGAAGGCGGGGTTTTGTTGACCTGCGAAGACACTATCACAGCAGCCCGAATAAGCAAGGCCCCCACCGGCAGCGCCCGGCTCGCGGGGGCTGCACGCAGATTGCGTCAGATATCCTCGAATTCCAGCGCTTCGCCGCCCTGCTCCAGCGTCACCCGCGAGAGCAGCTCTCCGAGGCGCTCGCCGCTTGCATCGCACAGCCACAGCTGGCTGCCTTCGTCGTAGTCGAAATGAAAGCCGCCGGAGCGCGCCGCGACCCACAGCTGGCGCAACGCGGGCTGGCGGCTGAGGATCAGCTGACTGCCGTTATCGAAGCGCACGGTCAGCACACCACCGGAGTTCTCCAGGTCGACGTCCAGACTGGTGTCATCGAATACGTCCTCGACGCTCTCCTGCACAGCATCGACCAGATCGTGATAACGGGCTTCGCTCAGGCTCATGCAACACTTCCTCGAATTGTTCTGCACGCGACGCGGGCCGCATGCGATGGCGGCGAGCTTAGCAGGGCGCAGCCGGATCAAGCGAGCCGCCCGCCAGCACGGCCGCCGTGTGACGTGCTGCTCGCATAGGCAATCCGCCGGGTGCTGGGTATACTCCGGCGATTAGATTTTTCAAGGATTCCAGTCCCCATGAAGCGCCTTCTGCTTCCCTTCATCGCACTCGCCGTCTTCGCCGCCGCGCTCAGCGGTTGTGGCCAGAAAGGTCCGCTGTACCTGCCGGATGACGAGAAAACCGTCAAAGAACGTTCCAAAGACCGTTTCGAACTCTAAAGGAGGCTGTTCATGGAGGCCTTCTCGTACCGCGACGGTCAACTCTTCGCGGAAGGCGTGGCACTGCCCGCACTTGCGCAACGCTTCGGCACCCCGACCTACGTCTATTCCCGCGCGCACATCGAAGCCCAGTACCGGGCCTATGCCGATGCGCTGGATGGCATGCCGCATCTGGTCTGCTTCGCCGTCAAAGCCAATTCGAACCTGGGCGTGCTGAACGTCCTGGCACGTCTCGGCGCCGGCTTCGACATCGTCTCGCGCGGTGAGCTGGAGCGCGTGCTGGCCGCCGGCGGACAGCCGGACCGTATCGTCTTCTCTGGCGTCGGCAAGACCCGTGACGACATGCGCCGGGCGCTGGAAGTCGGCGTGCACTGCTTCAACGTGGAATCCACCGATGAGCTGGAGCGCCTGCAGCAGGTCGCCGCCGAGCTCGGCAAAAAAGCGCCGGTGTCGCTACGGGTCAATCCGGACGTCGATGCCGGCACCCACCCGTACATTTCCACAGGTCTCAAAGAGAACAAGTTCGGCATCGATATCGACAATGCCGAGGCGGTCTACGCCCGTGCCGCCGAGCTGCCGAACCTGGAAGTGGTCGGTGTCGACTGCCATATCGGTTCGCAGCTGACCAGCCTGCCGCCTTTCCTCGATGCGCTCGACCGCCTGCTCGCCCTGACCGAGCGCCTCGCTGCACGCGGCATCCAGATTCGTCACCTTGACCTCGGTGGCGGCCTCGGCGTGCGTTACCGCGACGAGCAGCCACCGCTGGCCGGCGACTACATCCAGGCCGTGCGCCAGCGCATCGAAGGCCGCGGGCTGGCGCTGGTTTTCGAGCCAGGCCGCTCCATCGTCGCCAACGCCGGCGTGCTGCTGACCCGCGTGGAATACCTCAAGCACACCGCGCACAAGGATTTCGCCATCGTCGATGCGGCGATGAACGACCTGATCCGTCCGGCGCTGTACCAGGCGTGGATGAACGTCATCGCGGTGCAGCCGCACGAAGGCGATACGCGTCGCTACGACATCGTCGGACCGATCTGCGAAACCGGCGACTTCCTCGCCAAGGATCGTGAGCTGGCGCTGGTCGAGGGCGACCTGCTGGCGGTGTGTTCGGCCGGTGCCTACGGCTTCGTCATGAGCTCCAACTACAACACCCGCGGCCGCGCCGCCGAGGTGCTGGTGGACGGTGACCAGGCCTTCGAAGTGCGCCGTCGCGAGAGCGTTCAGGAGCTATACGCCGGCGAAAGCCTGCTGCCCACTTGAGGCCAAGATCATGCTTCTGCGCTTTACCAAGATGCACGGTCTGGGCAACGACTTCATGGTCATCGACCTGGTCAGCCAGCACGCGCACATCCAGCCCAAGCACGCCAAGCAGTGGGGCGATCGCCACACCGGAGTCGGTTTTGATCAGCTGCTGATCGTCGAGCCGCCGCAGAACCCGGACGTGGATTTCCGCTACCGCATCTTCAATTCCGACGGTTCGGAAGTGGAGCAGTGCGGCAACGGCGCGCGCTGCTTCGCCCGCTTTGTGGTCGACAAGCGCCTGACCGTGAAACGCAAGATCAAGGTCGAAACCAAGGGCGGCATCATCGAGCTGGATATCCGTCCCGATGGGCAGATCCGCGTCGACATGGGTCCGCCGCGACTGGTGCCGTCCGAGATTCCGTTCCAGGCCGACCAGGAAGCCCTGAGCTATCCGCTCGAAGTCGATGGCCAGCGCGTCGAGTTGGCCGCCGTGTCCATGGGCAACCCCCATGCGGTGCTGCGCGTCGACAGCGTCGAGCAGGCACCTGTGCATGAACTCGGACCGAAGATCGAACATCACCCGCGCTTTCCGCAGCGGGTCAATGTCGGCTTCCTGCAGGTCGTCGATCGCCGCCATGCGCGGCTGCGCGTGTGGGAACGCGGCGCCGGGGAAACCCAGGCCTGCGGTACCGGCGCCTGCGCGGCTGCGGTCGCGGCAATACGCCAGGGCTGGATGGATTCGCCGGTGCAGATCGAGCTGCCGGGTGGCCGCCTGTCCATCGAATGGGCAGGTCCCGGGCAGCCGGTTATGATGACCGGCCCCGCCGTTCGTGTATTTGAAGGACAGGTTCGCCTATGACCGACCAGACTCAGGGCAGCACCCCGCTACCCGACGCCGAAGCAGTCGCCGCCTACCTGCGCGCCCACCCGGAATTCTTCGTCGACCACGACGAGCTGATCCCTGAGCTGCGCATTCCCCATCAGCCGGGCACCGCGGTGTCGCTGGTGGAGCGTCAGGTCAAGCTGCTGCGTGAGCGCAACATCGAGATGCGCCATCGCCTGTCGCAACTGATGGACGTGGCGCGCGACAACGACCGTCTGTTCGACAAGACCCGCCGCCTGGTGCTCGACCTGCTCGACGCCAGCAGCCTGGAAGAAGTGGTCAGCGCGGTGGAAGACAGCCTGCGCCACGAGTTCCAGGTGCCCTACGTCAGCCTGATCCTGTTCAGCGACGCGACACTGCCGGTGGGCCGCTGCGTCAGCACCGGCGAGGCACAGCAGAGCATCGGCGGTCTGCTCGACGGCGGCAAGACCATCTGCGGCGTGCTCCGCCCGCACGAGCTGAGCTTTCTGTTCGGCGCCGAAGACAGCAGCAGCGTGGGCTCCGCGGCGGTAGTCAGCCTGAACAATCAGCTGGGCGTACTGGCGATCGGCAGCCCGGATCCACAGCACTACAAGAGCTCGCTGGGCACGCTGTTCCTCGGTTATATCGCCGAAGTGCTGACCCGCGTGCTGCCGCGCTTTGGTACGCCGCTGCGCTCGGTACGCTGAGCGCAATTGCCGACCAACGCCACGCACCACACGCGCCTGCTCGCGGCCTGAGGCTGGAGCCTGTTCATGCAGAACGAACTCGACGCCTACTTCGAACACCTGCGCAGCGCCCGGCAGCTGTCGGGCCACTCGCTGGACGGCTACCGCCGCGACCTGAACAAGCTGCTGACTTACTGCGAGCGCGAAAACATCGCCGAGTGGAATGCACTGCAAGGCCGACACCTGCGCCAGCTGGTCGGCGAGCTGCATCGCCAGGGCCAGTCCAGCCGCAGCGTGGCGCGCCTGCTCTCATCGGTGCGCGGCCTCTACCGCTACCTGAATCAGGAAGGCCTCTGCCAGCACGATCCGGCTACCGGCCTGTCCGCGCCGAAAGGTGAACGACGTCTTCCGAAGCTGCTGGATACCGATCGCGCCATGCAGCTGCTCGACGGTGGCGTCGAGGACGATTTCATCGGCCTGCGCGATCAGGCGATGCTCGAGCTGTTCTATTCATCCGGCCTGCGGCTTTCGGAACTGGTCAGCCTGAACCTCGACCAGCTCGACCTGCCGGCAGGCATGGTGCGAGTGCTCGGCAAGGGCAACAAGGTGCGCGAGCTGCCGGTAGGGCGCAAGGCGCGCGAGGCCTTGCAAGCCTGGTTGCCTGTACGTGCGCTCGCCAACCCGGCCGATGGCGCGGTATTCATCGGCCAGCAGGGTCGCCGTCTCGGCGCGCGGGCCGTGCAAGTGCGAGTGCGCCAGGCCGGAGTGCGCGAGCTTGGCCAGCACCTGCATCCACACATGTTGCGCCACAGCTTCGCCAGCCATCTGCTGGAGTCGTCGCAGGACCTGCGCTCGGTGCAGGAGCTGCTCGGCCATGCCGACATCGGCACCACGCAGATCTACACCCATCTGGACTTTCAGCACCTGGCCAAGGTCTACGATCAGGCGCATCCGCGCGCCAAGCGCAAGCAGGACACCGACACATGAGCATTCGCCTGATCACCTTCGACTTGGACGATA
>NZ_JBLWTV010000047.1:0-6515 GCF_048269965.1 Pseudomonas sp. | reverse complement strand
CACCAGCGAGATGAGGATGCTGCCCGGCACCGACATGCAGTTGGCGTATTCGAAGTAGTAGCCGCAATAGCGCGACAGACTCGCGGCGTGCTCGCGCAACGGCTGCAGCAGGGCCAGCAGCGGATCGGTCCGCGGCAGCGCCTGGGCTTCCGGATGGCGCGCCCCGACCAGCCGGGCGAACTGCTCGGGCGGCATTTCCAGCTCGTAGCCCTCGACCCCGAAGAAGTCGCCGATGCGTTTGAGGTTGAACGGCGTGGGACGGCTCTGCCCGCCCAGGTACTTGTTGAACTGCGCCCGATTGATTGCCAGCTTGCGGCACACCTCGGCAATCGAGCGGTAGTGACTGCAGAGCAACTTGAGGTTTTCGGCGAGATGGGAGGTCATAGGATGCCCTGACGATTGGCGCGAGTGTCGCCATTCTAGCATCAGGTCGCGTCACATCGCGGCCACCTGCGAAATTGTCCTGTCGTCGCTACTGTTGAAACATCCCCCGCTTGCACGGCGCAGCGGCGCGCGCCGGCACCCTAACAACGACAACAAGGTGAACATTGCCATGCTCGACCTTCTGAATGACCTCATTTGGAGCAAGCTGCTGATCGTCATGCTGATCGGCCTCGGTCTGCTCTTCACGATTCGCTCCGGCTTCGTCCAGTTCCGTTATTTCGGCAACATGTTCAGCATCTTCGGCCACGCCTTCGAGCGTCAGCCGGGACAGCTCTCTTCCTTCCAGGCCCTGATGCTCTCGGTCGCCGGCCGCGTCGGCGCCGGCAACATCGCCGGCGTCTCGGTGGCGATCATGCTCGGCGGCCCGGGCGCGATCTTCTGGATGTGGGTGGTGGCGCTGGTGGGCATGGCGACCAGCTACTTCGAGTGCTCGCTGGCGCAGCTGTACAAGCGTCGCGAGCCGGACGGCACCTACCGCGGCGGCCCGGCCTTCTACATCCAGCACGGACTCGGCCAGCGCTGGCTAGGCATCGTCGTCTCGATCCTGCTGCTGATGACCTTCGGCTTCGGCTTCAACGCCGTGCAGTCGTTCACCGTCGCCAGCTCGCTGCATGACACCTTTGGCGTGCCGACCGTAGCCAGCGGCATCGCGCTGACCCTGGTCATCGGCGGCATCATCTTCGGCGGCATCCGCCGTATCGCCAAGTGGGCCGACGTACTGGTGCCGGTCATGGCCTTCTCCTACCTGGGCATGGCGCTGTTCGTCATCGGCAGCAACTTCGGTGCCGTGCCGGAAACCTTCGGCCTGATCTTCCGCAGCGCCTTCGGCCTGGAGCAGGCCTTCGCCGGCGGCATCGGCGCGGCGATCCTGATGGGCGTCAAGCGCGGCCTGTTCTCCAACGAGGCCGGCCTGGGCAGTGCGCCGAACGTCGCCGCGGTCGCCGAGGTCAAGCACCCGGTGGCGCAGGGCATCGTGCAGTCGCTCTCGGTGTTCATCGACACCATCATCCTGTGCAGCTGCACGGCGCTGATCATCCTGCTCTCGGGCGTCTACGAGCCGGGTATGGACCAGGCCGGTGTGGTGCTGACGCAGACCGCCATGGCGGCCGTGGTTGGCGAGTGGGGTCGGGTATTCATCAGCATCGCGCTGCTGCTGTTCGTCTTCACCACGCTGATCTACAACTACTATCTGGGTGAAAACGCGCTGGGCTTCTTCACCGAGAAGCGCATGCCGGTGGTGATCTATCGCATCCTCGTGGTCATCCTTGTGCTCTGGGGTTCGGTGCAGGACCTGGGCACCGTGTTCGCCTTCGCCGACGTGACCATGGGTCTGCTGGCCATCGCCAACCTGATCGCCGTGGCCCTGCTGTTCAAGGTCGGCCTGCGCCTGATGCGCGACTACGACCGCCAGATCCGCGCCGGCATCGAGCAACCCGTGCTCGATCCGAAGGACTTCGCCGACCTGGATCTCGACCCGGCCGTGTGGAAGGCGAACATGCCCGCCACACCCGACACCACCGAGCGCCGCTAAGCGCTCCGACGCGACCGGCCAGCCCTCTGCGCAACCGCGCACGGGGCTGGCCCCATCCGCCTGTATTTCTGATGGTCTGCGCCGAACGAGCGAGGAGCGCGTGTGAATCAATCAATCGAACGCCTGCTGGTGCTCTACACCGGCGGCACCATCGGCATGCAACAGAGCGCCGCCGGGTTGATGCCAGCCTCCGGCTTCGAAGCTCGCCTGCGGGCGCAGCAGGCGCTGGAAGCTGGGCCGCTGCCGAGCTGGACCTTCCGCGAACTGCAACCGCTGCTGGACAGCGCCAACATGCAGCCGACCCACTGGCTGCAGATGGCGTCCGCCGTCCGCGATGCCGTGGCGCAGGGCGACTGCGATGCGGTGCTGTTGCTGCACGGCACCGATACCCTGGCCTACAGCGCCGCTGCGTTGTCCTTCCTGCTGCTGGATCTTGAGATCCCCGTGCTGCTCACCGGCGCCATGCTGCCGGCGGGAAGCCCGGGCAGCGATGCCTGGCCCAACCTGTTCGGCGCCATGCGCGCCCTGCAGGCCGGGCAGGTGCACGGCGTGCAACTGTTCTTCAACGGCGTGCTGCTGCACGGCGCGCGGGTCAGCAAACTGCGCAGCGACGCCTTCGACGCCTTTGCCGAGGCGCCGCGCAAGCGCCTCGCCGCAGCGGCCAGCGAACGTCCGCCGGCGCTGTTGCCGCAGCGACCGGCGCAGGTCGTGGTGCTGCCGTTGTACCCCGGCGTCGGCGCCGCGCAGGTCCGGGCACTGGTCGCCAGCGGCGCTCAGGCGCTACTGCTCGAGTGCTATGGCAGGGGCACCGGCCCGCCGGACGACGTCCCGTTCATCGAAGCGCTGCGCCAGGCGCATCGACAGGGCGTGGTGCTGGCGGCGATCAGCCAGTGCCCGGGCGGCCATGTCGATTTCGACGTCTATGCCACCGGCAGCGGCTTGCGCGATGCCGGTCTGGTCTCCGGCGGCGGTATGACCCGTGAAGCAGCGCTGGGCAAGTTGTTCGCCCTGCTCGCCGCCGGGCTCGACCACGCCGAGGTGGAACACTGGTTCTGCCGCGACCTCTGCGGCGAAATGGCCGACTGAAAACGACACCGGCAAAAATGCGCGCTGCCCCGCAGGGCAGCGCGGCCGGCTGGCGATGTACCTGCAGCACCGCTACCCTTGCTCACGCCAACAACAAGAAAAGCGTCAAGGAGCCGATGCCATGGCCAGATCCCGAACTGCCGGGGCGCTGTTCGCCCTGCTCATCAGCGCTGCATGCGCCGCCCAGGCCGAACTGCCTGCCAACTATCAGATCACCCTGCAAACCGACAGCTTCCCGCCATTCAACATGGGCCCCAACAGCAAGGGCTTCGCCCGCGGCGACGATGTGCAGGGCATCGATGCCGATACCGTGCGCGACATCTTTCGCCGCGCCGGCATCGCCTACAACCTGACCCTGCGCGGCCCCTGGAGCCGGCTCTACGAGCAGACCCGGCAGCAGCCCGCCCACGGGCTGTTCTCGGTGGCGCGCACGCCGCAGAACGCCGGACAGTTCAAGTGGGTCGGGCCGCTGGCCCATCACGCCAGCGTGCTGCTGACGCCGGCCGATAGTGGCCTGAAGTTCGACAGCCTGGAGCAGGCGCAGGGCTACCAGATCGGCGGCCACGCCAACGGCAGTGTCAGCCTGTTCCTGGAAAGCCAGGGCATCCGCACCAGCAACAGCCTCAACGACGCTGAAAACCTGCGCAAACTACTGACCGGGCGCATCGACCTGTGGGCGGTGGCCGACCCAGTGTGGCGTCATTACGCGCGGCTGCAGGGCGTCGACGAGAGCCAGCTGCGCATAGCGCTGAGCTATCGCAGCGAACCGCTGTATCTGGCACTGAGCCCTGATACGCCGGACGAAGTGGTCAATCGTCTGCAGAAGGCGCTCGAGGAAGTGATCGCCGAAGGCTACGCCGGCTGCAGCAAGACCCCTGACCTGTGCTACCTGATTCAGGAGCGCGGCACGACGCTGGCCGGCGGTCGCTGACCCCGCGCCTCGTCAGCAGACCGAAACCGCCCGGAAGCGCTTCAGCTCACCTGATAGCGCGCCCGCGGCGTGGCCATCGGCAGCGGGCCGTCGCCGACCAGGCGGAACTCGCCCTTCTCGGCATCGTAGGCACGAATCTCGCTGGTCCCGATGTTGTACACCCAGCCGTGGATGAACAGCTGACCGCTGGCCAGCCGCGCTGCCACCGAGGGATGCGTGCGCAGGTGGTCGAGCTGGGCCACCACGTTCTCCTCGGTAAGGATGCCGAGGGTGTTGTGGTCGGCGCAGCCACAGTTCTGCTCGACGACGATCTTCGCCACCTCGGCATGCCGCAGCCAGCCCTTGACCGTCGGCATGCGCTCCAGCTGAGCCGGGTTGAGCACCGCCTTCATCGCGCCGCAGTCGGAGTGGCCGCAGACGATGATGTGCTGCACGCCAAGCGCCATCACGGCGAACTCGATGGCGGTCGACACGCCACCGTTCATCTGCCCGTAGGGCGGCACCACGTTGCCGACGTTGCGGGTGACGAACAGGTCGCCGGGCGAACTCTGCGTGATCAGCTCGGGGATGATTCGCGAATCGGCGCAGGTAATGAACATCGCCCGTGGCGTCTGCTCGTAGGCGAGCTTCTCGAACAGCTCGCGCTGCTCGGGATAGACCTCTTCGCGGAAGCGCTTGACGCCCGAGACGATGTGTTCGAGGGCCTCCTGGGCGGTTTCGCTCTTCTTGCCGTCATTCATGCTTGGTTCTCTCCAGAGGAATTCGAAGGGTAGGCGCCGCCGCGACGGCGCGTCAGAAGATGGACCAGCCGATACGCTGCGACAGCGCCTCGAGGGCGGCCATGCCGATCAGCGAATTGCCCGCGGCGTTGAGCTCCGGCGACCAGACGCAGACGGTGAAGCGGCCCGGCACCACCGCGACGATGCCGCCGCCCACCCCGCTCTTGCCGGGCAGGCCGACGCGATAGGCGAAGTTGCCCGCCTCGTCGTACAGCCCGCTGGTGGCCATGATCGCGTTGACCTGTTTGGTCTGGCGCGGCGCCAGCACCGTTTCGCCGCTTTGCGGGCAGGCACCATCGCGGGCGAGAAAGGCGAACGCGCGGGCCAGGTCGACGCAGTTCATGCGCAGCGCACAGTGATGAAAATAGCTGCGCAATACCGCTTCGACATCGTTGTGGAAGTTGCCGAAGGCCTGCATCAGGTAAGCCATGGCCGCATTGCGCGCGCGGTGCTGGTATTCGGATTCGGCGACGCGGGTGTCGGAGACGATCTGCCGGTTGCCGGACAGGTGCCGGACGAAATCGCGCATCGACAGCTCCGGGGTGGCGAAGCGCGACTGGTTGACGTCGCAGATCACCAGCGCCCCGGCGTTGATGAACGGATTGCGCGGGCGGCCGCGTTCGAACTCGAGCTGCACCAGTGAATTGAACGGCTGCCCCGAAGGCTCGTGGCCCAGCCGCTCCCACAACGACTCGCCGCGATGGGCGATGGCCTGCACCAGGCTGAACACTTTCGAAATGCTCTGGATCGAGAACGGCGTCTGCGCGTCGCCGGCTTCGAAAATCTCACCCTCGGCACTGCACACGGCAATACCCAACTGGTTGGGCGGCACGTCGGCCAGCGCCGGGATGTAGCTGGCCACGCGACCTTGCCCGAGCAGCGGGCGTACATCGTCGAGAATTTCCTGCAGCAGGGCGTGCATCGAAGGCTCCATCGGTCCTGAGTCCAGGGTGGACGCCCGCCGGCCGAGGGGCATCACAGCACGCGGTCAGAACTTCTCGGGCCGCAGCACTTCCACCTCGGCCAGGTAGCAGACCATGGCGAAGTTCTCGTAGTAGCGCGCCTGCAGGTGCTCGGCGATACGCTCGGCGATCTCGCGGCTGCAGATCACCTCCAGGCGGATATTGCCGTCGGTATCCCAGCCGGCGCTGCGCACCCCGCGGCTGCCGCTGCCACGGGCGTCCGACAGGGTCCAGCCCGGAGCGCCCAGGTTTTTCAGGTCGGCTTCCAGCTTGTGTTCCAGCGCTGCCTCGCAGATCACGGTCAGCAGCGTACGATTGTGCGCGTTCATCTCAGAACCCCCAGGCGATCAGCCGCTCGGCCAGGGCCAGGTAGAGCGGAATGCCGATCAGGATGTTGAACGGAAAGGTGATGCCCAGCGACGCAGTCAGCGACAGCGACGGATTGGCTTCCGGTACCGCCAGGCGCATCGCCGCTGGCACCGCAATGTACGAGGCACTCGCCGCCAGCGTGGCGAGCATTGCCGTACCGCCCAGCGACAGGCCCATGAAGCGCGCCAGCAGGGCGCCGATCAGCGCACCGATCAGCGGCATCAGCAGCGCAAAGGCAGCGAGCTTGAAGCCGTAGCGCTTGAGCGAGCCGAGCTGGCCGGAGGCGATCAGGCCCATCTCCAGCAGGAAGAACGCCAGCACCGGTTTGAACATGCTGGTGTACAGCGGTTCGAGCGGTTTGATCGCCTCCTTGCCGGCGATCGCACCGATCAGCAGGCCACCAAGCAGCAGCA
>NZ_JBLWTV010000046.1:0-6547 GCF_048269965.1 Pseudomonas sp. | reverse complement strand
CGCCGCCATCGATCTGGGTCAGGCTCAGGTCGACATCGCGGCCGTCCTTGCCTTCGCGGGCTTCGATGTTCCACTTGCCCTTCTCGCCCCAGCGGTAGCCGATCGAACCCAGCGGCGAAACCAGCTCGCCAGTGCTGCCGTCGACGGCGATGGTCTTCCACTCGGGGTTGTTTTCCTGACCGAGGTTGTCGGTCAGGTCCGAGGCGCGCAGGAAGCGATCGGCGATGTAGCTGCCATCCTTCTCGTTCAGGCGCACCAGCACCGGCAGGTCGGTGTAGCGCTTGGCGTAGTCGCGAAAGTAAGCACTCGGTTTCTCGAGGTGAAATTCCTTGAAGATGACGTGGGCGAAGGCCTGGGCCAGCGCTGCGTCGGTGCCCTGTTTGGGGTTGAGCCAGAGGTCGGTGAGTTTGGCAACCTCGGCGTAATCCGGGGTGATGGCGACGGTCTTGGTGCCCTTGTAGCGCACCTCGGTGAAAAAGTGTGCGTCCGGGGTACGGGTCTGCGGGACGTTAGAGCCCCAGGCGATGATGTAGTTGGAGTTATACCAGTCGGCCGATTCCGGTACGTCGGTCTGCTCGCCCCAAACCTGTGGCGAGGCCGGAGGAAGGTCGCAGTACCAATCGTAGAAGCTCAGACACACGCCGCCGATCAGCGATAGGTAGCGGCTACCGGCAGCGTAGGAAACCATGGACATGGCCGGGATTGGCGAAAAGCCGATGACGCGATCCGGACCGAACTGCTTGACGGTGTAGACGTTGGCTGCGGCGATGATCTCGTTAACCTCGTTCCAGCTGGAGCGGATGAAGCCGCCCATGCCGCGCTTGCTCTTGTAGCTCTCGGCCTTGGCCGGATCGCTGACGATGCTGGCCCAGGCCTCGACCGGCGACAGGCTCCGGCGCGCCTCACGCCAGAGCTTGAGCAGCGGCTTGCGCACCTTCGGGTACTTCAGGCGGTTGGCGCTGTAGATGTACCAGCTATAGCTGGCGCCACGCGGGCAGCCACGCGGTTCATGGTTGGGCAGGTCGTTGCGGGTACGCGGATAGTCGGTCTGTTGGGTTTCCCAGGTGATCAGGCCATTCTTCACGTAGATCTTCCAGGAGCACGACCCGGTGCAGTTCACCCCGTGGGTGGAGCGCACGATCTTGTCGTACTGCCAGCGCGAGCGGTAGACGTTCTCCCAGTCGCGCGATTCCTTGCGGGTCTCGCCATGGCCGTCGGCGAACTCCCCCTGCTTGCGATTGAAGAAGCGCAGCTGGTCGAGTATGTGGCTCATTTTCTCTTCCTCTCAGGCTGAGTGCGGGCGGCCCCGCGCTCGTCATTTCTTGGGTTGTGGCGGACTAGCATGGGGTCTCTGCGCCCTTGCGCGAGTACCACCACCAGGTGACCAGGATGCAGCTGACGTAGTAGCCAACGAACACGTACAGGGCGACCTCGGGCCCGCCGGTGAGGGCGATGGAGCTGCCGAAGGACTTGGGAATGAAGAAGGCGCCGAAGGCCCCGATTGCCGAGCTGAAGCCGAGCACCGCCGCCGATTCCTTGCCGGCCGCCTTGATCGCCTGTTCCTTCTCGGCGGCGCCCTTACCGGCGCTGAGGCGCTCGTGCAGGGTGCGGAAGATCACCGGGATCATGCGGAAGGTCGAACCGTTGCCGATGCCGGTAGTGACAAACAGCAGCATGAACATGGCCAGGAAACCGTAGAAGTTACCGCCCTGGCCGTGCTGCGGCAGGAAGGCGATCACCCCGAACACGGCGGCGATCATCAGCACGAAGTTCCACAGGGTCACCCGCGCACCACCGAGTTTGTCCGCCACCCAGCCGCCCAGCGGACGCACCAGGGCGCCGACCAGCGGACCGAGGAAGGCGAACTGCAGGGCGTTGACCCCAGGGAAGGAATGCTTGATCAGCAGCGGGAAGGCCGCAGCGAAGCCGATGAAGGAACCGAAGGTGGCCAAGTACAGCCAGCACATCAGCCAGTTGTGCTGGCGCTTGAAGATCACTGCCTGCTCGGCGAAGGACGCCTTGGCACTGGCCAGGTCGTTCATGCCGAACCAGGCCGCCAGAGTGACCGCCGCGATCAGCGGCACCCACACCAGGCCGGCGTTCTGCAGCCACAGCTGACTGCCGTCGGCCAGTTCCTGCGGCTTGCCGCCCACCGCACCGAACAGGCCGAAGCCGATCACCAGCGGTACCAGAAACTGCATGGCCGACACGCCCAGGTTACCCAGCCCGGCGTTCAGGCCCAGGGCGGTGCCCTGCTGCGCCTTGGGGTAGAAGAAGCTGATGTTGGACATGCTGGAAGCGAAGTTGCCGCCGCCGAAGCCGCACAGCAGGGCGATGATCACGAACACGCTGTAGGGCGTGCCCGGGTCCTGCACGGCCCAGCACATCCAGATAGAGGGAATCAGCAGCGAGGCAGTGCTCAGGGCGGTCCAACGGCGCCCGCCGAACACAGGCACCATGAAGGAATAGAAGATACGAAAGGTGGCCCCGGACAGCCCGGGTAGAGCCGCCAGCCAAAACAACTGGTCGGTGCTGAAGGCGAAGCCGATGGCGTTCAGGCGCACGATCACCGTACTCCACACCATCCATACGGCAAAGGCGAGGAACAGCGCAGGAATCGAGATCCACAGGTTACGGGTGGCGATGGCCTTGCCGGTGGAACCCCAGAAATGTGGGTCCTCCGGGCGCCAGTCCTCGATCACAGGCCCTTGCCGGGGCGGCTGCCCCATGGCCGGATTCTTGGTTGCGGACATGCTGAATCTCCTTGTCAGGAAGCAGAATTCATGGAAGCGGTGGAACCCGAACCCATGACTGGGGTTTTGCGAACCTCGCTGAAGTACATCCAGATCAGAGAAACCCAGACCACGCCGTACAACAGCATGAAGGCGGAAGAGCGCACTCCAGTGAGGTCGACCAGCACGCCGAACATGATCGGCAGGACAAAGCCGCCGAGGCCGCCGGCCAGGCCGACGATGCCGGACACCGCGCCCATGCGATCGGGAAAGTCGTTGGCGATGTACTTGAATACCGAGGCCTTGCCGAACGCCCAGGCGATGCCCATGACGAACATCAGCGCAGTGAACACCCAGACGTTGAGGCCGATATGGAAGGTGCGCGGGCCGTCGACCGTGTGCACGGTGAAGTCGGTCTGCGGGTAGGACAGAATGAACAGGCACACCCAGCTCACCCACATCACCCACCAAGTCACGCTGTGCGCGCCCCACTTGTCCGACATCCAGCCGCCGATGGCGCGCAGCAGGCCGCCCGGCAGGGAGAAGCAGGCGGCCAGCAGCGCCGCGCTCTGCAGGCTGAAGCCGTATTCCTGCACGTAGTACTTGGTCATCCACAGGGCCAGCGCGACGTAGCCGCCGAAGACGATCGAGTAGTACTGGCAGTAGCGCCAGACGCGCGGGTCTTTCAGGGTCTTGAGCTGTTCGCCCAGCGACACGCTGCTCGGCACCCGGTGCGCCTTGTTCTCGTAGGTGAGGAACCAGAACAGCAGCGCGGTGACGAACATGATCGCCGAGTAGACCTTGGGCACCATCTGCCAGCTGGCCGCGGCGATGATCGCCGGGGCGAGGAACTTGGTCAGCGCGGCGCCCGCGTTGCCGGCGCCGAAAATGCCCATGGCCAGGCCCTGGCTGGACTTGTCGAACCACTTGGCGACGTAGGCGATGCCGACCGAGAAGGAGCCGCCGGACAGGCCGACGAACAGGCCCAGGGCGAGAAATTGCCAGTACTGGGTCGCCTCGCCGATCAGGTAGATCGGCAGCACGCAGACCAGCATCAGCAGGAAGAACACGATGCGTCCGCCGAAGCGATCGGTGAGCATGCCCAGCGGCAGGCGCACCAGCGAACCGGTCAATACCGGCGTGGCGGCCAGCAGGCCGAACTCGGTCTCGTTGAGCTGCAGCAGTTCCTTGATGGGCACACCGAGCACCGCGAACATCATCCACACCATGAAGCAGATGGTGAACGCGGTGGTGCTCATCCCCAGCACCAACCCCTGTTGCACTTTGTGGCTCGCCATGAACGCTTTCCCCAAGCGGTTTTCATGGCTGCAGGCTATTGGCATGCCGTTCCGATCTATTGACCCAGATCAAGAAGCAACTCAGCCCCTCTGTCCTACCATGGGCTTCTCTACCACCAAAGTGGTAGAGCCACACATAAAGCAAAAATCCTTTTAAAACAGCACCTTATATACGATTAGAGCGCTTCGGAAGGTCCCACTTCAGGCCGCCGAACTCTTTGGAGGTAGCGCTGATGCTGACCTGGTTGAAAGGGTCGTTGCCGGCTCGAGCAGGACTCGCTGTAATGCTGATAGCCACGCTGGGACTGTGCAGCGCTTTCAGCGCCGTGCTGATCGCCTGGGTCAGTGAGGACGACGCAGCGGCCATCAACACCGCCGGCTCGCTGCGCATGGCCACCTACCGCCTCAACTGGCAGCTTGAAGCCACATCGCCCGCCGAGACCATCGAACGCCTGCGCGCCGACATGCAGCAGCGCTTGGACAGCCCGGCACTACGCCACATGCTCGGCGGCGAACGCAGCGGCTCCCTCTGGGCTGCGTTCGATGGCATCCAGCGGCACTGGCACCAGCAGATGCTGCCGGCCTTGGAAAGCGGCGACCGGACAGCCTTCCAGCAACAGTCGGAGGCCTTCGTCGGCCTGCTGGAAAACTTCGTCATGCAGTTGCAGAAGCAGAGCGAAAGACGCCAGGGCTGGCAGCAAAGCATCCAGGGCGCGTCCCTACTGCTCACCGTGGTGATCCTGCTGATAGGCATGTACGAGCTCCAGAACAGTGTGATCAACCCGCTGCAGGAACTGGTCGGGGCCACCGAGCGCTTTCGTGCTGGCAACCTCGACGCGCGCATCGAGTATCGCTCTCAGGACGAACTGGGGCAGATGGCTGACAGCTTCAACGCCATGGCCGATGCCATTGAGGAAAACCATCGCACGCTGGCATCGCGGGTCTCCGAGAAGACGCAGAACCTGGCGCAGAGCAATGCCGCCCTCGAGTTGCTCTACCAGAGCAGCCGCAGCATCGCCAGCAATCCGGCCAGCGCCGAGCGGCTGGACGAACTGATCGACAGGTTCCAGCAACGCCTGCCGGGACTGCGCCTAACCCTGTGCCTGCATGGCGACACCCAGGCGCCGGTGGAGCATCTGATCGCCTTACACGGCAACGAGTCGCGCGAGATCTGCGCGCGCAGTGACTGCGCCAGCTGCCCGCGCCATGCCGGGCCCAGCAACTTGAGCTTCGCCATAAGTTCCCAGGGCGTCGGGCTCGGCGAGCTACGCGCGCGCTACGAGGACGGCCACACCCCACGCCAGTGGGAGCAGGAGCTGATCCAGGCACTGGCCAACCTGATCGGCACAGCGCTGTCGCTGGAGCGTCAGCGCGAACAGGACAACCGCCTACTGCTGCTCGACGAGCGCACCACCATTGCTCGCGAGTTGCACGATTCACTGGCACAGGCACTGTCCTACATGAAGCTGCAAGTCAGCCGCCTGCAGACCCTGATCCGTCGCGGCGAGAGCAGTGAGACGCTAATGGAGGTCAGCGACGAATTGCGTGAAGGCCTGAACAGCGCCTATCGCCAACTGCGCGAACTGCTCACCACCTTCCGTCTGCAAATCCAAGATGGCGGCATCGAACAGGCGCTGGACGACACAGCCCGCGAGTTCGCCGAGCGCGGCAACCTTCGCGTGCTGCTCGACAGCGCGCCGCTGGCCTTCTGCCTCTCGGCCACAGAGCAGATTCACCTGCTGCAGATCGCCCGCGAGGCGCTCTCCAACTGCGCACGCCACGCCCTGGCCAACCAGGCCTGGGTGCATCTGCGCCAGTGCGGCGAGGAGGTCGAACTGCGGATCGAAGACGATGGCATCGGCATCGATCCCAACTTTGACAGCCGCCACCACCATGGCCTGAACATCATGCAGGAGCGCGCCCGCAGCCTCGGCGGCACGCTGCTCCTGTGCCACCGCGAGCCCCGCGGCACACAGGTTCGCCTGCGCTTCTGCCCGGAATTTCTGCGCCAACTGACGCCCGAGACGCCTTCATGAACGCTACCCTGCCCCACACCCTCATCCTAGTCGACGACCATCCTATGATGCGCCGCGGCCTACGCCAACTGATCGAACTGGAAGGCGACCTCACTGTCGTCGGCGAAGCCAATAACGGCTTCGAGGCCTGCACGTTGCTTGAGCGGCTAAACCCCGACCTGGTGGTACTGGACAACAACATGCCGCAACTCAATGGCGTGGAAACCCTAAAGCGTCTGCGCGAACAAGGGTTCGCCGGCAAGATCCTGCTATTCACCGTATCCGACGCCGAACACGACGTACGCGACGCCATGCGTTTTGGCGCCGATGGCTACCTGCTAAAGGACATGGAACCAGAGCATCTGATCGCCCGACTGCGCGAGGTACTGCGCGGCAACCTGGTGATAAGCCCATCGCTGACCACCGTGCTGGCCCAAGCCTTGCGTACCCCGCAGGGTGCCAGCTCTCTGGACCTGACCGAGCGCGAACGCCAGGTGCTGAA
>NZ_JBLWTV010000045.1:0-7035 GCF_048269965.1 Pseudomonas sp. | reverse complement strand
GCACAGTCTGGCTGGGCCTGGTACTGCTTTGCGTAGCGGCGTTGCTGATTGGTCTGCTCAGCCTAGGGCTGGTGAACCGGCGCCTGGTCAATCCGATTACCCTGCTTATCCGGCAGATCGACCAACTCAGCGAAGGCCGCATGGGTGCCCCGATCCAAACTGATCGGCGGGACGAATTGGGCACGCTCGCCCGCGCGGCGAACCAGTTGCGCAGCTTTCTCGGTGACACCTTCAGCCAGTTGCAACGCAGCACCACCGAGCTGGATCGCGCCAGTGGCGAGCTGAATACCATCGCCACACGCATGGCCCAAGGCAGCCGCGACCAGTTCTCGCGCACCGATCAGGTCGCTACCGCCATGCAGGAGATGTCCGCCTCGGCAGCCGAAGTGGCGCAGCATGCTGCCGAAGCGGCCCGCGCGGCGGATGAGGCCGACAGCAACGCCCAGCAGGGCGGTCAGGTGATGCAGCAGACCATCAAGGGCATGCAGGAGATGCTGCAGCAGATTACCCACACCACCGAGGTGATTCGCCGCCTGGAAGGCGACAGCAACCGCATCGGCAAAGTGCTCGATGTAATCCAGGGCATTGCCGAGCAGACCAACCTGTTGGCGCTGAATGCGGCGATTGAGGCAGCACGGGCCGGTGAGGCGGGTCGCGGCTTTGCCGTGGTGGCCGATGAGGTACGCACCTTGGCGCAGCGCACCGCCGAATCTACCGCTGAAATTCAACAAATCATCAACAACGTGCAGAGCGGCGCATTGGAGGCAGTCAAGGCGATCGAGAATGGCCAGTCACGCAGCGAGACCAGCATGGGACAGGTCACCCAGGCTGGCGAGCGCCTGGGGCAGATTACTCAGGCCATCGAGTCGATTCGCGATATGAATCGGCAGATTTCGACCGCAGCCGATGAACAGACCAGCGTTGCCGAAGATATCTCGCGCAACATCACCGAGATTACCGACATTGCCAGCGCCAATCAGGCCGAAGTCGACAACACCTCGCGCGCCAGCCAGACCTTGCACGGCCTGTCAGGCGAGCTCAATACCCTGACCCAGCGGCTCTCGGCGTAGAGCCAATGCGGGTGGCGGCAGCCACCCGCATCGCTGTCAAGCGCTGACCGCGGCCGCCTGCTTCTGCTTTTCTTCTTCGTACAGCTCTTTCTTCGACAACTTGCCGACCGGGGTTTTTGGCAGCTCCGGGCGAATTTCCATGCTCTGCAGGCGTTCGTGCTTGCCCAGGCGACTGGCGAGAAAGTCCTGCAGGGTCTCGAAGCTGAAGAGCTCAACGCCGCTCTTCAGTTTGATGAAGGCCTTGGGGGCCTGGCCACGGTAGGCGTCGGCCACGCCAATCACCGAGACTTCCTCAACCCCGGGAAACTCGTAGATGGCCTCTTCAATGGTGCGCGGATACACGTTGTAGCCGCTGCACAGGATCATGTCCTTGGTGCGATCGACGATATACACAAAACCGTCGGCATCCATGTAACCAATATCGCCAGTGCGCAGAAAGCCCTCGCTGGTCATGGCTTCGGCGGTGGCATCGGGGCGGCGCCAGTAGCCGGCAGTGATATTCGGCCCTTTGATGCAGACCTCCCCTTTTTCACCCGCCGGCAGCTCCGTTTCACCGCCATCGAGTGGCAGGATGCGAATCTGCGAGCCCGGCACCGGCACACCGCAGGAGCCGGGACGCGGCGCCGCGTCTTTGGGGGTGAAGGTGCCCGTCGTGGTGGTCTCGGTCATGCCCCAGCCTTCGCGCAGGGTACAGCCCGAGCGGTTGAAATACTGCTGCTGCACCTCGACCGGCAGCGGCGCGCCGCCGGAGTTGGACATTTTCAGCGACGACAGATCGTAATCAGCCGTCGCCGGATGGCTGAGCAAACCAATAAACATGGTCGGCACGCCGGGGAAAGTGGTGATGCGGTTCTCGCTGATTTCCTTGAGCACGCTGAGCACGTCAAAACGCGGGTGCAGGTACAGCTCGGCAGCCGCACGCAGGCCGAAAATCATGTTTACCATCAAGGCGTAAATATGAAACGGCGGTAACACCGCCAGCACCCGCTCCTGCCCCGGCTCTACCGCCGCGCTCAGCACCTCGCGCAGCTGCGCGCAGGAGGCAGTGATATTGCCATGGGTGAGCATCGCGCCTTTGGGCACGCCGGTGGTGCCACCGGTGTATTGCAGCACGGCCAGGCAGGTATTCGGGTCGTCGAGGGCGTACGTTTGGTAGTCGCCCTGGTTGTCGAGTAACTGCGCAAAGCTGCTGCACTCGGCGCCGAGCTGCGGTGCTGCCTGCGGCCCCAGCAGGTCGCGTTGTTCCGCCGTCGCGCTGGTGCAGAACTCGGTCAACTCACCCACCACCAGATGGCGGAGCCGGGTACGTGCCAGCAAGGTAGCCATGCGCGGATAGAAGGCCTGCAAGCCCAGCGTGACCATGATGTCGGTCTCGCTGTCTTCGATCTTGTGCTCCAGGGTGCGCTCGGCGTCCAGCGGTGAGTAGTTCACCACGGTGCCACCGGCGCGCAACACACCCAGAAAGCTGATGAAATAGTGTGGGCAATTCGGCAAATACAATCCCACGTGCACGCCGGGCTTGACGCCCAGTCGCTGAAAGCCACGCGCCGCCTGCGCTACCTTGCTGGCCAATTCACGGTAGGTCATTTTGCTACCGAAGAAATCGATGGCCGAATTATCCGGAAATTCAGCCACCGCCGCGTCCAGCAAGGCGGGAATCGGTTGTGGGTCAAACGGCAGATCCCAACGGACGTTCTCGGGATAGGACGGAATCCAACGCGGTGCAGTAGCCACAGACAGTGCCTCCAGATAGGGGTTCGGCCCGGACACCGGCGCACCGTGTCGGGCTGTTTTATTTTGTCTCACGTTAGACCCACAATCGCATCAGGAGAACCCCTATCCATTGCAGATATGTTGCTCCATAGGCGGCACATCTGCCTGTCGCGCGCACGACAATGTTCTACATGCGCAAAGGACACGCAAGGCCCTTGCCCCGTGACCGGGCAACAGGCTATATAGGGCGGTCAAAACAATAACTGCCCCACTCGGACTTTCCATGCGTAAACGCCTTGTACCGATTCTGATCATTGCCGTCGGGATCGTCATCTTCATCCTGCTGCGCCTGACCCGTGATGAGCCAGCCCCGATAGGCTCACTGGAACGCAGCTGGCGTGTCGCCACCGAGGTTATCCAGCCGGACGCCTTCGCCCCCAGGCTCACGCTCTACGGCGAGCTGGAGTCGCCGCTGCTGTTTACCGTAGTCGCCCCCATGGCCGGCCGAGTGGCCGCATTACCGGCGCAGGACGGCGAGCAGGTAGCCGAGGGCCAGTTACTGATGGCGCTCGACGAGGCCGACATCGCGCCGCGCGTTGCGCAGGCCGAAGCCGACCTGGCAGATGCCCAGGCGCAACTGCAGAGCGAACAGACTGCACACCAGAACGACCTGCGCGCCCTCAAGCTGGAGCAACGCATTCAGGCCAACGCCCAGACCAACGTTGGCCGGGTCGAGCAATTGATTACCCGCGGCGCGCTGCCTGCTGCCGACCTGGAAAACAGCAAGGACGCGCTGGACCGCGCTGCCCTGACCGTTGCCAATCGCCAGCGCAGCATCAACAATTACCCCTCGCGCCTCAAAGCGGCGCAGGCGCGGGTGGACCGCGCGCAGGCTACCTTTGACAGCATGCAGCGCGATGCCGAGCGCAGCCGTTTCGCCGCCCCCTTCGATGGCATTGTCGGCAACGTGCAGGCCGCTGTGGGTGACCAGGTTAATGCCAATGCCGCCCTGCTCGACTTCTATCCATTGCAGGGCATGGAGCTGCGCGCCGTGGTGCCGCAGGTGCATAGCCAGAGCTTCATGCAGGCGCTGCAGGACGGCGGCGAACTGAAAGCTCGCAGCCTAGATCTGCAACCAGCCATCAGCCTGACCCTCAAACGCATCGCCGGCCAGGCCGACGCGCGCGGCGTGGAAGCGATCTTCAGCGTTGACCAGCCACAGCCCGGCCTGCGACTGGGTAACCTGCTGGCGATCAGCGTGGCCCGCCCAGTGCGTGACGACAGCGTCGCCCTGCCCTACAGCGCGCTCTATGGCAACGACACCCTGTACCAAGTGCTGGATGGCCGCCTGCAGCGCATTGAGGTGCAGCGCGTAGGCGAAACCCTGAACGAACAGGGTGAGCGCCGCGTGCTGGTGCGCTCACCCAAACTGAGCGGCGGCATGGAAATCGTCACTACCCACCTGCCCAACGCGGTGCAGGGGCTAAAAGTCGACACTGGCGCGCCATCTCCTGAGGCTGACGACAGCACAGGGCCACGGCCATGAACGAGAGCAGTCCACTGGCGTTTTTTGTCCGCCACAAGGTGGCCGCCAACCTGTTGATGCTGGTCATGCTGATGGGTGGCATGCTGGGCCTCAGTCGCATGAACATCCAGTTCTTTCCGACCTTCGCGCTCGACTTTGTCACCATCCGCGTGGTCTGGAACGGCGCCGCCGCCGAGGATATCGAACAGGCCATTACCATTCCGCTGGAGCAGCGCCTGCGCAGCATCCAGAACCTTAAGAATATGACCTCGACCTCGGCGCAAGGGGTATCCAGCATCACCCTGGAATTCCGTGAGGGTACCGATCCGGTGGTGGCGCTGGACGACGCACGCCAGCAGGTCGACGAATTCCGCAATCTGCCCGCCGACGCCGAGAAGCCCGAGGTCGTGCGTGTCGCCCGCTATGACCCGATTGCCAAGTTGCTGCTGTACGGGCCCTACGCGCCCCATGAGCTGCGCATCATTGCCAACCGGCTGGAAGATGACCTGCTCACCAGCGGTATCGACCGCATCGAAATCGCCGGCCTGCCGGAACAGCAGATCAGTATCGAAATTCCCAACACCACCCTGCAGCGCCTCGGCCTGTCACTCGATCAGGTAGCCGACCGGGTCAACGCCGAATCCCGCGATCTACCGGCCGGCCAGGCCGGTGAGCAGGACTCGGCGCGTGAGCTGCGCGCCATTGAACAGCGCCGCGACGCCGAAGAGTTTGCCAATATCCCGCTGCAACCCAACGGCACCAGCCACTTGCGCCTCGGCGACATCGCCGAGATTCGTCAGGAGCCGCGGCGCAACCAAGTCTTGCTGCGCTACGCCGGCCAGCCGGCGGTAGAGCTATCACTGCAGCGCGCTGAAGACGGTGATTCGCTGGAGGCCGCGCAGGCACTCAACGCCTGGCTGGAGCGAGTGCAGCCCAGCTTGCCACCAGAGCTGAAGATCCACGTTTACGATCAGGCCTGGCAACTGATCAACGACCGTATCAGCCTGTTGGTGAACAACGGCCTGAGCGGTCTGGTGCTGGTTATGGTGCTGCTGTACCTGTTCCTGCCTGCGCGGGTTGCACTTTGGGTTGCCGTCGGGATTCCCACCGCCTTTCTTGCCGCCATGGCGGTGTTCTGGCTGATTGGCGGCTCGATCAATATGATTTCCCTGTTCGCCCTGATCATGGCGCTGGGGGTGATCGTCGACGATGCCATCGTAGTGGGCGAAGATGCCGACGCGCACTTCCGCGGAGGCGAGCAGCCGCAGCGCGCCTCGGAAGGCGCCGCCAAGCGCATGCTCTGGCCGGTGGTAGCCTCGTCGCTGACCACCATCGCCGCATTCATGCCGCTGCTGATGGTTGGCGGCATCTTCGGCAACATTCTCGGTGACATTCCCACCGTGATGATCTGCGTGTTGATTGCCTCGCTACTGGAATGCTTTGTGGTGCTACCGCACCACCTGCGCTCTGCGTTCCAGCCAGGCAGCAAAAAGGCGCCCGGCACCTCACGCAGCGCACGCCTGGTCGCCCGCATCGACGGCGTACGCGAACGCTTCGACAGCGGCTTCAACCGCTTCCGCGATGGCCGTTTCCGGCGTTTTTCGCAGCTCGCGCTGCGTTATCGTGGCGCTACCCTTGCCAGTGCGCTGGTGGCAGTCATGCTCACCATAGGTTTGATGAGCAGCGGCCGTATCGGCTTCAGCTTCTTCCCGACGCCCGAGCCGCAGATGCTGCAGGCCAACGTCAGCTTTGTGGCCGGTACCCCGCGTGACACCATGATCCGCTTCATGCGGCATCTGGAGCAGACCCTGGAACAAACCGAGAGCGAGCTGGGCGGTGATCTGATCCTCACCGCGGTGACCCGCGAGGGTCAGGTCATCAGCGAGAACGCCGGCGCGCGTCAGGGCGACAATCTGGGCGCCATGCTGATCGAGATGGTCTCGCCGGATCACCGCACGGTGCGCAACAAGACCTTTATTCGTGCCTGGCGTGAACGTATTCAACTGGTGCCCGGCATCGATCAGCTAAACATCACCGAACAGGCCGGTGGCCCGCCCGGCAAAGACGTGGATGTGCGCCTGACCGGCAGCGATCCCGAGCAATTGAAGAACGCCGCCGAGGCGCTGTCGATCATGATCGGGTCGATTGAAGGCGTGCTCAGCACCGAAGACGATATGTCCTGGGGCCGCGAGCAGCTGGTTTACAGCCTGACCCCCTACGGCCAGTCGCTGGGCCTCAGCATCCAGAGCGTCGGTCGCCAGCTGCGCGCCGCCTATGACGGCCGCCTGGCGCAGATCTATCAGGAAGACCAGGACGAGATCGAGGTGCGCGTGCAACTGCCGCGCAGTGAGCGCGAAAGCCTTGCCAGCCTGAACGAACTGAGTATTCGCCTGGATGACGGGCGCTTCGTACCGCTCGGCCAGGTGGTGCAGTTCGGCAATAACCAGGGCTTTGAAGCGCTGCGCCATGCCGATGGCATGCTCGCCACCGATGTCACGGCAGATATCGACCTGTCGCAAACCACCGCCGGCCAGGTGCTGAACAGCATCAGCCGCGAACTGCCGGCGCTGAGCAGCCAGTACAACGTGCGCTATAGCTTTGAGGGGCGCTCGGTCGACCAGCAGGAAACCATGTCCGACATGGGCACCGGCCTGATCATCGGCCTACTGCTGATGTACGCGGTACTGGTGTGGGTGTTCTCGTCGTGGAGCACACCGCTGATCGTCA
>NZ_JBLWTV010000044.1:0-8280 GCF_048269965.1 Pseudomonas sp. | reverse complement strand
ACAAGGAAAACCGCAGGATAAAACCCAAACCCGAGCCAGCAGACCCGTCGGGGGCCGGCCCGTTGGGGCCTGATCAAGATTTGACCGCTCGTCGCCTCGATCAGGTATTCAGCGCATGGCAAATCGACTAGGGTTGCAAGCTTGCCGTCAACGCCAGGAATGAGGACTTCACCATGCGCCTGCTACTCGCCGCTCTGCTATGCACCCCGATCCTGGCTCAGGCCGCCACCCTCAGTGTATGCACCGAGGCCAGCCCCGAAGGTTTCGACGTGGTGCAGTACAACTCGCTGACCACCACCAACGCCTCGGCGGACATGCTGATGAATCGCCTGGTGGAGTTCGACGCCGAGCTGGGCAAACTGCTGCCGAGCCTGGCGCGCAGCTGGTCGATCTCCGACGACGGTCTGGTCTACGACTTCAGCCTGCGCGACGACGTGCCATTTCACCGCAGCGCCGACTTCACGCCCAGCCGCACGCTCGACGCCCGAGACGTGCTGTTCAGCTTCCAGCGCATGCTCGACGACCAGCATCCCTGGCATCAGGTCGCCGTCAGCGGTTACCCGCACGCCCAGTCGATGCAGTGGCCAAGCCTGATCGCCAAGGTCGAGGCGCCGGATGCCCATAGCGTGCGCATCACCCTGAACCGCCGCGATGCCACCTTCCTCGCCACCCTGAGCATGGGCTTCGCCTCGATCTACTCCGCCGAATATGCCGACAAGCTCCTGGCTGCCGGTACGCCACAGAAGCTCAACAGCGCGCCCATCGGCAGCGGCCCGTTCGTCTTCGAGCGCTTCCAGAAGGATGCCGTGGTGCGCTATCGCGCCAACCCGGACTATTTCACCGGCAAGCCGGGGGTGGATCGGGTGATCTTCGCCATCACGCCGGACAGCAACGTGCGCCTGCAGAAGCTGCGCCGCGGCGAATGCCAGATCGCCCTGTCGCCGAAACCGCAGGACGTGCAGGCCATCGCCGGCGACGCCAAACTGAAAAGCGCGCAGACCGCCGCGTTCATGACCGCCTTCGTCGGCATCAACAGCCAGCATCCACCACTGGACAAACCGCAGGTGCGCCAGGCGATCAACCTGGCATTCGACAAGGCCAGCTACGTCAAGGCCGTTTTCGAAGGCAGCGCCGAGCCCGCCAGCGGCCCCTACCCGCCGAACACCTGGAGCTACGCCAGCGAACTGCCCGGCTACGCGCACGAACCGGAGAAAGCCCGCGCCCTGCTGGCCGAAGCGGGCCTGGCTGACGGCTTCAAGACCACCCTCTGGACACGCCCCAGCGGCAGCCTGCTCAACCCCAACCCGAGCCTCGGCGCGCAGCTGCTGCAGGCGGATCTGGCCAAAGTCGGCATCGCTGCTGAAATTCGCGTGATCGAGTGGGGCGAGCTGATCCGCCGCGCCAAGGCCGGCGAGCATGACCTGCTGTTCATGGGCTGGGCCGGCGACAACGGTGACCCGGACAATTTCCTCACCCCGCAATTCGCCTGCGCCTCGGTGCAATCCGGCCTGAACTTCGCCCGTTACTGCGACGCAGCGCTGGACAAGCTGATAGCAGACGGCAAGACCAGCAGCGATCAGGATGAGCGCAGCCGTCTTTATCACCAGGCGCAGCAGATCATTCAGGAGCAGGCGCTGTGGTTGCCGTTGGCCCATCCCACCGCCTTCGCCCTGCTCAGCACCAAGGTCGAGGGCTACAAGGTCAGCCCGTTCGGCCGGCAGAATTTCGCTGCGGTGCAGATGATGCCATGAGACATCGTCATGGTGGGCTGAAGCCCACCCTACACACTGAATCCTCGCCGGCGACAGGCTAAGACACCCGCCCTACGCCCGAACCAGCTACATCCAGCCGAGTTCGGCCATCGACAGCGGCTCGCCATCGCCGACGATGAAATGATCGAGCACGCGCACATCCACCAGCGCCAGCGCCTCCTTGAGGCGCAGGGTCAGCACGCGGTCGGCCTGGCTGGGCTCCGCTACGCCGGATGGGTGGTTATGGGTCAGGATGACGGCCGCAGCATTGTTGGCCAGAGCGCGTTTGACCACCTGCCTGGGATAAACGCTGGCGCTGTCGATACTGCCGCGAAACAGCACCTCGAACGCCAGCACGCGGTGCTTGGCATCAAAAAACAGGCAACCGAATACCTCATGCGGTTCGTGGCGCAGCTGCGCCTTGAGGTAGTCACGCACGGCCTGCGGGCTTTCCAGCGCCGAATCGCGACGCAGGCGCTCGGCCAGATGACGCCGCGACATCTCCAGCACCGCCTGCAGTTGCGCGTACTTGGCTGGGCCCAGGCCGAGGTGCTGGCTGAAGCCAGGCAGATCGGCTTCCAGAAGGGTTCTCAGACTGCCGAACTCGCTCAGCAGATAACGCGCCAGATCCACTGCGCTCTTGCCGGCCACCCCGGTACGCAGAAAGATCGCCAGCAGTTCGGCATCGGTCAGCGACGCCGCGCCCTGCTCCAGCAATTTCTCCCGTGGACGCTCTGCCGCGGGCCAATCACGAATGCTCATGTACACCTCCCTGTACGGCACCTCTAAAAACTACCTGCGTTGCCATCACTGCGTTAAAAACAAGCTCAAAATGCTCATTTACAGCTCGTAAACTCCGCTTTTTCGCTTGTTTTTGCCTTGTGCTGGCTGCCTCGCCTACGTTTTTTAGAGGTGCCTCATCTAGCCAGGCGCCCGCTGTTCCGCTGCGGGCGCTGTGCTATCGTAGCCCATCTTTTTACACGGGGCCGGCCTGGGGAGGCGTTGGTCGCGTGGCGCACATCCACCGGTTTATAAAAGGCAGGCCTATGCAGCGGCTGTATCGCAAACGCATCATCGTCGGCGTGGGGGGCGGTATTGCTGCCTACAAGAGCGCCGAACTGGTTCGCCGACTCAAGGATCAGGGCGCCGAAGTCCGTGTGGTGATGACCCAGGGCGGACGCGAATTCATCACCCCGCTGACCTTGCAGGCCCTCTCCGGCCACCCCGTGCACCTCGACCTGCTCGACCCGGCCGCCGAAGCGGCGATGGGCCACATCGAGCTGGCGCGCTGGGCCGATCTGATCCTCATCGCCCCGGCCACCGCCGACCTCATCGCCCGCCTGGCCCAGGGCGTGGCCAACGACCTGCTCACCACCCTGGTACTGGCCACCGACGCGCCGATTGCCCTGGCTCCGGCGATGAACCAGGCCATGTGGCGCGACGCTGCCACCCAGGCCAACCTCGAACTGCTGCAAAGTCGCGGCATGCGCCTGTTCGGTCCGGCATCAGGCAGCCAGGCCTGCGGCGATGTCGGCCTCGGTCGCATGCTCGAACCCAATGATCTGGCCCAGTTGGCCGCCGACTGCTTCCAGCGCCAGGCACTGGACGGTCTGCACATCCTGATCACCGCCGGCCCGACCCAGGAAAACATCGACCCGGTGCGCTACATCACCAACCACAGCTCCGGCAAGATGGGCTTCGCCCTGGCCGAGGCCGCAGCCGAAGCCGGCGCGCGGGTGACGCTGGTCAGCGGCCCGGTGCACCTGCCGACGCCGGACCGGGTCAGCCGCATCGACGTGGTCAGCGCCCGCGACATGCTCGCCGCTTGCGAAGCCGCCATGCCCTGTGACGTGCTGATTGCCGCCGCCGCAGTGGCCGACTACCGCCCGGAAGTGGTAGCCCAGCACAAATTGAAGAAAGACCCCAGCAGTGGCGAAGGGATGCTCCTGCAAATGGTGCGCAACCCGGATATCCTCGCCACCATCGCCGGCCGCGAGGATCGCCCGTTCAGCGTGGGCTTCGCCGCCGAGACCGAGAACCTGCTCGAATACGCCTCGCGCAAACTGCGCGACAAGAATCTCGACCTGATAGTCGCCAATGATGTGGCCAACCCCAGCATCGGCTTCAATAGTGAAGAGAACGCCATCACCGTGATCGACCGTGGGCTGCAGCAAACCAGCTTCGCCCAGACCAGCAAGGGCAAGATCGCCCGCCAATTGATCACCCTTATCGCCGAACGACTGAACAAGAACTGACCATGCACGCTCTGCAAGCCAAGATCCTCGACCCCCGCCTCGGCCAGGAATTCCCGCTGCCGCACTACGCCACACCCGGTTCCGCCGGCCTCGACCTGCGCGCCATGCTCAAGGAGCAGATCGTCCTCGAGCCAGGCCAGACCGTGCTGATTCCGACGGGGCTGTCGATCTACATCGGCGACCCTGGCCTGGCCGCGATGATCCTGCCGCGCTCGGGCCTCGGCCACAAACACGGCATCGTCCTCGGCAACCTGGTCGGCCTGATCGACTCGGATTATCAGGGCGAGCTGATGGTGTCGTGCTGGAACCGTGGCCAGACGCCTTTCACCATCGCCATCGGCGAGCGTATCGCCCAGTTGGTGCTGGTACCGGTAGTGCAGGCCCACTTCGAGCTGGTCGAGCAGTTCGACGAGACGCAACGTGGCGCCGGCGGCTTCGGCCACTCCGGTAGCCACTGACTCATACCCCACAGGACGACCCGCCGAGGAGCACCCACGTGAAACTCTTCAAGCGTACCGCCAAGGAAGCCAACATGGCTGCCAGCCTGGTGCCGAGCAAGCCCAAGGGCAAGAAGGCGAATCCCTTGCAGGGCGCACTGCTACCCGGCCTGCTGGCCGCTCTGATCGGCGGGGCCGCTGGCGCCGCGCTGCTATGGTTTGCCGACAACAGCAGCAGCCAGGCACGCCAGGCAGAGCTGGTGCAGGCCATGGGCAGTAGCCAGGCCGCTGCCGTGCAGCAGGCGCTCAGGCAATTGCAGGCCGACAGCCTCGCTGCTGCTCGCAACCCGGAGCTGCTGCAGGCACTGCAAAGCGGCGACAACCTGCGGGTCAGTGAAGTCGAACGGCGCCTGGGCTACTGGGATGGCGTGATCGATGCCCATCTCAATCGCCGCGGCGAAGCGGTACAGAACACCTCTCGCGCCGCGCCGATGAACTTCGCCGGCCTGGACATGCTGCGCCGCACCGAAAGCGGTCAGCAACCCGCTGCCGAAGCCTATCGCGTGGGTGAGCGCTGGCTGGCCTACAGCGCCGTGGCGCTGCGCCTGAGTGAGAGCCAGCCGGCTCAGGGTACGCTGCTGCTGGCTGTCGATCTGCAGCGACTGCTCGCAGCCGTGCCGGCGCTACCGCCAGAGTATGGCCAGGTGCAACTGGTGCAGCAGTTCGCCAACACACCGCCGCAGGTGCTGCTGCAGCGCGGTCAGGCAGGCGATGCAGCCGCTGCGCAGACCTTCGCCACCGGTAATCCCTACTGGAAGGTCAGCTTCACCCCCGGCCCCGGCCTGGCTCAAGGCGGCATTTCTCCGGCGATGCTCGGCCTCGCGTTCCTGCTTGCACTGGGCGGCGCCCTGATCGGCATGATCCTGGTGCAGGGCACGCTGCAGCGGCGCGTCAATCTCGACGCCCAGCAACTCGGGCAAATGCTCAAAGAACTCTCCGCCGGTAAGAACGTCAAAGCCTTCAGCCTCAGCATGCCGGTTCTCGATGCGCTGGCCCAAAGCCTGGCGCGATTGCCGCGCCGCAGTGGCCCTGAAGGCAGCGGTACCCCCGTTAAAGGAACAGCTGCGGCACCCGCCGCTCAGCCGGCAGCCAAGCCAGCCGAGCTGGTCGACCCGCTGTTTCAGGACACCGATATCCTCGATATCGACATTCTCGATGAAGACCAGGATCTCCTGGGACTGGAGCAGAATCCCGCAATGAGCACTCGCCAAAGCGCCCCTAAACTTCCCGCCGACATCTTCCGCGCCTACGACATCCGTGGCGTGGTGGGCGACACCCTGACCGCCGAATACGCCTACTGGATTGGCCGCGCCATCGGCTCGCAGAGCCTGGCCCAGGGCGAGCCCAAGGTCATCGTCGGCCGCGACGGTCGCCTTTCCGGCCCGGAACTGCTGCAACAACTGGTACAGGGCCTGCTCGACTGCGGCTGCGAAGTGACCGATATCGGCATGGTGCCGACCCCTGTGGTGTACTTCGCCGCCAACGTGCTGGAAGGCCGCTCGGCCGTGATGCTCACCGGTAGCCACAACCCGCCGGACTACAACGGCTTCAAGATCATCATCGCGGGCGACACCCTGGCCAACGAACAGATCCTCGCGCTGAAGACCCGCCTGGACAACAACGACCTGGCCAGCGGCGTCGGCAGCGTGCAGCAGGTCGACGTCCTGCAACGCTACTTCAAGACCATCCGTGACGACATCGCCATGGCCAAGCCGCTGCGCGTGGTGGTCGACTGCGGCAACGGCGCCGCCGGCGTGATCGCCCCGCAACTGATCGAAGCCCTGGGCTGCAGCGTCATTCCGCTGTTCTGCGAAGTGGACGGCACCTTCCCCAACCACCATCCGGACCCGGGCAAACCGGAGAACCTGGTCGACCTGATCGCCCGCGTCAAAGCGGAAAACGCCGACCTGGGCCTGGCCTTCGACGGTGACGGTGACCGCGTCGGCGTGGTGACCAACACCGGCAACATCGTCTACCCGGATCGCCTGCTGATGCTGTTCGCCAAGGACGTGGTCTCGCGCAACCCCGGTGCCGACATCATCTTCGACGTCAAATGCACCCGTCGCCTGACCCCGCTGATCAGCGGCTACGGCGGTCGCCCGGTGATGTGGAAGACCGGCCACTCGCTGATCAAGAAGAAAATGAAGGAAACCGGCGCCCTGCTGGCCGGCGAGATGAGCGGTCACATCTTCTTCAAGGAGCGCTGGTACGGTTTCGATGACGGCATCTACAGTGCTGCCCGTCTGCTGGAAATCCTCAGCCTCGAAAAACGCAACGCCGAGCAGGTGTTCAGCGCCTTCCCCAGCGACATTTCAACGCCGGAAATCAACATCAAGGTCACCGAGCAGACCAAGTTCGGCATGATCGAACGCCTGCAGCGTGAAGGCCAGTGGGGCGAAGCGAACATCACCAGCATCGATGGCGTGCGCGTCGACTATCCCAAGGGCTGGGGCCTGATTCGTGCATCCAACACCACGCCGGTGCTGGTGCTGCGCTTCGAGGCCGACACCCAGGAAGAGCTGGAGCGTATCCAGGACGTGTTCCGTGTTCAGCTGCTCAAGGTCGCCCCCGACCTGCAACTGCCCTTTTGACCGATTTGTTCCAGGAGCCCCTGCATGACCCTCGAGCGTGACGCCGCTGCCCAGGTTGCCAAGGTACTGTCCGAAGCCCTGCCCTATATCCGCCGCTTCGTCGGCAAGACCCTGGTGATCAAGTACGGCGGCAACGCCATGGAAAGCGAGGAGCTCAAGCAGGGCTTCGCCCGCGACATCGTGCTGATGAAAGCCGTCGGCATCAACCCGGTAGTGGTGCACGGCGGTGGCCCGCAAATTGGCGACCTGCTCAAGCGACTGTCCATCGAGAGCCACTTCATCGACGGCATGCGCGTCACCGATACCGCCACCATGGACGTGGTGGAAATGGTGCTCGGCGGCCAGGTCAACAAGAGCATCGTCAACCTGATCAACCAGCATGGCGGCAGCGCCATCGGCCTGACCGGCAAGGATGCCGGCCTGATCCGCGCCAGGAAGCTCACGGTCAGCCGCCAGACGCCAGAGATGACCCAGCCGGAAATCATCGACATCGGTCATGTCGGCGAGGTCACCGGGGTCAACACCGACCTGCTGAACATGCTGGTCAGGGGCGACTTCATCCCGGTCATCGCGCCCATCGGCGTCGGCCCGGGCGGCGAGTCCTACAACATCAACGCCGACCTGGTCGCTGGCAAGGTGGCCGAGGCGCTGAAGGCCGAGAAACTGATGCTGCTGACCAACATCGCCGGCCTGATGAACAAGCAGGGCGAGGTGCTCACCGGCCTGACCACCGAGCAGGTCAACGATCTCATTGCCGATGGCACCATCTACGGCGGCATGCTGCCGAAGATCAAATGCGCGCTGGAAGCGGTGCAGGGTGGCGTGACCAGCTCGCACATCATCGATGGCCGCGTGCCGAATGCCGTGCTGCTGGAAATCTTCACCGACATCGGCAACGGTACCATGATCAGCAACCGCAAACGCCCCTAAACAGCGGCCGCAACGCGGCCTTCTGATGACCCTCTCCCTCCGGGGCGAAGAGGCGCGCTTTTGGAAGCACTGCTTCCTGCGCCGATGAGCGCCTGATCGCTGGCGATCAGGCCGGGGCGCGGAGCGGGGTGCCCGAAGGGCGGGTGAGGGCAAGCGATCACCACGCATCCCTCCAATGCCCCTCTCCCTCCGGGGCGAAGAGGCGCGCTTTTGGAAGCACTGCTTCCTGCGCCGATGAGCGCCTGATCGCTGGCGA
>NZ_JBLWTV010000043.1:0-8289 GCF_048269965.1 Pseudomonas sp. | reverse complement strand
AGCGGCTTGCGAATCTCGGTGTCGGCCAAGGCGTAGTCGAACCCTTCGGGTAGCTCTACCTCGAAGCCCCAGGCCTTACCCTGTTTCCAGCCGGATGCCTGAAGGTAATGCGCGGCGGAGGCAAGGGCGTCGGCCGAGCTGTTCCAGATATCGCGCTTGCCGTCGCCATCGAAATCCACGGCATGGGTGTTGTAGGTGGTCGGAATGAACTGCGTCTGCCCCATGGCACCAGCCCAGGAGCCGCGCATGCGCTGTGGCGCGACGTCGCCGTGCTGGAGGATTTCAAGCGCTGCAATCAGCTGACTCTTGGCGAATGCCGGACGGCGACCCTCGTGGGCGAGGGTCGCAAGGGAACGAATCACCGACTTGTCGCCCATGATCTGGCCGAAGCTGCTTTCCAGTCCCCAGACGGCAACCAAGGTTTCGCGATCGACGCCGTAGCGGGCCTCGATCTGATCCAGTGTGGTGGCGTGCTCGCTAAGCAAGCGGCGGCCGCTGCGCACGCGCTGTGGCGAAATGGCGCCTTCCAGGTACTGCCAGACGGGCCGGGTGAACTCGGGCTGGCTACGGTCCGCCTCAATCACCGCTGGATCGGGCTGGACGCCGGCGAAGGCCTGGTCGAAGGTTGCGGCGGAGATACCGGCCGCAAGGGCTTCAGCGCGGAACTGCTCGCGCCACTGGCTGAAGCTCAGGTGAGTGGCTTCCGAACGGACATCGGCGATGGTGGCGTCGCTAGGCTGGCTGGCGGCGGGGACGTTGCTGACCAGAGTGGACTGCGCGAGGGGTTCGGCTGCACAGGCAACGACCAGGCTCATCGCCGAAGCGGCAACCAGGGTACGTAGCAGCAGAACGGGAACGAAGGTGTGATACATGCACCGCTCTCGAAACGTGTCGTCGGCCGCAGACATTATCACGCTTTGGCGGTGTTGGGTTTTCAGGCTGCCAGAAGGACCGAAGCCTCCCAGTTGGTGGACTGGGAGGCTTCGCGGCGGTAGCTGCCTTTGCCTTTTTTCGGCGTTTCCTGGCGGAGGCGGAACAGGGGGTGCGCAACCAGGTGCTTGGCCTTGTTCGGCCGTTTCTTGCGTGTGCTCATTTCGATTTCCTCAAATGGCCCGCTATCGGGCGAGGGAATCATAGGCCTTGTACAAAAAATGTCCAGTGCGCTGCGGCGTGAACTCGCTCTCCGCGATTCGCTCGTCAGGTACCGATCCGGCGGCCACTCAGTTGCAGGCAAATGTCCGCCAGACCGATCCAGGGATCCCCGGCGGCCTGGCCCTTGATCTGCTCGTCGATGTGTTGCGCGTCTCTCAGCAACTGGTTCCAGCCGGCCGCGTTATGCCTTTGCAGTGCTTTGGAAACCAGCGGGCGACGCTTATCCCAGACCGGCGGGCGGGCCTGGCTGAAGGCACGCTCAAGCGGAGTGCCCTGGGCATATTGCTGCGCAATATTGGCCAGCAGGCGCAGTTCGCGGGCCAGCGCCCAGAGGATCACCGGTGCCTCGACGCCTTCACCGCGCAGGCCCTCCAGCATGTGCAGCGCATGGGCCGCCTGGCCGTGCAGGGCTGCGTCGATCAGGCCGAATACATCGTAACGGGCGCTATCAGCCACCGCGGCCTGGACGGTTTCCGCGGTGACCTGTCCGGCTTCGGCCAGCAGCTTGAGCTTTTCGATTTCCTGCGCTGCGGCCAACAGGTTGCCTTCGACCCGGGCGCTGATCAGTTCGACGGCTTCCTGGTCCGCGGACAGGCCCGCCTGGGCCAGCCGCTGACGTATCCACTGCGGCAGCTGCGCGGCATCCACTGGCCAGATCTGCAGGAACTGCACGTCCTTGCCATCGATCAGCGCCTTGGCCCATTTGGTCTTCTGGGTGCTGCCGTCGAGCTTGGGCAGACTGACCAGCAGCACGGTGTCCTCGGCGGGGCGGGCCAGATATTCCAGCAGCGCCGCGGCACCCTTGTCACCGGGCTTGCCGTTGGGGATGCGCAGTTCGAGCAGGCGCTTCTCGGCGAACAGCGAAAGACTCGCACCGGCTTCGATCAACTGGCTCCAGTCGAAGCCGGTCTCCACGTGAAAGACCTGACGCTCACTGAAGCCCTGCGCTCGGGTCGCTGCGCGGATCGCATCGCAGGCTTCCTGGCACAGCAGGTGCTCGTCGCCACAGACGACGTACACGGGCGCCAGCGGGCCTTGCAGGTGTTTGCCGAGCTGAGCGGGAGAAAGCTTCATGGTACGAAGACGGGGGCCTTGAGGCCCCGTTACCTGTTACTGGATGGGCAGCTGGATGGGCGACTGTTGCGGCTGCGCGTCCTGGGCATGACGGGCAGCTTCCATGGCTTCAGCCTCGGCGCGGGCCTTGGCTTCGGCTTCCTGTTGCAGGCGGTCGAGCTGCGCCGGGGTGATGCGCTGGATACGCAGGGTCAGCTGCTGCAGCAGCTCGCGGCGCATTTCCTGGCGCAGCTGATCACCTTCCTGGGACGAGCCGATCAGATTGTTGCTGTCGTGCACGTAGACCTTCTGCACTTCGATGCTGTCCTCGAGCAGCAGCATGTTCTGCGGGCCGCGGAATTCGTAATCGAGGGTGCTGGTCAGCTCATACTCGGCGCTGCGTGCCGAGCTGGTGTAGCTGGCGGTGCGCTGGCGGGTCTGCTCGCGGGCAAGGTTCAGGCTGTACTTGGCGCCCGGGTAAACCCGCACGCCATTGCTCTTGAGTAGGTCTTCGAGCTGTTGCACCGTTTCGCCGTAGCTGTTGCGCGCCTGCAGGTCGATCTCCTTGAGACCGAACTCCACGTCACCGGTGCCGCGCAGCTGGAAGCCACAAGCGCTCAGCAGCAGTGTCAGGCCCAGCACCACCAGATTCCGTTTGTTCATCTTGTTATCCCCTTGCAGGCCCGGCGCATGCGCCGGGGCCGAATCAGTTAGCGACGATGTTGACCAGCTTGCCCGGCACCACGATGACCTTGCGGATCGTCAGGCCCTCGGTGAAGCGCAGCACGTTCTCATTGCCACGGGCAGCGGCCTCGACCTCCTCGCGGCTTGCCGCGGCCGGCACTTCGATCTGCCCGCGCAGCTTGCCGTTGACCTGTACCACCAGCGTCAGGCTGTCCTGCACCAGGGCGGACTCGTCGACCTTCGGCCATTGCGCGTCAATGATCGCGCCCTGTTTGCCGAGTCGCTGCCAGAGTTCGTGAGAGATGTGCGGGGTGATCGGTGCGAGCAGCAGGGCGACCGTTTCCAGGCCCTCCTGCAACAGCGCGCGATCCTGCTCGCTGGCGGTAGCGGCTTTCTCCAGCACGTTCATCAACGTCATCACCTGGGCGATGGCGGTGTTGAATTTGTGATGCTGGCCGACATCGACGCTGGCCTGCTTGATGGCGAGATGGATCGCGCGGCGTACGGCCTTCTGCTCGTCGCTCAGGCTGGCGGTGTCCAGCGTGCCTGCGACGCCAGCGCTGACATGTGCATGAGCCAGACGCCAGACGCGACGCAGGAAGCGGCTGGCGCCCTCGACGCCGGAGTCGGACCACTCCAGGCTCATGTCCGGCGGCGAGGCGAACATCATGAACAGGCGGCAGGTATCTGCGCCGTATGCATCGATCATGGCCTGCGGGTCGACGCCGTTGTTCTTCGACTTGGACATCTTCTCGGTGCCGCCGATTTCCACCGGCAGGCCATCGCTGGCCAGCTTCGCGCCGATGATCTTGGCCTTGGCATCACGCTCGACGATCACGTCGGCCGGGTTGAACCAGTCCTTGCCGCCGTTTTCTAGGGTGCGATAGTAGGTGTCGGCGACCACCATGCCCTGGGTCAGCAGGTTCTTGAACGGCTCGTTGGAGCTGACCAGGCCTTCGTCACGCATCAGCTTGTGGAAGAAGCGCGCGTAGAGCAGGTGCAGGATGGCGTGCTCGATGCCGCCGATATACTGATCCACCGGCAGCCAGTGGTTGGCCGCGGCCGGGTCGACCATGCCCTGTTCGTAGTTCGGGCTGGCGTAGCGGGCGAAATACCAGGACGACTCGACGAAGGTGTCCATGGTGTCGGTTTCACGCTTGGCCGGCGCGCCGCACTTCGGGCAGCTGCATTCGTAGAACTCCGGCATGCGCGCCAGCGGGCTGCCGGCGCCGTCCGGTACCACGTCTTCCGGCAGCACGACCGGCAGCTGGCTTTCGGGGACCGCGACGTCGCCGCAGCTGTCGCAGTGGATGATCGGGATCGGGCAGCCCCAGTAGCGCTGACGGCTGATGCCCCAGTCGCGCAGGCGGAACTGGGTGCGTGCCTGGCCGAGGCCCTTCTTCTGCAGCGCCACTTCGATGGCGTCGAACGCGCCGTCGAAGTCGAGGCCGTCGAAGATGCCGGAATTGATCAGCTCGCCGTGTTCGCCGTAGGCGTCCTGCCAGGGTGCCGGGGTCTGGTCGCCGGCGCTGGTGCGTACCACCGGCTTGATCGGCAGGTCGTACTTGCTGGCGAACTCGAAGTCGCGCTCGTCGTGCGCCGGGACGGCCATGACCGCGCCTTCGCCGTAGTTCATCAGCACGTAGTTGGCGACCCACACCGGCAGCAACTCGCCAGTCAGCGGATGCTGCACGCGCAGTGAAGTGGCGAGGCCCCTCTTCTCCTGGGTGGCGATGTCGGCTTCGGCGACGCCGCCACGCTTGCATTCATCGATGAAGACTTGCAGCTCGGGATTGTTCTGCGCGGCGAGCGTGGCCAGCGGGTGCTCGGCGGCCACCGCGACGTAAGTTGCACCCATCAGCGTATCGGGACGGGTGGTGAAGACCTTCATCACGCCTTCGCTGCCGATGCTGGCCACGTCGTAGGGGAAGCTGATCTCCATGCCGCGCGACTTGCCGATCCAGTTGCGCTGCATGGTCTTGACCTGTTCCGGCCAGCCATCCAGTTCGTCCAGACTCTCTAGCAGCTCATCCGCGTAGGCGGTGATCTTGAAGTAGTACATCGGGATTTCGCGCTTCTCGATCAACGCGCCGGAACGCCAGCCACGGCCGTCGATGACCTGCTCGTTGGCCAGTACGGTCTGGTCGACCGGGTCCCAGTTGACGGTGCCGTTCTTGCGGTAGATCACGCCCTTTTCGTACAGGCGGGTAAACAGCCACTGCTCCCAGCGGTAGTAATCCGGCTTGCAGGTGGTGACTTCACGCGTCCAGTCGACCGCCAGGCCGAGGCTTTTCAGCTGGGCCTTCATGTAGGCGATGTTTTCGTAGGTCCACTTCGCCGGTGCCACCTGATTCTTCATCGCGGCGTTTTCCGCCGGCATGCCGAACGCGTCCCAGCCCATGGGTTGCAGGACATTCTTGCCCTGCATGCGCTGATAGCGCGCGATCACGTCGCCGATGGTGTAGTTGCGCACGTGACCCATGTGCAGCTTGCCGCTGGGGTAGGGGAACATCGACAGGCAATAGAAGGTGTCCTTGCCTGGCTGTTCGCTCACTTCAAAGGATTTCTGCGCGTCCCAATGGGATTGCGCGGCGGCTTCGATTTCGCGGGGCTGATACTGTTCGTGCATGGCTACTGGCGTTGGGATGGGGGCTGGCTCTCCGCGAATGCGTTGTCGCGGGCACGTTGGCAGGTCCGGCGGACCTGGCGCTAACGCGACCCGGCGGGCTGCGGGCGGAGGCATGGAAGCGCCGTAGCATACATGACCCCCCGCGGCCTAGGGAAACCCCATTTGCCGCTGCTCCAGAGCTCCGTCCGTCGTGCGCGGCTTGAGCGCGTCAGGCTGAGCTACGCTTGATCCAGGGGCGGGACGAATGTGAGGTGAGGTTGATGGACCGAGAGCCACGATCTGAGGACAGTAGTCTTTATGCAAGGGTGTTGCAGCGACTGAGCTCGGCCCTGCAGGAGGCCGAACGTGCTACGTCCGGTGATGCGGACGGTGCTGGCGAGCTGGAAGTACGCGGTTTGACGCCGGCGGAATTCGAGCTGATCCGTGCGTATCTGCAGCGTGATTCCCAATGGCTCTCGGGCTGGCATGCCGCGGCGGAGGAGCAGGCTCACCTGTCGCGCCAGGCGCTGCGTCCGGCTGTGCGCAGCGGTAGTCGACAACGGCACGGCGCGCATGGCCGCCACGCGCCGCTGGCGTTGCAACAGACGCTGAGTTGCGCGCTGTGCAACGCCGAAGTGAGCTGGCCGGAAGGCGCCGGTCCCGCAGCCTGCCACGTCTGCGGGTCGCAGCTGCTGCGCGCCAGGCAGCGTCTGCACACCTATCCGCGGCATTGAACAGTGGCCGACAAATCCTCCGGCTGCGGCTAGAGTGTCTGCCTTTGCCGTGGAGGTCGGATGCCGATTCGCTATTTCTTCAAGCAGCTGCTTTTGCCGCCGGGCGTGCTGCTGCTCCTGCTGTTGCTCGGATGGTGGCTGCGCCGGCGCGCGCCAAAGCTGGCGGCGCTGTGCTTCGTCACGGGGTTGGTCGGGCTCTGGTTGATGAGCCTGCCGGTCGTCGTCGAATGGACGGCGCGGCTGGTCGAGCGCGAGCCGGCGCTGGTCGAGGCGCAGTGGATGCAGCTGGATGAAGAGGCCGGCGCCATCGTGGTGCTGGGGGCCGGGCGCGAGCAGAGCGATCCGGCATGGGGCGGCGATCAGCCCGGCTACATCGCGCTGGAGCGCTTGCGTTATGCGGCGCGGTTAGCCAAGACCAGCGGCCTGCCGATTCTCACCAGTGGCGGGCTGCACTACGGCCAGCCACCCAGCGAGGCGATGCTCGGCGCGGAGGTGCTGCAGCGCGACTTTGGCGTCGCCACGCGCTGGCTCGAGGAGCGTAGCCGGACGACCTGGGAGAACGCGGTTTTCAGCGCCGAGATGCTGCGTGCGGCGGGCATCGAGCGGGTGGTGCTGGTGACATCCGCCTCGCACATGCCGCGCTCGCGCTGGTGCTTCGAACAGAACGGGATCGAGGTGATCGCTGCGCCGGTGGGCTTCATGGGCGTGCCCAATGGTCGGCCGTTGAATGGCTGGTTGCCGGAGGCCAAGGCCTTCTGGCAGAACGGCATGTTGCTCAACGAGGTCGCTGGTATGGCGGTTTACCCGCTTGTGTACCGCTCCGCGAACGACTGAGTCGAACGCATTAACCTGAGTGTACGGTCGTGGGGTGAGCTTCTGCCCGCAACTCGCCATTTGCGGTCAAGGTCGCCCCCACGTTGGTGGCTGTAGGAGCGGCCTTGGCCGCGAGCAAAGCCAGCTCGGAGCCGGACCTTTCAAGAGCGGCGCAGCGCTCGGCATAACCGCCTGGCTTGCGATGAAGCCCTCTCAGCGGCAGTCAAAAGACCCGTTCAGGTCCCAGCAGCTTCGCATAGTTGAGGCTATGCCTTGCGCCTGATCAGCGCCCAACCGAGCAGCAGCATGCATACCGCGATCAGCGGCCAGGAGCGCCAGCGCAGATACGGCGTCAGCCCCTGCATCGGGGTGACGTCGCCATACAGCACGGCCTGTTCGAACTGCGGAATCTGCTCGGTGATCTGCCCGTAGGGGTCGATCAGCACGGTGATGCCGTTGTTCGTCGCGCGGATCATCCAGCGCCCGGCTTCCAGAGCGCGCATCTGCGCCATCTGCAGGTGTTGCAGCGGACCGATGGAGCGGCCGAACCAGGCATCGTTGCTCACCGTCAGCAGCAGATCGCTCTGCGCCGCGAGCCCTGCGGCGAACTCCGGGTAGACCACCTCGTAGCAGATGTATGGCGCGATCTGCAGGCCCTTCGCCTGCAACAGTGGTTGGCCGGATTCGCCGCGGGCGAAGTCGGACATCGGCAGGTCGAAGAAGGCGATCAGGCCGCGCAGCAGATCCTGCAGCGGTACGTACTCGCCGAACGGCACCAGTTTCTGCTTGAGGTAGGTGCCGGCACCGTCACCGGTGCTGGTCAGCCCGTTGTAATAGCGCAGCTCGCCAGCCGCATTGGGCTGGCGTACCGGTACGCCGGTGATGAGTGCCGATTCGCGCTGGTTGGCGAAGCCGGCCATCATCGTCAGGTAGCCCTCGGCATGCTCCTTGAGGATCGGTACCGCGGTTTCCGGCCAGACGATCAGGTCTGCCGGGCGACTACCGAAGGTCATGTCGCGATACAGCAGCAGCTGCATCTCGAGCTTCTTCGGGTCCCACTTCATGCTTTGTGCGACGTTGCCCTGCACTGCGGCAACGGTCAGCGGTTCGCCCTTGCTGGTCGTCCAGGCATGGTCCTTGAGTGCCAGGCCTGCCAGCCAGGGGGAAAGCAGCAGCACGACGGCGGCGGCCAGGCGTGCTTTGTCGGCAAGCAGTCGCGGGATCGCCGCGAGCAGGGTGGCGCTC
>NZ_JBLWTV010000042.1:0-9236 GCF_048269965.1 Pseudomonas sp. | reverse complement strand
CCGTCTGGCGTTCCGGAATACCCTTTGATCGCAATAGGATCGGACAACAGGCTTGCGGCCGAACATAGGATCTACGAGCCGGGGGCATGTGCGCCTGATCGGTGCGCACGGCGCACCCTACGGCGTGCACCGATCTTTACGTAGGGTGCGCCATGCGCACCGGGTATGCCGCAATTGTCGGGCGTCTGGTAATCGCCCCGGATTGCATCCGGGCTACGAGCCGGGGGCATCTGCGCGTGCTCGGTGCGCGCGGCGCATCCTACGGCGCGCACCGATCCTGCGTAGGGTGCGCCATGCGCACCGGGTATGCAGGAATTTGCCGGGTATCTGGTAATCGTCCCGGATTGCATCCGGGCGACGAACCGGGGGCATCTGCGCGTGCTCGGTGCGCGTGGCGCACCCTACGGTCGACCGGCTCGTTTGTCCCGCCCCCTAGGGTGCCAACAACGATACCGACTTGATCTGCGCCCAGAGCGCCTGTCCGGCATGAATGCCCAACTGATCGAAGGAGTAACGGGTGATCCGTGCCAGCAGATGCTGTTCGCCGATGCGCAGGGTCAGCAGCATCTGCGCGTCTAGCGCCTGCCAACTTTCCACCGTCGCCAGCAGCAGGTTGAGCAGGCTGCAATCCTCGGCGCGATTGAGCGCCAGGCTGACGTCGCGGGCCTTGATCTTCACCCGAACCTGATGGCCGCTGGGCAGCGCCGCATGGGGCAAGCGCAGGCGCGCCTCGCTGCCAGGCAGTTGAAGCTCCAGCAGATCGTAGGTGGCATCGTGAGCGCAGACCTGACCGTCGATCACCGCCTCGGCATCCTCGTCGCTGGCGAAGGGCAGGTCGGCACGCAGCAGGGTTTCCTTGAGCGGGCCGCTGGCGCGCACCTGGCCTTCGTCGAGTAGCACCAGATGATCGGCCAGGCGTGCCACTTCGTCCGGCGCATGACTGACATAGAGCACGGGTATTTCCAACTCCTCGTGCAGCCTCTCCAGATAAGGCAGCACTTCCTGCTTGCGCTTGAGGTCCAGCGAAGCCAGCGGCTCGTCCATCAGCAGCAGGCGCGGGCTGGTGACCAGCCCGCGGGCGATGCCGACGCGCTGGCGTTCACCACCGGACAGCGCCGAGGGCATGCGCTCGAGCAGATGGCCGATGCCCAGCAGTTCCAGTGCCTGATCCAACGCCACCTTGCGCTGCGCGGCGGGGATGCGCCGTTGGCCGTATTCCAGATTCTTGCGCACGCTCAGGTGCGGGAACAGGTTGGCGTCCTGGAATACGTAACCGATGGCCCGCTTGTGAGCGGGCAGAAAGAACCCGCGCTCACTGTCCTGCCAGAGCTCTCCGGCGACCTGCAGGTAGCCCTGCTGCGGGCGATCCAGCCCGGCGAAGCAGCGTAGGCAACTGGTCTTGCCCGAACCGGAATGGCCGAACAGCGCGCTGACGCCGCGCCCGGGCAGGTCGAGGTCGACATCCAGGGTGAAGCCCGGATGCCTGACCAGAAAGCGCGCGCGAATGCGTCCATCGTCTTGGACGGCGGGCGCCGAGGCCTTGCCGAAACCGAACATCACAGTGCCCTCATCCGGGTGCTGCGCCCGCTGTACAACGCCAGCAGAACGATGAAGGAGAACGCCACCATGCCACCGGCCAGCCAGTGCGCCTGGGCGTAGTTCATGGTTTCCACGTGGTTGTAGATCTGTACCGAGACCACCTGGGTCTTGCCGGGGATATTGCCGCCGATCATCAGCACCACGCCGAACTCACCGATGGTATGGGCGAAACTGAGAATGGCGGCGGTGATGAAGCCGGGGCGGGCCAGCGGCAGCACCACGCTGAAGAAGCAGTCCCAGGGATTGGCGCGCAAGGTCGCAGCAGCCTCCAGCGGACCACGGCCGATGGCCTCGAAGGCGTTCTGCAACGGCTGCACGACGAAGGGCAGGGAATAGAAGATCGAACCGATCACCAGGCCGGTAAAGGTGAAAGTGAAGGTGCCGAGACCCAGGCTTTGCGTCAGTTGGCCGAAGAAGCCATTGGGCCCCATGCTCACCAGCAGATAGAAGCCGATCACCGTCGGTGGCAGCACCAGCGGTAGCGCCACCACGGCGCCGACCGGGCGCTTGAGCCAGGAGTCGGTGCGCGCCAGCCACAGGGCGATGGGCGTGCCAATGATCAGCAGCAGCACGGTGGTCAGCGAGGCCAGCTCGAGGGTCAGCAGGATCGCATCGAGGTCGTTCTTGGACAGCGGCATGAGTGGGTTCCGGTGGCAGGCTACGGCAGTTTATAGCCGAACGATTCGATCACCTTGGCCGCTTCCGGGCCTTTCAGATACTCGACCAGTGCGACGGCGGCCGGGTTGTTCGCGCCCTGCTTGAGCATCACCGCGTCCTGCCTGATCGGGTCGTACATCGCGTCCGGGACGATCCAGGCCGAGCCGCTGCTGAGCTGGCCGTCCTTGTACAGCTGCGACAGGGCGACGAAACCCAGCTCGGCGTTACCGCTGGAGACGAACTGGTGCGCCTGGGTGATGTTCTGGCCCTCCACCAGCTTGGCCTTGACCGCCTCACTCAGGCCCAGCTTGTCCAGCACCTGCATCGCGGCCAGGCCATAGGGCGCGGCCTTCGGGTTGGCGATGGACAGGTGCCTGAACTGGCCGGCTTTCAGCGCTGCGTTCGTGCCGTCGAGGTAGCTGGCATCGGCCGACCACAGCACCAGGCTGCCGATGGCGTAAGTGAAGCGCGAGCCGGGCACGGTCGCGCCGTCGCCCTCCAGCCTGGCCGGGGTGCTGTCATCGGCGCTGAGCAGCACATCGAACGGCGCGCCATGCCTGATCTGCGCGTAGAACTGCCCGGTGGCGCCAAAGGATGCGAGCAGCTTGTGCCCGGTGGCCTTCTCGAAGGCAGGCGCGATGGCCTGCATCGGTGCGGTGAAGTTGGCGGCGACCGCGACCTTGACCTCGTCGGCGATGGCGCCGCTGGCGAAGACCAGGCCGAGGGCGAGAAGGCTGTGCTTGAGAGGCTTGAGCATGAGTATTTCTCGTGGCGTCGATCCTGACGACAGACCGGATGCGCAATCCTACATCGTTATGTTTATTTATATATAGCGGTTGTTGAAGTGGCTAATGAGTGTCGTCGGCATGCTGCGAGCAAGCGTTGGGCAGCCTCGGCATCACTTGAAGAACTGGCTGGGCGTGGTGCCGAACTGCTTCTTGAACATGGTGGCGAAGGCGCTGGGGCTTTCGTAGCCCAGCGCCACGGCGATGTCGATGATCTTCTCGCCCAGGGCGATGCGCTCCAGGGCCAACAACAGGCGCGCTTGCTGGCGCCATTGGCCGAAGGTCATGCCGGTGCCCTTGTGGAACAGGCGCTGGATGGTCTTCTCGTCCAGACACAGGCGGGTGCTCCAGTCGGCCAGGGTGGAGGCGTCGCCCGGGTCGTTCTGCAGCGTCGCGCAGATCGCCTGGATGCGTGGGTCGGCCGGCTGCGGCAGGTGCAGCGGCAGGGTCGGCAGGATGCGCAATTCATCGAGGATCAGGCGCATCACCCGCGCCTCGCGCGAGTCGTCGGCATTGGGCTGGGTGATCGCCACGGCGGCGCGGATCAGCTCGCTGAGCAGCGGTGAGATGGCCACGGCGCGGCACTCGGCGGGCATGTCCGCCAGGCTGTCGGGGCGCACGAAGACGCTGCGCATTCGCACGCTGCCGATGCAGCGGATCGCATGCACCTGGCCGCAGGGCATCCAGATGCCTCGGCTCGGCGGCACCGTCCACTGGTTCAGCGCCGAAGTCACCACCATCACCCCGGAGATGGCGTAGATCAGCTGATGCTTGTTGCGGTGCGAGTGCGGCTCGATGATGGCGTTGATCGGGTAATCGGTGGCGCTGCTGCTGATCAGCCAGGGGGAAGCGTCGATCTCGGCCAGCAGCTTGTCAGGTAATCGCATGCCTGTGCCCTTTTTGCGAGGGTTGCTGCCCTGTCTTCGTGAGACAGGCGATTGGGCGCAGCCTAGCATAGCGCCGTTCCTCACCTCGTCCGGAAGCTTCAAGCATGTCCAGCAGTCCTGCCGCTACGACCCTGGCCGGCGCCTCGCCCGTCAGCCAGGCCAGCCCTCTGGTAATGCGCGTGATCGGCGCCTGCGCCCTGGCGCACCTGATCAACGACCTGATCCAGGCGGTGTTGCCCGCCATCTACCCGATGCTCAAGCTCAACTACGGCCTGAGCTTCGCCCAGATCGGCCTGATCACCCTGACCTTCCAGCTCACCGCCTCGCTGCTGCAGCCCTGGGTGGGCTATCACACCGACCGCCATCCCAAGCCCTGGCTGTTGCCGGCCGGTTCGCTGTGTACCCTGGTCGGCATCCTCATGTTGGCCTTCGTCGGCAGCTTTCCGGCGATCCTCATGGCCGCAGCACTGGTGGGCATCGGTTCCTCGACCTTCCATCCGGAGGCGTCGCGCATCGCCCGCCTCGCCTCGGGCGGCCGCTACGGCCTGGCGCAGTCCACCTTCCAGGTTGGCGGCAACGCCGGTACCGCTTTCGGCCCGCTGCTGGCGGCGGCGATCATCATTCCCTACGGCCAGGGTAACGTCGCCTGGTTCGGCCTGTTCGCCGCCTTCGCCATCGTCGTGCTGTATGGCCTGAGCCGCTGGTATCGCCACCACCTGACGCTGTTCAAACTCAAGCAGGGCGGCATGGCCACTCATGGTCTGTCGTCCGGGCGGGTGAAGTTCGCCTTGCTGATCCTGGCGCTGCTGGTGTTCTCCAAATACTTCTACATGGCCAGCTTCACCAGCTATTTCACCTTCTTCCTGATCGAGAAGTTCGACCTGTCGGTGGCCAGCTCGCAGCTCTACCTGTTCCTGTTCCTCGGCGCGGTGGCGGCCGGCACCTTCTTCGGCGGGCCGATCGGCGACCGCATCGGGCGCAAGCGGGTGATCTGGTTCTCCATCCTCGGCGTGGCGCCGTTCTCCCTGCTGCTGCCGCACGTCGACCTGTTCTGGACCGGCGTGCTGAGCATGGTGATCGGCTTCATCCTGGCCTCGGCGTTTTCCGCCATCGTGGTCTTCGCCCAGGAGCTGATGCCGGGCAACGTCGGCATGATCGCCGGGCTGTTCTTCGGTCTGATGTTCGGCTTCGGTGGCATCGGCGGGGCGCTGCTCGGCTACCTGGCGGACATCCACGGCATCGAGGAGGTGTTCCTGCTGTGCTCCTTCCTGCCGCTGCTGGGCATCCTCACCGCGCTGCTGCCGTCGCTCAAGACCCGTTAGCCGACTCACCGCAGGGGCAAGGGGCCCCCACTACCCGCAAGGAGCAGGGACGAATGAAAAACCTTGATCGGATGTTGCTTGGCCTGGGCGTGCTGATACCGTTCTGGCTGTTCTTCGGCGTGTTGCTGACGGCGCTGGCGTACCCCGATTACAGCCATCTGGATCAGGCCATGAGCCAGCTTGGCGCGCAGGGCTCACCCACCCAGGGCTTCTCGGCCTGGGTCAACAACCGGCCGCTGGGCGTGCTCTTTGTGCTCTTCGCCGTGGGCGTGCTGCGTCGGCTGCGCGGCTCGCGGCTGGCGCTGTTCAGTGCCGGGCTGATGCTCGTCCATGGGCTGGCCAGCTTCGCCACCGGCTATTTCCCCTGCGACCAGGGATGCGCGCCGCTACAGCCGTCCTTCTCGCAGCAGATGCACAACCTGGCCGGGCTGGTGATGTTCCTGTCGCTGACCCTGGCCAGCCTGCTCTGGGCCTTTGCGAGTAAACGCCTGATGGGCGCTCGCGGCTTCGGTCTGTTTTCCCTCGCTTGCACCCTGTTGGCCGTGGCCACTGTGGTGCTGATGGCCCAGGCCGTCGAGACCGGGCATTCGTTCGGCCTGTACCAGCGCATCAACTACGGTATCTCGGTGATCTGGGTCGCAGGCCTGGCGCTGATGTTGTCGCGAAGCCGTGCCGGTCCCCTCCAGCCAGGTGCAACTTGAAGCGCTTCGCGGGCACTGGGGCGCCGATGCTCGGTGCTCTGCAGCGGGCGGTTGTTGGCGAAGGCGATTTCGTTCCGTAGCAGATGCATCTGCCGGCCGAGCCGTGTTTATATCGCGCGCTCATCGAACATGCCCGCAAGGAAGGACTGCCATGATCACTTGCTACCTGCGCTACATCGTCGACCCCTACAAACTCGAGGAATTCGAGCGCTACGCGAAACTGTGGATTCCCTTGGTAGAGAAATTCGGCGGTACGCACCATGGCTATTTCCTGCCGTCCGAGGGGGCCAATAACGTCGCGCTGGCACTGTTCAGTTTTCCCAGCCTGACCGACTACGAGCGCTACCGTCAGGATTCATTCGTCGACGCCGAGTGCCAGGCGGCGTTCAAGTACGCCGAGGAGACGCGCTGCGTCCTCAGCTACGAGCGCAGCTTCTTCCGCCCTGTACTCGACTAGGGCGAGGCAGGGAACTACCAGGCGCCTGGCTGTCCCGAGCGAGCGCCCTGGCATGCCTTGCGGCGGTGAACCTCAACCGAGTCGCCGCCACACGCTGGCCAGCCAGGGTTGCTGGTCGCGTGGCAGGCCGGCGGGGCGGTAGTAATGCTCCAGTTCGACGAAGCCGGCCGCCGTGAGCCGCGCGCGCCAGCGTTCGAGGTCGTGGTAGCTGCCGTAGCGTGGGCCGTTCCAGCCTTCCTGATTCTCGCCGCGCGGGTTGGAGCTGAACAGCACGCCGCCGGCCTTGAGCGCCGCATGCAGCTCGCCGAGCACGCGCGGCAGCTCCTGATCCGGCACGTGGAACAGGCTGGCGTTGGCGAAGATGCCATCGAAATGCCCGGCCGGCAGGTCCAGTTCGAGAAAGCTCTGCTGCCACACCTCGCAGCCGCTGTCGGCGCGCGCCATGGTGACGAACTCGGCGCATCCATCGAGGCCGACGGCAGTATGACCGAGGCCGCTGAAGGTACGCAGGTCACGCCCCGGGCCACAGCCGAAATCGAGGATACGCCAGGGCTTTTCAGCTTCGATATGACGCAGCAGGGCGGCAATGTTCTGACTCACATCATGGTCGCGCGTGCCCTCGCGAAAATCCTCGGCGCTGCTCTGGTAGTGGGCCAGGGTGAGAGCGCTGATTTGCGTGAGTTCGTCGGGGCTCAGGGGCATGGTGAGGTTCCGGTAAAAGAGCGCATTAAAACCCTTTGGCGGGGCGCACGGCCAGAGGCGGCATGCCCCTTGGTCGATGGCAATGAACCCGCGTACCGCTTGCACAGTCCCATTTCCTGAGGGGTGTAGACCGGCTGGCTGCAGTCGGGCACCCACAATCAAGGAGATAACGCGATGGTTATGCACTACAAAGTCTCTGGCCACCTCGCCTGTGGCTCTCATGGTGAAAAGCTGCCCGCCACCACCGAACTGGCCAAGGTCAAATGCCGCAATTGCCGCAAGACCGAAGTGTTCACCGAAGCTCGACGTAACTCACGCAATGCCGCGCGACGTGCCGCCCGCCGCGAAAAGGCCTCCCGCGCCGTCAACGACTGGCGCACGTCCTGGGAGGCGCGTCTGGCTGCCTTGCCAGGCCCGCAGCGTCTGCCGCGCGGTTTCGGCGACCAGGCATTCGTCTAGCCTGGATATTGGCGGGAGGAATGACCTCCTGCATCCCCCGAGCTGCCAATACCTGCAGGAGCCGAGCCCGCGGCGAATGGAGCCGGCGGCTCACTATTGCGATACGGCCGTATCCGTCTTCGCGCCGGGGCGGCGCTCCTGCAGTGACCGAACCAGGCGCGGCACCCGGCGTCGTCCAGTAAGGCGCTCGTGTGTGTCTGACGCCACCGCGTAGACCAGGGCGTGATCTGCGCAACAGCCTGTTCTCGGGTTTGCCCCGTGGCGGAGCTTTCCCGTAGATTGGCCGGCTTACCTCGTCCGGCACTGGCCGGTTCTGCCTCGAGATTTTCGCCGTGTCCGCTGCCCCTGTTTCCGTCTACCGACTTCCCGGTTTCCTGCCGTTTCTCATCGCCCGCATCGTGGTGGTGTTCGCCGTACAGATCCAGGCCATCGTGGTGGCCTGGCAGGTCTACGACCTGACGCGCGATCCGCTGTCGCTGGCCTATGTCGGCCTGGCCCAGTTCATCCCCATGCTGGTGCTGCTGATGCCCGCCGGCGACCTGATCGACCGCTACGACCGCAAGCTGATCCTGATGCTCAGTTGGCTGCTCGAAGGCCTGTGTGCGGCGGCGTTGCTGTGGTTGTCGCTGAGCGAGGTGGCGGTCAGCTGGTACTACGCGGTGCTGGTGCTCTACGGCTGTGGCCGCGCCTTCACCGGGCCGGCGCTATCGAGCCTGTTGCCGCAGATCGTACCGCGCGAGCGCCTGGCTGCGGCCATCGCCGCCAACAGCATGATCATGCGCGGCGCGACCATTTCCGGGCCGGTGATCGGTGGCGGCCTGTACGCCATCGGCGGCGGTGGGCTGACCTACTCGGTGTGCCTGGCCTGCTTTCTCGCCGGCTCCGCACTGCTGCCGCGAGTGCCGGTGCGCTACGCGGAAAAGATGCAGGCGTTGGAGTCCACCGCCTGGGCGCGCTTTACCGCCGGCATCCACTTCATCCGCACGCGGCCGATCATCCTCGGCACCATCTCGCTGGACCTGTTCGCCGTGCTGCTTGGAGGCGTGATCGCGCTGCTGCCGATCTACGCCCAGGAAGTGCTGGAAGTCGGGCCGACGGGCCTTGGTCTGCTGCGCAGCGCCATGGCCATCGGCGAGGTGTCGGTGGGTTTGTACCTGAGCATGAAGCCGTTCAACCGCCATGTCGGCCTGGTGATGTTCGGCGCGGTGGCGCTGTTCGGCGTGGCCAACCTGGTGTTCGCGCTTTCCAGCCTGTTCTGGCTGTCGTTCGCCGCGCTGGTGGTGGCCGGCGGTGCGGACATGGTGAGCATGTACATCCGCTCATCCTTGGTGCAGTTCTCCACCCCGGACGCCATGCGCGGCCGGGTCAGCGCGGTGAACATGCTGTTCATCGGCTCTTCCAACGAGCTCGGCGAATTCCGCGCCGGCACCAGCGCCGCCTGGTTCGGCGTGGTGCCGGCGGCGCTGATCGGCTGCGCCTGCACCCTGACCGTGACCGGTGGCTGGATGCTCGGCTTCAAGAGCCTGCGCAAGGTGGACCGCTTCGAGGATGCTTCGCCAGCGAAGGTGGACTAGCGTCTTCGTTTCAAGGCGTAGATCCTATGTTCGGCCGCAAGCCTGTTGTCCGATCCTATTGCGATCAAAGGGTATTCCGGAACGCCAGACGGC
>NZ_JBLWTV010000041.1:0-10476 GCF_048269965.1 Pseudomonas sp. | reverse complement strand
TAGTCCCTCCGCCTCGGCACTCTTTTGGCTTACCTCTTCCACTTTAGAGTGCCTGACGAACATACAAGCCCGGATGAGATCCGGGGAGAGTCGATCCGACAGGGCTACCGGCGCTTGAGCAACCAGCGCTGTGGGCCGGGCTGGTACTCGGGCATCTCGTCGAACTGGGCGCGGTTCTGCGCTTCGAAGATGCGTAGCTGATTGCCTTCGTGGACGAACAACCAGGGGCTGCCCTGGTCGCCAGCTTGCAGCCAGAGGCTGTCATGTTCGCCGCTCATGGCCGCGCAGTCGCCCGCCAGGCACAGGGCGAAGCGTTCGGCACCGGGCAGGCCCTGCACCTGTCCGTCGCTGTTGAAGCGCACCAGGCCGCCCTGGCCCAAACCCTCTTCGATCAGCCAGTCGCCGCCCAGGTAGTCGCGGTATAGCGCCTGTTCGAAGCTGCTGCCCAGCGGCTTGGGCTCACCGGAGCTGGTGACGCGGGTGAAGTGCTGCTCGGGCCAGTAATCGCTGGCGATCTGCACCAGCTCGCCATCTTGCACGCCCAGCTGTTCCTGGTAGTCGCCGTAGAAGGTCACCTGCCAACGCCCCTCTCCGGTGCCCTGCAGCCTGCCCTCGGCCAGCTCGAAGCCATTGCTGTAGCTGGCCTGCTGCCGTTCGGGGTTGATCTGCCATTCGAGATTGGGCCCATAGGCGAGCAGGGCCTCGCGCAGGCGACCGCTTTCGCGGGCGGCATCGATGGCTGCCTGGTTGATCCAGGTGCCGCTCGGGTCGTTGTTCGGCGTACTGGCGCAGCCGCTCAGCAGGGCGCCGCATAGCAGCAGAGGAAGCAGACGCATGGCGATCTCCATGCCGGGGAAGGGCGAGCGGGGCCGGGGCCCCGCTCGAACGACTTATTCGATGACCAGGATAGCGTCCATTTCCACCTGCGCGCCGCGCGGCAGAGCAGCAACGCCGATGGCGGCGCGAGCCGGGTAGGGCTGTTCGAAGTAGCGGCCCATGATCTCGTTGACCTTGGCGAAATGCGACAGGTCGGTGAGGAAGATGTTCAGCTTGACGATGTCCTTGAACGAACCGCCGGCGGCTTCGGCTACGGCCTTGAGGTTCTCGAACACCTGCACGGTCTGTGCCTCGAAGCCTTCGACCAGTTCCATGCTCACCGGGTCCAGCGGGATCTGACCGGACATGTAGACGGTGTTGCCGGCCTTGATCGCCTGGGAGTAAGTGCCGATGGCGGCGGGGGCCTTGTCGCTGGTGATGACGGTCTTGCTCATGAATCGCTCCTTGTGAGAACTGGTTGGGTCGAGCACCCAGCCTACAGACTGGAAATGGGGGAATTGTGTCAGGCGCGTACTCGGGTGATACGCATCACGCCCTTGAGCGCGCGCAGTTTCTTGATCACGCGGGCCAGGTGCACGCGGTCATGCACGCTGACCACCAGCTGCACGACGCTGATGCGGCCATCGCGTTCGTCCATGCTGATCTTCTCGATGTTGCCATCGGCGGCATTGACGCTGCTGGCCAGCAAGGCGATCAGGCCGCGCTGGTGCTCCAGCTCGACGCGCAGTTCGACGTTAAATTCGCCGGTAACGTCCTTGGCCCAGTTGAGCTGGATGCATTTTTCCGGGTTGTGGCGGATATCGACGATGTTCCGGCAGCTCTCCATGTGCACCACCATGCCCTTGCCGGCCGACAGGTAGCCAACGATGGGGTCGCCCGGGATCGGCGTGCAGCACTTGGCGTAGCTCATCACCAGGCCTTCGGTGCCGCGAATCGCCAGCGGGCCTTCGCTGCTCGGCAAGGTGTCGTCGCCATTTTCGGCCAGCAGGCGGCGGGCCACGACGTAGGCCATGCGGTTGCCCAGGCCGATGTCTTCGAGCAGGTCCTCGATGACTTCCTGGCGGTACTCGCCCAGCACGGCTTGCACGCGCTCGGCGGAGATTTTCTCCAGGTGCGTATCGAAGCTGGCCAGCACCTTGTTCAGCAGGCGTTCGCCGAGGCTGATGGATTCGGAGCGGCGCTGCTGCTTGAGGGCGTGGCGGATGTGCGTGCGCGCCTTGCCGGTGACCACGAAATTGAGCCAGGCCGGATTCGGGCGTGCGCCCGGTGCGGTGACGATCTCCACCGTCGAACCACTTTCCAGCGCCTGCGACAGCGGCGCCAGGCGGCGGTTGATGCGGCAGGCAATGCAGGTGTTGCCGACGTCGGTGTGCACCGCGTAGGCGAAGTCGACCGCGGTGGAGCCTTTCGGCAGCTCCATGATGCGGCCCTTGGGCGAGAACACGTAGACCTCGTCCGGGAACAGGTCGATCTTCACGCTTTCGATGAATTCCAGCGAGTTGCCGGCGCGCTGTTGCAGTTCCAGCACGCCCTTGACCCATTGGCGCGCGCGGGCGTGGTTGCCTTTGGGCGCTTCGTCCTCGCTGGACTTGTACAGCCAGTGCGCGGCGATACCGTTGTTGGCCATCTCTTCCATCTCGCGGGTGCGGATCTGGATTTCGATGGGTACGCCGTGCATGCCGAACAGCGTGGTGTGCAACGACTGGTAGCCGTTGGCCTTGGGAATCGCGATGTAATCCTTGAAGCGGCCGGGCAGCGGCTTGTACAGGTTGTGCACGGCGCCGAGCACGCGGTAGCAGGTGTCGACCTTGTCGACGATGATGCGGAAGGCGTAGACGTCCATGATCTCGTTGAACGCCTTACGCTTGCCGCGCATCTTCTGGTAGATGCTGTAGAGGTGCTTCTCGCGGCCGATCACTTCGCCTTCCATGCCTTCGCGCTGCAGGCACACCTGGATCGACTCCTCGATCTTGGCGACGATTTCCTTGCGGTTGCCCCGAGCGCGGCGCACGGCGGCGCGGATGCGCTCGGAGCGCATCGGGTGCATGGCCTTGAAGCCCAGGTCTTCGAACTCCACGCGCATGTTGTGCATGCCCAGCCGGTTGGCGATGGGCGCGTAGATTTCCAGGGTTTCCTTGGCGATGCGCCGGCTCTTCTCGTGCGGCATGGCATCGAGGGTGCGCATGTTGTGCAGACGGTCGGCGAGCTTGACCAGAATCACGCGGATGTCGCGGGCCATGGCCATGGCCATCTTCTGGAAGTTCTCGGCCTGCGCCTCGGCCTTGGTCTCGAAGTTCATCTGGGTCAGTTTGCTGACCCCGTCGACCAGTTCGGCCACGGTCTCGCCGAACTGCGCGTTGAGCGCTTCCTTGGCGATGCCGGTGTCTTCGATCACGTCGTGCAGCATGGCGGCCATCAGGCTCTGATGATCCATGTGCATGTCGGCGAGGATGCTGGCCACGGCCAGCGGATGGGTCACGTAGGCTTCGCCACTGCGGCGGCGTTGGCCATCGTGCGCCTGTTCGGCGTAGAAGTAGGCTCGGCGAACCAGGTTGACCTGGTCATGGCCGAGATAGGCCGAAAGTCGGTCGGCGAGAGCGTCTATACCAGCCATGGGGTATTCCCCTCATGGCCGGTTTGGCTACACGCCGCGCAACTTCGACCCGGCATCATCGACTTACAGAGGCTCGTTGGCCTCTTCCTCGAAGGCAGCGAACAGCGGTTCTTCTTCGACGATGTCGTCCTGGGCGATCACGTCATAGTCCACCAGGCCAGCCGCGATTTCGCGCAGGGCCACGACGGTGGGCTTGTCGTTTTCCCAAGCCACTTTCGGCTCTTTGCCGCCGGTGGCCAACTGGCGCGAACGCTTGGTCGCGAGCATGACCAGTTCGAAGCGGTTATCAACATTGTCCAGGCAATCTTCGACGGTAACGCGAGCCATGGTGTTCCTCGTAACGTGTGCGGATAAGCTTGGCCCGAACGGGCGAGCGGACTGGATATTGTAAAGCAGCTGCAAGCTTCAAGCTACCAGCAGGAGCCAAACCGGCCTTGCTTTTACTTTCAGCTTGTGGCTTGAAGCTTGCGACCGCTCTTATGCCAGCAGTTCGCCGAGCAGCCCGGCATGGCGCTGCTGTTGCTGCGTTTGCGACAACTGGTTGCTGCGGAAGATGGCTTTCAGGTCGCTCAATGCATGATTGAAGTCGTCGTTGATCACCAGGTAGTCGTATTCGACATAGTGGCTCATCTCGCTGACGGCCTCGCGCATGCGCCGTTCGATGATCTCGCCGCTGTCCTGGCCGCGGTTGGTCAGGCGGTGGCGCAGTGCTTCCTGGGTTGGCGGCAGGATGAAGATGGATTTGCTCTGCGGCATCAGCTTGCGCACTTGCTGTGCGCCCTGCCAGTCGATCTCCAGGATCAGGTCGAAGCCTTCGCTCAGGGTCTGCTCGACCCATTTCTGCGAGGTGCCGTAGAAGTTGTCGAAAACCTGGGCGTGTTCGAGAAACTCGCTGCGCTCGATCATGGCGCTGAACTGCGCGTGATCGACGAAGTGGTAGTTGACCCCGTCCACCTCACCTGGACGCATGGCGCGGGTGGTATGCGATACCGAGACGCGAATCTGCGCCTCGCTGTCGATCAGGGCCTTGACCAGGCTGGTCTTGCCGGCGCCGGAGGGTGCGGAAACGATGTAGAGGGTGCCGGTGGTGGCCATTAGAGCTTCCTGAGCAAATCTTGGTGGGCGTGAAAACGTAGCGAGCGACGGCTAGACAAGGCGAAATCAGGTGAGAAAGCGGAGTTTACGACTGTAAATGAGCATTTCGAACCTGATTTATACGCTTCGCTCCCCTTCGGGCCAGCCTTTGGCTGTTACTACGCTTTGCTTCGTTTCAACGCGGTATAGCCTAGCGCAGCAGTGTTCACTCGATGTTCTGTACTTGCTCACGCATCTGTTCGATGAGCACCTTCAAATTGACTGCCGCTTGTGTGCTGCGCGGGTCGAAGGCCTTGGAGCCGAGGGTATTGGCCTCGCGGTTGAGTTCCTGCATGAGGAAGTCCAGGCGCCGCCCGGCAGCACCGCCGGCCTTGAGCACGCGACGGACTTCGCTGACATGGGTACTGAGGCGATCCAGCTCCTCGGCCACGTCGCTCTTCTGCGCCAGCAGTACCAGCTCCTGCTCCAGGCGTTGCGGATCGAGCTCGGCCTGCATCTCGGCGAAGCGGGTTTCGATCTTGGCGCGCTGCCCGGCGAGCATCTGCGGTACCAGTTCGCGCAGGGCGGCGACTTCGTCGAGCATGCTGTCGAGGCGCTCGTTGAGCAGCCTGGCCAGCTCGGCGCCTTCACGAGCGCGGCCGGCCTTGAGTTCGCCCAGTGCCTGGTCGAACAGCTTCAGCGCGGCGGAGTTCAGCGCTTGCGGGTCAGCCGAGTCGGCCACCAGTACGCCGGGCCAGGCCAGCACTTCCAGCGGGTTGAGCGGGGCCGGCTGCTGAATCAGCGCGGCGACCTGCTCGGCGGCGGCGATCAGTTGGCGAGCCCGCTCGCTGTCGACCTGCAATGGTTTGCCGGCACTTTCTTCGGCGAAGCGCAGGGTGCATTCCACCTTGCCGCGTGACAGACCCTGGCGCAGGGCTTCGCGCACCGCGCCTTCGAGGTCGCGGAAGGCTTCCGGCAGGCGCAGGTGCGGTTCGAGATAGCGGTGGTTGACCGAGCGCAGCTCCCAGCTCAGTGTGCCGTGAGCGGTTGCCTGCTCATTGCGGGCAAAGGCCGTCATGCTGTGAACCATGGGATACCTCGTGGAAGTCGGCTCGAAAAGCGCAGGATTGTAGCTCACGGCGCCTGCCCATTTCATGTGCAGGCGATCGGGCCTGATGTCTGCTGGCGCCAATTCTGCGTGTCGCCGTGCTCGACCGCCCCCTATAATGCGTGCTGTTTTCACTTAATGAAGTAGGTATCGCTCGATGAAACGTCCCAGTGGCCGCGCCGCCGATCAGTTGCGCTCGATTCGCATCACCCGCAACTACACCAAGCATGCCGAGGGTTCGGTGCTGGTCGAGTTCGGCGACACCAAGGTGATCTGCACCGTCAGCGTCGAGTCGGGCGTGCCGCGTTTCCTCAAGGGCCAGGGCCAGGGTTGGCTGACTGCCGAATACGGCATGCTGCCGCGCGCCACCGGCGAGCGTAACCAGCGTGAAGCCAGCCGTGGCAAGCAGGGTGGCCGTACCCTGGAAATCCAGCGCCTGATCGGTCGTTCGCTGCGCGCGGCGCTGGATATGACCAAGCTGGGCGAGAACACCCTGTACGTCGATTGCGACGTGATCCAGGCTGACGGTGGTACCCGTACCGCTTCGATCACCGGCGCCATGGTGGCGCTGATCGATGCGCTGAAAGTGCTGAAGAAGCGTGGTGCGCTCAAGGGCGATCCGCTCAAGCAGATGATCGCTGCGGTGTCGGTCGGCATCTACCAGGGCGAGCCAGTGCTGGATCTGGACTACCTGGAAGACTCCGCCGCCGAGACCGACCTCAACGTGGTGATGACCAACGCCGGCGGTTTCATCGAAGTGCAGGGCACTGCCGAAGGCGCACCGTTCCAGCCTGAAGAATTCAACGCCATGCTGGCGTTGGCGCAGAAGGGCATGAACGAGATCTTTGAACTGCAGAAGACCGCCCTGGTCGACTGAAATCTTCAACCGCGCGGAGCACCCGCATGAATGACGATATGCAAAACCCGGTTCCGACGCCCAGTCAGGAAGCGCGTCAGTGGGCGATGTTCTGCCACTTCGCCGCGTTTCTCGGGTTGGTGTTCCCCTTTGGCAATCTGCTCGGTCCGCTGATCGTCTGGCAGATCAAGAAGGATTTCGACCCATTCGTCGATGCGCAGGGCAAGGAAGCGCTGAACTTCCAGATCAGCGTGGCGCTGGCCGCCATCGTCTGCTTCATCCTGATGGTGGTGGTGGTGATCGGCTTCCCGCTGCTGATGCTGCTGGGCCTGGCCGCGCTGGTGCTGACCATCATCGCGGGTATCAAGGCCAACGAAGGGCAGCCCTATCGCTACCCGTTCAGTTGGCGGCTAATCAAGTAATTGCACTGGAAATGATCGGAAGGGTCGACCCTTCGGTGGCAGGGAAGGACAGGTTTGATGAGTGTGCGAATGTTGGCGTTGGCTTGGTTTCTGGCGGCGCTAGTCGGGTGCGGTGATGCTGCGCGGACGCTGGCCGAGCAGACGAAACTGCAGGCTTTGAGGGTCGAGGCTGCACAATTGCACGACGTGGGGCAGTCGCGGCAGGCGATTGCCAAGTTCAAAGAGGTGGCCAATAGCCCGGTCGCAACGGATGCGGAGAAAGCTCATGCGCTTCGCTTCATCTCGCTGGGCTATTACGAGCTGAATGACTTTCCGCGCTCAGGCGAATACGCGGCCAAGGCTGCAGCCTACTATCCACAGGGTTCCTACGATTACCTGGTGAATATGGCTGACGCCGATCTAATGCAGGGCAGGGTGCCGGAGGCCGCCGCCAGGCTCGAGCAGGCTCATGCGCTGGAGCCCCGCGGTCTGGCAGCCAATAACGTGTTGGGCCTGCTATACCTGGGCGACAACGGCGAGCAGTACGCTGATCATCGCAAGGCGCTTGCCTATAATCGGGCTGCGTTCGAGATCGAGCCGGGTCGTATTACCGAGATCGCACTGGTGCGTAATTATTTGGCGTTGCATGAATACGAGCAGGCTCGTGCCCATCTGCTCGATCTGAGTCGGCGCTATGCCGATGACGCTTACATACGCAATCTGTTGGTGCAGGCCGACAGTGGTTTGAATCAGTAACTCAAGTGATAAAAAAGCCGGCTCTGATAGGCCGGCTTTTTCGTGTCTGTCGATCAGATGCTGAGAATCCAGTCGTAATCGACGATCAGCGGCGCATGCTGGGAGAAGCGCGGCTGACGTGGCAGGCGTGCGCTGCGCACGCTACGGCGCATGCCCGGAGTGAGCAACTGGTAGTCGAAGCGGTAACCCAGGTTGAGCATCTCGGCCTGCTCGTTATCCGGCCACCAGCTGAACTGGTCACCTTCGCGGCTGACTTCGCGCAGGGCGTCGACATAACCCATATTGCCAACCACCTCATCCATCCAGGCGCGCTCGGGCGCCAGGAAGCCGGGGGATTGCTGGCAGTCACGCCAGTTCTTCACGTCCAGCTTCTGGTGCGCTACATGCAGCGAGCCGCAGTAGATGTACTCGCGACGCTTGCGGCGTTGCTTGTCCAGATAATGGGTGAAATCGTCCATGAACTTGAATTTCTGATTCAAGCTCTCGTCACCGTCCCGCCCACTTGGCAGGAGCAGGGTGGCGATACTTACCTTGTCGAAATCGGCCTGCAGGTAGCGCCCGTAGCGATCGGCCATCTCGAAGCCGAGGCCGCTGATCACCGCCTTGGGTTGCAATCGCGAGTAGAGCGCCACGCCACCTTGGCTGGGCACTTCACCGTCGCATGCATAGAGGAAATAACCATCCAGCTGGAAGGCTTGGTCGTCCATTTCAAAGGCGGAGGCACGGGTGTCTTGCAGGCAGATCACGTCGGCATTCTGGGCTTGCAGCCAGCTGAGCAGACCTCGCTCGGCCGCAGCCTGAATACCATTCACGTTCACACTGATGATCCGCATAAATGGCCCCCAAAAACACGTGCGTGTATGATACCCGAGCTCACCTCATTTAGCTAAATCCGTGCCGTCCGGGACTTTTCATGCAAGCGTACCAGCGCGATTTCATTCGCTTTGCCATCGAACGCGGTGTTCTGCGTTTCGGTCAGTTCACCCTCAAGTCCGGGCGTACCAGCCCTTATTTCTTCAATGCCGGCCTGTTCGACAGTGGTCTGGCGCTGGCTCGGCTGGGGCGTTTTTACGCGGCTGCCATCGTCGACAGTGGCATCGACTTCGATGTGCTGTTCGGCCCGGCCTACAAGGGCATTCCGCTGGCGGCGACCACTGCCGTGGCGCTGGCCGAGCATCATCAGCGCGATCTGCCCTGGTGCTTCAACCGCAAGGAAGCCAAGGATCACGGCGAGGGCGGCACTCTGGTCGGTGCGCCGCTCAAGGGCCGGGTGCTGATCGTCGATGACGTGATCACCGCCGGCACCGCGATTCGTGAGGTGATGCAGATCATCCAGGGCCAGGGCGCGCAGGCTGCCGGCACGTTGATCGCGCTGAACCGCCAGGAGCGTGGTCAGGGCGAGCTTTCCGCCATTCAGGAAGTCGAGCGCGACTTCGGCATGCCCGTAGTGAGTATCGTGTCACTCGAACAGGTATTGGAATATCTGGCAGGGGATGCTGAACTGAAGCAATATCTGCCGGCCGTCGAAGCCTATCGCGCCGAGTACGGAATCTAGCCCTAGCACAAGGTCGTCTTATGCCTGCACCGCTCCTGACCCGCTGTACGCTGCTCTGTAGCCTGCTACTGCCGCTGTCTGGCGTGGCTGCCGAGCTGTATCGCTACGTCGATGACAAGGGTGTGACGGTGCTCAGTCGCCAGGGTGTGCCGCCGGAGTTCATCGGCAAGGGTTACGAGGTGCTCAATGATCAGGGGCGCGTGCTGCGGGTGATCCCGCCGGCCCCGACGCCTGAAGAGTTCGCCCGCATGCAGGCGGACAAGGCGCGCGCCAGCAGCGACGCCAAGTTGCTGCGTCTGTACACCAATCTCGATGATGTCGACCGTGCCCGTGAGCGCAAGCTGGCCGAGCTCGACAGTGTCACCAGCGTCGCGCGTGGCAATCTGCAGTCGGTGCGTACTCAACAGGCCAACCTGCAGAGCCAGGCGGCCGACCATGAGCGTGCCGGGCGCCAGGTACCGGAGCATTTGCTGGCGCAGATCAACAACCTCAAGGAAGAGCAGCGGCGCCTGCAGCGTGATATCGCCCGTTACAAGGAGACGCGCACCCAGGCCGAGGCGGGTTTCGCCGCTGATCGTGCGCGCCTGGCCGAGTTGTTTGGCGAGCCGCAGAAAAAGCCTTAGGGCTCAGTCATTCAGCCCAGCGGCTGAGTTTTCTCGAAACGCTCGATCTTCTCCCTGAGCCACTGCGGCAGCGGCGCGCTGCTGCGTGTCGCGGCGTCGGCGTGAACATAGACGATTTCGCCGCTGGTCAGTAGCTCGCCGTCGCGCCAAATGCCGAGTGCGAAGGTCAGGCTGGACCTTCCCAGGCGCGCGCTGCGCACGCCAATCTGCAACTGATCGTCGAAGCGCGCCGGGGCGCGGTATTCGAGCAAGGCGCGGATGGCGAAGAAATCGCCGCCGTCCCGAGCCAGGTCGGCGGGGTAGGCGACGCCCAGCGCCCGGAAGTATTCAGTGATGGCGACATCGGCGTAGGTCAGGTAGTGGCCGTTGAAGACAATGCTTTGCGGATCGACTTCTGCCCAGCGCACGCGCAAGGCGTGGAAAAAGCTGAACTGGCTGAGTTCGGGCAGGCTGCTCATGGGCGTTCCGTTATGAAAAGGGTCCCGGTGAGCGTGGTCGTTGGTCGGTAATGCGGCAAGTTCGAGTTGGTGTGCGGATGGCCTGCGATAAGCCCGCTCGATGGCCGGCGTCATCTCGTAGGGTGCGCCGTGTGTTCAGCCGGGGGACATAGGTAACGGGTGTCGGGAGACATAGGTAACGCATTTAGGCTTAC
>NZ_JBLWTV010000040.1:0-12450 GCF_048269965.1 Pseudomonas sp. | reverse complement strand
TCGATGAACTCCGTAAGCCTAAATGCGTTACCTATGTCTCCCGACACCCGTTACCTATGTCCCCCGGCTGAACACACGGCGCACCCTACCAAGACAGCATCCCGACTAGAGGCGGAACTTGCCCATCTGCCCGGCCAGGTCATCGGCCAGGCGGCTCAGGGTCTGACAATCCTCGCGGCAGGCGCGCACCTCACCAGTGGTGGCGTGCGCCAGATCGGCGATGCCCTGCACGTTGCGGTTGATCTCCTCGGTCACCGAGCTCTGCTCTTCGGTCGCCGCAGCCACCTGGGTGTTCATGTCGCTGATGCGCTCGACCTGCTCGGTGATGGCGCCGAGCGACTGCCCGGTGCGCTGACTCGCCTCAACGCCGGTGCCGGTGGCCGATTGACCCGCGTGCATGGAACTGACGGCCGTTTCCGCGCCCTGCTTGAGGCGTTGAATCATCTGCTGGATCTCGTCGGTCGACGCCTGAGTACGGCTGGCCAGCGTGCGCACTTCGTCAGCCACCACAGCGAAGCCGCGCCCCATCTCCCCGGCACGTGCCGCCTCGATGGCGGCGTTGAGCGCCAGCAGGTTGGTCTGTTCGGAGATACCGCGAATCACCGCCAGCACCTGATCGATGGAAGCGACCTGCTCGGCAAGCTCAGCCACCGCACCCGCCGCGCTGCCAATATCGGCGGACATTCGCTCGATATGGGCGATGGACTGGCCTACCACCTGACGCGCGCTCTGCGCCTCGTCGCGTGCGCTGTGCGAGGACTGCGCAGCGTTGCTGGCGTTGCGCGCGATCTCCTGCACGGTCAGGCCCATCTCGTGTACGGCGGTGGCCACCATGTCGGTCATTTCCTGCTGCTGGCCAGCGCGCCCTGCGGTGTTCTCCACCACCCGCGCCACCTGGCCGACTGCGGTACGCAACCGCTCACTGGTGGCCAGCACATCGCCGATCAGGTCGCGCTGACTGGCGAGAAAGCGGTTGAAGCCACGGGCCAGATCGCCCAGCTCATCGGCCCGCGATTGATCCAGGCGGCGCGTCAGGTCACCACCGCCACCACCGATTTCCACCAGTGCCTGGGTCACCTGACGGATCGGCCGCACCAGACCGCGAGCCAGCAGCACCACCAGCCCCAGGAAGAACAGCGCAACGGCCACACCAATCAGGCTGGTCATCAGCAGCGCCTGCCGAGCCTCGGCGTAGACTTCGGCCTCAGGCACCTCGCTGACCAGCAGCCAGTCGATACTGGCGAACTTCTGCGCCACGGCGAGAAAGGTCTCGCCATCGCGCTCGAAGCGTACCGCCCGGCTGTCGCCTGCAAGCACCTGACGGCTGGCGTCGGCGCCGAAGAGTTCGGCGAGCTTGCCACTGCCGCTCAGCTGCGAACGCGGGTGGACCTTGACGCTACCCTGGCTGTCGATGAGAAACACCTGGCCGCGCTCGCCGAAACGGAACTCGCTGATCATCTTCGACATGTCCGCCAGGTTGTAGCCCAACCCCGAGACGCCGAGCGTCTTGCCGCCACGCTTGATGCGCTGATTGATGAACAGCGTGGGCAGCCGTGTGGTCTTGTCGATGTCGATTTCCAACACCCGATCCCGGTCGCTGTCGACCAGGCGATAGAACCACTGGTTCTCCGCCTGACTGCGGTCCAGGGTGCGCATTAGCCCTTCACCGGTGGTGTAGTTGCCACTGGCCAGGGCGACGATGGAGGTGGTCATGGCGTTCTGCTGAGCGCGCACGCCCTCCAGATAGCGCGCGAATTCGTCACGCCGGGCGGCATCCTCGCCAGCAGCCAGCCAATCCTGCACCAGGCTGTTCTCGGCAATCGAGGCGTTGGCGGTAATGGGCGCAGTCAGCACCCGCTCCAGGTCGTTGCGGATCGCCAGCACCCGCGCTGGCAGCGCTTCTTCGATCAGGTAGCGCTCGGTCAGGCGATCGACCACCGCCGAGTAGATGCCGACGACGATCAGAATGCTGGCCAGCAGGGCGGCGCCCATGCTGAGGATCAACTGCCACTGAATACTGCGTTGCCAGAGGCGCATGGAGGCTTCTCCCGGTTATTATTCTTGAGCTCGCCCGAGCAATTGGATACAAAAATGTACACAAATTGCAAACAGGTTACCGCCAGGTTTCATATCGGCGGCTCACGACAGAGCTTTATTCGCTCCAGGCGAGATCATGTGCAGTGATGATCAGGGCGCAGCCCAGAGCGGTCGGCGCCAGCGGCGCGCTTTACGGCCCTACGCTGAATTCCAGACGAGCGGTCTGGCCCCCCTCGTCGAGCACGCTCAGTTGATGCCTGCCGCTGTCGAAGGCGTGATTGAAAGGTGCATCCAGCGCAGTGTCACCCAGCGGCCGGCCATCGAGGAACCACCAGCGCCGGCCACTTCCCCCCAGCGCTGAAAGGCTGAGCCGCAGCGGCTCATGCATGCCCTGCGGGCGACGCAGACGATCACCATCGCGCACGCCGACGATGGACAGCGGCGCCACCTGGCTACTGCGCGGTGGCGGGCAGCTCGGATCGACGCTAGGCAAACGTGCCGTGCGTTGTTCACGACGCGGCAGCCAGGGCTCCAATGGCGCCGGCCACAAGGCCAGTTCATGCACCTCGGCCCCCGGGCAGCCCGGACCAACGCGACGCTCATCGGCATCCAACCAATAGCGCTCGCGCAGGCCGCTGCCCAACGGCTGATCAGCGGCCAGCAGCGTCGGTGGCGTGGTGCCTTCGAGCGTCCAGGCAAAGCGCAGGCGCCGACAGTTGGGATCGTCCTTGCTCATTGGCTGCCCCAGCGGCCAGCAGATGGCGGCCACGCCAACTTCGGCCGGCTGTGGATCGGCCGGCGCAGCGATGCCGCGCTGGCTGTCACGATTGACCAGCAGATCATGCACCTGCAGCAGCAGCGGGGCAGCGGAAGCCAGGCCGAACTGGCCGGGCACCGGGGTGCCATCCGGGCGACCGATCCAGATACCGATCAGATGACGCGGACCAACGCCGATGGCCCAGGCATCGCGAAAGCCGTAGCTGGTGCCGGTCTTCCAGGCCAGGGTCGGCCGCTGCGCCAGGTAGGCGCGCGGGTCGCGATCCGGGCGTGCCTGGCCGCTGAGAATGCGCCTGATGATCCAGGCCGAGCCGGGCGACAGCAGGCGCCGCTCGCGCAGTTCATCATCCGGCTGCAGGCGAGGTCTGGCCGCCATACCGCCGCGCGCGAAGGCGCTGTAACCCGCCACCAGCGACTCCAGGCGCGAGCCACCGCCGCCCAGAATCAGCGCCAGGTTCGGCTCGGCCAACGCCGGCAGGCGAATCGGCACACCGGCACTGCGCAATTCGCCGGCAAAGCGCTTCGGCCCGTAGGCTTCGAGCAACTGCACGGCCGGCAGGTTGAGCGAGGTGGCCAGCGCCTCGCTGGCCGACACCGGGCCGATGAAGCCGGTAGCGAAGTTGCCTGGCCGGTAGTCGCCGTAGTGCCGGGGCACGTCCTGCAGCAGCGACTCGGAGTGGATCAGCCCGGCATCCAGGGCCATGCCGTAGAGGAAGGGTTTGAGCGTCGAGCCGGGCGAACGCAGGGCGCGCACCATGTCGACATGACCGAAGCGCGAGGTGTCGGCGATATCCACCGAACCGAGGTAGGCGCGCACGGCCATGCTCTGGTGCTCGACCACCAGGATCGCCGCCGAGGTACGCTCCGGCAGACGTGCCCGCCAGCCCAGCAGCAGATCCTCCAGACGCAGTTGCAGACTGGCATCGAGGGTGGTGTGGATCAATAGCGGGCTGCCGGCACGATTCAGTCGCCGCGCCAACAGGGGCGCCAGGCTCGGCTCACGGCGCGGCGCGAGAAACACCGGCTCCTCCAGCGCTTCGTCCACCTGGGCCTGTGGCCACACCTGAAATTCGCCCAGACGCCGCAGCACCTTGTCACGCGCTGCCTGGGCGCGCTCGGGATGGCGGTCCGGGCGCAAGCGGCTGGGCGCTTGCGGCAGCACCGCGAGCAGCGCGGCATCGGCACGCGTGAGCTGGCTTGGTGGTTTGCCCAGATAACTCCAGCTCGCCGCCGCGACGCCCTCGAGGGTGCCACCGAAGGGCGCGCGGTTCAGATACAGGGTGAGGATTTCATCCTTGGACAGGTACCACTCCAGCTGCGCCGTGCGCCAGAGTTGCTTGAGCTTGCCGGGCAGGTCACGGCCATGCGGATCGAGCAGGCGCGCCACCTGCATCGACAGCGTACTGCCGCCGGACACCACGCGCCCGCCCGTGAGGTTCTGCCAGGCCGCACGGCCCAGCGCCAGCGGGTTGATGCCGGGGTGCTGGCGAAACCAGCGGTCCTCGTAGGTCAGCAGCGCTTCCAGGTAATAGGGCGAGACCTCTTCAGGCGTCACCGGATAACGCCATACACCGTCACGATCGGCGAAACGCCACAGCGGCGTGCCGTCCTCGGCCAGCACCACCCGCGCCAGATCGTCCTCGGGCAGGGGCAGCGGGAAGAGGCGGTCGGCTAGCCAAAGCAAGGTCAGGGGAACGCAAGCGAGTATGAGCCAGCGACGCAAGTGGTTGAGTCGCATGGTCAGCACAAGCTCCCGGATTGCATCCGGGATACAGGGTCGGCGTAGCCCGGATGCAATCCGGGGAATACCTTACTCACCAGCATTTTCGATCTCAACGCCTGTGCCACCCGCCCAATCGCTGGGTAGCAAACCTTGCCGTACATAGTGATGAAAACTGGAAAACGGCCAATCCTGTACACGAGCGACCAGACCATGCTTGAGCGGATTGATATGAATGTAATCCACATGGTTGCGGTAGTCCTGCTCGTCACGGATCAGATGCTCCCAGAAACGTCGCTGCCAGATATTGGCTTCGCCCTTGGCGTTGGTCTGCACTCTGATCCCGACCTGTTGGCGTAACGCAACAATGAATTCTCTCTTGAGCTTGCGAACCCGTGCAGAGAAGTCGGCGTCATCGGTCGGCAACACCATCAGCATATGCAGATGGTCGGGTAGCACGACCAGAGCAGGAAGGCGAAAAGGCATCTGCGCTTGAACGCTCCGTAGGCACTGACGAAGCCGAGTTGAATATCTGACCAGCAAGTCGCTAGATCTGTCTTGCAGTGCCAGGGTCAGGAAATAACAACCACCTGCCACCCGGGCTCTTCGATAAGCGACCATGATCGGGCCTCCGTGCCCACTCAACAAAGCTCCCGGATTGCATCCGGGCTACGCGACTCCTGTAGCCCAGATGCAATCCGGGGCCGCCTTTAGCGCCCCCTCACCACCAGACTATCCGGCGCACTGCCCAGCGCCTGCCAGCTCGGCCGGTACATGGACTCCACCTGCGGTGGCGGCACGCGGTAGCTGCCAGGCGTCACCGCGCGGGCCAGGTAGAGCAGATGGGTGGTGCCGTAGCCTTCCACATCCACCGCTGCCACGTAGCGATCACCGCGATATTCCTGGTGCTTGATCCGCGCATTCTGCATCGAGCGGCGCCATTCCTTGACGTTGCTGCCGGCGTCATCGAGGCTCGCTGCGCTTTGCGCCAGGTTCTGGTTCTCCAGCTCCAGGCCGGCCGGCAGCAGGTCGACGACCAGGGCGTCCGGCACGCGCTGCCTGGCGCGCACGGCCAGATGCACCAGCACCAGCTCACCGCTGTCCAGGCGCTGCAGGTCCAGCGGGCGGCCATCCATGCCCAGGTATTCGCGCTCGATGCTGAGGTTCTCACCACCGGCGCGCGGCGCCTGACTCGGGTAACCGGACAGGGTCAGTTGCTGATACAACGTGGCGCTGCCGGCATTGCTCACGCTCAGCGGTTCGGCCAGTTCGCCACGCTCCAGCTTGATACCGGGCTGCTGGTTGCTCAGCTCGAACTGGAAAGCACCACTAGCCAGTTTGGCGCTCCAGGCCTGCTCGGGTTTGCCGAGAATGCCGCGGCCGGCGAGGAACAGCGAGTTGCGCTCCTGAGTCGACAGCCAGCGCTGGCCAGCCAGTTCATCCGCCAGGTTGAACAGACGCTGCTCACGCTGGCCGGCAGCCAGGTCGTGCTCTTCCAGCAGGGCCAGGATCAGCGCCTGGTCACGCAGCGGGCTGCCGTAGTCGGCCATCCAGCGTTCGCCATCGCGCTGCTGGATCAACCCCTGATTCAACGCCTGCTCGGCACGCGGCGCATCGCCCATCAGTTTCAGCGCAGCCGCCAGTTGCACCAGCGGCAGGCCGGAACGTGCTTCGCTGCGACGGTCGAACAGACTGCGCAACGCACCCAGCGGCGCCTGCTGGCTGCGTGCCAGAACATAGCCGGCATAGGCCTGCACGGCGAAGCGGGTATGGGCGAAGTCCTGGCTGTAGCTGGCCTCGATCAGGCTGCTCTGCTGCAGGTAGCGCAGCAGGCGATCACTGGCTTTCTTCAGTGCCTCTGGCGGCACACCGAAGCCTTGCTCACGGGCACGCAGGAGGAAGTCGGTGACATAGGCGGTCAGCCAGTATTCCTCTTCGCTCTCGGCGCTCCACAAGCCGAAGCCACCACTGTGACGCTGCATGCCGAGCAGGCGCTCGATACCCAGCTCGATGCTCTTGCGTCGCTGCTCGTCCGGCTCGCCTTCCAGGCCGAGACGCTTGAGGCTGGCGGCATCGGCGTAAAGCGACGGGTACAGGCCACTGGTGGTCTGCTCCAGGCAGCCGTAGGGATAGGCCTTGAGCGCACGAATCTGCTCACCGAGATTCAGCGGTGGCCGACTCGACAGCGCCAGCACGGCCTCCAGCCCGGCAGGCTCGAACTGGTTGAGGGTGCCAGCCGGCATGCTCCAGGGCTCGCCTTCGCCGAGAACCGCACGGAAGTGCTGCAACTGCGCCGGATAAGCCGGGCGAATCCCCAGCGTCCACTCACGGCTGAAGTCGCCGAGCGTCTCGTCCGGCAGCGCCAGGCCCTGCACCTCGACATGAATACGACCTTGCCCCAGACCGCCCTCGGCGCGCACCGGAATGCGCAAGGTGGTGCGTTCGCCATCTTTCAGGCTGATCGGTGATTCCCCCTTGCCGAGCAGGCGCAGCTGACCTTCCACACCGAGCTGCACGTCGAGCTTCTGCTCGCTGCCGGACAGGTTGGTCAGATCCAGCGCCAGGGTGGTTTCGTCGCCACCGGCGAGGAAGCGCGGCATCGACAGCTCGGCGATCAGCGGCGCGGCAACCACCGTCTTGGCCTCGGCCATGCCGAAGCGCTGGTCCGTCCAGGCCTGCGCCATCAGGCGCAGTTCGCCGTTGAAATCAGGAATGTCCAGGCTGACTTCGCCCTCGCCCTTGTCGTTCAGCTTCAGTGCATCACTCTGCAGCGCGACGATCAGCACGCTGGTATCCGGGCGTTTGCCACCGGCGGCGAGGCCGGCGTCACCGCCGAAGGCCAGGCTGGCAACGCGCCCCTGGGCCTCGATCAGCTGACCGTAGATATCCAGCTGGTCGGCACCATAGGCCTTGCGCCCGAAGAAATTGGCGAAAGGATCGGGCGTGGCGTAGCTGGTGATGTTGAGAATGCCCACATCGACCGCAGCGACCAGCACATGCACCTTCTCGGGAATGCTGCCGTCGGCGTTGCGTGCGCTGACCTTGACCGTCAGCGGCTGCTTCGGACGCATCTTTTCCGGGGCTTCCAGGCTCAGCGCCAGCTTGCGCGGGGCGCGCTCCAGCGGCAGGTGCAGCAGGCCAACGGCACGCTTCGGCGTGACCTGCGCCTTGCGCTCGCCGGGGCGAATCACCAGGGCACTGAGATAGAGGTCATGGCGCGCCCATTTCTGGTCGATGGGCAGCTCGAAGGTCTTGCCGCCTGCCGGCACGCTGATCTCCTGCCACCACAGCGGCCCCTCGCTGGACTCGACCAGCAGGTAGCCGTTGCCGGCAGCCGGCGGGGTGACGGTGATCTTGGCCACATCGCCTGCGGCGTAGGCTGGCTTGTCCAGCGCCAGCTTGACCTGATCCGGGCGCACCGCGCCGCCGTCGGCGTTGTCCTGCCAGCGGTAGCCGGCCCAGAAACGCAGGCTGCTGACCAGGCCGGTCTGGTTGTCCACCACCTCGACCCGGTACGGGCCCCACTCCACGGGGAAACTGACCTTGGCGGTGCCGCCAGCGGCGATCTTCAGCGGCTCGTCGCTGAGGGTGAGGAATTTCTCGTTGTAGTTGTGACGCCAGCCTTCACCGTCGGAGAAGCTCCAGAAGTAGTCGCGGCGCTCGCGCACCAGGCGCACGTTGAGGTTGTCGGCGGCCAGCTTGTTGCCGGCGGCATCGGCCACCAGGATGTCGAACTCGGCCAGGCTGTCGGCATCGACCTCCTCGCCCTCGAACAGCCCGCGCAGACCTGGCAGACGCTCGGCCGGCCATACCGGCTGGATGATACGCCGGGTGATCGGACGGCCACCGGACTCCTGCAGGCTGGCCTGGAGGATCAGGCGCAGCGGCGACCTGGCGTCGCTCCAGCGATTTTCCGGGCGCAACACGGCGCGGCCCTGGTCATCCAGATTCTGCTCGTCGAGTTCCTGGTCCTGACTCAGGTCGGCCTCGGTGATGTCGCCGAACTGATAGCCCGGCAGGCCGGCCACCGCTTCACGCAGCGGCCGCACGTAGAGCTGCCCGCTCAGACGATTGCCCGCGGCCGGGGCACCGTAGAGGTAACGCCCGGTCACCGCGAACTCGGCGCTGTCGCCCGGCGCGTAGGGCTGCTCCTGGCCCTCGAGTTCCAGGGCCAGGCGCTCGGGGAGGAAGTCCTCGACGAGAAATTCGTAGAGCTGCGGGTTGCCGTCGCCGAGGTCCAGCAACAACTGCCAGCGCCCGGTCGGCGCCTCTTCGGCAAGCGGCAACTGATACTGATAGAGGCCGTCATCGCCGGCGTTCCAGACGAACTTGCGGCTGATCTGCTCATCCGGGCGGCGCACCTCGACGCTGACCGGCTGAGCGGTGACCGGGCTGCCGTCGGCATCGCGCAGCAGACCGTTGAGTAGCACGGTCTCGCCAGGGCGATACAGATCGCGCGGACCGAACACGAAGAACTGCAGGGCATGCGCCTTGGGCCCGGTGATGTCGAACTCGGCCAGGTCCAGCGCCGGCGTGTTCAGGCGCAGCAGGCTGGTCTGCTCGTCCTGCTTGGCCAGCAGCACCTGAGCCTTCTCCGGCAGCGGCAGTTGCGCATGGCCTGCCGAATCGGTCTTGCCTTCAGCGAGCAGGGCACCCTCACCATCGAGCAGCTCGAGCTGCACGCCGGACTGCGCCTTGCCACCTTCCAGCGCCTGGGTGAACACGTCGAGACGATCGCGATAGCGATGCGCGGACAGGCCGATATCGCTCAGAGAAAACAGCGTCGCCGGTTGCGAGTAGCTGTAGCTGCCAGCCTCACGCATCACCGCCAGATACACGCCCGGCTGCTTGAACGGTTCCAGGCCGGCGATGGGCAGCAGCAGGGTTTCGCGGGTGTTGCGCGCCGGATTGAGGTCGAAGCGACCGCCGTAGACCAGATCGGCCATCGGCAGCAGTTCGCGCGCCTCCCAGGTATCCAGATTGCTGGAACGCCCCCAGCGGGACAGGAAGCGCGGCAACGCCTCGGGCTTGATGCGGAAGAACTCGACGTTGACCTTGTCGACGTTCAGCGCGATCACCGGCAGGCCTTCGGCCAGGCGTGTCGGCAGCAGCGAACCACGGCTGGCGAAACCGACGCTGGCCTGCAGGTCGCGGGTTTCGAAGCGACTGACATGTTCGGCAGCGAGCTTGCCACCATTGATCGACTTCAGGCCGGCATCGATGGTCAGCACCAGTTTGCGCTGCGGCTCCAGATGGCGCAGGCGCAACTCGCTGATGTTGTCGGTCAGCTCCCAGGCGCCGTCGACCTTGCCGGTCTTGCTATCAACCAGGTGCAGGCGCTCGGCGAAGGACTGGTCGGGGTCCAGCGGGATGGAGAAGGTCACCGACAGCGCGCTGGCGCCGTCGAGTTGCACCTCGGAAACGTCCACCACCTCCAGCTCGCGGCCGGCATAGCGCTTGGCCAGCGCGTCGCGGTCGACCGCAGGCGCAGGCACCTGCGGCTGTTGTGCGGCAGGCGCGGCGGGGGTCACCGTGGCAGGGGGTTCAGAAGAATCGCAGGCACTGAGCAGGGTCAGGGGCAGTGTGAGTGCGAGGGCCAGAAGCAGTCCTTTGTTCGGCATTGCGGGCTCCGGAATCAGGGGGCGCAGAAGCCGACAACTATAGCCGAGGCGCCCTGCCAACGACGAGCCTTGCAGAAGAATTCGCCAAGCCACTCACACTCCTGAGGCGACGTGCGACCACGCCAGCGCTGTGCCTATAATCGGCGCTTTGACGGAGCCGCCCATGTCCGCCCTGCTCGATGCCTGGCGCCACGCCCCGACCCAGCGCAAGGTCTGGGCCCTGGCTGCACCGATGATTCTCTCCAACCTGTCGGTGCCCATGGTGGCGCTGGTCGACACTGCCGTGGTCGGCCACCTGCCGCATGCCCACCAGTTGGCTGCCGTGGCGGTGGGCGGCAGCCTCTACACCCTGCTGACCTGGGCCATGGGTTTTCTGCGCATGGGCAGCACCGGCTTCGCCGCTCAGGCGGCAGGGCGCGAGGACGGCGGCGCACTGCGCCAGGTATTGGTGCAAGGGCTCGGGCTGGGCGTGTTCATGGCCTTGCTTCTGGGCCTGCTGGCTTTGCCCTTCAGTAACGCCGCGCTGAGCCTGATGCAGCCCTCGGCCGAGCTGGATCAACTGGCGCGCCAGTATTTCCAGATCCGCCTGCTCGGCCTGCCCGCCAGCCTGGCGACCTACGCCCTGATCGGCTGGCTGCTGGGCACGCAGAGCGCCCGTGGCCCGCTCGCGATCCTGCTGACGGCCAACCTGATCAACGTGGCGCTCGACCTGCTGTTCGTGCTCGGGCTCGAACGGGGCGTGGCCGGTGCGGCCTGGGCCTCGGTGATCGCCGAATGGAGCGGCGCCCTGCTCGGCCTGTGGCTGGCCCGCAGTGCGCTCGCACACTACCCCGGCCGCCTCGACAGCAGCGCGCTGAAACGCTGGAGCAACTGGCGCCCATTGCTGGCGGTCAACCGTGACATCTTCATCCGCACCCTGGCGCTGCAACTGGTGTTCTTCCTGATCACCGTGAAAGGCACGCGCCTTGGCGATGCCACGGTGGCAGCCAATGCGCTGCTGCTCAACGGCCTGACGTTGACCGCTTACGCCCTGGACGGCCTGGCCCATGCCGTCGAAGCCCTGTGCGGCCACGCCCTGGGCGCACGTGATCGCGCTGCGCTGCGCCGTTCGCTACTGGTAGCCGGTGCCTGGTCGCTGCTGGCCAGCGCCGGCTTCGCCCTGTTCTTCCTGTTCGGCGGGCACTGGTTCGTCGGCCTGCTCACCAGTATCACCGAGGTGCGCGAACTGGCCCTGAACTTCCTGCCGTATCTGGCCATGCTGCCACTGCTGGCAGTGTGGAGTTACCTGCTCGACGGTCTGTTCATCGGCGCCACCCGCGCCCGCGAGATGCGCGACGCCATGCTCATCGCCCTGGCCTTGGCGTTGCCGCTGGCCTGGTGGCTGCAAAGCCTGGGCAATCACGGGCTGTGGTTGGCATTCCTGGCCTTCATGGGGCTGCGCAGCCTGGTACTGGCTGGCTATGCTTGGCAACTGAGCCGTCGCGACCTGTGGTTCCCTTCCCCAGCACCAGGAGAGATCGCCCATGCTCAACGTCCCGCTGCCCGCCAATGAAACCGAACGCCAGCAGGCACTCGATCGCCTGCAGCACGGCGGCCGCAACCTTAGTGAACCCGCCCCAAGCGCCCATTGAAAGGAAGCAAGCATGGCTGCCGCATTCGTCGCTTACCTGCACTACCTGTCGATCTTCGCCCTGTTCGCCCTGCTGAGCATCGAACACGTGCTGTTCAAGGCGCCGCTGGATCGCTCCCGTGCGCGCAGCCTGATGATCACCGACATGGCCTACGGCATCTGCGCCGGTCTGGTGCTGGCCACCGGCGTGGCGCGGGTGCTGTGGTTCGGCAAGGGCGCCGCCTACTACATGGGCAACGGCCTGTTCCACGCCAAGCTGGGGCTGTTCGTCCTGGTCGGCCTGCTGTCGATCCTGCCCACGGTGGTGTTCATCACGTGGCGCAAACCCTTGAAAGCCGGCCAGGTGCCCGAGCCGAGCGCCCGGCAGGTCGCCCTGGTGACCTGGAGCATCCGTATCGAGCTGCTGCTGTTGCTGGCGATCCCGCTGCTGGCGGCGCTGATGGCGCGTGGCTACGGGATGATCGGCTGAATCCTCGGCGCGATGCGCACGGCGCCCCCCTACAGCAGGGCGGCCGTGCGCACCAAGGGCCTCAGGAAGCACCGTAGATCCTATGTTCGGCCGCAAGCCTGTTGTCCGATCCTATTGCGGTCAAAGGGTATTCCGGAACGCCAGACGGCGAAGGCAATTCGCAGGAGCTTGCGGGCAATGATGCAGTTCACGGCTG
>NZ_JBLWTV010000039.1:0-21021 GCF_048269965.1 Pseudomonas sp. | reverse complement strand
TGATTAACAAGAAGTTTTTGAAGAGCTTCATCGCTGAAGTGGCGCGCATTCTACCGCCAGCAGAATGCACGTCAAGCTTATTTTGCAGTTTTATGACTCAAGTGCTTCACGCAGCCCGCTGCGTCGCTCCACGCGGCGCTGCACGGCCTGCTCGAAGATGCCTGGGCGACTTTCAATGAGGCTGAACCAGTGACGCGCTCGCGTGATACCGGTGTAGATCAGCTCTTTGGTCAGCACCGGGTTGAGGCTGTCGGGCAGGATCAAGGCGCAATGGGCGAACTCCGAACCCTGCGACTTGTGCACGGTCATCGCGAACACGGTCTCCACCGCGCTCAGGCGACTGGGCAGGATATGGCGCAAGGTGCCACTGCCGTCATTGCGCGGGAACACCACCCGCAGTACCTGACGTTCAGCTGCACCTGGAGATTCAGGCGGTTCCGGCAGGCGCAGCGCGATACCGATATCGCCATTCATCAGCCCAAGGCTGTAGTCATTGCGCGTTACCAGCACAGGCCGACCTTCATACCAGCCATGCGCCTGCTCCAGGAGGCCACGGCGCACCAAGGCTTCGGCGATACGTTCGTTAAGCGCCTCCACGCCCCATGTACCTTTACGAACCGCACAGAGCAGCTGGAACCGGTCGAACGCCGCCAGGACGTTACCGGCCCAGCCGTCCCAGGCATGGGAATCGGCAGTTGCAGCGGGACGCTCGGCCTGCATCAGCTGCAGGTAATGTGCATAGCCCTGCGGACGAGACTCGCCGTCGCCCTGCCCGTCCATCAATAGTCGCTCCAGCGCGCGATCCTGCTCGCCCGTCAGGCGCAGCACATGCAGGTCGTCCGCACCTGCCGCCAGGGTTGCACGGGCTGCCTGCGCGTCGCTCTGGTTCACCGCGCGCGCCAGGCGCCCGATGCCCGAGCCACTGCCGAAGCGCCGTGAATGGCGCAGCATGACGATATGCTGTGCCAGCGCCTGGTCACCGGATACCAGCGACGGGTCTTCCAGTTGCTCCCCCGTCTGGCTTTCCAGCCAATTGCGCGTGGCTTCGCTGTAGCCACCACGTTCCGCCTCGCGACACAGGTCACCGAGCACCGCACCGGCCTCCACCGACGCGAGCTGATCCTTGTCGCCCAGCAGAATCAGACGCGCATGCGTCGGCAAGGCATCCAGCAGGCTGGCCATCATCTCCAGGTCGATCATCGACGCCTCGTCGACCACCAGCACGTCGAGTGGCAAGGGGGTGGCCGCATCGTGACGGAAATGGCGACTGCCAGGACGACTGCCCAGCAGGCGATGCAGCGTCGTCACCAGCGTAGGAATCTGCTCACGCACGCGCTCGTCCAGTGCCAGCGACTGCACTTGCGCGCCGATGGACTCGGTCAGCCGCGCGGCGGCCTTGCCGGTAGGCGCCGCAAGACTCAGGCGCAGCGGCTCGCCAGTGGCCATGGCGGATTCCTGCAACAGCGCCAGCAGACGTACTACCGTGGTGGTCTTGCCGGTTCCGGGCCCCCCGGTGATCAGCGTGAAGCGCCCCTGAGCGGCCATGGCGCAGGCCAGCTTCTGCCAATCGGTCAGGCGCTGGCCGTCCACCACCAGCGCATCGGGAAAGAGTGAAGCCAGACGCGCCGCCAGATCGACGGGGGCCGCAGCGCTCGCCTGCAGACGCTGGGCGATGTTGCCGGCCACCTGACGCTCATAGTTCCAGTAACGCCGCATATAGAGGCAGGCACCGCTGAGCACCAGTGGCGCGCCTTCGCACTCCAGCAGCGAGCTGCCGGCAAGAGCCGCCAGCCAAGACTCCAGGCTGAGCCCGGCCAGCACCTGCGACGGCAGGATCATCGCTTCTTGCGGGTCCTCACCTTCCGGTGGCAGAGACAGGATGAAATCGGGATTAGCCAGCGTGGCCGCCAGGTCGAGACAGACATGCCCCTGCCCCAGTTGATGGCTGGCCAGTGCGGCGCCGAGCAGCAGTAAGGGCGAAGCATCCGCATCCAGTTCGGCGAACAGCTGCGCCAACGCCCGATCCAGCTCGCGCAGCCAGCCACGTTCGCTCCATGTCGATAGCAGGGCAAAGAGTTCGGCGCGATCACGCAGCGCCGGCGCCAACATCGCACTCATGCCGCGCCCTCCACTACTTCGCCCATGAACAGTGCATCCAGCCGCTCGATCAGCTCGCGAGGCGGCCGGGCCAGGTAAACGCCCTGCAGCGGTGCGCGGATAAAGAGGTAGAGCGCGCCCCCCAGATGCTGGTCGTAGTCGTAATCCGGCAGGCGCAGACGCAACTGCCGGTGCAGCGCCAGCACGTAGAGCACATATTGCAGGTCGTAGCGATGGCTGACGATGGCGACCTCCATCGCTTCACGGGTGTAGGCGCCATCGTCGCTGCCGAGCCAGTTGGACTTGTAATCCGCCACGTAGTAACGCCCCTGATGTTCGAATACCAGATCGATGAAGCCCTTGAACATGCCGTTGAGGGTGTCGGCACGCAGCGGCTGCCTGGCGATACCCGGCAACTCGCACTGCTGCACCCACTGATCCAGCAACCTGACGTCCACCCCACGCGCTTCGAACCAGAACTCCAGCTCGGGCTGATACTGCGTCAGTTGCGCCAGCACGACGCTATCCGCGCCATCCAGCGGCAGCGCCTGGGTCAGCAGCGCCAGCAGCCAGTCCTGCAACGTATCGATCCAGCTTTCCAGTCCACGACGCTGGCAGCGCCTGGCCAGCGCCTCGCGCAGCCTCGAAGGATCCTGCACCAGCGCCGCGAAGCCTTCCTGCGCCGCCATTTCCAGCAGGCCGTGGAGGAAGGTGCCGGGGTTCGGTCCGCGCGGAAAACGATGCAGCCCCTGAGCGGATGCCGGCAGCGGCGCCAGAGCCAGCAACGGATCTTCATCGTCGACGGCGTTCTGCATCGCCGGACTGTCGGGTGCGGCGTCTTCGTGGCGGCTGGCCTGGCGAGGTGCGTCCTCATCCAGACGCAGCGCACTGTAGGAGGCGATCCACCAATGTTCGGCGGCGCGTCGTACAGGCGTACGCCAGTGCGGCTCGAACTGCTTGTCTTCGATCATGCGATAGCGCTGCTCGCTGGCGGCCGGCACCGGCGTCACGGTGCTTTCCAGCCCAGCGGCAAAGGGTGCGAGCCAAGCGGTGAGTTCGTGACTGGTTGTCAGCGACGCGCCGCCACCGAGCAGGTAGCCCAACGCCGACTCATGCAGGCGCGACTTCTTGCCGTTGCCGATCTTCAGATCCGCTACGCCCAGCCAGCAGGCATGACGGGCACGGGTCAGTGCCACGTAGAGCAGGCGCAGGTCTTCGCCCAGGCGCTCACGCTCGGCGCGCGCCAGGCTGTCTTCATCGGCCTTGAGCACCAGCCGGCGACGTTCACCGTCGTGGACCTGCAGCGGCTTCTTGTCATCCACCGGGCGGAAGGCGCAGATGAATGGCAGGAACACCAGGGGATACTCCAGGCCCTTGGATTTGTGGATGGTCACCACCCGTACCAGTGCCTCGTCGCTCTCCAGGCGCAACACCTGCTCGTCGGCAGCCTGGCCCTCACCGGCCAGCAGCTCGCCCAGGTGGCGAATCAGCGCCAGCTCGCCATCGAGTTCGGCGGCAGCCTGCTGCAGCAGTTCGGCCAGGTGCAGCAGGTTGGTCAGTACCCGCTCGCCATCGTCACGTGCCATCAGCCGCTGCGGCAGCTCGAAGTCCTGCAGCAACTGGCGCAGCATCGGCAGCACACCCTGGCGCTGCCAGCGCTGGCGGTAGTCGCGAAACTGCATGACGCGGCGTTCCCAGGTGCGCTCGTCGAGGTTGAGCTGCTCCAGTTCGCTCAAAGCCAGCCCCAGTGTCGCGCTGGCCAGCGCCGCACGCAGCGGGCGATCCTGATCCGGCTCGGCACAGGCGCGCAGCCACAGCAGCAGGTCGCGCGCCTCCTGGGCCGCGAAAACCGAATCCTTGTCGGAGAGGTAGACGCTGCGCACGCCGCGCACAGCCAGCTCGCCGCGAATGGCCTGCGCCTCGTTGAAATCGCGCACCAGCACTGCGATGTCGCTGGGCCGCAAGGCACTCAGCGCGCCCTCTTTGCTGAAGCCGGCCTGCCCGCGCTGGCCCAGGTCCAGCAGGCGCACGATCTCGCTGGCCGCACCGGCTGCCAGGGCATCCAGATAGGCGCCCTTGGCAACCGGTTCGTCGCTCGCCAGCTGCCACACCGTCAGGGCTGGCTGCGGCTGGCCGTCGACACTCCAGACTTCGCGCCGGCCCTGCGCGCCCACCTCGATGAAAGGCAGATCGTCGCGCAGCAGAAAGGCACCCTCGCCGCCGTCACGTTGTTCGGCACGCAGGAAAACCCCGTTGACGGCATCGACCATGGCTTGGCTGGAGCGGAAATTCTTCTCCAGGTTGTAGTGCCGACCGAACGTCGCCCGACGTGCGCGCAGATAGGTATGAATGTCGGCGCCACGGAAGGAATAGATGGCCTGCTTGGGGTCACCGATCATGAACAGGCCGCAGTCGTCGCGGTTGGCTTCTACCTCGTAGAGCGTATCGAAGATGCGGTACTGCAGCGGGTCGGTGTCCTGGAATTCATCGATCATCGCCACCGGGAACTGGCGGCGGATCACCTCGGCCAGGCGCGCGCCGTTGCTGCCTTGCAGGGCAGCGTCCAGGCGCAGGAGCATGTCGTCGAAGCCCATCTCCGCACGCTGGCGTTTCTCCCAGTCGAAGCGCTGGCGAACCCAGGCTGCCGCGTGTCGCAACGTCGCATCAGCGGGGTCAGGCAGGGCATCGAGTTGCGCCTTGAGCAGTGCCATGGCGTCCAGCGCTGGATGACCCGGCACTTCGCCCTTCCAGGCTTCCGCCAGGCCGTCGGGGGTCAGACGAGTGAAGCCTGTGCCCAGGTCGAGACGCGACTCGTCGCCGCCGGCCCACTCACGCAACTTGGCCAGCCAGGGGTTGTAGAAGCGCGCCTGGATTTTCTTGCCATCGACCTGCTTGGCCGCCACCGCTGCATCCAGCAACAGCTGCAACTCATCGGCCCAGGCCAGCCAGGGCGACTTGAGCTCGGCAAGCGCCTGCTCGCGCTGCTGCAATGCGCTGTCGAGCAGTTCGCCCAGCGCCTGCGCCGACACCTCGCCCTCTTCGCTCAGCAACGGTCGCAGCTTCGCTCCCAGCACGGCGGGCGTGCCCCAGGCACTTGCCACCCATTGCAGCGCCGCGCCCTGCAGCGGATAGCAGTGCTGGCGCCAGTAATCGCGCACCACTTCGGCCAGTAGTTCGCTGTGGTCGGTCTCCAGGGTCTGGCTGAACAGGCTGCCACTGTCGAAGGCGTGCTCACGCAGCATGCGCTGGCACCAGCCGTGAATGGTGGACACCGCCGCCTCGTCCATCCACTGCGCCGCCAACTCCAGGCGGCGGGCGCACTCGTCCCACTGCGTCTGGGTGAAATCACTGCGCATTTCGCGTAGCAGGTCGTCGCCCTGGGCATCGCCACGAAATACCGTCGCGGCCTCGACCAGCCGCGCGCGAATCCGGTCACGCAACTCGCGCGTGGCCGCATCGGTGAAGGTCACCACCAGAATCTGCGGCGGCAACAGGGCCTCGCGAAACGCGGCCTCACCGCCGTGACCGAGGATCAGCCGCAGGTAGAGCGCGGAAATGGTGAAGGTCTTGCCCGTGCCGGCGCTGGCCTCGATCAGGCGGCTGCCGTGCAGGGGAAACGTCAGGGCCAGAGGGCGCTGTTGACTCATGCTGCGTCTTCCTCGAGTGCCTGGGGATTGCTGTCGAGCAGCGACTGGTAGAGCCGCTCACTGCATGCCGGAAACTGGCCGTCGGCGGTGAGCGCAACGTAGTCCGGGAACTGTCGGGCCAGGCTGGCGCTGCCCTGGACTTCACCTGAGAGGTTGTAGCTCCCCTCATAGACGCTGCGCGCCTTGTCCTCGTTGTTGTCCTGCAACCAGGCCAGCGAGGTTTTCAGGGCGACCGGCAACGGCGCCTGCATGCCGGCATTCCAGGCCTCCAGCCAGGCGCTCAGCACAGGGGCAGCGTGCTCCACCGGCAAAGGCTCGAACGCCAGGCTGCGATCCTCGCCGACCAGCAGGGTGGTCAGCGGCACGCCGCAAGCCGCAGCGATGACGTGCAGCACGTAGGGCCGCAGCAGGCGATGCCACTTCCAGCTCTTGTCCTTGTGCAGCGCGCCTGGCAGCAGCTCCAGACGCGCCAGGCTGCCGTCGGCCTGCTGGCGCAGCCCGGCAAGCCAACCGTCGAGTTCAACACCGGCTGCGCTGAACGTCAGGCGCTGCGGCGACTCCAGCTGGGTCGGCCAGCACAGGCAAAGCCCCTGGTAACGCTGCACCTGCGCCGGCAGAGGTTCCAGCAAGGCATTGCGGTACTGTTCGCCGAAGCCGGCCAGCGGCAGAACACCACTGCGCTGCAGACGGTCGGCTGCCGACCTCAGCGCATCGTCGCTGTCCCCCTCGCCAGCGACCGCCGCCTTGAGCAGGATTTCCTGCAACTGGTAGCGCTGCAGACCGTCGAGGGCGAACGGCTCGCTGTCGAGTTGCGCCTGCTGCTGCTCATCGAGAAACACCTTGAGGCGGCGGGTGAAGAAACACTTCACCGGATCACGCAGGAACGACTGCAACAGCTCGGGCGTGAGCTGTCGGCCCTCCTCCCAGGCCGACAAGGACGCAGCACTCTCGCGGGTGGAGGCCTGGCCATGCAGCGCTGCCCACTCATGGGCATAGCTGAACAGCTGCGCCTGACCATCGAAATAGCGGCGGCTGAAGGGTTGCAAGGGGTGCTCGGTGGTCAGACCATGCAGCAGGTCGCCACCACCGACCAGCGTCCAGGCACTGACCAGGTGATCACGCAGTTGGCCAACCAGCACGGACGGCGGGCGCTCGCTGTTGTCGCGGATGCTGCGCCCTACCCAGCTGATATACAAACGATCACGCGCCGCCAGCAGCGCTTCGAGCAGCAGGTAGCGGTCATCCTCGCGGCGCGACCGGTCGCCGGGGCGGTAATCGCCAGCCATCAGGTCGAAATCCAGCGGCGCCTGGCTGCGCGGATAGTCGCCATCGTTCATGCCCAGCAGGCAGACCTGACGGAACGGGATTGCGCGCATCGGCATCAGGGTGCAGAAATTCACCGCACCGGCGAGAAAGCGCTGACTCAGTCGCCCCTGATCGAGCCCGTCGAGCCAGGCTTCGCGCACCACCGGCAACGTCAGCGCTTCATCCAGCGTCGCGGCCTCGCACAGCTCCAGCCAGGCATCCAGCGCATCGAGCAGCTGAGTCGTCAGCACCTCTTCACGGTCGTTCTGCGCCAGGAAAAAATCATCGAGCACGCTGCGCAAGCGTTCGCCCCACTGCCCCGGCGTAGCCGGCTCGCGCAGTTGCTGCAGATGCCGCTCGAGGGTTTCCAGCAAGCGCGTCAGCGGGCCGATCAGCGCGGCATCGAGCCCGCCGATCTCGTCATAGGGTTCGATGCCGGCGAAGGCATCCGCCGTGCCCACCGCGTAGCCCAGCAGCATGCGCCGCAGGCCGAAGCGCCAGGTGTTCTGCTCCAGGTCATCGCCCAGGCCGAGCGATTGCCGCTGGGTCGCGTCCAGCCCCCAGCGCACGCCTGCGCCTTCCAGCCAGCGGCGCAGAGTGGGCAACTGATCCTCGGCGATGGCGAAGCGCTGACGCAGCGCGGCGACATCCAGCAGGTCGAGAATCTCGCTCACGCTGAAGCGGCTGTCCGGCAGGCGCAACAAGTGCTCCAGCGCGATGACCATCGGCTCTTTGCCGCGCAGCCCCTGGTCGGCCAGGGTGAAGGGAATGAAACGCGGATCGTCGCTGGCGAACTGGCCGAACACGGCCTGGATATGCGGAGCGTAGGCATTGACGTCCGGCACCATGACGATCACATCGCGCGGCCGCAGCGTGGCATCCTCACTGAAGCTGGCCAGCAGTTGGTCGTGCAGCACCTCCACTTCGCGCTGGGCGCTGTGGGCGATGTGAAAACGCAGTGAATGATCATGCGCAGGGTCGACCGGCGGCCAGACGCTGCGCGTTTCCGCCAGGGGACGCAGGTCGAGGATGTCGTTCTGCAGTTGGCCGAGCAGGTTGCTCGCGCGGGCCGGGCTGAACAGGTCGATGCGTTCGAACTGCTCACGGTAGCGCTGCGGCTCGTCGTACTGATCCAGCAGGTTGATGTAGTCGCGCCCCTGCTTGCCCCAGGCGGCCAGCAGCGGTTGCCCGTGCTGATGCATGTCCTCCTGTTCGAACAGGCCGATCTGGGCACCTGGCCTGACCTTGCGCTGCTGCCGGCGGTACTCGTGGCGCAGCAGATCCTTGTCCTCGACGATATCGCCCCAGTGGTGCTGACAGGGGTTGTGCACGTAGAGCATGACCTGGCTGAAGCGCGCCATGGCCGCCAGCGCCTCCAGTACCTGGGCCGGCAACGAGGAGATGCCGAAAACGCTGATGCGCCGAGGCAGCCCGGGCGGCGGCGCGTCCAGCTCGCCCATGCGGGCGACGAAGCGCGGATGCACGCCGGCGCGGCTCTCGGCCAGGTGCTGCTCGCCGACATCCGCCAGCAAGGCGCGCCACAGTGCAGGTTGCCAGCAGGCATCGCCCTCCAGCATCCGCTCGCCACCGCGCGAGGTACGCAGGCGGTCCTGTCCCGCGGCCCAATCCGCCAGCCAGTCGGCGCGGTAGACCTGATACTGGTCGAACAGATCGGCCAGGCGCTCGGCCAACTGGTGGCGCTTGCGCAGGTCCTGGTCATCCGCCAGGAAGCGGTGCAACGGCGCGAACGCCTCATCGGCCAGCAACTCCGGCAACAGCCGCATCAGACGCCAGGTCAGCGGCGCCTTGTCCAGCGGTGACTGCTGCGGAATCGCGTCCTTGCCCAGCACATTGCGGTAGGCCTGCCAGAGAAAGCGCGCCGGCAGATCGACATCCAGCGCGGCGGCAATCCCGCATCCATCACGCTCGGCCAACGCCAGCTTGAGCCACTGAGCGATACCGTTGCTCTGCACCAGCAGCACTTCGTTCTCCAGCGGCCGCAACGGATAGCGCCGCATCCACTGCACCGCCAGCGCACGCAGCTCTTCGAGGTGGTTGCCGTGAATGACGATAAGGCCGGGGGACAACTCCGGGCTGGCGGGCATCGACTGACTCCTGTCGAAAAACGAAGCGCAAGTTTGCCAGCATTTGGCGACAAGGTGCGTCATCCATCGCAGCCCTCTCGCATCAGACCAATCCGCCATTGGCGCGCAATACCTGACCATTGACCCAGGCCGCATCCGGCCCGGCCAGAAACGACACCACGGCCACGATACACAGGATCACTGCTGCCACTGACGGAACACGGCCCCCGCAGCCAGCCAAGATACGCAGGCGTGTCCTCGTACATTCGCATCGAGGCCACGCCGCCAGATGTGAAGGTCAGTCCGAGTAGCTCGGGTAGTCCGTCAGGCCCTTCTCCGTGCCACCATAGACAGTGGCAGGATCCAGTGGGTTGAGCGGCCAGCCATTGGCGATGCGTGCAGGCAGATCGGGGTTGGCGATGAAGGGACGACCGAATGCGATCAGGTCGGCCAGCCCGGCCTCGATCAGCCGCTCACCACGCTCGGCGGTATAACGACCGGCGTAGAGAATCTTCCCGCTGAAGTTCGCGCGTACGTCGCGGCGGAAGCTCTCGGGCAGGTCCGGCGCGTTGTCCCAGTCGGCCTCGGCGATCGACACATAGGCCACTCCGGCTGCCTCCAGCACCTTGATGGCTTCGATATAGGTGGTGTGCGGGTCCTCTTCGACCAGACCGATGTACACCCGGTCCTGATCGGTGCCGGTGAACAACGGGGTGAAGCGCACACCAAGGCGATCCGCGCCTACGGCAGCGGCCACGGCCTCGACGATCTCGCGCAAAAAGCGCAGGCGGTTCTCCAGCGAGCCACCGTAAGCATCATCGCGCTGGTTGGAATGTGCGGAGATGAACTGGTTGACCAGATAGCCGTTGGCTGCGTGAATCTCCACGCCATCGAAACCGGCGTCGATGGCATTGCGTGCCGCCTGGGCGTACTGCCCGACCAGATCGCGGATTTCAGCCAACTCCAGTGCACGCGGAAGCGACGGCTGAACCAGCTCGCCGACACCAGGGCCGGTCTGAATGAACGCCTTGACCTTCTGCACCTGAATTGCGGATGGCGCCACGGGCGCCTGCCCATCAGGCTGAAGCGCGCTATGGGACACGCGACCGACGTGCCAGAGCTGGGCGAAGATCACGCCACCTTCGGCATGCACCGCTTCGGTCACCTTGCGCCAGCCATCGATCTGAGCCGGGCTGTAGATGCCGGGCGTCCAGGCATAACCCTGGCCACGCGGTTCGATCTGGGTGCCCTCACTGACCATGAAACCGGCACCGGCACGCTGACGGTAATAAGTGGCCATCAGATCAGTCGCGACATCGCCTGGCTGGGCACTGCGCTGACGAGTCAACGGCGGCAGCACGATGCGGTTCTTGAGAGTGATACGCCCCATGTCGGTGGGGGTAAACAGAGCAGCGTGTTTCATGATTTCTATCCTGTTGTTCAGGCGCCTGCACCTATCGACAGGCGCACGGGCGCGAATGGACGCACCTGGCGCCCAACGGCTCGATGATTTTTTGGGGGGGCGACCTCTCGGAGTAGAGAGACCGCTCAGGCGTTACTTCGTGATCCAATGCAATCGCAGGCGCTCAGAGCGGACGCACAGTGCGCCCGCTCATTACTTGCACGGGTTCGTCTGAACCCTGCAGATTGCGCGAATCAAGCCAGCAGTTTGAGCAAGGCGCTGGCCGCGGACTCTGAGCTGGCGGGGTTCTGACCGGTGACCAAGCGCCCGTCGACGACGGTGAACGGCTGCCAGTCGCCGGCTTTTTCATAGTGCGCGCCAAGTGCCTGGAACTCGTCCTCGATGAGGAAAGGCACCACGTCGGTCAGCTCGACAGCGGCCTCTTCGCTGTTGGTGAAACCCGTCACCCGGCGACCCTTGACCAGCGGCTCGCCATCCGCAGCCTTGACGTGACGCAGCACGCCCGGAGCATGGCAGACGAAGCCGATTGGCTTGCCGGCGCGCTCGAAGCTTTCGATCAGCGCGATGGAGGTGGCCGACTCGGCCAGGTCCCACAGAGGGCCATGGCCGCCCGGGTAGAACACCGTGTCGAAATCCTCAGCCTTCACCTCACTGAGTTTCAGCGTGCTGGCCAGGGCTTGCTGCGCGGCCGGATCGGCAGCGAAACGGTGGGTCGCCTCGGTCTGGAAGTCCGGCAGATCACTCTTGGGGTCCAGAGGGGGTTGGCCACCGGCTGGCGAGGCCAGCACGATGTCGGCACCGGCGTCCTTGAAGACGTAGTAAGGGGCGGCGAACTCTTCTAGCCAGAAGCCGGTTTTCTTGCCGGTATTACCCAGCTTGTCGTGGGATGTCAGTACCATCAGAACGTTCATGATCATTGCCTCATATTGAGCATTGCATTGGTTTCGACCGACCCTTGCCGGTCATGGGTTCACTGGTTATCGAGAAGACTTCGTGTCTGCAGCAGGGCCTCTTCGAACGCATGGGCCGTACGGGTGATCTTGGTCATCACACTGGCCCCCAACCACATCGCATAGAGCCTCAGTGCCAACTGAGCGGGCGTAGCAACGATGGTGAGCGTGCCCTCCTCCACACCTTTGCTGATCGCAGCCTCCAGCCGCTCGACGATCTGCGCGGTACCGCGCTCAAGTGCCAGGCGCATCGGTTCGGAAAGATCGGCGACTTCAGCGCCCAGCTTCACGGCCAGGCATTTACCGCACTCAACCTGACTGCTCTGGTTGGAGATCCACAGTTGCCAGTAACGCATCAGCGCGTCATGGGCGCTGATTGCCGGGTCCTGAAAAATACGATCCATGTCAGCCAAATAGGTCTCGAAGTAGTGCTCCAGCAGCGCCGTGCCGAACGCGTCCTTCGAAGCGAAGTAGTGATAGAAGGAACCCTTCGGCACGCCCGCGGCATTCAGCACCTCATTGAGCCCAACAGCAGAGAAACCTTTGCGGGCGATGATCGATTGGGCGGCGTCGAAGATGCGCTGCCGGGTCTGGTTGCTGTCAGTGGTTGTCATGGCTGCCTGTCTCAGTAGACCAGTCGTCTAGTTCGTTGGGGCCATGTTAGGAATCGCTACCGACAGCAGCAATGTCATATCCGCAAGGATTTCGGACATGCACCGCGAGCCGATTGCGCAAACCACCTAGCCCTCCGACAATCGACGCATGCCCGCAGAAAGGAAATGATCGATGCATACCGTGGCGCTGGTGGTCTACCCGCAATTCCAGGCGCTGAGCCTGTCGGTCGGTTCCGTTTTCGAGTGCGCCAACCTTCTGCATGGCGAGCCGGTCTACGGATTCACCCTGGTATCGGAGGCAGGTGGAACCGTGGTGTCGTCTCAGGGCTTCTCGGTCAATACCGAGGCGCTCGGCCTGGCTGGCTATGACACCATCATCGTCAGCGGCTACCTGGAGTTGGGTGAACCCAGCCCGGAGCTGCTGACCTGCCTGTCCAGCGCCAGCTCACAATCGCGGCGTATTGCATCACTGTGTACCGGTGTCTTCGTGCTCGCAGAAGCCGGCCTGTTGGAGGGCAAGCGGGTCACCACTCATTGGTTGCACGTGCCCGAGTTCAAGAAACGTCACCCCACCGTCAGAATCGATGATGACCGGCTGTTCGTGGTCGACGGGCAGATCTGGACGGGGGCAGGCATGAGTGCCGGAGTGGATCTTGCCCTGGCCATGGTGGAGAACGACCTGGGCCCTGACCTGGCCCGCCGCGTAGCCCGCAAACTGGTCATCGCCCAGCGCAGAGGCGCCGAGCAATCACAGCTTTCGGCGCTGCTGGAGATAGACCCGAAATCCGACCGCGTGCAACTGGCAATGGCCTATGCGCGCGAAAACCTGCGCAGTGATCTCTCGGTCGAGGCACTGGCAGATGTTGCGCGACTCAGCCCGCGCCAGTTCAGCCGGGTGTTCCGCGAGGAAACCGGGAAAACGCCGGCGAAAGCAGTCGAAAGCCTGCGATTGGAGGCCGCGCGCGTCATGATGGAAACGAGCCGTCACCCCGTAGAAGTGATCGCCCGCGAAACCGGTTTCGGCGACCGCGAACGTATGCGCCAGGCGTTTCTACGCGCCTATGGCAAGCCGCCGCAACTGATGAGAGATGAGTTTTACGAAACGGCCAATAGCCATGGCTGAACGTCTGAACGTTCTGACCAGAGCCCGCCGTCGATAGAGGCACCAGACGGCCCCGTGGTGACTTCTACAGAGCGGCGTATCAGCCAGGTGATCGCCACATCCATCGTTTGTACAAATCAGGCTCGCCTCAGCCGCCTTGTACCCGCTTCGTAAGAAAAATCTGCGTAGCGAGGGAGGATCCGTGCTAGCTGCTCTCTATCCCCCTTGCAGGGAGCGCTCTGTCGTGACTGCCCGTTTACAGGGTCGACTAGCCATCGTGCATGCCGTTCTTCTCTCTCAGGCCCGGCCTGCGAGAGAAGTGCTATCAAACCCCGCGGGACAGCTGCATTCTTGGCCGGTGGTCCGACCAGCCGCCAGGCCTTCAAGTGCTTAACGGCGCGAGCTACATAGATCAAGTTCATACGCCGTTCCTCGAACTCCTGCAGCGACTCAGCTCCGATGCGCTAACCGAACAGATATCCAATTTCTGAACCAGTACTTTTTGATCACGCTGGCTGGTTAGTTGGCGACCAACTCCCACTGCTGGTCCAACTCCTCATTGATGACCTGCATGCGCTCGCTCATGCGCTTGGCTGAACTCTGCCGTGCTGCATCCTAGCTGCGCAGTTATTCGAAGGCCATTGCGGTTACGGACGCGGTCATTTCGGTCATGCTGCGAGCCATGAGACCCAGCAACTGTTTCAACTGCTCTTCCTTGGCAGACATGGCGTACTCCTCCAGAGGCTGATTACCCGCGTAGCTGACGGGTTCGCTGATTACGGAGGCAAGGCTGTATGCCAATAGCCATACCTGGAGTGAGATCTCTGCCCTCCAACCCCATAAGCCTCGAGGTTGACGGACTCGACACCTCACTAACTACGCCACAGTAGGTTGCCATCCTGAAACCCTCGGGCTAGAGTGCGCCCGTCGTGGTGAATCCCACGACCGGGTGTAGCAACCTGATTCGTTCGAGGCGCGGTAGCGCCATAGTTTGAGTAGCCTGCACTCGACGTGCTTGGTTGCTTAACTTCTATGGCGGACCGTGTGGGGCAGGCTTTTGCCTGGCCGGTTCCCTCGGACGCCGGTTTGCTACCCCCGCACGGTCCGCCTCCATTACCGTGTAGCAACGGCGGTAGGCGGCTCCTTAATCGTCTGAGGAGCATAAGGAAAATGCGCTACCCCTTTTTTACCCGAGAGCTCCGCCTTGGGCTTCAGGTCTTGCTGTCCACCTCTGATCAGGAGGTGCGCCATGGCTGAGTTCGAATCCTGCGTTGTACCTTTCCCGCTGCAGCGTAGTCCGCTGCATGAATCCGAACGTTCTCCCCTACCCTCTGAAGCTGCCGCTGAACTACGTGGCGTCATGCTCGGCAATCTGCTTGATCAGCTGGCTGAACCTGAAGGCTTGCAGCCCGCGGATCTGCGCGCACGCATCGCTGCTTACTCAGCTCTGGATCTGCTTGATGAGATGGTGGTGCTCTATCGCCGTGCCCTCTCCGAGGCTCGAGGAGGTGCCAGATGAGCAAGGGTGTGATGACCTACCTTCCACCTCACGACGGCCATCCAGGTATGGAGATCACCTGGGCTGCCGATTGCAGAGAGGCATTCGACCAGGGCGTGAGGCTGGCCCAGACCTGGCTCGATAATGCTCGCAGCGGATGGCTCTGGGCAGTGATGATCGCGGAGCGCGATCTGCTGCCCTGCGCTATTGAGAGGCGAGCTTTTGAGGTGGGTTTCCTGAGTCGTATCCACCAGCGTATGTGCTCGCATCTTCGCTGCGGTGAGCAGGCCGAGATCTATACCGCGGGTGATTGCTTCGCCGATGCATCAACGAGGTCGGCATGAAGGGCAAAGGCGCTCCCGCCTGCTTGCTCGATAGCGGCAACGACCTCGTCGGCGCCCACCTTGCTCGAATTATAGGTAAGGGCGACAGTCGCCCCTTCTTGTGCAAGCCGTTGAGCAATGGCGCGACCGATACCGCGCGAGCCTCCGGTGACAAGAGCAGTCTTTCTAGCAAGTGGCTGTGACATTGGGTAATTCCTCAGTAAAAGAATCTTTATTTGATCGCCAGCGCTTGTTTGGTCTATGTCAAACAACTCGCTCACGCATAATGGGACCTGGGCTCGCTTCGATAACCGCAAACGCCAGGCGAATCAGATCGGCATCGCCCTGGTATTCGTGCGCTGCAATCTGATGCAACAACACACCGAGCTGCTCAAGCTGACGCGCAACTTTCAGAGGACCGGCATCAACGGGATTGAAACCGGCGTCTTCAATCAGCCCCCGCACGACCTGCCCTGCTTCCTGATCGTCAGTCACGTAAAAGACACTCGCCTTGAACGGCGAATCCGCCCAGGCAGTTGCTTCCAGTACCGGGGCAGCCAGCAGGCTGAAGGCCTTCACCACCCTGGCTTCGGGAAGTCGTTTCTGCAGGTATTCGGCGGTCGAGCTATCGCGCATGAAAGCGTGATCGTGAAAATGTTCGAACTCATCGGTTACCCCGAGCGGGTTCATGGTTTCGATCACGATCTTGCCGTTGAGCGCGTCGCCCACGGCTTCGATCACGGCGTCTGTCCGCGGCCAGTAGACCGAGAACAGCACAGCCTCGCCAAAGTCGGCCGCCTGCTCGATGGTTCCAAGTCGAGCGCGTTCGCCAAGCTCGACCAGCAGCGGAGCAATCTTGCGATCTTCCCCGTCCTTGGCGAGTAGCAAAGTGTGATCAGCTGCGGCCCATGCGCGCGCGAGTCGACTGCCAATGTTGCCGGTATTGAGGACGCCTATCTTCATTGCACTCTCTACTGTCATTCACTGCGGGAGACAGCACTTTAGGTACTCGAATAATTTTGTTAAATAGCAAAAATATCCAAATACTGTTGTCTCAAAAAACAACAATAAAAAAGCAATAAATACAGGCTATAAAGCTGCCGTAAGCCAAGACTGCGGAGAGATCGCCGGATACTGGTGTAGAAGATGCTCCAACCAGATCAGGTGCTTGGCCAGTAAAAGACGAGAAAATAAGACAGTGCGAGATGATATGAGCCTGGGCACCTTTAAGAGGTGCCCAGGCTGGAAAGGCTACTGCTTGACTGTATCGGCGCTGGCCTGCTCGAGGAACAGATCGATATGAACCTGAGGCATACCGTCTAGGGTTCCACCAATTGGGGACGGACGCACTGCATTGCCAACAAGCATCTGGGCCTCTTCGACAGATACAGGCTCGCCCGGTTGCTGATAGATACGCTTGGCTTCATCGCTGCTCACGCCATCCGGAACGACGGGAGCGTAGCGCCAGAAGTAAATTGGTGTACCTGGCTCGATGCGCCAGCTTTCTGCGAGCGAACCCGCGTCGGCTACGTCGTAGCCGATCGCTTCGATGAAACGCGCCACAGTTTTCTTCGCCAGCGCGTCGTCGCCAGCGATTGGCAAAGCAGTTCGATCGATGCTGCCTTTGGGGCGGGCATTGCTCTGCATGTGGATCCAGCTGAGGTTATGCAACCCCTTGATCAGCTTCGCCCCGCGAAGGTGGCGCTGCATCAATTCACTAGAGGTAAGCTGAGCATCGTCGAGATCCTCCCGACGGAAACCACCCATACCCGGGTAATAGTTGGTCTGATCGAGTACAACCTTACCGACAAACTTGTCGGACGGCAGATTTTCGAAGGCGGCCAAAGGGATGGCGATGGAGACAATGTCTGCCGCCGCAATCGCTTCGTCGACCGTTCCTGCGCGTGCCAGTGGGCCGAGTTGCTTGACCAGTTCCGAGAGTGATTCTGGCCCGCGCGAGTTACTGATCACCACCTCGTATCCTGCAGCCACAGCAAGACGTGCGGCGGCTTTACCTACCAGGCCAGAGCCGATGATTCCGATTGTTTCTGTCATTTCATGTCCTTCGTCGATGGTGAGCGACTGTCTGTTTCGAGACCTTGCATACAGCGCCCTTGGTGCATGAGGCAGAGTCGATGAGCTATTGCCGGCACAGGCGCAATAGCCGCATCACTCCTCCCTGCGACAGCCCCAATGGAAATTGGGTAGCCGTTGCGTGAGGGGCACTGTAAAGTTGCTCAATAAATCGATAAACCCAGCAAACAGACACAAACTGTTGTCCATGAACACATCAATTGATTTGCCAGAAATGAAGGTTTTCGCAGCCGTTGTGACTGACGGCTCATTCACGGCAGCAGCGGAGCGACTTGGCACTGACAAGGCCCGTATCAGCCGTATCGTCCGGCGCATGGAGGAAAAGCTCGGTGCCAGGCTGCTGACCCGATCGACACGGCACCTGAGCGTGACCGAGGTGGGACGCGACTATTTTGAGCGTGCCATCAGTATCCTGACGGCAGCAGAAGCGGCAGAAGCGGCGGTTGCGCAGCAATCCAGAGAGCCCAAAGGGTTGCTCAAGATCACAGCAGGCTCCGAATTCGGGCCGATGGTAGTGGACAAATGGATCGCAGCATTTCTGCGCGTAGCACCCAAGGTCACCGTCGAGGTGGAATACACCAATCGACTGGTGGACATCATTCATGAAGGATTCGACGTCGCGATTCGCGTAGGAACGTTGGAGGACTCGGGGCTCTCAGCACGAAAACTGGGTGAAGTCGTCTATGGGCTCTATGCCAGTGTTCATTACTTGGAAGAGAAACCCGCTCCGTCCGCTGTTAGTGATTTGAAACGTCATGATCTGATCATGAAAAACACTCGCGGCCGCGCCAACTGGTCTCTCGTCAACAGCTCCCAGACGGAGAAGATCGCAGTGCCTCCTCGCTGCGCGGTCAACAGCATGATCGCCGCGAAGAATCTGGTACTCGAAGGGCTCGGAATCGCCCAACTGCCTCGTTTCATGGCGGAGCCATATGTGACGGATGGCGTCTTGTCGCCCGTGTTACCCGAGTGGGCAGAGATTCCAGCGCCAGTACATGCCGTATTCGCATCCAGCCGCTACATGGATCCCAAGGTACGCAGCTTTGTGGATCTCTGTGTGAGTATGTTCACTGGCGACGGCATGCACGCTAGATAGCCAATAGCACCGAATAAAATATCGCCTTTCACTACAGCGCCTCGGCTTGTGCTGTACGTAATGCTGCAGCCGCAATTCTCTCAGTAGCGCTCATTGCTCGTGGGGAACGTGAGAAGGAATGAGGCCTGATTCTCGATAGCTGTCGATCAGCTCGTCGAACAGTTTCAGGTCGACGCGGGTTCGCGCAATCAACTGAGCACCGGCAACCGCAGCGTAAATGGCGCCTGCGCGGTGCTCGACATCTTCCAGCCCTGCCTCAACTAATAGCTGCGTCAGCCACTCCACGTTGATGTCTGCAAACGCCTTGACCTCTCGCTCGACTTCTTCCGGCAAGTCTTCGTATTCCGCAGCCATGAAGCTGGCGAGGCAAAGTCTATTGCCGTTCTCCAACGATCGCCGAAAGAGCGACGGGTAAGCAAGCAAACAGCCGAGCGGGTCGGGATTCGACTCGCGTATGGATCGCAAGGCTTCGGCGGTGTCTCGCCAATAGCGTTCTGCGACCGCAGCACCAAGGTCGGCCTTGCTCGCAAAGTGGTAGTAGATACTGGCGTTCTTCACGCCTACGGTTTCACCGATGCTGCGGAAATTGATACCGCTGTATCCATGCAACTGAGCCGCCGTTGTCGCAGCAGCCAGGATGGCTTCTCGAGCATTGCCAGTCACGATCAACTCCTCGCACCTACGATAGACCTTGGCAGTCTACTGCTGTGCCTCCTACCTGCCAACTGGAAGGTAGGGATTGACAGGATGTATTTTCCGGCACAATCTTTACCTGCCAACTGACAGGTAGGCAACCCATGACTCTTACATCTCGCAACTCAGACATATCCGTTCTCCCTGCAATGAAAATCTACGACTGGTTCAATGGCCCGTACCCCGCTCGCGTGCGAATCGCCTTGGCGGAGAAAGGACTGCTTGACCATGTCGAGTTCGTCTCAGTCAACCTGTGGAAGGGGGAGCATAAGAAACCAGAGTTCCTCGCGATCAATTACTCAGGAACATTGCCTGTGCTGGAACTCGATGACGGCACCCTCATTGCCGAATGCACAGCGATTACTCAATACCTGGACGCACTCGACGGCAACCCCACGCTTACTGGGCAGACTGCGAAAGAGAAAGGCCTCATTCACATGATGACAAAACGCGCTGAAATCGAATTTCTCGATGCAGTCAGCGTTTACTTTCATCACGCAACGCCAGGGTTGGGGCCAGACGTAGAGCTATACCAAAACCCTGAATGGGGAAATCGCATGCGCGATAAAGCCATCAGAGGGATGCACTACTTCAACGACGTGCTTGAGCAACAGCCGTTCGTTGCCGGTGCCACCTTCTCCATGGCAGATATTGCGCTGCTCGGAGGAATGATCTTCGCGTCATTGGTCAAGCTTGCCGTACCCGATGAATGTGCGGCCCTACGAGCTTGGCACGCCCGCATGCAAGAAAGACCAAGTGTCAGGGAGTGGCAAATGATGGTGGCGAATAACATGACGAAGGTATGAAAGCTAGCGCATCAACCCTAGTCGCAACCGAACTTGGGCGCCTGTGACTGACGCAGCTCGTTGCTGCTTGACTCGATTGCCCAACCCGACTCATTGATACAAAACGCCCCGTCGGTCTCTCTTCATAGAGTTAATTTGGACCAAAAGATACGGTGGCACAAAAAGTGGCACAAAAATCTAAGGCATCGCAAAACCACTAGGCATAAAAAAATCCAGTCACCGCTAAGTGACTGGATTTTCTAGGGTTTTTTGGTCGGGACGGAGTGATTCGAACACTCGATCCCTTGCACCCCATGCAAATCAAGACAGCTTGGGACTTGGCACAGATGGATGCCTGGACGCTGCGCAAGCGCTTCAACGTTATCGTCGAGAAAACCGTGCGTGAACTACGTGGTGTGGCGTGCCTGGAAATCGAGAACGAAATCGAACCCAAGCAAGAGATTTGCTCAAGCAGATCATTCGGCAAGCGCCTGCGTGAGCTAGCCCCCATTCAGGAGGCTGTCACCAGCTATGCGACGCGCGCCGCTGAAAAGCTGCGCAAGCAGGAGTCACTCTGCAGGCAGGTGCGTGTGAGTTTGCGCACCGGGATGTTCAATCCCTCTGAGGCCAAATACGCCGACGGCGTTCTCTGCCAACTGCCCTACCCAACCGACGACAGCCGACTGATCGTCAAGGCTGTTCAGGGCGGATTGCAGCAGGTCTTCAGAGAGGGCTTCAGCTACGCCAAGGCTCAGGTGATGCTGTTGGATCTGTGTCGCAAGAATGAGTACACGCCGGATCTTTTCGCCCCCGAGCAGCCCGTGAAAACCGAGCGACTGATGAGCACCCTGGATGCGATCAACAATCGCTGGGGCCGTGGAACACTGCAGCCCGGACGCATCGCCAAGCCAACTGAGTGGGCTATGCGCAGAGAATTGCTCTCCCCGGCCTACACCACTCGCTGGTCTCAGTTAATGGTGGCCAAGGCTCGCTAGAGCCTGATGCACAACGCCCTCTGGTTAGTCGAACAGAGTCATTCAGATCCTTTCCCGCGCTTCAATCCTCGCCGCTACAAAATCAGCTCCCCCTTTGAGATTAGACACTCTATTTGATCCAAATCAACGAAGTGCTGTTATCGTCAAAAGGAGCGCTCATGCCTCGAGGCAATCTGCTATCGTCGCCCTATAGCCCCGCTTGGTGAATTGCTGTGCGTCGGATTGGATTGATCCTGGTAATGATTGCTAGCCTCGTGCTGCCGACCTTCGGCGGTATGGCTTTCAGCATGCCGGCACAACCTTGCCCGATGCAGA
>NZ_JBLWTV010000038.1:0-21314 GCF_048269965.1 Pseudomonas sp. | reverse complement strand
CGACCGTGGTGATGATGGTCGGCACGTTGAAGATCTTGGCGGCCTTGGCCAGACCCACGGTGTTGTTCTTCAGGGTTTGCCGGTCGATGCTCTGTACGCCGAAGGCCATCTGCGGCTGTTGGTCGATGAAGATCAACTGGCTGTTGTGCGGGGTCAGGACTTCGGTTTTTGGATTGCTCATAGCGGTTACCTGTTGGTGGGGCGGTAGACGATGCACGCATCCCGCCGGTCGTTGCCGTCGGGTAGGCGAAAGGACTATTGCAGAGCGGTCGTCGCCTGGATTGGATGTAACTGCGGTTCTGGTATCGGGCTGTGCTGAGCTTTCCCGACCGGCACACCGCAAGGGGGCTGCTAGAGTGAGTGCAGGGACTGCCAGGGGGTATGCATGACAGGGAATAGCCGGAAACTGGGCCTGGGATCGTTGACCGCGCTGGTGGTGGGCTCGATGGTCGGCGGCGGGATCTTCTCGCTGCCGCAGAACATCGCCGCGCGGGCCGATGTCGGCGCGGTGCTGATCGGCTGGGGCATCACCGCTGTGGGCATGCTGGCGCTGGCTTTCGTGTTCCAGAACCTGGCCAACCGCAAACCGCAGCACGATGGCGGGGTTTACGTCTATGCCAAGACCGGCCTCGGCGACTACATGGGTTTTTCCTCGGCCTGGGGCTACTGGATCAGCGCCTGGCTGGGCAATGTCGGTTACTTCGTCCTGCTGTTCTCCACCCTGGGTTATTTCTTCCCGACCTTCGGCCAGGGCAATACGCCGCTGGCCATCGCCTGCGCCTCGGTGTTGCTGTGGTGCGTGCATGCCCTGGTGCTGCGCGGTATCAGGGAAGCGGCGCTGATCAATCTGGTGACCACGGTCGCCAAACTGGTGCCGATCCTGCTGTTCATCGTCATCGTTGGCCTGGCCTTCGACCGCGAGATCTTCACTCGCGACATCTGGGGCCGCAGCAATGCGCAATTCGGCAGCGTGCTGGAGCAGGTGCGCAACATGATGCTGGTCACCGTGTTCGTGTTCATCGGCATCGAGGGCGCCAGCGTCTATTCATCGCGCGCCGAGCGCCGCCGCGATGTGGGCAAGGCCACGGTGGTCGGTTTTCTCGGCGTGCTAGCGCTGCTGATGCTGGTCAATCTGCTGTCGCTGGGGGTGATGGCTCAGCCCGAGCTGGCGGCGCTGCAGAACCCGTCGATGGCCGGGGTGCTGGAGCATGTGGTGGGGCGCTGGGGCGCGGTGCTTATCAGCATCGGCCTGGCGATATCGCTGCTCGGTGCGCTGCTGTCCTGGGCGCTGCTGTGCGCCGAGATTCTCTTCATCTGCGCCAGGGACGGCACCATGCCGGCCTTTCTGCGCGGGGAAAATGCCAACCAGGTGCCGGTCAACGCGCTGTGGCTGACCAACGGCATGATCCAGCTGTTTCTACTGATCACCCTGTTTTCCCAGGGCACCTACCTGTCGTTGATTTACCTGGCGTCATCGATGATCCTGGTGCCCTACCTGTGGTCGGCGGTCTATGCGCTGCTGCTGGCGCTGCGCGGCGAAACCTACGAAGGCCAGACCGGGCTGCGCCGCAAGGACCTGGCCATCGGCCTGCTGGCAGTGGGCTACGCGATCTGGCTGCTGTATGCCGGCGGGGTCAAGTACCTGCTGCTGTCGGCGCTGCTCTACGCGCCGGGGGCGCTGCTGTTTCGCCAGGCCAAACGCGAGCAGGGGCAGGTGCTGTTCACCCGCTACGAATGGCCGATATTCGCCGCCGTGCTGCTGACTGCCGTGCTGGCCGGCTTTGGCCTGTATGCCGGTCACCTGTCGCTGTAGGACTGGACAAAGCGACCAGCGCGCGGATAATCCGGCCCATCGCCCTCTGACTCTGGCCTCGCGATCCCATGCGCAAAAATCTGCGTACCGCCCTGATCTGGATACTGATGCTGGCCCTGCCTGCACAGGCCATGGCGGCGCTCGGCATGCAGTTGTGCGAGCAGGTGCATCGCAGCGGCGCTCTGCAGATCAGCGCCAGTCAGCACGGCGAGCATGGCATGCGACATGACATGGCGGCCGACAGCGCGCATGGCGCACATCAGGACGCCGTCCCGCTGGCCAGCAGCGATGTTCCCGCCGATGGCAGCCTGTGCACCCTGTGCGCCTTCTGCGTCGGTGTTGCCGCGCCCAGCCAGCCGTTTCTGAACGACTCTGCCCTGCAAACCGTCGAGCCGGCTGCAACCTGGCCCGAGCGCCTTATCGTCGGCGTGGCCGACACACCTGAACGCCCCCCGCGTCGTTCTCTCGCCTGAGCCCTCTAGGTAGCGCCGTTCTGCGGCGCCTTTAGCTCACGCGGCCGTCTGGCCGCCGTACGCGAGAACACATCATGAATCTGCATTCTCTTGCCGGATGGCTGCTGGGCTCAGTCGCCCTGGCGCTGCCTGGCGCTGCCTGGCATCCTGCCAGCCGCCCAGCCCGACCCGCTGGACGCCAACGCCGTCGTGCCGGCGCAGGATTACCGTTCACCCCTCGAAGACTACCGCGCCCAGGCTGACGAGCCGTTGCAGGACTGGCGCGCGGCCAACGACCTGGTCGGCCGTATCGGCGGCTGGCGCACCTACAGCATGGAAGGCTGGGAGCAGCTGGACGAGCAGGGTAGCGAGCCAGCCGAGGGAGGTGGCCATGCCCACCATTAAACCCCTGGTGCTGCTCTACGCTGCGTTGTTGGCCGGCTGCGCCGGCTTCAGCCAGGACGGCGGCTTCGATCCGGTGCAACAAAGCGCTGAGCGCCAACTGGACAAGCAGCTGCTGTGGGCCCGCGACGAGGCCGGGCGCGGGCAGATCGATGCGCGGGTGATCGAGCTGCTGGCCGAACCTCTGAGCCTGGACGCTGCTGTACAGCTCGCGCTGCTCAATAATCGCGGCCTGCAGGCGTCCTTCGACGAACTGGGCATCGGCGAGGCCGAGCGCGTACAGGCCGGGCGCCTGCCCAACCCCGGTTTCTCCTACGGCCGCCTGGAAAAGGGCAGCGAGGTCGAATACGAGCGCGGTCTGCACCTGAACCTGGCGCGGTTGATCGCCCTGCCGTTGACCTCGCGTCTGGAAGGCCGGCGCTTCGAGCACCTGCAGCGGCAGACCAGCCTGGCGGTATTCGAGTTGGCCAGCGAGACGCGCAAGGCCTGGTATGAGGCGGTCGCTGCCGAGGAAAGCCTGGTCTATGCACGGCAGGTGCTCGATGCCGCTGAGGTCGGTGCCGAGCTGGCAAGGCGAATGGCTGCGGTAGGTAACTTCAGCAAACTGCAGCAGGCCGAGCAGCAGACCTTCTACGCCGAGGCCGGCATCGGCCTGCTGCGGGCCGAACAGGCACGGGTAGGCAGCCGCGAGCAACTGACCCGGCTGCTCGGCCTGTGGGGCGAACAACTCGACTATCGCCTGCCCGAGCGGCTGCCGACGCTGCCGAAAAGCGCCGACCGGTTGCCGGACGTGGAGCGCCTGGCCATGAGTCAGCGCCAGGACATCCAGGCCGTGCGTGTGGATGCCGAAAGGCTGGCGCAGAACCTCGGCCTGACCCGCACCACGCGGTTCATCAACGTGCTGGAGCTGGGCGTGGTCAACAATCGCTCCAACGAGGAGCCGACCCAGCGCGGTTACGAGATCAGCGTCGAGCTGCCGCTGTTCGACTGGAGCGGCGCCAGGGTGGCGCGGGCCGAGGCGCAGTATCGCCAGGCGCTCAACCGCGCGGCCGAGACGGCGATCAATGCCCGTTCGCAGGTGCGCGAGGCCTATCACGCCTATCGCAATGCCTTCGAGCTGGCGCAGCACTACCGCGCCGAGGTGCTGCCGCTGCGTCAGCGCATCGCCGAGGAAAACCTGCTGCGCTACAACGGCATGTTCATCAGCACCTTCGACCTGCTCGCCGATGCGCGCCGCCAGGTGCAGGCGGTGGACGGCTACCTGCAGGCGCAGCGCGATTTCTGGCTCGCCCGCGCCGACCTCGACATGGCCCTGCTGGGCGCCCCCAATCTCTCGCTCGCTGCGGCGCCTGGCGCTTCCGCCGAGCCGGCCGCCGGCCACTGAACAAGGAATTCCCTGATGGTTTCACGACGCGATTTCTTTCTCGGGGCCAGCGCCATCGGCGCTGCTGTAGCCACCTCGGCGGTCAGCCGGGTATCCCTGGCGGCCCTGCCCGAGCCGGTGTTGCAGGCCAGCGCCGACACCCAGCCGCCGCTGCAGCCAGGCAGCGGGCGGCCCTACAACCCGGTGGTCACCCTCAACGGCTGGACTCTGCCGTGGCGCATGAACAACGGCGTCAAGGAGTTCCATCTGGTCGCCGAACCGGTGGTGCGCGAGCTGGCGCCTGGCTACAAGGCCCATCTGTGGGGCTACAACGGCCAGTCGCCTGGGCCGACCATCGAGGTGGTGGAGGGTGACCGGGTGCGTATCTTCGTCACCAACAAGCTGCCCGAGCACACCAGCATCCACTGGCATGGCCAGCGTCTGCCCAACGGCATGGACGGCGTGGCGGGCCTGACCCAACCGGCGATTCCGGTGGGCAAGACCTTCGTTTACGAGTTCGTCGCCCGCCGCCCCGGCACCTTCATGTACCACCCGCACGCCGACGAGATGGTGCAGATGGCCATGGGCATGATGGGCTTCTGGGTCACCCATCCCAAGGACCATCACCCGTTGATCAGTGAGGTGGACCGCGACTACTGCTTCCTGCTCAGTGCCTACGACATCGAGCCGGGCGCCTACACGCCGAAGATCATGCAGATGCTCGACTTCAATCTGTGGACCTTCAACAGCCGCGTGTTCCCCGGTATCGACCCGCTGGTGGCGCGCCAGGGCGAGCGGGTGCGCCTGCGCGTCGGCAACCTGACCATGACCAACCACCCGATCCATCTGCACGGCCATGAGTTCGAGGTCACCGGCACCGATGGCGGGCCGACCCCGGCCGGTTCGCGCTGGCCGGAAGTGACCGCCGACGTGGCGGCTGGGCAGATGCGCCAGCTCGAGTTCATCGCCGACGAGGAGGGCGACTGGGCGCTGCACTGCCACAAGAGCCATCACACCATGAACGCCATGGGCCACGACGTACCGACCCTGGTCGGCGTCGATCATCGCGAGATGACCCGCAAGATCGCCAGGCTGGTGCCGGACTACATGGTGATGGGCGAGCGCGGCATGGCCGACATGGCGGAGATGCAGATGCCGCTGCCGGACAACACCGTGCCGATGATGACCGGCGACGGCCCCTTCGGTTCGGTGGAAATGGGCGGCATGTTCACCCTGCTCAAGGTGCGCAAGGACCAGGCCGTCGGCGATTACCGCGACCCCGGCTGGTTCAGGCATCCGGCCGGCACGGTGGCCCATGAGTGGAAGGGCGCACTGACCAGTCCGAGTCGCTCGCACGAAGGCGGCGGCCAGTCGATGCCGCTCGAGCAGCCGCTCGACTCCCCGGTGGAGGTTCAGGTGCGCAAGCCGGGCGGGCATGCCGGGCATTGACGCACGTTGGAAATGGCGTGCGCAGAAGCGGCTGGGCGGCATTGCGCTTTAGCCGCTGAGCGACGTGGCGCAGCGTCTGGTCAAAGGCGCTGCCAGCGCAATTCGAGGACTAAGCAGATGAAACAGACAACCCTTTCCCCCCTGATGCTCCTGGTCGGCTTGCTGGTCGCCGCTCCGGCGCTGGCCCACAGCCAGGCGCACGAGGGCCATCACGCTGCAGCAACGATCAGGGAGCAGAAGCCCTGGGGCATCGCCGGCGACGCCAGCGAGGTCGACCGCAGCATCGAGATGCGCATGACCGACCAGATGCGCTTCACCCCCGACAATCTGCAGATCAGGCAGGGCGAGACAATCCGCTTCGTCCATCACAACGACGGCCAGATGCTGCACGAGTTCGTGATCGGCACCCGCCAGACGCTGGACGAGCACGCCGCGATGATGCTGCGCTTTCCCGGCATGGAACACGACGAACCCTACATGGCGCATGTGCCGCCGGGTCAAGTCGGCGAGATGATCTGGACTTTCAACCGTGCAGGCGAATTCGATTTTGCCTGCCTGATCGCCGGCCACTACCAAGCTGGCATGGTCGGCACCATCCACGTGCTGGCCGAATGACCTGCGAGAGGAAAAACGCATGAAGAAGCAACTGATGATCGCGGCCATGGCCGCCCTGTTCAGCCTGCCGTTGCAGGCCGCCGACCCCGCGCCGCTGAGCCATGGCGAGGTGCGCAAGGTGGACGTCGCCACGCAGAAGATCACCCTGCGTCACGGCCCCATCGCCAGCATTGGCATGCCGCCGATGACCATGGTGTTCGAGGTCGAGAAACCGGAACTGCTGGAAGGGGTTTCAGTTGGAGAAAAGGTGAGTTTTCAGGTGGAGCAACAAGGCAATCGCTACATCGTCACCGAGTTGCAGGTCATGAAATAAGCAGGGGCGAGCTGGCCCAGGCATTGCGCCTGGGCCGGCGAACACTCAGTTCAGGCCGTCGGTCAGGGCCTTGGCAGGCACCAGCTTGACCACTTTCTTGGCCGCGATTTCGATGCTCTTGCCGGTCTGCGGGTTACGACCGGTGCGCGCCGGGCGCTCGCTTACCTTGAGCTTGCCGATGCCTGGCAGGGTGATCTCACCGTCGTTCTCCAGTGCGTCGCCGACAATTTCGCCCAGCTGATCGATCAGGGTACGGACAGTGGCTTTGGGCAGGGATACGGCCTCGGCCAGGTCGCTGATCAGTTGGTCTTTGGTGATTGCCATGATGTAACTCCGTTTGCAGGTGAGAGGTTCGGTGTTGCAGGCATGGGCTGCACAGCCGAAAACATGGGAACGCTAACATAAAAGGGGGGGTACGGCAGCGCCGTAACGGCCACTGCCGATAGGGCTTAGTGTCGCAGCCATCCTGGTGGTTCCAGCGTGCGAGCAAAAAACGCAGCCGACCGCTGATGGCGGTGCATGGCGTAGCCACGCACCCAGAGAGTCGGGTGGGCGGGCGTCATGTGAATTGGCCATGGCTGCTCCTGAGGGGGCGTGCGTGCCCCGGGAATGCTCATCATGGCCGAACTGCGGGATGCGACGAGTGGCGCGAGCAGGAGTGGAGGAGCTTAGCTCAGCGCCAGAGCTTTTCCGGATTTTTGCACGGTCTGACGGCGACCTGGCAAGGCTCGGCTAAGCTACTGATACTTGCCTAATGCTGGAGTGCCATCATGTTGCGCGCATTTGCCGATCTGGGGTTCCGCTGGAAGATTGCCTTGCCCATTATGCTCTTGGCCGCCTTGCTGGTCGCGATGGGAACCTTGGGCGTGCGTGGCATCACTCAGGTCGCCGAATCCAGTACCACGTTGACCAATCGCCATCTGCCGGCCATCAGCCTGCTGCTCAACGCCGACCGCGATCTTTACCAGGCCTTCGTCGCTGAGCGCAGCCTGCTCGATGAGGGGGCCGGTGAACACGTCGCCGCGCTCAAGAAAGCGCACGCCGAGAACCTGCAGCAGGCCTACGACCGCGTGCACAAGTTCGCCGACATGCAGCCCGGCAGCGAGGCGCTGGCGCTGGTGGCGGAATTCGACCGCGGCTTCGACCGTTGGAAGGCAACCTCGTTGCGCGTACTGGAAATGGCCAGCAGCGACCCCGATGCAGCCAGTCGGCTGAGTTTCGCCGACAGCGAGGCACAGTTCGAAGAGGCGCGCACGGCCATCGACAAACTCGGTGAGTTGGAAGACAACGCCGCCAATGCCGTTGGCACCGAGGCCATTGCCCGCGGCGAAGCGCTGGTCTGGCAGCAGGGACTGATCATCGCCAGCGGCCTGCTGGTGTGCCTGGTGCTGGTGGTGGGCTTCCCGCTGTTGGTGACCCGCCCGCTGCATAACCTGCTTTATCGCATCGAACAGATCGCCGACGGTGATGGCGACTTGCGGGTGCGCCTGGACGTGCTCTCCAGGGACGAGCTGGGCAAGCTCAGTCATGCCTTCAACCGCTTTCTCGACAAACTGCAGCCGTTGATCAAGGAAGTCGGAAGGGTCACGGGTGAGGTGGCTGACTCGGCGCAGAGTCTCGCTGGCATGGCGGCGGCCAATGATCGGTTGATCAGCAGCGAGCACGCGGCGGTCGATCAGGTCAGCACGGCGGCCACCGAAATGAGCGTGGCAGTGCATGAGGTCGCGCGCAATGCGCAGAATGCCGCCGATGCAGCGCGGCATGCCGAAGTGCAGTCGCGCGAGGGGGCCCAGGTGGTCGGCGCGACCATTCATTCGATCCGTCAACTGGCCCAGGAAGTGGAGAGCGCCTCCGACACCATCCAGACCCTGGAGCAGGAAACCGCCAACATCGGTGCGGTGCTGGCGGTGATCAAGGGCATTGCCGAACAGACCAACCTGCTGGCGCTCAACGCGGCCATCGAGGCGGCGCGGGCGGGTGAGCAGGGCCGTGGTTTTGCCGTGGTCGCCGATGAGGTGCGGGCGCTGGCAGCGCGTACCCAGGAGTCGACCAAGGACATTCAGCAGATGATCGAGCGTCTGCAGGCGGGTGTGCAGAACGCGGTCAAGGCTACGCATTCGGGCAGTGCGCGGGCGCGGCAGAGCGTGGAGCAGGCGGCCGGTGTGGACCAGGCTTTGAGCGTGACCGGCGACTCGGTGCAGCGCATCAACGACATGGCCGCGCAGATCGCTACCGCCTGCGAGGAGCAGAGCAGCGTCACCGAGGAAATCGCACGCAATATCAGCGACATTCGCGACCTCTCCAACGAAGCGGCGCAGACCTCCGAACAGAGCACGCGGGCCAGTCAGCATCTGTCCGAGCTGTCTCACGGGCTAGCCCAGTTGGTGGGGCGCTTCCGAGTATAACGGGAGTGTCTCGCCTATCTAAGTGTTTGAAGCAGTTGTAAGTTTGGGTTTAGCCGTTACAATGGCGCGGCTCGTCGCAATGGCGAGCCGCGTTATGGTGGCCCTGCCGGTCCCCTCGCAACGATTACCCGTTAACCTGGTCAGGCCCGGAAGGGAGCAGCCACAGCGGGAACATCGTGTGCCGGGGTGTGGCTGGTGGGGTCCACCTCCAGTTTCCAGGCTGTCGCCTCTCCCTTGTCTCAATCTTCAGCGCCCATCTGGCGGCTTTTTGCTGTGCGCACTAAAAAGCCCGCGCTTTGGGCGCGGGCTTTGGGTGTTTGCAGGCTCAGGCGATGCGGTAATTCAGCACGCTGTCCTGTTCCTTGAGCGTCTTGCGCAGGTCGGCGGGTATGTTGCCGGCGCGTACGGCCAGTTCCAGGCGGATTTCTTCCAGGCTCTGGGCGAAGGCATTCTGGTCGCTGATCTGTGGCTTGGCCAGGACGCGGCTGTAGACGGTGCTGTCGCTCTCGTCGAGCAAGGCGAGGATGATGCTGCCGTCCGGTCGTGGTGAGCTGAAGCTGGCACGCAACGGATTGAACAGGTGATCGACGAGCTGTTGGTTGGTGAGTTCCATGTCCTACTCCATCCTGAGGTTGGTCACCTTCGACCTCAGGATGACGACTAAGTTCAGGCGGTGAGCGACTGGCGGGTACGCTCGATCACCTGTTGCAGCGACTCGTCGCTGTACTGGCCTGGGTAAAGACGCTGGCTGTACTGGGCGATACCGGTCTTGTCGACCAGGGTAAAGCTGAAGCTGCCCTTGCGCGTTGCCAGGATGCGGCAATCGAACGGAGCGAAGGCGTGAGTCAGCGTGCTGATGGCTTTCTGAATTTGATGTTGAGCATTCATTTTTCTGGGTATTCCTTAAAGCATGTGCGCTTCGTTGCGCGTGGTGTAGCTCCATGTGGTTGGCCGAAAAGCGGCCATAGCATGTCAACCGATCGGAGCTTGATTAGCACGATAAAGTTCCAATGTTACGGTTCTTCGGCGTGGTCGGTACGTCGGAGGCAGGCAGAGGAACTGCGCCGATAAACGGCGAGTCGGCCTGATCAGTCAGCAGATGGGATCGGGGAGGGCGGCAGCGCAGGGATGCGCTAGACGTTGAACCGGGAAACCAGCGAGGGGGCGCGAGGCCTTATTGACTTACAGCGTGGTACGAACGGCGCGGATGATAATGCCTTGTGCAAGAAATGACCAGTGTTATTTCTCACGTCAGGACGATGCTGCCTCGCGCATGCCGGTGGCGGATGCAATTTGCCGGTTGCTCGGCTAGGATTAGCCCTCTTTTGCTTTCCTCATATGACGGTTTTCCATGAGTTATCAGGTTCTTGCACGTAAATGGCGTCCGCGCTCGTTCCGCGAAATGGTCGGCCAGACGCATGTGCTCAAGGCTCTGATCAACGCCCTGGACAGCCAGCGCCTGCACCATGCTTACCTGTTCACCGGCACGCGTGGGGTGGGCAAGACCACCATTGCGCGGATCATCGCCAAGTGCCTGAACTGCGAAACCGGCATCAGCTCTACCCCTTGTGGCACCTGCTCGGTCTGTCGGGAAATCGATGAGGGTCGTTTCGTCGACCTGATCGAAGTGGACGCCGCCAGCCGCACCAAGGTCGAAGACACCCGTGAGCTGCTCGATAATGTGCAGTACTCGCCAAGTCGCGGCCGCTTCAAGGTCTACCTGATCGACGAAGTGCACATGCTCTCCACCAGCTCCTTCAACGCCCTGTTGAAGACCCTGGAGGAGCCGCCGCCCCACGTCAAATTCCTGCTCGCCACCACCGACCCGCAGAAGTTGCCGGTCACCGTGCTGTCGCGCTGCCTGCAGTTCTCGCTGAAGAACATGCCGCCGGAGCGCGTGGTCGAGCACCTGACCCATGTATTGACTGCCGAGAACGTGCCGTTCGAGGACGACGCCCTGTGGCTGCTCGGTCGTGCTGCCGATGGTTCGATGCGCGACGCCATGAGCCTGACCGACCAGGCGATTGCCTTCGGCGAGGGCAAGGTGTTGGCGGCCGACGTGCGCGCCATGCTCGGCACCCTCGATCACGGTCAGGTCTACGGTGTGCTGCATGCGCTGATCGAGGGCGATGCCCGGGCGCTGATCGAGGCGGTGCGTCATCTCGCCGAGCAGGGGCCGGACTGGAATGGCGTGCTGTCGGAGATGCTCAACGTTCTGCATCGCGTTGCGATTGCCCAGGCGTTGCCGGAGGCCGTCGACAACGGTCAGGGCGACCGCGAGCGCGTGCTGCAACTGGCCCAGGCGCTGCCGGCCGAAGACGTGCAGTTCTACTATCAGATGGGCTTGATCGGCCGTCGCGATCTACCCTTGGCACCTGAACCGCGCGGCGGCTTCGAGATGGTGCTGCTGCGCATGCTGGCCTTCCGCCCGGCAGGCGCCGATGACGCGCCCAGGGTCACGCTAAAGCCCTTGGGGATCAGCCAGGCCACTGCTGATCCCCATCAAGACCCAGTGGCCGGCACCGCTATGCCGGCTCCCGTGGTTTCCGCTCCAGCGCCTGTCATCGCTCCCGTCGCACAGGCTCCTGTCGTGACGGCGGCGGTCGAGCCGAGTCCTGTTGTGCCGGCCACGAGTGTCGCGCCTGTCGTGAGTGAGCCGGTTCAGCCTGTTGAAGCGCCTGTCGCGCCGGCGCCGGCGGCTGACCTGCCCGCCGAGCCCGAGCCTGCTGCTCCTGTGGTTGATGTACCTTGGGAGACTGCCCAGGCATCCGAGCCTGTGGCTGAGCCTGCTCAGTCTGTCGCTCTGGCAGAGCCAGAGGTGAAACCCGCAGAGTCAGCAGCCGTGCAAGTCGCTGCGGTCGAAGTGCCCGCAGCGAATGAGATCGCGCAGCCAGTAGCCGATGTTGAGGGCGGTGAAGACGAGCCGCCGCTCGGCGACTACGACTACGTCGAAATGGACGCCGAAACCCTCGATTACGATTTCGGCCAGGCCGAAACCGCGACGCCCGTGGTTGAAGAACCGTTGCCGGCCGCCAAGCCGGCTACAGGGCTGGCGGCAGAATGGCTGTCACTGTTCCCGCAGCTTGGCCTGGGCGGCATGACGGGCAGCATCGCTGCCAACTGCACCCTGATCGAAGCCAATGGCGATGACTGGCTGCTGCACCTGGACCCGGCGCACAGCGCGCTGTTCAACCCGACTCAGCAGCGTCGACTCAATGATGCGCTGAACCAGCAGCAGGGGCGCAGCATCAAACTGCGCATCGAGCTGTGCAAGCCCGAGCAGGAAACCCCGGCGCAGGCCGCAGCCCGGCGCCGCGCCGACCGCCAGCGCAGTGCCGAGGCATCGATCCATGCCGACCCGCTGGTGCAGCAGATGATTCAGCAGTTCGCCGCCAAGGTGCGCGACGACAGCATCGAACCTATCGATACCCCCAGTTAATTCTGAACACCGAGGATACCGACATGATGAAAGGTGGCATGGCAGGCCTGATGAAGCAGGCTCAGCAAATGCAGGAAAAGATGCAGAAGATGCAGGAAGAGCTGGCCAACGCCGAAGTCACCGGCCAGTCTGGCGCCGGCCTGGTCAGCGTGGTGATGACCGGTCGTCACGACGTCAAGCGCATCACCCTGGATGACAGCCTGATGCAGGAAGACAAGGAAGTGCTCGAAGACCTGATCGCTGCTGCCGTCAACGACGCGGTGCGCAAGGTCGAGCAGAACAGCCAGGAGAAGATGTCCGGCATGACTGCGGGGATGCAGCTCCCCCCCGGCTTCAAAATGCCCTTCTGACAGGCCTCGTGCCGTCCAGTCGACGCACATGGCGGCGTTGCCGGCGAACTCGGAATCCTCATGTGCTCCAGCACACTGCGGTTCCTCGTCCACCGGCGCCTTGCCCTGCACGTCGCCTGATCGCCACTCTTATTGTGTTGATCGCATGTGCAGGACGGCGACGGGCTTCAAATTTGTAGCCCGGATGCAATCCGGGAATGACCTGTGAGCTGTGCTCCCGGATTGCATCCGGGCTACTAACCTTAGGAACGCCATGAGTTTCAGCCCTCTGATTCGCCAGTTGATCGACTCCCTGCGCATCCTGCCCGGCGTCGGACAGAAAACGGCACAACGCATGGCGCTGCACTTGCTCGAGCGCGATCGCAGTGGCGGTCAGCGTCTGGCGCAGGCACTGAATGCGGCGATGGAAGGCGTTGGGCATTGCAAGCGCTGCCGCAGCCTGAGCGAAGACGAGATCTGCCAGCTGTGTCTGGACGAGCGGCGTGACGACAGCCTGCTGTGTGTAGTGGAAGGTCCGATGGACGTGCATGCCGTGGAGCAGACCGGCTTTCGCGGTCGCTACTTCGTGCTCAAGGGCCATCTGTCACCGCTCGATGGTCTGGGGCCAGAGGCCATCGGTATTCCTGCGCTGCTCGAGCGCATCGATGCCGGTGTTTTCAGCGAAGTGATCCTGGCCACCAATCCGACGGTGGAAGGCGAGGCCACGGCGCACTACATCGCCCAGATACTCGCCGGCAAAGGCCTGATCGCCTCGCGTATTGCCCATGGCATGCCGCTCGGTGGCGAGCTCGAACTGGTCGATGGCGGCACCCTGGCCCATGCCTTGGCAGGCCGGCGCCCGATCAGTCTGTAAGCCGTCGAAGCCTCTCGATTCGCAGTGCCAGTGATCGCCGACACGCTGCGCCTCCTTGCTCCGTTGCTCCTGCTTGGCGCGCCTCTGGCCGCACAGGCTCAATGCCCGGCCGGGCAGGTGCAGGTGTGTCTGGGCGCTTCCTGCTTGTGCGTGCCCGATCCCGTGCGGGTCCGTGAGGACGGCCTGAATCTGGCTGCGGCGCGTCTCGAAGCCTGGTTGCTGCACTCTCGCCAGGCAGCACTGCGAGCGGGTACCGAGCCCATCCCTTTGATGATCCGTGCACAGCTGGCGCCGTTCTACGACGATGCGTTGCTCGATGAAGTGCGCTTTCGCGTCGGCATCACCGACGAGATGGACGCCGCCACCGTCATGCTGCAGAACCCCGATGTGCAGGCCGTGACGCTGGTCGACGTGGTGGTGTTGCGCGACGCCGAGGCCGCCGCCCAGGATACGGCGCTCTGGGCCCATGAACTCTGGCATGTACAGCAATACCGCGAGTGGGGTAGCGATGGCTTCGCCCAGCGTTACACGCGCAATTTCCAGTCGGTGGAAGGGCCTGCCTACGAGATGGGCGAGCGGGTGAGAAAGGCGCTGCGCGAGCAGAAATGAAACGCTCGCTTGAAAACCAAGCAAGCGCTAGGTTAGGGTGGCCAAAACAATAACGGGAGTACCCGCATGGCCGTCCCTCAGTCCTATTTCGATGATTCTCACCAGTTGGTTCGCGACTCCGTTCGGCGCTTCGTCGAGCGCGAGATCCTGCCGCATATCGATGAATGGGAAGAGGCCGAGGCGTTTCCTCGCGAGCTGTATCTGAAGGCGGGCGCGGCGGGCATTCTTGGCATTGGTTATCCCGAACAGTACGGCGGCAGTCATGAGGGCGACGTATTCGCCAAGGTCGCGGCCAGCGAAGAGCTGATGCGTTGTGGTTCCGGCGGTCTGGTAGCCGGGCTCGGCTCGCTGGATATCGGCTTGCCGCCCATCGTCAAATGGGCCAGACCGGCTGTGCGTGAGCGTGTGGTGCCACAGGTGCTGGCTGGTGAGAAGATCATGGCGCTGGCGGTGACCGAGCCTTGCGGTGGCTCCGACGTGGCCAATCTCAAGACCCGCGCCGTACGCGACGGCGATCATTACCGCATCAATGGCAGCAAGACCTTCATCACCAGCGGCGTGCGTGCCGATTACTTCACGGTGGCCGTGCGTACCGGCGCTGAGGGTTTCGGCGGCGTCAGCCTGCTGCTGGTGGAGAAGGGCACGCCGGGCTTCAGCGTCGGTCGCAAGCTGAAGAAGATGGGCTGGTGGGCATCGGATACCGCCGAGCTGTTCTTCGAGGACTGCAAGGTGCCGGTGGAGAACCTGATCGGTGCAGAGAACGCCGGCTTCGCCTGCATCATGGCCAACTTCCAGAGCGAGCGTCTGAGCCTGGCGATCATGGCCAACATGACCGCGCAACTGGCGTTGGAGGAGTCGCTGAAGTGGGCACGCGAACGCCAGGCGTTCGGCAAGCCGATAGGCAAGTTCCAGGTGCTCAAGCATCGCCTGGCCGAGATGGCCACGCAGCTGGAGGTCTCCCGCGAGTTCACCTACCGCCAGGCTGCGCAGATGGCCGCCGGCAGGAGCGTGATCAAGGAGATTTCCATGGCCAAGAACTTCGCCACCGATATCGCCGACCGTCTGACCTATGATGCGGTGCAGATCATGGGCGGCATGGGTTACATGCGCGAAAGCCTGGTCGAGCGCTTGTACCGCGACAACCGCATCCTCTCCATTGGCGGCGGTACGCGCGAGATCATGAACGAGATCATCGCGAAGCAGATGGGGTTGTAAGGGCGGCATCTGGGCCTCGATGGCGCGAGTCTCTGGTCGAGCGCCTATACCGCGACAATCGCATCCTCTCCATCGGTGGTGGTACCCGCGAGATCATGAACGAGATCATCGCCAAGCAGATGGGATTGTAGAGGCGGCATTCGGGCCTCGATGGCGCGAGTCTCTGGTCGAGCGCCTGTACCGCGACAACCGCATCCTCTCCATTGGCGGCGGTACCCGCGAGATCATGAACGAGATCATCGCCAAGCAGATGGGGTTGTAGCCGGGCGCGCAGTGGGAGGGGCTTTAGCCGCGATCATCCTCAAAAAGGGCGGAAAAGCTCGCCGCTGAAGCGCCTCCCACGGGGGCATGGTCCTGCGCGGTTATCAGGAAGCGACCTGATTCTGCGCGGCCTGACGCAGGCGGGCGATGTCGCGCTGTGGTGGATCGCCGAACAGGCGGCTGTACTCGCGGCTGAACTGCGATGGGCTTTCATAGCCAACGCGGTAGCTGGCCGCTGCCGCTTCCAGGTTGTCGCACAGCATCAAGCGGCGAGCCTCCTGCAGACGCAGTTGCTTCTGGTACTGCAGCGGGCTGAATGCCGTGACGGCCTTGAATCTGTGGTGCAGGGTCGAGGGGCTCAGGTTCACCTCTCGGGCCAGCTCCTCGATGCGCAGCGGCTGGTCGAAGTTCTTGCGCAGCCACTCGATGGCGCGGGAGATGCGCTGGCTCTGGCTGTCGGCGATGACCACTTCATGCAGGCGGTGGCCCTGCGGACTGAGCAGCATGCGATAGAAAATCTCGCGCAATGCCAATGGCGCCAGCATGGCGATATCGCGCGGGGTTTCCAGCAGGCGCAGCAGACGGATCACCGCATCCAGCAGGCGCGGGTCGAGACGATCGAGAAACAGCGCCCGTTGCGAGGCGGCATCAGGAGCTGGAATGGGCGGCATCTCGGTGATCAAGCTGCTGATCAATGCTGGATCTATCTCCAGTGCGAGACTCAGGTACGGCGCCTCCTGGCTGGCTTCGATCACTCGGCCGGTGACTGGCAATACCACCGATGCCACCAGGTAATTCAACGGATCATAAACATAGAGTTCGTCACCCAGACGAATCTCCTTGCGGCCCTGGGCGATGATGCACAGGCACGGGTCGTAGACCGTCTGCATCGGCAGGCTGGGTGTTGTGGCGCGCGCCAGTTTCAGGCCGGGGATGGCGGTGAGGTGTAAGCCATCCTCGGGGACGAAGCGCTCGACCAGACGCGCCATTTCGTGGCTCAGCTCGGCAAGTGGGGTGTCGAGAGTTGTGGCGGTATGAATGGGTGAATGCATGGCGCGCCTCCGGAAAGTCAGCGAAGCCTAGCCAGGTTTTTCAGGCAAGTCATGAGGGGCGGCAGGATTAGGCAAATATTTGCCAGTAATGGGCAAATAGCCAGTGATACAGAGTATTTCAAGGAGTGCTTCGGCTCTGTGCACCGCGCTGATGCAATTTCCTGAATTGCAGGTTTAGGCAAGAATTCACCAGTAATCGACTAACGCCCCGATGACTTTCTGCCTGATCTTTGTCGCCATCGAGCGGTGCCTCTGCGCTGGCTCGAACGCATGCAGTAGCGACATCACCCGCTAAGCGGTGCCCATAGCCGTCATTAGAGGAGCGAGCCATGTCCAGCAAATGGTTGATCGCGCCGCTGACCCTGTTGTTGCTCGCCACTGCCTGGCTCGACTCACGAGCCGTTGGCGAAGCGGCTTTTGCAGAGCCGGACGCAGCGCCCCATGTTTTGCAGCGAAACGCTGCCGGTATGTATTGATTCAACTCCAGGAGGTTGCCATGAGCATCATTCACCGTATGACCGTTCGCGCCCGCCACGACCGTTCAGACCGGTTGGGGCAGTGCCTGGCGCGGTTACATGAGGTCGGCCGAGATATCCCAGGGTGCGAACGCCTGCTCGTGTTCTCTCTGCGCAGTGATCCGTTGATCTGGCAAGTAGAAGGGCAGTGGCGCTCGGCAGCGGCACGCGACGCTTTTCTCGGCAGCGAAGGCCTGCGCCGGGTCGTGGCCCGGGCGATAGACGAAGGGCTGTTCACTCATCTCGAATGCGGCCTGGAGTTGCAGCAGCAAGTCGCCTGAGCCGCTCAGGCTTGCCTTTGTGAAATTATCTCTATAGATTTTCATGAAATTAATTATCTTGAATTTCATGAGTCGTCTATGTTTCGTCATGCCAGTGAGCACGTCGACAGCTATTACGCCCATAGCTGCAAGGATCGACTGACGCACTATCCGGCCCTGCAAGGTGACTTGCAGTGTGATGTGCTGGTGGTCGGCGCCGGTTTCAGTGGCCTGCACACCGCCTTGCGCCTGGCCGAAGCGGGACGCAGGGTCATTCTGCTGGAGGCCAGTCGTGTGGCCTGGGCGGCCTCTGGACGCAACGGCGGGCAGGCGATTCTGGGCTGGTCCTGCGACATGCCGCCGCTGGAAAAGGCGCTGGGCATCGAGCGCGCTCGCCGTCTGTGGGATGGCATGAGCTGGGCAGCCCACGAGCTGCGTGAACTGCCCCAGCGGCATGGCTTCGACTGCGATTACCGCCGTGGTCATTTGTGGACGGCGGTGCTGCCCCGGCGTGTGGCATTGCTGCATGAGTGGCAGGAGGAGGCCGCCCGTAAATGGGGGCACCGCGCGCTGCAGTTCGTGTCGCGTGAGCAGATGCCGCAATGGGTCGCCAGCGAGCGTTACCGCGCCGGCCTCTATGACCCCGAGGCTGGGCACCTCAACCCGCTCAAGCTGGCGCTCGGTCTGGCCGAGGCCTTCATCCGTGCCGGTGGGCAGATCTTCGAGCAGAGCCGCGCGCTGAGCCAGGATGTGCAGGGCGACGGCTACCGCGTGCGTACCGGGCAGGGCAGTGTGCAGGCCGACAACCTGGTGCTGGCCTGCAACACCTATATCGACGATCTGGAGCCGCGACTGGCCAGGCGCATCCTGCCGGTCGGCACTTACCAGATCGCCACCGAGCCGCTGGGCGCCGAGCGCGCCGAGGCGTTGCTGCCGCGCAATGCCTGCGTTACCGACAACCAGTTCGTCCTCGATTATTTTCGCCGCACCCCGGATCACCGCCTGCTGTTCGGCGGTGGTTGCACCTACCTGGGTGGCTTGCCAAAGGACATGGCGGCCGCCACTCGGCCGTCCCTCGAGCGCGTATTCCCGCAGTTGTCAGGCGTGGCCATCGACTTCGCCTGGGGCGGTCATATCGACGTGACCCGTGCCCGCACCCCGGACGTTGGCGGCGAGAACGGCCGTTACTGGCTGCAGGGTTTCTCCGGTCACGGTGTGCTGCCGACCCTGGCGGCGGCGCGGGCGGTCAGCGATGCCGTCCTCGGTGATGACGACGAACTGGCGTTGTACCGGCAACTGCGCAACCCCGAATTCCCGTTCGGCGAGCGTCTGGCGGCGCCGCTCGAGGCCATCGGCAAAGCCTGGTATCGACTCAGAGACAGCTTCTGAAATGGACAGCCCTGACATGGACAAGAATCTGGAAATGGCGGCCCTGGCCGTGCTCATCCACGACCTGCGCAAGCACAAGAAGGTCACCCTCAACGAGCTGGCCGAGCGAATCGGTCGTTCCGTGGGCTTTGTCTCGCAGGTCGAGCGCGGCCTGTCGCGTCCGACGGTCGAGGACCTGACCGCCATCAGTGAGGCGCTCGACGTGCCCACCACCTATTTCTACAGTCTGCCCAAGCCCAAGGCGCTGGACTGGGTCACGCGCCCGGACGAGCGCCGCACCCTGTACCTGGCCGGCGGTATCACCGACATCATGGCTTCGCCGACCTTGCAGGGCGCTTTCATGGTGGTCGAGAGCCTGCTCGAACCCGCTGCCAGCAGTGGCGAGCGGCAGATGAGCGACCGCTCGGAACAGGCTGGCTACGTACTCGACGGCCAGCTGACGCTATGGCTGGGCGAAGACGAAGAAAGTGCCACGCTGTATCCCGGCGATGCCTTCCAGGTCCCGAGCTACGCGCGTTTGCGCTACGCCAACCAGGGCGAAACGCCAGCGCGAGTGCTGTGGATCTACACCTGACCCTTCCCGTGAACCGGACATAACTCCAATGAACGTCACCCGAGTCGAGCTGCTCGACGAAGTCCGCCAATTCCGCCAGGCCCACCCAGAGGTGCGCTTCGTCGACCTGATCTGCCTGGATATTCCCGGACATTTCTATGGCAAGCGCTACCCCATCGAGATGCTGGAAAAGGTCGCTGCCGGCAGCGCCCTTAAGCTGCCGCAGAACTGCGTGCTGCTCGGTGCCCAGGGCGGTCTCTACGAGATCGGCGACTACTGCTTCCATGACGGCGACCCGGACGCGCCACGGCGCCTGATTCCCGGCACGCTCAAGCTGGTGAACTGGGAGCGTCAGCCGCTCGGGCAGATGCTGATCAGCTCCGACGGTACCGACGCGCCCATCGAGTTCGAACCGCGCGAGGTGCTGGCGCGCGTTGTGCGGCGCCTGGCCGCGCGTGGCATTCGTCCGGTGGTGGCCTTCGAGTTGGAGTTTTATCTGTTCGACAAGTCGCTCAAGGATGGCTTGCCGCAGTACCCGCGCGATGATCTGAGCGGCGATGCCGACGACCAGCCGAACATGCACATCGAACGGCTGTCGCGTTTTTCCGACGTGCTCGACGACATCACCGAGACCGCGCGCCTGCAGGGCATCGACACCACGGTGATCACCGCCGAGATCGGCCCGGGGCAGTTCGAGATCAACTTCAGCCACAACAGCGACCCGCTGCAGGCGGCCGACTGGTCGGCGCTGTTCTGTCGGCTGACCCGTGGCGTGGCGCTCAAATACGGCCATCGCGCCAGCTTCATGGCCAAACCGTACCTGCAGTATCCGGGCAGTGGCATGCACATCCACGTCAGCCTCTACGACGAAGCCGGTGACAACCTGCTGGCGCGTGACGAGCAGCGCCCGCTGCGGCATGCCGTGGCCGGTTGCCTGGAACTGCTGCCGGAGCTGATGCCGATCTATGCGCCGAACCACAACAGCTACCGCCGCTTCGGCGCCCAGGTGAACTCGGCGAGCAAGGCCAGTTGGGGTTTCGAGGACCGTGACGCCTGCGTACGCATCCCCGAGTCGGATGCGCGCAACCTGCGTCTGGAGTTCCGTCTGCCGGGCGCCGATGCCAACCCCTATCTGGTGCTGGCGGCATTGCTGACCAGTATCGAGCATGGCCTCGACGCCAAGGTCGAGCCCATCGCACCCCTCAATGACGACCGCGAAAGCGGCGTCGACTTTCCCAAGGACATGCTCGACGCTGTGCGCCGCATGCAGGCCAGCGAGCGTGTCGCCGCTGGTCTCGGCAGCGAGTTCGTCATGGTCTATTGCGAGAACAAACGCCAGGATCACCTGGCCTTCATGCACGACATCAGCCCGCGCGAATACCGCTGGTACCTGTGATGTCACGGATAGAAGGAGGCGCCATGAATAACGCCGTGAACAACCCCAAGACCGCCCACTGGCAAGCCCTCAGCCAGGCCCACCACCTGGCGCCGTTCAGTGATTACAAGCAACTGGCCGAGAAGGGCCCGCGCATCATCACTGAAGCAAAGGGTGTGCACCTGTGGGACAGCGAGGGCAACAAGATCCTCGATGGCATGGCCGGTCTGTGGTGCGTGGCCGTCGGCTATGGCCGCGAGGAACTGGTCGAAGCCGCCAGCGCGCAGATGCGTCAATTGCCGTTCTACAACACCTTCTTCCAGACCGCCCATCCGCCGGTGCTGGAGCTGGCCCATGCCATCTCCCAGCTGGCGCCGGCCGGCATGAATCACGTGTTCTTCACCGGTTCGGGCTCGGAGGGCAACGACACCATGCTGCGCCTGGTGCGCCACTACTGGGCGTGCAAGGGCCAGCCAAACAAGAAGATCATCATCGGTCGCGACAACGGCTACCACGGCTCCACCGTGGCCGGTGCCAGCCTCGGCGGCATGAAATTCATGCACGAGCAGGGCGACCTGCCGATCCCGGGCATCGCGCATATCCCGCAGCCGTACTGGTTCGGTGAGGGTGG
>NZ_JBLWTV010000037.1:0-28367 GCF_048269965.1 Pseudomonas sp. | reverse complement strand
GAGCGCCAATGACATTGAGTTTAAGCGGCCAACCCATGCCGGGTTGGGCATGTGGTTTTAGAGGGCTGAGGCATGTCGAGAGTCTGTCAAGTTACCGGTAAGGGTCCGGTAACCGGGAACAACATTTCCCACGCAAACAACAAAACCCGTCGTCGTTTCCTGCCGAACCTGCAGCACCATCGCTTCTGGGTCGAGTCCGAGAAGCGCTTCGTGCGTCTGCGCGTATCTGCCAAGGGCATGCGCGTCATCGACAAGCGTGGCATCGACGTAGTGCTGGCTGAGCTGCGCGCTCGCGGCGAAAAGGTTTAAGGAGAGAGTCATGCGTGAACTGATCCGTTTGGTGTCCAGCGCCGGTACCGGCCACTTCTACACCACCGACAAGAACAAGCGCACCACCCCTGACAAGATCGAAATCAAGAAATTCGATCCGGTCGTACGCAAGCACGTGATGTACAAGGAAGCCAAGATCAAGTAATTGATCGGCTACCTGGCAAAGAAGCCCGCCCTGATCGGCGGGCTTTTTTTTGCCCGTGTTTCCCCCTCGGGCTCGCGCCTGTGCCGCTCATTTGTGCGGGGCGGTTGGCGCAGCTATTGGTCGCGCATTTTTTGTGCAACTCGCTCATCTGCGACTTACGTCACACAACGCCCCGGTTTAGACTGCGCCGTTGCCGTGGAACTGACTCATCCATCAGCTTTGCAGTGGATGTAGGTACCTGAGGTTCGGGCATCCTCCGTTCGTCATTCGCCCAGAGGCTCGCATGACCGCTTCAGCTCATTGTGTGGAAGTTCTGATCGCCGAGGCGGATCCCTGGACGTCCAATCTGCTGCAGCAGCTGGTGCTCGACGTGTGTGGCGATGCCCGTGTGCTACAGGTCAGCGATGGCCAGACGGCACTGGCGCGGTGCAAGCGGCGCCTGCCCGATCTGGTGATCGCCGACGGTGACCTGCCGGGGCTCGACGGCCTGGAGTTGCTGCGTCAGTTGCGTCGTCACCCGCGTACACCGGCGCTGCCGTTCGTGCTCATCAGTGGACGCCTGGATGCCAGCAGTGTACGCGCCGCCCGGCCGCTGGCGCCCAGTGCCTATCTGGCCAAGCCCTTCAATGCCGAAAGCCTGCGGCAGCGTCTGCGCACGTTGTTGCCTGCGCCTGCTGCTGCGGTGGCGGTGCGCCAGCCGCTGCTGGTCAGCGAGCTGCGTGATTATCTCGATACGGTGCGCGAAGAGGGGCAGGGCGCGCCGCTGCTCAGCGATGTGCGCAACGCCGTGAGTCAGGGATTGCAGGCCGGCGAGCAGGACCTGGGCGAGCTGGAGGCTGTGTTCGGTAGCGACCCGCAGATCACCGCGCTGCTGATTGCCGCCGCCAGCACTGCCGCGCAGCATCAGGGTGTGCCTTGTCATACCCTGGCGCAGGCGCTGCATCGCCTGGGTGTGGCGCGCACGCTGAACCTGGTGCTGGGCCTGGCGCTGCAGCGCAATGCGCAGTTGCGTGACCCACGTCTGGCAGAATTGGCCGCGCATACCTGGCAGCAGGCGCGGCGCAGCGCCGAGCTGGCGCGCTGGCTGGCGCTCGAGCTGAGGTTGGACGCCGAGCTCTGCTATACCGCCGGCCTGCTGCACAATCTGGGCGAACTGGCCCTGCTGCGCAGCCTGCAGGACTGGCAGGAAGCGGGCGGTGAACTGAGCAATGAGCAGATCGACGATGCGATGCTGCGCCGTTCGGCGAGCTTCGGTTCGGCCCTGCGTATCCGCTGGCGGTTGCCGTTCGGCCTGCGTGAGCTGATCGCAGCGCTCTACGGCCTGGGCAGCGGCGTGTTTTCGCGTGAGGCGCTGGTGCTCAATCTCACTGGCCTGTTGCTGGCCCTGCCGAACAACGAGTTGCCAGCCAGCCTGGTGGACGCGCGCTGCGTGCGCATGTTGCGCTTGGACCTGGCGCTGCTCGAGCGCGTGCCGGTGGCGTTCTATCAGGCTTGCTGAGTGTCGTGGTGACGCACGTCGTCTGCCAGTTTTCGCAAGGGCTGCGGGCGGCCGATGAAATAGCCCTGGGCGTAGTCGATGCCCAGGCGGCGCAGGCAGTCCAGGCTGGCCTGGGTCTCGACGAATTCGGCGACGGTGAGCAGGCCCAATTGCCCGGCAATCTGTCGCATCGAGCCGACCATCGCCTGGTTGATCGGGTCGTTCTCGATACCGCTGATGAAGCTGCCGTCGATCTTGAGGATATCCAGCGGCAAGTGACGCAGATAAGCGTAGGAGGCGAAGCCGCTGCCGAAATCGTCCAGGGCGACTTTCAGCCCCTTGCTGCGTAGCTCCTCGATCCACTGGGCGGAGACGCCCAGCTCACCCAGGGCGACCATTTCCGTCACTTCGATGCAGAATTTTCCGGGCGGCAGGCCGTGGTGCTGCAGTTCGTCCTGCAGCAAACGGTGGAAGTCGGAATCGAGTAGAGAGTTGGCGCTGAGGTTGACGTTGACCTGAGCCAGTTGCGCCAGGTGCCGTGGATTGGCGGCCAGCCAGGCGCACAGATGCTGTACGACCCAGCGGTCGATGGCGCCGAGAAAGTCATAACGCGCCGCTGCATCGAGAAATTGCGCGGGGCTGATCCACTCGCCGCTCTGCGGATCGCGGTAGCGCAGCAGCACTTCGTAGTGCAGGCCGGCGGTGGCACTCTGCAATGCCTGTACGGGTTGGTAGAACAGCTCGAAATGGCCGCGCTCGCAGGCTTCGCGCAGGCGGGTGATCCACTGCAGCTGGCGTTGATGTTCGAGCAGCGCACCATCTTCCGGGTTGAACTGACAGACGCGGTTGCGGCCCTGGTGTTTGGCCAGTTGGCTGGCGCTGCTGGCCCAGGTCAGCGCCGTCTCCCAGTCGCGCACGCCAGAGCCGAGGGCGAGCAGGCCGATGCTGGTGTGGAGACGGAAGGGGCGCCCCTGCCAGGTGAAGACGAACTGCTCGACCGCCCGGCGCAGGGCCTCGGCCTGCTTGAGGGCGGCCTCGTCATCGACCTCGCGCAGCAGCACGGCGAACTCGTCACCTCCGACGCGGGCCAGCTCGGCATGGCGCGGCAGCTGGTGCGCGAGCTGGTTTGCCAGTTGCCTGAGCAACTGGTCACCGGCGGAGTGGCCACACAGATCGTTGACCTGCTTGAAGCGGTCCAGGCTCAGGTGCAGCAGATGGCTGAAGCGGCGCTTGGCGGTACCGCCCAGGGTTTCCGAGAGCAGCCTTTCCAGCTCGCGGCGGTTGAGCAGGCCGGTCAGGGCGTCATGCGCGGCCAGTTGTTGCAGGCGTTCTTCCAGGGCACGGCGCTCGCTGAGGTCGACCACTATGCCCTCGATGAACGCCTGATGCGGGCGCAGGTGCAGCGACAGGTAGACCCAGCGTGGCCGCTGTTCGAGATCATACAGCTGGCATTCGCAACTGACTGCGCCGGCCTGTACGTCGAGTTGCAACAGCAGCCAGCGCCACTGGGTTTCACCCACCAGGCTCTGCAGGGACAGCTTGCCGAGATCGTCCGGCAGGGTCTCGCTCCCTAGCAGGCGAGCCAGGCTAGGGTTGGCTTCCAGCAGTTGGCCATCACGATGGCAGCGGAAGATACCTTCGCCGCTGTGACGAAACAGTGCCTGGTACTGCTCCAGATTATCGATGGCCTGCGCCTGGCTGCTCAGCAGCACGCGGCGCACCCGTTCCAGCTGCTTGTCGAGCAGGGCGCCGAACAGCAGCATGCTCAGCGCCGGCAGGTAGGCGTAGAGGGCGTAGAAGCCGGCTGGCAGCGGAATCAACCCGACGCGGCTCAGCGGCACCAGCAGCATCAGCGCCAGCGCGGCGCTCCAGCACAGCATGTATCCGGGAGCGTAGGGGCGGCGCTGATAGACGCCGAGGACCATCAGCAGCAGTTGATAGAGCCCGGTAGCCAGCGTCAGCAGGTTGAGGATCTGGTAGGCGTGGGGATGGTCGACGAGGACGCCACCGACACTGACCAGCAAGGTGGCCGCGAACAGGGCATCGCGCAGCCAGCGCAGACGTCCAAGTTTCAGACCCAGGGCGCTGGCGATGAACAGCGAGCTGAAAATCATCATCCCGGCGGTGGGTAGATTGATCAGCAATTTGGGCAGCAGCGTCCACTGCGGCCAGAGCAGGCCGGCAATGTTGTACAGGCTGGTGTTGTACAGCGCCACGCACAGCGAGGTGATGCTGAAGTAGGCCAGTTGCGCCTCGCGCAGGGTGCTGTACTTGACCAGATAGAACAGTGCCAGGGCGAGCAGGGCGCCGATCAGCAGACCGCTTCGCAGCCAGCTGTGGGCGATCAGTTGCTGGCCCTGTTCGGCGCCGACCACCTGCACTGGCAGGTTGATCGCCGAATGACTCTGCACGCGCAGCAGCAAACTGTGCGGACCTTCGCCCAGGCGCGGCAGGTTGAGTAGAAACTGTGGATAGGGCTCGCCACGCTCGGCGAATGGGCGGGTTGCGCCGCTGTACAGCGGGCCGAGCGACTGCTCGCCATCGAACAGCCAAACCTCCAGATCATCGAGAAAGGTCTGGCCGATGATCAGTTGCAGGCGTTCGGCTGGCGGTGTCTGCAGTTGCACGGCGAGCCACCAGGCGCTGCGCGTATAGCCGATGCGGGCGGTACCCTGCACCTGCCGGCCCTCTTGCGCGATGCGCTGCAGCACCTCACTGGCGCTCAGCTGGCCGCTGGGGTCTTCCAGCAGCAGGCTGTGCTCGATGCTCACCGGCGTGGCCAGATCGATTGCGCTGAGCTTGAGCAGCGGCAACGCACTGGTCGCCCAGGCCGGCACGGCGCAGGCCAGGCAAAGCAGCAACATCAGTGAGCGAAGCGGTCGAAGCATCCTGGGCGCCTCATGGCTACTACGAGGGCGCCGAAGTCCGGTGGACGCTGTCGGGTCTGAGGAGCGGTCGGGCGCAGAGCCATTCTAGCCGACTACTGGCGCGATGATTGCGCTGCGAGTCTCATCCGTCGGGATGGCGTGACGATTGACTGCGCCGCCTCTCCAGCCCGGGTCAGGCCGCCTGCGTGCGCTCCTCGCCCGCCTTCTCACGGCGCGTCCAGCGATTGGCACGGGCAAAGGTGCCGAAGTCGTTGAAGCGCACGCCCATCTCGCGCATCACTCGGTGGGCGAAAGGCACGCTCAGCTGGCGAATGTAGAAGGGCTCCTTGACCACGAAATGGTGGATCGCATGGCTGCTGCCGAAGTTGAAGCAGAACGCTTGCAGCGGCCACAGCCACCAGGGGTTGAGCACCTGGGTCTGCTGGATCACGTTGCCCGCTTCGACATCGCCGTAGTAGTGCATGTTGGAACTGACGAAGTGCAGGCAGAAGGTACGCAGCACATTGGGTCCGACCAGTACCACCACGGCGATGTTCACCACTGCCATCACGCTGAGCGTGCTGGCCGACCAGGCGATGGGGGCGCCGAGCGCAGCACTGGCCCGGTCCAGCAGATGGAAACCGAGGAACAGGTACCAGGTCGCCCAGTTGAGCAGCCCCAGCGGCGCGTAGACCTTCAGCGTGCGGGTGAGGATCAGCCGGCGGTGCTCGGGGTTCTTAGCCCGCAGCCAGCGGATCAAGGAACTCATCATGTTGTCACCGACCATCAGCAGGCGGGCGATGCCCCAGGGCTCGCCGTTGGTGATGGCGCGCTCTTCCATGTCGGCTTCGCTACCGGACACCTTGTGGTGGTTCAGGTGCAGGTGGCGGCGTACCCAGGGGTTGATGGTGCTCGGCCGTGCCAGCCAGACCAGCGCCAGCATCAGGTTGTGCGGCAGCGGCCGTTTGCGGAAGTACATCGAGTGGATCAGGTCGTGTTCCAGCTCGTGAGTCAGCGAGGCGAAGAAGGCGTTGAGCAGCAGACACGCCCACCAGGCCAGGTCGCCACCGATGTACAACGCCGCCGAGCCGAGCATGCCGAGCAGTGCGAAAGCGAGAATACCGGTGCCGAGTGCGTCCTGATGTTGCAGGATCGGGTAGCGTTGGCGCAGGGCGTTGCCGTGGGCCATCACCTGTTCACGGATACAAGCGGCGCGTTGCTGGTCATTAAGGCTTGCGGGAGAGGGCGACATGCCGACATCCTCTTGTTATTGGGTTGTGACTTCACTGTGCCGTGACAGTCGTCAGAGTGCCCGACCGAGCGCGCCAACCTGCCTACCGGATACGCCAATCTGCATGACCGCCGAAGCCACCACACTGGCCAGCTGGACCCGCGCTCTGCGCAAGCAGCTCGATGCCCTCGGGCTGGATAGCGCTGCGCTGTGCCGTGCCGCCGGCCTCGACCCGACAGTGCTCGACGACCCCAACGCGCGCTGCCCGCTGTCGGTCACCACGCGCCTGTGGCAGTTGGCGGTGGCCGCCAGTGGTGACCCGGCGCTGGGTCTGAAGACTTCGCAGTTCGTCAGCCCGACCACCTTCCACGCGCTGGGCTACGCGCTGATAGCCAGCAGCAGCCTGCGCGAGATGTTCGAACGCATCGTGCGCTATCACCGGGTGGTCAGCGATGCGCTGCAGCTGGAGTTGCGCGAGCTGGAAGATGTCTACGAATTTCGCTTTCGCGTACCGCCAGGCAGCCCGGCACCGGCACCCGAGGCGCTGGATGCCTTCGCTGCGATCTACGTGCGCAGCTGTCGCAATCGCCTGAACCGGGAGTTCTCGCCGCTGCTGGTGCAATTGCAGCGCCCGCAGCCAACCGACCCGGCGCCTTGGCAGGCCGTATTTCGCGCTCCGCTGCAGTTCGATGCCGCCGAAAGCCTGCTGCGCTTTCCCCGCGCCGCATTCGAACAACGGCTGGACGACGGCAACCCGGAACTGGCCGAGCACAACGAGACAGTGCTCAGACGCAGCCTGGAGCAACTGCAGGCGGTCAGTTGCAGCGAGCGGGTGCGTCGTTGTCTGGAAGCGCAGTTGCCCGATGGCGAGCCCTGCGCCGAGCGTATCGCCCAGGCGCTGCACCTGAGCCTGCGCAGCCTGCAGCGCCATCTGGCCGAGGAGGGCACCCGCTACGAGGCGCTGCTCGGCGAGACGCGCCACGCCCTGGCGTTGCGGCACATGCGCGATCCGCGCTGTTCGATCAGTGAAATTGCCTATCTGCTCGGCTTCAGTGACAGCAGCAGCTTTGGCCGAGCCTTCAAACGCTGGACCGGCCAGACGCCGAGCCAGTACCGCGACGGATGCAACAACGCATGACCCAGTACGATCTGATTCTGGCCGGGGCCGGCCACGCCCATCTTGGTGTGTTGCGCCGCTGGGCGCTGGTGGAGCGTCCGCCAGGCCGTATCGGCTTGCTCAGCCCTGGCCCGGAAGCCTGGTACGCCGGCATGTTGCCGGGGCTGATCAGCGGCCGTTTCAGCCCGGCTGACTGCCGCGTGGAGCTGCAGCCGCTGTGCCGGGCGGCCAAGGTCGAGCTGATCGAAGGCGAGATCGCCTCGCTCGATGCCGATGCGCGCATCCTGCAACTCGCGGATGGCCGTAGCCTGCAGAGCGAGTGGCTGTCGCTCAACGTCGGTGCCGGCATGGCCATTCCACCGCAGCAGGGCGATGCCATGCAGGTGTTGGCCGCCAGGCCCATCGAGCGGATGCTCGAAGGCTGGCAGCAATGGCAGGCCGAGCCTCGGCGCATGGCGATTCTCGGTGGCGGGGCCGGAGGTGTGGAGCTGGCCCTGGCGCTGGCCGACAAGGTACCGGCGCTGGCGCTGTTCTGCGGCGGAGCCTTGCTCGACGGGTTGGGGCCGGGGTTGCGGCTGCGCGCACTGGGTCATCTGCGTCAGCGCGGCGTGCAGGTGCGTGAGCATTGCCCGATCGGCCGTATCGAGGATGACTGGCTGCTCAGCGGTGACGAGCCGGTATGGCGCGGGCGGCGCCTGCTGCTGGCCAGCGGTGCGCGTCCCTGGCCATGGCTGACGGCGAGCCAACTGGCCAGCGACGCTGCCGGATTCATCGCCATTCGCCCGACCCTGCAATGCGAGTCCCACGCGCAGATCTTCGCCGTCGGCGACAGCGCCAGCCTCGACGGCATGCGCCGCAGCGGGCGTTTCGCAGTGCGTCAGGCGCCGGTACTCAGCACCAATCTGCAGGCCGCGCTACAGGGTCGCCCGCTGCGCCAGTATCGGCCGCAATGGCAGAGCCTGGCCCTGCTTGCCACCGGTGATGGCGGGGCATTGCTCGGTTGGCACGACTGGAGTGCGGGCGGGCAGCTGTACGGGCACTGCAAGGACTGGCTGGACCGGCGTTTCGTCAAGCGTCATCGCATGGTGGGGTAGCAGGCCTCTGAAAAACCTGGGTTACGACTGCATGGGGGCGGGAGGCCAAAGCCGAGGTGGTTTTTCAACAGCCTGCTAATGCCACTGAGTTAAGTGTCGATACAGCGAGTGTGTAGGCGCTGCGCCCCGGTGCGGGGGAAGCCTTGTTGAGCCTGCCGGGGCACTGCCTAAATTCATGGCAGGTTGCTACCAAAGTTTTATGGTGCTGGTGCTTCCAAGCTGCTCGAATCCCGGTCATCGTGCCCGGTCTGCATACACATATTTTTCGTCGGGCCTGTCGTACACGTAACCTGCTGCCCAGGTTACGTGGGATATTCAAGGAGAGACCCGCCGTGACCCCGTCCGCCTACAGCGCTTCGCCGCGCACCAGAACAAGAACTCTGAGGTCGGTCATGCAAGCTGCCTTTGTCCGTTCACCCGTTGCCTGTCTCCTCCATGCCCTGGGGCTGGCTGCATTGATGCTGGTCTACCAGCAGGTGCAGCTACCGTCCTATGTCGGCCTGTTGTCTTTCCTGCTGCTGGCGCTGTGGCCCTGGCTGGGACCATGGCAGCGTCGCGACGACGCTTCGTCCGCCGCGCAGCAGGTCGCCAGCACCGGCTTCGTAGAGCTCAGCCGCGGGCTGTCACGGCACACCTGCCACAACGCATTGTCCGCAGCCAAGGTGGCCCATGCGGTCAAGCACCTGGCCGGCCGCCTGCAATCGCAACTGACGGCGGTGCAGCAGGTCAGCCAGGCCGCCGAGGCCATCACCCACACCGAGCAGGACAGCGCCGCCCGTGCCGAGCAGACCCTGGCTGCGGCCCGGCATGTGCGCGATGCCAGCGCCAACGGTCAGGCCGAGCTCAACCAGGCCATCGCGCGCATGCAGCAACTCAGTGCGCAGACCCTGGCCAGCCGTGAGCTGATCGATGGTCTCGGTAGCCGTACCGAGCAGATCGAGCAGGTCACCCAGGTGATCCAGTCCATCGCCAGCCAGACCAATCTGCTGGCGCTCAACGCGGCCATCGAGGCCGCCCGCGCCGGTGAGATGGGGCGTGGTTTTGCCGTGGTCGCCGACGAGGTGCGCAACCTGGCTGCGCGCACCGCCAGCGCCACCGAGGAAGTCAGCCAGATGGTCGCCGACATCCGCCAGCAGAGCGCGGCGGTGGTCGCTCATATCCAGCGTCAGAGCGTCGAGCTGGAACAGGCCGCGCAGCAGATCGAGACAGCCGGCAGCCGCCTGCACGGCATCGCCGATCAGGCCGAGGAGGTCGAGCAGCAGGTGGCGCAGATCAGCGCCGGCACGGCGGACAACCACCAGCGCCTGGCCAGCCTCTCGGCTGCTGCACTGCAATTGCAGGACGACGTGCAAGGCAGCGAAGGGCAGACGCGGCAATTGGCAGACGCAGCCGAACAGTTGGTAGGCCAGGCCGAAACGGTCAGCGAGCAACTCGCCGAGGTGGGCCTGGATGACTACCACCAGCGCGCCTATGACTTGGCCCGCGAGGGCGCCGCCGCCATCGCCGCGCAGTTCGAGCAGGACCTGCAGGCCGGACGCATCGGCCTCGACGACCTGTTCGACCGTCGCTACCAACCGATTGCCGGCACCCAGCCGCAGAAATACCGCACGCGCTTCGATCAGTATGCCGACCAGGTGCTGCCGGCGTTGCAGGAGCCGCTGCTCAAGCGCCATGAAGGGCTGGTATTCGCCATCTCCACCACCCCGGAAGGCTATGTGCCGACCCATAACGCCGCATTCAACCACCCGCCCAGCGGCGATCCGGCAGTCGACGCTACCCGCAGCCGTGGCAAGCGCCTGTTCAACGACCGCACCGGCATCCGCTGCGGCAGCCACAGGCAGGCGCTGCTGCTGCAGACCTACATGCGCGATACCGGCGAGCTGATGCACGATCTGTCGGTGCCGATCATGGTGCAGGGCAGGCATTGGGGCGGTTTGCGTCTGGGCTACCGGCCGGAGCCTTAGGGCGGGGTAGCATCGCCCCTGATCGAGGAAAGCCCGACCGATATCCCAAAAGTTTGGATGACAGCACGGCTGGCGGCAGGTTTTTACTGCGGTGCGTTGGGTTTTTTATCAGATCGGTACAGATATTTCTGGAAGCCAAAGAACAGGCTTTTGATCAGTTCAGGCTTACCAAGATCCACAACCCGCATCGCGGCTAGTTTAGATAAACCGCCGATGCAGATCGGGGAAAATCTCCTGGGCAAACCACACCGGCAGGCCGGGCTCTACGTCCCGTGATTTCGGCGTGGGGCTGAGCACAATGCCCAACTCGATCAGGCGCTTGAGTTCTTCGATGGCCAGGCGCTCGCTCAGGCCGAGAAAGGTCTTGAAGGTCGCGCGCGGCATTGTGCCCATGCTCAATAGTGCATGCACCGCCGCCGCCGAGCCGGGGCGGATTTTTGCGGCACTGATGCGCTCATGGTGTTTGAACATTCGCTCGATGCGTACGCGCATATTGGCCGGGTCAACTGCCTCGGTCATATAGTCGACCTGGTCGAGACACACATCCAGCATAAAGCGGATAAAGCCCAGGTAATGCTTGAGCGAGAGCTGGCCGCGACCGTCCAGATCGCCTTCGCGCGGTCGGTCGGCATTGGCCATCGCCGCGTAATACTCGGTTTGCCGGCGCGCCAGCCCTCGCGATAGCGACCATAGGCTGGGTCGCAGATCCAGATACACCAGCTGCAGATGGGTAATCAGCCGTACCAGCCGGCCATTGCCATCCATAAAGGGGTGAACCCAGGCCAGGCGATGGTGGTAAGCCAGGGCGGCAATCAACCGGGTGCGCGGGTCGCTATAACTGCCCATAAACTGCTGCAGCAACTCCAGCATGGGTTTCACCACTTGGGCGTCTGGTGCCAGGTGGTTGCCTACCTCGACCTGCTCATCAGGCTCGCTGCGTAATTTGCCCGGTACCAGATAACGCTCGCTGTTATGCAGCTTTAGCTGTTCTGTCGGGGCATATTTGAACAGGGCTTTGTGGGCCTGGCGAACAAGCCAGGGGGAAAACATTGTCTGCCAGGCAATATCCTCATCCCAGCGGCGCATAAGGCGTTCAAAGCCGGTTTGCACGCCGAGCTGCTGCATGGCCAGATCGGCCAATTGTTTGCGCTCGCGTCTGGGGGCAGCCTGGGCTCGCTGCATATCGGCCGGTGCCGAATACTGCCCTTCGATCAGGTTGGAGTAATAAGTATTGGTCACCTCCAGCAGCGCAGCCAGCCGGGCGCGGGTGGCCGCTGCCAAACGGCCATCGAGAAACGCCGCCTTGGCTGGCAGTAGCGAGGCTTTTTCCAGAATATCCGCTGGCAGCTCGCCGGGGAGCGCCGGGAGTAAATAGTTCTTGTCGCTGATCATCGTAGCCTTCTGCATATTTTTCTGCAGATTGTGATAAGCCGCAGAAGCCTTGAAAATACTAGCCTAAAGCAGAAAGTGCAGGCTTTTTTTAAAGCGGGTTTTGCACATTTTTTTGCAGATTGTCTGGAGGTTGCCTGGCGCGGCTAGACAACGGCGCTGTGCGGGGAAAATAGATGCTGGACTCTGTAGGAGTGGCTTTAGCCGCGATAGGCTGCAATGCGCTGCGCACCTCGCGGCTAAAGCCCCTCCCACATGGCCCGAGGTGGGTTGGCGATGATCTGCCGATTAGCAGAGGATCGAGTGGAGGGAGTCTTGTAGGAGCCAGTTTGCTGGCGATCACGACAGATCAGGAGTACCGCCAGCAAGGACTAGGCCCCCCTGGCTTCTGCGCAGTTTGTTGCGCGACAACGCCCGTCGAAGGCGGCCGGGATTTTTCTACGCAACACGGTGCAGCGCTAGAGATTGCCGCTAAAGGCCTGGTGCAGCTCGCAGCTGGCACCAGCATCCTTGTGCAGGATGTCGTCGATATTCTTGAAGGCTTGTTCGAACATGGCGTACTGCGCATCCCTTGAGATGGGGGAAACAAAAGTGCGCATCATCCGGTTTTTGCCCTCGTGCTAGGCAAGTGTGTGGTTGTTGGCTGGCGCGGTGCCCATGGCGCATCGCAGTGCAGGGGCTGTGCAGCTTTGTTTAGCTGGCGCATAACCAAGCGTATGAAAAACCCGATTTAACGCACGTCAAACCCTGTGCGACGCTGCCAAGCCATGATCTTCCCGGCCTGCCAAGTCCATGTTCCGCTGTACCGCGCTCCTGCGCGGCGGCGCTTGTTGGAGCGGCTCAACCCGCTGCTGACCATCATCCTCGCCTTCTGGGCACTGTGGCACTGCCGCCACGCTCGCCCGCCGGACGCCGTCCCCGCCCGCTGAATATCGATGGCTGCGCCATGCCCGCAGCCGCTGCTATCACCTTGTCTGCCTGTGCAACCTGTTCAAGAATCGAGCGGGCCGTGCAGACACCGAGCGCCCAACTGGCGCAAGCGAGTGCGATATGACGACTTTCGCTGCTGTGCAGGAAGCCCAGGATTTCCTGGCCAGCAATCCCGATATCGAGCTGATCGAGCTGTTCATCCTCGACGCCAATGGCGTGCCGCGCGGCAAGCTGCTGCACCGCGAGGAATTGCTGGCGCTGTACCAGAGCGGCCGGCCGCTGCCGAGCACCATGCTCGGCCTGTCCATTCAGGGCGAGGATGTCGAGGATTCCGGCCTGGTCTGGGAGGTGGGCGATATCGACTGTCGCGCCTATCCGCTGCCCGGTAGCCTGGTGCGCCTGCCCTGGCGACAGATGCCCACCGCCGCCGTGCAGGTGTCGATGCACCCGACCGAAGGTCTGCCAGCCACGCCGGCCGATCCACGGCAGTTGCTGATCCGGGTGATCGATCAGCTCGAAGCCGAGGGGTATTACCCGGTGATGGCCTGCGAGCTGGAGTTCTACCTGCTCGACCAGAAGCGCGATGCCCAGGGTCGCCCGCAGCCGGCGCTGGATGCCGACGGCGGCCGTCCACGGCAGACCCAGGTCTATGGCCTGCGCGAGCTGGAACAGATCGAACCCTTCCTGCGTGATCTCTACGCCGCCTGCAAGGCCCAGGGCATTCCCGCGCGCACGGCGATTTCCGAGTACGCCCCCGGCCAGGTGGAAATCACCCTGGAGCACGGCCCGGTGCTGGCGGCGATGGATCAGGCGGTGCGCTACAAGCGCCTGGTCAAAGGCGTGGCGCACCGCCACGGGATGCAGGCCTGCTTCATGGCCAAGCCCTTCGACCACCTGGCCGGCACCGGCATGCACATGCATGTCAGCCTGGCCGATGCGCAGGGCAGCAACCTGTTCGCCAGCATCGATCCCGCCGGCACGCCGCTGCTGCGCCAGGCCGTTGGTGGCATGCTGGCCAGTCTGCTCGATTCGCTGCTGCTGTTCTGCCCCAACGCCAATTCCTACCGGCGCTTCCAGGCCAACAGCTACGCGCCGCTGGCGCCGACCTGGGGTGTGGACAACCGCACCGTGAGCCTGCGCGTGCCCGGTGGCCCGGCGGGTACCCGGCACGTCGAGCACCGTATCTGCGGCGCCGATGCCAACCCTTATCTCGCGGCGGCGGCGATTCTTGCCGGGATTCACCGTGGCATTGCTGATCGCCTCGACCCCGGTGCGCCGGTGCAGGGAAATGGCTATGCCCAGGCCAAGACCCTGCTGCCGACCGAGTGGCTGACTTCGATCCAGGCGCTGGAGCGCTCCAGCTGGGCGCGCGATGCCTTTGGCGCCGACTTCCTCAAGGTCTTTCTTGCGGTCAAGCGTGCCGAGTATCGCCAGTTCATGGGCGAAGTCGGCGAGCAGGACTGGCGTTGGTATCTGAGCAACGCCTGACTAAACCGCATCGCGGCTGAAGCCGCTCCTACGGGTTAAGCATGGTAGGAGCGGCTTCAGCCGCGATCCAAGATTCATCGGTGCGAACGCACCTCAAGGATATGCAATGAACGCGATCAACCAAGCCGTCAAACCCGCCGCCGAGCGCGCGCCGTCCTATTACTCGGCCTCGCTCAAGGTCGAGACCGACTACCCGACGCTGCAGGGCAGTGTCACTGTCGACGTGGCCATCATCGGCGGCGGCTTCACCGGCATCGCAACGGCAGTGGAACTGGCCGAGCGCGGCCTCAAGGTGGCCGTGGTGGAGACCAACAAGGTCGGCTGGGGCGCCAGCGGGCGCAACGGCGGCCAGGTCACCGGCAGCCTGTCCGGCGACGAGGCCATGCGCAAGCAGATGCGCAACACGCTGGGCGATGACGTGGACGACTTCATCTGGCACCTTCGCTGGCGTGGCCACGAGATCATCAAGAACCGCGTGGCCAAGTACGGCATCGACTGCGACCTCAAACACGGCCATCTGCATACCGCGATGAAAGCCAGCCACATGGACGAGCTCAAGGCGACCTACGACGAGGCTTTGCGCCGTGGCATGGGTGATGATGTCACCCTGCTCGACGCGGCCGGTGTACGGGCTCAGCTCGGCAGCGATCTGTATTGCGGCGCCCTGAAGAACACCCGCAACATGCACCTGCATCCACTCAACCTGTGCATCGGCGAAGCCAAGGCCGCCGAGAGCCTGGGCGCGCTGATCTTCGAACATTCCGAGGTGCTGGATATCGTCCACGGCCCGCGTCCTGCGGTGGTCACCACGGGCGGGCGCATCGAGGCCAAGCAGGTGCTGCTGGCCGGCGACGTCTATCACAAGCTCGAACGGCGCACGCTCAAGGGCCTGATCTTCCCGGCCATGGGCGGCATCGTCACCACCGCACCGCTGGGCGACCTGGCGAAAGAGATCAACCCGCTGGACCTGGCCGTGTACGACTGCCGCTTCGTGCTCGACTACTACCGCCTGACCGCCGATGGCCGCCTGCTGTTCGGCGGTGGCTGCAACTACTCCGGACGTGATTCGCGCGATATCGCCGCTGAACTGCGTCCGTGCATCGAGAGCACCTTCGTGCAGCTCAAGGGCGTGCAGATCGACTTCCAGTGGAGCTGCGCCATGGGCATCGTGATGAACCGCATCCCGCAGCTGGGCAAGCTCTCGTCCAACGTCTGGTACTGCCAGGGCTACTCCGGTCATGGCATCGCCACCACCCACATCATGGGTGAGATCATGGCCAAGGCGATCACCGGCGACCTGGAGCAGTACGATACCTTCGCCGCCTGCAAGCACATCAAGGTGCCGCTGGGCGACCAGCTCGGCAACCCGATGCTGGCGGCGGGCATGTGGTACTACCAGATGCTCGAGAAGCTACGCTGAGAGGGGCTGTGCACGGCCAATCGCTGCCTGGGTCGAGCGCAGCGGTACCTGGCGGGTTGATGGGTATCGCGATGCTCAAGCCGTCCTACGGAGCGATGTTGCTACTCCGAGGCGTAATGGCCGGGGCTGGCCGCTCCTCGCGTTCGTTGATGAAGGCCACCGGCTTCGAGCCGTCGGCATTGAGTTGCAGAATGCGTTTGGGCCGGCCCTGTTCGTCGAAGAACACCTGGCCGAGGCCGGCGCTGTTCCACAGGCGTTCGCCCGAGCGGCTGCGGTCGGGGATCAGCGGCGTGACGCGCATGCGTCGGCGCTTGGTCAGCCAGTTGAGCGGTGACCAGGGCGCGTAGAGCCAGCGGTTGAGACGGTCGAACCAGTCCAGCAGCTCGGCCGGGAATTCGTTCTTGATGCCGCTGCTGGTGATCTGCCAGATGGTCGGGCTGGCGCGGCGATGGCGGATGTTCACGCGGTAGACGAAGGAGTAGTGCACGTCGCCGGAGAGGATGACGAAGTCCCCTGGCGTACGCGAATGGCGGAAGATGTTCAGCATCACGCTGGCCGCGCCGCGATGGGCCATCCAGTTTTCCGCATCGACCATCAGCGGGTGGCCGGCGAGGGTGAACAGTTTCTGGATGCCCTCGATCAGCTTCACGCCGAACATCGGCGCCGGCGAGACGATGATGCAGCTGGGGTGATCGAGCAGCGCCTGCTGGAAGTCGCACAGCGCTTCCCAGTCCATCAGCCCCGAGGGTTTCGACAGATGCCCTTCGCTGCGCCAGCGGCGCGTGCGGGTATCCAGCACCAGCAGTGCCGGCGTGGTCGGCAGCACGTAGTGCCAGTGCTCGAAATGCAGCAACTGATCGATCAGCGCGTCCTGCGCCTTGGCCTGGAGGTGGTCGTCCTGGCGCTGCTGCAGCAGTTCGGCAAAGGCCTGCAGCGGCTCATCGAATACATCGGGGTTGTTGCCCCAGCCCTGGCACAACAGATAGGCGAGCAGGGCGTTGCCGATGATGCGCTTGGAGAAGGGATGGCCGTAGGCGGTCTGCTCCCAGCGCGCGGAGAGGTTCCAGTCATCGGTGACATCGTGGTCGTCGAAGATCATCAGCGTCGGCAGGTGGGCGAACACCCGTGCAGCCTGACCGAGAGTCTGGCGGAAGGCCTCGATGCGCTCGCGTTCGTTGGCATAACGCTGCTGTTGTTCCTCGTCCAGCGGCGGCTGCTGTTCGCTGATCAGCGTCCAGGGCAGCGGTGACCAGACCAGCAGATACATGGCGATCATCTCGGCGAAGGTCACCAGATGGTTGTCGGCGCTGCTGCTGGTGAAGACCGGCTTCTCCACGCCGCCGAAGAACTTGTCGCGCAGGGTCTGGTTGCTCTTCACCGCTGGCAGCAGGTTGGCGCGCTGGTAGTAGCCGACCGGGTTGGCGTAGAGCGCCTGGCTGTCCTCGACCACGGCACCGTCGAGAAACTCGTCGAACAGGCCGAGGCGGGCGATCAGTTGGTGAATGGCGCACAGCAGTGGTCCGGCGACATCGTCGACATAGACCTGATCACCGCTCATCAGCAGCAGCGCCGGGCGCTGCTCGGCTTCGGGCTTATTTGCCAGCAGGCGGTCGGCGCAGAGCAGGCCGTCATCAGCCGCATGGTGCGGCTTGCGGCAGGAGCCGTGAAGCAGGTGGTCGACACGCGAGCGCAGGACGAAATCGGCCTGCTCGGCGCCGTCGTAGAGCAGGTGCGGCGCCCAGTCGCGCATGCCTTTCACGCCCGCGCTGTCGATGATCTGCAGGTCGTAGGCGATGCGCTCGTCCTGCGGCAATGCCTGCTCGAGCGGTAGGTCGATCAGGTGCAGCACGGCATGCTGGCCGAGCGGCAACTGCTGGCAGTGTTCGCCCAGTGCATGTATCCGTTGCGCCTGGCCTTCGGGTTGCAGCAGGAGTTGCAGGGTCAGCTCGCGACTGGCCACCAGCCACAGTACCAGGCGCCCCGGCTCGAGCCGGCGCAAGAGCGGGCCGGCGAGCACATCGGGCAGTGGCGTGTGAGTGTTGTCTGGCATCGGTACGGTACTTCCTGCAGAAAAAACGACAGGGGTTGGACAGTGGCAGGGCGCCAGCAGTTCAGGAGGCCCACTGGCGCAGACGCTCGAAGTCGAGAATTTCGATCTCGCCGTAGGTCAGGTGAACCACGCCCTGCGCCTGCAGCTCCTTGAGGATCTGGTTGGTGGTCTGGCGTGACAGCGAGAGCATCAGTGCCAACTGCTCCTGAGCCAGGTGCAGTACCCGGCGCGGTTCGCTTTCGCCATAGTTCTCGGCGATCAGCAGCAGGCGTCGGGCCAGGCGTGGCGCGGCGGGCAGCAGGCTCATGTCTTCCAGGGCGATGAAGGCCAGGCGCAGCTTGTGGCTCATCAGCAGGGCGAAGTCGCGCCAGTAGACCGGCTCGCGTTCGAGCAGGGCGAGCAGGTCGTGCTGAGGCAGCAGCAGCAGGGTGCTGGCGCTTTCAGCGAAGGCATCGTGGGTGCGCGGCAGGCCATCGAACAGGGAAATTTCGCCGAACCAGTAGGGCGGCTCGACCAGCGTCAGCAGCGCCTCCTTGCCGTTTTCGCTGATGGCGCCGACGCGTACTGCGCCCTCCACTACCGCATACAGCCCGCAGGGCTTGTCGCCCCGGCGGAACAGCCGCTGGCCGGCGTCCAGGCGCTGCACCTGGGCCATGTTCAGCAGGCTCTGGCGCAGCGCTGGTGGCAATGCGGCGAACCAGTGACCCTGGTTCAGCAGGTTGAGATGGTGACGGGGATCGGGCATTGCGGCTCCTGTGAGGTTGCGCGGCGATGTGGCCGTCCCTGCCATTGTCGGCTAGCCGACAGTGCGGCAGGCCAAGGTGGGGGGATCATGTTCGGGCCCGTTTCACACCTGAGGACGATAATAATGAAAACCCTCGTCGATCACCTGGCGCAATATGCCGCCTACCATCGCGACCGGCGCAATATCGCCAGCCATTTCCTCGGCATCCCGATGATCGTGCTGGCGGTTGCCGTGCTGCTGTCGCGGCCAGGTTTCCATCTCGCCGGCCTGTGGCTGGCGCCTGCCACGCTGACGGCCCTGGCTGCCGCCGTGTTCTATCTGCGCCTGGATACCCGTTTCGGCCTGCTCATGGCCGTGCTGCTGGGGCTGTGCCTGTGGGCCGGTGCCAGCCTGGCTAACGCTTCCACTGCCCTGTGGCTGACGGCAGGCATTGGCCTGTTCGTGGTCGGCTGGGTCATCCAGTTCGTCGGGCATTACTACGAAGGACGCAAGCCGGCCTTCGTCGATGACGTCATGGGGCTGGTGATCGGCCCGCTGTTCGTGGCCGCTGAACTGGCTTTCCTGCTCGGCCTGCGCAAGGAAGTCGAACATGCCGTGGTGGAAATCGCCGGGCCGACCTGCATTCGCGAGAAGAAGGCGCTGGCCTGAGCACGTGCTGCTGTTCGTCGCGGCTGAAGCCCCTCCCACGGCCATTCGGTTTTGTGGGAGGGGCTTTAGCCGCGAGCCTTTCTAGAACATCGCCATCCACTGCGCCGTCATCGAGCGTGCGTGACGATCCACGGTAATGGGCGCGAAGGGACGGCCGGAGACGCTCTGCAGGGTGTTGCTCTGGCTGTTCATGTCGGCCAGCGCGGCACGCAGGTAGCTCCAGCGCGTCTGCAGCTTGGTCACCTGCGGGTCGGATTGATCCTCGATTGCCTGCAGCTCGCTGTCGATGGCGGGCAGCAGCAGGCGTTCGTCCTGACCGAGGTAGGTGCCGGGTTGCTCGCGGGCGATCTCGAAGGTGCCCAGGTAGGAGCGGCTGAGGTATTGCACACAGAGGTACTCGACCTTCGCCGCCAGCTCGCTCTGGCCTTCGGCGCCCGGCAGGGCCCGGGCCGTGCCGAGGAAGTCGCGCAGGGCACGGCTGAGGTCTTCGGGAAAGCGCCAGGGCACGTTCTCGTCACCGGGGCCATAGGAAACACCGTTGCGCAATTGGGTAACGAGGGCCTGATGGGCGCTGGTGAGTTCGGCGCTGCCCTGCGGCAGGCTCTGCATGGCGCCGGCCAGAGCGGCGAGGTCGGCTTCCAGGCGCTGCTGATGAGTCTTCTGGAAACCTTCGCCACGTAACAGCATCAGGCTGCTGGTAGCGCGGCTGGCGTGTACCTGAATCTGTTCCTGCGGGCTGACGGCCTCGGCGAAGGCCACTGGCGAGAGCCCGACGAAGAGTCCGAGCGACCAGAAAAAAGCATGGCGCAACAGTGCTTTACAGCGCATCCGGGGTGCTCCTTGTTATTGTTTTGAGCAGGTATGCAGTGGGCGGCGTCAAGGACGCAGCGCCAAGACTACTGCGCCAAGCGTCGCGGAGCATGACCCGAAAGAGTGATTTCGTCGGAAATCGCTACCGTTCAGGGGCTTTTCGCCAGGTTGCGCAGGTAGTCGGCGGTGAAGGCGTCGGCGGGGAAGAAGGTCTCCAGCGCCAGTTCGGCGAGGGTCACGTCATTCGGTGTGCCGAAGACCGTGATGGTGCTGATCAGGCTGAGCACGCCCTGCTCGCTGTGCAATTGCAGTGGCACCAGCACGGCATCGCTCGGCGGCGCAGGGACTTCTGCCGGCGCCGGGTAGCCGCGCAGTTCATCGAGCAGGCTGAACAGGGCTTCGTCGCCGCTGATTTCTGCATCGCGCTGCAGGCGCATCAGCAGATGTGCGCGCCACAGCGCCAGGTTGGCGATGCGCGGTGCCAGGCCTTCGGGGTGCAACGACAGGCGCATCACATTGAGCGGCGGGCCGAGCAGAAAGTCCGGCATGCCGGTGAGGAAGGGGCCGACCGAGGCGTTGGCTGCCAGCAGGTTCCACTGTCGGTCGATGGCCAGCGCCGGATAGGGTTCATGGGCCTTGAGCAACTGTTCGATGGCCTGGCGGGCTGGAGCCAGCGCCGGGTCGCTCAGCTCGTACTGGCTGTACAGCGGGGCGAAACCGGCTGCACTGAGCAGACGATTGCGCTCGCGCAGGGGTATCTCCAGCTGCTCGGCCAGGTGCAGCAGCATCTCGCGGCTGGGCTGTGCGCGTCCGGTTTCGACGAAGCTCAGGTGGCGAGTCGATATCTGTGCCTCGCAGGCGAGGTCGAGCTGGCTCAGGCGGCGCCGCTGGCGCCATTGGCGCAACAGGGCGCCGGCGGTCTGGGTAGTGTTCATGGCCTGCACGATAGTTCAGCCAGGTCATGTCGGCCATTACCTGGCAGGTAATCGACGCCCTGTTCGTTTCGGCGAAATCTGTAGGCCAGGCACCACCCCGGTGCCGCTACGGAGGATTCATCATGAACGCACTGCAACCCACCCCGATGCTGCGCAATGCTCTCTTGTTCGACGGCCTGCTCAGCGGCGTCACCGGCCTGCTGTTGGTCCTGGCGGCCGGCTGGCTGGGCGCCTTCCTCGAATTGCCGCGCCTGCTGTTGCTGGTCGCCGGTAGCGCGCTGCTGCCTTTCGCGGCGCTGCTGGTGTGGTTGTCCAACCGCGCCGAAATCAGCCGCCAGGCCATCTGGGCGGTGATCGCGGTCAACGCGCTGTGGGTGATCGACAGTCTGCTGGTCCTGGCGATCGGCTGGCTGTCGCCGAACCTGTTCGGCTATGCCTTCGTCATCGCTCAGGCGCTGGCGGTGGCGCTGCTGGCCGAGCTGCAATGGTTCGGCCTCAAGCACTCGCAGGCAGCCGCCGTTTGATGCTCAGGTTCAGAGACCGCGCAGCGCCAGCTCGGCACCGAGCAGCAACAGGCCGATGAAGAACCAGCGCTTGAAGCGCTCCGCGCTGATGCGCTTGCGTAGCCACTGGCCGGCGGCCATGCCCAGCAGTGCCGGCAGCAGGGCGAGGGCCGATACACCCAGCACCGCCGGTTGCAGCAGTTCACCGCTGTGACCGAGCGCTGCCGCCAGAGCCAGGGTGGAGACGCTGAAGGACAACCCCAGGGCCTGAACCAGATCGTCCTTCTCCAGGCCGATGGCCTGCAGGTAGGGCACGGCGGGAATCACGAACACGCCGGTAACTGCGGTGATCGCACCGGTGATCGCACCGATCACCGGGCTCAGCCAGCCTTCCTTGGCCCGCTCCACGCGAAAGTGCACCTTGGCCAGGCCAAGCACTGCGTAGATCACCAGCGCGACGCCCAGCCAGCGGCTGGCGCCGGGCAGGTCGAGGCTCTGCAGCAGGGCGGCCACCAGCAGCGTGCCGCACAGGATTCCCAGCAGCATCGGCCAGAGCCGGCGCAGCATTGGCAGCGGGCTGCGACCGTCGCACAACTGCCAGATGTTGGTCACCATCGACGGGATGATCAGCAGCGCGGCGGCCTGCAGTGGCGCCATCACCAGACCGAGCAGACCGACGGCGATGGTCGGCAGACCAAGGCCGACCACACCCTTGACCATGCCGGCGAGCAGGAAGGTGGCGAGGATCAGCGGCAGGTGCTCAGTCATCGCGCTGCCCCTGCTCGTGGATCGCGCGGCTGTCGGCTGGCGCCTGTTCGCGCTCGTGCATGCCGTAGTCGCGCAGCACCTGGGCCACGCGCAGGCGATAGTGACTGAAGACCTCCTCGCGTCCTGCCGTCTGTGCGCGCCGGTGTTCCTCGCGCTGGCGCCAGGCCTGGATCGCGGCTTCGTCCTGCCAGAACGACAGCGACAGGATCTTTCCCGGCTGGGTCAGGCTCTGGAAGCGTTCGATGGAGATGAAGCCCGGCTGCTCGGCGAGCAGCGGGCGCAACTCGCCGGCGAGGTCGAGATAGTCCTGCTGCAGGCCTGGCCTGGCCTGCACTTCGAAGATCACGGCGAGCATCGGTTTCTCCCTGGCTGGCTCTGACTGAAATTGCCTGCCAGTATCCACATTTGCTGCACGCCATGTTTCGTCATGAGGTGAACTATGGAATACGCACCGGGTTTCAGTTCGATTGCCGCGCTGCTCGCCGATGCCGGGCGCGCCAGCATGGTCTGGGCGCTGATGGACGGCAGCGCGCGGCCGGCCGGCGAGCTGGCCTTGCTCGCAGGGCTGTCGCCGTCGTCGACCAGCGCGCACCTGGCCAAGCTGGTAGAAGGCGGCCTGCTGGCGCAGCAGCGCCATGGGCGCAATCGCTATTACCGTCTGGCCGGGCCGGAAGTCGGGCAACTGGTCGAAGCCCTGGCCAGTGCCGCGCTGGCCGCACAGCCACGGCAACCCCGCGTGGTGCCGGCTTCACGCGGGACGCCACAGGCCATGCGTGAGGCGCGCACCTGTTACGACCATCTGGCCGGCGAACTGGCGGTCGGCGTGTTCGCCCGCATGCGTGCAGCCGAATGGCTGAGCGAGGAGGGCGGTGCGCTGCAGCTGACGGCAAGCGGTGAGCAGGGGCTGCAGGCGTTGGGCATCGATCTGCAGCAGATCAACCGCCAGCGCCGCCAGCGACTCTGTGCCTGCCCGGACTGGAGCGAGCGCAAGCCGCATCTCGGTGGTGCGCTGGGCGCGGCGTTGCTGAGTCTGTGCGAAGGCGAGGGCTGGCTGCGGCGCAGCACGAACTCGCGGGCGCTGCAGGTTTCACCGAAGGGGCGCAGGGCGATCATGGCGATCGCGGCTTCGTAGCTTCGTAGCTCCGTAGGGTGGGCCGGGCGACGATTCGCTTCAGCCCACCAAACAAAGGTTGAGCTCCAGTCGGTGTAGTCGGTGGGCTGAAGCCCACCCTACGCCCACCCTACGTACTATCGCCCGGCCCAGCCCAGGAAGTGCTACACCTGGGCGCTGACCGGCTTGCCGCCCTTGGGCTTGAAGTACAGGGTGGTGCCGCGTGCGAGGTTGTCCAGGCTGACGTGATCCTTGGCCACTTCGGCCTCGATCAGTTCGTCCTGGCCTTCGACCTTGAGGGTGATGCGGGTGATCGCGCCGAGCAGGCGAATGTCGCGCACCTCGCCGGCCTTGTGCTCCGGGCTCGGTTCGCTGGACAGGTCGACCTCGTGTGGGCGGAACAGCACGTGGTGATCATTGCCGACGTAGAGGCGGTTGGCGTCGCCAAGGAAGTGGTAGACGAAATCGCTGGCCGGATACTCGTAGACTTCGGCCGGCGTGCCGATCTGCTCGATCACGCCTTTGTTCATCACCACGATGCGGTCGGCCACTTCCATGGCTTCTTCCTGGTCGTGGGTAACGAATACGCTGGTCAGGTGCACGTCCTCGTGCAAGCGCGCCAGCCAGCGGCGCAGCTCCTTGCGTACCTTGGCGTCGAGGGCGCCGAAGGGTTCGTCGAGCAGCAGCACTTTCGGCTCCACTGCCAGGGCGCGGGCCAGGGCGATACGCTGGCGCTGACCGCCGGAGAGCTGCTCCGGGTAGCGATCGCCGAGCCAGTCGAGCTGCACCAGGTCGAGCAGTTCGTGCACCTTCTGCTGGATCACCGCTTCGCTCGGGCGCTCGCGCTTGGGCTTCATGCGCAGGCCGAAAGCGACGTTGTCGAACACCGTCATGTGGCGGAACAGCGCGTAGTGCTGGAACACGAAGCCGACGTTGCGATCACGCACGTCGTGGTTGGAGACGTCCTCGCCGTGGAACTCGATGGTGCCGCTGTCCGGGGTTTCCAGGCCGGCGATGATGCGCAACAGGGTGGTCTTGCCGCAGCCGGACGGGCCGAGCAGGGCGACCAGTTCGCCGCTCTGGATGTTCAGATTGATCTCGTTCAGCGCTTTGAACGCATGGAAGTTCTTGCTGACGTTACGGATTTCGATACTCATGTTTATTCCTCGCCAGCACTGGCTTTGCGGCGGTTGATACGGGATTCGCTCCACTGCTTGAGCAGCAGGATGAACAGCGCCAGAAGCAGCAGCAGGCTGGCAACGCTGAAGGCGGCGACGTGATTGTATTCGTTATAGAGAATCTCGACATGCAGCGGCAGCGTGTTGGTGTAGCCGCGGATGTGCCCGGAGACCACCGATACCGCGCCGAACTCGCCCATCGCCCGGGCGGTGCACAACACCACGCCGTAGATCAGGCCCCATTTGATATTGGGCAGCGTCACGTGCCAGAACATCTGCCAGCCGTTGGCACCGAGCAGGCGCGCGGCCTCTTCCTCCTGTGTGCCCTGCTCCTGCATCAGCGGGATCAGCTCGCGGGCGACGAAGGGCAGGGTGACGAACACGGTGGCGAGGACGATGCCGGGCAGGGCGAAGATGATCTGGATGTCGTGCTCGCGCAACCAGGGGCCGAAGAAGCCCTGGGCGCCGAACAGCAGCACATAGATCAGGCCGGCGATGACCGGCGATACCGAGAACGGCAGGTCGATCAGGGTCACCAGCACGCTCTTGCCGCGAAACTGGTACTTGCTCACGCACCAGGCGGCGGCCACGCCGAACACCAGGTTGAGCGGCACTGCGATGCCCACGGCGAGCAGGGTCAGTTTCAGTGCGCTGATGGCGTCGGGTTCGAGGATCGAGGCGACGAACACGCCGACGCTCTGTTTGAGCGCCTCGCTTGCCACCACGAACAAGGGCAGCAGCAGAAAGAAGGCGAACACCAGCCAGGCCGAAATGATCAGCAGGCGGCGGCCCAGGGCGTTACCGCGGCGCGCGGCATTGTTGACGGCGCTGGCCGTCAGGGTTGCAGATGACATGCCTGGCTCCTCAAGAATGGCTGATGCGGCGCTGCAGCAGGTTGATCAGCAGCAGCAGGATGAACGACACCACCAGCATCAGCACGCCGATGGCGGTGGCGCCGGCATAGTTGTACTGGTCCAGCTGCACCATGATCAGCAGCGGCAGGATCTCGGTCTTCATCGGCATGTTGCCGGCGATGAAGATCACCGAACCGTATTCGCCCACGCCACGGGCGAAGGCCAGGGCGAAGCCGGTCAGCCATGCCGGCAGCAGCGCCGGCAGCAGTACATGGCGTGCCACCTGCAGCGGCTTGGCACCGAGGCAGGCGGCGGCTTCCTCGACCTCGCGCGGGATGTCGGCCAGCACCGGCTGCAGGGTGCGCACGACGAAGGGCAGGGTGACGAAGGTCAGCGCCAGGGTGATACCCAGCGGCGCATAGGCGATCTTGAAGCCCAGGGCCGTGGCGAACTGGCCGATCAAACCGTTGGGCGCATAGAGCGCGGTCAGGGCGATACCGGCAACGGCCGTGGGCAGGGCGAACGGCAGGTCGATCATCGCCTCGATGATCTTGCGACCGGGGAAGGTGTAGCGCACCAGCACCCAGGCCAGCAGGGTACCGATCACGCCGTTGATGATGGCCGCGAGAAAGGCGGTGCCGACGCTCAGTTTCAGGGCGGCCAGCACGCGCGCTGAGGAAATGATTGCCCAGAACTGATCCCAGGTGAGCTGGGCAGCGTGGACGAACATGGCACCCAGGGGAATCAGCACCAACAGACTGAGGTACACCAGGGTGTAACCCAGCGTCAGCCCGAAGCCGGGTATGACGGGGGATGTGCGGTGGGACATGGAATGAACCTGTGCGGAGTAGGGTGCGCGCAGCCTGGTGTGTAGGGTGGAAGTCGCTTTTCACTTCCACCAGCGGCGCTCGCAGGGGGCGATGGTGGATCGGTGCAGCGTGATCCACCCTACGGATCACTGGGCCTGGTAGATCTGGTCGAAGACGCCGCCATCGTTGAAGAACTTCGGCTGAGCGGTTTTCCAGCCATCGAAGTCAGCATCGATGGTTACCAGCTTGAGCTGCGGGAACTGCTTGGCGAACTCGGCCGCCACCGCCTGGTTGCGTGGGCGGTAGAAGTGCCTGGCGGCGATGCGTTGGCCTTCCTCGCTGTACAGGTAGTTGAGGTAGGCCTCGGCGACTTTGCGGGTGCCTTTCTTGTCGACGTTCTGATCGACCACGCTCACCGGCGGTTCGGCGAGGATCGACAGCGACGGCGCGACGATCTCGAAGTTCTCCCCGCCTTCTTCCTTGAGCGCCAGGAAGGCCTCGTTCTCCCAGGCCAGCAGCACGTCGCCGATGCCGTTGTTGACGAAGGTGATGGTCGAGCCGCGGGCGCCGGTATCGAGCACCGGGACGTTCTTGTAGAGCTTCTCGGTGAAGGCCTTGGCCTCGGCTTCGCTGCCGTACTTCTGCTGGGCATAGGCCCAGGCAGCGAGGAAGTTCCAGCGTGCGCCACCGGAGGTTTTCGGGTTCGGGGTGATCACTTCCACGCCCGGCTTGACCAGGTCATCCCAGTCCTTCAGGCCTTTCGGGTTGCCCTTGCGCACCAGGAACACGATGGTCGAGGTGTAGGGGGTGCTGGCGTCCGGCAGACGCTCCTGCCAGTTTTCCGGGATCAGCTTGCCGAGCTTGTACAGCTCGTCGATATCGCCGGCCAGAGCCAGGGTCACCACGTCGGCGCGCAGGCCATCGATTACCGCACGGGCCTGCTTGCCCGAGCCACCGTGGGATTGCTGGATGGTCAGCGCTTCGTTGCCCTGGGCCTGCCAGTGCTTGTTGAAGGCGGCGTTGAATTCGCTGTACAGCTCACGGGTCGGGTCGTAGGACACGTTGAGCAGGGTTTGTGCGGCGGCCACCGGGCCGGCGATCAGACTGCTGGCCAGCGCGGCCAGGGCAAAACGACGAAGGGACATGGTGCAGCTCCTGACTGGGTTTTTATGTTGGCTCTGGTTCGTTGCGGTCAGTCGCACATTCGCGGGCGACAGCAACGATGGCGGTGCGTGTTCATGGCTGGATTCTTTTCATGGTCACGCCCTCCGGTGGTCCAGTCGGGCTGCTTGCTTGGCTCAGGGGGTCTTGGCGTTCGGTTGTTGCAGGCGAATCTTTTCCTTGCGCTCGATCTGCACGACCTGGCCGTTGTGCACGGTGATTTCCACCGAGCCAAATTTCAGGCCATGCAGGGCGGTCTGGATCTCGCGCAGGATCACGGCTTCGTCCTGGCCTTCCAGGTTTCTCAGCGTCGCGGTCATTTCCAGGCTCCTTGTGAACAGGTCGCCACGGCGGTGGGATGGAGTACCGACGCTGGCGTGGAGTGGATAGTAGAGAGACGTAAATATTCTTAAAAATATTGTTTAAGAACATTTATATGCTTTTTTGGAATATGAGGCGTGATGCGGTTTGCTGGATTTATGGAATAAGTAAATAAATTCTTATTCTTTTTGTAATTGTCTCGTGCTGCCTAGACTGCCGCCATTCGATTCAAGGAGGTGCCGTCATGGGCAGCGAAGCAATCCGTTATCTGATCCTGCCGGGCTGGCAGGGCTCGCCCGAAGAACACTGGCAAAGTCACTGGCAACGCAGCCTGCCTAACAGCGCGCGAGTCGAGCAGAAGGACTGGCTCAACCCGCAGCGTGGCGATTGGATCGCCGCGTTGAACCAGGCAATTGCCGACGATCCGCGTCCGACGATCCTCATCGCCCACAGCCTGGGTTGCGTGACGGTGGCGCACTGGTCCGCGCAGGCGCCGGTGGAGTTGCTGCGCCGAGTGCGCGGTGCGCTGCTGGTCGCGCCAGCCGATGTCGAGCGGACGGGCTGCCCCGAGGCGCTGCAGAATTTTGCGCCGATGCCGCGTGATCTGCTGCCCTTTCCCAGCCTGCTGGTGGGTTCCGACAACGACGCAGCGGCCAGCGCCCTGCGCGCCATGGAGTTGGCGCGTGCCTGGGGCAGCGAGGCGATGATTCTGAGCGGTGTCGGGCATATCAACCTGAAGTCCGGGCACCGCTACTGGGAGCAGGGCTTCGGCTATCTGTATCGCCTGCAGAGCCGCATCGAACGGCAGTCGCGCTTGCGCGCCTGAGACCATTATCGCTGCACCACCTTTTTCATCGCGGCGCACCCCACGGCGTGCACCGATCTTTACGTAGGGTGCGCCATGCGCACCGGGTATGCCGCAATTGTCGGGCATCTGGTAATCGCCCCGGATTGCATCCGGGCTTGTATGTTCGTCAGGCACTCTAAAGTGGAAGAGGTAAGCCAAAAGAGTGCCGAGGCGG
>NZ_JBLWTV010000036.1:0-31169 GCF_048269965.1 Pseudomonas sp. | reverse complement strand
CAGCGTCATGGCCGCCAGGAGGAAAGCGATGAAGCCTTCCTCGAAGTGCTCCCAGACGCGCCGCAAGGCGTTCATGGTCGGTTCTCCCGAATGGAAAGGGCGTAGGGTGGGACGGTAGCCGGCCCACCGGTTGCAGCATTGATCGACGCCCGTCGCGGGCGTCGTGGTGGGTCAGAGCATCGACGCTCTGCCCACCCTACGGCTCTCCGGCCTTATTACTGGTTGGCAGCTTGTGCGGCCTTGATCAGGTCAGCGCCGATCTCACCTTCGAACTTCTTCCATACCGGCTGCATGGCATCGCGCCATTGGCCGCGCTGCTCAGGAGTCAGGGTCAGGATCTCGGTGGTGCCTGCTTCGACGATGCGCTGCTTGTCGCCTTCGTTGAGGGCGTCAGCCTGCTTGTTCACCTCGACGGTGACCTCGGCGATGATCTTGTTCAGCTCGTCGCGTACGTCAGCCGGCAGACCTTCCCAGAACTTGGTGTTGGTGATCAGCATGTAGTCCAGCAGGCCATGGTTGGACTCGGTGATGTACTTCTGCACTTCGTGCATCTTCTGGCTGTAGATGTTCGAGTACGGGTTCTCGGCACCGTTGACCACACCGGTCTGCAGGCCCTGGTACACCTCGGCGAAGCTCATCTTGCGCGGGTTGGCGCGCACGGCCTTGAACTGCTCTTCCAGTACGGCAGAAGCCTGTACGCGGAACTTCAGGCCACGGGCATCTTTCGGCTCCAGCAGCGCCTTGTTGGCCGACAGCTGCTTCAGGCCGTTGTGCCAGTAGGCCAGGCCGGTGATGCCCTTGTCGGTCATGGAGGTCAGCAGTTTCTGGCCTTCCGGACCTTTCTGGAAGCGATCGACCGCAGCCATGTCGTCGAACAGGAACGGCAGGTCGAATACCTGCAGCTGCTTGGTGTATTGCTCGAACTTGGCCAGGGACGGGGCGATGATCTGGACGTCGCCGAGCAGCAGCGCTTCCATTTCCTTGCCGTCACCGAACAGCGAGGAGTTCGGGTAGACCTCGACCTTGACCTTGTCGCCCAGACGCTCTTCAGCCAGTTGCTTGAACAGAACGGCACCCTGACCTTTCGGGGTGTGCTCGGCAACCACGTGGGAGAACTTGATGACGATCGGGTCGGCAGCGTGAACCACGCCAGCGATGGACAGGGACAGGGCGCAAGCCAGCGCCTTGGCAGTCAGTTTGAACATGCGGATGCTTCCTCTTGTTGTGTTTATCGCATTTGCGCCGAGGGGCGCAGCTGACGAACGGACAAGAGCAAGTCTAGGCGGCTTGGAGAAAAACGCCGAAGGCATTAGCGAGGCCTGGACTTGTACTTGTGGGTTCGCTTGGGGCAAATCCAGAGCAACCCTTGTGCCAGACCTCTGTGGCATGCGCATGACAAGTGCGCAAAAGCCCTTGGCCAGAGGTCTTGATGGCGTCTGGCCAATCGCGGCTCTGCCGCTTGCGCAGCGCTCCCCGGCCTGTCGGTACGTCCTGATCTGGCGGTTTGCCGCCAGTCAGTCGAAGTCCTCTGGCGAGCTTCCGCCAGCGCCGGAGAAATTCAGCCCATGTTTGCGCAGCTTGTCGTGCAGGGTCTTGCGCGGCACGCCCAGGGCTTCGGCCAGGCTGCGTAGCGAGCCGTGCGGGCGGCTCAGCTCGGCGGCGATCAGGGCGCGTTCGAACGCTTCGACCTGCTCGCTGAGCCCGCCGTTGACCGGTGGCAGGTTCGGCGCATTGCTGTCGAGCGCCAGTTCCAGGCCCAGCGCGAAGCGCTCGGCAGCGTTCTGCAGTTCGCGCACGTTGCCTGGCCAGGGATGACGCAGCAACAGCGCGCGCTGGCCTGGCTGCAGCTCGCGCGGCGCCAGCGCATGGCGGGCGGCCGCCCCATCGGCGAAATGCTGGAACAGCAGCAGGGCGTCCTCGCCGCGCTCGCGCAGCGGCGGGATGGACAGTGGCGCGACGTTGAGGCGGTAGTAGAGGTCGGCGCGGAAGCGCCCGGCATCGGCAGCCTGGCGCAGATCTTCCTTGGTCGCGGCGATGATGCGGATATCCAGCGGGATCAGCTGATTACCACCGAGTCGCTCGACCACGCGCTCCTGCAGCAGGCGCAGCAGCTTGACCTGCACGTCCATGCTCATGCTCTCGATCTCGTCGAGGAACAGGGTGCCTCCGTTGGCGAACTCGAACTTGCCGATCCGCCGTTTCTGCGCGCCGGTAAAGGCACCGGCCTCATGGCCGAACAGCTCGCTTTCCACCACCGATTCGGCCAGTGCGCCGGCGTTGATGGCGACGAAGGGGCCTTCGCGGCGGTTGGACAGATCGTGCAGGGCGCGTGCGACCACCTCCTTGCCGGCGCCGGTCTCGCCGAGAATCAGCACATCGGTGGCGATGCTGGCAAGGGCGCCGATCTGTTCGCGCAGGCGTTGCATGGCAGGCGATTGGCCAACCAGGCGGCTGGCCAGCTGCTGGCGGTCGGTCAGTGCCATGCGCAGGCTGCGGTTGTCCAGCACCAGGCGACGCAGCTCCAGCGCGCGGCGCACGCTGTCGAGCAGGTCGTCATTGGCGAAGGGTTTTTCCAGGAAGTCATAGGCGCCGGCGCGCATCGCCTGCACGGCCAGCGGCACGTCACCGTGACCGGTGATCAGCAGCACGGGCAGTTCGGCATCGCGCTCGCGCAATTGCTGCAGCAGTTGCAGGCCATCGATACCGGGCATGCGGATATCGCTGACCACCACCCCGGGCCAGCCAACGGGAATGCGCGTGGCCAGGCCCTGCGCATCGCCCAGGCTCATGACCTTGAGCCCGGCCAGGTCGAGCGTCTGGCTGAGTGCCTGGCGCAGATGGGCGTCGTCGTCGATCAGCAGTACCTGAATGCGGCTGTCGATGGCGCTGTCGCTGGTCATGGCGAAGGGTCCTCTGAGGGTTGCAGGTTGACGCCGGGGGTGGCCAGGCGCAGGCGCAGGGTGATCAGCGCACCGCCGGCCGGATGATTGGCCAGCAGCAGTTCGCCGTCCAGCGCGCGCACCAGACTATCGCAGATGGCCAGGCCCAGCCCCAGGCCCTGGGCGCTGGTCTTGGTGGTGAAGAAGGGTTCGCGCGCGCGCGCCAGTGATTCGGGCGAGAAGCCCGGGCCATTGTCGCGCAGCAGCAGGTGCAGGTAGTCGGCCTGATGCTCGACGCTGATCCAGATGCGCCGTTGCGGCGCTCTAGCGACCAACGCATCGAGTGCATTGCCGAGCAGATTGCCGAGCACCTGGCGCAGCCGCGTTTCACCGGCCTGGACCCAGAGGGTGGCGTCCGGCAGGTCGCGGATCAGCTCCACATCCATGGCCCGGCGGCGTTTGGCTAGCAGCGCCAGCGCATCGTCCAGCGCCGGCTGCAGGGCAACCCGTTCCGGTGCATGACGATCACGACGGGCGAAGGCGCGCAGGTGGGCGATGATCGAGGCCATGCGCTCGGTCAGTTCGCTGATCAACCTAAGGTTGGCGCGCGCATCGTCGGTGCGCTGATGATCGAGCAGGGTACTGGCGTTCTCCGCATAGCTACGGATCGCGCCCAGCGGCTGGTTGAGTTCGTGGCTGATGCTGGCGCTCATGGTGCCGAGTGCCGAGAGTTTACCGGCCTGGACCAGCTCATCCTGAGCACGCACCAGTTCCTGTTGGGCCTGTTCACGCTCGAGCACTTCCTGCTTGAGGCGGCTGTTGAGCAACTCCAGATCCTGCGTCCGTTCGGCGACGCGCTGCTCCAGTTCGGCCTTGGCGCGGGCGTCGAGAGCGATGCGTTCGAGGTAGTGACGGCGACGCAATATCAACAGGCCAAGCAGCAGCAGCAGTGCCAGCAGGGCGGCCGCGCCCACGGCCACGGCACTGCGCACGGGGCGGTCGAGCAGTATGCGTGGGGCGAGAATGCTCACGGTCCAGCCGGTCTCTTCCAGAGCGCGGCTTTGTGTCAGCCAGGCGTTGGGATCGAGATCGAGCAGGGGCGGCGCCTGGGTCGGATAGGGCTGGTTGGCGGCGATGGCCGATTGCTCGACGCGGTCCAGTGGACGGCTGGCGTGAAAGCGCCAGTCCGGGCGCGAGGTGAGGATGACCACGCCGTTGGTATCGGTGACCAGCAGCTGTTCCGGTGTGTTGCCCCAGAGCGTTTCGGTGTGGTCGAGATCGACCTTGACCACCAGCGCGCCGATGTTGTGCTCGTCCTCGCGCACCGGGTAGGCGAAGTAATAACCGCGCTTGCCGGACGTTGTACCCAGGCCGAAGAAACGCCCCAGGCGCCCGGCCAGCGCTTCACGAAAATAGGGACGGAAGGCGAAGTTGCCGGCGACGAAGCTGTCGGGTTTGTCCCAGTTGGAGGCGGCCAGGGTGACGCCGCGCGGGTTCATCAGATAGATGACGTCAGCGCCGGTCTGGCTTTTCACGCGGGCCAGCAGGCGGTTGGCGTTGTCCAGCGCGGCGGGGTCATCAGGTGCATGCAGGGCGGCGCGCAGGCCTGGAAGGTCGCCAAGAATCTGCGGCAGTACCTCATAACGACGCAGCGTACCGAGCAGGTTGGCGACATACAGATCGAGGGTTTGCCGGTTCTGCTCGATCAGCACTTCGCGGTAGTAGCGCTCGGCCAGGAAGTGAACGGGCCACAGCAGTGGCGCAAGCAGCAACGCCAGCAGCACGAGGCTGCGCCAGCGCAGACGACGGGGAGTGGCAGTGTTCGTGCTCATGGCAAACCGGGCAGAAAAGATCGGCGCATTATGCACGTTAAGCGCGCGGTCGGTGATGGGCACCGGCCGCGCGGATGAAACGCCGGGCCTTCAGTTCATGCGCTGCAGGCAGGCGTCCAGTGCCGTGCGCCAGTCCGGCAGGCGAACCTGCCAGTCCTGCTCCAGGCGCTCGCCATCCAGGCGCGAATTGAGTGGGCGCTGCGCCGGTGTCGGGTACTCGCTGCTGGGGATGGGACGAAGCCTGGCGCAGGGCTTGCCGGCCGCACGCAGGCGCTCGGCGATGGCGCTGGCGAAGCCGAACCAACTGGTCTCGCCCTGGCAGGTCAGGTGGTAGGTGCCCCAGTGATGACGCCCCTGCTGCCACTTGTCGATCAGCTCGGCGGTGGCGCTGGCGATGCTGCCGGCCCAGGTCGGCGCGCCGATCTGGTCGTCGACCACGCTGAGCGCCTCTCGCTCCTGCAGCAGGCGCTGCATGGTCAGCAGGAAGTTGCGCCCGTGTTGCGAGTAGACCCAGCTGGTGCGCAGGATCAGGTGATCGCAGCCGCTGATGCGCAGCGCCTGTTCGCCGGCCGCCTTGCTGGCACCGTAGACGCCCAGCGGATGTGGCGTATCGGCTTCACGGTAGGGTGTGGCCTTGCTGCCGTCGAAGACGTAGTCGGTGGAGTAGTGGATCAACGGGATGTCGAGTTCGAAGCAGGCGTCGGCCATGGCGGCCGGCGCCTCGGCATTGACGGCGAAGGCCAGCGCTCGCTCCTGCTCGGCCTGGTCAACGGCAGTGTAGGCGGCGGCATTGATCACCAGCGCTGGACGTTCGCGCAGGATGGTTTCGCGCAGACTGCCCGGGCGCGACAGGTCGAATGTCTGGCGGCCGAGGCTGACCAGTTCGTGCTTGCGCAGGGCCAGTTGCAGTTCGCGGGCGACCTGGCCGGTATGGCCGCTGACAAGAATCTTCATGCGAAGGTCTCGGCCTCGTCGAGGCTCAGGCCCTGCTGGTCCTTGGCCGAGAGTTGCGGCGTCAGGCCTTCGAGCGGCCAGTCGATGGCCAGCTGTGGGTCGTCCCAGCGGATGCAACGCTCGTGGGCCGGGGCGTAGTAGTCGGTGGTCTTGTAGAGGAACTCGGCGTATTCGCTGAGTACTAGGAAACCGTGGGCGAAACCTTCCGGTACCCACAGCTGGCGCTTGTTTTCGGCGGAGAGATGCACGCCGACCCACTTGCCGAAATTCGCCGAGCTGCGACGTACGTCGACCGCGACGTCATAGACCTCGCCAGCACTGACGCGCACCAGCTTGCCCTGGGCCTGCTGCAGTTGATAGTGCAGGCCGCGCAGCACGCCACGCGCGGAGCGCGAATGGTTGTCCTGGACGAATTCGCGGGTTACGCCGGTGGCCTCGGCAAAGCGCCGTGCGTTGAAGCTCTCGTAAAAGAAGCCACGTTCGTCACCGAATACCTGGGGTTCGAGAATCAGCACTTGCGGCAATGCAGTGGTAATCACCTTCATGGGAGTTCCTCGGCAAGCTTGTACAGGTACTGGCCGTAGCCGGTCTTGCCCAGCGCCCTGGCGCACGCGAGCAGTTGGTTGCGGTCGATCCAGCCCTGCTGATAGGCGATCTCTTCGAGGCAGGCGACCTTCAGACCCTGGCGCTTTTCCACGGTCTGCACATAGTGCGAGGCATCGAGCAGGCTGTCGTGGGTGCCGGTGTCGAGCCAGGCGAAGCCACGGCCGAAGCGCTCCACGCGCAGGTCGCCACGGGCCAGGTAGGCGTTGTTCACGTCGGTGATTTCCAGCTCGCCACGCGGTGAGGGCTTGACCGCCTTGGCGATCTGCACCACGTCGTTATCGTAGAAATACAGGCCGGTCACGGCAAAGCTGGACTTCGGTTGTGCCGGCTTTTCCTCGATCGACAGTGCGTTGCCGGCAGCATCGAATTCGACCACGCCAAAACGCTCGGGATCGCTGACCCAGTAGCCGAAGACCGTGGCGCCACTTTCATGGTTTGCTGCGCGCAGCAGTTTTTCGGTGAAGTGCTGGCCGTGGAAAATGTTGTCGCCGAGGATCAGGCACACCGAGTCCTGGCCGATGAACGACTCGCCGATCAGGAAGGCTTGCGCCAGGCCATCGGGAGAAGGTTGCTCGGCATACTGCAGTTCGATGCCGAACTGGCTGCCGTCACCAAGCATCTTGCGGAAGTTGGGCAGATCTTCGGGGGTGGAAATGATCAGAATCTCGCGAATGCCGGCCAGCATCAGCACCGATAACGGGTAATAGATCATCGGTTTGTCATAGATCGGCAGCAACTGCTTGGACACGCCGAGGGTGATGGGGTGCAAGCGAGTGCCGGAGCCGCCGGCGAGGATGATGCCTTTCATGTTTTCCGTGTTCCTTGTCGATGCGTAGGGCGGGTGCAATCCGCCGCTGCCTGGCTGGCGGGTTGCACCCGCCCTACGTCTTGAACGCTAGAGGGCGCCGAGTCGCTGGCCCTGATAGCTGCCATCTTGCACGCGGCGGCACCAGTCGAGATTGTCCAGATACCACTGCACGGTCTTGCGCAGCCCGGTTTCGAACGTTTCCTGCGGCACCCAGCCCAGCTCGCGCTCGATCTTGCCGGCGTCGATGGCGTAGCGCAGGTCGTGGCCTGGGCGATCCTGCACATAGGTGATGAGGTCTTCATAGTGTGCGATACCAGCCGGCTTCTGCGGTGCCAGCTCTTCCAGCAGTGCGCAGATGGCTTGCACCACGTCGAGATTCTTCTGCTCGTTGTGCCCGCCGATGTTGTAAGTCTCACCGACCTGACCTTCGCTGACCACCTTGAGCAGGGCGCGCGCGTGATCTTCCACGTACAGCCAGTCGCGTACCTGCTGACCGTTGCCGTACACCGGCAGCGGTTTGCCCGCCAGCGCGTTGAGGATCATCAGCGGGATCAGCTTTTCAGGGAAGTGATACGGGCCGTAATTGTTCGAGCAGTTGGTGATCAGCACCGGCAACCCATAGGTGCGCTGCCAGGCGCGCACCAGATGGTCGGACGCCGCCTTGCTCGCGGAGTAAGGCGAGCTGGGCGCGTAGGGCGTGGTTTCGGTGAAGAGATCGTCGACGCCGTGCAGGTCGCCGTATACCTCGTCGGTGGAAATGTGATGGAAGCGAAAGGCTGCCTTGCGCTCGGCGCTCAGGCCGAGCCAATAGGCGCGGGTGCTTTCCAGCAGGCTGTAGGTGCCGACGATATTGGTCTGGATAAAGGCCGCTGGGCCATCGATGGAGCGGTCGACGTGGGACTCGGCGGCCAGGTGCATGATGGCGTCGGGCTGGAACTCGGCCAGCGTCTGCGCAACCACAGGGCTGTCGGCGATATCCGCCTGGACGAAGCGGTAGCGCGGGTTGCCATCGACGGGGGTGAGCGATTCCAGGTTGCCGGCGTAGGTCAACTTGTCGAGGTTGAGTACTTCATGCTCGGTACTTTGGATCAGATGGCGAATCAGAGCCGAACCGATGAAGCCGGCACCGCCGGTAATAAGAATGCGCATCTGCTCATAACCTCGCTATGTAACCTTTCGCCATACCCACGAGCCGAGTGCGGTAAGTGCAATGAACAAGCGACGGATATGGGCAGAAGCAAAAACAAAAAAGGCCTGCATGAAAGCAGGCCCTGATATTAGATGGTGCCGGCACCAGGAGTCGAACCCGGGACCTACTGATTACAAGTCAGTTGCTCTACCAGCTGAGCTATACCGGCACTGAAGGGCCGCCATTATATCCATTCGTCAGCCTGAGTAAAGCCACCTTCGAGCCAGGTTTTTCCGGGCTCGGCTATCAGCAGCTTTCGGCTTATGCACAAAGAGAAGGCGTATCCGATAGCTGCGCACCGACTCTGTGCATTCGCTCACAGTTTTTCGCAAGTCATTGTTTTTACTGAGACTTCGAAGGTTGTTCGAAAAATGATCAGATGTCTGCGAGGCAATTCCCAAGTGGCTTTGCAGCATTTGCCCAGAAAGGATCAACAGAGTTATCCACAGCTTCTGTGCGCAACTCAGGCGCGCTCGGCCAGCAGTAGCAGGTTGCGCGGGCTTAGTTGGTAATCGCAGAAGGTCCCCAGTTTCACCTTGTAGCCCTGTTCCTGCAGATACAGGGCGCGGTCGAGCAGCAGCCAGAGTTCCAATGGCCTGCGGAACAGGTTGCGCAGCAGTTCAAGATTGCGCACTTCGGCCAGGCGTTGCCAGCCGCGCGCTTCCAGCGCGTGCCAGTCCTGCTCACCGGGCGACGGCACATCGCGCAGCGCGGCGAGGTCATGACAGAAGCTGGCGAAGGGTTTGCTGAACCAGTCGCTGGGCAGCGATGGCGTTGGCAGGTAGTCATCGATGCCGCGTAGCTGGCGTTGCAGCAGATCGAAAGCCAGTCGCCAGGCCATCGACTGATTGCGCTGTCTGCGCACGCGGGCGCCAGCCGTGACGGTTTCGCTCAGCGGCAGGCCGAGGTCATCGCGGGATAGTTGCAGGCCCGAGCCCTGCGCCGCTGCCGACAGCGGCTGGTAGTGCATGCCGGCGATGCGGTTGTAGCAGCAGGGGGCGACTGCCAGTTGCGAGCAGCCGTTGCGGCTGGCCAGTTGCAGCAGGCGTACATGCAGGTCGCCGCAGGCGTGCAGGGCCACCGGGGTATGTTCGTTCGTCAGGCGTTCGTTGCAGTCATCGGCCAGCACATCCTGCTGTACATGCTTGGCATCCAGTCCAAGGCGTTTGCTCAGTGCGCTACCGGACTCGATCAGCGTCGGATCGTATTCCAGGCAGGTCAGGTGTTGATCATCCCGAGTCAGCCAGCGACCGAGATGGCCCTTGCCGGAGCACCAGTCGAGCCAGTGCGTGGGGCGCTGGCGAAACTGCAGGTGACGGGCAAAGGCCTGGATCTGCGCCAGCTTCCTGCCGGGTACATCGACGCTCAAGGCGTGTGCGCGCGGTGGACTGTCCAGGCTCGGAATCTCACCCAACTGACTAAGCGCCTGCGCCTGGCGGGCCAGGTCGGGAAAGGGCGCTGGTGCAGAGAGTGCGAAGGGGCTGTTGTCGCTGGCCTCAGCCTGTTCCAGGGAGCGGCTGCGCAGCCAGGTAGCGAGTGCCGCCAGCTCTGCTTCCCAGGGCAGTTGCAGGTGATGGAACGGCCGTGGGCGCCACAGCGCCTGATGCTGCAGAAGAAAGCTGTCCAGGGCCTGGAAGCGGGCGAGCAGATCGCCAGAGGTAAGGAAGGGCTCGGACATGGCGCTCATGCGTCGGGTTGAACCGGGCTGCCAAGTGGCCACCCGGTTGGCTTAGCGACCCTGGCAGGCGTCGACGCGCAGCCAGCGTTCCAGCAGGCGGAAGGCGCGCACCAGAACGAAGGCAATGACCAGGTAGAACAGGCCTGCGGCAAAGAAGATCTCCACCGGCAGGTAGGTGCGGGCGATGATGGTGCGCGCCATGCCGGTCAGCTCCAGCAGCGTCACGGTGCTGGCCAGCGCGCTGGCCTTGAGCATCAGGATCACTTCGTTGCTGTAGGCCGGCAGACCGATGCGTGCTGCACGCGGCAGGACGATATAGAGCATGGTATTGGCCCGCGACATGCCCAGCGCGCGGGCTGCTTCCACTTCACCGGGCGGCACGGCCTGAATGGCGCCGCGCAGGATTTCGGCGATATAGGCGGCGGTGTGCAGGGTCATGGTGATGATCGCGCACCAGTACGGCGAGCGCAGGTAGGGCCAGAGTGGGCCCTGGCGCACGGCGTCGAATTGCGCCAGGCCGTAGTAGACCAGAAACAGCTGCACCAGCAGTGGTGTGCCGCGAAAGAAGAAGATGTAGCCATAGGGCAGGGCGCGCACGTACCAGTGCTTGGACGCGCGGGCGATGCCCATCGGCAAGGCGAGAATCAGGCCGGCGACGACCGCGATGGCCACCAGTTCCAGGGTCAGCAGCGCGCCTTCGGACAGGCGCGGCAGCCACTTGATGATAACGGTCCAGTTCAGACTGGAAAGGCTCGACCAAAGCGCGTAAGCGACGAGAAGGCCTGCTGCGAGCCAGGCGACGATAGCAGCGTTCTTTCTCATGACGCGCTCCGGACGAAGCCACGACTGGCGCGCTTCTCGAGGAAATACAGGCCGATCATGGCGAGAACGGTCAGGCCCAGATAAATGAAGGCTGCGACCATATAGAAGGTGAAGGGCTCCTTGCTGGCGGTCACCGCAATCTGCGAGCGGCGCATGATTTCCTCCAGGCCGATCACCGACACCAGCGCGGTGTCCTTCATCAGAATCATGAACAGGTTGCCCAGGCCGGGCAGGGCGATGCGCCACATCTGTGGCAGGATCAGCTTCCAGAGAATGCGCGCCTTGGACATGCCGAGCGCCAGACCGGCTTCGCGGTGGCCCTTGGGTATGGCCAGGATGGCGCCACGGAACACCTCGGTGGCGTAGGCACCGAAACACAGGCCGAGGGCGATGGTGCCCGCAGCGAAGGCGGAGAGTTCGAGGCTCTCGACGCCGAGCAGGTCGGCCAGGCTGCGCATCAGGCCAACCGTGCCGAAATAGATCAGCAGCACCCAGAGCAGTTCGGGCACGCCGCGCACGAGGGTGGAATAGCTGCCGCCGAGCCACTGCAGCGGCTTGTACGGCGAAGTCTTGGCCAGCGCGCCGAGCAGGCCAAGCACCAGACCTACAGCCAGCGCGGACAGCGCCAGTTGGATGGTCATCAGGGTGCCGGCGGCCAGGGCGGGGCCGAATCCGTGGAGTTCGAAAATCATCGGAGGGCTCGGGCAACTGCGCCGCCCAATGGGCGGCGCAGTGCCTTCAGGTCATCAATAGATGCTGAACGGGAAGTACTTGTCGTTGATCTGCTTGTAGGTGCCGTCTTCGATGATGGCCTGCAGAGCGGTGTTCAGCTTCTCGCGCAGCGGGTCGCCCTTGCGCACGGCGATGCCGATCTTGTCGTTGTCGAATACCGGGTCGCCCTTGAACTCGAAGTCCTTGCCGGCGTCGCTCTTGAGCCATTCCCAGTTGACGAAGGTGTCGGCCAGCACGCCATCGAGACGGCCGGAAGCCAGGTCGAGGTAGGCGTTTTCCTGGGTGTCGTACAGCTTGATGTCGACCACCTTGTCCAGGTTGTCTTCCAGCCAGGTGCCGGCGATGGTGGCGCGCTGCGCACCGATCACCTTGCCTTTGAGGCTGCCGGCATCGGTCTTGAAGTCGCTGGTCTTAGGGGCGATGAACTGCAGCTTGTTGGTGTAGTACGGCTCGGTGAAATCGACCGCGGCCTGACGCTCTTCGGTGATCGACATCGACGCGATCAGGAAGTCGAATTTCTTGGCGTTCAGGGCCGGGATGATGCCATCCCAGTCGGAGGTGACCACTTCGCATTCGGCCTGCATCTTGGCGCACAGCGCCTGGCCGATTTCCACGTCGAAGCCGGTGACCTTGCCACTGGCGTCGATCAGGTTGAAGGGCGGGTAGGCGCCTTCGGTGCCGAGTTTCAGTTTGTCAGCTGCGACAGCGCTGGTGCCGAAAGCCAGGGTAGCGGCTGCGGCCAGCAGGATCTTCTTATAGTTCTGCATGCATGTTGCTCCGTGTTAGCGATTGCTGGACATGAATTGTTTACAGCGTGCCGAGTTCGGGTTGTCAAACACCTGGGCGGGTGGCCCCTGTTCCTCGACCAGGCCCTGGTGGAGAAACACCACCTCGCTGGAAACCTGGCGAGCGAAACTCATTTCATGGGTCACCAGCAGCATGGTGCGACCCTCGTCGGCAAGCGCGCGAATCACATTAAGCACTTCTTGTACCATCTCCGGGTCGAGCGCCGAAGTCGGCTCGTCGAACAGGATCACCTTCGGCTGCATGGCCAGGGTGCGGGCGATGGCCGCGCGTTGCTGCTGGCCGCCGGAAAGCTGGTTGGGGTAGACGTGACGTTTGTCGGCGATACCGACCTTGGCCAGCAGCGCTTCGGCCACCTCGATGGCTTCGGCCTTGCTCTGGCCAAGCACGCGGCGCGGCGCCTCGATGATGTTGTCGAGCACGCTCATGTGCGGCCACAGATTGAAATTCTGGAAGACGAAACCGATCTCGCTGCGCAGGCGATTGATCTGCCTGTTGTCGGCGGCAACCAGCTCACCGTTCTTCGCGGCCTTGAGCTTGAGCTCCTCGCCAGCGACGAAAATCTGACCCTTGTGCGGGTTTTCCAGCAGATTGATGCAGCGCAGGAAGGTGGACTTGCCGGAGCCGGAAGAACCGAGAATGGAAATGACGTCGCCGTCTTTGGCGGTCAGGGAAATACCCTTGAGCACTTCGAGATCGCCGTAGCGCTTGTGCAGGTTGCGGATTTCCAGCGCGGGCGTCGCCTCGGCCATGGGGTGGTGTCCTCTTCTTCTTCGAATGCGCTCCGGCGTACGGCGGGCCGTCCTGGCTGGCGGCCAAGCTAGCATAGCGTTTCCGTGACCGCCAAGCCGTTTGCTGGGCGATAGAGGGTCGCCGGGTTGCAGGTGTCGCCTGGTTACAGTTGCTTGTCGCGCAGGCGAAACAATGGCACACGAAAATTGCCGGCGGCAGAAAGCAAAAAGCCCCAGCGCATGGCTGAGGCTCTTTGTCGTATGTCAGTGGTGCCCAGGGACGGAATCGAACCGCCGACACGGGGATTTTCAATCCCCTGCTCTACCAACTGAGCTACCTGGGCCAACGGGGCGCTATTAGACGGATTTGAAGGATCAGTGTCAAGCGCAGGTTTGAAAAATATTTAATTATTTCGGGCGCTTAGGCTCGTGACGGGTAGGGTGCGCCGTGCGCACCGCCCTGCAGATGCCCTGGTGCGCATGGCGCTCCCTACGCCTGTCTCACTCGCTTGGCGGTACGTAGCCTTCGGCCTGGGCGTATTCCTCGCCGGAGAGGAACTTGTCCATCTCGGTTTGCAGGAACTTGCGGTCCTCGGCGTTCATCATGTTCAGGCGGCGCTCGTTGATCAGCATGGTCTGGTGCTTTTGCCACTCGTCCCAGGCCTGCCTGGAGACGTTGGTGAAGATGTCTTCGCCTTTGGCGCCGGGGTAGGGCGCGCGATCCAGGCCGGGCAGTTCCTGTTTGTATTTGCGGCACAGCACGGTGCGGGTCATGTCGGTTCTCCAGCGGTAATGACTTGCGCCGCGCGTTTCAGCAGCTTCTTCACCGGGGCGGCGAGCCCCAGGCGCGGCGGGGTGGCGAGGTTATACCAGAGCCAGTCGGCCTCGGCCACGCGACCTGGCTGTTCGGTCACTTCGATCAGCCAGGGTTCGATGGCCAGCTGGAAGTGGCTGAAGGTGTGGGTCAGGCCTTCCAGTTCACGGCGTTCGCCGAGTGCGAGCTGTTGCTGCTGGGCGATCTCTGCGAGTTGTGCGAGGTCGTCCAGCTCCGGCAGGCTCCAGAGGCCGCCCCACAGCCCGGTGGAGGGGCGGCGATAGAGCAGGATATCGCCGGCAGCGTTGACCAGCAGCGGCATCAGGGTGCGTTTCTGCGGCAGTGCCTTGCGCGGCTTGGACACCGGGTAGCGGATTTCCAGGCCGAGCAGGTGCGCCTGGCAGCCGCTGCGCACCGGGCACAGCAGGCAGGTGGGTTTGCTGCGCGTGCAGAGGGTGGCGCCGAGGTCCATCATCGCCTGGGTGTAGTGGTTGACCCGTTCGTGCGGGGTAAAGCGCTCGGCGACGTCCCACAGCTGTTTGGCCACCTTCGGCTCGCCCGGATAGCCCTCCTGCGCGACATAGCGCGCCAGCACACGCTTGACGTTGCCGTCGAGGATCGGCGCACGCAGGCCCATGCTCAGGCTGGCGATGGCGCCGGCGGTGGAGCGGCCGATGCCGGGCAGCTCGCTGAGCGCCTCTACGCTGCGCGGGAACTCGCCGCCGTGCTCGCGCATGACGATCTGCGCGGTCTTCTGCAGGTTGCGCGCGCGGGTGTAGTAACCCAGGCCGGTCCACAGGTGCAGCACTTCGTCTTCCGGCGCTTCGGCCAGGTCCTTCACGGTCGGCAGGGCGGCCATGAAGCGGTCGAAGTAGCCAAGCACGGTGCTGACCTGCGTCTGCTGCAGCATGATTTCCGACACCCAGACGCGGTAGGGCGTGATGCCCTGCTGCCAGGGCAGGTCCTTGCGCCCGTGCTGGTCGTACCAGGTCAGCACGGCGCCGTTGAACTGCTCGGGGCTCATCGGTTGAACAGGCCCTTGAGTGCGTCTTTCAGTTCCGGGCTGACCTTGTCGCCGAGCTTCTCTTCCAGCTTCTCGGTCAGCTTGTTGCCGGCCAGGCGCGCGGCGATCTTGCCGAGGCCGTCCTGATCCAGGCGGCAGGCCTTGGCGCCGAGTTCCAGCGGGCCACGGCAACGCAGCGGCCATTCGATGCCGACGTAGCGCTCGTTGACCTGACAGGCCGGGTCCGGCATTTCGCGCTGGTCGCCTTCCAGGGTGATGCCGACCTTGTAGTCGAGGCCGAGCACGCGCAGGTCGAGGTCGCCGTTGCCGCTGACTGCCAGGCCCGGCACCTGGGCCTTGAGGTCGGGGTTGTGGGCGACCCCGTCGCGCACGCTGAGGCTGCCCTTGAGTTCGCGGAAGGGGGTGTCCTTGCCGGTTGGCGGGTTGCTCAGCGCCTTGCGGTTGAGGGTGGCGATGCCACGGCACAGCTGCTGTTCGAGGTTGGCGTCGACCAGCACGCCGTCGTTGAGGACGAAGCTGGCGTTGCCGTTGAGCGCTTCGACCCAGGCCTTCTGGCTGTTGCCACGGGTGTTGAACTTGGCGTCCAGGTCGAGCAGACCCTTGATCGGCGAAGGCTGATCGTCCTTCTTCAGCAGCGGCTCCAGCGGTATGCGGGTCAGGCGCTTTTCCACGCTGAGCATCGGCTCGGCCTGGCGCACGTCGATGCGCCCGCTGCCGACGAAGCTGCCGCCCTGCAGTTTGCCGCGCGCCTCTTGCAGGGTGATCAGGCCGCCACGGCCATTGGCCTTGAGATTGACGTCGCTGAGCTGATGCTTGTCGTAGGTGAGCTGGGCGAGGCTGAGCGCCAGTTGCAGGTCGAGTTTGCGCAGTTGGTCAACCGGCAGCACTTTCTCGTCACTCCAGGCCTGCTGGGTGGGTTTGTTGGGCAGCGGGGTGGTGCCGTCCTTGCCGGCGCCGGCGATGCTGTCCTTGACCTCGGCCTTGCGCGCGGCAGCGGCACTGTCCTGGGTTTTTGGCGGCAGGTAGCGGTTCAGATCGAGCTTGTCGCCCTTGAGATCGGCACGCAGGGCCTGCTTGGCGAAGTCGCTCACGCCGAGGTTGCCGGTGAAGGTGCTGCCGTCGAGCTTGAGGTTGAGCTCTTCGAGCATCATGCCCTTGCTCGAACCGTTCAGGCGGCTGACCAGTTCGAACTGGCTGAGGCTATCGGCGGCCTGCATGGGCGGCAGTTCGACGCCGACGCCGTCGAGGAATTCACGCAGGTTGAGCGAGGCGATGGACAGCCCGCCGGAAATCCTGGCGTCCTTGTCCAGTTCGCGTGCCTTGATTTCGCCGAGGGCGCGCAGTTGGTTGGCGGAGAGCTTGAGGCCATTCCACTCGGCGATGTTGGCGGCCAGGTCGACCAGCAGTTGGCCCTGGGCGGAGAAGTTCAGGGTCTTGCCCTTGAGCGGCTCGCCCGAGGCTTCGCCGGCCAGCTTGAGGTCTTCGAACTGGTAGCGCTTGAGCGCGCGGTCGAAGCGCAGCTGGCCTTCAACCTCGCTGCGTGCGCGCAGCACCGGCTGATTGGTGCCGAAGAAGGCGCTGAGTTTGACCGGAATACTGGCGCCTTCGCGGATGGCGCCGGTTTTCAGCTCGATGTTCTCGACGGTGAACTGCTGGCCCTTCTGCGCGTCGCTGTAATCAACGCGCGAGTTGCTCAGGGTGAGGCTGTCGATATCCAGCTTGACCGGTTGGCCGGCCGGTTTGTCGCTCGGCTGGCTCGGCGGCGTGGTGTCGCCCGGCGCCGGCTCGCCAGGTGCTTGCTGTGGCGCACTGGCCTGGGCGGGGCGGCCGACGCCTTCCCAGTTGCCATGGCCCTTGTCGTCACGCTGCAGGTTGAGGTTGAGGCCGTCGACGCGGATGTCGCTCATCTGCACTTCCTTGCGCAGCAGCGGCATCACGCGCACTGACAGGCCGATCATGCGCAGGTCGGCGAAGGGCTTGTCCGGGGTGTCGGCGCTGGCCAAGGTGGCGTCGGTGAGTTCCAGGCCCAGCCAGGGGAACAGGCTCCAGCCGATGTCGCCCCTGAGCTGCAGTTCGAGGTTGGCCTTGTCGCGGGCGATCTGGCGGATCTCATCCTTGTAGTCGTTGGGGTCGAACAAATGGGTCAGGGCGAACAGCAGCGCCACTACGATCAGTAGCAGGCCGAGAAAGAAAAGGCCCAGGATCTTGCCTAACGCTTTCATGGACGGGTCCTTGTGGAATGGCGATTTGCAGAAGACTGCCGATTATAGCGTCATGCCGCCATGTCCAGGCGCCTGCTCGAGGCGGCGAACGGGGGCGGGCTCGAGCTTGGATCGGAATAGGCTCGAGCGGTTCCCCGGCGCTGCGGCGTGCAGCAGGCGGTGTGTATCGACAGCATCTATCACGCAATAGATGAGGTCTTTTGGGTTTTTGCGAAAAAAACAAGAAATCTGCATGAATTGATAAAAATTGACTTCTTGCGCGGCGATTTGTCGCGCCCTGGTGCTACTCTCCGCAAGCTTTTGCTTCGGCGGGCTGATGCGATTGCCCTTGCTTGCTCGTAACCATAAGAAGAGACCTCTCTAATGACTGACGCCTTTGCATTGGACGGCGTTGCAGCGAAGCCTGCATTCCTGTCCAAAGAGCGCATCATCGCGCGACCCGGTTTCAACCGTTGGCTGGTGCCGCCAGCCGCTCTCGCTATTCACCTGTGTATCGGCATGGCCTACGGCTTCTCGGTGTTCTGGCTGCCGCTGTCGAAAGCGGTCGGCATCACTGCCGCCACGGCCTGCACGCCGGAAATGGGCTTCTTCGAGCAGATCTTCGCCAGCAACTGCGACTGGCAGATTTCCATGCTCGGCTGGATTTACACCCTGTTCTTCGTTTTCCTTGGCTGCTCGGCTGCCATCTGGGGTGGCTGGCTGGAGCATGCTGGCCCGCGCAAGGCTGGCGTGGTTTCCGCGCTGTGCTGGTGCGGTGGTCTGCTGATTTCCGCGCTGGGTATCTATAGCCATCAGATCTGGCTGCTATGGCTGGGGTCGGGGGTGATCGGCGGTATCGGTCTCGGCCTGGGCTACATCTCGCCGGTTTCGACCCTGATCAAGTGGTTCCCGGACAAGCGCGGCATGGCGACCGGCATGGCGATCATGGGCTTCGGTGGTGGTGCGATGGTCGGTGCGCCGCTGGCGGCGATTCTGATGAATCACTTCGCTTCGGCTGAAGGCGTTGGCGTCTGGCAGAGTTTCGTGGTCATGGCGGTGATCTACTTCATCTTCATGATGGGCGGCGCGCTGTCCTACCGCGTACCGCCGACTGGCTGGAAGCCGGCAGGCTGGACCGCGCCGGTGGCCAAGGCCAACAACGCGATGATCACCAAGGGTCACGTGCACGTGAATACCGCGTGGAAGACCCCGCAGTTCTGGCTGGTCTGGGCTGTGCTGTGCCTGAACGTGTCGGCGGGTATCGGCATCATCGGCATGGCTTCGCCGTTGCTGCAGGAAGTCTTCGCCGGCAAGCTGATCGGTGTCGACCTGGCATTCAACGAACTCAGTTCCGCGCAACTGGTCGAGATCGCCGCCATTGCCGCCGGGTTCACCGGTCTGCTCAGTCTGTTCAACATCGGCGGCCGCTTCTTCTGGGCTTCCTGCTCGGACTTCATCGGGCGCAAGGGCACCTACTTCGTGTTCTTCGGTCTGGGTTTCGCGCTCTACGCCGCGGTGCCGATGCTGGGTCAGCTGGGCAGCCTGGCGCTGTTCGTGTTGGCGTTCTGCATCATCCTGTCGATGTACGGCGGCGGCTTCGCCACCGTGCCGGCCTACCTGGCCGACCTGTTCGGCACGCAGATGGTCGGCGCGATCCACGGTCGCCTGCTGACCGCCTGGGCGGTGGCGGGTGTGCTCGGTCCTGTGCTGGTCAACTACCTGCGCGAGTACCAGCTGAGCATCGGTGTGGAGAAGGCTGCGGCCTACGACATCACCCTGTATATCCTGGCCGGCCTGCTGGTGCTGGGCTTCATCTGCAACGCCCTGGTGCGTCCGGTGGCGCCGAAGTACTTCATGACCGAGGCCGAGCTGGCCGCCGAGCGCGCCCATGGCGAGAAGTCGGCACCGGCGTCGAGCGAGCTGGAGTGGTCGGCTGATCCGTCGAGCAAGCCGGTGGCGGTCGCCGCCTGGTTGGTGGTGGGTATTCCGCTGGCCTGGGGTGTGTGGATCACCCTGCAGAAGACCGTCGTGCTGTTCCAGTAACGCCGTGCTCGTGGAAAAGCCCGCGCAGGCCCGTCGCCTGCGCGGGCTTTTTCGTTTCTGGCCGTTCGACCATCGCCGGTAGCCGTTGCCGCCCCGGCACGCCTATAATGCTGGCCTTTTTCCGTTAGTGATTCGTGGAGCTGGTGATGGCCGAACGTACGGCATTCGTCGAGCGCAACACCCTGGAGACCCAGGTCAAGGTCTCGATCAACCTGGATGGCACCGGCAAGGCGCGCTTCGATATCGGTGTGCCCTTTCTCGAGCACATGCTCGACCAGATCGCCCGTCATGGTCTGATCGACCTCGATATCGAGTGCAAGGGCGATCTGCATATCGACGACCACCACACCGTCGAGGACGTCGGCATTACCCTCGGCCAGGCTTTCACCAAGGCCATCGGTGACAAGAAAGGGATGACCCGTTACGGCCATTCCTATGTGCCGCTGGACGAAGCGCTGTCGCGCGTGGTGATCGACTTCTCCGGTCGCCCTGGCCTGCAGATGCACGTGCCGTTCACCCGCGCGGTGGTCGGTAACTTCGACGTCGATCTGTTCCAGGAATTCTTCCAGGGCTTCGTCAACCACGCGCTGGTGTCGCTGCACATCGACAACCTGCGTGGGCACAACACCCACCACCAGATCGAGACCGTGTTCAAGGCCTTCGGCCGCGCGCTGCGCATGGCCGTGGAACTGGACCCGCGCATGGCCGGGCAGATGCCGTCGACCAAGGGTTGTCTGTAAATGCAGACCGTAGCCGTAATCGACTATGGCATGGGCAACCTGCACTCGGTGGCCAAGGCGCTGGAGCACGTCGGCGCCGGCCGCGTACTGGTGACCAGCGACGCCAAGGTGATCCGCGAGGCTGATCGCGTGGTGTTCCCCGGTGTCGGCGCGATTCGCGATTGCATGGCCGAGATCAGGCGCCTGGGCTTCGACGAGCTGGTGCGTGAAGTCAGCGCCGACCGTCCGTTCCTCGGCATCTGCGTCGGCATGCAGGCGCTGCTCGAGCGCAGCGAGGAGAACGACGGCGTCGATTGCATCGGCCTGTTCCCCGGTCAGGTGCGCTTCTTCGGCAAGGATCTGAACGAAGACGGCGAGCGCCTCAAGGTGCCGCACATGGGCTGGAACGAGGTCAGCCAGGCGGTCAAGCACCCGCTCTGGCACGACATCCCGGACCACGCGCGCTTCTACTTCGTGCACAGCTATTACATCGAGGCTGGCAAGCCGCAGCAGGTGGTCGGTCGCGGTCACTACGGCAAGGACTTCGCCGCCGCGCTGGCCGAGGGCTCGCGCTTCGCCGTGCAGTTCCACCCGGAGAAGAGCCATACCCATGGCCTGCAACTGCTGCAGAACTTCGCCGCCTGGGATGGTCGCTGGTAATGGCTCGCGCCAAGGTTCCCAGTCTGGCGCTCGAACCTGCCCAGGAGCAGGCCGCGCTGCTGATGCTGCAACGCTTTCTCGACGAGCGTTTCGAGCTGCAACTGGGCACCTTCGAAGTGCAGGAAGTCCTCGATCAGATCACCCGCGAGCTGGCGCCGCACTATTACAACAAGGCGATTCTCGATGTTCAGGCGCACCTGAAAGACAGGTTCGAGAGCATCGAGAGCGACCTGTGGGCGCTCGAGAAGAGCTGAGCGTCTTACCGAATTCAAACTTGAGCAGGTTCAACCGATGCTGATTATCCCCGCTATCGATCTGAAGGACGGCGCCTGCGTGCGTCTGCGCCAGGGCCGCATGGAAGACTCCACGGTGTTCTCCGATGACCCGGTGAGCATGGCCGCCAAGTGGGTCGAGGGTGGCTGCCGTCGTCTGCATCTGGTCGATCTCAACGGCGCCTTCGAGGGCCAGCCGGTCAACGGTGAAGTGGTCACCGCCATCGCCAAGCGCTACCCGACCCTGCCGATCCAGATCGGTGGCGGCATCCGCACCCTGGAGACCATCGAGCACTACGTGCGCGCCGGGGTCAGCTACGTGATCATCGGCACCAAGGCCGTGAAAGAGCCTGAGTTCGTCACCGAAGCGTGCAAGGCCTTCCCCGGCAAGGTGATCGTCGGTCTGGACGCCAAGGACGGTTTCGTCGCCACCGACGGCTGGGCCGAAGTGTCCAGCGTGCAGGCCACCGACCTGGCCAAACGCTTCGAGGCCGATGGCGTGTCCGCCATCGTTTATACCGACATCGCCAAAGACGGCATGATGCAGGGCTGCAACGTCGAAGCCACCGCCGCACTGGCCGCTGCCAGCAAAATTCCGGTGATCGCTTCCGGTGGCATCCACAACCTCGGTGACATCGAGAAGCTGCTGCTGGCGCGTTCGCCCGGCATCATTGGCGCCATCACCGGCCGTGCCATCTACGAAGGCACCCTGGACGTGGCCGAAGCGCAGGCCTTCTGCGACACCTTCAAGGGTTGAACCGTAGGGCGGGTGAAACCCGCCGCAATTGACGCAATCTTTATCGGTGGGTTGCACCCACCCTACGGGAGCTCCGTATGGCACTGGCTAAACGCATTATCCCCTGCCTCGACGTGGACAACGGCCGCGTGGTCAAGGGCGTCAAGTTCGAGAACATCCGCGATGCCGGCGACCCGGTGGAAATCGCCCGCCGCTACGATGAGCAGGGCGCCGACGAGATCACCTTCCTCGACATCACCGCCAGCGTCGATGGCCGCGACACCACGCTGCATACCGTCGAGCGCATGGCCAGCCAGGTGTTCATCCCGCTGACCGTGGGTGGCGGCGTGCGTACCGTGCAGGACATTCGCAACCTGCTCAATGCCGGCGCCGACAAGGTGTCGATCAACACTGCTGCGGTGTTCAACCCCGAGTTCGTCGGCGAAGCCGCGGCGCGTTTCGGTTCGCAGTGCATCGTCGTCGCCATCGACGCCAAGCGTGTTTCCGCGCCGGGTGAGCCGGGCCGCTGGGAGATCTTCACCCATGGCGGGCGCAAGCCGACCGGCCTGGATGCCGTGGCGTGGGCGCGCAAGATGGAAGAGCTGGGCGCCGGTGAGATCCTGCTGACCAGCATGGATCAGGACGGCGTCAAGAGCGGTTACGACCTTGGCGTGACCCGCGCCATCAGCGAGGCCGTGCGCGTGCCGGTGATCGCCTCCGGCGGCGTCGGCAACCTGCAGCACCTGGCTGACGGTATCCTCGAAGGCAAGGCCGATGCCGTGCTGGCCGCGAGCATCTTCCACTTCGGCGAATACACCGTGCCGGAAGCCAAGGCCTATCTGGCCAGCCGCGGTATCGTGGTGCGCTGATCGGTCGTGTCGCTCGGGCCACGGTCGTGGCCCCCGTTGAGTGCGCCACAGGGCCGTAACGAAAGCTGCGGGCGAGTCGACGGCAAAGTGCCAGCGATGCGACTAAAATTCCTCGTCATTCCTGAACCCTATGCCCTCTGCTGCTGGCGGATGGCATTCCCTTGCCGAACTATCCGACACGGAGTCCCCATGTTCCTTCTTCGATTCGTGACCGTACTGGCCCTGTCGTGTGGCCTCAGCCTCGCGCGCGCCGAGCCGCTGGTGCTGCTTACGGAAAACATGCCCCCTTTCAACATGTCGGTATCCGGCACCAACTACGCCCGTGACGAAGGTGTCACGGGTATCAGCTCCGACATCCTGCGCGCGGTATGCGAGCGTGCCGAGGTTGAGTGCCAGCAGATCCTGCGTTTTCCCTGGCAGCGCGTGTACCAGCAGACACTGGACGATGCCGGTTACGGAGTGTTCTCCACCGCGCGCACAGCCGAGCGTGAGGGGCTGTTCAAATGGGTTGGGCCCATTTCCAGGTACGACTGGGTACTGTTCGCCAAGGGCGACAGCCCGATCCAACTGGCCAGCATCGAAGACGCGCGCCGTTACCGGATAGGTGGCTACAAGGGGGATGCCAAGACCCAGTTCCTGCTGGACAGAGGCCTGGAGGTAAAGGCTGCGCTGCGTGATGCCGAAAACGTCAGGAAACTCGACAAAGGTCAGATCGATCTGTGGATTGCTTCCAGCCAGGCCGGACCGCTTACAGCCCGCCAGGAAGGCGTAGAGAACCTCAAGGTGGTTCAGCACTTGAACTCGGTGGACCTCTACCTGGCGCTCAACCTGCAGACACCTGACGAGCTGGTGCAGAAGTTGCAGCGTGCACTGGATTCGCTGCGGGCCGAGGGTGCGTTGAAGAGTATCGAGGCGCGCTACTGAGGCACACTGCCAGTAATCGCTGGGCCGGGGAGGGCGCGGCGGTTATCCTGAGGCGGTCTGCCTTTTCATAGAAAGAGAAATGTCATGTTCAAACGTCTGCTGATCGTGCTCGCTGGCACCCTTATGGTGCTCGCTGGTGCGGTGCGCGCCGAAGTGGATCCGAACTACAGCGTGGTCCTGCTGACCGAGAATTTCCCGCCTTACAACATGGCGATCAACGGCAAGAACTTCGCTCATGAAGACAACATCGATGGCATTGCCGTGGATGTGGTCAGAGAGATGTTCAAGCGTGCCGGGGTCAAGTACAACCTGACCCTGCGTTTTCCCTGGGATCGCATCTACAAGCTGGCGCTGGAAAAACCGGGCTATGGCGTCTTCGTCACCGCGCGCCTGCCGGAGCGTGAGGAACTGTTCAAGTGGGTTGGCCCGATCGGCCCTGACGACTGGGTGCTGCTGGCCAAGGGTGACAGTTCGATCAATCTGGCCAGCCTGGATGAGGCCAAGCAGTATCGCATCGGCGCCTACAAGGGCGACGCCATCTCCGAATACCTGGTCGACAAGGGCGTGGAGCACAGCACCTCGTTGCGTGACCAGGAAAATGCTCGCAAGCTGGTGGCCGGGCAGATCGATCTCTGGGCCACGGGTGACCCTGCCGGCCGCTACCTGGCCAAGCAGGAGGGTGTCTCCGGTCTGCGGACCGTATTGCGCTTCGACAGCGCCGAGCTGTACCTGGCGCTGAACAAGGAAACGCCCGACGAGATCGTCGCCAAGCTACAGGCAGCGCTGGATCAGATGCGTGCCGAAGGTTTCGTCGACGATATTCTCAACAGCTACCTGTAAGCACCGAACACGCGGCCGGCCACGAGCCGGTCGCTTGCCATGGACGGCAGAGCCACTGAGTGCCAATGACCGGGCTCGGGCCCATGCAAGGATGTCGCTAGCCATAACCAAAATCATGCGAGCGGTACGTCTTATGCTGAATACTCTGAAGAAAAGCCTGTTTGTCACCTTGTTCATGCTCTGCGGTTCCGCGCAGGCGGAGTTACCGCAGGATTACAAGGTGGTGCTGCTGACCGAGAATTTCCCGCCCTTCAACATGGCGGTGGACGACAAGAACTTCGCCCGTGACGACGGTATTGACGGTATCAGTGCCGACATCGTGCGCGAGATGTTCAAGCGTGCCGGCATCGACTACACCCTGACCCTGCGCTTCCCCTGGGACCGCCTGTATCGCCTGACGCTGGACAAACCCAACTACGCGCTGTTCTCCACCACCTATACCGAGGAGCGCAAACCGCTGTTCAAATGGGTCGGCCCGATTGCCAAGACCGGCTGGGTATTGCTCGCCGCGCCGGGCAACGACATCAAGGTGTCGAGTCTGCAGGACGCTGCCAAGTATCGCATCGGTGCCTACAAGAACGATGCCGTCAGCCAGAACCTGGAGAGCCAGGGCCTGGAGCCGATCAACGCCCTGCGTGACCAGGAGAACGTGAAGAAGCTGGTGCGCGGGCAAATCGACCTGTGGGCCACCACCGACCCGGTGGGTCGTTATCTGGCCAAGCAGGAAGACGTCACCGGCCTCAATACCGTGCTGCGTTTCAGGGATGCCGAGCTGTATCTGGCGCTGAACAAGGACACCCCGGACGAGGTGGTGCAGCGCCTGCAGAAGGCGCTGGATGAGCTGCGCAGCGAAGGCTTCATCGACGAGATTACCGAGAACTACCTGTAACCCTGTCCGGTTCCAAAACCCTGGGGTGTCGCGGGGCCGCCTGGGCCATGCGCTCCAGTCGTGACGCTGGTGCCTGCCTCGGTGCGCACGGCGCACCCTACGGGTTTCGCCAAAAAAAAGCCCGGACAGTTGTCCGGGCTTTTTCGTATTGCCGTATTGCCTCAGTTGCCGCGCGTGACGCTCAGGCCCTTGAGCAGGTTGAGGGCCTGGCTCAACTGGTAGTCGTCGTCCTGCGGGCGTTCGCTGCGCGCCGCCTGTGCGGCCTTGCTCGGGCGGTCGGCGCCGCCGTTGCCATTGCCCAGATGGCCTTGCAGGTCAGCTTCCTTGATGCCTTCGCTGTCCTGCTCGCGGGTGAGCTTGGCGCGCGCCACTTCGATGTCAGGGATGATGCCCTGAGCCTGGATCGAGCGGCCATTGGGTGTGAAGTACAGCGCCGTGGTCAGCTTCAGCGCGCGGTCGTTGTTCAGCGGCAGCACGGTCTGTACCGAGCCTTTGCCGAAGCTGTCGGTGCCCATCAGGACCGCGCGTTTGTGATCCTGCAGCGCGCCGGCGACGATTTCCGAGGCCGAGGCGCTGCCGCCATTGATCAGCACCACCAGCGGCACGCCTTCGCTGGCGTCGGCCGGGTCGGCGTTGAAGCGCAGTTCGGAATTGGCCAGGCGGCCTTCGGTGTAGACGATCAGGCCGCTCTTGAGGAAGTGGTCGGTCACTTCCACGGCTGCCTGCAGCACGCCGCCGGGGTTGTTGCGCAGGTCCATGACCAGGCCGCTCAGTTTCTTGTTGCCGTTGTCCTGGCGCAGTTTGGTCAGTGCCTTGCCGACCTCCTCGCCGGTGTTGACCTGGAATTGCGAGATGCGCAGATAGCCATAGCCGTCTTCGAGCATCTGGCTCTTCACGCTGCGCACCTTGATCACCGCGCGGGTCAGGGTCAGGTCGAACGGGCGACCGCCATCGCGCACCAGGGTCAGCTCGATCTTGCTGCCGGCCTTGCCGCGCATCTTGTCCACGGCTTCCATCATCGACAGGCCCTTGGTCGGCTGGCCGTCGATCTTGACGATCAGGTCGCCGGGCTGGATGCCGGCTTTCGATGCCGGGGTATCGTCGATGGGCGAGACCACCTTGACGAAGCCATCCTCCATGCCGACCTCGATGCCCAGGCCGCCGAATTCACCGCTGGTGCTTTCCTGCAACTCGGCGAAGGCTTCCGGTTCGAGGTAAGCCGAGTGCGGGTCGAGATTGCTGAGCATGCCCTTGATGGCATTTTCCAGCAGGGTCTTGTCGCTCACCGGCTCGACATAGGCTGCCTTGATGCGGTCCATCACCTCGGCGAAGGTGCGCAGGTCATCCAGCGGCAGCGGGGCCTTGCCGCTCGCCGCCGCTGCCGGCGCGGGGGCAGGCTCGGCGGCGTGCAGGGCGGGAGCGCCGAGCAGCAGCCCGAGGGCCAGGGCCAGGCAGGTGGGGCGGAAGCGATGAGACATGAAGACAACTCCTAAATGGATGAGGCGCCACCAGGCTGCTGAAAAACTACCTGCGTTGGCAATACTGCGTTAAAAACGGCCTCAGAATGCTCATTTACAGCTCGTAAATTCCGCTTCTTCGGCCGTTTTTGCCTTGTCTTGCCGGCCTCGCTTACGTTTTTCAAAAACTTGGTTATCCCTGCGCGCGGCACCACTGTGCCGGATCACTCGGACGACCATTCTGGCGAATGGCGAAGTACAGTGCCGATGTTTCCTGGCCACCGCTGTTACCAACGGTGGCGATGGGATCGCCGGCCTTGACCACGTCCCCGGCATTCTTCAGCAGGTTCTGGTTGTGGCCATACAGGCTCAGGTAACCATTGCCATGGTCGAGAATGACCAACAGACCGGCGCCACGCAACCAGTCGGCGAATACCACGCGACCACCATGCACGGCACGTACCTGACTGCCGGAGGGCGCACCGATCAGCACGCCATCCCACTTAGTACGAGCGTCGCCGCCGCGAGGGGTTCCGTAGCGTGCTACCAATCGGCCATCGACCGGCCACGGCAACTTGCCGCGTGCGCTGGCGAAAGGCCCGCCGTAGACAGCGCCGGATGTCACCAACGGGCCGCTGGCCGGGCTCGGCTGCTGGCCGCCCGGCCGCGCCTGCTGTGCGGCCAGGGCGCGCTTGCGCGCCTCTTCAGCCTCGCGCGCCTGGCGGGCCAGGGTTTCTTCGATGGTCTTCAGTACGCGGCCCAGTTCGGCCTGTTCCTGCTGGCGTGCCTTGAGTCGCTGATCACGGCTGGCGAAGTCGCGGTTGAGCTTGGCCAGGGCCTGCTGGCGTTCCTTGCGCGCTTCGGCGAGCCGGGCGTGGCGTTCATCCAGGCCTGCCTTCTGCGCCTGTAGCTGGGCCTGGTGGCTGTTGATTTCCTGCTCGACGTTGGCCAGCTGGCGCAAGGTCTCGTTGAACGCGGCGAGCTGTTCGAGACGCGCCTGACTGAGGTAGTCGTAATAGGTGAGGGTGCGCGAGAATTTTTCCGGGTTCTGCTGGTTGAGCAGCAGCTTGACGTATTCCTGGCGGCCGCTCTGATAGGCCGCGCGGGCCTGGATGGCGATCAGTCGTTGCTGTTCAGTGCGCGCGCCCTGGAGTTTTTTTTTCTCCTGATCCAGGCGCTGGATTTCCTCCTCGCTGCCCTTGAGCTCGCGCTGCAGTTCCTTGACCTGGCCTTCCAGCTCGCCCATCTCGGTCTCGGTCTTCTTCAGCTGCTGCTGCACGCCGGATTTCTCCTGCTGCAGTTTCTCCAGCAGCTTCTTCAGCTCGGCGACGTCCTGGCGCGCCGCTTCCAGCTGGCGCTGGGTATCGGCGCGCTGATCGGCGATGGCCGGAGCGATCAGGCTGCTGAACAGAATCAAGGCAAGGATGCGAAGCATGGGCGAGGCGGTACCTGAGCGGGGTAGCGAATGGCGCTTAGTATGCCTAAAAAAGCGGCGGCAAGCTGTAAACCACAAGCGGCAAGAAGAGCGAAAATGGCGCGTAGCCCGGATGCAATCCGGAGGAAGATTCCCCGGATTGCATCCGGGCTACGATGCTTGCGTTTTATTGCAGCTCGACGATGGTCTTGCCGGTCATCTCGGCCGGTTGTTCCATGCCCATCAGGTTGAGCAGGGTGGGCGCCACGTCGGCCAGCACGCCGCCTTCGCGGATGCGTGCCGGGCGTTTGCCGACGTAGATGAACGGCACCGGCTCGCAGGTGTGGGCGGTGTGCGCCTGGCCGGTGCACTCGTCTTCCATCTGCTCGACGTTGCCGTGGTCGGCGGTGATCAGCGCTTCGCCGCCGACCTTCTCCAGCGCGGCGGTGATGCGGCCGACGCAGCTGTCGAGGGTTTCCACGGCCTTGACGGCGGCCTCGAACACACCGGTGTGGCCGACCATGTCGCCGTTGGCGTAGTTGACGATGATCACGTCATAGCGCTGGTTTTCGATGGCATCGACGATCTTGTCGGTGACTTCCGGCGCGCTCATTTCCGGCTGCAGGTCGTAGGTGGCGACGTTCGGCGACGGAATCAGGATGCGCTCTTCGCCCTCGAACGGCTCTTCGCGGCCGCCGGAGAAGAAGAAGGTGACGTGGGCGTATTTCTCGGTCTCGGCGATACGCAGCTGAGTCTTGCCGTTCTTCGCCAGGTATTCGCCGAGCACGTTGGTCAGGGCTTCCGGGGCGAAGGCGCTCGGGGCCGGGATGCTCGCCGCGTACTGGGTGAGCATGACGAAGTTGACCTGCGGCGCGCGCTGGCGCTCGAACTCCTTGAAACCGGGCTCGACGAAGGCGCGGGTCAGCTCGCGGGCGCGGTCGGCGCGGAAGTTCATGAACACCACGGCGTCGCCGTCCTCGACCTGCACCGGCTCACCGATGGTGGTGGCCTTGACGAACTCGTCGCTCTCGCCGCGTTCGTAGGCGGCCTGCAGGCCTTCGGCTGCGTTGGCGGCGTTGAACTGGCCGGCGCCGTCGACGATCAGGTGATAGGCCTGCTCGACGCGGTCCCAGCGGTTGTCGCGGTCCATGGCGAAGTAGCGACCGGCGAGGCTGGCGATGCGGCCCTTGCCGAGGCGGGCGAAGGCAGCATCGAGCAGTTCGATGGACGGCTGCGCGCTCTTGGGCGGCGTGTCGCGGCCATCGAGGAAGGCGTGCAGGTAGATCTTCTCGGCGCCACGCTTGGCAGCCAGTTCGGCCATGGCGACGATGTGATCCTGGTGGCTGTGTACGCCGCCATCGGAGAGCAGGCCGAGGATGTGCACGGCCTTGCCGGCGCCCACGGCCTTGTCCACGGCCTGGTTGATCGTGGCGTTGTCGAAGAATTCGCCGTCGCGAATCGCCTTGGTCACGCGGGTGAAATCCTGGTACACCACACGGCCGGCACCGAGGTTCATGTGGCCGACTTCGGAGTTGCCCATCTGTCCGTCCGGCAGGCCGACGTCCATGCCGCTGCCGGAGATCAGGCCGTGCGGGTAGTTGGCACGCAGGCGGTCGTACACCGGCGTGTTGGCGGCGTAGATGGCGTTGTACTCGGGTTTGTCGCTGTGACCGAAGCCGTCGAGGATGATCAGAACCAAGGGTTTTGGCGTGGCACTCATTGAACTGGCTCGCTCTGCGTCTGAGGGGGCAATGAAACAGCCCGGCATTTTAGGGCCAAGCGCCTGGCGCGTCACTGCCAGACGGGGTTTGGCCGACCTGTGGGGCTGTGTATACTGGCCGGCATTTTACCGTCCTGGGCCATACAGATGTTCGCCAACCTGATTGAATTCATCATCAACCACTACGTACTGAGTGGAATGTTCGCCGTTCTGCTGGTGTTGCTGATCATCACCGAAATGCGCAAGGGCGGGCAGAGCCTGTCGAGTCGCGAGCTCACCGCGCTGGTCAACAGCGACAAGGGCGTGGTGCTCGACGTGCGCGCGCAGAAGGATTTCTCCGCCGGACATATCGTTGATTCGCTGCACATCCCTTACGACAAGGTGGTGGCCCGTGTCGCCGAGCTGGAAAAGCACAAGGCCAAGACCATCGTCGTCGTCGACGCCATGGGGCAGCATGCCGGCAGCGTTGCCCGCGAGCTGAAGAAGGCCGGTTTTACCGCCGCCAAGCTGTCCGGTGGCATCGCTACCTGGCGCGGCGACAACCTGCCGCTGGTGAAGTGACATGACCAAGGTGGTCGTCTACTCCAGCGATTGGTGCCCCTACTGCATGCGCGCCAAGCAACTGCTGGCCAGCAAAGGGGTGGACTTCGAGGAAATTCGTGTCGACGGCCAGCCGGCCATCCGCGCGGAGATGACCCGCAAGGCTGGCCGCACCTCGGTGCCGCAAATCTGGATCGGCAGCACCCATGTGGGTGGCTGTGACGACCTCTATGCCCTGGAGCGCGCCGGCAAGCTCGACGCCCTGCTGCAGAGCCCCGCTTGAAACCTCAACGTTAAGGAAGGCAAACGCCATGACCGAGCAAGCCAACAGCGGCGCAGCCGCTGCCGATTCGCAGAACCCGCAATTTTCCCTGCAGCGCATCTACGTCAAGGACCTGTCCTTCGAAGCGCCGAAGAGCCCGGAAATCTTCCGTCAGGAGTGGACGCCGAGCGTCGGCCTGGATCTGAACACCCGCCAGAAGGCTCTGGAAGGCGACTTCCACGAAGTGGTGCTGACCCTGTCGGTCACCGTGAAGAACGGCGAAGAAGTCGCCTTCATCGCTGAAGTGCAGCAGGCTGGCATCTTCCTGATCAAGGGCCTGGACGCCGCCTCGATGAGCCACACCCTCGGTGCCTTCTGCCCGAACATCCTGTTCCCGTATGCCCGCGAAGCGCTGGACAGCCTGGTGATCCGCGGCTCGTTCCCGGCCCTGATGCTGTCGCCGGTGAACTTCGATGCCCTGTACGCCCAGGAGCTGCAGCGCATGCAGCAGGCTGACGAAACCACCGCTCACTGAGCGCTCGGTTCGGTTGCATGAAAAAGCGCCCCTCGGGGCGCTTTTTTTTGGTTCTTCGCATAGTTTGGGGAACGTCCGGGTTGACACCGGACTGGCAATTACGTGTTAGCTGTCGATGACTTGGCACTCTCCATTAGTACGCCGCCTGGCTTGATGGGTTTCGCCCCTTACGGGCGACTCACTTTCTTTGCTTGTGCAAAGAAAGTAAGCAAAGA
>NZ_JBLWTV010000035.1:0-31463 GCF_048269965.1 Pseudomonas sp. | reverse complement strand
CGCCGTCTGGCGTTCCGGAATACCCTTTGATCGCAATAGGATCGGACAACAGGCTTGCGGCCGAACATAGGATCTACCCTGCCAATGCCCCTTGCAGCAGCCACAGACCCAATAACAGCAACAACGCCCCACAACCGCGATCCAGCCAGCGCACGCGCTGCTGCAACCAGCCGCGCCAACGCACCTGATCGAGCAGGCGCACCAGCGCCAGATCCCAGAACAGCACCACCAGAGTCATCCACAGCATCGCCAGGCCCAGCCCCCATGCCGGCATCGCGGACTCGCGCAGTACCCCGAACAGGCCGGCGTAGAACAGCGGCAATTTGGGGTTGAGGCTGCTGGCCAGAAGGCCCTGGCGCATTCCTTTCCACACCCCGCCCCGCATTGACTGATCGCCCTGCGGCAGCACGAGATCCCGCCGCGAGGCCAGCGCCTGCAGGCCGATCCAGGCGAAATACAGCCCGCCGACGACCTGCAGCCCGCGCCACAGCCAACTGCCCTCGGCGGGTAACAACGCCATGACGAACAGCACCAGCAGCATGCTCTGCAGGTTGGCCAGGGCGATGCCGCAGGCACAACCATCGGCCTGCCGCCGGCCTTGCGCCAGCGCAGTACGGATCAACAGAAAGAAGTCCGGCCCCGGCGACAGCAAGGCCGCGAAATGAGTACCGGCAACCAGTAGAAACAACGCGAACATGGAACCTCCGTTTGGCGGAGGCAGTGTCGGCAACTGGCGGTATCGATGTATTGGAAAAAACTCAGTGTCAGCCGCGACGCAATCGCTGTCGAGTAAACCGGCGCAGTGGTGGGCGCAACCCTGCAACCTGAGGCTGCGCCCCGCAGAATCAGGCCTGCCCCACGGCGCGAAAACGCCCCGGAGTGACGCCGGTGAAACGGCGGAAGACGCCATTGAAGTGCGCCTGGTCATAGAAGCCAAGGCCCAGCGCAACCTCAGCCAGAGCCTGGCCTTGCAACAGTCTGCGCTTGGCTTCGCGCACCCGGCGCTGCAGCAGATAGGTGTGCGGCGGCACACCATAGGCACGGCGGAACACGTCGATCAGGTGGCGCGGGTGGCGCTGCACCAGAGCGGCCAGTTGCTCCAGGCTGACGGCCTCGGCGTAGTGCGCTTCCAGGTAATCGCGCAGGTAAGCCGTCACCCCGCCGTCACGAGAAGCCGCACGGGCCTCGCGCAAGCCGCCATGGCGCACGAAGACCAGCTCCAACAACGCCAGCAGTTCACTCTCCAGCGCCAGTGCATCGCCGCGCTCGAACTCGCCAGCCAGCCGCGCGAGCCCCGCCGCGACATGGCCGTCGTCATGCGGATTGAGCGTGCTGAAGCCGTTGGGCAGCCGCTTGCGCCCGAGCAGCGCCGGCAGCCGCGACTCCTCGACATAGAGCATGCGATAGACCACGCGCGCAGACTCGGCATGCCCGGTATGCGGCTCCTCGGGGTTCATCAGCGACAGGGTGCCGGCAGGCAGCGCATAGCGCTGACCCCGGCATTGATAGCCACCGACACCCTGCACGATGGCGCCGATGGCGAAAGCGTCATGACTGTGACGACCGAACGCCTGCCCGGAGAAATCGGCGTGAAACAGCTCGACGCCCGGCAACCAGGGCTTGGCCAGCAGGCTGTTGGCGTCCATTTCAGCGCTCGGCGAGGATCGCCGCATAGCCCTCGCGGTAGCTCGGATACTGCGGTGACCAGCCCAGGGCGCGGGCGCGGGCATTGCGGCAACGCTTGCTGCCGGCGCGGCGCACGCGCTGCTCGTCGCTCCAGTGGCTCACGCCCAGTTGCTCACGCAGCCAACCTACTACTTCGTGCAACGGCGCCGGCTCATCGTCCACGCCCAGATAGCAGTCGGCCAGGGGCACGCCTGCGGCGTCCGCCTGCAGCAGCGTGGCAAACAGCCCCGCTGCGTCGTCGACATGAATGCGGTTGCCATACAGCGGCGGCGTCTCGCTGACGCGATAGCCGCCGCGCACCTGGCTCAGCAACCATTCCCGACCGGGGCCGTAAAGGCCTGTCAGACGCACCGTGGTCGCCGGCAGACCGCTGTCGAGCGCGACGCGTTCAGCCTCGCGCATGATCAGCGCAGAAAAACTCTGGGCTTCGGCAGGAGAATGCTCGTCGATCCACTCGCCTTCCTGCTGCCCGTATACCCCGCTGCTGGAGGCGAACAGGGTGCGCCGTGGTCGCTGGCCATGCTGCGCCAGCCAACTCAGCACACGGCGCAACCCTTCGACATAGGCGGCGCGGTAGCCCGCCTCGTCGTGCTCGGTGGCAGCTGCGCAGTACACCAGGTAATCCAGTTGCCCTTGTGGCCAACCCGGCGGGCAGGCATCGGCGTGCAGATCGCCGGCCAGCGGTTCGATCGCGGCCGGCAGCGCGGCCACATTGCGGCGCATGCCCAGCACGCGCCAGCCTTGTTCGGCCATGCGCAGGCCGAGGCGGGTACCGACGTCTCCGCACCCGGCAATCAGCAGGTTGTTGCATCCCGACATGCTTTTCTCCATGACATTTATGCAAAGGCGCAGTTTAGCCCGGTTGGTTCATTCGTATGCAAAGGCTATGCTTGTCGGCAACTTAATGGATAAACACTATGACCCTCACCGAACTGCGGTACATCGTCACCCTCGCCCAGGAACAGCATTTCGGCCGCGCCGCCGAACGCTGCCACGTCAGCCAGCCGACCCTGTCGGTGGGCGTGAAGAAGCTGGAGGACGAGCTGGGCGTGCTGATCTTCGAGCGCAGCAAGAGCGCCGTGCGCCTGACCCCGGTCGGTGAAGGCATCGTTACCCAGGCGCAGAAGGTGCTGGAGCAGGCTCAGGGCATTCGCGAGCTGGCCCAGGCTGGCAAGAACCAGCTGACCGCGCCGCTGAAGATAGGCGCCATTTATACGGTCGGTCCTTATCTGTTCCCGCACCTGATTCCGCAGTTGCACCGGGTCGCCCCGGACATGCCGCTGTACATCGAGGAAAACTTCACCCATATCCTGCGCGACAAGCTGCGCACCGGTGAGCTCGACGCCATCATCATCGCCCTGCCGTTCCAGGAGGCCGATGTCCTGACCAAGCCGCTGTACGACGAGCCCTTCTACGCGCTGCTGCCGGCCGGCCACCCCTGGGCGGCGATGGAGACCATCGACACCAAGCTGCTCAACGACAAGAGCCTGCTGCTGCTCGGCGAAGGCCACTGCTTCCGCGACCAGGTGCTGGAAGCCTGCCCGACCCTGCGCAAGGGCGGTGACGACCACGGCAAGCACACCACGGTGGAATCCAGCTCGCTGGAAACCATCCGCCACATGGTCGCCTCCGGCCTTGGCGTATCGATCCTGCCGTTCTCGGCAGTCGACAGCCACCACTATGCACCGGGCGTGATCGAAGTCCGTCCGCTCAGCGCGCCGGTGCCGTTCCGCACCGTGGCCATTGCCTGGCGCGCCAGCTTCCCGCGGCCCAACGCCATCGAGGTGCTGGCCGACTCCATCCGCCTCTGCTCGGTCGCCCGCAGCCCGCAGACCAAGAGCGCCTGAGGCCGGACGTGAGCGAGCTGGCAGCGGTTTCCGTCACCGCGCTCAAGGGCGTGGGTGCGGCCCTGGCCGAGAAACTGGCCAAGGTCGGCCTGGAAAACCTGCAGGACGTGCTGTTCCACCTGCCGCTGCGCTACCAGGATCGCACCCGTATCACTCCCATCGGCGCGCTGCGCCCAGGGCAGGACGCGGTGGTCGAGGGCATCGTCGCCGGTTCGGACGTGGTCATGGGCCGGCGGCGCAGCCTGCTGGTGCGCCTGCAGGACGGCAGCGGCACACTGAGCCTGCGCTTTTTCCACTTCAGTCAGGCGCAGAAGGACGGCCTCAAGCGCGGTACTGCCCTGCGCTGCTATGGCGAAGTTCGTCCCGGCGCTACGGGTCTGGAGATCTACCACCCGGAATACCGCGCGCAGAGCGGCGACGAGCCGGCACCGGTGGAACAGAGCCTGACGCCCATCTACCCAACCACCGAAGGTTTGACCCAACAGCGCCTGCGCCAGCTCAGCCAGCAGGCACTGGCGCGCCTCGGCCCACACAGCTTGCCGGATTGGCTGCCTGACGAGCTGGCCCGCGACTATCACCTGGCACCGCTGAGTGATGCCATCCGCTACCTGCACCGGCCACCACCGGATGCCGATGTCGAGGAACTCGCCGAGGGCCGCCACTGGGCCCAGCACCGCCTGGCCTTCGAGGAATTGCTGACGCATCAGCTGTCCCTGCAGCGCCTGCGTGAACAGGTGCGTGCGCAGCAGGCGCCGGCCCTGCCGCCGGCCAGGAAGCTGCCACAGCAATACCTGGCCAACCTCGGCTTCGCCCCGACTGGCGCGCAGCAGCGCGTGGGCGCCGAGATCGCCTACGACCTGGCGCAAAGCGAACCCATGCTGCGCCTGGTGCAGGGCGACGTTGGCGCCGGCAAGACGGTGGTCGCCGCCCTGGCCGCCCTGCAGGCGCTGGAGGCCGGTTATCAGGTGGCGCTGATGGCGCCGACCGAGATCCTCGCCGAGCAGCACTTTCTCAACTTCAGCAAATGGCTGGCGCCGCTCGGCCTGGACGTCGCCTGGCTGGCCGGCAAACTCAAGGGCAAGGCCCGCGCTGGCGCGCTGGAGCAGATTGCCGGCGGTTGCCCGATGGTGGTCGGCACCCACGCCCTGTTCCAGGACGAAGTGAAGTTCAAGCGTCTGGCCCTGGTGATCATCGACGAGCAGCACCGTTTCGGCGTGCAGCAACGCCTGGCCCTGCGCCAGAAAGGCATCGACGGGCGCCTCAGCCCGCACCAGCTGATCATGACTGCCACGCCCATCCCGCGCACACTGGCGATGAGCGCCTACGCCGATCTGGATACCTCGATCCTCGACGAGCTGCCGCCAGGGCGCACGCCGGTCAACACCCTGGTGATCGCCGACAGCCGTCGCCTCGAGGTGGTCGAGCGCGTGCGCAATGCCTGCCAGCAGGGACGCCAGGCCTACTGGGTGTGCACCCTGATCGAGGAATCCGAAGAGCTCACCTGCCAGGCCGCCGAAACCAGCTTCGAGGAGCTTTCTGCGGCACTGGGCGAGCTGCGCGTCGGGCTGATCCACGGACGCATGAAGCCGGCCGAAAAAGCTGCAGTGATGGATGAGTTCAAGCAGGGCAAGCTGCAACTGCTGGTGGCCACCACGGTGATCGAGGTCGGCGTCGACGTGCCCAATGCCAGCCTGATGATCATCGAGAACCCCGAACGCCTGGGTCTGGCCCAGCTACACCAGCTGCGCGGCCGGGTCGGTCGTGGCAGCGCCGCCAGCCATTGCGTGCTGCTCTACCATGCGCCACTGTCGCAACTCGGGCGCGAACGCCTGGCGATCATGCGCGAGACCACCGACGGTTTCGTCATCGCCGAGAAGGACCTCGAACTCAGGGGGCCAGGGGAAATGCTCGGCACCCGGCAGACCGGTCTGCTGCAATTCAAGGTCGCCGACCTGATGCGCGATGCCGACCTGCTGCCCGCCGTGCGCGATGCCGCGCACGCTCTTCTGGAACATTGGCCGCAACATGTGGCTCCATTGTTGGAGCGCTGGTTGCGTCACGGCCAGCAATACGGTCAAGTGTGAACCTGTTCACAGGACAACCGTCGCCACGAACCTTTGCGCAAATCCTCGCTGGTTATACTCCGGGGCACATGCGCCAACGCTGGATATCGATATGACTGAAGCTGCCCTCGCCGCCAACGCCACTGCGCAAGCGCCCGCCGTGATCGTGCAACTGCTGGAGAAACTCGCCGTTCCCTATCAGGTACGCGCGGAGCGCCCGGGTCAGCCAAGCGAGGCACGCCTGCAGGCCGTGCTGGTGGACGATGCCATCGGCGCCCTGCTGGTGCTCTATCCGCGCAGCCACATGCTCGATCTGTCGCGCCTGGCCGAACTGACCGGGCGTCAGCTTACTGCGGTCAAGCCGGAACGCCTGGAGCGCATGCTCGGCAAGCACAATCTGGCCGCCCTCCCCGGTTTGCCGCCGCTGACCAGCTCGCCCTGCCTCTACGAAGAGCGCCTGCTGCAGGTGCCCAGTCTGCTGATCGAGTCCGGCCAGCCTGGTGTGTTGCTGGAAATCCCCACCGAAGCCTTCAAGGCGCTGCTGAGCAAGGCCAGCGCGGCGCGTTTCGGCGAGCCGGTCAGTGCGATCAAGCCGAACCTCGATCGCCCGCATGATGACCGCGCAGAAATCACCCAGGCCGTGCAGGCCTTTACCGCACGCCGCATCCAGCAGCGCCTGGAAGAAACCATCGAGATTCCGCCGCTGCCGGAAACCGCGCAGAAGATCATCAAGCTGCGTGTCGACCCTAACGCCACCGTGGATGACATCACCGGTGTGGTCGAGACCGACCCCGCGCTGGCCGCCCAGGTGGTCAGTTGGGCCGCCTCGCCCTATTACGCCGCGCCCGGCAAGATCCGCTCGGTGGAAGATGCCATCGTCCGTGTACTGGGCTTCGATCTGGTGATCAACCTGGCTCTCGGCCTGGCCCTGGGCAAGACCCTGAGCCTGCCCAAGGATCAGCCGCAGCACGCCACGCCCTACTGGCAGCAAGCGATCTACACCGCTGCCGTGATCGAGGGTCTGACCCGCGCCATGCCGCGCGCGCAGCGCCCGGAAGCTGGTCTGACCTACCTGGCCGGCCTGCTGCACAACTTCGGTTATCTGGTCCTGGCACACGTGTTTCCACCGCACTTCTCGCTGATCTGCCGTCATCTGGAGGTCAACCCGCACCTGCCTACCGGGCATATCGAGCAGCACCTGCTGGGCATCACCCGCGAGCAGATCGGTGCCTGGCTGATGCGCCACTGGGATATGCCGGAAGAGCTGTCCAGCGCCCTGCGCTTTCAGCACGATCCGTCCTACGCCGGCGACAGCGCGGCCTTCCCCAATCTGGTGTGCCTGGCGGTCAGCCTGCTGCGCAACCGGGGTATCGGTGCCGGGCCGCAGAGCGAGATTCCTGATGAGCTGTTCGAAGCCCTGGGGCTGACCCGGGAAAAAGCCGAGGACGCGGTGAGCAAGGTGCTCAGCGCCGAAGTCGCCCTGCGTGAACTGGCAGCGCAGTTCCAGCAGCCGCACTGAGCTGCTGCGGCCCGGGCTGCCATGCCTGCCCCTGAAAGCCTTGCCTGCCGTCCTGTCTAGTTGCTTGCGAGCCGGCGGGCTGTTCGCTTCGCGCGGCCGGCGTCCCGGCCAGCCCTACGGCTTGCCCGCCGTCTTGCGCAGCTGCTCACGGCGCTCGGCGAACAGCTGCGGCACCACTTCCAGGCTGATGGCGAGCAACTGGCTGACACTGGGATGCTCGTAGAGTGCCGCATACTCGGCGAGCTGATCGCTGGGCATCTGCCGGTAGGCATAGAACATGAAGGTTTCCACCGCCTGCTCGCTGGACTGGCGAATGGCGTTCGCCTGGGTCTGCGTCTGCGCCTGCAGTTCGGCCTCGCTGAGGTTCTCGCCCCGCGCCCTTAGCGCCAACAATGCCTGGGTCTTGCCGACTTCGTAACGCAGCAGGCTGGCCAGCTCGGTCGTACGGGCGGCAGCATCGAGACGCTTTACCAGATCAAGGCGCGCGCCTCGTGGCGGCTGCTCCTGCAGGCGCTGGCGGTATTCAGCCAAGCCTTCGGGTTGCTCACCGACCGCACGCTCGGCGGCAGTGAAGCGCTGCGCCAGCGGACTATCGAGACGCGCACGAGCCTGTTCGCCCTGCGCCGTATCGAAACGAGCAGCGACGCGCCTGGCCAGGTCCAGACAAAACACCTCGCCAGCGAACAACTGAGCGAGGCGCTTCTGTTCGGCTTCATCCTGACCGCGCTGCAGCAACGGCGCGCTCTGTTCGCACAGCAGATGGATACCGGCGAGTTCGAACAGGGGCAACAGCACCTTGGCAGACGCCGACTCGGCCCGCGCCGTGGTGGCGGCCAGCAACAGCAGGGGTAACAGGAAAAGACGCATGGTCAGGCTTTCCACAGGAACGTGCCTGGCAGCCTAACCAAAGCGCAGCGTCGCGGCCAGCCGCGACGCACATCAGTGCCGATCAGGCGGCCTTTTTCGGCGCCTCGGCCTTCTTCTTCGGCATCAGGTACTTGGTCAGGCCCTGGAACCACATGACCAGCGCCGGGTTGCCCTGGATCTGGATGTCCTTGTTCTGGATGCCCTGCATGAACGCCAGCTGCCTGTTCTTCGCGGTCATGGTTTCGAAGCCGTAGGCGGCATCCTTGAAGCCGATGGCGAATGCCGGATCCGTGGCAGTGCCGCGCTTGCTGGTCACGCGCTGACCGGCCACGGTGAAGTGGCGGGCCACCTTGCCGTCCAGCGTGTGCAGCTGGAAGACCATATCGCGACCTTCGAGCTGCTGGCGGAACGCCGGGTTTTCACGACTGGCCTTGGCCATCAGGCGGCCCAGCATCCACAGGAGAAAACGGAATTTCATGCACAGGGCCTCGTGATCGAAGATGATGGCCGCGCATTGTAGTGGTTTTCTTGCAGGACTACAGCCTGTCCAAAGCATGGCTGCCGAGCCAGGAAGGCAGGGTGCGCCGCGAGATACCGCGAATCAGGTGCACACGGTCTCTACAGTAAGTGAGCAGACTTGATGAAGCGAGGAGGAACCCGGAGCCGAGCGGCTCCGGGTAACGGGCTCAGTTGACCGCATCCTTCAGGGACTTGCCCGGTTTGAAGGCGACGGTGTTGCTGGCCTTGATCTTCACCGGCTGACCGGTTTGCGGATTCTTGCCAGTACGGGCGCCACGGTGGCGTTGGACGAAAGTACCGAAGCCAACCAGGGTCACACTGTCCTTGCGGTTCAGTGCACCGGTGATTTCTTCCAGTACGGCGTTGAGTACACGATTGGCCTGATCCTTGGTCAGATCAGCCTTTTCGGCGATGGCGGCGGCGAGTTCCGGTTTACGCATAGATGCCTCTTTGACGGTTTTTTGTTGTTGTGTCCGTGCTGTCCTTCCAGAACAGCGCCCAAGGCGCCGCAACAGCTCTGCGCTGCGGCAGACCCCTGGGAGAATGGCATGCTGCATCGCACTGCGCCAGTCTCGCCCGCCACTTTAACCAGGCAATTTCGTGGCGTATCCGACAGAACGGCAGGCAATCACGCCAGCAGCGCCGGTAGCTCCTTGTTCAGTGCCAGTTTCTCCTGCACGGCGGCGCCGGTCAGCGCATAACCGAGCAGTGCACCGCCAGCCTCGCGGCAGAGCGCCTTGATGTCACTGCCGCTGCCTTCGACCGTCCATTCGCCCTGACTGCCACGCGGTGGCGGCGAGACCACCAGCGGGCATGCCGGCGTCTTTACCGTCACCGGCATCGGTCCGTAGCTGACCGCCGTCGGTTCACCGGCCAGGGTCTTGGCCAGCGCCCGGGCGCAAGCCATCAGCGGCATGACGTAGAGCAGGTTGAGGCCATCGACCTCGGCGCAGTCACCCAGCGCATAGATATTGGCGTGCGAGGTACGCAGCTGGCGATCGACCATCACCCCACGATTGACGTCGAGCCCGGCCGCTGCGGCAAGCGCGATACGCGGACGCAGACCGACGGCCGAAACCACCGCATCGCACTGGATCAGGCTGCCATCAGACAGCGACGCCTGCAGCGCATCGCCCTGGCGGTCGAGACTGGCCAGCACCGGGCCCAGATGAAAACGTACGCCCAGACCTTCCAGGCCAGCTTGTACGGCAGAGGCCGCTGCCGGATGCAGCAGGCCGGGCATCACCTGCTCACAGGGCGCCAGCAACTCGACCTGGTAACCGCCGGCACTGAGGTCATTGGCGAACTCGCAGCCAATCAGCCCGGCGCCGAGGATCAATACCCGGCGTTTACCGTCCACGGCGCGGCGAAAGCGCGCGTAGTCTTCCAGGTCATTGATCGGGAACAGCGCGTCCTGGGCATCACCCTCTACCGGCACGCGAATCGGCTCGGCGCCCCAGGCCAGTACCAGATCGCGGTAGGGCACGGCCTCCTCACCGATCCACAAGCGCTTGTGGCCGGGGTCGATTCCGGTGATGCGGGTATGGGTGCGAATTTCCGCATTGAGCTGCTCGGCCATGGCGCCCGCCTCGGCCATGGCCAGGCCGTCGGCATCCTTGTTCTTGCCGAAGCCGGTGGACAGCATCGGTTTGGAATAGGAGCGGCCGTCGTCAGCGGTGATCAGCAACAAGGGCGTCTGCGTATCGAGCTTGCGCCACTCCTTGGCCAGGTTGTAACCGGCCAGGCCGGTGCCGACGATGACGACTGGTGCACTCATGCTGTGATTCCTCGCGACACAAACGAGACGACGGCCTGCAGGCCGTCATCATTGATTCAGAAGGTTCAGGTGCGTTCGATACAGTCGAAGTCGACCCTGACCATAGCCAATCCGGAAAGCGCCAACTGACTGGCAGCTGTTCTCGGGGAGGCGACGGAATCACACCCTACTGGATCGGGCAGCAACTGGCCAGATGCGCCCGGGCAGGCCAGCCAGAGGTTGGGTAGGTCGACGAACTCATGTTCGCCTGCGCCCACCGAGAGCCTGTAACGGTTGTGCGAACGGTGATTCCGAGGGTCGAGTGGGGTCAGTGATCGAGCCTGCATGGACTTGCCAGGCACAGCAGACCTCAATCCAGCTTGACCACCTTGGCCAGGACCACCTTGGGCCCCTTCATCTTCTTGACGATGATGCGCAGGCCGTCGGTTTCCAGCACTTCCTCTTCCTCGGGCATGCGCTTGAGAGTTTCGTAGATCAACCCGGCGAGCGTCTCGGCCTCGATATGGTCGAGGTCGACACCCAACAGTCGCTCGACCTTGGCCAGCGGCGTGTCACCGCGCACCAGCAGCTTGCCCGGCTGGTAGGCGAGGATGCCGCGCTCGGCCTTGCGGTGTTCGTCCTGAATATCGCCGACCAGGGCCTCGAGCACATCCTCCATGGTCAGGTAGCCGATCACCTTGCCGTCGGCCTCTTCGACCAGCGCGAAGTGCGCGCCGCCCTGACGGAACTGCTCGAGCAGCTGCGACAGCGGCATATGCCGGTTGACCCGCTCGAGCGGGTGCATCAGATCCGCCAGCTTGAGCGCCGATGGCAACATCTCCAGCAGCGACAGGTGCAGCAGCAGGTCCTTGATATGCAGTACGCCGACGAACTCGCCCTTGCTCTCGTCGAAGATCGGGTAGCGGCTGTACTTGTGGCGGCGGAAGGTGGTGAACACCTGATCCAGACTGGCGTTGAGCTCCAGGAAGACCAGATCCTCACGCGAGTTGGCCCAGTCCACCACCTCCAGCTCGCCCAGTTCGACCGCCGACGCCAGCACACGCAGGTCCTGGTCGTTGTCACTGGTGGCGCGGCTGGAGTGCAGGATCAGCTTGAGCTCTTCACGGCTGTAGTGGTGCTCGTGGTGCGGCCCCGGCTCGCCTTGCCCGGCGATGCGCAGGATGGCGTTGGCGCTGGCATTGAGCACGAAGATCGCCGGGTACATCAGCCAGTAGAAGGCGTACAGCGGCGCGGCCGTCCACAGCGACAGCAGCTCGGGTTTGCGAATTGCCCAGGACTTGGGCGCCAGCTCGCCGATGACGATGTGCAGGTAGGAAATGATCGAGAACGCGGTGAAGAAGGCGATGCCGTGAATCAGCTTGGGTGACTCCACGCCCACCGCCACCAGCAGCGGCGTCAGCAGCTCGGCGAAGGCCGGTTCACCGACCCAGCCGAGGCCCAGCGACGCCAGGGTGATGCCCAACTGACAGGCTGACAGATAGGCATCCATCTGATTGTGCACGGTGCGCAGAATGTGTCCGCGCCAGCCATGGGCGTCGGCCAGGGCATCGACCTTGGTCGCGCGCAGGCGCACGATGGCGAACTCGGCGGCGACGAAGAAACCGTTGAGCAGGACCAGAAACAGGGCGAACAGCATGAGACCGAAGTCGGCGAAGTAAGCAGAAGCGGGGAGACTCGTGGAGGGGTCCATGAAGGTTCGGGTTGGCCAATGATCGCTAGAGGTTGGCGCTTGGCCGCGTCGAATGCAAGCACTCAGCGCGCACGCTGCACCACCTGTGCCGGGGCGAAATGGCAGGTGAAGGTGCTGCCCTTGCCCGGTACGCTGCTGATCTCCAGGTTGCCACGGTGACGCAGCAACACATGCTTGACGATGGCCAGGCCCAGCCCGGTGCCACCCGTGTTGCTGGCACGGCTCGAATCGACGCGATAGAAACGTTCGGTCAGTCGCGGCAAGTGCTTGGCCTCGATACCCATGCCGGAATCGCTGACGGCCAGGTGCGCGCCCTTCTCGTCGCTCAACCAGCGAATACGGATGTCACCGCCGGCCGGGGTGTACTTCACCGCGTTGAACACCAGGTTGGAGAAGGCGCTGCGCAGCTCCGCCTCGCTGCCCTTGAGCTTGAGATGGGGGTCGGCCTCCAGGCTGATGCGATGTTGCTGATCGCCGGACAGGGCCTGAGCGTCGTTCTTGATCGACAGCAGCATCAGGTCCACCGCGACCGGCTGGTTGTCCGAGGGGTAATCGGTGGCTTCCAGCTTCGCCAACAAGAGCAGGTCATTGAGCAGGGTCTGCATGCGTGCGCCCTGTTGCTGCATTTGCTGCAGCGCGCGCAGCCAGCGCGGATTGACCGCTTCGACGTTGTCCAGGAGCGTCTCCAGATAACCGGCGATCACCGTCAGCGGCGTGCGCAGCTCGTGGGAGACGTTGGCGACGAAATCCTTGCGCATCTGTTCCAGCTGATGCAGACGAGTAACGTCACGCACCAGCAGCAGGTGCTCGCGGTTGCCGTAGCGGGTGATATGGAACTGCAAACGGCGACGATCATTGATCGGTGAAGGAATCTCCAGGGCATCGGCATAGTTGCCGCGCTCGAAGTAGTCCTTGAAACGCGGGTCGCGCACCAGGTTGGCCAACTGCTGGCCGCTGTCTTGCGGGGTTTTCAGGCCCAGCAGCGTTTCCGCTGCGCGGTTCCACCATTCCAGGTTGCCCTGGCTGTCAAGCATCACCACGGCGTCCTTGAGGGCAGCCGTGGACTCCTGCACGCGATCGATCACCGCCTGCAAGCGGCCACGCGCCTTCTGGTTACGGCGTTGCAGGTGGTAGATGCTGTCGAACACCTCGCCCCACAGACCGTAACCATCGGGCGGTGGCTCGTCGGGTTTGTGCTCGCGCAGCCATTTGTGCAGGCGCAGCAGTTGGCTCAGGGTCCAGCCCAGATGAATGGCCAGGCCGCAGGCCAGCACCCAGGCATATTCACCGGTGATGAAGCCGAGCAGCAGGCAAGCGCCAACCAGCAGCAACAGGCGGCGCACCACGGCGCCACGCCAGTCTTGATTCACGATGGAGCGCATCCTTGTGAGAAGAGCGAACCCGCAGAAGCTGATTTACGATCTCGCGAGCTAGAGCCATGCAACACCGATGGCGGCCCCACGAAAGCAGGTGAGGAAGGGTCGGAGTCGCGGGCGACTGTACTTTTGTACATGAGCATTACTCACTCCGTTCGCCCCTACGGGGCCGCACTAAAGTGCGTTGGCCGCTCGCGGCCCGCCGAACCTGTTTTCAACGCAGCAGGGCCGACGCGCAGCAGATCGTAAACAGCTTCTCAGCCTTTGGTGGAGAAACGATACCCAGTCCCGCGCACGGTTTGTACCAGGTTTTCGTAAACATCACCGAGTGCCTTGCGCAGACGGCGGATGTGCACGTCGACAGTACGCTCCTCGACGTAGACGTTGCCGCCCCAGACCTGATCGAGCAGTTGGCCGCGGGTGTAGGCACGCTCCTGGTGGGTCATGAAGAACTGCAGCAGGCGATATTCGGTCGGGCCCATCTCGGCCGGTTTGCCGTCGATGGTGACGCGGTGGCTGATGGGGTCCAGCAGCAGGCCACCGACCTCGATCGGCGCCTCGCTGTCGCTGGGCCCGGCACGGCGCAGCACGGCCTTCAGGCGGGCCACCAGCTCACGCGGTGAGAACGGCTTGGTGATGTAGTCGTCGGCGCCGACTTCCAGGCCCTGGATCTTGTTGTCCTCTTCACCCTTGGCGGTGAGCATGATGATCGGGATGTCGCTGGTCAGCTCGTCGCGCTTGAGGCGCCGGGCCAGTTCGATGCCGCTGGTGCCGGGCAGCATCCAGTCGAGCAGGATCAGATCGGGTTTGCGGTCGACGATCACGGCGTGGGCCTGCTGGGTATTCTCCGCCTCCAGGCACTCGTAACCGGCCATCTCCAGGGCCACCGCAATCATCTCGCGGATCGGTGCTTCGTCATCGACGATCAGGATGTTCTTGCCAACCATGGTCCTGCCTCGGTTCGTTCAACTGTCTGCGCGCATTAGATAACGGAATTATTGCAGCGATATGACAGATGCGCGGCAATGCTTAGCGCAATGCGTAGTCCAGCACGATCCCGACGAAGATCGCCAGCCCCGCCCAGTGGTTGTGCAGGAAGGCGTTGAAGCACACCAATGGCTCGCGCCGACGGGTCACGTGAAACTCCCAGGCGAAGCAGGCGGCGGCCACCAGCAGGCCGAGGTGGAAATACAGGCCCAGTTCGAAACGTGCACCAACCAGCAGCAGGCAAAGCAGCGCCAGCCCCTGCAGGATGGCGATGATCAGTCGGTCGGCGTCGCCGAACAGGATGGCCGTGGACTTCACCCCGATCTTCAGGTCGTCCTCACGATCAGCCATGGCGTAGTAGGTGTCGTAGGCCACTGTCCACAGCAGGTTGGCGATGTACAGCAACCAGGCTTCCGGCGGCAGGTTGCCGGTTTCTGCGGTAAAGGCCATCGGCATGCCCCAGGAGAATGCCGCGCCAAGCACCACCTGCGGGTAAAAGGTGTAGCGCTTCATGAAGGGGTAGCAGGCGGCCAGGGCCAGGCCGCCGAATGACAGCCAGATGGTGGTGGCGTTGGTGAACAGCACCAGCACGAAACTCAGCGCCACCAGCACGGCGAACAGCACCAGTGCCTCGCGCGGCTTGATCTTGCCACTGGCCAGCGGGCGCGCCCTGGTGCGACTGACGTGACCGTCGAAGTCACGGTCGGCGTAGTCGTTGATCACACAGCCAGCGGCACGCATCAGGATCACGCCGACGACGAAGATGAACAGGTTTTTCGCGCTCGGCACGCCTTCGGCTGCTACCCACAGCGCCCATAAGGTCGGCCACAGCAGCAGATAGATACCGATGGGCTTGTCCAGGCGCATCAGCTGAATGAAGTCCCAGGCGCGCGGGTGCAGGCGGGTGGTCGATTGCAACAGGCGGGTGTACATCGAAGCGTCTCCGTGCAGGTTGCGCGGATTATACGAGGCTTGCCGACGCAAGGTGGATGGCGCTTTATCCATCCACCGTCACCGCCGCGCGGTTACGGTGCGCTTTCGGCCCGTGGAACCTCGCACAGATGGCGGGTGGAAAACCCTTCGCGGTTTTCCACCCTAGGCCTCGATACCCGCCGCTTGCCAGAAGGCCGGCAGAAACACCTCGGCCACCAGTACACCGAGCGCACCCCGGCTGAAGCACGAGCGCCGCGCCCACAGGCGCTCTTCGCGCACCTCTTCCGGCAGCCAGGCCGCCGGATAGCGGCAGGCCTGCAACTCGCCGCGATCAAACGCCCGGTCACTGAACAGCAGCTCACCCAGCGAGCGGCTGCCCAGCTCCGCCAGATTCAGCCCGGAGCCTTCCAGAACGCTGCGCGCGGCAACGCTACGGGCGAACACCCAGGGCTGCTCATGACCACGCAGGTACACCTCACGCACCCAGCCCTGGCTGCCATCGGCCACGCCGAGCAATGCGCACTCGTCCGCGCGCAGACGCTGCCAGCCCTGCTGCAGCGGCGTCACCGAGAAGCCATCAGCAGACAGCGCAGTCAAGCGCCGGGTCAGCGAATCCTCGTTGAACAACCAGTCGCGCACACCGGCGCAAGGCTGCGGATGCAGCTGGGCGTTAGTCAACCAGTGTGGCGGATGAGCGAGAGCGGCGTGAGGCACGGAGAGAAATCACCACGGATCGGAAGCGCGCGAGTCTAGCACGCGGCGCTAGGCGCTTTGAGACCGGAACGTAGGCTGTAGGGTGGGCCGGGCAGCGATCCGCTTCAGCCCGGCAACGATGATCCACGTGGGCTAAAGCCCACCCTACAAGGCTTAGCTAATAGGGAGCGGGCGGCCTACTCAGGCCCGTAGGGTGGGCTTCAGCCCACCAACAACAGCCAGCGCAGGCGAAGCCACTCAATACGGCTGCGGCGCGTACAGCTGCGCCGAGCCCGGCTCGCCGAGCAGTTGTTCGAGGATCTCATGATGCATGGCCAGCAGCTTGCCGTTGCGCTCGTTGAGCCGCTTGCACTGGCCAGCCAGCTGACCGAGCTGCTCCCAGGTGTGCGCAAGGTGATTGCGCTGGGTCTGTGGATAGCGTGCCAGCAGCTTCTGCATCGCGCTGTGACCGCTACCCAGCGCAAAGGCCGCCAGCACTTTGCTGCGTCGTTCGGCACGGGCCTTGGCCTGATCGACCAGCGGCAGGATCTGTTCGTTGAGCAGATCGATCTGCTGACTGTCACGCTTGAGCAACTGCTGATACAGCTCCTGCATCAACCCGCGCAGGACCAGATAGCCGGCGCAGTCCTGCTCCAGGTCCTGTTCGACGACCAGAAGCAGCTGTTGCTCACGCGCGGTGATCACGCATCGCTACCGCTGTGATAGGTCAGCATGCTGCCGGCCAGCGCGGCCGGATCGCTGCTCAGTTCGCCGCGTGCCAGCGCGGCCTTGAGCTGGGCAACCTTGTCCAGGTCGACTTCGGGAAGGCTGCGCAAGGCGTCTTGCAGCTGCTCCAGGCGCGGCTCCTGGCTGATGCTCGCACGGGCACTGCCGCTCGACTGCGCACGGGCGCTCGGTACCTGTGCCGGTGCGTCGCTGGCCGGGTTGAGGCTGGGCTTGAGATGCCTGCTGATTTCCATGATTCGAATCCAACTCGCGTGGTGTTATGGCCTAAGAGCGACCGGGCACGACAAGAACTTAAATGCGTCGGGTAAAAATTAACTGACCTGGGCTCGCCACCAGGCCTGCGCGGCCAGGCCATCCTGGATCTTCTGCTCCTGACGGGCAAGCAGATCCTGCCACTCGCCCATCTTGCCCTCGAGAAACTGGGTGATGACCTTCTCGCTGCGCATCGCCGCCAGCAGCTCGCGCTGAATGCGCGCCAGGTTCTCCTCGGCCAGCGCCAGCTCGCGGCGCTGCAGTTCGACCATCTTGTACAGCGTCGCCTTGTAGCGCTGCTGGTTGTCGCGCTGCAGCGGCGTGGTCATCGGTACGCTGAAACCGCACAGGCGGCTGAGCCCGGTGATGTTGTTGCGATAACGCTGACACAGGTTCTGCTGATAGCTGACCCGCCCGAGCATCTGCTGCACACGGTTGCCACGCAAACTGGCCAGGCGACCGAGTACTTCCAGCTGTTCTTTCATTTGATGATGCTCTGCAAGGTGGCGATGCTGGCGCCGAGTTCGGCACCGCTGCCGACCTCCTGGCGCAGGAAGCGTTCGAGGCTGGGCGCCAGCTGCACGGCGCGGTCGGTCTTGGCGTCCATACCCGGCGTATAGCCGCCGAGCGGGATCAGCTCCTTGATCTTCTCGAAGGTGCTGTAGAACTCCTTGAACTGCCGCCCGGCCGCCAGATGTGCTGCTTCACCGACCTGGCTCATGCAGCGGCTGACCGAAGCGGAAATGTCGATGGCCGGGTAGTGGCCGACATCGGCCAGACGCCTTGAGAGCACGATGTGACCGTCGAGAATCGCCCGCGCGCAATCGACGATCGGGTCCTGATGGTCGTCGCCTTCGGCCAGCACGGTGTAGATGGCACTGAGACTGCCGCTGCCGCTCTCTCCATTGCCGGCGCTTTCCACCAGCTCCGGCAGCATGCCGAATACCGATGGCGGATAGCCCTTGGTGGCTGGCGGCTCGCCGAGGGCCAGGGCGATCTCACGCTGGGCCATGGCATAGCGAGTCAGCGAGTCGACCAGCAGCAGCACGTCCTGGCCCTGATCGCGGAAATAGGCGGCGATGCTGTGGCACAGCTCGGTGGCCTTCAGGCGCATCAGCGGTGATTCATTGGCCGGCGCCACGACGACCACGGCCTTGCGCAGCCCTTCCTCGCCGAGCGAGTGAAGGATGAATTCCTGCACCTCACGCCCGCGCTCGCCAATCAGCCCGACCACTACCACATCGGCCTTGGTCTGCCGGGTGATCATGCCCAGCAGCACGCTCTTGCCCACCCCGGAGCCGGCGAACAGGCCGACACGCTGCCCCTTGCCGAGGGTCAGCAGGCCATTGATGGCGCGCACGCCGACGTCCAGCGCGGCCTCCACCGGTCGCCGCCTGAGCGGGTTGACCCTGGGCAGCTCGACCGGCAACGGGTCGCGTCCGCTGAGCTTGCCGCGCTCGTCCAGCGGCTCGCCGAGACCGTTGACCACGCGCCCTAACCAGGATTCGTCGATCTGCAGCAGCGCTTCGTCCTTGGCCGGGAATACCCGCGAGCCGGCGGCCAGGCCGACCGGCTTCTTGAACGGCATGAGGTAGGTGATATCGCGGTTGAAGCCGACCACCTGGGCATCCAGCAGGCTGCCATCGGCCTGCTCGACGCGACAGCGCTGGCCGGTGCTGCGCTGGCAGCCGAGGCTCTCCAGCAGCATGCCGGAGACCCGCACCAGGCGCCCGGCCACCTTGGCCAGTTGCACGCCATCGAGCGAGCGCAGCGCTTCGTCGAGCTTGTAATCCAGCATGCGGGATCAGGCCTCGGTCAAATGCAGATGTTCGGCCAGGGTGTCGATGCAGGCGTCCAGGCGCTGCTGGCAACCCACGTCGGCTTCGGCCTGCGGCGTAACCACGCGGCACTCGCCCAGCGCCAGGCGCTCGTCAGCGACCAGCTTCCAGTTCGCCGCGCGCTCCGGCGCCAGCGCCCTGATCCGCGCGTATTCTTCGGGGCTGAGCAATACCTGCACATCCTCGGGCTCGCCCGGCATGCTGGTCAGCGCCTCCTCGACCAGCGCCAGCAACTGGGTTGGATGCAGCGTGAGCTCGCAGCGGATCACCTGCTGCGACACCTTCTTGACCAGCTCGAGCAGCTCCTGACGGCGCTTGTGCTCCAGCTCGCCCAGGTACTGCTCGACCTTCTCGCTGATCTGCTGCAGCGGCTGCGCGGCCAGTTCGAATTCGCGCCGACCTTCACTGCAACCCTGCTCGCGCCCGAGCTTCAGTCCCTCGTCGCGGCCCTGCTCGAAGCCGGCCTGACGCCCGGCTTCCTCACCCTGCTGCAGGCCGTCCTGGTAACCCTTCTCGATGCCCTGCTGAAAGCCATCGGCCATGGCCCGCTGCAGGCCGGCGGCATCGCCGCTCCAGTCCACGGCTGGCTGGCTGCTGCGCGGGGGGAAGCGATAGGCGCGCCACGGGCGGACGTCGCCGCTGATTACCTTGACCGTCATGTCATTCCACCGTCTGTTCGCGGAACAGCTGCACCTGCAGCTCGCCGCTGGCCGACATTTCACGCACCACGGCCATGATGTCCTTGCGCACCTGCTCGACGCGGCTCAACGGTACCGGGCCCTGGCGCCGGTTGATCGACTCCATCTGCTGGGCCTGGCGCTTGGGCATTGCGCCGGTGATGGCGCGTACCAGCTCGGGCTCGGCGCCCTTGAGGGCGACCACCCACTCTTCCAGCGGCACGGCTTCGAGCAGCGCCTGCAGCACGTCCTGGTTCTGCCGCGAGAGGATGAAGAAGTCGTACATTTCATCCTCGATGCGCTCGACCAACTGATCGTCATGGGCGCGCAGCAGTTCGAACATCTGCCCGCGATCGCCCTTGAAGCGGTTCATGATGTCCGCCGCCTGCTTGACCCCGCGCACCTGCGAGCCCTGCGTGCTGAGCACCGCCAGGCTGCGCTCGATCAACTGCTCCAGCTCGGCGATGACGTCGCTGTTGACCTCGCTGAGGTTGGCGATGCGATACAGCAGCTCGTCCTGGCGCTCCTTGGGCATGCATTCGAGCACTTCGCTGGCCATGCCCGGCGGCAGGAAGGCGAGGAACACCGCCTGCATCTGCGCGTGCTCCTTGGCGATCAGCGCGGCGAACTGCTTGGGGTCGAGCCACTCCATCTTGGCCATCTTGGCGCGGATCTCCTCGCCGTAGATGCTGTCGAGCAGCGAGCGGGTGATTTCACTGCCCAGCGCCTTGCTGAGCATGCCATCGAGGTAGCCGCGCGAAGCGCCCTTGATGCTGCTCTGCTCCTTGTAGTCCTCGAAGAAGCGACCGATGACGTCGGACACCATCGGTTGCTTGACGTTGGACAGCCGCGCCATTGCCTGGCTGATGCTGACGATCTCTTCGCGCGAGAAGTGCCTGAGCACGCCAGCAGAAATCTCGTCACCCATGCTCAGCATGAGAATGGCGGCCTGCTCGGACGTACTCAGCGATCGCTTCTGCACGCGCAGGCGCATTTCCTGGGCGGTGGAGCCGCCGCGGCCGTCAGGCTGGGTTGAGGTCTCGTTCATTACGCCCTATCCACTGTTTGATGACTTCCGAGACACGCTCGGGATCGTTCTTGGCCAGCATTTGCAGGTGTTCGATCTGTAGCTCCAGGCCCGAGCCAGGCGCCGGCAGGCGAATCTCCGACAGGGGGCTGAGTTCGCCGAGTACGGTAGCGCCCGGCGCATCGTCGCCAACGCGCGCCAGCAGGCGCTCCGCTGCGCGCTCGGCGTGCAGCGCGAGCTGTTCGTCGCTCTCGACCGCCAACGGCGTAGAAGGCTGGCTGCGCTGGCTCAGGCTGCGCACCGCAGGACGCACCACCATCAGCAACAGCAACAGGCTGATCAGGGCGAACACGCCGAGCTTGGCCAGGTCATGCACCTTGGCGTTTTCCCACCAGGGCAGCAGCTCCTCACCGGCACTGCCGATCCCGGCATCGGTGAAGGGGAAGACGCTCAGCGTCAGCAGATCACCGCGCGCCTGGTTGAATCCCACCGCGCTCTTGACCATCGCCTCAAGCTCGGCGCGCGCCTCGGGCGTCCAGCCGCCCTCTGGCGCCACGGCGGCATTGAGCACCACGGCGATGCTCTGCTGACGCAGGCTGAAGGGCGCATGCTTGACGTGAGTGACGCTCTGGTCGTAATCCAGCTGGCGATTGGACTCCTTGCGCAGCGAGGTCGCCGCCGGATTGGCAGGCTCCGCCTGAGCGCCCGCCTGTGCCTGATCGGCAGGCGGCTCCGGCGCAGGCTGCGGCGGACGGTTGGCCAACGCGCCGGGAACGCCGAGTGCCAACTGATCGAGCACGCTCTCGTCGCGCAGCACTTCGTTGCGCAGGCGCGGCGTCTCGCCGTAGGACTGGAAGGTCTCTTCCTTCTGGCTGAAGTCGATGTCGGCAGACACGCTGATACGGTAGTTGCCACCGCCGAGCACCGGCGCCAGCACCGCCTCGGCATTGGTCACGGCCTTGTTCTGGTAGTCGTCGACCACCTGCCAGTTCTGTACCGGGCCGCCCAGTGTGTCGATACCGCGCGACAGCAGTGCGCCATACTGGTCGACGACCTGAACATTGCCCGCGTCGAGCTGCGGCACGCTGCCAGCCACCAGGTTGACGATGGCGCTGACCTGCTCCGGCGCCAACTTGTAGCCCGGCGCCAGCTGCAGCATCACCGAGGCCTTGCCCGGCTCGCGCTTGCCGACCACGAAGGAGCTGCTCTCCTGCAACGCCAGGTGCACGCGCGCGCCTTCCACGCCCTTGAGCGCCATCACCGTACGCGCCAGCTCACCCTCCAGGCTGCGCTTGAGGCGCACATCCTGGACGAACTGGCTGGTGCCCAGCGGCTCGTCCTTGTCGAACAGCTCGTAGCCGGCCGGCACCTTGACCTGCACGCCCTTGGCGGCCAGCAACATGCGCGCGCGGCCCAGCTGATCCTCGCGCACCAACACCTGACCGCTCTGCGGATGCAGGCGGTAGATGATCGCGTCACCGTCGAGCACCTGCATCACCTCGGCGGCCGGATAGGCTTCGCCACTGCCATACAGCGGCCGGAAAGAGCCCTGGTCGCGCCAGAGGTAGAACACCACACCAACCGCCAGCAAGGCGGCGATCAGCGCAAGGCCGATCAGGGTCATGCGTGGATCGAGTTTCAGCCCGTGTTCAGGCAGCTTGCTTCTTATGGTCTGCAGCACGCGTCAGCCCCCGGTCCGCTTACAGCGGCATCTTCATGATGTCGTCGAAAGCGCTGGATAGCTTGTTGCGCACCTGCATCAACGCACTGAACGAGACGCTGGCCTTCTGGCTCTCGATCATCGCCCCCACCAGGTCATCGCTCTGCCCGCTGTCGACCGCGGCCATCAGCTCGCCGGAACGATGCTGCTGCAAGTCCACGGCGCGCACCGCATTGTCGAAAGCAGCGGCAAAGCCGGGCTCTCCGGGCTGCACGGCAAAAGCCTGCGCCGGCTTGATCGGCGTCGCCTCGCTGAGACTTTTGAGTTGCTCCATGCGGCCCAGCAGGTCCTGCTGCACCTGGCTAATCGAATTCATCCTTTGCTTCTCCTAGACGGGAATCTGAACGCCCTGCTCGCGCATGGCGTTGAGGCGATAGCGCAGTGCGCGCGGGGTCATGCCAAGGCTTTCGGCGGCCTTGGTCTTGTGCCCACCGAAACGGCGGATGGTGTCGATCACATGTTGGTACTCGGCCCACTTGCCGCTCGCGCGCAAGGCTGCCTTGCCACCTTCGAGCGCCTGCGGCTGCAGACGTGGCGCCTGTTCTGGCACGTTGCTCACAGGTACGCTGAGGCCCAGGTCCTGAGCCTGGATGTACAGACCATTGCGCAGAATCAGCGCGCGCTGCAGGCAGTTCTCCAGCTCGCGCACATTGCCCGGCCAGTCATGCGCCAGCAGCGCACGGCAGGCATCTTCGGTGAGCAGTTCGTGACGAGCGTCCTGCGGGGCGTACTGGCGGATGAAGCGCCGCGCCAGCGCCAGAACGTCTTCCCTGCGCTCGCGCAGCGGGCTGATGTGCAGCGGCAACACGTCGAGGCGGAACATCAGGTCGGCGCGGAAACGGCCCTCTGCCACTTCCTGCTGCAGATCGCGGTTGGTGGCCGCGATGATGCGCACGTCCAGGGCAATTTCCCGGCGCCCGCCGAGACGCTCGACGCGCTGCTCCTGCAACACGCGCAACAGCTTGGCCTGCAGGCCAAGCGGCAGTTCACCGATCTCGTCGAGCAACAGCGTTCCGCCATTGGCCAACTCGAACTTGCCGGGCTGAGCACTCACGGCACCGGTGAAGGCACCCTTTTCGTGGCCAAAGAGAATGGATTCGAGCATCTGCTCGGGTATCGCCGCACAGTTCACGGCGATGAAGGGCGCATCATCCTGCGCGGAAAAGCGGTGAATGTAGCGAGCCATCAGCTCCTTGCCGGTGCCGGTCTCGCCAGTGATCAGGATGGGCGCGCGGGTCATGGCCACGCGCTGAGCCATGGCCAGCAAACGGCGGCCGGCCTGCGAGCAGGAAACGAATCCCTCTTCGCCAGCGCTGGCCGATTCCTGACGGCGCAGCAGCGCACTGAGCTGGGCTTCGCTGAAAGGCGCCAGGAGGTAGTCGACACAGCCCAGTTCGAGCAAGGCTGCAGCTTTCTCCTGGTCGGCATACTCCACGACCGGCACTACACCCACGCGACCGACCTGGCGCAGGATGGCGTCTACCTGTGCATAAAGGGTGTTGCCCGCCAGGCTGCTGACGAACACCAGCACCAGGCTGGCAGCTTCCAGTGCGCGCGGGTCAAGTTCCAGGCAGCTGGCGAAGCGGCGTACCTGAAAGCCCTGGCGTAGCAGACCACCGGTCAACAGGCGCTCGCTGGCCGCATCGGCCTGACCGATCACGACGATGTGTTGCTGCCCCAGCTGTTCATTGAACAACTCGTCGCAGGCGTAACTTACCGTTTGAGTTGAATGCTTCAAGGTAAATCACCCGATGTCTTTCATGAGCCCGGCGGCGGCATTCGACCCTGTGTGCAAAACTGCCAAGCAGATGACAGATTTTTTTCACGCGGCCCCTTAATCTTTCGAAACTTTCCGTCGCTTGTATTGGTCAACTTCGGCAGCACTTGGCGGCGTGCCATATATACGCGCAACGGATCACGGCGCGAACGTTAACAAGCGCACAGAAAATCGACGAATTACTTGTTGTTATTTCCCATCAATGCCGGCAAATCGCTATCAAAGACGGCATTTGATATCTATTGATTTAATTTCTCCCCCTCCCCCAGCCTAGACTCCTCCTCGTCATCACGGGCCTGCGTACTCATTCCCGGATGAATTCGACGCCATGGCCAAGGCATTGCTGCCAACGCCCGCCGGCATATCAAACCATTCTCTGCACGCCTATCGAATTGCTCGATGGTGCACGCGCAGTTACAACCAGGAATACAGCCCACAACATGACCGGGATTAAAAAAGTCCTTCATGGCGTGCCCGCCGACAGTCTGACCCGGTTGAAACCGCAGAAACTTGGCCGGCATTACCACAAGATTCCCCACTATATTCGCGAGCTCTCCAGCAAGTATCCACGCATTATCAGTGACTACTTTCTGCGTAACTATCGGATCAATCTCGAACTGCTGCGCGTCGATGTTCACGAGCAGGTGAATAAAGAGGCCGAGTGCCTGTATCGCTCGACACTGGGCAAGGTCGGTTTCGCCATGGACCGCGCCCTGCTGACCGAAGCGCTGGAGTGTTACTACGGCGGCACCTGCCTGCCCAACCATGAAGCGCCGCCAGTGAGTACGTCGGAGCAGCGCATGCGTACCCGCCTGGGCATGGACGTGACCCAGTTGTTCGCCCGCTCGATTCTCGCCGGCCAGACCTTCGGCAAGCTCGAGCCTTACGACAACACCTATGAAGAAGCAGCCTGGGAGTACGTGGCAGAGTTCCACTTCACCAGCCATATCACCGGCAGCCAGGCCTCGATCTTCATCTATCTGGATACACAGCTGGTCGATGAGCTGACCAGCCGCCTCACGACCCCGGCCCCGGTGACTCAGGGCGGCAACTCGCTCAATCAGATTCGCCAGTTGCCGGTGCGCCTGGACTGCGTGGTAGCCAGCCTGCAGATGCCACTGTCGCAAGTGCTTGCCCTGCGCCCCGGCGACATCCTGCCGATGCGCCTGCTGGAGCGCTGCGATGTACAGATCAACCAGCAGAAGCTGTTTCGCGGCGCCATCTTCGAAGACGACGGCTCCTTGTTCCTGACTTCTCTTGAGAGCGTGAAGACCCCATGAGCAGCCCTATTTCCGATAACGATTTCGACAGCCTGATCAACGACGCCGGCCTCAATCTCGATGAGGCCGTCAGCGACTCCGCCCCGGAGCAAGCGCCTGCCAGCCTGCCGCAGCAGGACCTGAGCTTCTTCGGCAAGATCCCGGTCAACGTCACCCTGGAAGTGGCCTCCACCGAGATCACCCTCAAGGAGTTGATGGACGTCGACGCAGGCAGCGTGATCGCCCTCGACAAGCTGGCCGGCGAACCGCTGGACGTGAAGGTCAACGGCGCGCTGTTCGCCAAGGCCGAAGTGGTGGTGATGAACGGCAACTACGGCCTGCGCATCGTCGAGCTGTCCGGTAGCGGCCTCAGCGGGCTGGGCGTGTGATGCTGCGCCGTGTGCTGCAATCCGGCCTGCTGCTGGCAGCCCTGTGCTGCCCGTTGCTGGCCCAGGCGGCCGGCGGCGACATTACCCTGTTCAACTTCAACGACAGCGAAGATGGCCAGACCCTGAGCGTCAAGTTGCAGATCCTGCTGATCATGACGCTGCTGGGTTTTCTCCCGGCCATGTTGATGATGATGACCTGCTTCACCCGCTTCATCATCGTCCTGGCCATCCTGCGCCAGGCCATCGGCCTGCAGCAGAGCCCGCCCAACCCGGTGCTGGTCGGCATCGCCCTGTGCCTCACGCTGCTGGTGATGCGCCCGGTGTGGCAGGAGATGTACACCGAGGCCTACGTGCCGTTCGAGGCCGACCAGATCAGCCTCGAACAGGGCCTGGGCGAAGGCAAGCGCATCATCAGCCAGTTCATGCTGGCGCAGACCAGCAAGAACTCGCTGGAAACCCTGGTCGCACTGGCCGGCGAGGAAATGCCAGAGGACCTGGCCCAGCTGGACTTCTCCCTGCTGCTGCCGGCCTTCGTGCTCAGTGAGCTGAAGACCGCCTTTCAGCTCGGTTTCATGATCTTCGTGCCCTTTCTGGTGATCGACCTGGTGGTGGCCAGCGTACTGATGGCGATGGGCATGATGATGCTCTCGCCGATGATGATCTCGCTGCCGTTCAAGCTGCTGATCTTCGTTCTGGTCGATGGCTGGGCGCTGCTGGTCGGCACCCTCACCACCAGTATTCAGCCCTATTAGCGAGGCTACGCGATGCTCACGCCCGAACACGCCGCCGAGCTGGTGGCTCACGCGGTCTATATCACTGGCCTGATCGTCTGCGTACTGGTAGTACCGAGCCTGCTCGGCGGCCTGCTGGTGAGCATTTTCCAGGCGGCCACGCAGATCAACGAACAGATGCTCAGCTTCCTCCCGCGTCTGCTGATCACCCTGGCGATGCTGGTGTTCGCCGGCCACTGGATCCTGCGCACGCTGGGGGATCTGTTCATCGAGACCTTCAAGCAGGCCGGACATCTGGTGGGCTGAAGCATGTCCGAACCCGTGCTGCATGCCAGCCAGTATCTGACCAGTCTGCAGGCTTATTGGTGGCCGTTCTGCCGCATCGTTGCCCTGCTCAGCATGGCGCCACTGTTCAATCACAAGGCAGTCTCGGTGCGCGTGCGCATCCTCCTCGCCCTGGCCTTGACCATTGCCCTTGGCGCGGCGCTGCCGGACATGCCGAAGATCGATCCGCTTTCACTGAAGGGTCTGATGACTGCGTTGGAACAGATCGCTTTCGGCGTGCTGCTGGGGCTGACCCTGCAACTGGTGTTCACCATTTTCATGGTGGTCGGTGAGGTGGTGTCGACGCAGATGGGCATGAGCATGGCGCGCTACAACGACCCGGTGAACGGCGTGTCGTCGTCTTCGATCATCTACCAGCTGTACTTCATCCTGCTGGTGCTGCTGTTCTTCGCTATCGACGGCCACCTGGTCACCATCAGCGTGCTGTATCAGAGCTTCCTGTTCTGGCCGGTCGGCAGCGGCCTGCATTACCTGGGCGCACAAAGCTTCGTGCAGGCCTTCGCCTGGGTATTGGCCGCCGCCGTGCTGGTTACCTTGCCCGTGGTGTTCTGCCTGACCCTGGTGCAGTTCTGCTTCGGCTTGCTCAACCGTATTTCGCCGGCCATGAATCTGTTCTCCCTGGGCTTTCCCATCAGCATCCTGATGGGCCTGCTGTGCATCTATCTGACTCTGCCCAATCTGCCCGACAGCTACCTGCACCTGACACGCGAGCTGCTCAACGGCATCGGTGTGATTCTGCGCGAGGGCGGCGATGTCTGAGCAGAACAGCGGCCAGGAAAAGACGGAAGAGGCCTCCGCGCACAAACTGAAAAAGAGCAAGGATGACGGCCAGGTCGCGCGCTCCAAGGACCTGTCGACCACCGTCTCGCTGATCGCCACCCTGTTCATCCTCAAGTTCAGCGCCGGACTTTTCCTGGAGGGGCTCAGCGACAGTTTCCGCCTGTCGTACATCCAGTTCGGGCATAGCGAGATCGGCCTGGATGACCTCGACACCCTGCTTGGCTACAACATGCTGGTGTTCATCAAACTGCTGTCGCCCCTGCTGCTCACTTCCGTGCTGGTGGTAGTGCTGTCTCTGGTACCAGGCGGCTGGGTGTTTTCCGCGAAAAACTTTGCCCCGAAATTCAGCAAGCTCAATCCCATTACCGGCCTGGGCAAGATCTTCTCGGCGCAGAACTGGAGTGAACTGCTCAAGTCGATCCTCAAGGTCCTGGTGCTGCTCGGTGTCGGCTATGTCCTGGTGCGCGCGGCCCTCCCGGACCTGATCGCGCTGCAACGCAGCAGCGTGTTCGAGGCGATCTCGGCGGCCCTGAACCTGACCTTCAATCTGACCCTGTGCCTGATGCTGATCTTCGTGGTGTTTTCCTTCATCGACATCCCGCTGCAGCGCTACTTCTTCCTCAAGAAGATGCGCATGACCAAGCAGGAGCGCAAGGAGGAGCACAAGAATCAAGAGGGCCGTCCCGAGGTCAAGGCGCGCATCAAGCAGCTGCAACGGCAGATGTTGCAGAGACAAATCAGCAAGGTGATCAAGAACGCCGACGTGGTCATCGTCAACCCCACGCACTACGCCGTGGCGCTCAAGTACGACACCAAGAAGGCCGCCGCGCCCTTCGTGCTGGCCAAGGGCGTCGATGAAACCGCCCTGTACATGCGTCAGATGGCCAAGAAGCATGAACTCGAGGTGGTGGAAATTCCGCCGCTGGCACGCGCCATCTACTTCACCACCCAGATCAACCAGCAGATCCCGGCGCCGCTGTATACCGCCGTGGCCCATGTGCTGACCTACATCCTGCAGCTCAAGGCCTGGCGCCAAGGGCGCAGAGGCAAGCCAGAACTGGCGAGCAACCTCCCGATTCCCGACAGCTTGGCCAACAGGGGCTGATTCATGAACCTACTGCAGCAACTCGCGCCCACCTTCCGCAGCGGTCGTATCGGTATTCCGGTGCTGATCCTGTCGATCCTGGCCATGGTCATCCTGCCGCTGCCACCGGTGCTGCTCGATGCCCTTTTTACCTTCAACATCGCCATGGCCATCCTGGTGTTGCTGGTCAGCGTATCGTCGAAGAGCCCGCTGGATTTTTCCCTGTTCCCCACGGTGATCCTGATCACCACACTGCTGCGCCTGTGCCTGAACGTCGCCTCGACCCGCGTGGTGCTGCTCGAGGGGCATACCGGCACTGGCGCGGCGGGCAAGGTGATCGAGTCGTTCGGTGAGGTAGTGATCGGCGGCAACTTCATCGTCGGTCTGGTGGTGTTCGTGATCCTGATGATCATCAACTTCATCGTCATCACCAAGGGCGGCGAGCGCATCTCCGAGGTCACCGCACGCTTCACCCTCGATGCCTTGCCGGGCAAGCAGATGGCCATCGATGCCGACCTCAATGCCGGCCTGATCGAGCAACACGAAGCCAAGCGCCGCCGCGCGGAAGTGGCCAAGGAAGCCGACTTCTACGGGGCCATGGACGGCGCCTCGAAGTTCGTCCGTGGCGATGCCATCGCCGGCATCCTGATCCTCCTGATCAACCTGTTCGGCGGCTTCGCCATCGGCCTGTTCGTCTACGACCTGGGCGCAGGCCAGGCCTTCCAGCAGTACGCCCTGCTGACCATCGGTGATGGCCTGGTGGCGCAGATACCGGCACTGCTGCTGTCCACTGCGGCGGCGATCATCGTCACGCGAATCAACGAGTCCTCGGACATCACCCAGCAGGTGAACCGCCAGTTGCTGGCCCAGCCGGCGCTGCTCTATACCGTGGCCGGCATTCTGTTCACCCTGGCGCTGGTGCCAGGCATGCCGCACCTGGCTTTCATCAGTTTCGCCGCTCTGGTGGCCTTCATCGCCTGGATGGTGGCGCGTAATGGCCCGCCCGCTGAAGCCGCCAGCCTCGAACAGGTCGAGGCATTGGGCAAGGCGATGGAACAGGAACGCGCGCAAAACATGGTGTGGGAGGACATCCCGCTGGTCGAACGTCTGTCCGTGTCGCTGGGCTACAAACTGGTCGGCCTGGTCAACGAAGCCGCCGGCGCGCCGCTGACCCAGCGTGTGCGCGGCGTACGTCAGACCCTCTCGGAAAGCCTCGGCTTCCTGCTGCCAGAAGTGCATATCCGCGACAGCCTGCGCCTTAAGGCATCGCAGTACAGCATCCAGATCAATGGCGAGAAGATCGACAGCGCCGAGCTGCATGCCGATCGCATGATGGCCATCCCCTCACCGGAGCTCTACGGCGAGATCGATGGCATCCTCGGCGTAGATCCGGCCTATCGCATGCAGGTGGTGTGGATCCAGCCGGAGGACAAGGCGCGTGCGCTCAACCTCGGCTACCAGGTCATCGACTGTGCCAGCGTTATCGCCACGCACCTGAACAAGGTCATCCGCGAACATCTGCCCGATGTGTTCAAGCACGACGACGTCGATCATCTGATGCAGCGTCTTCAGGTGCAGGCGCCGAAGCTGGCCGACAGCCTGAAGAGTCAGCTCAGCTACACCCAGCAACACCGTGTCTATCGCCAGTTGCTGCAGGAGCAGGTGCCGCTCAAGGATATCGTCACCATCGCGACGACGCTGCTCGAAGCGAGCGAGTCGACCAAAGACCCGGTATTGCTGGCCTCGGACGTGCGCTACGCACTGCGCCGCAGCATCGTCGGCATGATCGCCGGCGAGCGCCAGGAGCTGTCGGTGTTCATTCTCGAAAACGCCTTGGAGAACACCCTGCTCAATGCCCTGGCCATCGCCCAGCAGGCCGGCCCGGTGAGCCTGGACAACATCCCGGTAGAGCCCAGCCTGCTCAATCAGTTGCAGAACACCATGCCGGTAGTGAAGGAGAAGTTGCGCAAGGACGGGCACCCGCCAATCCTTACCGTGATGCCGCAACTACGCCCGCTGCTGGCACGCTATGCGCGGGTGTTCAGCCCGGGCCTGCATGTGCTGTCGCAGAACGAGATCCCGGAAAGAGTGGGCGTCAATATTCTCGGCACGCTGGGCTGATCAGCGAACGTCGAGCACGCGGGTGGATGCGTTCTTCGCATCCACCGGCTCATATCTCATAAGAAGATTACCGCGCCAGAACGATTCCCTTCATCGTCCCGCCATCCGCCCCGCCTAAGCCTTTTCCTTGCGCACTTTGCGCATACCGTCGATCAGCCGAACGTACTCGGCCGTCTCCTCCTGCAAGGCCAGCCCGGCTTCGAAGAAGCCTGTGCGGGTATTCTCCTGCGACCACTGACAGACCATGTTCACATCCACCTGGCGCATCTCTCCCTGACGATCACGCATGCGCACGCGTAGCTTCAGTTCACTTCCGGGCTCCACCGGCGTATCGCTCAGCAGTTTCATCCCGCATTCGGAAACATCACCCGCATAACCGATCAGCGTGTCGCTTTCGCGATCGCTGATCTTGATGCGGAAGGTGGAGCGGAAGGTGATACGACTCGATTGACGCATAGGAGAATGCCTTAGTGCTCGCCACGTCTGGTTGGATCGCAAGGATCAGGAGTTATCAATCGAGATCATTCTGAAGGAAGTCGCGCATTGATGGCCTGTGATTCATCAGAACAAGACGACCATAGCGAACCGATAGTTAAATCCGAGCCGATGCGTGCTTTACCCCGTAGGGTGCGCCGTGCGCACCGGGATGCCCGCACCCTACGGCGCCCTGTTTTCCGCGCCGCAAAGAAGAAACCCCAGACCGCGTTGGCGATCTGGGGTTTCGTATAGGAGCTTGACGATGATCCGGCCGGCGCTCCG
>NZ_JBLWTV010000034.1:0-32099 GCF_048269965.1 Pseudomonas sp. | reverse complement strand
TGCTTGCTCATCAGACACCTCTTTCACGGCGAGGATTTTCGCCTAAATCGGTGTCCGGAATCAGTAGACCACTACAATCAGTTCCCTCGCCCCTCCGGGGAGAGGGTTAGGGAGAGGGGGAAACTGGCAGTTTTGCGGTGTTTTCTGCCCTCTCCCCCAGCCCCTCTCCCATAAATGGGAGAGGGGAGCCAAACGTGTGCAACCTTAAGTGAACAGCATTACGGACAGATTCCGGGCTCATTTGTGTTGCGTGGAAGGCGCTGCGTTTCAGGCGGCTCCGGCCTGAATCAGCGGGGCACCGTCAAACTCCTCGCGGGTGGCGTGCAACAGATCCAGGTTGTTGTGTTCCCAGGGATGGAAGCCGTCCTTGAAGAAGTCCAGATAAGCGCTGACCAGCGGGCGGAACACGCCTTCCTTGCCCCACATCCAGCGGATGCCGTCACGCCACATGCGCCAGTTCCACAACAGGCCGTCCACTTTGAGCATGTGTGCCAGGCCATGGGTGGTGTCGAGCACGAAGAAGAAGGTGCCCATGAGCATTGCCCGGCGCAGCAGCTTGCGACTGCCGCACACCTGGTTGTAGACGTCGAACGCCACCGCCTTGTGCTCGGTCTCCTCGAGTGCGTGCCAACGCCACAGGCGAGCCAGGGCCGGGTGAGCGTCGGCCATGTACGCGTCATTTCTCAGCAGGCCATCGGCCATGATCGCGGTGATGTGCTCCAGCGCTGCGGTTGCGGCCAGCTGGCGTTGTGGCGAGAACTTCTTCTGGGTGTAGCGGATGCGCGTCCTGGCGCGTTTCTCGATGCGTTCGACGTCGTAACCCAGGTCGCGCAGGCGCTGGCTGTACTCCAGATGTTCACGACTGTGATGGCCTTCCTGGCCGATGAAGCCGCGAATCTGTTCATCGAGTACCGGGTCGTCGATGCGGTCGCGAAACTGGCGCACCGAGTCGATGAAGAAACGCTCGCCGTCGGGAAACAACACCGACATGGCATCGAACAGGTGGGTCTTGAAGGCATCGCCGCCGTTCCAGTGGCGCGGCAGCGGGTTGGGCAGATCGAAATCCATCTGTCTGGGACGAATCTGCAAACCTTCCGGTGTGGTGCTGGCCATGAGAGCTCCATCGCGCTGTTTGACGGGTTCCACTATGGTCGTCATGCGCCGCTGGGCACAGGTTCGTAACAGCCAAGGTGACGGTCATATCCGGCCAGTGCGTTATTCCAGTAGAAAGTTGGGGCAGCAGCAGGGCAACGAGCATGGATGCGCTGAGCTAAGGTTCGCAATCGAGAAGGTCATTTGCGGCCAGTCACCAGAACAACGAACTCATGAAACAAACCCTCAATTTCACCGCCGAACTGGTTCCCGTGGCCTACGCCGAGGCATTGCTGGCGCTGGCGGAAGAGTTCGGCCTGGCGCGTGCCGAGCTGTTCGCTGCGGCACGGGTACGCCCTGAAGTGCTTGGCAGTCCCAATGGTCGACTGTCCTTTCTCGACTTTCACCTGCTGACGCAGACCGCCTTGCAGCGTTGCGGCGAACCGGCGCTTGGCCTGGTATTGGGCCAGCGCCTGAACGTCTCCACCCATGGCATCCTCGGTTACGCGGTGCTGTCCAGTGCCAACCTGGGCAAGGCGCTGCAGTTCGCCCTGAAGTACTACCGGGTGCTCGGCCTGGCATTCGAGCTGGAACTGGTGGAGCAAGAGGAGGATATGCAGTTGCGTGCGCTCGAGTCCTTTCCCATGGGGCCGCAATCACGCTTCGCCGCCGAGGGCCTGTTGACCAGCATCCATAGCATTGCGCGCTTTCTCGTGGGGGAAGAGTTGCGGGGCTTGGCCGTTGGTTTCGCGCATCCCGCGCCGGACTATGCTGAGCGCTATGCCGAGGTGTTCGGGGTGGCCGCGCAGTTCGAACAGCCCTGGCACTGGCTGCGCTTGCCCCGGCACTACCTGCAACGGCCCATGGCGCTGGCCAACCCGGCCACGGTGCAGATGTGCGAGCAGCAGTGCGAAGCGCTGCTGGCCAGCCTCGATGTGCAGGATGGCCTGCTTACGCGGGTGCGCCGATTGCTATTGGCGCGTCCAGGCGACTTTCCCGACCTGGAAAGCGCCGCTGACGCCCTGCACACCAGCGGCCGCAGCCTGCGCCGGCACCTGGCGCAGCTGGGCACCAGCTATCAGCAGGTGCTCGACGACGTGCGCAAGCGCCTGGCCCTGCAGTACCTGACCACCACGCATTTGCCGCTGTATGAAATTGCCCAGTTGCTGGGTTTCAGTGACCCGTCCAACTTCCGCCGTGCATTCCGCAAATGGACCGGTAAACTGCCCGGTGATTACCGCGCTGAGGAATGAGGAGAGGTCTGTATGGATGACTGCAGTTCTCAGGTGTGCAGCGGAATGTCGGCGCGCTGAGATTAAGGTGGCGCCAGGCAGCAGTTGACGCAATGGCGTAGCTGGCTAATAATCGCCAGCAACACGGCCCCTGTCGGTTGATGCGCTCCGGCGCTGAGATTGCTCAGGGGTTTTTTATTGCCTGCGATTTACCAATCTCTCGTCTTCCAGTCATCGTCCACGCCCATCCGGTCAAGCCCAAGATCCAGGTGTGTCAGGTCTGGAAAGTCATTTTCCAGCAACGCTTTCAGCCGTGCACCCCAGCTCGATGAGGGATTGATGATTTTCATCAGGTGTTGGGTCATGCACAGCAGCATGAAGGGACGCGCCTGCCGCTGAGGATCGTTATGAAACGCTGCCAGTGAAGGTACTTGGCCCACTGGCGGCAGTTTCGGCTGATCAACGATGTTGCGATTCCACAGCCGGCTATGGTGTGCGCATACGTTGCGCAGGTAGTTCAGGCTGCGCAGCCAACTGGCGAAGATGCGGCCATTGCTGATGTTGTACTGCGATGAGATGGCGTCCTGATCCGCTTCGGTCATGCCATCGTATAGCGTAGACAGCGTGCCGAAATCCCAAACTTCACACGCCACCCAAACGGCCAAGGGGAGGCCGTACTTGTCTTTGTTGTGGCGTATGAAATCTTCTTTGGAGCGGTTGATCAGCGCCGCATGCTTGCTCAACCAGCCATGATATTTGGTCAGCCCTGTCTTGCTATCCAGCTTGCTGGAGAAACTTTCGTGAAATAGCTCCGGCTTCAGGTAGGCGAACTTATGGTGCTTGCCCAGGCCATGGGAAATGTCGACTCGCAGAGCGATTTCGATACGCTCCAGCGCATCCAGGACGAGCAGTCGTAATTTCTTGTCGAATACATAAAGGTCTACGGCGTTCTGAAAGGTCGTTCCAGGTTTGAATTCATCCAGCGGTAGCCGCTCAACTTTGACCTTTTTCGGCTTGGCATTGGTCTGTGGATCGAGCGGGCAGAGGTCGACGCGTTCGCGGAACGGGTACCAGTAACCGCTCAGTCGGTAGTAGCCGATGCGCTCCAGGTAATCCAGGGCCCTGGCATTGTCTGTAACACCCATGCCACGAGCGATGAGCTGATCGAGCTGCTCCTGGTAGCTTTTCCAGGGTTTTGGGTAGCCGAGCATCATTTGGAAATGACCTTGAGCATTTGCAGCGTTCTCCTCACCGTCCTGATTGCCATCTAGCTACTCAAAACCGGGCAAGCTGAGCATACCGCCCGTGGTGCGTTGGCCAAATCCGGTGGGTATCAGGAGTTCGTGCTTCTTCATCCTGGCGAGTACAGCCAGCCATTCGTCTTTGCTGAAGCGCAGCTTGGCGTCGTTCCAGCTATGCATAACTTCGTCGACGATGGCCTCATCGGTAACCGGGCGGCCTTCGAGGATAAAGTCGTTCCAGGCGGCGTAGAGCGTTACGGTCATTTCGCAGCGATCCGTATCCCAGTCCCGCATCAAGTCGACGACCTGCTCAATGGTTGCCCGCTCGGCGGTCGACCAGGTGCTGTCATACGCCTGCCTATGCTGCCCGGCTTGGGAAAGCGGGCGGTAGGCATGGCCAAAGGTTTCGCGGTCGATGCACTCGTACCATTGGCGGCTGCATAGCTCGCTCTCGACCTGACTCATCAGTTGGCGATCATGGGGGCCGGCCGCATCGCGCAAGTAGTTACCCTTTACAGCGGCGAGCCTGGCCGCATGTTCAGCCAGGTAGATAACTTTCTGCAGCTTGCGCTGGCCGAAAGTGCGTTGGCCATGTAGCTGGTGAGTGATTTCAGCGGCGAGCAGAATGCGAGCGGCTTTTTGATCCGTGGTAACGGGAGCCGGCTTGCCATCGTCGGCAAGGGCATGCTCGACCAGGGTGCTGGTCAGTTGTTCGTTCAGTTGGCGAGCCTGGGTTAGGCGAGTTTTGAGTTGGTCGCAGAGGGCCATTAGCTGGTCGACTTTGGCGACGATGCGGTGTTGTTCGGCGAGCGGTGCTAGCGGGATCGGTGCGACTCTCAGCTTTTCCTGCGAGATATTGACCTGACTAGCAGCCATGCCTGATTTAGCTTCTTCTAAATATTTAGCGGTTACCCCTGCGTTTAAGCAAAGGGCAATAAAGCGGCCATTAGCACCTAGCTCAATGGGGTGAAATCTGATGATTTTGTCGGAAATCATTAGCTTCGGACGCGTACTTTCAACTAAGCAGGAAATTCCTACGCGATTCATGGGGCCAGCGCGAGTAAACAGAATGTCACCGGCCTTGGCTTCCGCCTCGGGACGAGGCTCAAGATGATCAGGTAGCTCCTTGTTTTCATGCTCTAGGTATCTCATTACTTGCACTGCAGTTGTTTTGAGAACGCCCCATACGTCATTAGAAGGTGAGCTATTGCTAAGGCAAGAAGGGCTCCATCCAGAGTCCATCCCCGTCGTTATTTCTAAAAGCGACACCCATTTCCATGTCGATGGCAATTTGAGCTGAACAGCCTCGGTTTCGATTTCTGCCAAGGGCTTCTGCTTTCTCAGTGCACCCTTTGTCACCAGCCGCTGCTTTTCAGCCTGGATGCGCTCGTACAGATCTTCAGCCGATTCATCGGAGGGATCTTGTGGCACCAGTTTGCCCATCACGGCCAGTTGCAGCAGGGTTTGTTTGAGGGCGTCGATGCTGGGTTCGGTGGTGAACAGGGTGTGGAAGTGTTCAGCCAGGCGTTGCCAGTTCTGGACAAAATCTTCGGCATCGCTGGCTTGGGGCAGGCTGTCGAGCAGCGCTTGCACCAGTTGGGCGTGGGCACTTTCGGCGTCGGCCTGCTGGGCTTCAAGCCTGTCGCAGAGGGCCATCAGCTCATCGACTTTGGCGACGATGCGGTGTTGTTCGGCTTGGGGCGGGAAAGGTATTAGGAACTGGGCCAGTTTCCCAATGCTGAGACCTTCACGCGAAACGCCGACCTGCACATCCATTACGGTCTGCTGGACCAGTTGCGAGACCAGCACCACATGAAGGAACGGCTGAGTGTCGCGTGAAACTGGTCGCACAATAGTTACATGCTGACTTACGTTACCAGTATCAAAGTCATAAGGAACTGTGGCACAGCGCCCAATAGACGCTCCTGTGATGTTGAAAAGCAGGTCGCCTGCTTCAACATGTGTTCCCGACATTCTTTGGTGTGTTTCTTCAGGTATGAAAGCAACGTCATTCAGGCGAAGCCCTTCATTCCAAACGTTCTGAGACCTAAGAAATTTGACCCCATCTGCAACGTAAGCCTGTTTCCCACCTAATGGAGTGCTACCGGCCCCAATTTTTTTCAGCAGAGAATCAAGTCGTACCCATTCCCAATTAGTGGGCATGGCAAATGGCTTTTCCTCTTCCGCAATCTCCGGCAGTGGCTTCTGCTTCTTGATCTTCCCCTCAGCCACCAACCGAGCCTTTTCCTCGGCAATCCGCTTAAGCAACTCACTGGCCGGCTCATCACTGGGATATTGCGGCACCAGTTTGCCGCGCACCGCCAGTTCCAGAATCAGCTCGCGCAGCTTCTTGATGCCATTCGGTGCACCGGCCAGCAGCGGCAGGTTGTCAGTCAGCAACGCCGTCATACCTGGCGCTCCAGGGCTTCGGCCAATACGGCCTTGAGCTGGTCGCGTAGGTCGCTGATTTCGTCTTGCAGGCTGGCATAGTTGCGCAGCAGCTCGTCCGGGTCGTGGCTGATCTGCTCGCCGATGTGCGGGTTCTTGCAGTCCAGGTTCCAGTTGCGTGCTTGCAGTTCTTCGATGCCGACCTTCCAGGCGAACTGGTTTTCCACCCGGGCGGCAAAGCCATCGGCCTCGCTGCCCCACCAGGCTTCTTCCACGGCGAATTCTTCGATGCGCATCGGGCGGGTCTTGGAGTAGTTCTTCACCCCATCCGGGTACTGGTGTTCGTAGAACCACACCTGTTTGGTCGGCGTGCCTTTGGTGAAGAACAGCAGGTTGGTTTTGATGCCGGTGTAGGGGTTGAACACGCCGTTGGGCAGGCGAACGATGGTGTGCAGGTTGCACTCGGTGAGCAGCTTTTCCTTGATGCGGCTCTTGATGCCCTCGCCAAACAGAAAACCATCGGGCAGCACCACGGCGGCGCGACCGCCGTCCTTGAGCAGGTGCATGATCAGCACCAGGAACAGGTCGGCGGTTTCGCGGGTGCGGAAGGCGGCGGGGAAGTTGGTTTCGATGCCGTCTTCTTCCATGCCACCGAACGGCGGGTTGGCGACGATGCAGTGCACGCGCTCGCCCGGGCCCCAGCTGATCAGCGGTTTGCTCAGGGTGTTGTCGTGGCGGATCTGGCTGGGCACCTCGATGCCGTGCAGGATCATGTTGGTGGTGGCCAGCAGGTGTGGCAGCGGCTTTTTCTCCACGCCGAAGATGCTGGCCTGCAGGGTGCGTTCGTCTTCGGCGGTTTTTACATAGCGGCTGCGCTTGTGCTCGATGGCGCAGGTGAGAAAACCGCCGGTACCGCAGGCCGGGTCCATGACCTTTTCGTCCAATTTGGGATCGACCATGCGCACCATAAACTCGGTGACCGGGCGCGGGGTGTAGAACTCCCCGGCGTTGCCGGCGTTCTGCAGGTCGCGAAGCAGCTGCTCGTAGAGGTTGCCGAACTCGTGGCGTTCCTGGGCCTTGTTGAAGTCCACGCCTTGCTGAATCTTGTTGATGACCTGGCGCAGCAGCTGGCCGGATTTCATGTAGTTGTAGGCGTCTTCAAACACGCTGCGCACCACGAAGGCGGCCGGCGTGGTGCTGTATTCGTGCAGGTTCTGCAGCTGCGGGAACAGGTTGTTGTCGATGAAGTCCTTCAGTGCATCGCCGGTCATGCCTTCCGGGTCGGCGGCCCAGGTGCGCCAGCGGCAGCTGTCGGGGATGGGCGAGCGGTAGTTGTCGTCCAGCAGCTCCCATTCCAGTTCGCGGTCATCGAATATCTTGAGGAACAGCAGCCAGACCAGCTGGCCGATGCGCTGGGCGTCGCCGTCGACGCCGACGTCCTTGCGCATGATGTCCTGGATGGATTTGATGGTGGAGCTAATGGACATGAAGTTCTCTCAACGCTTACCGCAAGGGGGGCAAAATTCTACCGGATAGTGTGGGTTGCTGCTTTGGCATGCCGTCGGCACTGAACCCTTAGCTTGCGTAGAGTTCGTCTTCCAGCTCATGAATGGCCTTGTTGTAGCCAGCCTTGCCGCCAAAGGCTTTCACCAACTCGATGGGTGCACCAATCTGGCTGAACGGATCGAGCTGGAGGATTTTGATGTCCTCGATATGCTCGATGCCGGTGTCGGCGTATTTATCCAGCAGTGCTTCCAGCACCTGGCGGGCTGCGCCAGAATACTTGGCGAAGTAGTTGCGCTTTTTCACCTGCTCGGCGCGCTCACGGCGAGACAGGGCTGGCTGATCGAAGGCGACGTGGCAGATCAGGTCGAATGGATCTAGCGGTTTGCCCTGTTTCTTTTCCACTTCTTCGGCCAGGGCTTCCCACATCACGCCCTGGGCAGCCATTTCGTCGATGATGGCTTTCTTCTGCTCGGCATCACTCCAGCGCCGCAGGAAGTCATCCAGCGAGGCGAACTGTTTTTGCACACAGGCGCGGGTGTAGTCGTGCAGCGATTCGGTGATCAGCCGGCCATCCGGGCCGTAGTACTGCACGCGCTCGGCAATGACGTAGATCGGCAGATTATCGATGACGTACTTGATGCGCTTCTTGCCGTCTTCCTCGCTGGTGAACTCCAGGTCACCCCCTTCAGCATCGTTGCCTGCGCTGATGCCATCACCTTCAAGTAAGTCGTCGGGCGGCACGGGCGGCTCGCTACCTTCGGGGGCATAGACCACCACTGGGTCGCCGTCGAACGCCGGGTCGGCGAACAGCTCGGTGGCCTTTTTGAAGTCCATGATGGTGAACCAGTACTTGCCATAGTCCTCGTTGATGCGGGTGCCGCGACCGATGATCTGCTTGAATTCGGTCATCGATTTGATGTGCTGGTCGAGCACGATCAGTTTGCAGGTCTGCGCATCGACGCCGGTGGTCATCAGCTTGCTGGTGGTGGCAATGACCGGGTAGCGCTCTTCCGGGTTGATGAAGTTATCCAGTTCGGCTTTGCCTTCCTGGTCATCGCCGGTGATGCGCATGACGTACTTACGGTTCTCGGCCACGCGCTCCGGGTTGAGGTTGACCAGGGCCTGGCGCATGCGCTCGGCGTGGTTGATGTCATCGCAGAAGACGATGGTTTTCTGGAACGGGTCGGTGGCCTTGATGAACTCGGTGACCTTCTGCGCCACCAGTTGGGTGCGTGCCTCGATGACCAGGGTGCGGTCCATGTCCTTGAGGTTGTAGATGCGGTCTTCGATCAGCTCGCCATTCTTGTCGAGCATGCCTTTGGGCGGCCGCCAGCCTTGCAGGTCTTTGTCGAAGTCGATGCGCACCACTTTGTACGGCGCGAGAAAACCGTCTTCGATGCCTTGCTTGAGGGTGTAGCTGTACACCGGCTCACCGAAGTAGGTGATGCTGGATACCTCTTTGGTCTCCTTCGGCGTAGCGGTGAGGCCGACATGAGTGGCGCTGGAGAAATAGTCGAGAATCTCGCGCCAGGCGGAATCTTCGGCGGCGCTGCCACGGTGGCATTCGTCGATCACGATCAGGTCGAAGAAGTCGCGGGAGAACTGCTTGTAGATGTTCATCTCTTCTTCAGTGCCAGTGACGGCCTGATAGAGCGACAAGTAGATCTCGTAGGAGGTGTCGATCTGGCGTTTGGCGATCTTGGTCATCGCCTGGCCGAACGGTTTGAAGTCGTTGTTCTTGGTCTGGTCGACCAGGATGTTGCGGTCGGCCAGAAAGAGGATGCGTTTCTTCTGCTTGGACTTCCACAACCGCCAGATGATCTGGAAGGCGGTGTAGGTCTTGCCGGTGCCGGTGGCCATGACCAGCAGCACACGATCCTGCCCGCGTGCCACGGCTTCGACCGTGCGGTTGATGGCATTCATCTGGTAGTAGCGCGGCATGCGCCCGGAGCCGTCGTCGTAGTAGGGCGCTGCGACTTTGTGTTGGGCTTGGTCGTCCAGGCCTTTCCATTGGCAGTAGCGCTGCCAGAGTTCATTCGGGCTGGGGAACTGGCCAAGGCTGAGTTCGGTTTCTACCTGGCTACCAGTGCCGCTACGGTCATGGAATAGAAAACCATCGCCATTGCTGGAGAACACGAAGGGCACATCCAGCGCCTCGGCATAGCCTAAGGCCTGCTGCATGCCGGAGCCCACGGAGTGCTTGTTGTCCTTCGCCTCGATCACGGCTATGGGCAGGTTGGCCTGGTGGTAGAGGATGAAGTCGGCCCGGCGGGATTCGCCTCGGCTGTGCAGCTTGCCCCGGACGATTATGCGGCCCTTGGTGAAGCTGACTTCCTCGCGCACCTGCTTGTGCATGTCCCAGCCCGCTTGCTGGACGGCTGGGGCGATGTACTTACTGCAGATGTCCCGCTCGGAAAGCGACTTTTTGTCCATAACCCCAATTCCTTTTCAAGCCGGCATGGTCGCTCCATTCCGGCACTACTGATCGTGCTTGATTGGCGTAAATGTACCTTGTTTGGCGTTGATTGAGGGCTGGCGAGGCGGTCAGATTTTAGCGGCTAAAGTTTGAGGGCTTGTCGATCAGGAACTGACGGGAGTAAATTTCGCCTGTCGTGACCCAGAAGGGCCGATGTTGGGCCAGTACGAGTAACTCGGCTGGTACCGTTTGTAGCCCATAAGGGCGCAGCGGACTTCCTTAATTTATTAGGAGGCCGCCGTGCCTACTCAATCGAAAACCCTCATCAAATCCCGCTCTACAGCCTTTGAACGCCAAGGTGGTCGCTGCTATTACTGTGACTTTCCTATGTGGCGAAGCTCCATCGAACAATTCGCTCGCCTTCATGGCCTCACCCTTGGTCAGGCCAGGCAGTTTCAGTGTACGGCTGAACATCTACTTGCTCGGCAAGATGGAGGAGGGGATGGGCGGAACAACATCGTTGCGGCTTGTCTTGTTTGCAACCAGCGGCGTCACAAGCGCAAGTTGATCCCGGAGCCGGAGGCTTACAGAAAGCTAGTGCGGCAGCGATTGAGCAAAGGGCGGTGGCACATGCCGCGTTCGCTGACGATTGATGCGCGTGGAGCAGATAAAGGAGATAAATAAATTTATCTCCTTTATCTGCTGGCTAATCATGCTGCTTGACAGATCAAGCCGTTTTTTGTTGAAGGCTCAAGGTCAATGAAGCGGCTGTTTCGTTTTCAAGATTATCTCTCTGGGCTTTAAGATGCGTGAGTAGATAGCTGCTCGATATCTTGAATTCGTCGATTATTGTTTGCCAGGTTTTGACATACCGCTTTATTTTCCCAGTGCCAATAAGTCCAGGGTCATTTTTGTCTGCTAGGCTTTCTAGTCGATTGGTTATTTCGTAGTCTTTTTCGGATATTTTTCGTCCGACAAGTATTATTTCAAATCGAGTATTTTCGCTGTTAAACATTGGGTGCTTGTTGAGTATATCTGCATAGTCTTCAACTTGGCGGAAATGTGTCTTGCTTAGGGCGGCGCTGGGTCTTTTTATTTCTATGATTACGCAGCGATAGTACTGCCTGTTTAATGAGTCTAGACAAAGCGATCTTCTTACTAAGAATAAGTCAACCTGGCGATTCGCTCCGTCGATAGTTGCGCCGTCTGCGATGTCCTCTTCAGAGATGTTATTTATTCCTGGGACGGTGGCTCTAAGATTTTTGGCTATCTTAGTGAATGTGTCTTCTTCTGCGCCTATGGTTTCATATTGATTTCCGAAGAGCCATGTGTTGCTTTCAATTATGCCCTGTAAGTCTGGGGTTTCTAGAACTTCTTTGTAGTGCTCGTCCATGATTTTGGAAATTCGCTGAATGACAGAATCTCTTTTTTGAAGAATTTCTATTGTTTGTATTATGTTATCTAGCTTTGATTTTTTGAGTTGCTCTGCAAAGGTTTGCATTGTTTTTGAGTCAAGCTCTAGAACACTGTCGAGGACTTCGAGGAGGCTATCGTTTTCGTTTGATACAGATAATTTATCTAATAATCTGATTAGAATTTTTCTCTGCTTTTTGTTGAGTGATTTTATTACTGATGGATCATGTATTAGTATGCTCTTTACAATGGACTTTGTGTTTTTCAGGCGCCAGTCGGAGTAGGATGGATTGATATTTGAATAGTCCGGGAAGGCTCCATCTTCGACAAATTTTTCTATCTGCTCGTCAGCGTGCTTACTCAAAAAGTCATCGTAAATTGACTGGGTGAAGACGTTTAGCTCTTTGGTGAAGGCTCGCCAAGTTTGGTTTTCTGATATTTCTTCTGGGTCGAATGAGAGTTCGTTGTCGTTTTGTATGAAGCCGTTGGCCCAGTCGGAGGAGACGAATACGCTTGTGTAGAAATCTGGTTTGTTGTTTAAGCTGCTTAATTCTCGGTAAACGATATTCCCATGGCTGCCGATTAAATATGTGTGGGATTTTTCCTTTGCGGGCTTCTCGTGCCATCTTAGAGCTGTGGCATGAAATTCACTGTTCTTGATATTGAACGTTTTCTTGCTTGAGTCGTGCTTGGGTGGGACGATATCGCGGGAGTTATAAGTTAGTTTTAATTCGGGCCGAAGGGCTAGAATCCATCCGAAAGCTCTTGTTAGAAGGGCTATCATTTCCTCTTCTTCTGGAATGTTTTTGTTGAAGTTTACTAGCTCAACGCATGTTCCGGATTTTTGTTCGAGAAGAAGAGGGTTTTGCTCGGTGTCTTTAATTAGACTTCCGGAGAAGTTTTTGATTGAGTCGGCGTGAATGGTGATTGTTGCGTTCTGGCTTTCGAAAATTGTATACCAGGTGGCTTTTGAGCAAATTCTGTGAAAGGCGAGTCGGCCCCTGCCGTGGGCACCATGCTGGGAGAAGTTGTCTTTTTTGAGCGATTCGTTGAACTTTCCAAAGTTTTCACCGGTGTTGAGAAAGTTAATTCCCTTGCCGTTGTCGAGTACCGTCGCAGATTCAACTCCGCCAAGCTCTCGCTCTCGAACAAATACTCGGACAATGGTAGCGCCTGCATCGAATCCATTCCAGATTAATTCTGCAATCGGTTCCCATGGCTCAGTGCCCTTGAAATGCTTTTTGATCCCGCCGTCAGTAATGTCTGCAGATCCAGAAAACTGCGTAACTTCCATTTTATTTCCTTAGTGCACGGCCCTGAGGGCGGTTCAGGATGATGATATTGCAGTATTCGATGCTGCCTTGTTAAGGGCGGCGCTTGGTTTTCTTGATGGATTATTAGTGCAGTTTCTTCGCCAGGTCTTCGGTTTTGGGGTGGTAGTAGCGCATCAACATCCGCGTGTCCTGGTGCCCGGTGATCTTGGTTAGCTCATGTAGCGGGAAAATTTCGGCCAGGCGCGAGGTGGCTTCATGGCGTAGGTCATGAAAGCGCAGGTCCATCAGAAACGGATCGTCGTGGATGCGCTTGTCGATCTTCTCCAGGGAGAGCTTTTTCTGCTTGAGGTGAAGGCTTAGCCCTTCCATGTAGACGCTTCGAGCATCGGCGATAGCGTCCGCGAATGCCTTGGTGATTGAGTCCGGCCGGCTCTTAAAACAGCGGCCGTCGTCACGCTCGGCGAGACCTTCCAGTATCTCCACGGCTTTGCTGGAAAGGGGGACGCCCCGAGCAGAGCCGTTCTTGGTCATGGGCAGCAGGGCGACCCGCTTGTCCCGGTTTACGTTGGCGCGTAGCAGGCCGGTTATCTCACTGCGGCGCATTGCCGTTTCTACAGCGAAGGCGACGATCTTCGGTAGCTCTGCCGAGCGTGAGTGGCGGCAGATCATTTCCAGCTCGTCCAGGTGTTCGCATATCAGCTTCCCGTCTTTGCGTGTCCACACATCTGCGCTGAGGATTCGTCGCTCGCGTGCGTCATCAACGCTCGGTTGGCGGATCAGCTCGACGGGATTGCTCAGTGACTCCATGCGCCACTCTTTGCGGGCGATAGTGAAGACATGAGAGATCAGGGCCAGCTCGCGGCGAACGGTGGAGGGGGCCATGCCTTCTTCGAGACGCATGTCCCGGTAGGTCGCCATGTCGGAGCCACGAATACTCGCAAGCGAGCGAAGGGCGAGAGGGTGACGCTGCATGGCCTGGATGCGCGATAGCTCAGAGGCGCTGCTGCGCTTCTTGCTAGTCACCTCCTTGGCGTACAACTCCAGTGCGCTGGAGAAGGAGGTGGCCTCGGCTTCGTTGCGGCTGACGAACACGCCGGCGTCCATTTCGCGCTCGATCATTGTTGCCCAAGCCTTCGCCTCTGCCTGGGTGTTGAAAGTGCGGGTCTGTTGGGGCCACCCTTTACGCCTGATTTGGGCGTGCCACTGGTATGGGCCTTTCTTCCTGATCGTCGCCATCGTCAATCGCACTGTGCCAAAAATGTGCCATTAATCCTACAGGAATACCCATGGAACCCGCAAAACCCCTGCTAATCCGCGAAACTTTCCCCGTCGGCCCCTTGCAGTGCAACTGCAGCATCATCGGCGACCCGATTACGAAGAAGGCCATCGTGGTCGATCCGGGTGGCAATCCCGATCTGATCATGGCGCGTCTGCAGGCTCACGGCCTCAAGGTGGTGAGCATCATCCACACCCATGCGCACCTCGATCACTTTCTTGCCTCGGGGCAGATGAAGGAGAAGACCGGTGCCACGCTGCACCTGCACAAGGAGGATCAGTTCCTCTGGGACAATCTGGAGATGCAGTGCAGCATGTTCGGCGTGCCTTACACGCCCGTGCCGGCGCCGGATCGCTGGCTGGCCGATGACGAGGAGCTGGCCTGCGGCTGCGGTGTGGCCCTGCATACACCCGGGCACACGCCGGGTTCGATGAGTTTCTGGTTCGAGGATGCCAAGCTGCTGATCGCCGGTGACACGCTGTTCCGTCGCGGTATCGGCCGTACCGATCTGTGGGGCGGTGATTACGCCACTATCGAACGTTCGATCAAGCAGCGCCTGTACCGCCTCGATGAGGACGCCACCGTGGTCACCGGCCATGGCCCGGATACCCGCCTCGGTGATGAAATGCGTGAGAACCCCTTTATTCGCGCGTGACAGGGCACTAATGGCCGCGCTGGAACTCAAAGAGCCATCATCCACCGTTCATGGAGATTCCTTCATGTTCCGCCTTTCGTTGATTGCCCTTTGCTCGTCGGCGCTGCTACTCGGCGGCTGCGCCTCGCAGAACCCCTATGACCAGAGCGCGCCGAGCGCCAACCGCACCGCCACCTATGGTGGTATCGGGGCGTTGGCCGGCGCGGCTGCCGGTGCGCTGATCAACCATGACAACCGCGGCAAGGGCGCCTTGATCGGTGCTGCGGTGGCCGGTGCCGCAGCGGCGGGTTACGGCTATTACGCCGACAAGCAGGAAGAAGAGCTGCGTCGCAGCATGCAGGGCACCGGCGTCGAGGTGCAGCGTCAGGGCGATGTGATTCAGTTGATCATGCCGGGCAACATCACCTTCGCCACCGACTCGGCGCAGATCGCCAGCAGCTTCTATCAGCCGCTGAACAACCTGGCCAATTCCTTCCGCCAGTACAACCAGAACAGTATCGAGGTGGTCGGGCATACCGACAGCACCGGCTCGCATAGCCACAACATGGGGCTGTCGCAGCGGCGTGCGCAAAGCGTGGCCGATTATCTGCTGGCGCAGGGGGTCGACCCCAGCCGCATGAGTACGCGTGGTATGGGGCCGGATCAGCCGGTGGCCAGTAACGCTAGCGTCGAAGGGCGTGCGCAGAATCGACGTGTCGAAGTGACACTGCGACCGCTGCCAGGCGTGCAGTAAGACAGGTATCGGGCTGATCTGCTTTGCGTCGCAGTTCTGATAGCCCCAGGCTGATAAGCTTGGGCGGAACTTCACCGCGCCTTGGCGGCTCGAAGTCTGCGGCATGTCTGCCCGATACCAGAAGAAATCCTAAGGAAAAGTTATGAAGACCAGGCGTAATCTGATCGCAGCCACTGCGCTCATGGCCCTGCTGGCCGGCTGTACCACCAACCCTTACACCGGCGAAAGCCAGGCCGGCAAAGCCGGTATCTATGGGGGGATCGGCGCAGCGACTGGTGCGGTGATCGGTGCTGCGACTTCGAGCAAGAAGGATCGCGCCAAAGGCGCGCTGATCGGTGCGGCTGTCGGTGGCGCCGCCGGTGGCGGTTACGGCTATTACGTCGATACCCAGGAGGCCAAGCTGCGCCAGACCCTGCAGGGCACTGGTGTGCAGGTACAACGCAACGGCGATGATCTGAAACTGATCATGCCGGGCAATATCACCTTCGCCAGCAACTCGGCGGATATCTCCAGCAGCTTCTACCCGACCCTCAATTCGCTGGTGCTGGTGTTCAAGGAGTTCAACAAGAACGGTGTGAACATCGTCGGTCACACCGACAGCACCGGTTCGCAGGCGCTCAATCAGAGCCTGTCGCAGCGTCGCGCTCAGAGCGTGGCCAACTACCTGACCGCCAATGGCGTGCCGGGTCAGCGCATCTCTGCATACGGTGCCGGCCCGAGCCAGCCGATTGCCAGCAACGCTACTGATGCTGGTCGTGCGCAGAACCGTCGTGTCGAGATCAACCTGCGTCCGCTTTAAAGCCTCGCCGCGTTGTAATGAGAGCCTCCCTCCGGGAGGCTTTTTCATGTCGCTGACAGTCACCGCAGCGGACGTTTTCGCTGAGGTGTCAGCAGGCGTTTGCGACCATCTTCGTGACCGCCTGTCGTGTCCCTTCTGGCCAAAGGCCACTCATTCAAAACCTGACTAGACTGCTTGCTGTGGTTCTGTGATGTCCGCGTGCGGATACCCCGTGCGTGTTGGTTGTGGATGACCGAAGGAGCACGAATGGACGACAGAGCTGTCGAGCGGCCGCCCAGGCCATGGACGCCGCTGCTGGTTGCGCTTGGCTTGCTACTGGGCTTGGGTGGCCTGATTTTCTGGCAGTGGAATACTCTGCAGACGCGTGAGGACGAGGACAGTCACCGCCGCTTTCAGCTGGAGGCTCAGGACGTAAGCCAGCGCGTGCTGGCGCGCATGCGCACTTACGAGATGGTCCTGCGCGGCGTATCCGGGCTGATGATAGGCAGTGATCGGGTTTCGCTCGTCGAGTGGGAGCGTGCACTGGATCAGCTGCAGGTTCAGGATCGCTATCCCGGTATTCAGGCCGTGGCCTGGTCACGTTATCTGCTCCCTGAGCAACTGGCTGACTTTGCCGCCGAGGTGGCGGCTGATGGTCGCCCCGACTATCAGATCTTCCCTCCTGGTGAGCGTGAGCATTATCTACCCATCGATTACGTCAGCCCCGTGGATTGGCGCAATCGGCGCGTGCTCGGCTTCGACATGCTCAGCGAAACAGTGCGGCGGACGGCTATCGAGCGCAGTGTCGAGACCGGCGAAGCCAGCCTCAGCGCGCCGCTGATATTGCGTCAGGAGGTCGATGTAGACGTGCAGTCTGGCGTCCTGCTCTACCTGCCGGTGTTTCGCCCGGGTTTACCCGTCAATACCGTCGAACAACGTCGCGCTGCATTGCTGGGCCTGGTGCATGGGGCTTTTCGCAGCCATGACCTGATCGATGGGATTCTTGGCGCTCAGAGCCGTCTGTTCGACATCATCCTGAAAGACCTGCAGGCGGCCGATTTGCAGCTGATCAGTGGCGCAAGCAATGCCAATGGCTGGCAGCCGAAATTTCGCAGCCAGCAGGCGTTATCCCTGTATGGCCGCACCTGGGCGCTGGAGGTGATCGGCACCCCTGAATATGAACGCGGCCTGATCAATCGCAACAGCATGCTCGGTCTGTGGGCGGGGCTGGCCGCGACGCTGCTGCTGTCGATTCTGGTCGGCGGTTTTCTCTATCAGCGTGAGCGCAAGTTGCAGATCAGTGAGCGGGCTGCCGTGGCCCTGCGCGAGCGCGAAGAGCGTTTTCGTCTGTTGGTCGAACGGCTGCCGGTGGCGACCCTGCTCTGTGATGACAGGGGGCGCATCGAAATGGCCAATCGCAGCGCGGCCGAGCTGTTCGACTGCCCGCTCAATGCCTTGCCGGGCGAGACCGTGTTGCGCGTGCTGCCCAATATCGAATCGCCGAAAGACCTGCAGCAGCAGTTGGTCGAGAGTGACGAGCGCATGGTGCGCACCTTACGCGGCGAGTCGATTCCGGTCAGCATCAGCCTCAACCCGCTGCACGAGGGCAGCAGCTACCTGATCAACCTGGTGGACCTGCGTGCACGCAAGGTGGCCGAGGAGCGTTTTCGTCTGGTGGTCGAGGCGTCGCCCAATGCCATCGTGCTGGTCGATGCGCTGGGGCGCATCGCCATGGTCAATCGACAGACCGAGTTGCTGTTCGGTCACGAACGGCAGATGTTGCTCGGTGAACCGGTGGAAATGCTCCTGCCGGCGGCGCAGCGCGGCAGTCATGTGGCGCTGCGCCGCGGTTACCAGGCCATGCCCGAACAGCGGCGCATGGGCGGCAATCGCGAGCTGTTCGGGCAGCACCGTGAAGGTCGCATGATTCCTCTGGAGGTCGGCCTGTCACCCATTCGCAGCGGTGATGAAACCCTGGTGCAGGCGGTGATCATCGATATCAGCGAGCGCAAGGCGGCCGAGCAGAAGCTGCGTGAGCAGGCCGAGCAACTGTTGTTGGCCAACCGCTACAAATCCGAGTTTCTCGCCAACATGTCCCATGAGCTGCGCACGCCGCTCAACAGCATCCTGATTCTCAGCGACCAGCTGCGTCAGAACCTGGCGGGCAATCTCACCGAGAAGCAGAGCAAGCACGCCGATATCGTGCACCGCGCGGGCAGCGATCTGCTGCAACTGATCAACGATGTACTCGACCTGGCCAAGGTCGAGTCGGGGCGCATGCAGCTCAAGCTGGAGCCGATCAACATGCAGGACGTGCTGGTGGAGCTCGATGCCAGCCTGCGGCCGATGGCCGAGCTCAAGGGCTTGCGTCTGCACACTCAGCTGGAGGCCGGTGTGCCGCGCGTCATCCATAGCGACCGCGTGCGCCTGCATCAGATCCTGCGCAATCTGCTGTCCAACGCGCTGAAGTTCACCGATCAGGGTGAGGTCACGCTGAGCGTCAGCAGTCAGGGGCGCCAGGAGGATGAGCGCGAGCTGCTCTGCTTCAGCGTGCGTGATACCGGCATTGGCATCGATGCGGCCCAGCACGAACAGGTATTCCAGGCTTTTCAGCAGATCGACGGTTCTACCAGCCGGCGTTTCGGTGGTACCGGCCTGGGGCTGGCCATCACCCGTCAGCTGGTGCTGGCTCTGGATGGCGATATCAGCCTGCAGAGTGCGCCGGGGCAGGGTTCTACCTTCACCGTCAGGTTGCCGGTGCAGGCGGGCTCGCTCAGTGTCGAAGCGCCGCTCGAGGGGCCGCAGAGAGCCGGTGACGGCCCGCCGCTGCTGATCATCGAGGACGATGCCAATTTCGCTGCGGTGATCGCCGAGGAGGCCCATGCTCACGGCTTCTCCAGCGTGCATTGCCGCACCGGGCTGCAGGCACTGGGGCTGCTGCAGCAGGAGTCGTTCAATGCGGTGATCCTCGACATCCTGCTGCCTGATCTCAGTGGCTGGCAGCTGTTTCGTCGTCTGCGCGCCCAGCCCAGCCATCGGCATACGCCGGTGCACATCATTTCCTGCGTCCCGCAACCGGTGGGGTGGAACGACGATGGCACGCGCTATCTGGTCAAGCCCATCGGTCGTGATGAGCTGGAGCAGGTGTTCATCGAGCTGCAGCACGGCGCGCAACAGGAGCAGGCCTTGTTGTTGGTGGAGGATGTCGAGGTAGAGCGCGAGCACTACCGCGAGCAACTGACGGAGCTGGGCTTTCAGGTCAGCGCCTGCGCCGATGGTGAGCAGGCACGCGAGGCCTATGCACGGGGCCAGTTCTGCGCGCTGGTGATCGATCTCGACTTGCCGGATCAGGACGGTTTTGCCCTGCTCGACAGCCTCAACCAGTTGCGCCCGTTGCAAGGTACGCGGGTGGTGATCAACACCGGTGTGGACGTTACTCAGCAGACCCTGCAACGGCTGCGCCGCTATAGCGCCGTGGTGGTACGCAAGCATGGCGACGACACCGATGCGCTGTGCCAGGCGGTTCAGGGCTTTCTCGTTGACGTGCGGGCGCCGCAGGCGGTCCAAGCGCGGCTCAACCCGTTACAGGGAAAGCGCATCCTGCTGGTGGATGACGACGTGCGTAATGTCTATGCGCTGACCGCGCTGCTGGATGAAGTAGGGCTGCGTGTCAGCTCCGCCAAGGATGGCCTGGAGGCCATCGCCAGTTACCAGCGCGATCCCTTCGATCTGATTCTGATGGACATGGCCATGCCCAACATGGATGGCTACACCGCCACGCGTCTGCTCAAGCAGGAGCATGGTTGCGTGATCCCCATCATCGCGCTCACCGCCCACGCCATGAAGGGCGACCGGGAAAAATGCATCACGGCGGGCGCAGACGATTACATGGCCAAGCCGATCAAGCGTGATGAGCTGCTGGCATTGCTGGAGCGCTGGTTGGCGATGCCGGCCACGCCTTCGTCCGGCGATGGACTACCCTGATGGCAGGAGTGACGGGTGCAAGGGCAGATGGATAGGGGATTGACGATGGCCCAGGCGCAGATCAAGAACGCCGCCGTACCCACCAGGCAGGTTCTGCTGGTGGTGGATGACCGTATGGAAAACCTCGAGGCCATGCAGGCGCTGCTCGAAGATGGCGAGTGGCAGCTGCGCTGTGCCAGCTCCGGTGAGGAGGCTTTGCGCTGCCTGCTCGAGGAGGATGTCGGGCTGGTGCTGCTCGACGTGCAGATGCCGGGCATGGATGGCTTCGAAGTCGCCCGATTGATGCGCGGCAATCCGCGCACGAGGCTGACGCCGATCATCTTCGTGTCCGCCATCGCGCAGACTCACGATGCCGTGTTGCGAGGCTACAGCACTGGCGCCGTGGACTTCATGCTCAAACCGTTCGATCCCACTGTGCTGCGCCACAAGATTCAGAGCCTGCTGGAGCATGAGCACAATCGCTGCGAATTGCAGACGCTTTCCCAGCAGCTCGAACGCGCCAGGGCATTCAATGCCTCGGTGCTGGACAATGCCGCCGAGGGTATTCTGGTGGTCGGTGAGGACGGTCGCATCCAGTTCGCCAACCCAGCCATGGCGCAGATGCTCGATGGCGAGGTAGGCGATCTCGAGGGCGTCGATCTGCTGTCGTTTCTCAAGAATCCAGCCAGCGAAGACGGCTGGCAGCAATCCGAGTTCTACCTGCACTTCAAGCGCGAGGCGACCTACCGCGTGCATGAAGCGATCATGCGCACGCTCAAGGGCGGCTGCCTGCCAGTGGCGTTGTCCTGCTCGCCACTGCCGCGTCCGCAACGCGCCATGGTATTGATCGCCCTGGACATGTCGGTGGTGCGCAATCTGCACGCGCAGCTGGAGTCGCAAGCGGTCACTGACGCGCTGACCGGCCTGCTCAATCGCCGTGGCTTTCATCTGGCGCTGCAATCGGCGCTGGCACGTATCGAGCGCAGCGGCCAGCGGGTTGCGGTGCTGTACCTGGACCTGGACGGTTTCAAGCGCATCAATGACTCGCTGGGCCATGATGTCGGCGATCAGCTGCTGCGTCGTGTTGGTGAGCAGCTCAAGGCCTGCTTGCGCCCCTATGACAGTCTGGCACGCATCGGCGGTGACGAGTTCACTGCGCTACTGGACAACCTCGGCCATCCCGAGGATGCAGCCAAGGTCGCTGAGAAGCTGATCGAACTGGTCTCGGTGCGGCACACCCTCGATGGTGTGGATTTCACCCTCGGCGCCAGCGTCGGCATCGCCTGCTTTCCCGAGTGTGGGCAGAGTGTCGAGGGCCTGCTGCGCTCCGCCGACATGGCAATGTACGAAGCCAAGCGCGCCGGGCGCCAGCAGTATCGCTTCTTCTCTCCAGAAATGAATGGTCGCGCGCGTTCACGACTGATGCTCGAAGAGAGCCTGCGCCACGCCATCGAGAACGACGACTTCGTGCTGGTCTATCAGCCGCAGTTCCATCTGGATAGCGGGCGCCTGCGCGGCTTCGAGGCCTTGCTGCGCTGGCAGCACCGCGTTGCAGGCACTGTCGCACCGAACGTGTTCATTCCACTGCTCGAAGAAACCCGCCTGATCAATCGTCTTGGCCAATGGATCTTTCGTGAGGGCGCCCGGCAGTTGGCGGACTTCAAGCAGCAGTTCGGTGAGGACATGGTGCTCAGTCTCAATGTCAGCCCGGTGCAGTTCGGCATGCCACAACTGGTGACGGACCTGCAGCGCGTACTCGATCTCCATGGTCTCAAGCCCAGCCAACTGGAGGTGGAAGTAACCGAGAGTGCGCTGATGCAGGATCTGGAGCTGACCCAGGCGCAGTTGCGTCAACTGCGTGAGCTGGGGGTGAAGATCGCCATCGATGACTTTGGCACCGGTTACTCGTCACTGGCGTATCTACGGCATTTCGAGCTGGACACGCTGAAGATCGATCGCCTGTTCATCTCCAACATGCTCGACTCACCGCGTGACGCTGCGGTGGTCAGCACCATCATCGATCTGGGCCATCACCTGGGGCTGGAGGTCATCGCCGAGGGCGTCGAAACCCAGGAGCAGCGCGAGTGGCTGACGCAACACCATTGCAGCATCATGCAAGGATTTCTGGTGGCGCCGGGTGTGCCGGCCAGCACCGCGATGCAGATGCCGGCGCAGCTGGACTGGAGCAAGTTGCCCCTGCCTCGCGCGGACTGATGCGCCAGGCGCGCTTCAGGCTTGCTGGTGCAGGCTGGCGAGTTCAGCGTCCTTCTCTTCCCACAGGCGATTGACCCACTGCTGGAAGGCCAGACGGTAGTCATCGTCCTGATCGTAATTGCGGCCGATGAATTCGCGCGGAATCTCGACCTGTTTGAAAAACACCTGCACGGCATCCAGGCGGCCACAGAGCAGGTCCCAGAAGCCTGGCACACCATGTGGGTAATGAATGGTGACGTTGACGATGGCGTGCAGTTGCTCACCCATCGCGTCGAGCACGAAGGCGATGCCGCCCGCCTTGGGCTTGAGCAGGTACTTGAAAGGCGACTGCTGCTGCGCATGCTTGGCCGGGGTCAGGCGGGTGCCCTCGAGGAAGTTGAAGACCGCCACGGGGTTGGTCTTGTAACGCGCACAGGCCTTGCGCGTGGTGGCCAGGTCCTGGCCGCGCTTTTCCGGGTACTTGGCCAGGTACTCCTTGCTGAAGCGCTTCATGAAGGGAAACTCCAGCGCCCACCAGCACAGGCCGATCACCGGCACCCAGATCAACTCCTGCTTGAGGAAGAATTTCAGCAGCGGCATGCGCTGGTTGAGCAGGTACTGCAGCACCAGAATGTCTACCCAGCTCTGGTGGTTGCTGGTCACCAGATAGGAGTGACGGGTATCGAAGCGTTCCAGGCCCTGAACCTTCCATTCGATATGGCCAACCAGACGCATCCAGAATTTGTTGATGCCGATCCAGCTTTCGGCGATGCCATGCATGACGAAGCGCAGCGCGCGCTGGATCGGCGCGAACGGCAGCAGCAACTTGAGCAGGGCGACGAAGAACAGCGGCCAGCACCAGAACAGGGTGTTCAGAGCCAGCAGCAGGCTCGCGATCAGGCCGCGCAGTGGCGCGGGAAGAAAGTGCAGCATCGGGCGAACGCCTCCATAAGCAGGCCGCACGCCCGGCGGGCAGCCTGGAAAGGGGCTTTCTCTGCGCCCCGTATCAGTCGAAAGAGCTGCGGCGTTCCGTGCAGCGAGCTGGTTCGGCGCCAAGGGTAACGGTTGTGCACTGACCTGCAAGTGCCAGTGTTGACTCATGGGTTTCGAAGTTCGTAGGGTGCGCCGCGCGCACCGGCTGTTGTGGCCGGCACGCACCCCGTTTTCCATGGTGCGCACGGCGCACCCTACGGCCTCTAGTTCGGCAGATCGGCCGCCTGAATGGCCGTCAGCGCGATGGTGTAGACGATGTCGTCGACCAGCGCACCGCGCGACAGGTCGTTCACCGGTTTGCGCAGACCCTGCAGCATCGGTCCGACGCTGATGCAGTCGGCGCTGCGCTGCACCGCCTTGTAGGTGGTATTGCCGGTGTTCAGGTCGGGGAACACGAAGACCGTGGCGCGGCCGGCCACCGGACTGTTCGGCGCTTTCTGCCGACCGACGCTCTCGATGGCTGCGGCGTCGTATTGCAGCGGGCCATCGAGCAGCAGGTCGGGGCGTTTCTCGCGAGCCAGGCGGGTGGCAGCCCGTACCTTTTCCACCTCCTCGCCGCTGCCGGAATCACCCGTGGAGTAGCTGAGCATGGCCACGCGCGGCGGAATGCCGAAGGCCTGCGCCGAAGCAGCGCTCTGCAGGGCGATCTCCGCCAACTGCTCGGCGTTGGGGTCAGGGTTCACCGCGCAGTCGCCGTAGACCAGCACCTGATCCGGCAGCAGCATGAAGAACACCGAGGACACCAGGTTGTAACCCGGCGCAGTCTTGATCAGCTGCAGCGCCGGGCGAATGGTGTTGGCGGTGGTGTGGATGGCGCCGGAAACCAGACCGTCCACCTCGTCCAGCGCCAGCATCATGGTGCCGAGCACCACGGTGTCCTCCAGTTGCGCCTCGGCCATCGGCGCGTTGAGGCCCTTGCCCTTGCGCAGCTCGACCATCGGCTCGATGTAGCGACCACGAATCAGATCCGGGTCGAGAATCTCCAGGCCTTCCGGCAGCTCGATACCCTGCGCGCGGGCCACTGCATGCACGTCTTCCGGCTTGGCCAGCAACACGCAGCGGGCGATGCCGCGCGCCTGGCAGATGGCGGCTGCCTGCACCGTGCGAGGCTCGCTGCCCTCGGGCAGGACGATGCGCTTGGCGGCGGCCTTGGCTCGTTGCACCAGTTGGTAGCGGAAGGCCGGGGGCGACAGGCGCAGCTCGCGCGGAGTGCCGCAGCGGGCGCTCAACCAGTCATGATCGATATGCCCGGCAACGAAGTCGGAGACCTTCTCCGCACGCTCGCGGTCATCCAGGGGGATTTCCTTGTTCAGGCGGTTGAGGTTGGTGGCGGTATCGTAGGAGCCCGTGCCCACGGTCATCACCGGCAGACCGCTGGCCAGGGCGCCCTGGCACAGTTCCATGATGCGTGGGTCGGGGGCGAAATCGCTGCACAGCAGCAGGCCGGCCAGCGGCACGCCATTCATCGCCGCCAGGCTGGCAGAGAGGATGATGTCGTCGCGATCACCTGGCGTCACCACCAGGGTGCCGGGCTTGAGCAACTGCACGCTATTGGCCACGGCGCGGGCGCAGAGCACGATCTTCAGCATGCGTCGTTGCTCGTAATCGCCAGCGTTGAGGATGCGCGCACCGAGCAGTTCGGCGATGTCCTTGGTGCGCGGCGCGTTCAGTTCGTCCTGCCAGGGAATGCAGCCGAGCAGGCGGAAGTCCTGGCTCTTGAGCAGTGGTGAGAGTTCCAGCAGGCGCTCGGCAAAGGCGGTGATGCCATCTTCGCTGCGCACCTTGTTGAGAATCACGCCGAGCACCTTCGGGTCCTTCGGCCCGCCGAACAGCTGCGCCTGGATTTCGATGCGGTCGGACAGTTCGGTGAGGTTCTCGTCTTCCGGGGCGCTGACCAGGATCACGTCGGCGTCCAGGCTCTTGGCCAGGTGGAAGTTCACTCGCGCGGCGTAGCTGGCGTGGCGCGTCGGCACCATGCCTTCGACGATGACCACGTCCTTGTCGACTGCCGCCTGCTGATAGAGGCTGATGATCTCCTCCAGCAGTTCATCCAGCTGGCCGTCGCCGAGCATGCGCTCGACGTGGCTGAGCGGCAGCGGCTTGGGCGAGTTCAGGCCGTGGGTGCGGGCGATCAGCTCGCTGGAGCGTTCCGGGCCGAGGTCGCCGGTATGCGGTTGGGCGATGGGCTTGAAGAAACCGACCTTGAGGCCGCTGCGTTCGAGGGCTCCGACCAGGCCGAGGCTGATGGAGGTGAGGCCGACACCGAAACCGGTGGGGGCGATGAAGAAGGTATGCATGGAAAAGCCTCAGTCGAGCAGGGCAAGGGTTTCGAGGGCGATCTGCCGCTCTTCATTGGTGGGTACCACCAGCACGCGCGGATGGCCGTCTGCGTGAATGGCTCCGGCGACGCCGCGCACGCAGCGGGCGTTGGCCTGGGCATCCAGCTGCAGCCCGAGCAGGCTGAGGTGATCCACGGTCTTGCTGCGGATCAGCGTCGAGTTCTCGCCGATGCCGCCGGTGAAGATCAGGCCATCGAGACGGCGCAGTGCGCAGCTCATCGCCGCCAGTGATTTGGCCAGGCGATAGCAGAACACCTCGATGGCCAGGGTAGCGCCGGCATGGCCCCGCTCGCGGGCCTGCTCCAGCGTGCGCATGTCGTTGGACAGACCGGACAGGCCGAGCAGGCCGCTGTCCTTGTTGAGCATGCTGTCGATCCGCTCCAGGCTCCAGCCCAGGGTGCGTGCCAGGTGGCCGTGCAGGTTGGGGTCGACATCGCCGCTGCGTGTGCCCATTACCAGGCCCTCCAGCGGCGTCAGGCCCATGCTGGTGTCGCGGCTGTGGCCGTTTTCCACGGCGCAGGTGGAGCTGCCATTGCCAAGGTGCGCCACCAGCCAGCTGCTGGCGTCGAATGCCAGGTCGCTCATCTGCGCGGCCTGGCGGCTGACATAGTGGTGACTGGTGCCGTGGAAGCCATAGCGGCGCACGCCGTGCTCGGCGTAGAGCGCCTGCGGTACGGCGTAGCGGTAGGCGTGCTCGGGCAGGCTTTGGTGAAAGGCGGTATCGAATACCGCCACCTGGATCAGGTCCGGGAACAGTTTCATCGCCGCCTCGATGCCCTGCAGATTGGCCGGGTTATGCAGGGGGGCCAGCGGCGCGACCTGGCGGATGGCCTGCAGGCTGGCCGCGTCCAGGCGAGAGGCACCGGAGAAATGCTCGCCGCCATGCACCACTCGGTGGCCGATGCCGTGCAGCTCGCCGGCTGCGGCCTGCTGTACGACCGGGAGAAGATGAGACAGGGCCAGACGGTGGTCGGCGCCCGGCAGGACCAGGCTGTCCTTTTGTTCGCCCTGTTGCCAGTGCAACACTGCCTCGGGGCTGCCAAGACGCTCGGCCAGGCCGCTGAGCATGAAGGTTTCCTGCGTTTCGTTGACCAGTGCGAACTTGATCGACGAGCTGCCGCAGTTGATCACCAGAATGTTGCGTGCAGACATTTAAGCTTCCTTGGATTCATCGTGCGACCGATCCATGGCGCACCAGCCACACGGGAAGAGGCTCCCCAGCTTGAGCTGGCGCTGTTCGGGATCGAGTACCCAGGGCCGATTCTGCCAGGGTGGTCGGTGGCGTACATGCTGAGTATGGCCACAAGACAAGACTGCCACCCAGTCGCCGTGATCATCCTGACGAAAATCAACGATACGCACGGCCCGTTTGTCCGGGCTCGGGTCGCAATCCAGGCTGCCGTTGGTTAAACTTGCCCGTTCATTTATCTTTCGCAAAAGGTCTCCCCATGCTGATCGCCGCCAACAAGGCCGTCTCCATCGACTATACCCTGACCAACGATGCCGGTGAGGTGATCGACAGCTCTGCTGGCGGCGCGCCGCTGGTGTATCTGCATGGTGCCGGCAACATCATCGCCGGTCTCGAGAAGGCCCTGGTTGGCAAGCAGGTTGGTGATGAGCTGGACGTTTCCGTCGAGCCGGAAGAAGCCTACGGCGAATACAGCGCCGAGCTGGTCGCAACGCTGAGCCGCGCCATGTTCGAAGGCGTAGACACCCTGGAAGTGGGCATGCAGTTCCATGCTTCGGGCCCGGACGGCAGCATGCAGATCGTTACCATCCGCGATATCGACGGCGACGACGTGACTGTCGACGGCAATCACCCGCTGGCTGGTCAGCGCCTGAACTTCAAGGTCAAGGTCGTAGGCGTGCGTGACGCCAGTGAAGAAGAAGTGGCTCATGGTCATATCCATGGCGAAGGTGGTCACCACCACTAACAGACGGTTAAAAAACTACCTGCGTTGGCAATGCTGCGTTAAAAACAGCCTCAAAATGCTCATTTACAGCACGTAAACTGCGCTTTTTCGGCCGTTTTTGCCTTGTCTTACCTGCCTCGCCTACGTTTTTTAACGGTCTGTTGAGTCGCCTGTCAGGCGACTTGCGGTCGTTCCGAGTGGATCAACCGCTGCTAAGCTCAAACTTGCGATAAAGGCGCCTCAGGGCGCCTTTTTCATGCATGTCGGCGTGCTCATTCGCAGCCGCCTTGATGATTTACGGGGCCTTGCGCCCGCTGCACTGAATTCGCTGAGGAAGTTCGTCATGAGTGCCTTTCACGATCTCAATCTGCGTGCGCTGGACGGCCAGGAACTGCCGTTGGCGCCCTACAAGGGCCAGGTGGTGCTGGTGGTCAACGTGGCCTCCAAGTGCGGCCTGACGCCTCAATACGCCGGGCTGGAAAAGCTCTATCAGCAGTACAAGGGCAATGGTTTCACCGTGCTGGGCGTACCCTGCAACCAGTTCGCCGGCCAGGAGCCCGGCAGCGAAGCGGAAATTCGCGATTTCTGCACCCTCAACTACGGCGTCAGCTTTCCGCTGGGCAGCAAAATGGAGGTCAACGGCCCCGCGCGTCACCCGCTCTATCGCCTGCTGGCCGGTGAGGGCGCCGAGTTTCCGGGTGATATCACCTGGAATTTCGAGAAGTTTCTGGTCGGTCAGGACGGCCGTGTGCTGGCGCGTTTCTCACCGCGTACCACGCCGGACGATCCGACGTTGATCCAGGCCATCGAGAAAGCCCTGGGCCTCTGAAATAGCGACACCTGCGCTCTCTACCCCGGGCGCAGGTGAGGCTAATCGGCCAAACCCGCGGCCATTTCCCCTCGCGCTCTTGTTCGCATCGTCATCCGGTTGCTTAATCGGCCGACATGCCGAGGAGTGCCCCATGACCAGCTTTCCCAACGAGCAACTGCCTGCCATGGCCTCTGCGGCCGAGCTGCGCGCACTGATCGAAAGCCGCCGCGCAGTGCGTCGCTTCACCCCCGAGCCGGTGCCGGAGGCGGTGATCCGCGATTGCCTGGAGCTGGCCGTGCTGGCGCCAAATTCCTGCAACCTGCAGCCCTGGAGTTTCCAGGTGATTCGCGATGCGGCGCTGCTGGCGCAGTTGCACCCGGTATGCATGAGCCAGAACGCCGCCCGCGCGCCGCTGATCATCGCCGTGCTGGCGCGCCCGGACACCTGGCGTCAGGCCTGTCGCAACGTCATCGATTACTGGCCAGAGGCCGAGGTACCGGCGCGCATCCGTAGCTTCTACAGCAAGACGGCGCCCTTTCAGTACAACCAGGGGCCGCTGGGCTTGCTGGGGTTGTTCAAGCGTCAGCTGGTGCGCCTGATGGGCATGCGCAAGCCACTGATGCGCAAGCCCAACAGCAAGGCCGACATGCGCCTGTGGGCGGTGAAGTCCACCGCGCTGGCGGCGCAGAACCTGATGCTGGCCTTTCAGAGCCACGGATATGCCACCTGTCCGATGGAAGGTTTCGACGAGGTGCGTCTGCGCCGGGTACTGGATATCCCGCGCCAGGCCATCCCCATCATGCTGCTGGCCGTCGGGCGGCAGGGCGAGAAGGGCGTGTACAATCCGCGTCTGCGCTTTCCACTGGAGCAGCAGGTGATCTGGCGCTGATCTGGATCAAGTTGTCACGTCTTGAATACGGCGTAATCGTCCTTATCTAGTCTTCATCTCGGCGGGCTTCTACGGACGCCTCTAAAAACTACCTGCGTTGTCATTACTGCGTTAAAAACAAGCTCAAAATGCTCATTTACAGCTCGTAAATTCCGCTTTTTCGCTTGTTTTTGCCTTGTACTGACTGCCTCGCCTACGTTTTTAGAAGCGCCCTTTTTTCGGGGATGTTGTCCCGGCTCGCCACTCTGGAGGAAGGACATTTATGCGTATCGATCGTTTGACCAGCAAGCTGCAACTTGCACTCTCCGACGCCCAATCCCTGGCGGTGGGCATGGACCACGCCGCCATCGAGCCGCTGCACCTGATGCAGGCGCTGCTCGAGCAACAGGGTGGTTCGATCAAGCCGCTGCTGATGCAGGTCGGCTTCGACATCAACAGTCTGCGGCAAGCCCTGACCCGAGAAATGGATCAGCTCGGTAAACTGCAGAACCCCACCGGCGACATCAACCTGTCGCAGGATCTGGCGCGTCTGCTCAACCAGGCCGACCGCCTGTCACAACAACGCGGTGACCAGTTCATTTCCAGCGAGCTGGTGCTGCTCGCGGCGATGGACGAGAACACCCGGCTGGGCAAGCTGCTGCTCGGCCAGGGCGTGTCGAAGAAGGCCCTGGAAAACGCCATCGCCAACCTGCGCGGCGGCCAGGCGGTCAACGACCCCAACGTCGAGGAGTCGCGCCAGGCGCTGGACAAGTACACCGTCGACCTGACCAAGCGCGCCGAGGAGGGCAAGCTCGACCCGGTGATCGGTCGTGACGACGAGATTCGTCGCACCATCCAGGTGCTGCAGCGCCGTACCAAGAACAATCCGGTACTGATCGGCGAGCCCGGCGTGGGCAAGACGGCCATCGCCGAGGGCCTGGCCCAGCGCATCATCAATGGCGAAGTACCCGATGGCCTGAAAGACAAGCGCCTGCTGTCGCTGGACATGGGCTCGCTGATCGCCGGCGCCAAGTTCCGTGGCGAGTTCGAGGAGCGTCTGAAAGCCGTGCTCAACGAGCTCTCCAAGCAGGAAGGGCGCATCATTCTGTTCATCGACGAGCTGCACACCATGGTCGGTGCCGGCAAGGCCGAAGGCGCCATGGACGCCGGCAACATGCTCAAACCGGCTCTGGCCCGTGGTGAGCTGCACTGCGTCGGTGCCACCACGCTGGATGAGTACCGCCAGTTCATCGAGAAGGACGCCGCGCTGGAGCGCCGCTTCCAGAAGGTGCTGGTGGACGAGCCGAGCGAGGAAGACACCATCGCCATCCTGCGTGGCCTGAAGGAGCGCTACGAGGTGCACCACGGCGTGACCATCACCGACGGCGCGATCATCGCCGCAGCCAAGCTCAGTCATCGCTACATCACCGACCGTCAGCTGCCGGACAAGGCCATCGACCTGATCGACGAGGCTGCCAGCCGTATCCGCATGGAGATCGACTCCAAGCCCGAGGAGCTGGATCGCCTGGATCGTCGCCTGATCCAGTTGAAGATCGAGCGCGAAGCGCTGAAGAAGGAAGACGACGAGGCGACCAAGAAGCGTCTGGTCAAGCTGGAAGAAGATATCGCCAAGCTGGAGAAGGAATACGCCGACCTGGAGGAAATCTGGAAGTCGGAGAAAGCCGAGGTGCAAGGTTCGGCGCAGATCCAGCAACGCATCGAGCAGGCCAAGACCGAGCTCGAAGCCGCGCGGCGCAAGGGCGACCTCAACCGCATGGCGGAGCTGCAGTACGGCATCATTCCCGATCTGGAGCGCAGCCTGCAGATGGTCGATCAGCACGGCAAGAGCGAGAACCAGCTGCTGCGCAACAAGGTCACCGATGAGGAGATCGCCGAAGTCGTGTCCAAGTGGACCGGTATTCCGGTGAGCAAGATGCTCGAAGGCGAGCGCGAAAAGTTGTTGAAAATGGAAGGTCTGCTGCACCAGCGTGTGATCGGCCAGGACGAAGCGGTGGTCGCAGTTGCCAACGCCGTGCGCCGCTCGCGTGCCGGCCTGGCCGACCCGAACCGGCCGAGCGGCTCGTTCCTCTTCCTCGGCCCGACCGGGGTGGGCAAGACCGAGCTGTGCAAGGCGCTGGCCGAGTTCCTCTTCGACACCGAGGAGGCGCTGGTGCGTATCGACATGTCCGAGTTCATGGAGAAGCACAGCGTCGCCCGTCTGATCGGCGCGCCGCCCGGCTATGTCGGCTACGAAGAGGGTGGCTACCTGACCGAGGCGGTGCGCCGCAAGCCGTATTCCGTGGTGCTGATGGATGAAGTCGAAAAGGCTCACCCGGACGTGTTCAACGTGCTGCTGCAGGTGCTGGAAGATGGTCGCCTCACCGATAGCCATGGGCGCACCGTGGACTTCAAGAACACGGTGATCGTGATGACCTCCAACCTCGGCTCGGCGCAGATCCAGGAGTTGGTCGGCGACAAGGAAGCGCAGCGCGCGGCGGTGATGGATGCGGTGAGCAGCCACTTCCGCCCCGAGTTCATCAACCGCATCGACGAAGTGGTGGTGTTCGAACCGCTGGGCCGCGAGCAGATCGCTGGTATCGCCGAGATCCAGCTAGGACGTTTGCGTGGTCGTCTGGCCGAGCGTGAGCTGAGCCTGGAGCTGACGCCGGAGGCGCTCGACAAGCTGATCGCCGTCGGTTACGACCCGGTGTACGGCGCCCGCCCGCTCAAGCGTGCGATCCAGCGCTGGATCGAGAACCCGCTGGCGCAACAGATACTCTCCGGCGATTTCGCCCCGGGAGCTGTTGTGCATGCCAAGGTCGACGGCGAGGAGATCGTCTTCGCCTGATCGGTTGCTGCGTAAACGACAAGGCCCGCCAAATTGGCGGGCCTTTGCTTTTGTATCCCGGATGTAATCCGGGAAGTCGGCGTCAGGTGGTCCCGGATTGCATCCGGGCTTGTATGTTCGTCAGGCACTCTAAAGTGGAAGAGGTAAGCCAAAAGAGTGCCGAGGCG
>NZ_JBLWTV010000033.1:0-35805 GCF_048269965.1 Pseudomonas sp. | reverse complement strand
GGCCTGGGGCAAGAACGCCAGCTACCACTTCGTCTTCACCCGCCAGAACCGCGGCAAGCTCGATGAACTGAAGGCATTGGTCGAGCGCGGCCAGTTGCGCCCGCACATCGGCGCGGTCTACTCGCTCGCTGACATTGCCAGCGCGCATGCGCTGCTGGAGACGCCCAACAACGGTCTTCGCGGGAAAGTCGCGATTGCCGTCGAGCCCTCGCTCGTCCCGTAAGTACACAGGCTCAACGAACTAACTGACTTCAGAGGAATACCGCAATGATTCATGAAATCGCAGTCCTGCCTGTTCACAGTGCACAGACCGAACAGTTCAAACAGGCATTTGCCGACGTGGTTCACTTGCTGCAACGCGCCAAGGGCTACCACGGCCATATGTTCGCGCAGGGAATCGAAAGTCCCGAGACGTTCAACCTGATCGTGCGCTGGGCATCACTTGAGGACCACGCGCCGGGCTTCGAAGCGAGTGACGACCATCAGACGTTCATGCTCGGCCTGGAGAAATACTTCTCGCAAGAACCAACGGTCTACCACATTCAGGAGGCCGCCTTTACCCAGGCAAACGATCAGGGCCAGGCCAGCGCCTTCGATATTGCAGCGCCAAAGGCTTGAGCCTGCAGCCCTGACTTCGCCGCTACTCCTGGCCACCCTGTGATCTGACAGTATTTGAAATACAAGACTGTCAGATCAACTTACCTGAACACAATTTCGTCGCTTTCTTTGAAAGTGAGCAGGCAACCCCGCTCAACTTTCGCGGAGGCGCTCGCCATCCTTTCAGCTTATTCGGAGTTCAACAATGATCAGCAAACATGCAAAAACCCTGGCAACTATTTTCATTACCAGCTTTGCCTTGCTTCTAGCCGGCAATGCACTCGCCGAAAGTCCGGTTACCACTTACAAGTATGGATTGAAACTTGATGTAGCCAAGGTGCTCTCCATATCAAAGCCGAAAACCCATACCTGCAAGCCTGTCGATCACCTGATGAAATACATCGACTCGGCTGGAAAGATCCAGACCCTGAAATTCAAGGCCCTCTCCGATGCATGCAGCAAAGGCCACTGACATAACGCAGACGCCAGGGACAACCATGCCCCACTCATTATCCGTAATCGCTCGCAATACTGGCATATAGCCGTAAAAGCCGCGTTATCATGCCCCCGCCAGCGTTCGGCATGACGACAAGGAGCAGTAGATGAGCGATTCGCGCCAGGCGGCTTTTGCCCGGGAATGCGACCTGATCATGAAAGGTGGCATCACCAGCGGCATCGTCTACCCGCTGGCCATCACCGAGATCGCCAAGGCGTTTCGCCTGCGCAGCATCGGCGGCACCAGTGCTGGCGCCATCGCTGCAGCAGCTGCTGCCGCTGCCGAACTGGGCCGCCAGCGCTATCAGCAAGGTGAGTTGAGCAGCGACCCGGCCGGCTTCGCGGAAATCGAACGACTGCCCCAGCACCTCTGCATGCCCGCCGCGAATGGCCATGGCACCAAACTGCTGGCGTTGTTCAAGCCGGCCCCGGCAGTGCGCGCCCTGTTCGATACCTTCATCGCCCTCCTCGAGGTCAAGGGCAAAGGCCCCTGGACACGGTTGTTCGCGCCACTGAAGGTCATGCTCATGCGCCACAAGCTCAGCGCCCTGGTCGGCGCCCTGCTGGCAGGCGGGCCGCTGTGGTGGAGCGCGGCCAGCAGCGCCAGCATGCTGGTTTGGCTCTGGGTCTTGCTGTTCGCCGCGTTGGGTGGCGTGCTTGCCGTGGTCCTGCGCCTGGCTCTGGTGGCATTGCGTGAACTGCCAGCCAGCGGTTTCGGCCTGTGCAGCGGCATGCCAGAGGCCGATGACGACGCCCCGGATGAAGCCCTGACCACCTGGCTGACCCAGTACTTCGATCAGCTCAGCGGCCAGCGCGACTACTGCGCCGCTCAGGCCGACGCCATCGAGTGCGAGCGGCCATTGACCTTCGGCGACCTGCGTCGCCATGGCATCGATCTGCAGGTGATGACCACCTGCCTGAGCATGGCGCGTCCTTTCCGCCTGCCCTTTCGTGACGACGAGCAGGTGCGCGAGAACAACCAGTTCCACTTCCGCCAGGAGGAGTTCGCGCGGCTATTCCCCCACCGCGTGGTGGCCTGGATGGGCGCTCACCAGCGCCCTGGCGATGATCGCGGCGACGGGTATCTGCGCCTGCCACTGCCCGATGACCTGCCGGTGATCGTCGCCGTGCGCATGAGCCTGAGCTTTCCCCTGCTGCTCAGCGCCGTCCCACTGTACGCCGTGGACTACCGCACGAGCGGGAAGAAGCTGGAGCGCTGCTGGTTCACCGATGGCGGCATCAGCTCCAACTTTCCCATCCACTTCTTCGATGCCGCGCTGCCCAGGCGCCCCACCTTCGGCCTCGACCTGGGGCCGACCGACGGCGCCGACGAACAACGCGTGCGCTTCCCGCGTAACAACGGCGATGCGCGGCTTGCCTACTGGCGCCGCTTCCCCCAGACGGGTCTGCCAGCCCTGCGCGGTTTCCTCGCCCAGCTCAGCAACGTCGCCAAAGACTGGAACCACGAAACCCTCTCGCTGATGCCCGGCTTTCGCGACCGTATCGGCCTGATCCAGCTGACCCGCGAAGAAGGCGGCCTCAACCTGACCATGCCCACCGAGCGCATCGAGCGACTGACCCGCTACGGACGCGAAGCCGGCCAGCAGTTCGTCCTGCGTTTCGGCGACCCACAGCATTGGCAGCCAGGCGCCCAGGCCTCGCCGATGAACTGGGAAAATCACCAGATCATTCGTCTGCGCCTGCAACTGGCCAGCGTCGCCGAACAACTGCAGAGCCTGGAGAGAGCCTGCCGCGAACTGCACGGTACGGAGCAGGACTACCAGCGCTTCTTCAGCACCGATGCCAAGCGCTACAGCTATCCCTTCAAAGGCCTCAGCGATCTGGAGCAGGACCCGGATACCGGTCTGTACCGCACCCAGGCCGGCCTGGCCCAGGCCATGCTTGGCAAGCTGCGGGAGATCGCCCAGATGATCGAACAGCACCCGGACAGCCACCCCGCCAAGGGCGCCCCCAAACCCACGCCCGAACTCAAACTGCGGCCGCGTCTGTAGGGCGCTGGCCGTCTTTGAACCCGGGCAACAAAAAGCCTCCGGCAAAAAGAACGCCGAGTCGGCTGAGCCGGCTCGGCGTACGTGAAAACCCCTTGGCACAGGCTCATTAGCCTGATCGACGGTGGGCATTTGGGCGCTATGCACCCGTAATCGTGGCCTCTCGGTGCGCGCGGCGCACCCTACCCGGTGACAGCGCTCAGCAGAGGGACCGGCTCAGAAAGCCGGCAGTACCGCGCCTTCATAGCGCTTCTCGATGAAGGCCTTCACTTGCGGGCTGGTCAGCGCGGCGGAGAGCTTCTTGATCGCCTCGCTGTCCTGGTTGTCCGGGCGCGCCACCAGGTAGTTGACGTAAGGCGAGTCGCTGCCTTCGATCGCCAATGCATCGCGCTTGGGATTGAGCTTGGCCTCCAGCGCATAGTTGGTGTTGATCAGCGCCAGGTCGACCTGATTCAGCACGCGCGGCACGGTGGCCGCCTCCAGCTCGCGGAACTTGAAGTTGCGCGGGTTATCGACGATGTCGCGCGGCAGCGCCTGGGCGCTGTTGGGGTCCTTGAGGGTCAGCAGGCCAGCCTTCTGCAACAGCAGCAGCGCACGGCCAGTGGTGCTGACTTCGTTGGGAATGGCGATGACGGCGCCGTTCGGCAATTCATCGAGGGATTTGTACTTGGCCGAATAGGCGCCGAAGGGCTCGACGTGCACGCCCTGCACGATCACCAGTTCGGTACCGCGCTGGGCATTGAAGGTGTCCAGGTAGGGCTTGGTCTGGAAGTAGTTGGCATCCAGATTCTTCTGGCTGACCTGCAGGTTGGGTTGCACGTAGTCGGTGAAGACCTTGATATCCAGATCCACGCCTTGCTTGGCCAGCTCGGGCTTGATCAATTCGAGGATTTCGGCGTGCGGCACCGGCGTGGCGGCCACGCTCAGCTTTTCGCCCGCCTGGGCCAGGGAGGCAGTCAGGGCAGCGGCCAGGGCAGTCAGCAGCAGGGTCTTTTTCATGATGTCCTTGTTCTCGGTCTATGGCACCGGCTGGATCGACAGCCCGGCACGTTTGGCAGGCACCCGGCGGATAGGCCGGGCTGGGCGCAACAGTACGGAGAAAGGTTTATGCCATAAAATAACTATTAATTATTTTCTTATGCCAAAAATAATCTTCCTCTTCTGCTTGTGAGCCCAGCCTGCTCCCGCCTAGAGTGAAAAGCCTTCGCTCCCTGGAGGCTCCCATGCTCACCGCCGCCCTCGCCCGCTTCCCCCGCCTGCAACTGATCCCTCAGGCCACCGCCCTGCAGCACCTGCCACGCCTGTCCCAGCACCTGGGCCGCGATATCTGGATCAAACGCGACGACCTCACCCCATTGGCGCTCGGCGGCAACAAGGCACGCAAGCTCGAATACCTCGTTGCCGATGCACAGACCAAAGGGGCCGATGTGCTGGTCACGGCCGGCGCCATCCAGTCCAACCACGTGCGGCAAACCGCAGCGGTCGCCGCTCAGCTCGGCCTGGGCTGCCTGGCCCTGCTGGAAAACCCCATCGACAGCCAGAGCGACGACTACCTGGGCAACGGCAATCGCCTGCTGCTGGATCTGTTCGGCGCCGAGGTGGAAAACGTCGCCAACCTGGACAACGCCGATCAGTTGCTGGAGGCCGCCTGCCAACGCCTCGGTGCAGCCGGTCGCCGGCCATACCTGGTGCCCATCGGTGGCTCCAATGCCCTGGGCGCACTCGGCTACGTGCGTGGCGGCCTGGAGCTGGCCGAGCAGATCGCCGCCAGCGGCCAGGACTTCGCCGCCGTGGTGCTGGCCTCCGGCAGCGCCGGCACGCATGCCGGGCTGGCCCTGGCGCTGGAGAGTGCGCGCCCCGGCACACGCGTGATCGGCGTCACCGTTTCGCGCAGCGAGGCGGCACAAAAGCCCAAGGTCGAGGGTCTACTCCAGCGCACCGCTGAACTGCTGGGCGTGGAGGTGCCGCACGGATTGAACCTGGAGTTATGGGACGCCTATTTCGCCCCGCGTTACGGCGAAGCCAACGCCGCCTGCCTGGAGGCCATCAGCCTGCTGGCGCGCCTGGAAGCGATCCTGCTCGACCCGGTCTACACTGGCAAAGCCTTCGCCGGGCTGCTCGATGGCCTCAAGCGTGGCGCCTTCCCAGGCAATGGACCGCTGCTGTTCCTGCACACGGGCGGCTCGCCGGCCCTCTTCGCCTACAAACAAAAATGAATATATGAATAATTTTTAATTATTTAGAAGCATAAGAATTTCCACCTAGAGTGGCGCCACCTTCCCACTTGTATGAGGTCACCATGACATTCTCAACCCTGCGTCGCCATTTCCTCTTCGCCAGCCTGGCCCTCATGCTGGGCGCCAGCCTCAGCGCACCGAGCTTCGCCGCCGAGCTGCTCGATGACATCAAGGCCCGTGGCGCCATCAAGGTCGGCCTGGAGGGCACCTACCCGCCCTTCAACTACCAGGATGCCAACGGCAAGCTGACCGGCTTCGAAGTGGAGCTGGCCGAAGCGCTGGCCAAGGAACTGGGCGTCAAGGCCGAGTTCCAGCCAACCAAGTGGGACGGCATCCTCGCCGCGCTGGAGTCCAAGCGCCTGGATGTGGTGATCAACCAGGTGACCATCTCCGACGAGCGCAAGAAGAAGTACGATTTCTCCACCCCCTACACCGTCTCCGGCATCCAGGCGCTGACCCGCAAGGCCGATGGCGACAGCATCAAGAGCGCCCAGGACCTGGCCGGCAAGAAGGTCGGCGTAGGCCTTGGCACCAACTACGAACAGTGGCTGAAAGACAACGTGCCGCAAGCCGACATCCGCACCTACGATGACGACCCCACCAAGTTCCAGGACCTCAACGTCGGCCGCATCGACGTGATCCTGGTGGATCGCCTGGCCGCCTTCGAAATGGTCGAGAAAACCGGTGGCCGCCTGGCCGTGGCCGGTGACGCCTTCTCCCGCCAGGAGGCTGGCATCGCCATGCGCAAGGGCAACCCCGCCCTGCTCGCCGCCATCGACCAGGCGCTGACCAAGCTGAGTGCCGACGGCACCCTCAAGCAACTCTCCGAGAAATGGTTCAAGGCTGACGTCACCCGATGATCGAGTCCGCCCTGCAGCTGGCTCTGGAGTCCGCGCCCTTTCTGCTCAAGGGCGCCTACTACACGGTCGTACTCAGCCTAGGCGGCATGTTCTTCGGCCTGCTGCTGGGCTTCGCCCTCGCCGTCGGACGCCTGTACGGGCCAGCCCCACTGCGCTGGCTCACCCGCCTCTACGTCTCCTTCTTTCGTGGCACGCCGCTGCTGGTGCAGCTGTTCCTGATCTACTACGGCCTGCCGCAGCTGGGCATTCAGCTCGACCCGTTGCCGGCCGCACTGATCGGCTTCTCGCTGAACATGGCCGCCTACACCTCGGAGATTCTCCGCGCTGCCATCGCCTCCATTGACCGTGGCCAATGGGAAGCAGCCGCCAGCATCGGCATGAGCAGGACGCAGACGCTGTATCGGGCGATCCTGCCGCAGGCCGCGCGCACCGCCCTGCCGCCGCTGGGCAACAGCTTCATTTCCCTCGTCAAGGACACCGCCCTGGCCGCCACCATCCAGGTGCCGGAACTGTTCCGTCAGGCGCAGTTGATCACCGCGCGCACCTTCGAGATTTTCACCATGTACCTGGCGGCCGCGCTGATCTACTGGGCGCTGGCCAGCATCCTCGCGCACTTCCAGGCGCGCCTTGAGGTCAGGGTCAACCGGCACGAGCAGGACAACTGATGATTTCCGTGCGCAATCTGCGAAAAGCCTTCGGCAGCAACGAAGTACTCAAGGGCATCGACCTGGACGTGGCCGCCGGCGAGGTGGTCGCCATCATCGGCCCCAGCGGCTCGGGCAAGACCACCCTGCTGCGCTGCCTCAACCTGCTGGAGCAACCCAGCGCCGGGCAGATCACCGTGGGCGACATCCATATCGATGCGGATAAACCGCTCAAGGGCCAGCAGAAGCTCATCCGCCAACTGCGCCAGCAGGCCGGCTTCGTGTTCCAGAACTTCAACCTGTTCCCCCACCGCACGGCGCTGGAGAACGTCATCGAAGGGCCGGTGCAGGTGAAGAAGGAGCCACGCGAAGCAGCCCTCGCCCATGCCCGCGCCCTGCTCGCCAAGGTGGGCCTGAGCGGCAAGGAAGACGCCTACCCCAAACGCCTGTCCGGCGGCCAGCAACAGCGCGTGGCCATCGCCCGTGCCCTGGCCATGCGCCCGCAGGTGATCCTCTTCGACGAACCCACCTCGGCCCTCGACCCCGAACTGGTGGGCGAAGTGCTGACCACCATCCGTGATCTGGCCGAAGAAAAGCGCACCATGGTCATCGTCACCCACGAAATGGCCTTCGCCCGCGACGTGGCAGACCGGGCGATCTTCATCGACCAGGGGCACATCGTCGAACAGGGCCCGGCCAAGACCCTGTTCACCGCGCCCCAGCACGAACGCACGCGGCAGTTTCTCAGCAAGTTCCTGCTGGACCGCTCGCTTTAGTCAGTCGCAGGCGTGCGCCTTCACTGCTGTGCTTGCGATTCAATGGTGGGTACTGCGTCGCCCACAGCGGCGGGCAATGCATTGAGCAATTGCTGGGGGAAAGGCTGAGGCGAAAGCGGGAGCAAGCGAGATTTTTGGGCTGCTTGCATCAAGAAGCAGGCGTTCAAAAGTCTGTGAAACTTGATTTCGGAAGTGTGTCGTCTGGCATATCCTCACTCTTCCCCCCGTAGCCACGACAGAGGAGGCTGCATGTCGGTTTCGTTACCATTCGAGCAAGTTGATGTTTTCTCCGAACAACCCTTCAAAGGTAACGCCGTTGCTGTCGTCATTGGTGCCGACGATCTGACCAGCCAACAAATGCGTGACTTTGCTGCCTGGACACAACTTAGCGAGACAACCTTTCTGCTCAAGCCAAGCTCTCCCGATGCACATTACCGCGTACGAATTTTCACCCCGCTACGAGAGCTGCCCTTTGCCGGGCATCCAACACTGGGAAGCTGTCATGTATGGCTAAATCAAAGTATCGGCAATGTCGATGAAGAGATTGTCCAGGAGTGCTCGGCAGGCCTGATCCGTATTCGGCGAGACGGGGCTTGTCTGGCGTTTGCAGCGCCCCCCTTGGTACGGAGCGGAGTGGTAGAAGACGCTACGCTGCGGCAGATAGAGAGTGGGTTGGGGCTGACCTCTGATCGCATCCTTGCCAGTCAGTGGGTCGATAACGGGCCTGGCTGGGTTGCCGTACTGTTGGCTTCGCGTGATGAGGTTTTGGCGATTCGTCCGGACTACACGGCACTAAATGGACTCAATGTAGGCGTGGTCGCGCCTTGGCAAGGTCCTCATGCGGACGCAGATGTCGAGGTGCGCGCCTTTATGGGTGAAGAGTGGAATGAAGACCCTGTTACCGGAAGTCTCAATGCGAGCCTGGCGCAATGGCTAATTTCTACTGGGGTCATGCCTGACCACTACACGGCGAGCCAAGGCACTGTATTAGGTCGTCGAGGCCGGATAACAATTGAGAAGCTCGGAAGTGATATCTGGGTCGGAGGTGAAGTTCAACCGGGTGTGTCAGGGCGGGTCACGTTCTAACTACCACGGCGTCATGTGTCCATTCCCCTTTACCTTGCCAGCTTAGGCCACTGTCCGGTATTAGCCGATTCTATTGAATAAGTCCTGTCGCGATTTTTGCCAATGAAAATAGCGTTAGCGACGTTGAAATCTGAGTCACTTTACGTGGCAACGCCAGAGTTGAGCTGCCAAGAAGCGACTCTTTCAGAGGCCGACTTTTTCAACAGAATCAGCCAGAAGCGGACAGCGGACCAGTAAAAAAATCTGTCACCTTATCTGTTCTAGTGTCTGATTTGAGCCACGCTGCATATCGGCGTCGGCTTAAATGAACTGTTTGCGGCAGCTTCATTAACATCCACCGGTTCTAAAGCTACACGCTGAACTCATGAGTACGAAACCGCCGAGAAACCATAGCGGAATCAGCCCAAGCAGTCCGAACACAACGACTCCGGAATTGGACGCTTGAGCTAGTCGCACGCATCCGATCAACGATGCTATATAAATGAGTAGAGTCACACCAAGAACCACCCAGATGACGTCATCCAGCATATGCACTAGCGGCGTGCTATAGACGAGTACTACCAACGCCATTAGAGCGAGGAGCGCGACGCCAAGGCTGAACAGTGCGGCAGGCAGAGCCCTGATCGGCTCCCAGAAGTACAACCATGCGAAGCCGACCGCTGCTAAACAAATTCCCGGGATGGCGGCCTGGGTGATTAGCGATGTGGAGATGCTCATGCAAATGCTACCTAGCCGTTGGTTAAGGAGCCGGCGTTAGCAAGCCCTGAGTAATCAAAGCGGATTGATTGAACCAGTTGACGAGGGCTGCGCTAAACCAGCACAGCCCCCTTTTACAGTCAGATTACGCGTTTAATCGCGATGTACTCACCCTCAGTTTGCAGGGTAACGGTTACCGGTTTATTAGTGCGGTTACGCCAGAACCAGCCGTGCTTGCCGTCGAAGGCAGCCTCCAGAACACCACTGTCTTGTGGGGTGAAGCGCCCTTTGCCATACCCGTGGTAGAAGTCGCGCGGCGCGTTGTAGGGGTCGCCGTGAGCGTCGTAGTTGACCTGCCCGCCATTGGCCGTCCAGGCGTAGTTCACTCTGGCACCCTTGATCATCTCCAGTTTGATCTCGGCACCTTGGCCAGGAGCGAGGTCAATGCTCATCTCGTGCTTCAGGACTGCCACTTCCGGTGCCTCCGGTGCCTCCGGCGCTACGGGCGCGGTTGGTTTGGCGACCTCAACCACAGCCACCTCGGGAGCCGGCTGTACTTCAGGCTGAATCACGTCGGGAGCCTGAACGACCGGGGCTCCGATCTCGACTGCGGCTTCTTCCGCCAGTTGTTGCTTGATCTCACCCATCTGGGTGAGGCCCAGCATACGGCCCACACCGGTCGGGTCTACGGCATATTCCGAAGGCATTACCACTGTAACTAGCAGGACGATAGCGGCGATCAGGGCGATTACGGTGGAGCGCAGCAACTGCTGACTGCTCGGCAGTTCATTGAGGGCTGGGGCTTTGCTATTGAACATATGGAAATTCCTTACTGGGAGACGATCAGGCCGGTGAGCTGGTAACCCATCAACAGGAAACCGGCGCTCATCATGGCGACGTTGGCGGTGTAGGCATGGCGCCAGAAGCTGGCGGTGCGTCGCCAGTAACCCATCAGAATGAGAATGGTGCCGAGGGCCAGCAATTGGCCGATCTCGACGCCGACATTGAAGGCAATCAGGTTGGCGATCAGACCATCCGGCGAGATCTCGAACTCCTGAATCTTGGTCGCCAGGCCGAAGCCATGCAGCAGGCCGAATATCAGCGTGGCCGCGCGGGTATCGGGCTGATAGCCAAACCAGCGCTGAAAGGCACCCAGGTTATCCAGCGCCTTGTACACCACCGAAAAACCGATGATGGCGTCGATCACGTAGGGACTGATGCTGATGCTGCTCAGCACCCCGAACAGCAGGGTGATCGAGTGGCCGACTGCGAACAACGTGACATACAGCCCTACGTCCTTCAGGCGGTAGAGGAAGAAAATCACCCCGAACAGGAACAGCAGGTGATCGTAGCCGGTGATCATGTGCTTGGCGCCCATGTACACGAACGGCACCAGTAACACCCCTGTGCTTTCCTGGATGAAGCCTTTGTCTCCCTCGGGAACACCATGGGCAAGAGCCTCCGGCATGCCTATCAGCAGCAGAACGAATGCCAGCAGGGGGAACAGCAACGGTCGACGCAAGACGCCGTTACCGCGAAGAGATAGCGATTGCATAAATAGATCCTGAGTTGGTGAAGTCTGGGCCACGAGGGCCAGAGTTGAAGAGATACTCAGAATCGGGGTGGGCGTTCTATCCGCGTGTTGTGACCACCGGGTAAGCGCAGTGGGTAGGCAGTCAGTGGCTGTTCCGCCGCTATGTGTTGAGGTGTCGGCAGCCAGGCTGAGAGATGCGGGGTTTCATGGACATGGTCGGCCATCAGTGACGAGTGCTGATGGTCTCCCCAGAGTTGAAAATCGGGTTCGCTCAAGTCCTCATCGTGGCTGTGCTGATGACCGAGAACACCCACTTGCGCAATCTGTCCATAGCCGGAAAGCGCATGTCCCGCCCACAGCAACATCGACAGTAGTGCCAGAACGGAAAGAAATCGGCATGCAGCAATTTGGCTCAGCATCGACGGACTTGGTTACGACTCGACAGGAGGATTGCCTGGTTTGACGCATCCCCCCCAGGGGGATAGGATGCGACGGCGATTATCCTTGCACGAGGCTCCGCGATGAGCAAGCACGAACACGAACATCAACACCAAAGTCATAAGGAAATCATCAAAAGGTTGAAGCGTGCCGAAGGCCATCTGCGCAGCATTGTCGGCATGATCGAAGATGGACGCGCGTGCGTTGACATTGCCCAGCAACTGCACGCAGTGGAGAAAGCCGTGTGTCAGGCCAAACGCACGCTGATCCAGGATCACATCGACCACTGCCTGGAGCACACGGTCGGCGCACTCACCAACGGTGAGCGGGCGCCACTGGAAGAGTTCAAGCAGATCACCAAGTACCTCTGAGTCACCTGCCATGTCGTCCTTTGCCGAACTCCTGCAACAGGGGGCTAGCCAGGCTTGGCTGTATGTCCCCACCGCCATCCTGCTAGGCGCCCTGCACGGCCTGGAGCCTGGCCATTCGAAAACCATGATGGCGGCGTTCATCGTGGCAATCCGAGGTTCTGTCCGACAGGCCATTCTGCTGGGCCTGGCCGCGACGGCTTCGCATACAGCTGTGGTCTGGCTGGTGGCCATCGGCGGCATGTACCTGGGGCAGAACCTAGACGCCCAGACGACCGAGCCATATTTCCAGCTCGCCTCGGCGGTGTTGATCATTGGTATCGCCCTGTGGATGCTCTGGCGCACCTGGCGCGGAGAACAGATGTGGCGCTTCGAGCAGGAAGGTGATCATCCTCACTCACATGACCTCGCGCGTGACGAAAAGCGCCGTATCGACACCGGTCATGGGCGCATCGAGCTGTCAATTTTCGAGGAAGGTGGAGCTGCGCGCTGGCGGTTACACACGATCAGCGGCCAGCCCTGGAAAGCCACAGATGCCTGGCTACAGACGACCCGCGCCGATGGTCGCATGCGGCGCTTCGTGTTTGCCGAACGCGATGGTTATGTGGAGTCCGTGGAGGAGATCCCTGAGCCGCACGAGTTCGATGTGCGCTTGAGCCTAGCTCATGGTGGTCACTCCCACGACTATGATCTGGCGTTTCATGAACATGATCATGCGCATGCCGAACTGGACGGCGTGGGGCTGTCGCTGGACGGCTATCAGGACGCCCATGAGCGGGCGCATGCCAAGGATATCCGTCGGCGATTCTCCAGCCGTAATGTGAGTACTGGGCAGGTCATTCTATTCGGCCTGACGGGGGGGCTGATTCCCTGCCCTGCGGCCATCACCGTGCTGTTGCTCTGCCTGCAGGTAAAGGAAGTCACGCTTGGTGCGATGTTGGTGCTCAGCTTCAGTGTTGGTTTGGCCTTGACCCTGGTGGCTGTGGGCGTTGCAGCAGCCATCGGCACTCGTCATGCGTCCAACCACTGGCCCTGGCTGGGGGCGGTCGCGCGCCGCGCTCCGTACCTGTCCAGCCTGCTGATCATTGGCGTGGGCATCTATGTCGGCCTGCACGGGTTGGCAGGATTGAACATCTGAGATGTGGGACTTCTCAGCCTACCCGGGGTTGTTCGTCGCAGCCTTTGGCGCCGCCACTCTGCTGCCCATGCAGTCCGAAACAGTGTTGACCAGCTTGCTGCTGGTAGTCGCTACGGTCGGCAACGTACTTGGCTCGATCATCAACTGGCCACTTGGGCGCTATATCGAGCACTTTCGCCATAAACGCTGGTTTCCGGTAGCGGATGACAAACTGCTGGGAGCGCAGCGGGGCTACCATCGCCATGGACGCCGGTCGCTGCTGCTGAGCTGGGCGCCGATCATTGGCGAACCGTTGACCGTTCTTGCCGGCATGCTGCGTGAGCCGTTCTGGAGCTTTCTGCTGATCGTGCTGGTGGCCAAGGCCGGGCGTTACCTGGCGCTGGCCGCGTTGACGTTCGGGGTGCCGGGATGAGGCGCGATGCGGGGCTCGATCTGGTCAAATGGCTGGCCATGCTCAGCATGCTGATCGATCACCTGCGCTATCTGTGGCCGGACGCCTACGGCCTGTTCATCATAGGGCGTCTCGCTTTCCCGTTGTTCTGCCTGGGCATCGCAGCCAACGTCGCCAGAACCCACCCCGGCCAGCTATTCAGCGAAGGCAATGCGCGCTACCTCGGCTGGTTGCTGGTTTTCTCCCTGATCTCGGAGTTGCCGTACCGTGCACTCTCACCGGAAAGTGCGACGCTCAATGTGATGCCGACCCTGTTACTCGGCCTGCTGGTCGCATGGAGTGCCCACCATGCGGACAGAAACAGCCTGCTACTGGCTGCCGGGGCACTGGTCGCCGCTTCATTATTTCATCAACGACTGATGTACGGCATGGTCGGGGTGATTTTGCCGGCGGCCTTTGTGCTTGGACTGCGAGGCATGCGCTGGTGGTGGCTACCTGCCGTTCTGGCAATGCTGGCCAATGGTCGTAATCGCTGGTTGGTCGGTTTGGGGGTCACACCGGAGACGCTGGCGATGTTCGTCATGGCCGGTGTCGCTGCCCCACTTGGCCTTGCCTTGTTGCGCCAGTCCAGTTCTCTTCGTGCATGGCCTGTTGGGCGATGGGGATACTGGTTCTATCCAGGCCACCTGGCAGTCCTGTACCTGTTGAGTCCCTGAAAGGGCGTTCGTCCGCTTGTGGCCGATTGCAGCCGGTGACGACGGGCAGCTATCGGCCAATAGCTGCCTGTTGAAACAGGCAGCAGACGAGGGAGATAGGCCCGCGCCTCCGGGCGCGCTCCCCTGCACCGACCTAGCGCAGTAGAAGCAGTGCAGTGGTCGTGGTGCGCAGCATGTGGGCAGTGGTGCTCCCCACCAGGAACTGCCGGATACGAGAATGCCCGTAGGCGCCCATTACGAGCAGATCAATACCGTGCTCTTCTTGGTAGGCATGCAGTGCGGGCTCAACCTCCCCAGTCCGGATCGCTGTATGCACCTTGTGTCCTGCCGAGATCAGTGTTGAACAGGCCGCCTCCATCTGCGCCGAGTTCTCCACCGTCTCGGTTCCGACCAACACCAGATGAATAGGCAATCCCTTCAGCAGAGGACTGGCAGCCAGCATCTCTACTCCCTTGCGCGTGGTCGCACCGCCATCGAAGGCCAGCATCGCGCTTTCCGGCTGCTTGAAGCGGGTCGGTGTTACCAGCACGGGGCAGTGCATGATGCGAATGACACTTTCCAACTGGCTGCCGACGTGCAGTTCGGCCCCATCACTGGACTCGCCCTGGCGACCGATCACCAGCACGCGGATGTCGTTTTCAAGCTCGTGCAGGCTCTCCAGCAGATCGCCATGGCGCTGCCTGGTTTCCGGCGAACTCACGCCGTCGGCGATGGCTCGTTCCTTCGCGGCAGCGAGCATGAGGAGGCCTTGTTCCAGAGCCAGCTTGTTGCGCTGCTCGTCCAACACGGCGAGTTCATCCAGCAGATGCTCTCGACTGCCCAAACCGATGTTGCCGCTCAAATCGGCGGACACCGGATACTGGCGTTGATCCAATACATGCAGGAAGGTGAGCGGGGCATCCAGGCGCTGGCTGGCCCAGGCCGCATAGTCGCAAACGGCAGGGGCGGAGGCGGAGCCGTCAATGCAAGCGGTAACGTAGGTCATCGTTGTTCTCCTTGTCAGTGGCCCATGAGTTGGTCGATGGCATCGGGTTTGTCGTGCACACCAAAACGGTCGACGATAGTGGCGCTGGCCTCATTGAGGCCCAGCACCTCGACCTCGGTGCCTTCGCGGCGCAGCTTGACCACCACCTTGTCCAGAGCAGCGACGGCAGTGATATCCCAGAAGTGAGCGCGACTCAGGTCGATGGTCACCTTGCTAATCGCTTCCTTGAAATCGAACGCCGCAACGAACTTGTCGGCCGAGCTGAAGAACACTTGGCCAATCACCTTATAAATTCGATGATCAGCGGCTTCATTCAACTCTGAACTGATCGCCATGTAATGACCGACCTTGTTGGCGAAGAACATCGCAGCCAGCAGAACCCCAACCAGAACGCCATAGGCGAGGTTGTGGGTGAAGACCACCACGATCACGGTTGCCACCATCACGATGTTGGTAGAGAGCGGGAATTTGCGCAGATTACGCAGCGAGTCCCAGCTGAAGGTGCCGATGGATACCATGATCATCACCGCTACCAACGCGGCCATGGGAATCTGGCTGACCCAGTCGCTGAGAAAAACCACCATCAATAGCAGCACGACGCCCGCGATCAAGGCGGACAGGCGGGTTCGGCCGCCGGATTTCACGTTGATCACCGACTGTCCGATCATGGCGCAACCGGCCATGCCGCCCATGAGGCCCGAAGCGATGTTGGCCACGCCTTGGCCTTTGCACTCGCGGTTCTTGTCGCTGGTGGTATCGGTCAGGTCATCGACGATGGTCGCGGTCATCATCGACTCCAGCAGACCAACCACAGCCAGTGCTGCCGAGTAAGGGAAGATGATCGCCAGGGTCTCGAAGGTCAGTGGCACGTCAGGCCACAGGAAGATGGGGAGCGTATCCGGCAGTTGGCCCATATCGCCGACGGTGCGGATATCCAGCCCGAGATAGATGGCAACTGCGGTCAAGACCAGGATGCACACCAACGGTGAGGGAACCACCTTGCCGAGCTTGGGTACATAGGGAAACAGGTAGATGATGCCGAGGCCGGCAGCCGTCATGGCGTAAACGTGCCAGGTGACATTGGTCAGTTCAGGCAGCTGTGCCATGAAGATCAGGATCGCCAGCGCATTGACGAATCCGGTCACCACCGAACGAGACACGAAGCGCATCAACGAGCCGAGCTTCAGGTACCCGGCGGCGATCTGCAGCACGCCACACAGCAGCGTGGCCGCCAACAGATACTCAAGACCGTGGTTCTTGACCAGGGTCACCATCAGCAGCGCCATGGCACCGGTCGCCGCCGAAATCATGCCGGGTCGACCGCCAACGAAAGCGATCACAACGGCGATACAGAACGACGCATACAGGCCGACCTTGGGATCGACACCCGCGATGATGGAGAAGGCGATGGCCTCCGGAATCAGCGCAAGCGCTACGACGAGACCGGCGAGCACATCGCCTCTCAGATTCGAAAACCAATTCTGTTTGATTGTCTGCAACATCAGTAAATCCAAGGCAATGGACGCGACAGCACGATGCCAGGACGGCGTGCAGGAAGCGTCAGGTTCAAGTTGTAGGAGTCACGTGGCGCCGTGTGGAACGGCAGATTTGCTACAGGCGCAGCAAGACGAATCAGTCGGTAAGCCGAGCTGACTCAGGGAGGGGGCTATGCGTTATGGCGGCGTAGGCAGCCAGGCAGAGATTTTCGAGACGATCATGCTGTCAGGTATTGAGCAGTCAGAGCAGGAAAGAGCGCAGACCATACCACGGTGAGCCCAGTCTTGCGACATTAGGGCAAAAGTTAGAGCCTGAACATTGCGCTATGGCGATGACTGCTTTTGGCCGATAGCAGCCCTTACCCTTGCCCTCCTCCCGCCCCCGCGCTACAGTCCGACTTGTCACGGTCAATCCCGTGACCGGGTGTAGGAACCCGTTCTGTCCGGGCGCGGTAGCGCCATAATCGAGAGCAGGCGCTTTTTTTGTGCCTGTTGTTTTCTCGTGCATTTATGGCGGGCCGTGTGAGGCAGGCCTCGGCCTGGCCGGTTCCCTCGGACGCCGGTATTCCTACCCTTGCACGGTCCGCCACCCACGCCCGTAGGAAGGCTGGATGGCGGCTCCTTAAATCGTCCGAGGAGCATAAGGAAAATGCACTATCCCCCTTTTACCCAAGGGCTCCGCCCTGGGCTGCTGGCTGCCGTGTCGACTTCCGTTGTGGAGGTGCCGCATGACCACGTCTGAATCCGTCGTTATCCCCTTCCCTTCGCCACGCAATCCGTTGCACAGCGCTGTCGCGAACGAATACCCCTTGCAGGCGGAAGCCGAATATCGCGCGGCCTTGCTGGCCATGCTGTTGCGGCGCCTGCCGGAGCCGGAGCTGGCGAATACCACCAGCGCGCTGCTGAGGGAGTTGGTCGTGCTTTACCGCCGGGCCATCGCCCAGGCAGCCGGGAGGGCCGAGCATGACTGAGCTGCCACGACACCTCACCCACCTGCCCGGCCATGACGGACAACCAGCAGCGGACTTCGGCTGGAGCGAAGATTGCCAGGCCAGCTTCGGCCACGGCGTGCAGACCGCGCAGGCCTGGCTGGACGACGCCAACAGCGGCTGGCTCTGGGCCAACCTGTTGCTGGAGCGCCAGCTGTTCCCGTCGGGTGCGCAGCGCCATGCCTTCGAGCTGGGCTTTCTCAGCCGCATCCATCAGCGTTTGTGCTCGCCGCTGGGTGGCAAGCATGGGGCAACGCGTACGGAGCTCAAGCTGTAGCCAGGTTGCGCGGCACTGTGCGACAACTTGCGGGTTGCTCGCACAGGCGCCAGCCGCTTCATGATCGTTCCCACGCTCTGCGTGGGAATGCAGCCCTCGACGCTCCAGCGTCCACCATGGGCAGTTGCGCGCTGCGCTGTGACGCAGAGCGTCACGGGCTTGCTCCCACGCCGGAGCGTGGGAACCATCAACACTGTAACGACTCAGTCTGCCTTTTCATGATCGTTCCCACGCTCTGCGTGGGAATGCAGCCCTCGACGCTCCAGCGTCCACCACGGACAGTTGCGCGCTGTGCTGTGACGCAGAGCGTCACGGGCTTGCTCCCACGCCGGAGCGTGGGAGCCATCAACGCGAAGCTTGTCCACCTTGCTTCCCCCCGAAGACGCAGCCCTCCTACTCCCTCACCTCGTTCAACTTGCTGCGCGTGCTCATCCTGCCGCCTGCGATACCGGCGACCCCATGCTCAAGGACATGGGTGAGTATTCTCCAGGCGGGCTCATCGTCTTCGAAGATTCTGATCATGTTGCCTCCGTGCCTTTCAATACCCGAACCCACCCCATGACGTTCATCACCAATCGGTGACGGATAATCACCCGCTGCTCGAGCGCTTCCAACGCTGCGGCTCATCGAATGCGACGCGGCTCACGCCGAGCCAACGCGGTCAGGCAGTATTCGCTGCCATTCGCTATCCTGCTCGCGGCTCGGGGGACCCGAGGCCAGTTCACTCAATCAGGGAGCGTCGATGTGGCAAGGAAGCGCCAGCAGCAAGCAGCGTTATTTTCAATCCCGGCAATGGCCGCTCTGCTACTCACCCTGCAGGGCTGCGCGGCTTTCCTGCACTTTCCGCAAAACGTCCCCGCGTTCAACGATGACTTCAGATTATTTCACGGCGAGCAGTATCGCCCCCTGCAATGGCAGGCGTTCACCGGCATGCCGAGCTTCGGCGATATCACGGTGCAGTTGCCTGCCGGAATGTCACTGGGGCAACACTCCCCTGGCTCTCCTCCGGTAAAGCTTCTTTACCGGAAGAATCGCGCTGCCGGCCTGATGGGCACGCAATGGCGACAACTCCATGTGTATGGCGTGCCGGACAGCAAGACCATGCGATTCCCGGTACCGCGCCTGGATGGTTATCACCCCCAAACCCTGGTTTTCTGGGTGCGCGATGCCCGTGCCGATGGCAGCGCCAACAGCATGCGCGTTCTGTTCAGGCTTGCCGAAACCGAGGTCATCGACCCCAACGATCCGGATCGGCATGTGGCGTTCTGGAGAGATCACAATGATCAGTGTTTCGCACGCGGCCGAGTGCAGACCATCGAGTCCACTTTAGACAAGGAAGACAGTTACCCACTGCAGTTCGACAGTACCTTGCGGGGCCTGTGCGTGTTTCACCCAGCCTCAGGCGACGGTGTCGTGGCGACCGATACGCCCAGCTGGCACCTGCGCTCGAACGTACGGGTGAAACTTCCGAAGCACTATCAGAACCCCAGGTACCGCAGCCAGTGGCAACCGTATCCGCAGCAGGAGACCGCCCCATGATCCAGATCCGCCATGTTCGAGCGCTGGTCTGGCTGTCATGCGTGCTGAGCGGTTCGGCACTGGCCCATGCCAAGCCCGTGAGCGTCTATGCAGGCACCATCGGCAATGAGCCTGTCGAGTTGGTGCTGATCCACGATCATCAGCGCGACGCGATCTCGGGCCACCTGTTCGACCAGGGCACCGGCCGTTATCTGACGCTAGAGGAAACACCGCACGAGGAAGGCGACAAGCTGCTGATCAATCTCATGAGCAATCCACGCATGCCGGGCGCCGCCCTGCTGCTGCCGGGTTTGCAAACCGCCCAGGGCAATATCGATGGCCAACATCTCGATTTGCAGAGCCGTCATGTGCAGGCGCTCGAACTGAAAAGGGTTGGCTACTTCCCCACTGATGTACGTGAGTCATACGACGGCGTCCTGCTGCAGCCATACGCGGATGGCGACTTCGTGTTCCGCGTTCACGCCCGCCGTGCCTCGGGCGTACATGGGGGAAAGGTTTCACGGATAGACGTCACGCGGCGCGATGGCTCGCCGGTACAGGTGCTGGAAGAGCTTGATCTTGTGTTCTTCGGCAGCGAAACGCTGCACTTCGCCGATTTCGACGGCGACGGCATCATCGATTTCCGGGTAACCCCACGGCTGCGTCGCCAAAGCGACAATGCACTGATCAGTGGCAATTTCCGTTATTACCTGTATCGGCACGATCAGGCAGGCTATCGACGTCATACCGCGCTGGAGGCATTGGCCGCGCAAGGGCCGCTGAGAGTTGCTCCCAATGGCGTGATCAGCCTCCGCCCGGACAAGGGCGTCGACTACCGCGCCGGCACCATCGAATGGCGGCACTACCGCTTCACCGCAGCCGATACGCTCGAGCTGGAGCGTACGAGCCAGGAACACTTCTAACGACAAGGAGCGTCGCCATGCAATCCTCCCTACTGCCTGCTGCATTGATCGCTATCGTGCTCGCCGCGACCAGTGCCCAGTCGCTGGCCTCGCATGCCATCTATCAGGGCAGCATCGGCAAAAGCCCGGTGACGCTGGTGATCGAGCACGCCAATGGCGTGACCCGTGGCATTTATTCATATGACCGCTATCGCACGCCAATCAGGCTCAAGCCGACATTTCTCAATACCCCCACGCGAAATGCCATGGACGAGCTTGATCCCGAGGGGTTGCCAGCTGCACGGCTGCACTTCAACACCACCAACTTTTACCCGAATACACCCCTTATCAGCGGCACCTGGACCGACTACCGCAGTGGCCGCTCGCTGCCCATGACACTCAAGCCACAGGGGTTTCTCGAGGATTTCCTGCGTGATGAACACTCAGGAACGCAAACCCATTCGCTGCTTCAGGCGGAGTCCAGCGAGCGCTTCTACTTCCAGATTCCGATGATGCTGTCCTACGACGCGATTGGTGCGATCGAGGTGATGGACAAGGCTACCGGCAAACGGGTGCAGGTCCTTGCCCTCTCCCTCCCGAACATCTGCAACCGTGGGATCAATACCGTCCGTGTCGAGCAGCAAGACGAACACCTGCACGTGCATGTCGACAAACGCCAACACTGTGCCGGCGCGTCGTTCAAGTGGGATGAGGCCGAACGGCGATTCATACGGCTTTGAGGGCTTTCACTCGACACAAGAGCGTGTCTCTCATCATGACCCTCACCGTCAGGCAGCAGATCTACAGCGCCATTGCTGTAGTTACAGGCCCCAAGTGATACCATTGCGCGCTTCGACGTCGCCCTGAGCAGCACCAGGCCCCGGCGCCACGATGCCCGACCCTCCCCCCATGCCTCACCAGCCTATCGGCTCGTCTGCCGGCAGGGGCGTAGCGTTCACCCATATGCGCAGGTTCGTCTTCCTCGGTTCGGGCCGGGCTGAAAGGCTCGAAAGCGGTATCACCCTTTTAAACAGCGCACCTCAAGTTACTGATAGGTAAGTCCTTTGATTTCCACCGCTAACATCACCATGCAGTTCGGCGCCAAGCCGCTGTTCGAGAACGTTTCCGTCAAGTTCAACAACGGCAACCGCTACGGCCTGATCGGCGCCAACGGCTGCGGCAAGTCGACCTTCATGAAAATTCTTGGCGGCGACCTCGAGCCCTCCGGCGGCCAGGTGATGCTCGAGCCGAACGTGCGCCTGGGCAAGCTGCGCCAGGATCAGTTCGCCTACGAAGAATTCAACGTGATCGACACCGTGATCATGGGCCACGAGGAGCTGTGGAAGGTCAAGGCCGAGCGCGACCGCATCTACTCCCTGCCGGAAATGAGCGAAGAAGACGGCATGAAGGTCGGCGAGCTCGAAGGTGAGTTCGCCGAGATGGACGGCTACACCGCCGAGTCGCGTGCGGGCGAGCTGCTGCTGGGCCTGGGCATTCCGCTCGAGCAGCATTTCGGCCCGATGAGCGAAGTCGCCCCCGGCTGGAAGCTGCGCGTGCTGCTGGCCCAGGCGCTGTTCTCGGACCCGGACGTGCTGCTGCTCGACGAGCCGACCAACCACCTGGACATCAACACCATCCGCTGGCTGGAAACGATCCTCACGGCGCGTAACAGCACCATGATCATCATTTCCCACGACCGCCACTTCCTCAACTCGGTCTGCACCCACATGGCTGACCTGGATTACGGCGAGCTGCGCCTGTTCCCGGGCAACTACGACGAGTACATGACCGCCGCGACCCAGTCGCGCGAGCAGCTGCTGGCCGACAACGCCAAGAAGAAAGCGCAGATTTCCGAGCTGCAGAGCTTCGTCAGCCGCTTCTCGGCCAACGCCTCCAAGGCCAAGCAGGCCACCAGCCGCGCCAAGCAGATCGACAAGATCCAGCTGGCCGAGGTCAAGCCGTCGAGCCGCGTCAGCCCGTTCATTCGCTTCGAGCAGAACAAGAAACTGCACCGCCAGGCCGTGTCCATCGAGAAGGTGTCCAAGGCCTTCGACGACAAGGTGCTGTTCAAGAACTTCAGCTTCACCGTCGAAGCCGGCGAGCGCGTGGCGATCATCGGCCCCAACGGTATCGGCAAGACCACCCTGCTGCGCACCCTGGTCGGCGAAATGACCCCGGATGCCGGTTCGGTGAAATGGACCGAGAGCGCCGAGGTTGGCTACTACGCTCAGGATCACGCCCACGATTTCGAAGATGACGTGACCCTGTTCGACTGGATGGGCCAGTGGACGACCGGTGAGCAGGTGATTCGCGGCACCCTCGGGCGCATGCTGTTCTCCAACGACGAGATCCTCAAGTCGGTGAAGGTCATTTCCGGTGGCGAACAGGGCCGCATGCTGTTCGGCAAGCTGATCCTGCAGAAGCCCAACGTGCTGGTGATGGACGAACCGACCAACCACCTGGACATGGAGTCGATCGAAGCGCTCAACCTGGCGCTGGAGAACTACCCGGGCACGCTGATCTTCGTCAGCCATGACCGCGAGTTCGTAGGCTCCCTGGCCACGCGCATCATCGAGCTGTCGGACAACGGCGTGACCGACTTTTCCGGCACCTACGACGACTACCTGCGCAGCCAGGGCATCATCGTCTGAAACTCCCAAGAAAACTCCCCTCTCCCATTTATGGGAGAGGGGTTGGGGGAGAGGGCTGGACGACAGCACTCTCAGCCCAGAAACAACAAAGCCCGCTTTCGCGGGCTTTGTTGTTTCAGCGCTCTGCTCAGGCAGTGGCGAACAGCTCGGCGATACGCTGCGCAGCACCCTTCATGGCTTCGGCGCGCGGCTCTTCGCCATAGGCCAGGCCTTCGGCGCGAACGATCTCGATATCGTCGATGCCGACGAAATTCAGCATGCGCACCAGATAGTCCTCATGCGCCTGGCCGGACGGCTGGCCGGCATGAATGCCACCGGCACTGGAGGCGATCACCACGGTCTTGCCGCCAGCCAGCCCTACCGGGCCGTTCTCGGTGTACTTGAAGCTCTTGCCGGCGACGGCGATGCGGTCGATCCAGGCCTTCAGCTGGCTGGGAATGGCGAAGTTGTACATCGGCGCACCGATGACGATGGCATCGGCAGCGAGAAACTCTTCGAGGGTGCGTTCGGCCAGCTCGGCCTCGTGCTTCTGCGCGGCGTCACGCAGCTCGGCCGGGGTGCCGGCGGCTACCAGGGTGGCAGCGGAAAAGTGGCTCAGCGCATCGCTGGCCAGGTCGCGGTAGGTCACCTGAGCATCTGCAGTGACAGCGCTCCAGGCCTCGACCACGGAACGGCTGAGCTGCCGGGAAGCGGAAGCATCGCCGAGGATGCTGGAATCGAGGTGCAGTAGTTTCATGGGGACTCTCCAGAGTGCTATGCGACGTGGTGACGCAATTGCGGGGAGGCTACCGATGGAACCAATAGCCGATAAGACGGCAAAAATGCGATAGTTCGTCCCACTCATAGGACGATGACATGCATGACCTCAATGATCTGTTCTACTTTGCCAAGGTGGTGGAAGCCGGTGGTTTCGCCGCTGCCGGGCGCGCACTGGGCATTCCCAAGTCGCGCCTGTCGCGGCGCATCGCCGAGCTGGAGCAGCGCCTGGGCGCGCGTTTGCTGCAACGCTCGACACGCAAGCTGGCGCTGACCGATATCGGCGAACGCTACCTGCGCCATTGCCAGGCGATGCTGCTGGAGGCCGAACAGGCCGAGGAAACCGTGACCAACCTGACCAGCGAACCGCGTGGTCGGGTGCGCTTCTCCACCCCACCGGGCGTGGCCCTGCTGCCTGATCTGATCAATGATTTTCTGACGCGCTACCCCCGGGTGCAGCTGGAAGTCGTGCAGACCAGCCGCCGCATCGATCTGCTCAACGAGGCTGTGGACGTCGCCCTGCGCGTGCGTAACGCTGATGACGAAGAACCGGGCCTGATCACTCGTCGCCTGCTACCCGCGCGCGCGCTGGTGGTGGCGCGCCCGGATCTGATCGCCGGGCTGCGCCTGGAACAGCCTGAAGATCTGCAGCAGTTGCCCGCACTGGGCGCCATCGGCGCCGACCGGCGCATTCATCTGCGCTTTCATCACAACACGACGCAGGAGGCGCGCGAGATCGCCCTGGAGGCGCGCCTGGCCGTCGACGACTTTCCCATGCGCAAGTCGGCGGCACTGGCCGGGGTGGGCATCACGCTGCTGCCCACCACCTACTGCCACGAGGAATTGGCCGACGGCCGCCTGGTGTCATTGCTGCCGCACTGGACGGTGCCGGAGGGCTATGTCCAGTTGGCCTACCCCCACAGGCGCGGCATGTCGCCGGCTGTTCGCGCCTGGATCGAGTCGCTCAGCGACGCATTCAGTGGCTGGAGCTTCCCGCTCTGACTCAGATGCGGAACTGACGCACCAGCGCCCCGAGGCGATCACCCAGGCCGGCCAGGCTGCGTGCCGTCTGTGCGCCACGCTCGGTTTCGTCGGCCACGCTGTCCACGGCAACGGCGATCTGATGCACGCTGCGATTGATCTCCTCGGCCACTGCGGTCTGCTCCTCGGCGGCGCTGGCGATCTGCGCGTTCATCGCGTTGATGGTGGCAATCAGCTGAGCAATGGCATCGAGCGACTCGCCGGCCTTGTTGGCCTGCTCGCTGGTCAGCTCACCGGCATCGCTGGAGCGGCGCATCGAGGTCACTGACTGCTGCGTGCCCTGCTGCAGGCGGTCGATCATGCCCTGGATTTCCTGGGTGCTCTGCTGAGTGCGACTGGCCAGCGCACGCACTTCATCGGCAACCACGGCGAAACCGCGCCCGGCCTCACCGGCACGGGCGGCTTCGATGGCGGCGTTGAGCGCCAGCAGGTTGGTCTGCTCGGCGATGGAGCGAATCACGTCGAGCACGCTGACGATGGACAGTACGTCCTGCTGCAGGCTGTCGAGCGATACGCCGCTGCTGCGGATGTCCTCGACCAACGAGTGAATACGCTGGATGCTGCCATCGACCACGCTTTTGGCGGCCTGCCCTTCGCGGTCGGTCTGCTGCGCGGCTTCGGCGGCGTTCTGCGCGCTCTTGGCGACTTCGTGCGCGGCGGCGGACATTTCGTTGATCGCCGTAGCCACCTGATCGGTTTCGTGGCGCTGCTGCCCCATGGCCTGCTCGGAGCGCTGCGTCTGTTCCGATACCTGACCCACCAGCTCGGTGAGCTGCCCGGTCATTTCGACGATCTGCCGCACCAGGCCATGCACCTTCTCGACAAAACGGTTGAAGGAACCCGCCAGCTGGCCCAACTCGTCCTGACTGGTGACCGGCAGACGGCGGGTCAGATCGCCCTCGCCTGCGGCGATATCGTCGAGGTTGGCCTTGATCTGCTGCAGCGGACGCAGGAAGGCGTTGCCCAGCCAGACCCCAATCACGCCGAACACCAGCAGGAGGATCGCCGCCACGACCATGATGCTGGTGATGATGGTGCCGATGCGGCGGTCGATCTCAGCCTGTACTTCGGCGATCTGCGCCTCGATCCCGTCGAGGTTGAGCGCGGTGCCAAGGGCCATGTCCCATTTGGGCAGGTAGTAGCTGTAGGCGAGCTTGGGAACCATTACCGATTCGTTACCCGGCAGCGGCGAGGAGTAGTTGACGAAGTAGCTGTTGTTCTTCGCCACGTTGACCAGCTCGCGATTGATGTACACACCATTCGGGTCGCGCCGGTCGGCAAGGCTCTTGCCGACATCCACCGGGCTGTCGCCACGGAACAGGCGCACCACGTTGGAATCGTGACCGAAGAAATAGCCGTCGGCGCCGTACTTGATCTTCGAGAGGATGGCGATGGCCTGTTCGCGACTGGCCATGTCGCCCTGCGCGGCGCCATCGTAGAGGCCTTTCACCGAGCCCAGTGCGATCTGGATGTAGTGTTCGAGCTCGCTGCGTTTCTCCTGCAGCAGACGCTCGCGCGTCTCGGCCACTTCGTCAGCAGCCAGATTCTGCAATACCTTCGCCGCCGTGCCGCTGAGCACCAGCGCGAAAAGGATGACGGGAACCAGCGCGAGCAGGATTACCTTGGCTTTCAATGTCAGGCGCATTCTTGTTGTCCTTGTGTGCGAAACCAAAACGGGGCTACCGATGTATCGGCAGCCCCGTGGAAGAATTAAGCGACCCAAGGCGCCGAGAACTTAATCCGGCGTCTGTTCACGCCTTTACAGCAGCATAGCGGCGGCCCAACCGAACGCCAGCAGCGGCAGGTTGTAGTGCAGGAAGGTGGGCACGACGCTGTCCCAGATGTGGTTGTGCTGGCCGTCGGCGTTCAGCCCCGAGGTTGGCCCGAGCGTCGAGTCCGAGGCGGGTGAGCCGGCGTCGCCCAGCGCACCGGCAGTACCGACGATGCAGACGATGGCCAGCGGGCTGAACCCCAGTTGCACGCCCAGCGGCACGAAGATCGCGGCGATGATCGGGATGGTCGAGAAGGAAGAGCCGATGCCCATGGTCACCAGCAGCCCGACCAGCAGCATCAACAGCGCGCCAACGGCCTTGTTGTGGCCGATCAGGGCTGCAGAGCTATCGACCAGCGTCCTGACCTCACCGGTGGTCTTCATCACTTCGGCGAAACCGGCAGCGGCGATCATGATGAAGCCGATCATGGCCATCATCTTCATGCCTTCGGTAAACAGGCCGTCCGCCTCTTTCCAGCGCACCACGCCGGACACCGAAAAAATCACGAAACCGACCAGCGCGCCGATGATCATGGAGTCCAGCCACAGCTGCACGACGAACGCTGCGGCGATGGCCAGCCCCGCAACCAACAGGCTCAACGGGTTGTACTGCACGTCCACACGCTCGGCCTGGGCGACCTTTTCCAGGTCATAGACGCGCTTGCCGCGATAGCTGAACAGCACCGCCACGAGCAGACCGAAGAGCATGCCCAGCGCCGGAATGGCCATGGCCTGGGTGATGCTGATGCCGGTGACGTCGACACCGGACTTGGCGACATTGGCCAGCAGGATCTCATTGAGGAAGATGCCGCCAAAACCTACCGGCAGGAACATGTACGGCGTGATCAAGCCGAAGGTCAGCACGCAGGCGATCAAGCGACGATCCAGCTGCAACTTGCTCAATACATAGAGCAGCGGCGGTACCAGCAGCGGGATGAAGGCGATATGGATCGGCAGCAGGTTCTGTGAAGAGATCGCCACTGCCAGCAGCAGTGCGATCAGCAGCCACTTCAGCGCACCACCTGCGCCTTCGTGCTGCTTGCCGACCAGCACCAGAGCCCTGTCCGCCAGGGCGTGAGCCAGGCCCGACTTGGCGATGGCCACGGCGAAAGCGCCCAGCAGCGCGTAAGACAAGGCAACCGTCGCCCCGCCACCGAGCCCCTGGTTGAACGCCTTCAGCGTGCCCTCGACGCCCAGCCCACCCAACAGCCCGCCGGCCAGCGCACCAATGATCAGCGCCACGACCACGTGTACGCGACAGAGACTGAGGACCAGCATGATGCCGACCGCAGCGATTACAGCGTTCATAAAGCACTCCACCTTCACGGCGCAAAAAGCCGCGTACTCTGCCGCAAGCGAGCCATCGCTGTCAAAACGCATGATCGTTCATTATTTAAACCGAAACGTGCATAATTCCGACCGCACACCGTATCGATCAAGAATGCGGGCCGCACACCGATAACACTGTTAGCCCATGCAGAAAGGAACGCACCATGCTGTTCAGCCGTCTTTCGATCCAGTGGAAGATCACCCTGCTCGCCGGCCTGTGCCTGCTCGCCATCGTCACCTTGCTGGTGGGCGCCTCGCAGTACCAGTCCAGCCGCAGCGCCAGCCTGGTGCGCGAAGCCAGCTCCGCCATGCTGGAAGAGAGTGCGACACTGCGCCTCAAGGCGCGCAGCGAATTACAGGCCATCCGCATCCAGCGCTACTTCATGGATGCCTACCAGTACGGCAAGGGGTTTTCCCGGCAGATCCTGTTCCTGCGTGAGCAGGCCGAAAAACGCTTCCTCGATGCCTTCGACCTGCGCGAGGACCTGACCCGCCAGGTGCGCAGCAGCCTGGAAGCCAACCCCGCCCTGCTCGGCCTGTACCTGGTGTTCGAACCCAACGCCCTGGATGGCAAGGATGAACTGTTCGCCGATCAGCCCGATCTGGGCAGCAATGAGGCTGGACGCTTCGCGCTGTACTGGGCGCAACCCACGATCGGTCAACTGGAAGCCGAGGCCATGACCGAGCAATTGCTGGGCGACACCACACCAGGTGACAACGGCGTCGCCTACAACGCCTGGTATACCTGCCCCCGCGATACCCGCCAGGCCTGCGTGCTGGAGCCTTACTACGACGACGTCGGCGGGCAGAAGACGCTGATGACCAGCATCGCCTTCCCGCTGGAACTCGATGGCAAGATCATCGGCGTCATGGGCGTGGATATCAGCCTGGCCAGCCTGCAGCAGATCAGCCAGGAGGCCAATCGCGAGCTGTACGACGGCCAGGGCCATATCAGCATCTTCAGCCCCGGCGCCTTGCTGGCAGGCCACAGCCGCGACGGCAGCCTGCTGAGCCAGCCGGTCGAACGTGCCTTTCCCGAAAACGCCAGCGAACTGCGCGGCCTGATCCAGAGCGGCAGCGACGCCGAGTTGCGGCACGCCGACATGCTCCGTGAACTCAGCCCGTTCAAACCGATTCCCGAGGCAAAGCCCTGGTCGGTGCTGCTCGAAGTGCCTCAGCAGGTGCTGCTCGAGCGCGCCATCGAGCTGGGCGCACAGCTCGATGCCACCCGCACCCGTGACAGCCTGGTCGCACTGCTGATGGGGCTCGTCGCGGTGATCGCCGGTCTGTTGCTGATGTGGCTGACGGCACGCGGCGTAACGCGGCCGATTCTCGGCGTGGCCGCCATGCTCAAGGATATCGCCAGCGGCGAAGGTGACCTGACTCGCCGCCTGCAATACGCCCGACAGGACGAGCTGGGCGAGCTGGCCGGCTGGTTCAACCGCTTCCTCGACAAGCTGCAACCCATCATTGCCGACGTGAAAAGCAGCGTGATCGACGCCCGTGGCACGGCCGACCAGTCGGCGGCCATCGCCAGCCAGACCAGCGCCGGCATGCAGCAGCAGTACCGCGAGGTCGACCAGGTGGCGACCGCCTTCCAGGAAATGAGCGCCACCGCCCAGGATGTCGCGCACAACGCCGCGCAGGCCGCAGAAGCCGCGCGCAATGCGGACCAGGCCAGTCGCGAAGGCCTGCAGGTGATCGACCGCACTACCAGCACCATCGATCTTTTGGCCAATGAAATGAACGTGGCCATGCAGGAAGTCGAAGGCCTGGCCAGCAGCAGCGAGCAGATCGGCTCGGTGCTGGAAGTGATTCGCTCGATTGCCGAGCAGACCAACCTGCTCGCCCTCAACGCCGCCATCGAGGCCGCGCGTGCAGGCGAAGCCGGTCGTGGCTTTGCCGTGGTCGCCGACGAAGTACGCAACCTGGCCAAACGCACCCAGGATTCGGTCGAGGAAATCCGCCAGGTGATCGAAGGCCTGCAGAATGGCACGCGCGAGGTGGTCAGCACCATGCACAGCAGCCATCGCCAGGCTCAGGGCAGCGTCGAGCAGGTGCAGCAAGCCGTGGCCGCGCTGCAGCGCATCAGCCAGGCGGTCAGCACCATCACCGACATGAACCTGCAGATCGCCAGTGCCGCTGAGGAGCAGAGTTCGGTGGCCGAGGAGATCAACCGCAATGTCGCCTCGATCCGCGACGTCACCGAGGCCATCACCGCGCAGGCCGACGAGTCGGCGCAGGTGAGCCAGAACCTCAATCGCCTGGCCAATCACCAGCAGAGTCTGATGGATCAGTTCCGCGTGTAACGTCGCAGGGTGCGCCGCGTGCACCGAAAATACTGGCGGCGCATCAGTGGACATGACGCCAAATCATCCTCGATCTGGCGGCACTTCCCTTGCAGCGCAGGCAGGCAATCGCCTAGCCTGCGTTCTTTTTTCGGGGAAGCAGCATGCTCAATATCGCCTTGGTCGCCGGCTCCAGCCGCAACAACAGCCAATCGGGAAAGGTCGCCCGCGCACTGCGTCAGCGCCTGATCGAGATGGGACAAACCACTCAGGACAGCAGCAGCATCATCGATCTGGGCCTGGCGCCCCTGCCGCTGTGGCCCGCTGAAGACGCCGGCCCCTGGTCCATGTATCAGCAGCAACTGGCGGCCGCCGATGCCGTGGTGATCATCGCGCCGGAATGGAACGGCATGGCCTGCCCGGCGATCAAGAACTTCTTCATCTACGCCAGCAAGGCCGAACTGGCGCACAAGCCGGGCCTGCTGGTTGGCGTTTCCTCCGGTATTGGCGGCGCCTACCCGATCAGCGAACTGCGCGCCTCCAGCTACAAGAACTGCCGCCTGTGCTACCTGCCGGAGCACCTGATCGTGCGCCAGGTCGAGAAGGTGTTGAACGGCCCGCAGGCGGTGGACGAAGCCGATGAGCGACTCCGCGCCCGCGTCGATTACGCGCTCGATGTACTCGTGCGTTACGCCCACGCCCTGCAGCCGGTACGCGCCGCCATCAACTTCGATAACCCGGCCTTCGCCAACGGCATGTAATAGAGAGCCTTGCACGGCCGTTTCGTAGGGTGGGTTAGCCGCCTGTCACGCTCGTAGATCAGTTTGCTAAGGCCGGTGCGGCGTAACCCACCATCGGCGCAACGCGATCCATCGCCCGGTGGGTTACGTGGGGCGGCCATCCGAGCGCTCGGAGCTCATCTGCGTCTGGAAGCTCAGCACTCGGCGCCGCTAACCCACCCTACGGGATAGCGTGTATCCCTCTATCTTGTACGCATCGACGCCATCGTCTTGTAGTGTGGGTTAGCGGCGCTGAACGCAGCGTTTGCAGGCGCCAACAAACTTACCGCGCCGCGTAACCCACCAGACCGGCGTGAGCCTGAGGTTCAACGCCGTGGCAGACTGACCACCACTCGCAACCCGCCCAACGGACTGTCCTGCAGCTCGATACGGCCATGCCAGGCCTCGATGATATCGCGCACGATGCCGAGGCCCAGGCCATGCCCTGCTACCTGCTCGTCCAGGCGGGTGCCGCGCCCAAGCACGGCCTCGCGGCGTTCGGCATCGATACCTGGGCCGTCATCATCGACGCACAGGCGATAACCCTCGGCGCTCTCCTCCACCGTCAATTGCACGCGTTGCTGCGCCCATTTGCAGGCGTTGTCCAGCAGGTTGCCGAGCAGCTCCAGCAGATCCTCACGATCGCGCGGCAGAACCAGGCCAGGCGGCGCCTGCCAACCCAGGCTCAGGCCAGGGTCATGAATCATCGACAAGGTGGCGAACAGCCCCGGCAGCTCCTGCGCGCAATCGAAGCGTGCCCCCGGCAACACCTCGCCAGCCAGGCGCGCACGCCCCAGCTCGCGGCCCAGGCGCTGCCCGATCTGTTCCAACTGCTCGCGCATGGTCGCGCGCAATGCCGGATGGGCCGCCAACTCCTCGCGGCCGGCCAGGCTGATCAACACGGCCAGCGGCGTTTTCAGCGCGTGGCCAAGATTGCCAAGGGCATTGCGCGAGCGTTTGAGGGTGTCCTCGGTATGCGCCAACAGATGATTGACCTGCGCGACCAGAGGCTCCAGCTCTTCGGGCACCTCGGCATCCAGCTCCGTACGCCGCCCCTGCTGCAACTGCACGATCTGCTGACGCACCTGTTCCAGTGGGCGCAGGGCCCTGCGCACGGTGTAACGCTGGGCCACCAGGATCAGCAGCAGCGCAGCGCCGCCCAGCCCCAATCCCACCCACTGCATACGACGAAAGCTCTGCAGTACCGGCTGATAATCCTGTGCCACGCTGATCGACAGGTTCTCCCCATAGCGGCGGTAGTCGGCGCGGTAGATCAGCAGCAACTGGCCTTGCGGGCCATCGCCCAGCTCGGCCTGCATGCCAATGCCATTGGGCTTGAGCAGCTCACGATCCCACAGCGAGCGCGAACGCCAGCTGCGGTCGGAAAAATCGATACGAAAGTAATGCCCCGAGAATTGCCGCTGGAACGAGGGATCGAGACGCCGCTCATCCAGTTGCAAACCAGCCGGCCCGCGCACCAGTGCGGCCAACAGCCCTTGCGCTTCGTCACGCAAATCCTCTTCCAGATAAGCGCGCAGGCCACGGTCGAAGACCCAGAGGCTGGCCTGTGCCAGAACCAGTCCGACCAGCAACAGCGTAGCGGCCAGGCCAATACCGAGCCGACGCTGAATGGACCTCAACCCTGCTCTCCGGTAAAGCGGTAACCCTGCCCACGACGGGTCTCGATCACATTGCGCCCGAGCTTGCCGCGCAGGCGGTTGACGTGCACTTCGATGACGTTGGAGTCACGCTCGGTCTCGCCATCGTAGAGGTGGTCAGCGAGGTGACTCTTGGACAGGATCTGCCCCGGATGCAGCATGAAATAACGCAGCAAGCGAAACTCGGCAGCAGTCAGGTCGATGGCTTCGCCGCCTGCCGTCACGCACTGGCGGCTCTCGTCCAGTTGCAGACCGGCGGCCTCCAGTTGCGGCTGGTTGGCCAGGCCATGGGCGCGGCGCAACAGCGCCTGGATACGCAAGGCCAGTTCCTCGGGGTGGAAGGGTTTGGTCAGGTAATCGTCGGCACCGGCCTTCAGCCCCTCGATGCGCTCGGCCCAGGAACCTCGCGCAGTCAGCACCAGCACCGGCGCGGCCAGTCCGCCAGCACGCCACTCCTGCAGCACCTCCAACCCCGGCTTGCCTGGCAGGCCGAGGTCGAGAATGATCAGGTCATAAGGCTCGCTGGCACCCTGATAGGCCGCGTCACGACCATCGGCCAGCCAGTCCACGGCATAGCCCTGGCGAGTCAGGCTGGCGGTCAGTTCATCGGCCAGGGGTACATGGTCTTCCACCAGCAACAGGCGCATCAGTCGTCTTCCTCATCCTTCAGAATAGTGCCGTTGCGGGCATCCAGTTCGAGCTCGCGCACCACGCCCGAGGTGGTCAGAATCTCGACCTCATAGACCAGCACGCCATCCTCTTCCTCCAGCTCCGCTTCCAGCAGCGTGGAACCGGGGTAGGCGTTGCCGATGTGCTGCATCAGTTGCTCGAAGGGCATGATGACCCCCTCGCGCCGCAGGCGCAGCGCCTCATCCTGATCGAGATCGCGCGCAACGCCCGGCACGCTGGCAAAACCGCATGCCAGTACCAGCAATAGCGCGGTGGTACGTCGAAACTTCATCAATCGTCCTGGTGGTTCTTGAGCATTTCCCCGGTGCTGGCATCCAGCTCCAGGTCCCACTGCACGCCCTGGGTATCGCGCAGCTCGATCTGATAGATATAGCGGCCGTATTCGTCTTCCAGCTCGGTTTCTTCGATGCGTGCACCCGGGTGTTGGGCCAGCGCCGCCTCATTGAGCTGTTCGAAGGATTTGATGGTCCCGGCATCACGCAGACGCAGGGCCTCGTCCGGGCCGAGATCGCGCGCCTGGGCAATGGTAGCGACGCTGACGAGGGTGGCAAGTGTTGCGAGGCTGATCAATCGTTTCATGGCTTTCTCCAGCAGTGAATCAGTGACTGCCACTCTAGGCCCAGGCACTTAATTCAAGCTGAATTCACTCGCGTCATTCACCGCATGAAGTGGCTTGGCCTGCGCACTCAGCCCTCTATAATCGCCTGCTGCGAAAGGAGGCACGATGAGCGCGATCCATATCAAATCCCCTGCCCTGACCCTCAAGGCCGGCCCCAGGGCCTTGGCAAGAATTCGCCAGAATGGCCTGAGCCCGGCGGACGTCGGCATCCTGCCTGGCGCGGCAGGCGGACCCAAAGGCATCGGCATTCAGGGGCTGGATCTCGCACTCTTTGGGGACTGGCTGCCTCGTGCGCCACGCGAACGCGCCCTGATCGGCGCCTCCATCGGCTCCTGGCGCTTTGCCAGCGCCTGCCTGCCGGACCCCGCCGCCGGGCTTCGACGACTGGGCGAGCTGTACACCTCTCAGCGCTTCGCCAAGGGTGTGAGCATGGCCGAGGTGTCGGGCAGTTGCCGGCAGATGCTCAGCGAGCTGCTCGCCGATCAGGACGCCGCCATCATTGCCAACCCGCACTATCGCCTGCACATCGTCGTGGTGAAGAGCCATGGCCTGCTGCAACACGATCATCGCGGCAAACTCAGCCTCGGCCTGTCATCGGTGATCGGTAACAACTTCCTGGCCCGCCAGCGCCTTGGCCGCCATTTCGACCGGGTGATTCTGCATGATGCGCGGCAGGTGCCGCCGCTCGCGCAGCTGAGCGACTTCCGCTCGCACTTCCATGCGCTGACCCCGGAGAACCTGCGCCACGCCCTGCTGGCTTCGGGCTCGATTCCCATGGTGATGGAGGCGATTCGCGAGATTCCTGGCCTGGAGCCGGGCGCTTATCGCGATGGCGGCCTGCTCGACTATCACCTCGACCTGCCCTACAGCGGCGACGATATCGTGCTCTATCCGCACTTCACCGATCGTGTGATACCCGGCTGGTTCGACAAGAGCATGCCCTGGCGCCGTGGCGACCGCACGCGTCTGCAGGATGTGCTGCTGCTGGCGCCATCACGCGACTATCTTGCGCGCCTGCCACACGGCAAACTGCCGGATCGCACCGACTTCAAACGCTACCTGGGCAATGATCAAGGACGCGAGCGCTACTGGCGCCAGGCGATGGCCGAAAGTTCGCGGCTCGGTGACGAATTTCTCGAACTGGTCGAAAGCGGCCGCCTGGCAGAACGCCTGCAACCCCTCTGAGACAGTGGGGTTATGAGTGACTGCTCAACCTGTAGAGCGGACGTGATTAGGCGGCAATCGGGCCATACCTGATAAACTGTGCCGCTCAACGCCAATCAGGCGGAATCATTTACGCGAGCGCTGTTCAGTGGAATTGTTCAAAGAATTCATCTTCGAGGCGGCTCATCGCCTGCCACACGTACCGGAAGGCCACAAATGCGGCCGCCTGCATGGTCACTCCTTTCGAGTTGCCATCTATATCGAAGGTGAAGTCGATCCCTATACCGGCTGGATTCGTGACTTCTCGGAGATCAAGGCGATCTTCAAACCGATCTACGAGCAGCTCGACCACAACTACCTGAACGACATTCCCGGCCTGGAAAACCCAACCAGCGAAGTGCTGGCCAAGTGGATCTGGCAACAGGTCAAACCACTGCTACCAGAGCTGTCGCGCGTACGCATCCACGAAACCTGCACCAGCGGCTGCGAATATCGCGGCGATTGATCATTACCCAGAAGCACCAAAGGCCACCTCCAAGGTGGCCTTTTTATTGATACCGACAAAGCGCCGCCACCCCTAGGCTGCGCTGCATTGCCCCGTAGGGTGCGCCGTGCGCACCGGGATGCCCGCGTCATTGGCGGTGCGCGCAGCGCACCCTACGGCGCCCTGTTTTCCAGCGCACAAAGAAGAAACCCCAGACCGCGTTGGCGATCTGGGGTTTCGTATAGGAGCTTGACGATGATCCGGCCGGCGCTCCGGGACTCTCACCACCACGCGCCATTTTTTGCGCACAAAGAAGAACGCCCAGTCTGCGTTAGCAAACTGGGCGTTCGTATAGGAGCTTGACGATGACCTACTCTCACATGGTGAAGCACCACACTACCATCGGCGATGCGTCGTTTCACT
>NZ_JBLWTV010000032.1:0-35814 GCF_048269965.1 Pseudomonas sp. | reverse complement strand
CCGTGGTGGACAAAAACAGCGTTGTCCACCCTACGCGCTGCCCATCGGCGTGGGCATCCTGCATATCGACGACCAGACGGTCCGGGCCGAGCTGATCACGTTGCAAGTCTGATACCCACCCTTGGGCGGACGACACTTCATCCGTCCACCACCTGCCAATCCGTGGTGGACAAAAACAGCGTTGTCCACCCTACGCGCTGCCCATCGGCGTGGGCATCCTGCATATCGACGACCAGAAGGTCCGGGCCGAACTGATCACGTTGCAAGTCTGATACCCACCCTTGGGCGGACGACACTTCATCCGTCCACCACCTGCCAACCCAAGGCGGACAAAAACAGCGTTGTCCGCCCTACGCGCTGATGCCAACCGTAGGGTGGACGACGCTTCATCCGTCCACAGCCCTGGCAACCCAAGGCGGACAAAAACAGCGTTGTCCGCCCTACGCGCTGATGCCAACCATAGGGTGGACGACGCTTCATCCGTCCACCACCTGCCAACCCCATGGTGGACAAAAACAGCGTTGTCCACCCTACGCGCTGATGCCAACCGTAGGGTGGACGACGCTTCATCCGTCCACCGCCCTACCAACCGATCGGCGACTGCGAATGGCCCAGGTGCGCACGGCGCACCCTACCCTTGAAAAACGCCCCCATCGAGTCCATCTAGGCTGGTACAGCCTTTTCCCCGCCTGATGGAGAACCCCATGACCCTCGACGAGCTCAACGCCATTGCCGGCGTGACCGCCAAACCCGACGTCGCCACCGCCGACTTCGTCTACAACCACACCATGATCCGCGTGAAGGACCTGCAGAAATCCCTGGATTTCTACACCCGCGTGCTGGGCTTCACCTTACTGGAGAAGAAGGACTTCCCCGACGCCGAGTTCAGTCTGTACTTCCTCGCCCTGATCAACGACAAGTCGCAAATCCCGACTGACCCGGCGGCCCGCCATCAGTGGCGCAAGTCGATCCCCGGCGTGCTGGAGCTGACCTACAACTACGGCACCGAGAAAGACCCGGAATTTTCCTACCACAGCGGCAACAGCGACCCGCGCGGCTTCGGTCACCTGTGCGTGTCGGTACCGGACATCAAGGCGGCCTGCCAGCGCTTCGAAGACCTCGGCGTGGACTTCCAGAAGCGCCTGACCGACGGCCGCATGCGCGACATCGCCTTCATCAAGGACCCGGACGGCTACTGGGTCGAAATCATCCAGTTCAGCGAAGTGATCTGATTCTCGCCTCCGCGAAAAACGACGAGGGGCTGCCTCCAGCGAGGCAGCCCCTCGTTCGTTCATGGGCTCAACTGACGCCGACGTAGCGATCGGCCCGGTGATTGATCACCAGCACCAGATTGAGCATCACCGCCCCCAGCACCGACAGCAGCACCTTGTCTGGCGACACCACGAAGATCGCCGCCAGCACGATGCTCGCGTCGATGGCCATCTGCACGGCACCCGCACGGAAACCGAAGCGCTCCTGCATGTACAGCGCAAGAATGTTCACCCCACCCAGGCTGGCACGGTGACGGAACAGCATGAGCAAACCCAGCCCCATCGCGGCACCGCCGAACAGCGCGGCATAGAGGGCGCTGAGGTGAGCGAAGGCGACCCACTGCGGCGTCAGCTCCGCCAGCAGCGAAACCAGCAATACCGCGCAGCCCGTGCGCAAGGTGAAACCCCAGCCCATGCGCCAGATGCCGAGTAGATAGAACGGCAGATTGACCAGACAGAACACCAGACCGAACGACCAACCAGCCTGGTAGTTGGCCAGAAAGGCGATGCCGACAGTGCCACCCGTCAACAACCCCGCATGGGCGTAGAAGGCGATGCCCAGCGCCACCAGAGCGGTACCGAACAGCAGGGCCAGCGCATCTTCCCAGAGTGGATGGCGCACGAAGAGTGCAGCGACGGCGTTCAGTTGCTCGTCGTCGGGCGATTGCTCAGACATGTAAAAACCTGCATCAGGATGCACGAAAGAAAATTACGGCAGAGGCAAGGCAGTGGCCATCATCGCGCGCAGGAGAACCTGGCGGCAGAGATGGCCGGAAAGCTCGGTAGGGTTATGCGCCGCGGCGCTCCCACACTTCGAAGGCGTAGAACGGTGTCTCGGGCGAAGCCGGGTGCTCGACGCTGGAGGTCATGCGCCATGTAGCCTCGTCGACCTCGGGAAAAAAGGCATCGCCTTCGGGGTCGAGGCCGACACGCGTCAGGTACAGGCGATCAGCCTGGTCCAGGCCCAGCTCATAGAGCTGCGCGCCGCCGATCAGCATCAGTTCCTCGGCATTCTCTTCACGCGCCCAGGCGTCGGCTCGTTCGATGGCCTCTTCCAGCGTCGCGAATACCTCGGCCCCTTCCAGGGCCAGGCCCGCCTGGCGGCTGACCACGATATTGAGCCGGCCGGGCAACGGCCGACCGAGCGAATCCCAGGTCTTGCGCCCCATGATGATCGGCTTGCCGAGCGTCAGTGCCTTGAAGTGCTTGAGGTCTGCTGGCAGATGCCAGGGCAGCTGGTTGTCGCGACCAATCACGCGGTTGTGCGCGAGCGCGGCGATCAGGGAAAGAGGTAGAGTCGTTTTCATGGCCGCGAGCATAGCAGAGCACCCAGCGGCCTCGCAGCCCACCCGTGGCCGAAGCAACGCTGTCGTCGTATCGTCACATTCGCCGTAGCAGGCTAGCGGCTGAACTTACGAGCAAGGAGCGAGCCTCATGTCGAAATCACTCTCCGCCTGGATATTGGGCGTCACACTGCTGCCACTGTCGGTCTTCGCCAGCCCGGCCCCGGATAACGTCCAGGCCGCCATCGACTGGGCCCAGCAGCAACCCGGCGCCAAGCAAACCCAGACCTCGGACACCAAGGCGCCACTGCTGATCGCCCACCGGGGCGCCAGTGGTTACGCGCCTGAGCACACCCTGGCCGCCTACGCGCTGGCCGCCTTGCAAGGCGCCGACTACATCGAGCCCGACCTGGTGATGACCCGCGACGGCCAACTGGTCGCCCGTCACGATAATGAACTGGGGCTGACCACCGATGTGGCGCAGCGCCCCGAGTTCGCTGACCGCAAACGCACCCAGAGCGTCGACGGACGCAGCCTGGAAGGCTGGTTCAGCGAAGACTTCACCCTGGCCGAGCTGAAAACCCTGCGCGCCATCGAGCGCATCCCGCAGCAACGGCCGGGCAATACCCGCTTCGATGGCCAGTTCGAGATTCCTACCTTGCAAGAGATCATCGATCTGGTGAAACGGCTGGAAGCGCTCCAGCAACGAACCATCGGGTTGTACCCGGAAACCAAGCACCCCACCCACTTCCAGCAACTCGACCTGGCCATGGAAAAACCGCTGCTGGCGGTGCTCGAACGCAACGGCTACGACAGCGCCGACGCGCCCGTTTTCATTCAGTCCTTCGAAGTGGACAACCTCAAGACGCTGAGCAAGCTGACCCCGATCCGCCTGGTGCAGCTGCTGTGGATAGAGGGCCAACCCTACGATCAGCAGGTACTGGGCAGTGACCTTGGCTATCACCAGATGATCACCCCGCAAGGTCTGCAAAGTATCGCCAGTTACGCCGCCGGTATCGGCCCGGAGAAAGGCATGATCATCCCGCGTGATGCCGCCGGTAACCTGACCGTGCCGACCAGCCTGGTACGTGACGCCCACGCTGCCGGGCTCAAGGTGCATCCCTACACCTTCCGCGCCGAGAACGCCTTCCTGCCCACCAGCCTGCGCCGTGGCAGCGCCCCTGCCGAACGCGGCGACATCGACGCCGAGCTGCGCGCCTTCCTTGCCACCGACATCGACGGCCTGTTCATCGACCAACCGGACATCGCCGTACGCTTGCGCCAGCAGCGCTGATTCGCACCGAGGCGGATCAGGGGTTATCCTCAACCCCTGATCCGAACGACGAGACGCCGCGTGACAGACGCCTCCTCCCCAACGCCCTTCCAACGCCTCTGGCTCAGCGAGACCATTCGCCTGCGCGAGGAACACGCCGGCCCGCTCGAAGACGCCGAAGCCAATCGCCTGGCCCGTGCCGAGCAGGTTGACCTGGCCGAGCGCATCCAGCATCGCGCCCTGCATCTGGCCCGTCGAGATGGTCAGTGGCAGGCGCTGCTGCACTGGCTGCAGGGCGCACGCCTGGCCGGTCTGCTGCTGGCGCTGTTGGCCCTGCTCAGCGGCTTCGGTCTGGCTCTGGCCGCGCTGGGTGACGGGCGCCAACCCGTCAACGTGTTCTGGGCGCTGGGCAGCCTGCTCGGGCTCAACCTGCTGATGCTGCTTGGCTGGCTGCTGGGTCTGCTGCTGACCCGCGACCACCCCGGCGCGCTCGGTCGCCTGTGGCTGTGGCTCAGTGAAAGACTGGCGCGCGATGCCAGCGCCGCGCAACTGGCCCCGGCCCTGCTGCTGATGCTGCAACGCCAGCGCCTGACCCGCTGGGGCCTGGGTCTGCTGGTCAACGGCCTGTGGATGCTGGCCATGCTCGCAGCACTGGTCACCCTGCTGTTGCTGCTCGCCACGCGTCGCTACGGCTTCGTCTGGGAAACCACCATTCTCGCTGGCGACACCCTCATCGCCCTGACCCAGGCCATCGGCGCCCTGCCCGCCCTGCTCGGCTTCAGCCTGCCGGACATCGACGTCATCCGCGCCAGCGGCGATGCCGCCATCGCCAGCGAAGCAGCCCGGCAGAGTTGGGCTGGCTGGCTGGTCGGCGTGGTGCTGGTCTACGGCCTGCTGCCACGCCTGCTGCTGGCGCTGCTGTGCCTGTGGCGCTGGCAATCGGGCAAAGGCGCGCTGCGCCTGGATCTCGAACTGCCCGGCTACGGCCTGTTGCGCCAGCGCCTGCAGCCGGACAGCGAGCGCCTCGGCATCTGCGACCTGGCCCCCGCCGCGCTGCATCAGCCGCAAGGCGGCGCCAATGCCCAGGTCGGCAGCGGCGCGCTGCTGCTCGGCATCGAACTGGATGAGCGTCGCCCCTGGCCGCCGATGCCGCTGCCAAAGGGTGTGGCGGATGCCGGTGTGGTCGACAGCCGCGAACAACGCCGCCAGTTGCTCGAACAACTGACCCGCTTCCCGCCCGAGCGTCTGGCCATCGCTTGCGACCCGCGCCGCTCGCCGGATCGCGGCACCCTGGCGCTGCTCGGCGAACTGGCGCGTTGCGCGAGTGCCACGCGCATCTGGCTGCTACCGCCCGCCCCAGGTGAAAGCCTGGACAGCGCACGCCTGGCGGACTGGCACCAGGCAATCGCCAGCCTGGGGCTGCAGCATGACGATACGGCGCCGCTGAGCTGGTTGGAGACAGGACATGACTGAACGCGTTCGCCGTAGGGTGGATGACGCTTTTCTCATCCACCATCCTCCTCGGTGGATGGGTGAAGCGTCATCCACCCTACGCTTCCCAACTGCCGTAGCCCGGATGCAATCCGGGAACAAGATGTCGGGGGCTGCCCCATGAGCCAACCACTGAAGCTCGCCCTGGTCGGCCACACCAACGTCGGCAAGACCTCGCTGCTGCGCACTCTGACCCGCGACGTGGAGTTCGGCGAAGTCTCACCGCGCGCCAGCACCACGCGCCATGTCGAGGGTGCGCGCCTGTCGGTAGATGGCCAGGCGTTGCTGGAGCTGTACGACACCCCCGGCCTGGAGGATGCCATCGCCCTGCTCGACTACCTGGAGCGCCTCGACCGCCCCGGCGAGCGGCTGGACGGCCCGACACGTCTGGCGCGTTTTCTCGAAGGCAGCGAAGCCCGCCAGCGCTACGAACAGGAAGCCAAGGTACTGCGCCAGCTCATGGCCTCCGACGCCGGGCTGTACGTGATCGACGTGCGTGAGCCGGTGCTGGCCAAGTACCGCGACGAACTGGCGGTGCTCAACATGTGCGGCAGACCCTTGCTGCCGGTGCTCAATTTCGTCGCCAGCGCCAGCCATCGTGAAAGCGAGTGGCGCGAAGCCCTGGCCCGCCTTGGTCTGCATGCGCTGGTGGCGTTCGACAGCGTGGCGCCAACCGAGGATGGAGAGCGCCGTCTGTACGAAAGCCTGGCCCTGCTGCTGGAGCGTTCACGCCCGCAGCTGCAACGACTGATCGAGGATCATGAAGCGCAGCGCCTGGCCCGTCGCCAGGCCGGCAACCGCCTGATCGCCGAACTGCTGATCGACTGCGCCGCCTGCCGCCGCAGCGTCGCCGCCCAGCCGGTGCTGGAACAGGGCGCCATGGCCGAGCTGCGCGATGCGATTCGCCAACGCGAGCAACGTTGCGTCGAGGCCCTATTGCGCCTGTACGCCTTCCGCAGCGCCGATGCCAAGGCGGCCGACCTGCCGCTGCTCGATGGCCGCTGGGGCGACGACCTGTTCAACCCGGAAACGCTGAAGCAACTGGGCATCAAGGTCGGTGGTGGCATGGCGGCCGGCGCCGCCACTGGCGTCGGTGTCGACCTGCTGGTCGGCGGCCTCACCCTGGGCGCCGCCGCTGCACTGGGCGCCGTGATCGGCGGCAGCGCGCAGACCCTGCGCAGCTACGGGGAAAGGCTGAAGGGAAAATTGAAAGGCCAGCGCGAGCTGACCGTCGACGATGCCGTGCTGCGCCTTCTCGCCCTGCGTCAGCAGCAGCTGCTGGCCGCCTTGGACGTACGCGGACACGCCGCGATGGACGCCATCACCCTCAGCGCCCCGCAGGAAACCCTGTGGCGCCAGGGCAAGCTACCCGCCCCGCTGAACGTGGCACGCGCCCATCCCGAATGGTCGTCACTGAATCCAGGCGCACGCCTGGAAGAGGCCGAACGCGCGCAGCAGGTGGAGCGCCTAAGCGGCGATCTCTCCATGAAATCGGTGGGCTGAAGCCCACCCTACAAGAAACGCCGCTCGACCCACCCTACATCCTAGTAGCGCTTCGTGACGCTGCCAGACCCTAGGGTGGCTTCATACCGTAGGGTGGGCTTCAGCCCACCAGAGCCCCCCCACTTCCATCTCAAACCGCGACCGGCGCCTTGATATGCGGGTGCGCTTCGTAACCGACCAGTTCGAAGTCCTCGAATGTGAAGGCCAGCAGGTCCTTCACCTCGGGGTTGAGCTTCATGGTCGGCAGCGGCAGCGGCTGGCGGGTCAGTTGCAGGTCGGTTTGTTCGATGTGGTTGGCGTACAGGTGGCAGTCGCCGCCGGTCCAGATGAACTCGCCCGGTTGCAGGTCGCAGACCTGCGCCACCATCAGCGTCAGCAGCGCATAGCTGGCGATGTTGAAGGGCACGCCGAGGAAGATGTCAGCCGAGCGCTGATAGAGCTGGCAGCTGAGCTTGCCGTCCGCCACGTAGAACTGGAACAGCGCGTGGCACGGCGGCAGCGCCATCTGCTCGACCAGCGCCGGGTTCCAGGCCGATACGATCAGGCGACGCGAGTCAGGGTTCTTCCTGATCATCTCGATCAACTTGGCGATCTGGTCGATGGACTCGCCATTGGGCGCCGGCCAGCTGCGCCACTGGTAGCCGTAGACCGGACCGAGGTCGCCGTTCTCGTCGGCCCACTCGTCCCAGATGCTGACGCCGTTGTCCTTGAGGTACTTGATGTTGGTGTCGCCCTGCAGGAACCACAGCAGCTCGTGAATGATCGAGCGCAGGTGGCACTTCTTGGTGGTGACGATGGGGAAGCCATCGGCCAGGTCGAAGCGCATCTGGTAGCCGAACACGCTGTAAGTGCCGGTGCCGGTGCGGTCTTGCTTGAAGGTGCCGTGCTCGCGCACGTGGCGCATCAGGTCGAGGTACTGTTTCATCAGACGGCTCCTTGTACGGGCTGGCGCTTGTAGGCGTAGGCGATCAGGCCCAGGCCGGCGAGAATCATCGGTATGCAGAGGACCTGCCCCATGGTCAGCCAGCCCCAGGCCAGATAGCCCAATTGGGCGTCCGGCACGCGAACGAATTCGACGATGAAGCGGAATACACCGTAGCAAGCGGCGAACATGCCGGAAACGGCCATGGTCGGACGCGGTTTGCGCGAGTAGAACCAGAGGATGGTGAACAGCGCGACGCCTTCCAGGGCGAACTGGTACAGCTGCGACGGGTGGCGCGCCAGCTGCTGCGGGTCGGTGGGGAAGACCATTGCCCAGGGCACGTCGGTGGCCTTGCCCCACAGCTCGGCATTGATGAAGTTGCCAATGCGCCCGGCACCCAGGCCAATCGGCACCAGTGGTGCGATGAAGTCCATCAGTTCGAAGAAGCTCTTGCCGTTGCGCTTGCCGAACCACCAGGTCGCCAGCATCACCCCGATCAGGCCGCCATGGAAGGACATGCCGCCCTCCCAAACCCGCAGGATCTTCGCCGGTTCGGCGATGTAGGCGGCAAAATCATAGAAAAAGACGTAGCCCAGGCGCCCGCCGAGAATCACCCCCATGGCCACCCAGAACACCAGATCGGAAAGTTTCTCCTTGTTCCAGGTCGCGTCGAAACGCTCAAGCCGGCGTGAGGCCAGCCACCAGGCACCGCCGATACCGACCAGATACATCAGGCCGTACCAATGGATTTTCAGTGGACCGAGGGCGATGGCCACCGGGTCGATCTGCGGATAAGGCAGCATCCAGGACTCCTTAGATGAAAAAACTCAGGCCCACGCTGAACAGCAGCAGGGCGAACAGACGCTTGAGCAACAGTGGCGACAGGCGATGAGCCAGGCGCGCACCAAAACGGGCAAAGAACATGCTGGTCAGGGCTATCCCCAGCAATGCCGGGAGATACACGAAACCGACGCTCCATTGCGGCAGACTCGGATTCCCCCAGCCGGTAACCATGAAACTCAGCGCGCCGGCGATGGCGATCGGCAAACCACAAGCCGCCGAGGTTGCCACCGCCTGCTGGATCGGCACGCTGCGCCAGACCAGAAAGGGCACGGTCAGCGAACCACCGCCAATCCCGAAGATCGCCGACGCCCAACCGATCACCCCGCCGGCTACTGTCAGCGTCGGCTTGCCTGGGACACCGAGACTGGCCTTGGGTTTCAGGTCCAGCGCCATCTGCGCGGCAACGATGATGGCGAACGTACCGATGATCTTCTGCAGCAGCGGCCCCTGGATCAGCGACGCCGTCATCGCCCCCAGCGCGGCACCGAGCACAATGCCCAGGGTCAACCAGCGAAACAGCGGCCAGCGCACCGCGCCCTTGCGATGGTGCTCGAGCAGCGAATTGATCGAGGTAAAGACGATGGTCGCCAGGGACGTTCCCACTGCCAGGTGAGTGAGGATTTCCGTTGCCATGCCCTGGGCGGTGAAGCTCAGCACCAGCACCGGCACGATGATCAGACCGCCGCCCACGCCGAACAGACCCGCCAGCATACCGGCAGCCGAACCCAGCACCAGGTAGAGCAGCAGTTCCATCGACACCCCCCAAAAACAAAGCGGCATGGTAGCGGAAATGCCCCCTCAACGGCACACGGATCGACGGAACGGTTGCCGCCTGCGGCTCAGCTCGCTAGCCTGCAAGACTCCGTCAGTGGAGCAATACGCATGTGCCTGATCGTCTTCGCCTGGCAGCCCGAAAGCCCGACGGTGCTGCGCCTGGCGGCCAATCGCGACGAGTTCTATGCGCGCCCCAGCGCAGCACTGAGCCAATGGCCGGATGCACCTGGCGTATTCGCCGGTCGCGACCTGCAGGCTGGGGGCACCTGGCTCGGCGTCACCGCGCAAGGCCGCTTCGCGGCACTGACCAATATCCGCGACCCCGGGCAAAAAGCCGGCACGCGTTCACGCGGCGCGCTGACGGCCGACTACCTGCTGGGCCAGGAGTCGGCACCGGCCTATCTCGACAGGATCATGCGCGACGCTGAAGAGCACGCTGGTTTCAACCTGCTTGTGGGCGACCGCCATCAGCTCTGGCATTTCAACTCGCAGGAAGGCCGGCCTCGACAATTGCAGAGCGGCATCTACGGCATGTCCAACGCCAGCCTCGACACGCCCTGGCCGAAACTGCTGCGTGCCAGAAATGCCCTGCGCGATAGCGTCGAGCACGGGGATGAAGCGCTACTGGAGCTGCTGAGCGACACAAGCCTGCCGGCCGATCACCTGCTGCCGGACACCGGCGTCGGGCTGGCGACGGAGCGCGTACTGTCGAGTATTTTCATTACCACGGCGGCCTATGGCACCCGCGCCAGCACGGTGCTGAACCTTGGCCGGGATGGGCGCTGGAATATCACCGAGCGCAGCTTCGGCCCGCAGGGTGCCCTGTTGGGCGAGGTCGCCTTGCGTGGGTAGCCCGGATGCAATCCGGCAATAGAGAGCGCCGTTGTCCCGGATTGCATCCGGGCCAGGAAACTGCTCGCGAATCTTGGCGGCGCGAAAGCTTCGCGAGCAGAGCTCGCTCCTACAGACGAATCAGGCCTGGATATTGGACGCCGGATTGATCACCCGACCGAGCCCCAGGTTGCGCAGTGCCAGGTGCAGGGTGCTGTAGATCAGGTGCGGGTTGTCCATGGTCATCACCTGGCCGAGCAGTTCCTTGGCCTTGCTCTGGGTGACCTGACGCAGCAACCATTTCACCTTGGGCAGGTTGGTGGCGTTCATCGACAGCGAATCGAAGCCCATCGCCAGCAGCAACACGGCAGCCGCCGGGTCACCGGCCATCTCGCCGCAGATGCTCACTGGCTTGCCTTCGAGATGCGCGTCGTTGACCACCTTCTGCAAGGCCTGCAGCACTGCCGGGTGGAGGAAGTCGTAGAGATCCGCCACGCGCGGGTTGTTGCGGTCGACCGCCAGCAGGTATTGGGTCAGGTCATTGGAACCGACCGAGAGGAAGTCCACCTGGCGCGCCAGTTCACGGGTCTGATAGACGGCTGCCGGGATCTCGATCATCACGCCAATGGGCGGCAGCGGCACATCGGTGCCTTCGTCACGCACCTCGCCCCAGGCACGGTGAATCAGGTGCAGTGCCTCTTCCAGCTCCTGCGTGCCGGAAATCATCGGCAGCAGGATGCGCAGGTTGTCCAGCCCCTCGCTGGCCTTGAGCATGGCGCGGGTCTGCACCAGAAAGATTTCCGGGTGATCGAGGGTCACGCGAATGCCGCGCCAGCCCAGGAAGGGATTCTCTTCCTTGATCGGGAAGTAGGACAGCGACTTGTCGCCGCCGATATCCAGGGTGCGCATGGTCACCGGCAGCGGGTGGAAGGCCTGCAACTGCTCGCGATAGGTGGCGAGCTGTTCCTTCTCGCTGGGGAAGCGCTCATTGATCATGAACGGCACTTCGGTGCGGTACAGGCCGACGCCCTCGGCGCCACGTTGCTGAGCCCGCGCAACATCGGCGAGCAGACCGGTGTTGACCCACAGCGGCATGCGGTGACCGTCGAGGGTCTCGCAGGGCAACGCGCGCAGGGCGTCGAGCCCTTCGGTGAGCTGGCGCTCCTCCTCGACCACTTCGGCGTACTGCTTGCTCAGCAGCTCGCTGGGGTTGGTGAAGACTTCGCCGTGATAGCCATCGACGATCAGCTTGATGCCGTCGATCTTCGAATACGGCAGGTCGACCACGCCCATGACCGTGGGAATACCCATGGCGCGGGCGAAAATCGCCACGTGGGAGTTGCCCGAGCCGGTCACCGAGATCAGGCCGACCAGCTTGCCTTCCGGCACTTCGCCAAGCATCGCCGGCGACAGCTCCTCGCTGACCAGGATGGTGTTATCCGGATAGACCAGCGTGGTCTTGCGTTCTTCCTGCAGGTAGGCGAGCAGGCGCCGGCCGAGGTCGCGCACATCGGAGGCGCGCTCGCGCAGGTAAGCGTCATCCATCAGCTCGAAACGATTGACGTGATCGAGTACCACCTGGCGCAAGGCGCCCTGCGCCCACTGGCCGGTACGGATGACCTTGCGCACCTCGTTACCCAGTGCGGCGTCCTCGAGCATCATCAGGTAGACGTCGAACAGCGCGCGCTCTTCCTTGCGCAGCTGAGTGGCGAGCTTCTCGGACAGCTCCTGCATGTCCTCGCGCACCCAGCCGAGCGCCTTGTCGAACAGCTCCAGCTCGGCAGCGATGTCATCGACACTGCGGTCTGGAACTACATTCAAATCGGCCGGGGGCAGCACCACGACAGCGGTACCGACCGCTGCCCCCGGCGCACCCGGCACGCCGACGAATTTGGCCTCCTGCACGCCCTTGCCCTGGCGACCGAGCCCCCGAATCGAACCAGTCGCCTCGGCATGGGCGATAACGCCAGCGAGCTGCGCGCTCATGGTGACCAGGAAGGCTTCCTCGCCTTCGTCGAACTGGCGGCGCTCCTTCTGCTGCACCACCAGAACGCCCATCACCCGCCGGTGGTGGATGATCGGCGCACCGAGGAAGGAGGCATAGCGTTCCTCGCCGGTCTCGGCGAAGTAGCGGTAGCGGGGATGGCTGGCGGCATCTTCGAGGTTCAGCGGTTCTTCACGGCTACCGACCAGGCCGACCAGACCTTCGCTGGGTGCCATGCTGACCTTGCCGATGGAGCGCTTGTTGAGACCGTCGGTGGCCATCAGCACGAAGCGATTGGTTTCCGGATCGAGCAGGTAGACCGAGCAGACCTGGCTGCCCATCGCTTCCTTGACCCGCTGCACGATGATCGACAGCGCCGCCTTGAGATCCTTGGCGGCGTTTACTTCCTGGACGATCTTGCGCAGCGTATTGAGCATGCTCGATTGGGGTCCGTATCAGTCGCGCACTATCAGGCGCGGGGCAAGTTCCTTGAGCGCGCGGCGATAGACCTCGCGCTTGAATGTGACCACCTGGCCCAGCGGGTACCAGTAGCTGACCCAGCGCCAGCCATCGAATTCGGGCTTGCCGGTCAGGTCCATGCGTACGCGATCTTCCGCCCCCGTCAGGCGCAGCAGAAACCACTTCTGCTTCTGCCCGATGCACAGCGGCTGGCTGTGCGTGCGCACCAGACGCTGCGGCAGACGATAACGCAACCAGCCACGGGTGCAGGCGAGGATATTCACATCCTGCTCTTCGAGCCCGACCTCTTCATTCAGTTCACGGTAAAGCGCCTCTTCCGGCGATTCACGATCATTGATGCCACCCTGGGGAAACTGCCACGCATCCTGGTTGATACGCCTGGCCCAGAGCACCTGGCCGACATCATTGGTCAGGATGATGCCGACATTCGGGCGGAAACCATCAGAATCGATCACGGCAAGCAACCTCGTACACGCAAGTTCCGGCATTGTTCCACAAAGCCGGCGACAGCAGCAACGCGGGTTTAGGCGCTGTTTGAAAGCCCCGGCAAAGCGGCTATTCTGGCGCGCCTTCCCTTACTACAGAACAGGTAACGAACCGTGCGCTTGGCCCTTTTCGATCTCGACAACACCCTGCTGGCTGGCGACAGCGATCACAGCTGGGGCGAATTCGTCTGCCAGCGCGGCCTGGTCGACGCGGCCGAGTACCTGGCGCGCAACGATGCCTTCTATGCCGATTACTGCGCCGGCAAACTGGACGTGGTGGCCTACCAGAATTTCAGCCAGGCCATTCTGGGTCGCAGTGACATGGCGCAACTGGCGCAGTGGCACCGCGAGTTCATGGCCGAGGTGATCGAGCCGATCATCCTGGCCAAGGGCGAGGCACTGCTGGCCGAGCACCGCGCCGCTGGTGACAAACTGGTGATCATCACCGCCACCAACCGCTTCGTCACTGCGCCCATCGCCGAGCGCCTGGGCGTGGAAACGCTGATCGCCACCGAATGCGGCATGCAGGACGGCCGTTATACCGGGCAGATCGCCGGCACGCCATGCTACCAGGGCGGCAAGGTGACGCGCTTGAACCAGTGGTTGGCAGAGACGGGGTACAACCTCGATGGCGCCTACTTCTACAGCGACTCGCGCAATGACCTGCCGCTGCTGGAGGCCGTGGCCAACCCGGTGGCGGTCGACCCGGACGACGTGCTGCGCGCCACCGCCCTCGAACGCGGCTGGCCGGTGATCTCGCTGCGTTGAGCGCCACCACCAAACGTAGGGTGCGCCGTGCGCACCTCGATACGCCCCCGAACATGTAGGAGCGGCTTCAGCCGCGAAGCCTGTCATAGCGGCAATCGCGGCTGAAGCCGCTCCTACAGTCAGCAATAATTAAGCAGGCTTGGCGCCCATCAGCGCCATGATGGCGATCAGCAGCAGCAGAATCAGCCCGGCATAGATCAGGCACAGACGCTTCAGCGCCGTCGACGCCGGCGTATCGCCCAGCGCACGCCAGACCGCCAGGCGACCGGCCAGCAGCAAACCCACCAGCATCATCAGCGCATAGAGAATGCTGCCCAGCAGCAGCCAGGTCTGCCCCAGCGACCAGCCGGCGGTGTCCACCAGCCAATAGCCGGTGACCGGCAGACTCAGCGCCAGCACGGCGAACGCCGGAAAGCTGAACAGCAGGGTCACGCGCAGCTTGCGCGCCAGCACGGCGGCATCGCCACCGCGCTGCGCCTTGAACAGCATGACGCCATGGGCGATCAGGCCAAGCAGCAGCAACACGCCTGGGGCGCTGTGGAGGATGCGAACCAGCAGATAATGTTCCATCGAGGCTTCCTTTGTTGTCGGGCGGTTACGTAGGGCGGGTGCAACCCGCCTGAGCGCGCTGGCGGGTTGCACCCGCCCTGGGGTTCGAAGGCAGTACTCAACCCAGAAACAGGCGATAAGCGGGGTTTTCGCTCTCATCCCAGTAGGGGTAACCGATGGCGTCCAGCGCCGCCGGCACCAGATGGCGTTCGTCCGCCGGCACCTGCAACGCTGCCAGGACGCGACCATCGGCAGCGCCGTGATTGCGGTAGTGGAACATCGAGATGTTCCAGCGCCCGCCCAGTTTCTGCAGGAAGTTGAACAGCGCACCCGGCCGCTCGGGAAACTCGAAGCGCAGCACCATCTCGTCACCGACACCGGCGGCATGACCACCGACCATATGGCGGATATGCAGCTTGGCCAGTTCGTTATCGGTCAGGTCCAGCACCGGAAAGCCCTGCGCGCGCAGGCCCTCGACCAGCGCCTGGCGCGGGTCGTTCTCCGGGTGGGTCTGCACGCCGACGAAGATGTGCGCTTCGCGATCGGTGTGATAGCGATAGTTGAATTCGGTGATCTGGCGCTTGCCCACCGCCTCGCAGAAGGCCTTGAAGCTGCCTGGCTGCTCGGGGATGGTCACGGCGATGATCGCCTCGCGCTTCTCGCCCAGCTCGGCGCGCTCGGCCACATGGCGCAGGCGGTCGAAGTTGACGTTGGCGCCGGAATCGATGCCCACCAGCACTTCACCGTTGGCGCCCTGACGCTCGACGTACTTCTTGATCCCGGCCACGGCCAGCGCGCCGGCCGGCTCGGTGATCGAACGGGTATCGTCGTAGATATCCTTGATCGCCGCGCAGATTTCGTCGGTGCTGACGGTGATCACCTCGTCGACGTGATCCTTGCAGATGTCGAAGGTGTGCTGACCGATCTGCGCCACCGCCACGCCATCGGCGAACAACCCGACTGTCGGCAGCACCACGCGTTCACCAGCCGCCATGGCGGCCTGCAGGCAGTTGGAATCGTCCGGCTCGACGCCGATCACCTTGATTTCCGGACGCAGGTATTTGACGTACGCCGCGATGCCGGCGATCAGACCGCCGCCACCGACCGGCACGAAGATGGCATCGATATGGCCCTGATGCTGGCGCAGCACCTCCATGGCCACGGTGCCCTGGCCGGCGATCACCAGCGGATCGTCGTACGGGTGAATGTAGGTGTAGCCCTTCTCTTCAACCAGCTTCAGCGAATGCGCCAGCGCCTCGGGGAAGGCGTCGCCGTGCAGCACCACCTTGCCGCCTCGCGAGCGCACGCCCTGCACTTTCAGCTCAGGCGTGGTGCGTGGCATGACGATGGTCGCCTTCACCCCCAGGTGCTTGGCCGCCAGGGCCAGGCCCTGCGCGTGGTTGCCGGCCGAGGCGGTGACCACGCCACGCGCCAGTTCTTCGGCGGGCAGTTGCGCCAGCTTGTTGTAGGCGCCGCGAATCTTGAACGAGTACACCGGCTGCAGATCTTCGCGCTTGAGCAGAATCTGGCTGCCCAGCCGCTCACTGAGCTGACGGGCGGGTTGCAGCGGGGTTTCCACCGCGACGTCATAAACGCGCGAGGTGAGGATCTTCTTCACGTACTGTTCGAGCATGGCGATTTCGCAGGCAGTCGGGCTTTGAGAGGACTGCCGAGTCTACCCCAGCGCCGCGTTGGACGACCATACGAAACACCTGGGTTCTGCCCCGTCAGCACGTCACTTGCGGCTATAATTCGCGCCTACTTCCTACACCTTCCCAGGCATTCTCCCGCGATGAACCAGGATCAGCTGAAACAGGCCGTGGCCCAGGCCGCCGTCGACCACATTCTCCCGCGCCTCGACAGCAAGAGCATCGTCGGCGTCGGCACCGGCTCCACCGCCAACTTCTTCATCGACGCGCTGGCCAGGCACAAGATGGACTTCGATGGCGCCGTCGCCAGCTCCGAAGCCACCGCCGCACGCCTGAAGGGCCACGGCATCCCGGTCTACGACCTCAACAGCACCGCCGAACTGGAGTTCTACGTCGACGGCGCCGACGAGAGCGACGAGCATCTGCACCTGATCAAGGGCGGCGGCGCGGCGCTGACTCGCGAGAAGATCGTTGCCGCTGTGGCCAAGACCTTCATCTGCATCGCCGACGCCAGCAAGCTGGTACCGGTGCTGGGCGCCTTCCCGCTGCCGGTGGAGGTCATCCCCATGGCGCGCAGCCACGTGGCGCGCGAATTGGTGAGACTGGGCGGCGACCCGGTGTACCGCGAAGGCGTGCTGACCGACAACGGCAACGTCATCCTCGACGTGCACAACCTGTCGATCACCGACCCGGTGAAGCTGGAAGCGGATATCAACGCCATCGTCGGCGTGGTCACCAATGGCCTGTTCGCCGCTCGCCCGGCAGACCTGCTGCTGCTCGGCACCGCCGACGGCGTGAAAGCGCTCAAGCGCTGAATCTGACCGGCATATCCTGTGGGAGGCGCTTCAGCGGCGATTGTCGCGGCTGAAGTCCCTCCCACAGAGTCCGTTGTTCCACCCACTCTGGTTTGCGCAGTCGGTAGCCCGAATGCAATCCGAGCCTCCTGCGATTCGCCATGCGCACCGGAAACGGCAGGTGCGCTTGTCCAACCCTACTCCAACAGGCGGCGCATCTCCTCGCTTATCGCCATGGGTTGAAACGCACTGACCCGCGCCCGCCCGGTATTGCCGGTGGGCACCCAGACACGCGAGAACAGCAGCGCCGCCAGGATGCGCGGCATTTGCCCCAACACCTCACGCACATCCCCTTGTTGCCAGCCGGCCCGCAGCATCAAGCAATGTGAACGTGCATGCAGCCATGGGCGACGCTGAGTAAGGATGTGCGCCCGCTCCAGCCAGACCATCGCTTCGGCGCTACGGCGGGCACGCAGTTCCTGTTGCGCCTGAACGAAAGCCTCGTCGATAGCCTTGCGCAGTTCCACCTGCATGCCAGCACTCCTCATTTGCGCAACAAGCGCAGGCCGTTGAACACCACCATCAGGCTCACGCCCATGTCGGCGAACACGGCCATCCACATGGTCGCCTCGCCCACCAGGGTCATGGCCAGGAAAACGGCCTTTATCCCCAGTGCCAGGACGATGTTCTGCACGAGAATGGCGTGGGTCTGCCGCGACAGGCGAACGAAGGCCGGAATCTTGCGCAGATCGTCGTCCATCAATGCCACGTCGGCCGTCTCGATGGCGGTGTCGGTGCCGGCGGCGCCCATGGCAAAGCCGATCTCGGCCTTGGCCAGAGCTGGCGCATCGTTGATGCCATCACCGACCATCCCGACCACCTTGCCGCGTGCCTGACGCGCCTCGACCCAGGCCAGCTTGTCGGCTGGCAACAGGTCGCCACGTGCTTCGTCGACACCGACCTGTTCGGCGATGGCCGCGGCGGTATGGGCGTTGTCACCGCTGAGCATGCAGGTACGCACACCCAGTTCGTGAAGTTCGGCGATCGCCTCGCGGCTGGTCTGGCGCACCGTGTCGGCCACGGCGAAGAGCATCAGCGCGCGCTGTTCGTCGCACAGCACCACCACGCTCTTGCCCTGGCGTTCCAGTGCCTCTAGGCGCTGCTCCAGTTGCGCCGAGCACTGCCCGAGTTCTTCGACCAGGCGGTGGTTGCCTATATGGAGAAGCGTGCCCTCGATCCGCCCTTTGCTACCGCGCCCCGGCAGTGCCTCGAAATCCTCGACATCGCGCAACGCCTGCCCCTGCTCTTCGGCGTGCTGGGTCAACGCCCGGGAAACCGGGTGATCCGAGCGCGCAGCCAGGCTCGCCGCCCAGGTGGCGTGCAGCGGCTCATCCACGTCCAGCAGGTGGAGACTGTCGGTCTGCACCGGCTTGCCGTGGGTCAGCGTGCCGGTCTTGTCCAGCGCCAGCAGGGCCAGGTGCCGCCCGTTCTCCAGATAGACGCCGCCCTTGATCAGGATGCCCTTGCGCGCGGCGGCCGCCAGGCCGCTGACGATGGTCACCGGCGTGGAAATCACCAGTGCACAGGGGCAGGCCACCACCAGCAGCACCAGGGCGCGGTAGACCCAGTCGAGCCAGGCGCCACCGATGACCAGCGGCGGCAGCACGGCCACCGCCAGAGCGAAGGCGAAGACCGCCGGGGTATAGATGCGCGAGAACTGATCGACGAAACGCTGGGTCGGTGCACGCGAGCCCTGCGCCTCCTCCACCGCATGAATGATGCGCGCCAGCGTGGTGTCACGTGCTGCCGCGCTTACGCGAAACTCCAGCGAGCCCGCCTCGTTGATGGTGCCAGCGAACACCGAGTCGCCCACGCGTTTTTCCACCGGCAGGCTTTCTCCGGTGATCGGCGCCTGATTCACCGTCGACAAGCCGCCGACCACCTCACCATCGAGGCTGATGCGCTCACCAGGACGCACCCGCACCACGGCGCCCAGACCGATGGCCTGCACGTCGACCTCCTGCCAACTGCCATCAACCTGCTGCACGGTGGCGCGCGGCGGCGCCAGATCCATCAGCCCGCGTATGGCGTTACGCGCCCGATCCAGCGAGCGCGCCTCGATCAACTCGGCCAGGGTGAACAGCACCATCACCATCGCCGCTTCCGGCCACTGGCCGATCAGCACCGCGCCGGTCACGGCGATGCTCATCAGGGCATTGATATTGAGGTTGCGGTTCTTCAGGGCGATCCAGCCCTTCTTGTAGGTGGTCAACCCGCACATCAGGATGGCGGCAACGGCCAGCAGCGCCACCAGCCAGTCCGGGCCAAGCCCGGTGAAATGCACGACTTCCGAAGCGGTTGCCACCCCACCCGCCAGCGCCAGCGGCCACCAGGGTTTTTTCTCAGGCACGACGACCGGCTGCTGAGCAGCACCCTCGTCCTCCACCCGGGGGGTGAAGCCCAATGCGCGGATGGCCGGCAGCACCTGCGCCAGCATGCCCTCGTCATGACTCACGGTCAGCACACGCTGCAGCAGATTGAAATGCAGACCGGCCACGCCCGGCAGGCGACCCAGCGCGTCGCGAATCAGGCGTTCTTCCGTGGGGCAATCCATCTGCTCGATGCGAATGCGGGTATTGCGCGCGCCCGTCAGCGCGGCGTCCGCTGGTTGCGCCACGGCCTCGTGATCGTGATCGTGATCGTGATCGTGATCGTGGGCATGCTCAGGATGAGCAGGTGACTGTTGGTGCGAGTGATCGCAGCAGCGGCTCATGGCCAATCTCCGTCAGGTATCTATTGCCGAGTACACACCCTGTAGTCACTATAGGGTCAAGCCCCCACGGAGCGATCCCATGAAAATCGGAGAATTGGCGAAAAAGGCCGGCTGCCAGGTAGAGACCGTCCGCTACTACGAACGTGAAGGCCTGCTGCCGGCACCCGCACGCAGCGAAGGCAACTACCGCCTGTACGGCGCCCCGCACCTGGAGCGCCTGGTATTCATCCGCAACTGCCGGACGCTGGACATGACCCTGGAAGAGATTCAGCGGCTACTGGCCCTGCGCGACCTGCCTCACGAGAGCTGCGCCGGCATCAACAGCCTGGTGGACGAGCATATCGAACATGTTCAGGCGCGCATCGACAGCCTGCAGGCGCTACGCGCGCAACTCACCGAGTTGCGCGACCGTTGCAACGGCCCCAAGGAGGCGGAAGACTGCGGCATCCTGCGCCAGCTCAACGTCAGCGGCGGCGTGCAGCCGCTGCCGGACGATGGCCACACCCATGTCGGCAAGAGCCATTCGCATTGATGGTCTACGCTTGCTGAGCATCGCCGCGGCATACCGCCGGGCGTTCAGGGAGAAATGAACATGTCTGGAAAGTTCGAGCTGAAGAAAGCCAAAGACGGCCAATTCCACTTCAACCTGCTGGCCAGCAATGGCCAGGTCATCCTCACCAGCGAGATGTACAAGGCCAAGGACTCGGCACTGAACGGCATCGAGTCGGTGAAGAAGAATTCACAGCGCGACGGCGCCTTCGAGACCAAGACCTCGAGCAACGACAAACACTACTTCCTGCTCATGGCCACCAACGGCCAGGTAGTCGGGCAAAGTCAGATGTATGCCAGCGCCGCCAGTTGCAAGAGCGGCATCGAGTCGGTGCAGAAGAACGCGCCCGATGCGCAAACGGACGACCAGACGGGCTAGTCGGCCTGCTTCCTGAACACATAGAACAGGTTCGGCTCACTGATCAGGTACAGGTTGCCGTCGTCATCCGTCGCCACCCCCTCGGCCTGCGGCACACTGCGCTGCAGGCCATGCTGGCCACGTAGCAGCGACAGGGTACTGATCGGTTTGCCCTCTGCGTTCAACTCGATCACCAGGCGCGACTCATCCGACAGCGCCAGCAGATGGCCGGTCGCCGTATCGAAGTCGAGGCTGGAAAGGTCGCGTACGAACAGCCGCGCATCGCGCTTCGGGTCGGTATTGACCTGCAGCGCCAACGGCTTGCTCTCGTCGACATGGGGGAAGCCGAGCACCTCGAAGATGCGCACCGGATCGCGCTCCTTGGCTACCAGCAGACGCTGATTCTTCGCATCGTAGGCCAACCCCTCGAAACCCTTGTTGCCGTTGCGCCCGATACCCAGGGAAAGTTGCTGGAAGTCGGCCGCGTCGATCACGCGAGTGGCGTCGTCGATGCGCACCTTGACCAGGCGCTGCTCGCGCTCGTCGGCAATCACGTAGGTGCCGGGCGCCACATATTCGATGGCCTCGGGATCACCAAAACCCGCGAGATCGATGGTGCGCTTGAGCTCGCCCTGCAGGCTGATCTCGATCACCTTGGCCGGTTTGTTGGTGACACTGAACAGGCTGCGGCGATCCGGGTCGTAGGTCAGCGCCGACACGTCGCTGATATCGGCAATCGGCCTGCCCTCGATCACCACGCGGTAGTCACCCAGCCACAGCGACTGACCGCGCCACTGCGCGCCATGCTGCCATTGCTGCACGGAGAACCAGGCTCGCTCGAACAGCCGATACTGCTGCCCCAGCACGGCGCCAAGCAACAACACGAAGCACAGCAGATAGAGCCAGGGGTTTATGGAGAGCAAACGACGCATGATGGACTTCTCTGACGACCACGGAAAAGCCCGCCACGGGCTTGACGTGGCGGGCGGGGGATATCGCGATCAGTTGATCAGTTCGACGCGATCGACATCGATCTCGCGGCTGTTGAAGTCCTTGTCGACTTCACCGGTCAGACGCACCTTGGCGGTTTCCGAAACTGTCTGGCCCGGCCAGTCTTCGTCATCGATTTCCACCTGGATGGTGCCGCTGGCGTCCTTGAACTCGTAGAGCTCGTCCTGCAGGCGCTTGACGATCTGGCCTTCCAGTACGACATGGGTGTCATCGGCAGCCTGCAGTGCAGCAGATACCGTGGTGACCTGCGGAGTAGCGCCCGGGCCGGTGTAGCCAGTGGCGAAAGCGGCAGTGCTGAGCAGCGGCAGAACCATCAGAGCGAGAGCGGTACGTTTCATGGTGTGAACCTCGTTGTTCGTAAGTGACGAGGTCAGATTAGTGCCGCTAGCTGAAGCCAGACTGAATCGCGGCTTAAGCCAAACTGAATCCACCACCCCACTCAACTGGCACCCGGTCGCGCCTTGCTGAACACATAAAAAAGATTGGGCTCGGCGACGATATAGATGTTGCCCTCTTCGTCCATGGTCACGCCCTCGGCCTGCTTGATGCCCTGCTCCAGACCGTTGAGACCGCCGGTAAGACTGAGAAAGCTGATCGGGTGACCACTACGATCCAATTCCAGTAGCATGCGCGACTCGTCGGACAGCACCAGCGCGTGGCCGGTACGCGCATCGATACTCAGCGAAGAAATATCGCGCACTCCCAGACTGCCGTAGTTGAAAGGCTGCATCACGCCAGCAGCACCGTCCTCGCCCGGAAAAGGCAGGCTGAACAAGCCCATCGGGCTACGCTCCTTGCCCAGCATCAGGCTGCTGCTGCGCGCATCCCAGCCAACGGCTTCGAAGCCCTTGTTACCCGCGTCGACAAAGCCCAGGTCGAAACCGGGTAAATCGGCCGCATCCAGTTCCAGGTCATCGTCATGCAGGGTAAAGGTGATGAGCTGACGACGACGTTCATCGACGATGGCCATGCGTCCGCTGTCCATCATTTCCACCGCTTCCGGGTCAGCGAAGCCCTTCAACTGGATACGCCGCAACACCTCCCCTTCACGCGAGAGCTCCACCAACAGGGGATTCTTACCCGTAACGGTGAAGAGGGTGCCGGTCAGCGGGTTGTAGGTAAGCCCCGAGGTTTCATCTCGCTCCAGGCCAGACAAGGGCTTGGCCTGAATAACCGCACGGTAGCCAGGCAGCCAGACGCTGGCCAGACGCTCGACCAACGGCGTGCGCCCCTCCTGCCACCAGAGCAGGGCACGATCATCCCAATGCTGGGTTTCTACTGCTGTGACCACGGCCAGCACGGCCATGCCGGACAACCAGCAACGGGGACGAGAAAGGCGGGAACGGAGGGAGGACATCGGCGACAACTCGGCTGCATAGTGGCAATCCGACATCCGCTGTCTGGAAGAGTTCCGCCGCCTGAAGAGGCGGCGATGGAGATAGAACCTGTGCACGATCTTGCAAGCTGGAGCCTGTTCTTGACGGCGCAGGGCCGACGCGCAGCTCGATCGTGGGCAGCGCTATAGGACGCGGCTGGTGAAACGACTGTGACCAACCAGCTCCAGCACCAGCTCATCGCCCTTGTTCAGCGCACCAACGCCGACCGGCGTGCCGGTCAGGATCACGTCGCCCGGCTGCAGGGCGAAGTGCCCGGCCATGTGCTGGATCATCGCGATAATGGGGTTGAGCATGTCGCGGCTGTTGCCGTCCTGGCGGGTTTCGCCGTTGATCACCAGGCGAATGCCGATATCGGCCAGGTCCTCGATGGCATCGCCGGGTACGAAAGGCGCCAGCACGCAGGCACCGTCGAAACTCTTGGCAATTTCCCAGGGATAGCCCTTCTCCTTGAGCTTGGCCTGCACGTCGCGCAGGGTCAGGTCCAGGGCCGGAGCGAAGCCGCTGATGGCATCACGCACTTCCTCGGCATCCGGCGCCTTCGACAGCGGCTTGCCGATCAGCACGGCGATTTCCGCCTCGTAATGCACCGAACCGCGATCCTCGGGAATGGCGAAGCCACTATCGAGCGGCACCACACAGGAGCCCGGCTTGATGAACAGCAAGGGTTCGCTGGGCACCGGGTTGTTCAGTTCCCTGGCGTGCTCGGCGTAGTTGCGGCCAATGCACACGACCTTGCCGAGGGGGAAGTGGACGGTGGTTCCGTCGACGTACTGGTGCTGATAACTCATCGGGGACTCCTGATCAGTAGGGTGCGCCGTGCGCACCAAGACGCGTTGGATCATGGGTGCGCGCAGCGCACCCTACGAGATCAAACCGCGAAAATCTTGCCGGGGTTCATGATGCCGTTCGGATCGAACACCGCCTTGACCGCCTTCATGCAGGCAATCTCCGCCGGCGAACGACTGTAGTGCAGGTAATCACGTTTGGTCATGCCCACACCATGCTCGGCGCTGATCGAGCCGTTGTACTTCTGTACGGTCTCGAACACCCACTGGTTGACCACTGCGCACTTGGCGAAGAACTCGTCCTTGGACAGGTTCTCGGGCTTGAGGATATTCAGGTGCAGGTTGCCGTCACCAATATGGCCGAACCACACCACCTCGAAATCCGGGTAGTTGGCTTCGACGATGGCGTCGATATCCTTGAGGAAGGCTGGCACCTGGCTGACGGTGACCGAGATGTCGTTCTTGTACGGTGTCCAGTGGCTGATGGTCTCGGAGATGTATTCGCGCAGCTTCCACAGGTTCTGCAGCTGCTGCTCGCTCTGGCTCATCACGCCGTCGACAACCCAACCCTGCTCGACGCAGTACTCGAAGGTTTCCAGCGCCTGGTTGGCCACTTCCTCGGTACTGGCTTCGAACTCCAGCAAGGCATAGAAGGGGCATTCGCTTTCGAACGGCGCCGGCACGTCGCCACGGCCGAGCACCTTGGCCAGGGCCTTGTCGGAGAAGAACTCGAACGCAGTCAGGTCGAGCTTGCTCTGGAAGGCGTGCAGCACCGGCATGATCGAGTCGAAATCAGCGGTACCGAGCACCATCGCAGTGAGGTTCTTCGGCGCGCGGTCCAGGCGCATGGTCGCCTCGACCACGAAGCCCAGCGTACCTTCGGCACCGATGAACAGCTGGCGCAGGTCGTAACCGGTGGCGTTCTTGATCAGGTCCTTGTTCAGCTCCAGCAGTTCGCCGGTACCGGTCACGACCTTCAGGCCCGCCACCCAGTTGCGGGTCATGCCGTAGCGAATCACCTTGATACCGCCGGCATTGGTGCCGATATTGCCGCCAATCTGGCTGGACCCCGAAGAGGCGAAGTCCACCGGGTAATAAAGGCCCTTCTCTTCGGCGAACAGCTGCAGCTGCTTGGTCACCACGCCCGGCTGGCATACCGCTGCACGGTCGTACTCGTTGAACGAGAGAATCTGGTTCATGTAGTCGAACGCCACCACCACTTCGCCGTTGGCCGCCACGGCAGCGGCCGACAGGCCGGTACGGCCGCCAGACGGCACGAGGGCGATCTTGTGCGCGTTGGCCCAGCGCACGATGGCCTGCACCTGCTCGGTAGTCTTGGGGAAGACGATGGCCGAAGGCGCCGGGGCGAAATGCTTGGTCCAGTCCTTGCCATAGGCCTCGAGGGAATCGGCGTCGGTCAGTACCTTGCCGGGTTCAACCAGGGTCTTCAGCTCTTCGATCTGGGCAGGGGTGGTCATCTACGGAACTCTCAAAGGATTCATGGTCGCCCTGAGAACCATTCAGGTCGCAACCGAGCATTGAAAAAGGCGAACATGCTAGCATACGCACCCCGTGAATCGAGCCATGCAGCGATCTACGGGCGCTGGCTGAGTTTCTCGGCCCTTCCCTGCCAACATCCCTGGGACAACAGGTACTCCGATGAGCAAGACCTCTCTCGACAAGAGCAAGATCAAGTTCCTTCTTCTCGAAGGCGTCCACCAGAATGCCGTGGACACCCTGAAGGCCGCCGGCTATAGCAACATCGAGTACCTCAAGGGCGCGCTGTCAGGCGAAGAGCTGAAAGAAAAGATCGCCGATGCGCACTTCATCGGTATTCGCTCGCGCACCCAGCTGACGGCAGAAGTCTTCGACTGCGCGAAGAAGCTGGTTGCCGTCGGTTGCTTCTGCATCGGTACCAACCAGGTCGACCTGAACGCCGCCCGTGAGCGTGGTATCGCGGTATTCAACGCGCCCTACTCCAACACCCGCTCGGTCGCCGAACTGGTACTGGCCCAGGCCATCCTGCTGCTGCGCGGCATTCCCGAGAAGAACGCCTCCTGCCACCGTGGCGGCTGGATCAAGTCGGCGGCCAATTCCTTCGAAATCCGCGGCAAGAAGCTGGGAATCGTAGGCTACGGCTCCATCGGCACTCAGCTCTCGGTACTGGCCGAGGCCCTCGGCATGCAGGTGTTCTTCTACGACACCGTGACCAAACTGCCACTGGGTAACGCCACGCAGATCGGCGATCTGTACGAGCTGCTGGGCCTGTGCGACATCGTGTCTCTGCATGTTCCTGAGCTGCCGTCCACCCAGTGGATGATCGGCGAGAAGGAAATCCGCGCGATGAAGAAGGGCGGCATCCTGATCAACGCCGCGCGCGGCACCGTGGTCGAGCTGGATCACCTGGCCAATGCGATCAAGGACGAGCACCTGATCGGCGCGGCCATCGACGTGTTCCCGGTCGAGCCCAAGTCCAACGACGAAGAGTTCGAGAGCCCGCTGCGTGGCCTGGATCGCGTGATCCTGACCCCGCACATCGGTGGCTCCACCGCCGAAGCGCAGGCCAACATCGGCCTGGAAGTGGCCGAGAAGCTGGTCAAGTACAGCGACAACGGTACCTCGGTGTCCTCGGTCAACTTCCCTGAAGTGGCCCTGCCGGCGCATCCGGGCAAGCACCGCCTGCTGCACATCCACGAGAACATTCCGGGCGTGATGAGCGAAATCAACAAGGTGTTCGCCGACAACGGCATCAACATCTCCGGCCAGTTCCTGCAGACCAACGACAAGGTCGGCTACGTGGTGGTCGACGTCGACGCCGAGTACTCCGACCTGGCACTGGAGAAGCTGCAGCACGTCAATGGCACCATCCGCAGCCGCGTCCTGTTCTAATCGAACGCAGCAGCAAAAAAGGGAGGCTTCGGTCTCCCTTTTCTTTATCTGCAACACGTCAGCGGGCAGCCCTGTAGGAGCGAGCTCTGCTCGCGAAGTGCCCATGTTCGCGAGCAGAGCTCGCCCCTACGACCCTAAAGCGCCACCTTGCTCCAACCGCGCCAATTCGGCTGCCGCTTGGTCCAACTGCATTTCGTTGAACACCTTCACCCCGGCTCGTTTCAACAACGCGGCGGTCACGCCCTCGCCCGGCACCCGCTCGCCGCTGAAGCTGCCGTCGTAGTTTTCCAGATTGCCACACGAAGGGCTGCGCGCCTTCAGCAGTGCCAGGCGGATGTCGTGCGCGTGCACCAGCGCCAGGGCCTGTTCGGCGCCGTCGACGAACGCAGCCGTGACATCCTCGCCTTCGATCGTCAGTACGGGCAGCCGCCCATCCAACACCGCCCCACCCTGGCCATCGCGAATTTCCGCAGGCGGACGCGGCGTCGGCAGACCACCGGCTACCTCCGGACACAGCGCCACCACTCGCCCTTCGTCCAGCCACTGTTGAAGCTGATCGAAGGGGCCGTGAGCACCGCCGTCATAACGCACCCGATGCCCGAGCAGGCAACGACTGACCAATATCTTCTGCATCGACTCGCTCTCCATGACTGCCGCTCGCAAGACTCAGAGCAGCGCACCACCCCGACGCCTGAACCAGCCGGTCAACGACAGCCGTTCGCGGCTGGCCGGCAGCACCTCGTGCGGCATCTCGGACGATAGAAACAGCGCCAGCGTACCCGCCTGAGGCAATACGTCATGCTCACGGCCATCGGCCAGATACAGGCGCAACGCCCCGCCCTGTTCGGCCCGCCAGTCCTCGTTCAGATAGAACACCGCCGACACCGTGCGGCGGTCGTCATCGCGAAAACGATCTAGATGACGCTGATAGAAGGCCCCGGGCGCATAGCAGGCAAAGTGACATTCGTAGTCTTCGAGCCCCAGATAGAGCGCCTGATTGAGCGCCTGACGCAAACCGTCCATCAGTTGCAGGTACTGATCACAGGCTTGGCTCTGGCCAGGTTCCAGCCATTGAATGTGGTCGCCACGAATCCCTTCCTGCACCTGCTGCGCGCCCCCGCGACCCACGCTGGCAGCATTGAGTTCGCCATTCTGTGCACGCGTGCGGCACTCGGCGGCCAGTTCGTGGGTCAGAACCTCTGGGGCGAACAACGCCCGCTGCGACCAGCCCTGGCTGGCGAGGTCGTCGATAAGGCCGGAAAAGAGGTCGTGCAGGCTGGATGGGCTCATGACGGCGATTGTATCAGTGGCATGTCGTGACTCGACAAGCCTCCGCCAGCCGCCGAAAATAACCGGCCGCAGCACCCTGCGGCCGGCCAGGAAAGTTTGCCAAGGAGTTCTCGATGCGTGTTCTGTTTGCCCTGTTGCTGATTGGCCTGACCTTGCCGGCCCTGGCAGACGACCACCTGCGCCTGTATCAGGCTGCCGGCTGGCCGCAACAGCGTGAACATTTCAATCAGGCGCTTGACGCTGCTCAGCAGCGCTACCGCAGCACCCTGCCACCGGCGGTGTTTCAGGCACTGGTGGATAACAGCAATCGCCGCTTCGCCGCTGCCGCCATCGACCAGCGCGCGCAACACAGCCTGAGCATGGAGCTGGCCGACCCACAGCCGGCGCTGGCCTTCTTCGAATCCGCGCTGGGCCGCAAGATCGTCGCCGCCGAGACACTGGCCACCCGTAGCGACCAATTGGCCAAGTACGCCAATGGTCTGCCGCGCACCGACGCCGATGCCACCCGTCGCCTGCTGATTCGCCACCTGGCCCAGGCCATTCCCGCCAAGGAAGCCGGCGCCGAAATCAGCCTGGCGCTGGCCGGCGTGGCAGCCGACAGCCTCAGCCAGATGATTCCCGGCCTGCTCGGCGGCGGCCAGGCTCAGGGGCTGCTCAATGGTCAGCGTGAGCGCCTGATGACGCAGATCGAACAGGACCTCGACAACACCCTGCTGCACGTCTATCGCGAGCTGAGCGACCCGGAGCTGGAGCAGTTCGTCGAATTCGCCCAGTCGCAAGCGGGCAAAACCTACTACCAGGCCGCCCTGCAGGCGCTACGCGCAGGCCTGGCAGTAGGCATGAGCACCGATGAGCTGGAGCCGCAGGGCATCTGAAAGACCACATGGCTCGACTCCCCCTGTAGGAGCGAATTCATTCGCGATTCCTGCAGTGCCGGCGCCAATGCCTATCGCGGATAAATCCTGACGCAACTGGCCCGTTCCAGAGCCGTTGTCGCAGGGGACCTAAGTCAATCGCTCGCGCAGAAAATCGAAGTAACGCAGGCGCAGCGCCTCGTTCTCATTGGCCAGATGGTGACGCGCCTCCGTCAGCCGCATGATCTCTGGCTGATGGAACTTGTCCTGCAGCACCTCGAGGTTGTGGCGCCAGTCCACGGTCATGTCCGCCTCGCCCTGAACGATCAGCGGGCTGTGTGCGCTGCGCCCGGCAGCCTCGATGCGCGGCACCCATTTGGCCAACGCCCCCACCCAGGCAGTCGGCAAGCTGCGCGGCTGCAGAGGGTCGAGGTTGTGCACGAAATCGACGAAGGCGGCGTCGCTGGAGTTGTCGCTGAAGCGCCGCGGAATTTCGCGAACGAAGGGGCTGAGCATTCGATAGCTGAGCTTCGACCAGGCCCAGGCGCGCGGCCGCACCAGTGGTGCCAGGAGAATGCTCTGCCCGAGCTCCGGGCGCTTGCCGTCGGCGAGCAGATAATCCAGCGCAATCGCGCCGCCCGTGCTCTGACCACAAAGATGCCAGGGCTGCGGCAACCCCAGCTCGCTGGCCTGCTCGAACAACCCGCCCAGCACCTGCTGATACTCGGCAAAATCACCAATGCTGGCGCGCGCGCCGCTGGACAGGCCGTGCCCCGGCAGGTCGCAGGCGAGCACGGCGAAATTCATGCTCAGCGCCCAGTCGACCACATGCCGGTACAGGCCCATATGGTCGTAATAGCCGTGCAGCAACAGCAGGGTGCCACGCGGTTCGGCCGGCACCCACAGCTGCACGGCGATCTGATAGCCGGCTGCATTGAAGCTGCCGAGGCGGTTGTCCAGCCCGGCAAAGCGCGCAGACAGGTCGAAGCCGTAGAAGTTGCGATAGGCCTGCAGCGCCGGCAAATCCAGGTGCGCTGCGGCCAAGGGTCGCAGCAGAGGGCGCAATTGATCGGGCTGAAACGGCTCTGACATAGGGCTTTCCATAGGTTGCAGGATGCGCGCGGACAATCCCGACGACATCTCCTCGAATGCTGCGATATTCAGCTGCCCGGCGCATCGTGGCAAGCTACACGCCCTTTTACGCCCGGCCTGCCCCATGCCCCGCCTGACACGCAAGAACCTGCTCATCGTCCTGCTCGCCCTGGCCTGGCTGTTCGGCATGGCGCTGGCCTACCGCTGGTTCGAAACGCGCTACCTGCGCACCTTCGACGAACGTGCAGCGGTATTCTCCGGCGCCGAACTGCAACTGCCCGCCGAGCTGAGCGGCCCCGGCGCGATCCGCCTGGTGCACTTCTGGGACCCAGCCTGCCCGTGCAATGTCGGCAACCAGCAGCACCTGGCCGAGCTGATCGAGCACTACGCGCCCAAAGGCGTAGAGTTTCACGTCGTGCAGAAGCCCGGCAGCCAGGGTCGCCTGCCCGCCGAACTGGCCGCGCTGCGCCCCATCGATGAGCTACCCGGCAGCACCAACCTGCCAGCCAGCCCTGCGGTGGCGATCTGGGACAAAAAGGGCCAGTTGGCCTACTTCGGGCCCTACAGCGAAGGCCTGGTATGCAACTCGAGCAACAGCTTCATCGAGCCCATACTCGAAGCGCTGGCAGCCGGGCGCAAGGTGAATGCCAGCAATACCCTGGCGCTAGGCTGCTTCTGCGACTGGGCCGCGCCGACCAGCAACTGACGAGGCCCGAGCAACCGTAGGGTGGGTTAGCCGCCTGTTGCGCTTACCGGGCGATTAGCCCTGTTTGACGCGGCGTAACCCACCATCGGCGCAATACGAGCTACCGCCTGGTGGGTTACGCGACGCACCACCTCCGCGGCGTTTGTCGATCCACCTCTGGCGTCGCTAACCCACCCTACGAACGCTCTTCACTCGCCAGTTGCTACGTGACGCGCTACCAGACCGCGCGGCGTGCTGCCCTGCCAGCGACGAAAGGCGCGGTAGAACGGCGACAGCTCGGCGAAACCGCAGGCCCGCGCCACCTCGCGCACGCCCAGGCCCTGATCCAGCAGGCGCAACGCACGCAGGCGCCGCACCTCATCGTGCAGCGCGCGAAAACTGCTGCCCTGCTCACTCAGCGAACGCTGCAAGGCACCGCGATTGCTGCCCAGCGCCAATGCACAGGCCTCCAGGCTGCAGGTCGTACCGCCCAGATTGACCTCCAGCCAGTAGCGCACCCGCGCCAGCAGCTGGTTCTCCAGCAAAGCCGCCAACTGCTTCTCGGCTTCCTCGCTGAGCACCTCGAACAGCCGCGGGCTGGCGCTGCGCGAAGGCCGGGAGAGCAACGCACGCGGCAGGATCAGCACGTCGTGCGGCCGCGAGAAACGGGGCTCGACACTCAGCAAACGGCGATGCTCGGCAAGCTTGCGCGGAGCACGATGACGAAATTCCACACCCAGCAGCGGCAGCTCGCCGCCAGCGGCCGACGCCAGCATCTTGCTCAGCAGCACGGCCAGGCACTCCATCTGCTGACGCAGCGAGCCAACCTCGCGGTAGTTGAGATCGATCACCAGGTGCGCCTCGTCCCCCTGCTCCTGGAGCCGCGCAACGAAACCGCCGGACAGAATGTGCTGGAACCGCACGAAGGCCTGCAGGCCCTGGCGCAGGTCCCGAGCCGCCAACAGCAGGTAGCTGACCACATCCATCGGCCGTGGCTGCATGACCTCGCCCAGGTGCAGGCCGATATCGACATCCCCCGTGATACCTTCCAGCGCCTGCCAGAAACGCGGCGCGTTGTCGTGCTCCTCGCGCGCTTCCAGCAGCGGCGCCGCCAGCGACACGCCGGCGTAGGCACGGCGGTAGGTGTCGGTCGGGTCGAGCCCCAGCGCCGCCAGGGCCTCGTAGAGCAGCCGACGCAGGGTCGAGGAATGGGTAAGGGCGACGAAGGCGTTATCGACCATGGCGGTTCCGGGCAAGTATTGACCATAGACTTTCAGCATTGAGGCATATGGTCAATGCCACTGCCCACGCGCCTGAGCAAAATGCCCGCACGCTTGCCCCACAACAATAAGGATCGCTCGATGAAACGCTCCCTGACCGCCCTTGCCCTGGTGGTTGCCGCGGCCGCTGGCGGCCTGACCTGGTACCTGCACGACAAGCAGCCGCAGCGTGACGGCGAACGAGTACTCGCTGCCCTGCAGGCGCCGGTCACGGTCGACTACGACGAACGCGGCGTGCCGCACATTCGCGCCGAGAATGAAGCGGATATGTACCGCGCCCTCGGTTTCGTCCACGCTCAGGATCGTCTGTTCCAGATGGAGCTGCTGCGGCGCCTGGCGCGCGGTGAACTGGCCGAAGTGCTCGGCGAAAAGCTGGTGCCCACCGACCGCCTCTTCCGCACCCTGGAAATAGGTCGCCACGCCGATGCCTACGCCGCTCGGCTGGACGCAGGCAGCCCGTCCACCCAGGCGCTGCAGCACTATCTCGAAGGGGTCAACCAGTACCAGGCCAGCCGTCCACGTCCGCTGGAGTTCGATCTGCTGGGCATCGAGCCACGTCCCTTCACCATGGCCGATACGCTCAGTGTCGCTGGCTACATGGCCTACAGCTTCGCCGCGGCCCTGCGCACCGAACCGGTGATGACCCACATCCGTGACGCGCTGGGCGCGGACTATCTCGAGCCGTTCGATCTCGACTGGCATCCGCAGGGCGTGCTCGGCACCGCCCTGGCCGCCGGCGATTGGCAGGATCTTTCCGCGCTCGCCCAACTCAGCAACAGCGCCCTGGAGGGCAAGGGTCTGCCGCAGTTCGAGGGCAGCAACGCCTGGGCGGTTTCCGGCAGCCGCACCGCCAGCGGCAAACCGCTGCTGGCGGGTGACCCGCACATTCGCTTCTCGCTGCCGGCGGTCTGGTACGAGGCGCACCTGCAGGCGCCCGGCTACGAGCTATATGGCTACCACCACGCGCTGATTCCCAGCGCCATGCTCGGTCACAATCGCGACTTCGCCTGGAGCCTGACCATGTTCCAGAACGACGACCTCGACCTGATCGCCGAGCGCGTCAATCCGGACAACGCCAACCAGGTCTGGTACCGGGGCAACTGGGTCGATCTCGAGCAACGCACGGAAACCATCCGCGTCAAAGACGCCGAGCCGGTGCAGATCACCCTGCGCCGCTCGCCGCACGGGCCGATCATCAACGATGCCCTGGGCCAGACCAGCGGCAGCACGCCGATCGCCATGTGGTGGGCTTTCATCGAAACCGACAACCCGATGCTCGACGCCTTCTACCAGTTGGGCCGCGCCGACAACCTGGACAAGGCCCGCGCCGCCGTCGAGAAGATCGAAGCGCCCGGCCTCAACGTGATCTGGGCCAGTGCCAGCGGCGATATCGGCTGGTGGGCCGCTGCCAAGTTGCCGCTGCGTCCGGCCGGGGTCAACCCGAGCTTCATTCTCGACGGTGCCAGCGGTGACGCGGACAAACTCGGCTATCACCCCTTCAGCGCCAACCCGCAGGAAGAGAACCCGCCGCGCGGCTACATTCTCTCGGCCAACTACCAGCCCGTGCCGGCCAGCGGCATCGAGATTCCCGGTTACTACAACCTGCCGGATCGTGGCCAGCGCCTGAACCAGCGCCTGGGCGACGCCTCGGTGAAATGGGATACGCAGAACAGCCAGGCACTGCAGCTCGATCCCGGTACCGGCTATGGTCCGCGCCTGCTGGCACCGATCCTCGACGAGCTGCGCACCGCAGCGACGAACGATGAGGAGCACAGGCTGGTGGAGCAGTTGGCCAAGTGGAATGGCGACCACGAACTCGATTCCGTGGCCGCCACCCTGTTCAACCAGCTGACCTATCAGCTTGCCCACGAAGCCATGGCCGACGAGCTGGGCGAGGTGTTCTTCGACAGCCTGCTACAGGCCCGCGCCCTCGACACCGCGCTGCCGCGCCTGACCGCCAACGCGGATTCACCCTGGTGGAATCGCCAGGGCAGCGAGCAACGTGAAAGCCGCGCGCAGATCGTCGCCGATGCCTGGCGCGCCAGCCTGGAGCATCTGCGCAGCGTGCTCGGCAATGATGTCGATGCCTGGAACTGGGGCCAGGGTCATACCCTCAGCCATGAGCACCCGCTTGGTCAGCAGCAGCCGCTGGCCTGGCTGCTGAACGTCGGCCCGTTTGCCGCACCAGGCGGCCATGAAACGCCGAACAACCTCTCGCACAAGGTCGGCGCGGCGCCCTGGCCCGTGGTCTATGGCCCATCGACCCGGCGCCTGGTCGACCTGGCCGATGCCGACAAGGCCCTGGGCGGCATTCCCGTGGGCCAGAGCGGCGTGCCGTTCGATGCGCATTACGGTGATCAGGCGGCCTCCCATGTCGCTGGCGAGTATCAAACGCAGCACCTGAGCGAAGCCGACGTCAAAGCCAACAGCCAGGGCACGCTGAAACTGCTGCCACGCTGACCTCCCATCCTGCGATCCAGAACAGCGTGGTGCGCCATCGGTGCATCACGCTGCACGCTGGTGCACATCGGTCCGGCAAATGGCGCCGAAACCCTCGCCAGAGGGCCGCAACCCCAGAGAAATAGCCCCTTCCCGCTCCGGTAATAAAATTGGCACACGCCCTGCATATGCTAAGGCAATCCCAGTTTCGGGGACCTTGGTACAGGCAGGCCGGGGAATCCCCTTCTTTATTCGACGCCACCGCGCGTCATGTGTAACGCGCCGACGCTTGCCAACGAGCACGGCGCCACCCGTTTCGGGGACCTTGGTACAGGCAGGCCGGGGAATCCCCTTCTTTATTTGGGACGCAGTGCCAGTCGCGCACGCCAACGCCCATCCTCTTGCGCACCGCGCCACTCCCCGTCCAGCGGGCGGGGTGACACCAGCACCAGCAACAGATCCCGCCCGTCGCGCTCCAGCCGCCAGTTCACCAGCCCCAGCGGCAGCTTCAGTTGCCCCTCACGCACCCGCCCGTAGACATCCTCGTAGCGATACACCAGAGCACCGTCGACATGCTCGGCCTGTGCCTGTGGCTCGCGATTGAACCAGAGCTGTAGTCCCTGCTCCCAGGCCTCGGCATCCTCGATACGCAGACGTGGTGGGTCGAACACCCGGCCGATCATCAAGCCGACGAGAAAGGCGATCAGCATCACCGATGCCATGAAACGCCAGCGCAAACGCGGCCGTGGATCTTCTGGCGGCGTAGAATGGCGCTCGTCCCAGCGCTCGGAGTGTTGCATGTTCCACGTCATCCTCTTTCAACCGGAAATTCCGCCCAATACCGGCAACATTATCAGGCTGTGCGCCAACAGCGGCTGCCAGCTGCACCTGATCGAGCCGCTGGGCTTCGAACTGGACGACAAGCGCCTGCGCCGCGCCGGCCTGGATTATCACGAATACGCCACGCTCAAGCGCCACCCGGACCTGCAAAGCTGCCTCGACAGCCTCGGCCAGCCACGCCTGTTCGCCTTCACCACCAAGGGCTCGCAGCCGTTCCACGAGATCGCCTACCAGCCTGGCGACGCCTTCCTGTTCGGCCCGGAAAGCCGGGGCCTGCCCGAAGAGGTGCGCAACGCGCTGCCGCCGCAGCAGCGCGTGCGCCTGCCGATGCGCGCCGGTTGCCGCAGCCTGAACCTGTCCAACACGGTGGCGGTGACCGTTTACGAGGCCTGGCGGCAGAACGGTTTCGCCGACGGTGATCTGTAGGGTGCGCCGTGCGCACCGACTGACCAACCGGCCTGATAATGATCAGGCACAACAAGAAAGGTTCTTCGCATTTTAGCGGGGCGGGTACGCTTGACACCGGACTGGCAAGTTTGTGTGCGTCTTGCTCACGGGCTTAGCACTATCCATTACCGCGTGCGCTGAGCGTTTGGGTTGCGCCCCTTACGGGCGCCACACCTTGATTCGCTGCGCTCACCCTTCGGGCCAGCCTGCGGCTGTTACTGCGCT
>NZ_JBLWTV010000031.1:0-39126 GCF_048269965.1 Pseudomonas sp. | reverse complement strand
ATAGTCCCTCCGCCTCGGCACTCTTTTGGCTTACCTCTTCCACTTTAGAGTGCCTGACGAACATACAAGCCCGGATGAAATCCGGGGCCTTTATCTGTTCGAGGCATCGGGGCATGGTGGGCGTGGAACCAATAGTTTCATTCGAATAAAAGTGCTTTTCGTGCAGAGGGTAGCGGTCGCCTGGATTAACTGTTTGACCGATGTTTCTGGTTTCGCCTCCCTCGGGCGAGTCGTTTTTATCTCCGGATGGCCGTCCTACAAAAGTAACCAAAACCGCCCGCCCCACCACCCGAGCTAGGCGTCCCCACCATCGCAGCTCTCGGCTTTGGCATCCTGCGTCGCTCTACCTCCTGCATCCATGCAGTCGTCGTGGCATCGATGCCGCTCAACCTCTTCCACGGCGATTCCGCTCACCCTCCTGAAGGAGCTACTCGCGCGCCTGATGCATCGGCGCTCTTATCGTAGGGTGCGCCGTGCGCACCGGGCTTCTGAACGCGAAGGCAGTAAATAAATCTGTCTTCTTTTGGTCCTGCCATCCACCGCTGCGTTGTCCATGCCTCATTGGCGAAATGCTACGTGGGGCGTTTTCCATGGGAGAGACGGGCGAGCCAAACCTGCTCACAGCCACCCACAAATTCTGTGTGCAGCGCTGTGGATAACCTTTGCAAAAGCGCTCCGCACCTAGCATTCAAGCGGGCCTCAGTAAGCCGTATAGTTTTTGCTCAATGACGCTTTGCTGGCGTTATTGCCAGACGGAATACCGCTTTTAATCAATCACTTGGCTCGAATTTTCAACACCCGGGCAGGGCGGGGACGTGTTGCCGGGTGTCGTGCACAGAATCTGGGGAAAGCGCTGTGGATAAGATGCGGGAAAACTCTTCCAGCCCAGGTGGGACAAGGGCTGCGTGGGGCTGGTGGTTTTTCGTACGGTGTCGCGCGGCTGTCATGTTTCGTGGCTATAGTGGCCGGTCGATTTATCCGCCGATGGAGCCCGCCGATGTCCGACTCGCCTGAACGTCCCGCCCCGGTCAGTTTTCTGCAGGCCTTCTGGTTCTGGCTGAAGCTGGGGCTGATCAGTTTCGGTGGGCCGGCGGGGCAGATTTCGATCATGCACCAGGAGTTGGTGGAGAAGCGCCGCTGGCTGTCCGAGCGGCGTTTCCTGCATGCACTGAATTACTGCATGTTGCTGCCGGGGCCGGAGGCGCAGCAGTTGGCCACCTATATCGGCTGGCTGATGCACCGCACCTGGGGCGGGGTGATTGCCGGGGCGCTGTTCGTGCTGCCGTCGCTGTTTATCCTGATCGCGCTGTCCTGGGTCTATCTGGTGTTCGGCGATGTGCCGCTGGTGGCGGGGATCTTCTACGGCATCAAGCCGGCGGTGACGGCCATCGTGGTGCAGGCGGCCTGGCGCATCGGCGGGCGGGTGTTGAAGAACGCCTGGCTGTGGGCCATCGCGGCGGCGGCCTTCGTCGCCATTTTCGCGCTGCAACTGCCGTTCCCGCTGATCGTGCTGGGCGCCGCGCTGGTGGGGTACATCGGCGGGTGGTTGGCGCCGCAGCACTTCGCCGTCGGTGCCGGGCATGGCGAGGCGGGCGGGGCGCATGCGCCGGCGTTGATCGATGACGAGACGCGCCTGGCGCACACGCATTTTCGCTCCAGCCGGCTGGTGCTGATCCTCCTGGTCGGTGCGGTGCTCTGGTTGCTGCCGATGGGCCTGCTGACCCTGGTGTTCGGCTGGCAGGGCACGCTGACGCAGATGGGCTGGTTCTTCACCAAGGCGGCGCTGCTGACCTTCGGCGGTGCCTATGCGGTGCTGCCCTACGTGTATCAAGGCGCCATCGAACATTACGGCTGGCTGACACCGCGACAGATGATCGATGGCCTGGCGCTGGGCGAGACCACGCCGGGGCCGTTGATCATGGTGGTGGCTTTCGTCGCGTTCGTCGGTGCCTATGGCCAGCCGGTGTTCGGCGGCGATTCGGCCTTCGCCAGCGGTGCGTTGGCGGCGCTGCTGGTCACCTGGTTCACCTTCCTGCCGTCATTCTTGTTCATCCTCGCCGGCGGGCCGCTGGTGGAGTCGACCCACGGGCAGTTGAAGTTCACCGCGCCGCTGACCGGGATCACCGCTGCCGTGGTTGGGGTGATCCTCAACCTGGCGCTGTTCTTCGGTTATCACGTGCTCTGGCCCGAAGGCTTCGCCGGCACGTTCGATTGGGTGTCGGCGTTGATTACCCTCGGTGCGGGCGTGGCGTTGCTGGGCTTCAAGCGCGGGGTGATCGAGACGCTGGTGGCCTGTGCGCTGGTGGGGTTGGTGGTGCATGTGTTGGTTTGAGTGGTGGGCTTGCGATCGCTTGGTGGGTTACGCGGCGCTTGAGGTGGGGGCGCGGCCCTAGGAGCGGTGTTCTTGCGCCGCTAACCCACCCTACAGGTATGCGCTTTGTTGAGTAGTGGTGGCTTGGGAGTGCTTGGTGGGTTACGCGGCGCTTCAAGTTCGTGCGTGGCTGTGGGAGCGGTGTTCTGCGCCGCTAACCCGCCCTACGGGAGCGCGCTGCCAGGGCTTTTGTGGGAGGGGCTTTAGCCGCGACAGCCGCTAGGCCTGGACAAGTAGCCGCTGAAGCGCCTCCCACAGGGCTGATCCCACTGCATCAATACGATTTCTTTACGCCCCGGCGGCGGGGCGCCAATCGAATCTTTACGGCCAGCCTTTCGACAATGCTCGCGAGCGGATTCCCCGCATCGTGGAGCTTTGCACATGAACGCAATCGATGGTGTGTCGCTGATCCTGGTGGTCGGCCTCTTCGCCTACCTGCTGTCGGCGCTGCTGACCGCCGGGCGCGGCTGAGGAGACGGCCATGCACGACTACGACTGGCTGCTGCTGGCGGCCTTCTTCCTGCTGGTGCTGGCGCCGGCACCTTTTCTCGGACGCTACTTCTACCGCGTGATGGAGGGCCAGCGCACCTGGCTCAGCCCGGTGCTGCAGCCGGTGGAGCGCCTGTGCTACCGCGTGGCCGGCGTCGACCCGGAGCGTGAGCAAAGCTGGCGCGGCTACGCCCTGGCGCTGCTGGCCTTCACCCTGGTCTGCCTGCTGGCGCTGATGAGCATTCTGCTGTTGCAGGGCGCTCTGCCGCTCAACCCGCAGCAGCTCGCCGGACTGAGCCTGCCACTGGCGTTCAACACGGCGGTGAGCTTCGTCACCAACACCAACTGGCAGGCCTACAGCGGCGAGGCGCAGCTGAGCTATTTCAGCCAGATGCTCGGCCTCGGGGTGCAGAACTTCGTCAGCCCGGCGGTGGGGTTGGCGGTGCTGGTGGTGCTGTGCCGGGGCCTGGCGCGGCAGTCCAGCGACCGCCTGGGCAATTTCTGGGTCGACATCACCCGCGCCGTGCTCTACGGCCTGCTGCCGCTGTGCCTGGTGCTGGCGGTGCTGCTGGTGTGGCAGGGCGTGCCGCAAAACTTCAGCGACTACGTCTCGGCCACTACCCTGCAAGGCAGCGAGCAGACCCTGCCGATGGGGCCGGCGGCCAGCCAGATTGCGATCAAGCAACTGGGCACCAACGGCGGCGGCTTCTTCGGCGTCAACTCGGCGCATCCGTTCGAAAACCCCACGGCGCTGAGCAACCTGCTGGAGCTGGCGTCGATCCTGCTGATTCCGGCGGCGCTGGTGTTCACCTTCGGCCATTACGTGCGTGACCTGCGCCAGAGTCGGGCGATCCTGGCCAGCATGCTGGTGCTGTTCGTCATCGGCCTGGCTGTTTGCGCCTGGGCGGAGTTGCAGCCGAACCCGGCGCTGGCGGGGCTGCCCATCGAGCAGGTCGGCTCGCTGGAGGGCAAGGAGGCGCGCTTCGGCAGCTTCGCCTCGGCGCTCTGGGCGACCACCACCACGGCGGCGTCCAACGGTTCGGTGAACGCGATGCACGACAGCTTCAGCGCCCTGGGCGGGCTGGTGCCGCTGGTCAACATGCTGCTGGGCGAGATCGTCTTCGGCGGCGTCGGCGCGGGCCTCTACGGCATGCTGCTGTTCGTGCTGATCGCGGTGTTCCTCGCCGGCCTGATGATCGGCCGCACGCCGGCCTACCTGGGCAAGAAGCTGGAGGCTCGCGAGGTGCGCCTGATGGTCGCCACGCTGCTGGTGATGCCGGTCGGCGTGCTGGTGTTCGGCGCCCTGGCGGTGAGTTTCGCCGGGCCGGCGGCGTCCATCGGCAACCCCGGGCCACATGGCTTCAGCCAGGCGCTGTACGCCTACGGCTCGGCCACCGGCAACAACGGCTCGGCTTTCGCCGGCTTCACCGCCGACACCCCCTACCACAACCTGATGCTCGGCCTGGCCATGCTGCTCGGGCGCTTCGGCTACATCCTGCCGGTGCTGGCGATTGCCGGCAGCCTGGCGGCCAAGCGCGCCGCGCCGCAGGGGCAGAACAGTTTTCCCACCCATGGGCCGCTGTTCGTCGTGCTGCTGACCTTGACCATCCTCCTGGTGGGTGGCCTGACCTTCATGCCGGCGCTGGCCCTGGGCCCGCTGGCCGAATACCTGGCGTTCTGAAGGAGAAACCGTGATGAATGCCCCCGTAACGGCGCAACGCAGCGTCAAATCGTCCAGCAGCCAGCCGCAGACCGGCCTCGGCGCGTTGTGGCGCCCGGCCCTCAAGCAGGCCTTCGTCAAGCTCGACCCGCGCCAACTGGTGCGCTCGCCAGTGATGCTGGTGGTGGAGCTGACAGCGCTGGTCACCAGCGTGCTGTGCTTGGTCCCCAACCCGGCGGTGAGCACCGCCCTGGGCGTGCAGATCGCCCTGTGGCTGTGGTTCACCGTGCTCTTCGCCAACTTCGCCGAAGCACTGGCCGAGGGCCGTGGCAAGGCTCGCGCCGACAGCCTCAAGTCCGGCAGCCAGGGGCTGATGGCGAACAAGCAGGTCGGTGCGCAGTTCCAGTCCGTACCGGCCAGCAGCCTGCGCAAGGGCGATGTGGTGCGGGTCGAGGCCGGTGAGCTGATCCCCGGTGATGGCGAGGTGATCGAAGGTGTGGCGGCGGTCAACGAGGCCGCCATCACCGGCGAATCCGCGCCGGTTATTCGCGAGTCCGGCGGCGACCGCTCGGCGGTCACCGGTAACACCCGGCTGGTGTCGGACTGGCTGCTGGTCAGAATCAGCGCCAACCCCGGCGAGTCCACCCTCGACCGCATGATTGCCCTGGTCGAAGGCGCGCGCCGGCAGAAGACGCCTAACGAAGTGGCGCTGGATATCCTGCTGATCGGCCTGACCCTGATCTTCCTGCTGGTGGTGGCCACGCTGCAGCCGTTCGCCCGTTTCGCCGACGGCGACCTGCCGCTGATCTACCTGGCGGCGCTGCTGGTGACGCTGATCCCGACCACCATCGGCGGCCTGCTCTCGGCCATCGGCATCGCCGGCATGGATCGCCTGGTGCGCCTGAACGTCATCGCCAAGTCCGGCCGCGCCGTGGAGGCCGCCGGTGACGTGCACACCCTGCTGCTGGACAAGACCGGCACCATCACCTTCGGCAACCGCCGTTGCAGCGCCATGCTCAAGGCACCAGGTGTGTCCACGCCGGAGCTGGCCGAGGCGGCGCTGCTGGCCTCGCAGGGCGACGACACGCCGGAGGGCAAGTCCATCGTCGGGTACCTGGCGGCGTTGCACACGATGGAGGTGCCCGACCGCGCCAGCATGACGTTGATCGCCTTCAGCGCCGAGACGCGCCTGTCCGGTGCTGATGTAGGTGGCGTGGCTTATCGCAAGGGCGCGGTGGACGCCGTGCTGGCCTACCTCGGCCTGGGCCGTGATGATCTGCCGGCGCCGCTGGCGCGCGAGGTGGAGAAGATCGCCCAGAGTGGCGGCACGCCGCTGCTGGTGGCCGGGGCTGGGCGTCTGCTCGGCGCCATTCACCTCAAGGACGTGGTCAAACCGGGTATCCGCGAGCGCTTCGCCGAGCTGCGCGCCATGGGCATCCGCACCGTCATGGTGACCGGCGACAACCCGCTGACCGCCGCCGCCATCGCCGCCGAGGCGGGTGTGGACGACGTGATCGCCGAGGCCACGCCGGAGAAGAAGCTGGCGCGCATCCGCGCCGAGCAGGCCGAAGGCAAGCTGGTGGCGATGTGTGGCGACGGTGCCAACGACGCTCCGGCGCTGGCCCAGGCCGACGTCGGCCTGGCCATGAACGACGGCACCCAGGCCGCCCGTGAGGCCGCCAACCTGGTGGACCTGGACAGCGACCCGACCAAGCTGATCGACGTGGTGCAGGTGGGCAAGGAACTGCTGGTGACGCGCGGCGCGCTGACCACCTTCTCGGTGGCCAACGACGTGGCCAAGTACTTCGCCATCCTCCCGGCGCTGTTCGCCGGTATCCATCCGCAGCTCGGCGCGCTCAACCTGATGCAGTTGCACAGCCCGCAGAGCGCGATCCTCTCGGCCATCGTGTTCAACGCGCTGATCATCGTCGCGCTGATCCCGCTGGCGCTGCGCGGCGTGCGCATCCCCGCGCTGGATGCCGGCCAGCTGTTGCGGCGCAACCTGCTGATCTACGGCCTGGGCGGGCTCGTCGCGCCCTTCGTCGGCATCAAGCTGCTCGACCTGCTGTTGGTAGGGTTGGGCTGGGTTTAACAGTGTTGTTTGAAGGTGCTGTAGGAGCGGATTCATCCGCGAAATGGTCGGACACGATGCCAAGACCATCGCGAATGAATTCGCTCCTACAAGAGCATCTCTGCGCTTGGATGCATGGTCGGTAGGAGCGGATTTATCCGCGAAATGGCCAGGCACGGTGCCAAGACGAATGACACAAGCCAAGCGACGTAGCCCGGATGCAATCCGGGGCAATCTGAACAGGAGACTCATCATGCTCGACTCAATCCGCCCTGCCATCACCACACTGGCCTTCATGACCCTGCTGGTCGGGGTCGCCTATCCCTTGACCGTTACCGGCGTGGCACACCTGGCCTTCCCCGACCAGGCCGCCGGTAGCCTGGTGCGCGACGACACCGGCGAGGTGCGTGGCAGCCGTCTGATCGCCCAGGCCTTCGATGGTGATCAGTGGTTCCACTCGCGCCCCTCGGCTGCTGATTACGCCACCGTGGCCAGCGGCGCCAGCAACCTGGCGGCCAGCAACCCGGAACTGTTTGCCCGCATCGAGCAGGCCAGCGCCGGCCTTGCCGGTGACACGCCGGTGCCGATGCAACTGGTGACCACCTCGGGCAGTGGCCTCGACCCGCACCTGTCGCCCGAGGCCGTCACCTGGCAGGTGCCGCGCATCGCCCAGGCCCGTGGCATGGCCGAAGCCGAGCTGCTGCGCCTGGTCGAGGCGCACACCGAGCGCCCGCTGTTCGGCCCGGCGCTGGTCAATGTGCTGGCGCTGAACCTGGCGCTGGTCGACAATCCCCCCACTTCTTCCCAGTGACGAGTGCTCGATGAACGACAGCCTGCGCGCCGAAGCGCTGCTCGCCGACCTGCCCCGTGAAGGCCGTGGTCGGCTCAAGGTGTTTCTCGGCGCGGCGCCGGGCGTGGGCAAGACCTACGCCATGCTCCAGGCCGCCCATGCGCAACTGCGCCAGGGCGTGGCGCTGCGTGCCGGGGTGGTGGAAAGCCACGGCCGCAGCGAGACCGAGGCGCTGCTGCTGGGGCTGCCACAGCAGCCACCGCTGCGCCTGCCGTATCGCGGTCTTGAACTCAGCGAGATGGACCTCGACGGCCTGCTCGCCGACCCGCCCAAGCTGGCGCTGGTCGATGAGCTGGCGCACAGCAACGCTCCCGGCAGCCGCCACGCCAAGCGCTGGCAGGACGTGCAGGAGCTGCTTGCTGCCGGCATCGACGTCTACACCACGGTCAACGTCCAGCACTTGGAAAGTCTCAACGACCGTGTCCGCGACATCACCGGCGTGCAGGTGCGCGAGACGGTGCCGGACTGGGTGCTGCAGGAAGCCGACGAGATCCAGCTGGTCGACCTGCCGCCGCGCGAGCTGCTCGAACGCCTGCGCGACGGCAAGGTGTACATGCCCGAGCAGGCGCGCGCGGCCATCGATGCCTTCTTCTCGCCGACCAACCTCACCGCGCTGCGCGAACTGGCCATGCAGACCGCCGCCGCGCGGGTCGATGCCGACCTCGACCAACGCTACCGCCAGCTCGGCCAGGCCGCGCCCAGCGTGCTCGGGCGCCTGCTGGTGGGCGTTGATGGCGATGGCGAGGCCGAGCGCCTGGTGCGCCACGCCTGCCGGGTGGCCGAGCGGCGTCACCTGCCCTGGTCGGTGGTGCACGTGGACGGCCGCCAGGCCATGGACGAGGACCAGCGCGGCCGTCTGCAAGCCGCGCTGCGCCTGGCCGAGCGTCTCGGTGGTGAGGTAGTGACGCTGCACGGCGACTCGGTGGCGCGCACGCTGCTCGACCATGCCCGCGAGCGCCGCGCCAGCCTGATCCTGGTTGGCAGTAGTACACGGCGCCTGCGTCGGCGCTGGTTCGGTCGTGGCCTCGGCGAGCGCCTGCTGGCTGCCGGGGCCGGGCTGGAGGTGAGCGTGCTGGATGCGGCAGGGGGGCAGCCACGGGCTGGCCGGCGTGCACGTCTCGCCCCGCGCTGGCGTGACTACCTGCTGGCCACGCTGGCTGCTGCCGGTGCCACGCTGATCTCCCTCGGTCTGGCGCGGGTGCTGGAGCTGCCGAACATCTCCCTGGTGTTTCTCGCCGCCGTGCTGCTGGTGGCGGTGCGCAGCAGCCTGGGGCCGGCGCTGGCGTGCTCGGGGCTGTCGTTCCTGGCCTACAACTTCCTGTTCATCCCGCCGACCCTGACCCTGCGCATCCAGCGGCAGGAGGATGTGCTGACCCTGCTGTTCTTCCTGCTCATGGCCGGGTTGACCGGCAACCTGGCCAGCCGCCAGCGGCGCCAGGTGCAGGCGCTGCGGCAGGCGCAGGGCGAGACCACGGCGCTGCTGGAACTGTCGCGCAAGCTCACCGTCGCTGCCGATCGCCAGGTCGTGCTGGCCGTGGCCGAGCAGCAACTGGATGGCTGGGCGGACATGCAGCTGACCCTGCTGTCGCGCAGCGCAGATGGGCAATGGCGCCATGAGGGGGGACTGCACGCCGAGTTGCTCGATGCCGAGCGCGCCGCCACCGACTGGGCCTGGCAGCACGAGCAACCTGCCGGTCTCGGCACCGACACCCTGCCCGGCAGTCGCTGGTGGTGGTGGCCGCTGTGCGGCGAGGAGGGGACGCTGCTGCTGATCGGTCTGCAGAGCGCCGACGGCACGCCGCTGGCGGACGAGCGTCGGCGCCTGGTGGCTGCCCTGGGCCAGCCGCTGGCGCAGGCCCTGGCCCGCGCGCAGCTGGCCGAGGAACTGGAAGCGGCGCGCCTGCACGGGCAGACCGAGGAGCTGCGCAGCGCGTTGCTGGCCTCGGTGTCGCATGACCTGCGCACGCCGCTGACCGCCATGCGCGGCTCCATCGACAGCCTGCTGGCGCTGGGCGATGCGATCCCCGCCTCGGACCGCAACGAGCTGCTGGAGGGCACCCGCGACGAGGCCGAGCGCCTCGACCGCTACATTCAGAACCTGCTCGACATGACCCGCCTCGGCCATGGTGGGCTCAAGCTGGCGCGCGACTGGGTGGCGCCCAGCGACATCGTCGCCAGCGCCCTGCAACGCCTGCGCGCGGTGCTCGCGCCGCTGCAGGTCGAATGCCTGTTGCCGCCGGAACCGCCGCTGCTGTACGTGCATGCGGCGCTGATCGAGCAGGCACTGATCAACGTGCTGGAGAATGCCGCGCGCTTCTCGCCGCCCGGTGGCCGTCTGCGGGTGGCGCTGGAGTACGACGAACAGGCGCTGCGCTTCGTCGTCGCCGACCAGGGGCCTGGCATTCCCGAGGCGGAACGGGCGAAGATCTTCGACATGTTCTACACCGCAGCGCGGGGCGATCGCGGCGGCCAGGGCACGGGCCTGGGCCTGGCGATCTGCCAGGGTATGGTCGGTGCCCATGGCGGCCGCGTCACGGTCGGCGAGGGGCTCGATGGCCGTGGCGCCAGCCTGACCCTGCACCTGCCATTGATCGCGCAACCGCAAGCCGCCGAGGAAGACTGATGAGCCAAGGGCCGAGCATTCTGCTGATCGATGACGAAGCGCAGATTCGCAAGTTCCTGCGCATCGCCCTCAGCGCCCAGAACTACCGGGTGCTGGAGGCGGCGAACGGCGAAGACGGTCTGGCCCAGGCGGCGCTGCACAACCCCGATCTCGTCGTGCTCGACCTCGGCCTGCCCGACCTCGACGGCCAGCAGGTGCTGCGCGGCCTGCGCGAATGGAGCCAGGTGCCGGTGCTGGTGCTCTCGGTGCGCGCCAGCGAGGGCGAGAAGGTGCTGGCGCTGGATGGCGGTGCCAATGACTACGTGACCAAGCCGTTCGGCATCCAGGAGTTTCTCGCCCGCGTGCGCGTGCTGCTGCGCCAGGGCCAGGGCCGCGAAGCCTTGCCGGCGAGCATCGCCTGTGGCGCCCTGAGCATCGACCTGGCCTATCGCCGGGTCACTGTCGACGGCAATGAGGTCGCCCTGACGCCCAAGGAGTACGCGGTGCTGGCGCTGCTCGCCCAGCACCTCGGCCGTGTGGTGACCCAGCAGCAATTGCTGCGCGATATCTGGGGCCCCAGCCACGTCGGCGACAGCCACTACCTGCGCGTGGTGGTCGGCCACCTGCGGCAGAAGCTCGGCGACGACCCGGCCGCGCCGCGCTACCTGATCACCGAGGCCGGCGTGGGTTATCGCCTGCGCGAGCCCGCTTGAAGTACCAAGGCCAGGCGCAGACGATCCCGATGCTGCAGGCCGTTCTCGAACAGCGGCTCGGGGTAGTGCTGCGGGAAGTAATCCGGCTCCACCGCCACCACGCGAAAACCGGCGCGCTGGTAGAAGCTCAGCTGGTGACCGAAGGTGCCGGTGCCCAGCTCCAGGCGCTGCGCCCCGAGTTGCCGCGCCTGGTCGATGGCGTGGCGTAGCAGCAGGGCGCCAATGCCCTGGCCCTGGTGCTCGGGCGCCACGGCGATATTCATCAATTCCCAGGTCTCGGCGCTCAGGGCCTTGATCACGTAGACGCCGACGACCGCGTCGTCCAGGCGTGCGACCACGCAATGGCCATCCTGGAGATAGCGGGCGATGACGCTGGTGCTGGGGTCTGCTTCCAGCAGCAGATGCACCGGCGCCTGCTCGCCGGGAACCTTGTGCAGGCTTGGAGTGATCATGACGAACCTTTCTCGAATGATTTTTTGGTTATAAATAAATCGTTATCTATTCTTTTTAATTCGTTTCGTTTCTGAGCATAGTGAGCACCACGCCAGCCGCTGCCAAGGAGCACGATCATGACCATCCGCCTGGGCGACATCGCCCCCGATTTCGAACAGGATTCCAGCGAAGGCCGCATTCGTTTCCACGAGTGGCTGGGTGACAGCTGGGGCATCCTCTTCTCCCACCCGGCTGACTTCACGCCGGTGTGCACCACCGAACTGGGCTTCACCGCCAAGCTCAAGGATGAATTCGCCAGGCGCGGCGTCAAGGCCATCGCCCTGTCGGTCGACCCGGTGGATTCGCACCTCAAGTGGATCGATGACATCAACGAGACGCAGAGCACCGTGGTCAACTTCCCGATCATCGCCGATGCCGACCGCAAGGTGTCCGACCTCTACGACCTGATCCACCCGAACGCCAACGACACCCTGACCGTGCGTTCGCTGTTCGTCATCGACCCGAACAAGAAGGTGCGCCTGACCATCACCTATCCGGCCAGTACCGGGCGCAACTTCAACGAGATCCTGCGCGTCGTCGATTCGCTGCAACTGACCGACAACTACAAGGTGGCCACGCCGGCCAACTGGCAGGACGGTGAAGAGGTGGTGATCGTGCCGTCGCTCAAGGATGAAGCCGAGCTCAAGCAGCGCTTCCCGAAAGGCTACCGCGCGGTCAAACCCTATCTGCGTCTGACGCCACAGCCAAACAAGTGAGTAGCGCACACGCCTGTTGTGTCACTGTCCGGTGGCCCAGCAGCCCCCTTGGCAGCGAAGTGCTGCCGGACCTGTGTGCCAGCGTTTGGGTGCGCAGTGAAGTACTCGCCTGGGTGGGGGCACCGAAGCTTCCATCGCGAAACCGCAGGACCCTGAAGTCACCTCGCTCCGGGAAATGGAGTTGAATGGCATTTTTTGCACGAAAATCACTTTGGTTATAACAAGTAAATAAAAAGATATTTTTCAGCTATATGATTTTTCTGCAGAATCGCGCCATCAAATAGCCTGCCTGCAGGTTCCTCTTTCGATAAGGACGCCTTAGATGCTGAAGAAGATCGTTCTGGCCACCGTGGCCAGCGCCACCCTGCTGACTGGCTCGCTGAGCCATGCTGCCGCCGATACGCCATTCCACAATGCCTCCTACGACATCGCCCGCGAGCTGTTCGGCGAGATCAATCCGCTGTTCGTCGAGCACTGGAAGCAGCAGAGCGGCAAGGACGTGAAGATCATCCAGTCCTTCGCCGGCACTTCGCGCCAGGCGCAGGACATCATTCAGGGCAAGAAGGTCGACGTGGTCACCTTCAACCAGGTGACCGACGTGGACATCCTGGCCAAGCGCAAGCTGCTGCGTGAGGACTGGGCTCAGCAGTTCCCCAACAACAGCTCGCCGTACTACAGCACCACCGCCTTCCTGGTGCGCGAAGGCAACCCGAAGAACATCAAGAGCTGGGACGACCTGATTCGCGATGACGTGAAGCTGGTATTCCCCAACCCGAAGACGTCCGGTAACGCCCGTTACAGCTACCTGGGCGCCTGGCTGTTCGCCAACGAGAAATTCAACGGCGACCAGGAGAAGGTCAAGGCCTTCGTCGGCAAGCTGCTGAAGAACGTCGAGAACTTCCCCACCGGTGGCCGTGGCGCCACCGTGGCCTTCGCCCAGAACGGCCAGGGCGACGTGCTGCTGACCTTCGAATCTGAAGTGATCAACATTGCCAAGGGCGACGAGTTCAAGTCCGCCAACCTGGAAATCGTGGTGCCGCAAGTCAGCGTGCTGGCCGAATTCCCGGTGGCCATCGTCGACAAGGTGGCCGACGAGCGCGGCACCCGCGAGCAGGCCAAGGCCTTCCTGGACTTCCAGTACAGCAAGGACATCCAGCAACTGCTGACTCGCTACAACTACCGTGTGCACAACCCGGAAGTGGTCGAGGCGACCAAGGCGCAGTTCGCGCCGGTGCGTCTGATCAACCCGACCGAGGTGCTCGGCACCTGGGACGAGATCACCGCCAAGCACTTCGACAACGGTGGTATCCTCGACCAGCTTCTGGCGGCGGGCCGCTGACCGGGACTCAGGGCGGGTGCAACCCGCCCTGGTGTTACGCCACAGATCAACTGTCGGTCGGACGGCTTTTCGTAGGGTGCGCCGTGCGCACCAAGCACGCACTGCGAGTTTCACGGTGCGCGCGGCGCACCCTACCCTGAAGCATCCGAGCACATGTCGACATGTGATTCGTGTTGTGACATTGAGTAAGCATCGTAATGGTCCGTTGGCCGCCTTCTTGGCGGCCAACTGCATTTGTAGAGCCGAGCTTTTCGTGAGTAAACCGACGCTGTTCTTCCTGCAGACCCCGCTGTTGCCCGGCTTCGGCCTGAGCTTCGGCGTCAGTGTGCTGTACCTCTCCCTGGTGATCCTGCTGCCGTTGTCGGCGCTGCTGCTGTACGTCAGTGACATGACCTGGGCGCAGTACTGGTTCGCCATCAGCGATCCGCGCGTGGTGCAGACCTACAAGGTGACCATCTCGGCGGCCTTCTACTCGACCCTGGCGGTGCTGGTGATCGGCCTGCTGCTGGCCTGGATCATCACCCGCTACGACTTCCCCGGTCGGCGTATCGTCGATGCGCTGATCGACCTGCCGTTCGCCCTGCCGACCTCGGTAGCCGGCCTGACGCTGGCGACGCTGCTGGTGCCCAACGGCTGGATCGGCCAGTGGCTGGGTTTCAAGGTGGCCTATGCCTATGCCGGTATCGTGGTGGCCATGGTATTCACCAGTATTCCCTTCGTGGTGCGCACCGTGCAGCCGGTGCTGCAGGACCTCGGCTCGGAATACGAAGAGGCCGCGCGCACGCTCGGCGCCAGCCGCCTGCAGACCTTCCGCAAGGTGATCCTGCCGACGCTGGCGCCGGCACTGGTCACCGGTGGTTCGCAGGCGTTCATTCGCAGCCTCGGCGAGTTCGGCGCGGTGATCATGATCGCCGGCAACATTCCCTATCAGACCGAAGTCAGCTCGCTGATGATTTTCGTCCGTCTGCAGGAATTCAATTACCCGGCGGCGGCGGCCATCGCTTCGGTGATCCTGCTCGCGTCGCTGACTCTTCTGTTCCTCCTGCAGGTCGTGCAGGGGCGTCTGTTCGCATGGCAACGGCAAGGTCGATGAAAAAACCTCAGGATTGGCGCCAGTGGGCGCTGGTAGTTCTCGGTCTGATGCTGGTGGCGCTGATTCTGCTGATGCCGCTGGCGCTGATCTTCACCAAGGCGCTGGCTGGTGGCTTGGGCCTGCTGTGGAGCAACCTCGGCGAGGACTACATGCTCCACGCCATCGGCCTGACCCTGCTGGTGGCAGCGATCACCGTGCCGCTGAATCTGTGCTTCGGCATCTGCCTGGCCTGGTGCGTGACCCATTACGACTTCCGTGGTCGCAAGCTGCTGACCACGCTGATCGACATCCCTTACGCGGTATCGCCGGTGGTCGCTGGTCTTTGCTACCTGGTGGTGTACGGCCTGGAAAGCTTCATCGGCCGCTGGTTCTACGATAACGGCCTGCAACTGATGTTCGCCTGGCCGGGCATCGTCATGGTCACCCTGTTCGTCACCGCACCCTATGTGGCGCGCATCCTGATTCCGGTGATGCAGACCCAGGGCCAGGACGAGGAAACCGCCGCCATGTGCCTGGGTGCCAGCGGCTGGCAGATCTTCCGCCGCATCAGCCTGCCGAAGATCAAGTGGGCGCTGCTGTATGGCGTGGTGGTGACCAATGCCCGTGCGGTCGGTGAGTTCGGCGCGGTGTCGGTGGTGTCCGGCACCATCATCAACCAGACCCTGACCCTGCCGCTTCTGGTCGACCAGCTCAACAACGACTACAAGCCCGCAGCCGCCTTCACCGCTGCCGGCCTGCTGGCGTGCATGGCGCTGCTTACGCTGTTCCTGAAAACCTTCATGGAGTGGCGCCAGCGCCGCCTGATGCAGCGCGCCGAGGCGTGATCAGGACGAGAGTGCGGTGGATGTGAAGAGCGATATCCACGGCCTGTGCTTCTATCGCGGCTGAAGCCGCTCCTACGGGTTGCGGTGCTGGTGTAGGAGCGGCTTCAGCCGCGATGCTCTTGCACTGTGGCGACCTGCACCTGATTGCGCCCGCTGTGTTTGGCGGCGTATAGCGCCTTGTCCGCGCGCTCACGCAGTTGCTCGGCGTCGCTGTTGACGTCGGTGCCGGCGATACCGGCACTGAGGGTGCAGGAGAATTCGCCGCCATCGGCGATGAAGCGCAGCTCGGCGAAGCGTTCGCGAATCTCGTCGACGATCTGCTTGGCCTGCTCCGGGGTGCAGTCCGGCAGTACCGCGAGAAACTCCTCGCCGCCATAGCGCCCCAGGCTGTCGACCCGACGCAGGCGCTGGCGCAGCAGGTTGGCCAGGGCGCGGATGACGTTGTCGCCGGCGGCGTGACCATGTTCGTCGTTGACCCGCTTGAAGTGATCGATATCCAGCATCACCACGCTGGCGCGGTCGCCGCTGCGCAGCGCGCGTTCCAGTTCGATGGCCACCTGCTCCTTGATATCGCCATGCTTGAGCAGGCCGGTGAGGCTGTCGCGTGCCAGGGCGTTGGACAGCAGGCGTGCGCGCTGAGCGCGGGAGAACACGGTGGCGACCAGGGCGTTGTCGGAAATCGGTTTGGTGACGAAGTCGTCGCCGGCCTTGATCAGTGCATTCATCTGCTTGCCGATATCGGTTTCCGCCGACAGATAGATGATCGGGATGCGCAGCCAGTCGTCGTTGCAGCGGATGATCTGCGCCAGCTCAGGGCCGGTGCAGTCCGGCATGTTGACGTCGAGCAGCACCACTTCGGGATTGAAGTCGCGCAGGTGCTCGAAGATCTGTGACGGTTCCTGAAGAAACTCCACCAGCATGCCGGCGTCGCGCAGCACCAGGCTGTAGCGGCTGGCCAGATCGCGGTCGTCGTCGACGATCAGCACCCGGTAGGGCTCGCCGCTCTGCTGGGCGAAGCAGCGTTCCAGGCGGCTTTCCAGCTGTGGAATGTCCACCGGCTTGGCGAAGAAACCCAGTGCCCCGGCACGCACCGCCTGCAACTGGGTGGTGAAGTCATCCTGATGCGTCAGCACCAGCAGCGGCAGGGGCACTTCCAGGCGCTGCTGCAGGCGTGCGGCATAGTCCAGGCCGCTGCAGCCTTCGCTGGCCAGGTTGACGTCGACGATCAGCGCGTCCGGTATCTGCTGCTCCAGAGCAGCATCGAGACCGGCGATGGAATTGAAGTGTTCGGCCTGGTAGCCGAAATTGTTCAGGGTCAGGCGCATGTTTTCGCCTACGGCTATTTCATCCTCGAGGATGTAGATCAGCCGCGACTCGGTTTCACCGCGTAGCGCCTGTGGCATCTGCTGCTGCGCTGCGCCGGGTGCCTCGCTGCTGGAGGTCTGGTTGCCCAGGCGTTGCAGCGCCACGATGAATTCGCCGAGTTCGTGCTGCAGGCGTTGGCGGTGTTCCAGCCAGCGCTCGGCCTGCTGTTCCAGCTCCCGGGCTTGCTGGCCGAGCTGGGCGAAACCGAAGGTGCCGGCACTGCCAGCCAGGCGATGCAGCTGTTCGCGCAGTGCCTGCAACAGGTGCCTGCGCTGCTCGTCATCGGCCTCGAGCAACTGCTCGCCCTGCTGCGTCAGGTGTGGAAGCTCCTGGCGCAGGCGTTCGGCGAACTGCTGGCCGAGCTGCTGCAGACGCTCTTGCAGGGTCTGAGGGATGGCGTTGCCGTCGTGTTTATCCATGGCGTTGGCTCCAGATCTGTCGGATCTGGGCAGCGAGCTGCATGGGATCGAAGGGTTTCACGATCACGTCGAGCGCGCCCAGACTGCGGTAATGAGCCACCTCGCCGGGCTGGACCTTGGCCGTCATGAAAGCTACCGGCACTTCACCGATGTCCACCAGTTGGCGCAGCCTCTCCAGCGTTTGCGGGCCGTCCATGCCGGGCATCATCACGTCGAGCAGGATGAAGTCGGGCGCGAAGCCTTGCACCTGATCGAGCGCTTCCTGGCCGCTGGCGCAGCTCAGCACCTGGAAGCCGCCGACGGCTTCCAGAGCGACCTTGGCCACGGCCTGGATCGAGGGGTCGTCCTCGACGTGAAGGATGCGCTTGAGCTCAGTCATGGCGAGTCTCCTTGGCGGGTAACAGGCGGTTGAGCATGTGCAGGAAGTGTTGCCCATCATTGCGCGATTTGGCCAGCGCCGCGCTCACCCCGGCCAGCTCATGGCCATCCATCTCGCTGGCCGAGAGCACCGCCACCGGTAGCCCTGGCTGCTGGTTCTGCAGCTCGTCGAGCAGTTCCAGGCCGTTGCCGTCAGGCAGACCGAGATCGAGCAGAACCAGGTCGAAAGGCTGCTCGGCGAGCAGGCGACGCGCTTCGGCGAGGCTGTCGGCGGGAACGAACTCGGCCAGCTCGCGGCCCTGTTCGGCGACCACCAGACGCAGATCCTGATCGTCTTCCACGTGTAGCACGCGTGGGCTCTGCGGCAGATTCTGCAGGGCCTGGGCGAGGCTGGCGAGCAGGCGCTGCGGGTCGATCGGCTTGCTCAGCCAGTCCAGCGCGGGCACTCCGTCGAGCGCCAGACGGCCCTCCTCACAGGCGGCCGAGAGTACCAGAATCGGCAACTCGCGATAGCGCGCATCGGCGCGCAGTTCTTGTACCAGTTGCATGCCGTCGCCGTCCGGCAGGCGCAGGTCGAGGCTGATGGCGGTGGGTAATTCCTCGCGCAAGCGGGCGCGTGCTTCGTCCAGACTGTGGGCCACGCGCACGCGATAGCCGGCGTCTTCCAGCAACTGGCGCAGCAGGTTGGCGATGTCCGGTTCGTCCTCGACCACCAGCAGACTGCGCCGGCCGTCGCTGGCAGCGGGCAGGCCTGCTTCGGCCAGCGTGGGCAGCTCGAACCAGAAGCAGGCGCCCTGGCCTTCCACCGAGTCGAAGCCAATCTGTCCGCCCATGCGTTCGATCAGCTCCTTGCTGATCGCCAGGCCCAGGCCGGTGCCGCCCTTGCTGCGGCTGTCGCTGGCGTCGGCCTGGGAGAACTTGCTGAAGATGCGCTGGCGAAATTCGGCGGCGATGCCTGGGCCCTGGTCGCTGACCTCGACGCGCACGCGAGCGCCACGGCCATCGGCGCGCAGGCACACCTCGGCGCCGGGCGGCGAGTACTTCACGGCGTTGGAGATGAAGTTGGCCAGTACCTGTTGCAGACGCATGGCATCGACCCGTACGCGGGCCGGCACGCAGTCGAGCAGGCGCAGCTCGACCTGGTGGCGGTCGGCGTAGGCCTGGTTGCTGTCCAGTGCTTCCTGGAGCTGGGCGGCAAGCACGCAGGGTTGCAGGTCGAACTGCATTTTGCCGGCTTCCAGTTTGTCCATGTCCAGCAGATCGTTGATCAGGTGGTTGAGGCGCTGGCTGTTGGCCTGGGCGATGCCCAGCATGGTGCGCATGCTTTCCGGTACCGGACCGAGGGCACCTCCGTTGATCAGGCCGAGCGAGCCGGCGATGGCGGTCAGCGGGGTGCGCAGCTCGTGGCTGACGGTGGAGACGAACTCGCTCTTGAGGCGCTCGATGCGCTTGGCCTCGCTCTGGTCCATGGTGGTGCCGGTGATGCGCAGCGGATAGCCGTTGGCGTCGCGCTGAATGTAGCCGCGCAGCAGCACCGGCAGTTCACTGCCGTCGACACGCAGCAGGCGACAGTCGATGGTGAAGTTGCTGGCGCCTGTGGACAGCGCCTGTTTCAGACGCGCGCGCGCGGCGGGCAGGTCGTCCGGGTGCACCAGGTTTTCCCAGGCCCAGGGGTCAACGGCAAAGCCCGGCGGGCCCTGCTCTGGATAGCCGAGCATCTGCCAGCCATGGGCCGAGGCGAAGAAGCTGCCGGCCTTGACCTCGATGTCCCACCAACCGTCATTGCCGCCCTTGAGCGCCAGCGCCAGTCGCTCCTCGCTGCGGTGCAGCTGTTCGGTGATGCGCTGGGCCAACTGCTGTACCTGCTCGCGGCGCAGGTTCAGGCTGCTGATCAGGAAGAACAGCAGCAGGCTGATGCAGACGCCCAGGGCCAGCAGTGAGCCCTCGCCGCGATGGGCGGCGTCGAGAAACCCCGGGCCGTAGTGAAAGTTCAGGTACCAGCGCTGGCCGAACAGTTCCAGCTCCCGCTGGGTGTCGGCAGGCATCTCGATGGCGTCGCCAGCGCTGCTGTAGAGCAGGGCGGCGGCATTCGCGTCGGGGCCGGCATAGAGCTCGAACTCCAGGTCGTGTTGGCGTGCACCGAGGATGCCGTGCATCAGGTCGTGCGCGCGATAGGGGCTGTAGGCAAAACCACGCAGCGCGGCCAGGCGCTGCTCGGGAGTGTCCAGCGGTTGGCCGTGCCGGTACACCGGGGTGTACAGCAACAGGCCCGGCTGGACCTTGCCGTGGGTTTCCTGCACCAGCGTGACAGGGCCGGACAGGCGGCTCTGGCCGCTGCGTGCGGCACTCAGCATGGCGGCCTGGCGCACCGGCTCGGACAGCATGTCGAAGCCGAAGGCGACCAGATTACGTCCGGCGAAAGGCTCGATATAGCGGATGGCGCTATACAGCGGGCGCTCACCAGGCGGGTGCACGCGGAAGCTGGGGTAGCCCTCGGCACGCACCTCGGTTTCGAAGGTGTGCAGTTGTTCGGCGGGCAACACCTGGCTGAACCCCAGGCCCTGGATACCCGGGTAGCGTTGTTGCAGATTCAGGCGGCGTGCGTAGGTGCGCCAGTCGTCGCGACTGACCGCCTCGCTGGCATCGAGCAGTGCGGCGACGCCCAGCAGGATGCTTTCCTGATCATGCATGCGCTGGACGATGGCCTCGCTGATTTCGTCGGCGAGCAGTTCGAGCTGGCGCGTGGCGGAGGCGCTCTGACTCTGGCGCAAGCTGTCCCAGGCCAGCAGCGTGGCGCCGAGCGCCAGCACCAGCACGCCCCAGGCCAGCAGGTTGTTGCGGCTGAACAGCTGCCCGAGCAGCTGCAGGCGCAGCGTGATGTTGTCGCTCATGGCTGCATCCCGGCCAGCGGCAGGTCCAGCCAGAAGGTGCTGCCTTGCCCCTCCACGGAGTCGAAGCCGATGCGTCCGCCCATGTGCTCGACGATCTCCTTGCTGATCGCCAGGCCAAGGCCCGTGCCGCCCTGGCGACGGGTGTCGCCGGCATCGGCCTGGGCAAATTTGCTGAAGATGCGCGGCTTGAAGTTCGGTGCGATGCCCTGACCGTGATCACGCACGCTGATGCGCACCCAGCCGTCGCCGGGCACGGCTGCCAGCTCCACGCTCTGTCCGGCGGAGGAAAACTTGGCGGCATTGGCCAGCAGGTTGGCCAGCACCTGTTCCAGGCGCTGGGCGTCGGCGGTTACCTGGCAATCGATGCCCGGCAGCAGCAGCAGTTGCACCCGATGATGCTCGGCATAGGGCTGGTTGCTGTGCAGCGCCTGCTCCAGCAGCGGGCGCAGGGCCAGCGGCTGCAGATCGAAGCGCATCTTGCCGGCAACCAGTTTGTCGATGTCCAGCAGCTCGTCGATCAGCTTGCGCAGACGCTGGCTGTTGCTCTGGGCGATTTCCAGCATCTGCTGCATCTGCTCCGGTACCGCGCCCAGGGCGCCGCCGTTGATCAGGCCGAGTGAGCCGGCGATGGCGGTCAGCGGCGTGCGCAGCTCATGGCTGACGGTGGAGACGAACTCGTTCTGCAATTGCTCGCCGCGCTTGCGTTCGCTGATATCGCTGATGAAGCCGTGCCAGAGCGTTTCGCCGCCAGGCAGGCGCTGCGGTGCGGCCCGTCCCTCGAGCCAGAGCGGGCCGTGCAGCGGATGCAGGACGCGGTACTCCTGATGCCAGGTGCTCAGGGTCGCAGCCGAGCGAGCGATGGCGGCGTGCACCTGTGGCGCGTCGTCCGGATGCAGGCGGGCGAGGAGTGGACCGGCATCCTCGCTGACTTCTTCTGGCGTGCAGCCGTAAACGTCGCGGATACCGGCGCTGGCATAGGGGAAGCAACTGCTGCCATCGGCGCGCAGCAGATACTGGTAGACCATACCCGGCAGCTGTGCGGCGATGCGCTGCAGACGCAGGCGCGCTTCTTCGCGCTGGCTGAGGTCGTTGGCCACCAGCAGGTAGCCTTGGAGCGGCTGGCCTTCGGCGCGGATCGGCGAGAGATTCAGGCGCACCGGCAGGTGCTGTCCGCTGCGTGCGCGCATCTGCCCCTCGGTGCTCTGCGGCCCGCTGCTGCAGGCCGTGCACAGGCGCTCGTACTGGCCTGGCTCGAGCAGCAACTGCGGCAGGTACTGGTCCTCCAGATCGCCGGGCGAATGGCCCAGCAGTTGCTGCGCTTCGTGGTTGCTGCGCAGCACCCGGCCCTGTGGGTCCAGCACCAGCACTGCGCTGCCGGCGTTGTCCAGCATGGCCTGGTGCATGGCGCTCTGCTCGGCCTGGCGGCGCGCCTGCAGGCGCAGCTCGAACAACTCCCCGGTCAGTTGTGCCAGGTGCTGCAGTTGATCTCGCTGGTGGTTGTCGAGGTGGCGCGGCTGGCGGTCGATCACGCACAGGGTGCCGAGCGCCAGGCCCCGGCTGTCATGCAGCGGCACGCCGGCGTAGAAGCGGATATGCGGGGCGCAAGTGACCAGCGGGTTGTCGCGAAAGCGCGCATCATCCAGCGCGTTGTCCACTTCCAATGGTGCGTCGGCGGCCACCGCGTGGGCGCAGAAGGCCAGCTCGCGAGCGGTCTGCTCGACATCCAGGCCGACCCGGCTCTTGAACCACTGGCGCTGGGCATCGATCAGCGAGATCAGGGCGATGGGGGTGCCGCAGATTTCTGCGGCCAACGCGGTGATGTGGTCGAACATCGCTTCGGCCGGACTGTCGAGCAGTTCCAGGGCGCGCAGGGCGGCCAGGCGTTCCTGCTCGTTGCTGGGTATCGGGGCTTGGCTCATGAAGCGCTCCCGGTGATCGGTAGTTCGAACCAGAAGGTAGCACCTTGACCCGGGGACGAGTCGAAGCCGATATGGCCGCCCATGCGTTCGATGATTTCCTTGCAGATGGCCAGCCCCAGCCCGGTGCCGCCCTGTTGTCGGGTGTCACCGGAATCGGCCTGGGAGAACTTGCTGAAGATGCGCGGTTTGAAGGCTTCCGGTATGCCGGGACCGCTGTCCGAGACGCTGACGCGCAGGACCTCGCCGCAATGCTGCAGGCGCACGTCGACGCTGGCACCTGCTGGCGAGAACTTGGCGGCGTTGGACAGCAGGTTGGCCATCACCTGGGCCAGGCGCTGGGCGTCGACCCGCACCTGGGCGTCACCTTCGACCTGCAGACGCAACGCCACCTGGTGCTGCTCGGCATAGGGCTGGTTGTGCAGCAGCGCCTGTTCCAGCAGTGGCTGCAGTGCGCGCGCCTGCATATCGAATTGCATCTTGCCGGCGACCAGTTTGTCGATGTCCAGCAGGTCGTTGATCAGGGCGCTGAGACGCTGGCTGTTGCTGTGGGCGATGGCCAGCATCTGGCGCATGCTCTCCGGTACGGCGCCGAGCGCACCGCCGTTGATCAGTCCGAGCGAACCGGCGATGGCCGTGAGTGGGGTGCGCAGCTCATGGCTGACGGTGGAGACGAATTCGTTCTTCATCTGCTCGATGCGCTTGCGCTCGGTGATATCACGGATCACCGCGATATAGCGGCGCTGGCCCTGATGGCTGATCTGCGACACCGCCAGCTCCATGGGGAACACCTCGCCATTGCGGCGCAGGCCCTCGACCTCGCGATCCAGGCCGATGATGCGCGCCTTGCCGCTGTTCTGGTCGCTGCTCTGGTAGTGGCCGAGGTAGCCGTCTTGGGCACTCTGCAAGGGATCGGGCATCAGCAGCTTGACGTTGCGCCCGGCCACCTCGTGCTGGCTGTAGCCGAAGATCTGTTCGGCGGCATGGTTGAAGGTCTCGATATGGCCTCGCTCGTCGATGGTGACGATGGCGTCGATGACGTTGTCGAGCAGGGTTCTGAGGTAGTGCTCGCGCTCGCGCACCGCGCGCTCGGCGGCGACGCGGTCGCTGAAGTCCTGGATCTGCAGCACGAAGTGCACGGGTAGGCCGTCTCCATCACGCACCAGTGACACGCTGAGCAGTACCCAGAGCGTGCGCCCCAGTCTGTCGAGGTAGCGCTTCTCGATCTGGTAGGTGTTGAGCCGCCCGGCCAGCAGATCGGCGACGCTTTGCCGATCTGCATCGACATCGTCTGGATGGGTGACCTGTTGGTTGGTGCAGGCCTGCAATTGCTCGCGGCTGTAGCCGAGCATGCGGCACAGCTCGTCGTTGACCTCCAGCCAGCGGCCGTCCGGGCCGACCAGAGCCATGCCCTGTGGCGCAGTATTGAAGGCATTGAGAAAACGCCGCTGGCTCAGGCGCAGTTCGTCCTCCATGGCCTGGCGCTCGCTGATGTCCCAGATGAAGCCATCGATCCACAGGAGCTTGCCGTTGCTGTCGTACTCGCCGCGGCCCTTCTCGCGCACCCAGACGTTATGACCATCGGCGTGGCGCAGGCGGTAGGTCAGTTCGAAGCTTTCCTGGCGCTTTATGGCCTCGCCGGCGCGGTAGGTGATGGGGAGGTCATCGGGATGCACGATGCTGGAAAAACTGCGCACCTGGTTGTCGATGAAGTCGCTGGTCGGGTAACCGCTGAGGTTGGCAATTTCATCGCTGACGTAGCGCATGCTCCAGTCCGCGTCGTTGGCGCAGCGATACACCACGCCTGGCAGGTTGGCCACCAGGCCGCGGAAGCGACTCTCGCTCTTCTGCAGCGCACGGGTGGTCTGTTGCAACTCGCTGATATCGCTGGCGATGCCGAGAAAGCCGGTGATCTGGCCATTCTCGTCGAACATGGCGCTGACGGTGAGGTTGACCTGGCGCAGGCTGCCGTCCTTGTGGCGATAGGTCCACTGGCGGGTTTCCGGGTCGCCGCCACGGGCGTTGTGCACGAAGACTTCGAAGCCCTCCAGCGGTTGGCCGGCGACCTCGCTCAGCTCGGCGGCGCGAGTCTGGATTTCCTCCTCGAGGTGAATGACCGCCGGGGTGCGATGGCCAACCATTTCCTCGGCGCTGTAGCCGAGCAGGCGTTCGGCACCGCGATTGAACAGGCTGATGATGCCGAGCGTGTCGGTGGCGATGATCGACACCCCGGTGGCCGAGTCCAGCACTGCTTGCAGATAGGCGCGTGCCGCGCGCACGGCGCGCTCCTGCTGCTGGCGTTCCAGAATGGCGCCGACCCAGCGGGCGAACAGGCCGAGGAAGTCGCGGTCGGCCTCATCGAACGGCTGCCTGCGCCGCTCCGGGTTGGCGAAGGCCAGGGTGCCGAAAGGCTTGCCGGCCACGCGCACGGCGGTGCCGATATAGCTTTCCAGGACGAACTGGCGATAACAGGGATGGCGCCTGTGCGGCGAGTCGGCCATGTGGGCGATGGCCAGTGCATCGTTCTGCTGCAAGGCCAGGCTGCAGTAGGTGTCGCCCAGTTCGAACAGTTGGCCGTCGCTGAGGGCGCCGTCGGGAGATACCTGTACCAGCACCTGATACTGCTCGCCCTCGATACGGCTGATGATGCCCAGCGGCATGCCGAAATGCTCGGCGCCCAGGCGCAGCGCCTGGCGCAGTTGCTCGGTGCGGCTCAGGCTGGGCAGCGCAGCGATCTCGTTGAGCGCGCGCAGCGCCGCCTGCTGGCGCTGCATCAGGCGTTGCGTGCTGCGCCGGGTGCTGCGTAACAGAACCAGCAGCAGGGCCTCGGCGCCGCACCAGGCGAGCAGCCATTTGATCACCAGCCAGCGCTTGTCGCTGCGGTGCAGATTGAACTGATCGCTGACGTCGTGCCAGATCAGTGCAACCGCCAGTGGCTCTGCGCTGGGGTCGTGACGTTGCCGGTAGCTGCTCAGCGCCATCTGATTGACCAGATAATGGCGTTCACCGTCGTCCAGCAGGCGTACGCTGTCGCCCTCAGTAGGGGGAGGCAGTCGCTGTTGCTGTTGCCAGGCCAGGACCTGGGGCCGCGAATGGTCCATCAGTCGCCAGCGCTGTCTGTCGCTGGCCAGTCCGCGTAGTTCTTCGCCGCTGCCCGAGTCCAGCAGCAGATCCTCGCGCAGTAGCAGAGCAACGCCGCTGTCGAATTCCTGGTCCAGTTGGGCGAGATCGTCGAGCACGCCCATGGCCACTTCGATGGCGCCGACCTGCTGGGGACCGTTGTTGCCCTCGGCCAGCAGCGGGGCGATGGCGCGCATGCCGATGCTGCCGCGGGTCAGACCCAGGCCGGCCTGGCTGCTGGCGCTGCGCAGTGCCTCCAGCACCATCGGGCGCCAACCGATCTGCAGGTCGCCGAAATGCTCGGGTTCGTGTACCCGCAGCAGCACCTTGACGTCCGGCGCCAGGTGCACGTAGAGGCGAAACGGCTGGCGCGCCTGCAGGTTGCGCCAGCGTGGCGCCAGGCGGGTGTAGAGCTGGCTGCGGATACTGGCCAGGCTTTCCAGATCGCTCTCCGGCAGAGCGTGAGCCTGGCGTACCAGCTCCGTTACCCAGGCATCGGCGGCGATGGTCTCCGCCAGCAGTTGCGTGCGTTCCTGCAGCCCATGCTGGGTGCTGTTCAGGGCCATGCGCTGAATGTCTGCCTGCTTGCTGATCTGCAGTTGCCAGAGGGCTTCGCGCTCGTTCAGCGCCTGGCGCCCGAGAAAGGCGAAGAACAGCGCCAGGCACAAGCTGCCACCGATGACTATCCAATGGTCCGCATCTCGGCGGCCGGCGTCCCGGTGGCCCGCATCTTGGCGGCCGGCGCCCCAGCGGCTGGCGTTGAATTGACCGAACCCGCGATGACCCAGCCTGGGTTTACTCATTCGTCGCGCCTCAGCTCAGCCCGGCCAGGCGACGCAGGCGTTGTACTTCCTGACTGTCGGCGCCCTGCAGTTCGACGCAGGCAAGGCGCATGAGAATCGGCTCGCGGCGGGCGTTGCCGGGAGCCAGGCCGTAACAGGCACCGATCAGCTCACGCAGGCCAATGGGCAAACGCCAATCCGCCTTGAGGCGACTGGCCAGCTCGCCGCTGTATTGGCGCAGGGCTTGTTGCAGTTGCGCCTCGCTCAACGGCAGACCGCCGTTACGCCAGATCTGCGCCTGCTGCAGCACGGCCAGCTCACCCATGCGTTGCAGCAGGGCGGCGCTGTGCAGGGGTGTCGGGTCCAGCTGACAGGTCTTGGCCAATGCACCGACCCTGTGACGCAGGTCCAATTGCGTCTGCAGCAGGTTCTGGCCCAGGGTCCTCAGATCAGCGTCCTGCAGGCTGGCTACCGGGCGGAGCGCCAGGCCCTGAATCAGATTCAGCGCGGTGGCTGCGCCCAGTCGGCGCACGGCATCGGGCAAGCTGACGCACGGCTGTCCGGTGCTGTTGTAGAGGCTGCTGTTGGCCGCTGCGATCAATCGCGCCTGCACGGCTGTGTCCTGCTGCCAGTGCTCGCCGAGTTGCTCCAGAGTGCTGGGTGCCGCCGCCGTGTCGCGCAGTTGCTGAACGAGCTCGTCGCGCAGGGGCAGATCGATCTCCTCATCGGGCAAGGCACCGAGATGATGAAGAAAGTCCTCGTCGTGGGTGGCCGCCACGCGAGGCTCATCATCTTCGGGTAACAGGAGGCGCAAGCAGTCCAGCACCTTGGGCACCTGGAAAGGCTTGCTGATAAAGGCATTGATGCCCAGGGGGCGCACCTCGAGCACGCTGCTGCGGTCGGCGCGCGCGGTGATCATCACCAGCGCCACGTCACGGTCCTGGCTGCGTACCGCCTGCAGCAGCAGAGTGCCGCTGCCGTCCGGCAGGTTCCAGTCGGCGATCACCAGTTGGGCAGGTTCGCGTTGCCAGGCCGAGATGGCGTCTGCCACACGCACCTGACAGTCGACGCGAGCGCCGGGGCGCAGGTTCAGTACGATCTGCTTGAGCAGATCGGCGATCCAGGGGTCGTCTTCGAGAATCAACACGCGCATGCTCAGCTCCTGGTGCTGGACTGGCTATCCTTCGCTTCGCTCAGCGTAGTGGCCTCGACGGGCCTGGCCGGTGCCGGTTGCGGACGGCCGAAGTGATAACCCTGGCCGTAATTGCAGCCTAGCTCACGCAGGAAGTCGGCTTGAGCGGGTTGTTCGATGCCCTCGGCGAGGACCTTGAGGCCCAGGCTCTTGCCCAGGGCGATCACCGCGCAGGCGATGGCGGCATCTTCCGGGTCGTCAGGCAGGCCGCGCACGAAGCTCTGGTCGAGCTTGAGCTTGTCCACCGGCAGGCGCTTGAGGCGCGCCAGGGAGCTGTAGCCCGTGCCGAAGTCGTCGATGGCCAGACGCACGCCGAGGACGCGCAGGCTGATAAGCAGTTTCTGCGCTGCATCCGGGTCTTCCATGATGGCGCTCTCGGTGACTTCCAGCTCCAGCTGCGCGGGCGGCAGGCCGGTTTCTGCCAGTACCTGTGCCACTTTCATATCGAGTTCGCCGCGGCTGAACAGACGACTGGAGACGTTCACCGCCACGAAACTCAGCGCGCTGCCTTCGGCATTCCAGCGCACCATCTGGCGGCAGGCCTGCTCCAGTACCCAGGTATCGATGGCACCGATCATGCCGTTGTCCTCGGCAATCGGGATGAATTCGCCAGGAGCAATCAGCCCGCGTTGCGGGTGCTGCCAGCGCACCAATGCTTCCATGCCCACCTGGCGACCATCACCCAGGTCATGCAGCGGCTGGTAGTAGACGCGCAGCTCGTCATTGTCCAGGGCATGGCGCAGGCTGCTGGCCAGTTCCACGCGTTGGCGGGCGTAGTCGGTCAGCTCCTGCACATAGAAGGCATAGCCTTCGCGGCCGCTGCTCTTGGCCTTGAACAGCGCCGAGTCGGCGTTACGCAGGATCTGCTCGACGCTATCGGCATCTTCGGGGAACAGGCTGATGCCGATGCTGGCGCCGATGTAGAGCTCGTGGCCGCCGAGGCGAAAGGACGTTTCCAGGCTGCGCAGCAGGCGTTGTGCAAGCTCGGCTGCCTGAGCGGCATCGGTGCAATTTTCGCTGAGCAGGCCGAACTCGTCGCCACCCAGCCGGGCCAGCGTGCAGCCACTGGGCAGATCCTCCTGCAGGCGTTCGCCGACGCCCTTGAGCAGCAGGTCCCCGACGTTGTGGCCGAGGCTCTCGTTGATGTGTTTGAAATGGTCCAGATCGATCAGCAGCACTGCCCCGCGCAGTTCCTCGATCCTGCTGCGCTCCAGGGCATGGGCGACGCGTTCGGTGAACAGCAGGCGGTTGGGCAGGTTGCTCAGCGGGTCGTGGTGGGCCAGGTAATCCAGCTCGCGCTGCGAACGCTTGAGTGCGGTGATGTCGGAGAACACCGCCACGTAATGGCTGACGCGCCCCTGTTCGTCGTGGATGACGCGGATGCATTGCCACTGCGGGTAGATCTCCCCGCTCTTGCGCCGGTTCCACACTTCACCGCTCCAGGCGCCGCGGTTCTGCAGGGCGTGCCACAGGCTCTGGTAGAAGGCGCTGTCATGGCGGCCGGATTTGAGCAGGTTGGGGTGCTGGCCGAGGATTTCCTCGTTGCTGTAGCCGGTGATGCGGCTGAAGGCCGGGTTGACGTGCACGATCCGCTGCTCGGCATCGGTAACCAGTACACCCTCCTGCGTGGCATCGAACACCGCTGCGGCCTGGCGCAGGCTGTCGTCGATGGCGCGTTGTTGGGTAATGTCGCTGGCGATGCCGATGAAGCGCTGAGGTTGGCCGTTTTCGTCTCGCAGCAGGCGGCCGCGCGAGTGAATCCAGCGATAGCTGCCATCGGCATGGCGCAGGCGGTAGAGGTTTTCGTAGGCCTGTTCGCTCAACTCGGCGTTGAGTGCATGCAGCGCGCGCTCAGCGTCATCCGGGTGCAGGCGCGCGGCCCAGTCTTCGCGGGTATCGCCCAGGGTTTGCGGAGTGAGGCCGAGAAGCCTGGCGTAGCCCTCGGAGAAGAACACGCGGCGTCTCGTCACGTCCCAGTCCCACAGGCCGTCGCGCGTGGCATCCAGCGCCAGGCGCAGGCGTTCCTCGTTACCGGCCAGTTCCAGGCGTGCGCGGCGGTGCTGCAGGGCGTGACGATGCAACACCAGATACAGCAGCGCACTGGTGAGCACGACGAAGAACAGGCCCTTGAGAGATTGCAAGCGCTCCTGGTGCGCCACGGACAGGCCCAGGGCGGTCAACAGATGATCGCTGAGCAGGATCCACAGAGCGGCGAGCAGCAGGTAGCCCAGGGTCAGGCGCAAGGCGGCGGTGTCGATACGCATGGGCAAGCGGCAGCGCTCCCTGTAAATGCTGGGCAGTATAGATGCTTCACTGCTGAAACATTCTCATCTAAAAGACCAACTGGTTTTCTGGCATGGGTCAGGGATAATGTGATCAGGTTCGTCCTTGCAGGACAAGCCGCGTTCTCCCTTCAAGAGGCAATAGCGCCCATGTGGTACAACGGTTTACTCGACCTGTCGGTCTGGCAGCTGGTGGCTGCGACCTTGCTGATGACACACGTGACCATCGTCAGCGTGACTGTCTATCTGCACCGCTACTCTGCGCACCGTGCACTGGAACTGCACCCCGCGCTCAAGCATTTCTTCCGTTTCTGGCTGTGGTTGACCACGGGTCAGAACACTCGCGAGTGGACCGCGATTCACCGCAAGCATCACGCCAAGTGCGAAACCGTCGATGACCCGCACAGCCCGGTCATCAAGGGCCTGAGCACCGTGCTGCGCAAAGGTGCCGAACTCTATCAGGAAGAGGCGAAGAACCAGGAAACGCTGCGCATCTACGGCAAGAACTGCCCGGATGACTGGATCGAGCGCAATGTTTACAGCCGCTATCCGATTGGCGGCGTGACATTGATGGCGATCATCGACCTGGCTCTGTTCGGCGTACTCGGCATGACCGTCTGGGCGATCCAGATGATGTGGATTCCGGTATGGGCCGCAGGTGTCATCAATGGCCTTGGTCATGCGGTCGGCTATCGCAACTTCGAGTGCCGCGACGCCGCCACCAACCTGGTGCCCTGGGGCATCCTGATCGGCGGTGAGGAGCTGCACAACAACCACCATACCTACCCCAACAGCGCCAAGCTGTCGGTGAAGAAGTGGGAGTTCGACATGGGCTGGGCCTGGATCAAGCTGTTCAGCTTCTTCGGTCTGGCGCAGGTGCAGCGTGTCGCGCCGATCGCCCACCGCGTGGAGGGCAAGGGTCATCTCGACATGGACACCGCCATGGCCATCCTCAACAACCGCTTCCAGATCATGGCGCAGTACCGCAAGCTGGTGATCGCGCCGTTGGTCAAGCAGGAAGTGGCCAAGGCCGACGAGTCCGTTCGTCATCTTTTCCGCCGTGCCAAGCGCCTGCTGTCGCGTGAACCGAGCCTGCTGGAAGAGCAGCATCATGCGCGTATCGCCGATCTGCTGGCGCAGAGTCAGGCACTCAAGGTGATCTACGAGAAGCGCCTGGCGCTGCAGCAGATCTGGGTCAGGACCAGCAGCAACGGCCATGACATGCTCGAAGCCATGAAGCAGTGGGTGCACGAGGCCGAGGCCAGTGGCATCCAGTCGCTGCGGGAGTTCGCCGAGCAGCTCAAGACCTACTCGCTGCGACCGTCCAGCGCGACTGCCTGACCGCCGCTCGTTACAAGCAAAGGCCCGCCGAACTGGCGGGCCTTTGTGTTTGTCCAACGGCTCGCACTATGCTCAATTTCAATGCGAGGCAAAGCACGGATGGCCGCTGTAATGGACGATCAGGGCAACGCTGTTTCCGAGTTGGAAGAACTGACCTTGGCTCTGCTGCACAGCCGTGCCGAAGTGGAGCGCCTGGGTGCGCGCGAGCAACTGTTCAGCAGCTTGCTTGGCAGCGTCAATGCCGTGCTCTGGGCCTTCGACTGGAACGAGCAGCGGATGATCTATGTCAGCCCTGCCTATGAGCGAATCTTCGGTCGCTCCGCCGCGCTGCTGTTGGCCGACTATGGCGAGTGGCGCAACAGCATCTATCCGGACGATATCGACTACGCCGCCGAGAGCCTGGCCAAGGTGCTGGAAACCGGCGCGGTAGAGTCGCGCGAGTACCGCATCATTCGCGCTGATGGCCAATTGCGCTGGCTCAGCGACAAGTGCTTCGTCAGCCCCCGGCTGGGCACCGAGCAGGGCAGTGTGATCGTCGGTATCGCCGAAGACATCACCGAGAAGAAGCGCCTGGAGGGCGAGTTGCATCGCCTGGCGACCACCGATGTGCTGACCCAGAGCAGCAACCGGCGGCACTTCTTCGAATGCGCACGTCGCGAGTTCGAGCACGCGCGCAAGTTCGGCAGCCCGCTGGCCTTCCTGTTGCTCGATCTCGACGACTTCAAGAAGATCAATGACCAGTATGGCCACCAGATCGGTGATCAGGTCCTGCAGCGCCTGGCGCATTGCGGCAGCAATGCCTTGAGGCGCGGCGACCTGTTCGGGCGTATCGGCGGCGAGGAGTTCGCGGCGCTGTTCCCGGGCTGTGAGCAGAATGTGGCCTTGCAGGTGGCTGAACGCCTGCAGCGTGAGGTGCAACGCCTCAGCTTTCGGCACGAGGGCACCAGCTTCGGCATCACCGTCAGTCAGGGCCTGACCAGCCTGCTGGCCACTGACGTCAGCCTCGATGCGCTCTATGCACGTGCCGATGCAGCGATGTACATGGCCAAGCGCCAAGGCAAGAATCAGATCGTTCTGGGCTGAGGGGCTGGCGATTTTCCGCCTGGGAACAGCTTCTCATAAGCGGAATTCTGCCTGTTCTCATTGTCATCGCACGGTCACTGCTCTGCAGGGAAAATGTAACCTGTTGTTCTAGAAGCCTTGCGGGCTTGCCGCCAGGAGCTGGCGCGTTATCTGCATAGGCTCCGGCAGATGCCGGCCAGGATGTCGGTGCACAATAACAACGACGAGAGAGCATTCACCATGCACCACTCTGCCCACCTCATTCCGGCCGCCCAGCTGCGTTCGCCGTTGTTCTGTTCTTCCTGAGTTTTTCGCGTACCCATTCGAGCCCGGCTTGTGCCGCGTACTGTCTCGTGGGTGCGTGTTCCCTATTCGTTCTGGCCTGCCTCTTCGTGCCGAAGTCTGTGCCGGACGATGCGTCACCTTAAACACACTGGAGAGACATATAATGAGAAAGACCTCCCTGGCACTGGCCGTAGCCGCCAGCACCCTGGGCCTGAGCCAAGTGGCGTTCGCCGACCTGGTCGGCGACACCAAAGTCAGCCTGGAAGCGCGTAACTTCTACTTCAACCGCGACTTCCGTGAGGGGGCTGGTCAGTCCAAACGTGAGGAGTGGGCTCAAGGCTTTATCCTGCGCGCCAACTCCGGCTTCACTGAAGGCACCGTAGGTTTTGGTGCTGATGCGATCGGCATGTTCGGTTTTAAGCTGGATTCCGGTGGTGGTACTGCCGGCAGCGATCTGCTGGTTCCGGATCGTTCGGGTGGTTCTCAGGATAACTATTCTGATCTGGCGGTAGCGCTGAAGGCGAAAATCTCCAACAGCACTCTGCGTGTTGGTCAGATGCAGTTCAAGAACGCGGCCATCGCTTCCAGCGACGGTCGTCTGCTGCCTCAGGTTTTCGAAGCAGGTCACCTCGTTTCTCAAGAAATCGATGGCCTGATGCTGGAAGCCGCTCACGTGCGTGAGGTCAACCAGCGCAACTCCGGTGACTATGAAGATATCTCCATCACCAGCGGCGGTCGCCGTGGTATCAACACCCTCGGTGGCACCACCACCGATTCGTTCGACTTCATCGGCGGTACCTACAAGCTGACCAAGGACCTGACAGCAGGCTATTACTATTCCAATTTGGACGAGCTGTACAAACAGCACTCTTTCAACCTGGTACATGTGCTGCCGCTGGGTGACAAACAGAGTCTGAAGACTGACGTTCGCTATGCGCGCTCCACTGATGACGGTAACCGCAGCAATGTGGACAACAAGGCCTTCGGCGCCATGATGACCTATTCCCTGAGCGGTCATTCCTTCGGTCTGGGCTACCAGAAGATGAGCGGCGACACTGGCTTCGCCTACATCAACGGCACCGACCCGTTCCTGGTCAACTACGTTCAGATTCGTGACTTCGCCAACAAGGACGAGAAATCCTACCAGGCTCGTTACGACTTCAACTTTGCGTCCATCGGTATTCCGGGCCTGACCTTCATGACCCGTTACCTGACCGGCGACAACATCGATCGTGGTCGCGGTGTGTCCGAAGGCCGTGAGTGGGAGCGCAACACCGAGCTGATGTACGTGTTCCAGGAAGGTGCACTGAAGAACCTGGGCGTGCGCTGGCGTAATGCGACTGTTCGCGACAACTTCGATCGCAACATCGACGAAAACCGTCTGATCGTCAGCTACACCCTGCCGCTGATGTAAGACGATAGGTTTTCGGGAGGCCTCAGGCCTGATGTCCCGAAAAGCTGAACGAAAAATGCCCGCTCCCTTTGGACGCGGGCATTTTTTATGCGCGACTGGTGACGGTTCAGCGTGGGTGGTCAGCTGCGCTTGCCGAGGTGGCAAGAATGGCGCTGGCCAGTGCCATGTCGTCGGCGTCCTGCAGTTGCGGGTTGGCGCTGCGCAGTTGCTGCATTGCCGCTTCCAGATGCGGGCCGCGAATTTCGCCGTTGCTGGCGACGAAGCTGCTGGCATCCTCTTCGGCCGCCGCAACCAGCTTGCGATCCTTGAAGGTCAGGTAGGTCGAGGCGGTGGTTGCGCCCGAGGACAGAATGTCGCGCAGCATGCCATCTGCTGCAGCGGTCTGGGCGATCAGGCAGGCACTGAACGCCAGTGCGGCACGGCTCGTTACACGCATGATGAAACTCCTGTAGGGTGGTTCCTCTCCTAGGAGTCGCACAAGCCGCTGCTGGTTCCTTGCGGGCGATGGCCGGTTGCCAGGCCGATCAGTTGCCGAGCGTGCGCGCCCGCTGCTGATGACGCCACCAAAGCAGCGCCGAGAGCAGCGCCAGTGCGCCGAACAGCAGAAATTGCCAGGCCCAGGGCAGGTCGGGAAACAGGTAGGTCAGTGCGCCGACAGCGACGGCCACCAGGCCGATCCACAGCAGGTAGCCTCCGGCGCCGAACACTTCGAGAATCAGCAGCAGGGTGGCCAGGGACAACCAGTCCCAGAACGACAGGTGTTGCAGGTAGGTGATCATGAGATGGCGCGGCTACCCATACTCAGACTGTTCGCTGATCGCCCTTTGGTGTGCATTGCATAGACTCCATTGCCAGATCAATCAATCTAAGCACAGCCGTCTGCGCTCTGCCGCCGACCCCTTCGCAAGGTGGGCAGATGCCGGGTAATCCGTGGGAGCCAGGGCATGTTTGAGCGTTCGCTGATGACGTTTTTGCTTACCGCTCTATTGCTGGCAGGGCAGGGCGCGGTGGCCGATGAGCTGCTCGATGCCCTGCACCTTGCAGCGCCGCAGTTGGAAATGCGTGCGTTGCAGGATGCGCTGCGGTGTGCCGAGCGAGAAAGCGCGGGCAAGGCCCGTCGGTTGGCGGTGATCGATTACTCGCGCTCCTCGCTGGAACGACGTTTGTGGGTGTTCGACCTGACGCACAGGCAGTTGCTGCAGCGTGAGTTCGTGGCCCATGGCCGCCAGTCCGGCGAGCTGTTCGCCGAGCGCTTTTCCAATCTGTCTGGTAGCCATCAGTCCAGCCTCGGTCTGTTTCGTGGTGGCGAAGACTACAAGGGGCGGCATGGCCATTCGCTGCGTCTCGATGGCCTGGAGCCCGGCTTCAATGACCAGGCGCGTGCCCGTGCGCTGGTGATCCATGGAGCTGATTACGTGGCGCCGAGATGGGCGCAGCAATATGGACGCATGGGGCGCAGCCTGGGCTGTCCGGCCGTGCAGCAGGAGGTGATCCGGGTGCTGGTGGATCAGCTCAGGGATGGCCAGTATCTGTTCGCCTGGCACCCGCAGTTGGCCGACGACCGCTACCGCGACTGCGCGAGCCTCAGCGTTGCTCGCTCTGCGGAGTGACGCGCAGTACTTCCTCGATGGTGCTCAGCCCAGCTGCGACCTTTTGCGCGCCGGACAGCCGCAGGCTGCGCATGCCGTCCTTGAAGGCGGCGCGGCGCAGGGCAGTCAGGTCGGTATCGGCGTTGATCAGCGGCTTGATGGCATCGTTGATCAGCATGATCTCGTAGACGCCGGCGCGGCCGCGGTAGCCGGTTTCACGGCATTCCAGGCAGCCGACGGCGTGGTGCGCCTGGGTCGGCAATGGCGAGCTCCAGGGCCGGGTCAGGCCGTTCCAGGTGTCTTCGTCCAGTTGCACCGGTGCCTTGCAGTGCGGGCACAGGGTGCGCACCAGGCGCTGCGCCATGACGCCGAGGATGGTGGCCTTGAGCAGGTAGTGCGGCACGCCCAGTTCGAGCAGGCGGGTGATGGCGCTGGGTGCATCGTTGGTATGCAGGGTGGACAGTACCAGGTGGCCGGTCAGCGCCGCCTGAATGGCCATTTCGGCGGTTTCCAGGTCGCGGATCTCACCGATCATGATGATGTCCGGGTCCTGGCGCATCAATGCGCGTATGCCGCTGGCGAAGTTCAGGTCGATGTTGTGCTGCACCTGCATCTGGTTGAAGGCGCCCTCGATCATCTCGATGGGGTCTTCGATGGTGCAGACGTTCACCTCCTCGGTCGCCAGCTGCTTGAGCGTGGTGTAGAGCGTGGTGGTCTTGCCCGAGCCGGTAGGGCCGGTGACCAGGATGATGCCGTTGGGTTGGCAGGTCATGCTCTCCCAGCGGCGCAGGTCGTCAGGAGAGAAGCCAAGCTGATCCGGGCTTTTCAGCAGCACTTCCGGGTCGAAGATACGCATCACCATCTTTTCGCCGAAAGCGGTCGGCAGCGTGGACAGGCGCAACTCCACTTCGTTGCCATCCGGGGTCTTGGTCTTGACCCGGCCATCCTGCGGCTTGCGCTTCTCGGCGATATTCATGCGGCCGAGGTTTTTCAGGCGGCTGACCACGGCCATGGTGACCTGGGCGGGGAACTGGTAGACGGTGTGCAGCACGCCGTCGATGCGAAAGCGCACGGTGCCCTGCTCGCGGCGTGGCTCGATATGGATATCGCTGGCGCGTTGCTGGAAGGCGTACTGGAACAGCCAGTCGACGATGTTGACGATGTGCGCATCGTTGGCGTCCGGCTCCTGATCCTGGGCGCCGAGGCTGAGCAGTTGTTCGAAGTTGCCGACGCCGCTGATCTTCTGGTCGGTGGCATTGGCGCCGCTGACCGAGCGGGCCAGGCGATAGAACTCGGTGGTGAAGCGCTGAATGTCGCTGGGGTTGGCCACCACGCGCTTGATCGGGCGCTTGAGCACGTGCACCAGGTTGGCCTCCCAGCTATGCACCAGCGGCTGGCTGCTGGCGATGGTGACGCTCTCGCTGTCCACCGCCACGGCAAGAATCTTGTGGCGCTGGGCGAAGGCGTAGGACATCAGCGGGGTAATGGATGGTACGTCGATCTTCAGCGGGTCGATGCGCAAGTAAGGTTGCCCGGCGAAGTTGGCCAGCCAGGCGGTGAGGGTTTCCAGATCGAGCTTCTTGCCCGGCCTTTTCTGATCGTCCACCTGCTGTGCGGCGAGAAATTCCAGCGGGTGCTGGGTATTGTTCAGCGAGCTGCGACGGATCGCCAGGCACTGCTCGGCCACGTCCTGCGCGATCCGACCCTGGGCCACCAGCTCGCGCAGCAGGTCGCCAAGATCCAGTACACGGTCAGGGGCGGTAGCGGTGAAGGCGGACATGCGGGCTCCTCGGGGTCGGCCTGAACAAGGTTAGCCGAACTAGGATGCCCGAAAAGCCGTATCAGGGCGAAGGCCCATGCGTGATCGAGTAGCCGCTTCAGGCCACCTCCGTCACCAGGCCGTGATCCAGATGCTGCCAGGTCACCTCCCAGACGCAGACCAGGCCGCGCAGTTTCTGCGCCAGCACCCCGGCCCGGTGCAGCGAGATGCCGGGCAGGCGCAGGCTGATGTGCAGGTCATCCTGCAGGCGTTGCATGTGCAAGGCTTCGGGTAACAGCTGCAATTGGGCGAACAGACCGAGCAGCCGGCACAGCACATCGGCTTCGGCGTCGGTGCGCAGTTGGTACTCGACACAGGCATCGGGGCGATCCTGCCAGGGATCGCGGCGGTTGTGGGCGGACGGGAATGGAGTGGTATCAGGCATGGCAGCAGCTCGGGCAGGTTTTGCCTAAGTTTCCGCCTTCTTTCGGCAAAAGTTCTGCCTGGTTTTCTGTGTTTATGCGTATTTAATGGATAGAATTTCCCTGTCAGGTCACTAATGGGGATTTTTTATGTCCGTCGCGCTGGATGCCTACGATCAACGCATTCTTGCTCTGCTACAGGAGGATGCCGGTCTCTCCACGGCGGAGATCGCCGAGCGTATCGGTCTGTCGCAGTCACCCTGCTGGCGGCGTATCCAGCGGCTCAAGGAGGAGGGGGTGATCCGCAAGCAGGTCACCCTGCTCGATCGCAAGCGCATCGGGCTGCATACCCAGGTGTTCGCTCAGGTCAAACTCAACGCCCATGGCCGTTCCAACCTGACCGAGTTCGCCGAGGCCATGCGCGAGTTTCCCGAGGTGCTGGAGTGTCATGTGCTGATGGGCGCGGTGGACTTCATGCTGCGCATCGTCACCCGCGATATCGAGGCCTATGAGCGCTTCTTCTTCGAGAAGCTGTCGCTGGTGCCCGGCATCCAGGAAGTGAACTCGATCGTGGCACTGTCGGAGATCAAGTCCACCACCAGCTTGCCGCTTGCCTAAGGAAACGCCGAGAAAGCCGTCATGCCCGCGCAGGCGGGTATCCAGAACCTACGAGTCACCTGGGCTCCCGCCTTCGCGGGAGTGACGATAAATGGCTTTTTCAGAACATCCCTAAGGCTTGATCACCACCGGAGGCAACTGCTCGACATTACGCTTGCCAGGTGGCGTGAGGCCCATGGACACATAGATGCTGGTCAGTTGCTCCACGCCCATGTCGGCAGGGCGTATCCAGGCCTCCGGCACGTAGAGCAGGCCACCACCGACTGGAATCGGCGCGGTGGGAATGAGGATGGCGCAGTAGGCACGGCCTTCCAGCTCCACGCTTTCCGAACTCGGGCGCAGGGCAAGTACGGCAGCGCCGTCGCCGCCGAAGAAGCACCAGACCGGGGCCATGGTGGTGATGTCCGGGTTCTTGCTCTTGTCCAGCAGGCCGACGAAGCGATCAGCCAGGTTGTAGAAATTACCGATCAGCGGGGTACGCCGCAGTGTGCGATCGATCAGCCAGGACAGCGGGCGGCGCAGGCCCAGTTGTACCGCCAGGCCCAGTGGGTAGAGGCTGGCCAGCAGCACCAGACTGCCGAGCAGGTAGGCCAGATAGCTGTTGCTGGAAAAGGGCTGGCCGAGCGCTGCGAACAATTGGCCGATGAGCGTCGAGGGGCCGACCAGGCGATTGAGCAGGCTGAATATCCAGGCGAGCAGTGCCAGGGTCAGCGCCAGCGGCAGTAGCGCGAGCAGGCCGGTCAGCCAGGTGGTGACGACGGATTTCAGGCTGCGTCTGAGCATGTAAGGGTTTCCTTGACGATCTGGGCAGTGACTTTACGCCAGGCGTGGCAATTGCGGGCAGTTGTGTCCGTGTGCGTGGCCTGTGAAATGGCTACAGCGCTTTTCGTCAGATCATTCGCGCGAAAAAAAGCCCGGCACTGAGGCCGGGCGGAGTGGGTACACGAGGTACCGAAGTAGCATCGTTCGGTTGAGCCGCTACATGCCGAGCAGATTCGGCAGCGTCATGGACACGGCCGGGATGTAGGTGATCACCATCAGGAAGCTGATCAGCAGCATCAGCCATGGCAG
>NZ_JBLWTV010000030.1:0-39964 GCF_048269965.1 Pseudomonas sp. | reverse complement strand
CCACCCTCACCGAACCAGTACGGCTGCGGGATATGCGCGATGCCCGGGATCGGCAGGTCGCCCTGCTCGTGCATGAACTTCATGCCGCCGAGGCTGGCGCCAGCCACGGTGGAACCGTGGTAGCCGTTGTCGCGGCCGATGATGATCTTCTTGTTCGGCTGCCCCTTGCACGCCCAATAGTGGCGCACCAGACGCAGCATGGTGTCGTTGCCCTCCGAGCCCGAACCGGTGAAGAACACGTGGTTCATGCCGGCCGGCGCCAGCTGGGAGATGGCGTGGGCCAGCTCCAGTACCGGCGGGTGGGCGGTCTGGAAGAAGGTGTTGTAGAACGGCAGTTGGCGCATCTGTGCGCTGGCGGCTTCGACCAGCTCCTCGCGGCCATAGCCGACGGCCACGCACCACAGACCGGCCATGCCATCGAGGATCCTGTTGCCCTCGCTGTCCCACAGGTGCACACCCTTGGCCTCGGTGATGATGCGCGGGCCCTTCTCGGCCAGTTGCTTGTAATCACTGAACGGCGCCAGGTGGTGGGCCTGGCTGAGGGCTTGCCAGTGGGCGGTCTTGGGGTTCTTGGCTTGCTGGTTCATCACAACACCTTGCTTGTGCGAGCCGTCTCGACAACTCGCGAAAAACGTCTGGATCGTGGGAGGCGCTTCAGCGGCGATATTCGCGGCTAAAGCCCCTCCCACAGAGCCATCAGAGGCTATGCAGCCTTACACCGACAGCAGCAGGAACTCGCGCTCCCAGGAGCTGATCACGCGCTTGAAGTTCTCGTGCTCGGCACGCTTGACCGCGACGTAGCCACGGATGAACTTCTCACCGAGGAATTTCTCGGCGTCCTTGCAGGCTTCCATACGCTCCAGGGCGCTCTCGATGGTCACCGGCAAGCGCAGGTTGCGACGCTCGTAGCCACGACCCTTGACCGGTGCACCGGGTTTCACCCCGCCGACCATGCCCATGTAGCCGCACAGCAGGGTCGCTGCCAGCACCAGATAGGGGTTGGCATCAGCGCCGGCCAGGCGGTTTTCCACGCGGCGGTTCTGCGGGCTGGCTTCGGGGACGCGCAGGCCTACGGTGCGGTTCTCCTCGCCCCATTCGACGTTCACCGGCGCCGAGGTATCGGGCAGGAAGCGACGGAACGAGTTGACGTTCGGCGCGAACAACGGCAGCAGCTCGGGGATGTATTTCTGCAGCCCCCCGATGTGATGCATGAACAGCTCGCTCATCGTGCCGTCTTCGTTGGAGAAGATGTTCTTGCCGGTCTTGATGTCGACCACGCTCTGGTGGATGTGCATGGCGCTGCCAGGCTCGTCGGTGATCGGCTTGGCCATGAAGGTCGCCGCCACGTCATGCTTGAGCGCGGCTTCACGCATGGTGCGCTTGAACACCAGAATCTGGTCGGCCAGGTGCAGCGCATCGCCGTGACGGAAGTTGATTTCCATCTGCGCCGGGCCTTCTTCGTGGATCAGGGTGTCCAGATCCAGGCCTTGCAGTTCGCACCAGTCGTACATGTCTTCGAACAGCGGGTCGAACTCGTTGGCCGCGTCGATGGAAAAGCTCTGACGGCCGGTTTCCGGGCGGCCGGAGCGGCCAACGGGTGCCACCAGCGGGAAGTCCGGATCGCTGTTGCGCTTGGTCAGATAGAACTCCATCTCCGGCGCGACGATGGGCTTCCAGCCCTTCTCGGCGTACATCTGCAACACCTTCTTGAGGATATTGCGCGGCGACAGCTCAATGGGGTTGCCCTGCTTGTCGAACGTGTCGTGGATCACCATGGCGGTGGGCTCGATGGCCCAGGGCACGACGAAGACAGCGTTGGCGTCCGGACGGCAGAACATGTCGATGTCCGCTTCGTCCAGCAGGTCGTAATAGATGTCGTCCTCGACGTAGTCGCCAGTCACGGTCTGCAGCAGCACGCTCTCTGGGAGGCGCATGCCTTTCTCGTCGAGAAACTTGTTGGTCGGCGAGATCTTGCCGCGGGCAATGCCGGTCAGGTCACTGATCAGGCATTCGACTTCGGTGATTTTGCGTTCTTTCAGCCAGCTCGTGAGCTGGTCTAGCTTGGTACTCATAGAGACCTCAGGGTTGTAGAACCTGCTTGAGTTATAGCGGGTTCAGCGTTGCCCCGCCTTCTTCCTGCAAGCCTCACCAAAGGCCTGAAAGAAGGCGAGATATTCGGGTGGATGCTACTAGGGGTGCGGCACCTCCGGCACCTGGCATTTCACTCCACCGAAATAAAATCGCTCACCCCTTTTCACGAACACCGAGCTGTCTGGTTCGCGGCATAGCGCGGGCCCAGCGAGGCCAGCGAGTGGCTTGCGTGCTGCCGAGCGCGGGCCTGAGCGGACGCCAAGGGGCGTTGCGCAGCCACGTACGCTATCGTGCAGGGTATGGAATGAGCGAACGGCCTGATGAGACAGGCCGCGCGACGCAGGAGCCGCAAAGGAGAGCTGTTGCTGCACTGCAGCGGCCATGCTCATGACTGATCGAGCCCGCATGATGAGCAGACTCGCCTCGCTGACGAGGGAAGAGGTCGCGTGACCGATGATCCTGGTGCAAGCGCTGACGCCGATGGCCGGCAGGCAAAACATGAGACACCCGTATTATTGCTGTTAGTGGGTTTGAACCGAGCTTAGCCTTGTTCATTTTTTTACACAATAGCTCTGTAAAAAATTGAACACACCCCACTGAGCAGCCAGAAAGATCAACGCTTGGAGCACGCTGAAAGGCCTTGAAATGCCCCAAAAATGGCCATCGCGCCCCATCACAGGGCATCATTGGGCCAGCTTGACAGTAAAGTGCGTTTCGGATTGACTCACACCCATGCAGTCGCATGATTGATATATTTAACAAAAAGGTGTTGCATCATGTCGGTACCCCCGCGTGCCGTTCAGCTTAACGAAGCGAACGCGTTCCTCAAGGAACATCCCGAGGTCCAGTTCGTCGACCTTCTTATTGCAGATATGAATGGCGTGGTGCGCGGCAAGCGCATCGACCGAAACGCCCTGCACAAGGTGTACGAGAAAGGCATCAACCTGCCGGCCTCGCTCTTCGCCCTCGACATCAATGGTTCCACCGTCGAGAGCACCGGCCTTGGCCTGGATATCGGTGACGCCGACCGTATCTGCTTCCCCATCCCCAATACCCTGTGCAACGAGCCCTGGCAGAAGCGCCCCACCGCGCAACTGCTGATGACCATGCACGAGCTGGACGGCACGCCCTTCTTCGCCGACCCACGCGAGGTATTGCGCCAGGTGGTGCAGAAGTTCGACGAACTGGGCCTGCGTATCTGCGCAGCCTTCGAACTGGAGTTCTACCTGATCGACCAGGAGAACGTGAACGGCCGGCCGCAGCCGCCACGCTCGCCGATCTCCGGCAAGCGCCCGCACTCCACTCAGGTCTACCTGATCGACGATCTCGACGAGTACGTCGACTGCCTGCAGGACATGCTCGAAGCCGCCAAGGAGCAGGACATCCCGGCCGATGCCATCGTCAAGGAAAGTGCCCCGGCGCAGTTCGAGGTCAACCTGCACCACGTCGAAGACGCCATCAAGGCCTGCGACTACGCGCTGCTGCTCAAGCGCCTGATCAAGAACATCGCCTACGACCACGAGATGGACTCCACCTTCATGGCCAAGCCCTATCCGGGCCAGGCGGGCAATGGTCTGCACGTGCACATCTCGCTGCTCGACAAGAAGACCGGCAAGAACATCTTCGCCGCCGACGATCCGCTGCAGAACACCTCGCTGCGTCATGCCGTCGGCGGCATTCTCGACACCATGGCGGCGTCGATGGCCTTCCTCTGCCCCAACGTCAACTCCTACCGCCGCTTCGGCGCACAGTTCTACGTGCCCAACGCACCGAGCTGGGCGCTGGACAACCGCACCGTGGCCGTACGCGTACCGACCGGCAGCGCCGACGCAGTGCGCATCGAACACCGCGTGGCGGGTGCCGATGCCAACCCCTACCTGATGCTGGCGTCGATTCTCGCCGGCATCCACCACGGCCTGACCAACCAGATCGAACCCGGCGAGCCGATCGAGGGCAACTCCTACGAGCAGCTCGAACCCAGCCTGCCGAACAACCTGCGCGATGCCCTGCGCGAGCTGGACGACAGCGAAGTGCTGAACAAGTACATCGATCCGAAGTACATCGACATCTTCGTCGCGTGCAAGGAAGCCGAGCTGCAGGAGTTCGAGACCACCATCTCCGACCTCGAATACAACTGGTACCTGCACACCGTGTAACACCGAGAAAGCCGGCCGTAGAGCCGGCTTCTTTTTGCCTGCCAATTACCGCCTGCTCCGGCATCTTGCGGCTCGCCTCACGGCGGCTGCGCTGACATGCATCAACCATCGGCGAGCAAGACCGCCGGATACTGTTGCTTTCATCAATCGGGGAGTTACTCATGCAACGCGCTCTTGCCGTCATTCTGCTAGGCCTGACCTGCGGCCTGGCTCAGGCTGCCGACAGCATCCGGGTCTACAACTGGAACGATTACATCGCGCCGCAGGTGCTGGAAAATTTCACCCGCGACACCGGCATCGAGGTCGAGTACCACACCTTCGCCAGTGCCGAGGAGCTGGCACAGGCGCTGGACAGCGGCCAGCCGATCGACATCGCTGTGCCTTCGCACAATGACCTGCCAGCGCTGATCGCCAGCGGTCGCATTCGCCCGCTGGATTTCAACCTGCTGCCCAACCGCACACACCTGGACAAGCAGTTGCTGAGCAAGCTGGCTGCGGTCGACCCACAGAACCAGCACGCCGTCCCCTACCTGTGGGGCGCGGTTGGCCTGGCGATCAATACCCCGCAGGCCGAAGCGGCCTATGGCGGCCCGCTGCCGGACAGCTGGAGCCTGCTGTTCGACGCCGAACAGAGCAAGCGCCTGGCCAGTTGCGGCATAAGCGTGCTGGATGCGTCGGATGAAACCCTGTCGTTGCTGCTCAACTACCAGGGCCGCAGCCTGGCACGCAGCGCACCGAGCCGCGTCGAACGTGCCGGGGAGATACTCGACGCCCTGCGCCCGAACCTGCGCTATGTCGACAGTGAACGCTACATCGATGATCTCAACGACGGCCGCCTGTGCCTGGCCATGGCCTGGGTCGGCGATGCCCTGGCCGCCGCGCAGGCCGGCCAGCCGGTGCGCTTCGTGGTGCCGGAAGAGGGCTCGGTACTGTTCATCGACAACTTGGTGATCCCCGCCAATGCCAGCCGCCCGGAGCTTGCCCACCGCTTCATCGACTACCTGATGCAGCCGCAGGTGATCGCCCAGATCACCGCCGAGACGCTCTACCCCAACGGCAATGCCGACTCGGCACAGTTCATCGACAGCGCCCTGCTGGAACAGCCCGGGCTCTATCCGGATCAGGACACCAAGCGCCGCCTGTACCCACTGGAGGCGCTCTCGCAGAAGCATGCCCAGATACGCAACGACGTCTGGCAGCGTTTCCGCGACGGCAGTTGAACGGATGGCGAGGCTTGCCTCGCCAACACCGCCTGACGTCCAATAGCACCTCGCCCACCGAAGAGCTCACCATGTCCCGTACCGCCAGCACCCGCAAGCCGCGCGCCAGCAGCCAGGCACGGATCGCCGTGATCCTCGCAGCAGCACGCGAACTGCTGGCCGAGCAAGGCGTGGCCAATCTGTCGGTCTACACGGTGGCCGAGCACGCGAAGATTCCGCCGTCCTCGGTCTACCACTTCTTCGCCAGCGTACCGGCACTGCTCGAAGGCCTCACGGCAGACGTACACGCAGCCTTTCGCGCCTGCCTGCAGGAACCCGTCGAGCATGCCAGCCTGAACACCTGGCATGACCTGTCGCGTATCGTCGAACAACGCATGCTGGACATCTACGCGCGCGACGCCGCAGCGCGCCAGCTGATCCTCGCCCAGCACGGCCTGGCCGAAGTCACTCAGGCCGACCATCAGCACGACATCGAACTGGGCCGCCTGATGCAGGCATTGTTCGAGCGTCACTTCCCCCTGCCGCAATTACCGACGGATATCGATGTATTCGCCCTGGCCATGGAGCTGGGTGATCGCGTCTACGCCCGCTCCGTGCAACTGCATGGCGAAATCAGCCCACGCCTGGCCGAAGAGGGCATGCGCGTCTTCGACGCCTATCTGGGTCTGTACCTGCCCGCTGCGCTGCCAAAACGAGCCACGCCGCTTATCCCGTAGGGTGTCGCGGGGCCACCTGGCTATGCACACCGCCGACATCTCGGCAGTCGGGGCCTGGCGCGCACAGCGCGCCCCAGGGTTTGCAAACCCATGAACCCGACAAAAATCGAATGATTTTCGGAAAACCGATCAATCACGCCTTCTAATACCGATATTTATCGGATATAAATCGAGCATCCCGCCTTGGTCGATGTCCAGCCATGGCACTCCGAGAAGGCCTCCGCTGACGCCGGGTTGGCCTGTGAACGAGCCAAGAGGTGCTTCATGTCCCGTATCGTTACCGTCGCTGCGACCCAGATGGCCTGCTCCTGGGATACCGCCGCGAACATCGCCAATGCCGAGAAGCTGGTGCGCCAGGCAGCAGCCCAGGGCGCCCAGATCATCCTGATCCAGGAGCTGTTCGAGACCCCCTACTTCTGCCAGAAACCGAACGCCGACTACACCCAGCTGGCCACCAGGGTGGAAGACAATCCGGCCATCGTGCACTTCAAGAAAGTCGCCGCCGAACTGAAGGTGGTGCTGCCGATCAGCTTCTTCGAACGTGCCGGCCGCGCCCGCTTCAACAGCATCGCCATCATCGACGTCGACGGCAGCAATCTCGGTATTTATCGAAAAAGCCACATCCCCGATGGCCCCGGCTACCACGAGAAGTACTACTTCAACCCGGGCGATACCGGCTTCAAGGTCTGGGACACCGCCTATGCGCGCATCGGCGTGGGTATCTGCTGGGACCAATGGTTCCCCGAGAGCGCACGCAGCATGGCGCTGATCGGCGCAGAAATCCTCTTCTACCCCACCGCCATCGGTAGCGAGCCACACGATGCCAACATCAGCTCGCGCAACCACTGGCAGCGCGTGCAGCAGGGTCATGCCGGCGCCAACCTGATGCCGCTGGTGGCCAGCAACCGCATCGGTCGCGAGGAACAGGACGGTTACCACATCACCTTCTACGGCAGTTCGTTCATCGCCAACCAGTATGGCGAGAAGGTCGAGGAACTGAACCAGACCGAGGAAGGCGTGCTGGTACACAGCTTCGACCTGAGCGAACTGGAGAAGGTGCGCACGGCCTGGGGTGTGTTCCGCGACCGTCGCCCGAACCTATACTGGCCGCTTTCCACGCTCGATGGTGAAACGCCGTCGATCCCCTAGGGTGCGCTGTGCGCACCTCACCCTCCAAACACTTTGCCGGTGCGCATGGCGCACCCTACGGAACCAAGACATGAACACCCTGACCACCACACCACGTGCCGATGGCTTTCGCATGCCGGCAGAATGGGAACCGCACAGCCAGACCTGGATGGTCTGGCCCGAGCGCCCGGACAACTGGCGCAACGGCGGCAAGCCAGCCCAGGCTGCCTTCACCGCCGTGGCCAAGGCCATCGCCCAGTTCGAGCCGGTAACCGTCTGCGTATCCGCGGCGCAGTATGAGAACGCCCGCGCACGCCTGGATGACGCCAACATCCGCCTGGTGGAAATCACCACCGATGACGCCTGGGTGCGCGACACCGGCCCGACCTTCGTCAGCAACGCCAGCGGCGAAGTGCGCGGCGTGGACTGGTCGTTCAATGCCTGGGGCGGCTTCGACGGCGGTCTGTACTGGCCGTGGCTGCGTGACGATCAGGTGGCGCGCAAGATCCTCGAGATCGAAGGCTGCAAGCGCTACCGCACCGAAGGCTTCGTGCTCGAGGGCGGTTCGATCCATGTCGATGGCGAAGGCACCCTGATCACCACCGAAGAGTGCCTGCTGAACAGGAACCGCAATCCGCACCTGTCGCGTGAGGAAATCGAGGCCGTGCTGCGCGAGCACCTGGCCATCGACACGGTGATCTGGCTACCGGACGGCCTGTACAACGACGAGACCGATGGCCACGTCGACAACTTCTGCTGCTACGTGCGCCCCGGTGAAGTGCTGCTGGCCTGGACCGACGATGCGAACGACCCCAACTACCCGCGCTGCCAGGCCGCCATGCGCGTGCTGGAAAGCGCGCGCGATGCCAAGGGCCGCCAGCTGGCCGTGCACAAGATGCCGATTCCTGGCCCGCTTCACGCCAGCGCAGAAGAATGCGCAGGCGTCGACATCGTCGACGGCAGCCAGGAACGCAGCCCGGAGGTTCGCCTGGCCGGCTCCTACGTCAACTTCCTCATCGTCAACGGCGGCATCGTCGCGCCGAGCTTCGATGACCCGAAGGACGAAGAGGCGCGCGCCATCCTCGAGCGTATTTTCCCCGAGCACCGCGTGGTGATGGTGCCAGGCCGCGAGATTCTGCTCGGCGGCGGCAATATCCACTGCATCACCCAGCAGCAGCCCAAAGGCTGAGCAACGTAGGGTGGACAACGCGAAGCTTGTCCACCAAAGGCGACACCCCTGCCTTCCGGCAATGGTGGATAAACACAGCGTTATCCACCCTACGGCGGATTTACCCGCCTACGCCGGTAAACGCCCGGCACATGCCGGGCGTTTTCGTTAGCGCCAACTCACTCGAACGGCTGCGGCCGCGGCGTGGCGTTGTTCGACGGCGGCAGGATCGGCAAGGCAAAGCTCGGCTGCTCGCCAGTCAAAGTCTTGAGGAATGCGGTGATCTTGCCGATCTCGCCTTCGCTCAACTGCCGGCCGAGCTGCAACCGCGCCATGATGTCCACCGACTCCTCCAGCTTCCAGTAGGCGCCGTCATGGAAGTAGGGATAGGTCAGTTCGACGTTGCGCAGGGTCGGCACCTTGAACTTGAAGCGGTCGGCATCCTTGCCGGTCAGGCCAGCCACACCTTCGGCCGGGTTGCTGGTTTCGTAGGGTTCGACGAGCCCCATCTTCTGGAACGAGTTGCCGCCCAGCGCCGGCCCGTTGTGGCATGCCACGCAGCCGATGGACTTGAACAGCTCGTAGCCCTCCCGCTCGGCCTGGGTGATGGCCTGCTGGTCGCCCTTGAGCCAGAGGTCGAAGCGCGAATTGGGCGTGACCAGGGTCTTTTCGAACTCGGCGATGGCGTCGGTCACCTCATCGAGGGTGATTTCGTCGGTCTTGTACACGGCCTTGAACGACTCGCGGTACTGCGGGATCGAGCGCAGCACGTCGATGGCGAGAATGTGGGTGAAGGCCATCTCCATCGGGTTGGCGATGGGGCCGGCAGCCTGTTCCTTGAGGTCGGCGGCGCGGCCATCCCAGAACTGCGCCAGGTTGAGACTGGAATTGAGCACGGTCGGCGAGTTGATCGGCCCTTGCTGCCAGTTGTGACCGATCGAGCTGGGCAGGTTGTCGCTGCCGCCCATCGACAGGTTGTGGCAGGCGTTGCAGGAAATGAACCCCGAGCGCGACAGGCGCGGATCGAAGAACAGCTGCTTGCCCAACTCCACCTTGGCCGGATCGGTGATCTCGGCCGGTGCGATAGGCTCGACGGGTTCGCTGACCGGTACATTGGCCCAGGCGCTGGCGCCCAGGCACAACCCGACCATCAGGCTCAGAGTGCGCATGCGTATCTCTCCTCGGGTATTGGCTGTTCTGGTTATGCCTTGACCATGCCCAGCGCGAACTCGGGGCGGCTTGATCTACATCAAGCCGCACATGCATGCCGCCTCAGTGGATTTGTTTCATTTCATTTTGCAGGTGCTGATACCCAGCAGTGGATACGCCGGGCAGAAACGGAAGATGCCGGTCGCCAGTGGCACCACACCGATCCAGCCCCACAGGCCGATGACGCCGGCCAGGCTCAGCGCGATAAGGATCAGACCTGCGGCGATGCGCAGACTGCGGTCGAGCGTTCCAACATTGGCTTTCATCGAGTTTCTCCAGGTCAACGTCCACGCCGGCCTTCCAGCGCGGTAAAGATCAGCATGCCGGCGAGCATCGCCGCGACGAACAGCAGTGCCTGCCAGTGCCCGGTCAGCAGGATGGCAACGGCCGGCCCCGGACAGATGCCGGCGATACCCCAACCGACACCGAACAGCAGGCTGCCACCAATCAGGCGAGCATCGAGGTCGCGACGCGTCGGCAGCTGCATGGCGCCGCCCAGCAGGGCCTTGGCACGCCGCTGCGCCAGATTCAGCGGCAGCACCGCTGCGCCGATTGCACCTGCCATCACCAGGGCGAGAGACGGGTCCCAGTCACCGGCCAGATCGAGAAAGGCCAGCACCTTGGTCGGATCGGCCATGCCCGCCAGCAACAGACCGAGGCCAAACAGCAGGCCGCAGGCGAATGCACTGAGTCTGACCATGTTCATGCCCCCAACAGATGACGCAGAACAAAGACCGTGACGAAACCGCTGGCCATGAAGCACAAGGTTGCCAGCATGGAGCGCGGCGACAGACGGGAAATACCGCAGACGCCATGGCCGCTGGTGCAGCCCGAGCCATAGCGGGTACCGATACCGACCAGCAAGCCGGCAACGATCAAGCCCAGGCTGCCCGTCTCGAATCGAATAGCCGGCAATGCCGCGAACACTCCCCAGAGCAAGGGCGCCAGAAGCAGGCCAAGAAGGAATGCCGCCTTTTCACCTCGCCCCTCAGCACCGCGTTGCAGCAGACTGCCGAGCAGGCCGCTGATACCGGCAACCCGGCCATTTACCAGGGCGAACACGGAGGCCGCCAGGCCGATCAGGGCACCGCCAGCCAGAGCACTCCAGGGCGTGAAAGCAGCCCAGTCGACGTTCATTGCCGGCCCTCGCAGAACAGGTGGTAGAGGGTCTCGATCACCGCCAGCGCCGCCGGACTGCTGATGCGATAGAAGATCTGCTTGCCGTCGCGACGGGTTGCCACCAGCCCTTCGCGGCGCAGCACAGCCAGTTGCTGGGACAACGTGGGCTGCTGGATACCGAGCAGCGTCTCCAGTTCGCTGACATTGAGCTCGCCCTGCGACAGCTGGCAAAGCAGCAGCAGACGATCCGGATTGGCCAGCGCCTTGAGCAGTTGTCCGGCAGCGTCGGCATTGGCGCGCAGTTGCTGGATATCGATGGATTCGACCATGGAACACCTTCACTCAAAACAATATGTATTTTTATATATTGTTTTGAGTGAAGGTGTCAACGCCAATGCACAATGGAGCAGGTGTAGGGCGGGCGCACCCCGCCAGGGTGATCGGGGGTTGCACCCGCCCTACGCGATAAACGCGAAAACCCGCCGAGGCGGGTTTTCTGGACGCTGCGGATGAATCAGGCGTCGGCGTCAGCAGCGGCTTGATAGGCTGCAGCGTCCAGCAGCTTGTCCAGCTCGCTGGCGTCGCTCGGCTTGAGCTTGAAGAACCAGCTGCCGTACGGGTCGCTGTTGACGCTTTCCGGGCTGTCGGTCAGCGCTTCGTTGATGGCGATCACTTCGCCGCCAACGGGTGCGTAGATGTCGGAGGCAGCCTTGACCGACTCCACCACGCCCGCTTCCTGGCCAGCATTCAGTTGCTTGCCAACTTCCGGCAGCTCGATGAACACCACGTCGCCAAGGGCTTCCTGGGCATGGTCGGAGATGCCCACGGTCACGCTGCCGTCAGCCTCCAGGCGCGCCCACTCGTGGCTGGCGGCATAACGCAGATCGGCGGGGATATTGCTCATGTGTCTTTCCTCGTAAGCGATGACGGCAGGTGGGCCGTCAGGACAATTTAGCAGGCCGCGGCGCCAGGGGAAGCCAGCACCGCGACTAAAAAGATTCAGAACCTGTTTACGATCTCGCGAGCGAGAGCCATGCAAGGCGCAACGACCAGCGGGAGTAACAGCCGAAGGCTGGCCCGTAGGGCGAGCGCCAGCGAGTCAAACAGGCGAGGAAGCAGAGTTTACGAGCTGTAAATGAGCATTGCTCGTTGCACTCGTCCTTCGGACCGCGCTGAAGCGCGTCAGCCTTTGACGGCTTTCCGAGCCTGTTTATAACGCAGCAGGGCCGGCGCGCAGCAGATCGCAGGCAGGTTCTCAGATAAGGGTTTTGCCGTTGCGCACGAAGCCCGGCCTGACCACCCGCACCGGGTACCACTTGCCGCGGATCTCCACCTCGGCACGATCCCCGGTCGCTGCCGGTACCCGTGCCAACGCGATGGATTTGTTCAGCGTAGGCGAGAAGCTGCCACTGGTGATCTCGCCGTCACCGATACCTTCGACGCGTACTACCTGATGCGCGCGCAGCACGCCGCGCTCCTCCAGTACCAGGCCCACCAGCTTGCTCGGGCAACCGGCAGCGCGCTGCACCTCCAGCGCCGGACGGCCGATGAAATCGCGCGCGACCGGCTCCCAGGCGATGGTCCAGGCCATATTGGCGGCCAGCGGGCTGACCTGCTCATCCATGTCCTGGCCGTAGAGGTTCATCCCCGCCTCCAGGCGCAGCGTGTCGCGTGCGCCAAGGCCGATGGGAGCGATACCGGCACCGACCAGATCGTTGAGCAAGGACACCACCTCGCTCACCGGCAGGACGATCTCCAGCCCGTCTTCGCCGGTATAACCGGTACGGGCGATGAACCAGTCGCCCTCGGGCAACCCCTGGAACGGCTTGAGTTCATGGATCAGCGCTGCACGTGCCTGGCTCAACAGTTCCGATACCCGTACCCGCGCCTTGGGCCCCTGAATGGCGAGCATGGCCAGGTCACGACGCTCACGCAGCTGCACATCGAAATCGCCAGCCTGGGCGTGCATCCAGGCCAGGTCCTTGTCACGGGTGCCGGCGTTGACCACCAGCCGATAGCCCTGCTCCTGGGAAGAAGAACTGGTGAGGTAGACGATCAGGTCGTCGATCACCCCGCCCTGCTCATTAAGCATGGCGCTGTACAGCGCCTTGCCGGGGCTCTCCAGACGGGCCACATCGTTGGCCAGCAGACGCTGCAGAAAGGCCTGGGCCTGGCTGCCACTCACGTCCACCACGCACATGTGCGAGACATCGAACACGCCGCACTCGCGGCGCACCTGATGATGCTCCTCCACTTGCGAACCGTAGTGCAGCGGCATGTCCCAGCCGCCGAAATCCACCATCTTGGCCCCCAGTGCCAGGTGCAGGTCATAGAGGGGGGTGCGCTGTCCCATGGGTTATCTCCTTCCGGGCTTGGCGAAGCGATTTAGCCCCCTAGAAGCTACCTCCGTTGCCATTGCTGCGTTGAAAGTGGGCTCGAAATGCTCATGTACAAAAGTACATTCCGCTTTCTCTCCCACTGTCGCCTTGCACTGGCTGCCTCGGCTACGCTTCTAGATGAGTCCTGTCGGGCTGCCCCGACTCGCGAATGGCGCGCATTGTAGCCGCATGCGTCCGGGGGGTCATCCTGGCTTCAAGTCGTAGGGCGGGTGCAACCCGCCATGCCCCGATACTGGCGGGTTGCAACCGCCCTACCGCGCTGTATTGATCAACCGAAACCGCGTGCCGAACGACGGATCAGCAAAATCACCGGCAGCAGGCCGACCAGCACCAGGGTCAGCGCCGGCAGCGAGGCGCGCGCCCATTCGCCCTCGCTGGTCATTTCGAAGACACGTACCGACAGCGTGTCCCAGCCGAACGGACGCATCAGCAGGGTCGCCGGCATCTCCTTGAGCACATCGACGAACACCAGCAGAGCCGCCGACAGCGTGCCTGGCAGCAGCAAGGGCAGGTAGACCCTGAAGAACAACCCGAAGCTGCCAACGCCCAGGCTGCGCGAAGCTTCTGGCAGGGACGGACGAATACGCGCCAGGCTGGTTTCCAGCGGCCCGAAGGCCACCGCCATGAAGCGAATCAGATAGGCCACCAGCAGCGCCGCCAGGCTACCCAGCAACAGCGGCTTGCCGGCACCGCCCAATGCCGTGGACAGCGGAATCACCAGTTCACGATCCAGAAAGCTGAACGCCAGCATGATCGCCACCGCCAGCACCGAACCCGGCAAGGCATAGCCGAGGTTGCCCAGCGCGACACCGAAACGCACGCCGCGATTCGGCGCCTGACGCCGGGCGAAGGCCAGCAGCATGGCCACGCTGACGGTGATCAACGCCGCCATGCCGCCCAGATAGAGGGTATGCAGGATCAGCCCGGCGTAGCGCTCATCGAGGTCGAAGCGACCACGCTGCCAGAACCAGGCCAGCAGTTGCAGCAGCGGGATGACGAAGGCGCAGGCGAACACCAGACCGCACCAGGCGCTGGCGGCAAAGGCCTTCCAGCCGTGCAACTGATACAGCGCCTTGCCCCGTGGCCGCTCGTTGGCAGGCCGCGCGGCGCCACGCGCACGGCGCTCGCCATAAAGCACCAGCGCCACCGCCAGCAGCAGCAGACTGGCCAACTGAGTGGCACTGGTCAGGCTGTAGAAGCTGTACCAGGTCTTGTAGATCGCCGTGGTGAAGGTGTCGAAATTGAATACCGACACCGCACCGAAATCGGCCAGGGTTTCCATGATCGCCAGGGCCAGGCCGGCACCGATGGCCGGTCGCGCCATCGGCAGCGCCACACGCCAGAACGCCTGCCAAGGGCTCTGCCCGAGCACCCGCGCCGCCTCCATCAAGCCCTTGCCCTGGGCCAGGAAGGCACCACGGGCGAGCAGGTAGACGTAGGGATAGAACACCAGCACCAGCACGATGATCACACCGCCAGTGGAGCGCACCCGCGGCAGGCGCAAGCCGCTGCCGAACCCTTCACGCAGCAGCGTCTGCACCGGGCCGGCGAAATCCAGCAGACCCACGAAGACGAACGCCAGGACATAGGCGGGAATGGCGAAGGGCAGCATCAGCGCCCAGTCCAGCCAGCGCCGCCCGGGGAACTCGCAGAGGCTGGTGAGCCAGGCCAGGCTGACGCCCAGCAGTGTCACGCCCACGCCAACACCGATTACCAACATCAGCGTGTTGCCGATCAGCCGCGCCATCTGCGTCTGCCACAGGTGCGACCAGATTTGCTGATCGACCTCATGCCAGCTCAGCAGCAATACCGACAGGGGCATCAGCACAAGAACGGCGACGGCAAGAACGATGGGATACCAGCGACGCTGGACGGGATGCGGCACGCGGATTCCTCGACTACGGAAATGACGACGCCCCGGCTGGGCGGGGCGTCGCAGTATAACGGCAGCGCTGTGCTCGTCGATGATCGTTCCCACGCTCCGCGTGGGAATGCGGCGCTCGACGCTGCAGCGTCAGAAGCCAACAGAGGTGACGCGGAGCGTCACTGGTGACGTACCCACGCCGGAGCGTGGGCACGATCTCCTTTACTGCCAGCCGGCGCGATCCATCAGCATGGTGGCTTCAGCCTGACGCTTGCCCGCCACTTCGGTGGCGACCGAATCAGCCTTGAAGGTGCCCCAGGCAGCCACTTCCTCGGACGGTGCAACCGCCGGGTTGGCCGGGAACTCCTGGTTGACGCCAGCGAAGATGCTTTGTGCTTCCGGGGTGGTCATCCACTCCAGCAGCTTCCTGGCCTGTTCGGCGTGCGGTGCATGCTTGGTCACACCGGCACCGGCCAGGTTGACGTGCACGCCACGGTCGTTCTGGTTCGGCCAGAAGGGTTTGACCTTCAGATCCGGCTGCTGCTTGTGCAGGCGACCGTAGTAGTAGGTGTTGGTGATACCCACGTCGCACTGGCCGGCGTCGATGGCCTGCAGCAGCGCAGTGTCATCCGGGAATACGTCGGTAGCCAGGTTGTTGACCCAGCCCTTGACGATCTCCTCGGTCTTCTCGGCGCCATGGGCTTCGATCAGGGTGGCGGTCAGCGACTGGTTGTAGACCTTCTTGCTGGTACGCAGGCACAGGCGGCCTTCCCAGTCCTTGTCAGCCAGGGCTTCGTAGGTGGACAACTCTTGCGGCTTGACGCGCTCGGTGGAGTAGAAAATGGTCCGTGCACGCAGCGACAGGCCAGTCCAGCTGTCGGTGCTGGAGCGGTACTGGGCGGGGATGTTGGCGTCGATCACGTCGGACTTGGTCGGCTGCAGCACGCCTTCCTGCTCGGCCTGCCAGAGGTTGCCGGCGTCGACGGTGATCAGCAGGTCGGCCGGGGTGTTGGCGCCTTCGGCCTTGAGACGGGCGATCAGCGGGGCTTCCTTGTCGGTGATGAACTTCACCTTGACCCCGGTTTTCTCGGTGTAGGCATCGAACACCGGCTTGATCAGCTCATCGATGCGGGCGGAATAGACCACCACTTCGTCGGCAGCCTGAACGGCGGTTGCCAGGGTGCTGAGAGTGAATGCAGCGAGAAGCGCGTTGCGAGCCTTCATGGGACCAGCCTCTTGTGGGTGAGCAAAGTGGCTGAATAGTAGTGAATGTTATTTGCCTTCTCAACGTAAACAGCGAGACGACACGCAGCAGTTATTACAAGTTGCGTCAGCTCAGGCTCGTGCCAATTCCGGCAGGTCGCCGGCCAGCCCAAGCGCCTGACGCACGAACAGCGCCTTGGCCTCGGCCTGGCCGTCGACCAGGTCGAGACCGACGTTGCGCAGCAGGCGCAGCGGCAAGGGGTCGGCCTGGAACAGGCGCTGAAAGCCCTCCATTGCCGCCATCATCGCCAGGTTGTGCGGCATGCGCCGACGCTCGAAACGGCTCAGCACGCGCTCATCACTGAGGCTCTCACCCCGCTCGGCCGCACACAGCAGCACCTCGGCCAGCACGGCGGCGTCGAGGAAACCCAGGTTGACCCCCTGCCCCGCCAGCGGATGGATGGTGTGCGCAGCATCGCCAATCAGCGCCAGCCCAGGCTCCACATAGCGCTTGGCATGACGCTGGCGCAGCGGGATGCACAGACGGCGATCGGCATGCAGCACCTTGCCCAGGCGGGCTTCGAAGGCCTTGCTCAGCTCGGCGCAGAAGGCCTCGTCATCCAGCGCCATCAGACGCTCGGCCTCCACCGGCACGGTCGACCAGACGATCGAGCACCAATGCTCGCCAGCAGGCCCTGCCAGCGGCAGGAAGGCCAGTGGACCCTCGTCGGTGAAGCGTTGCCAGGCGGTGGCCTGATGCGGCTTCTCGCAGCGCACGCTGGTGACGATGGCATGGTGCAGATATTCCCATTCGCGCGTGGCGCAACCGGCCAGGCGCCGCACTGCGGAGTTGGCGCCGTCGGCCGCCACCAGCAGCGGCGCACGCAACTGACGGCCGCCTTCCAGGGTCAGCAACCAGTCATCGCCGCTGCGGCGCAGTTGCTCCAGGCGTGTGCCGGGCAACAGACCGATCTGGCTGTCGTGCAGACGTTCGAGCAGGGCATCCTGCACCACGCGATTCTCGACGATATGGCCGAGCGTCTCGGCATGCACGCTGGCGGCGGCGAAGTGGATGCTGCCGGTGCCGGAGCCGTCCCACACGCGCATCTCGCCATAAGCGCAGGCACGCCGCGCGGCAATGCCCTGCCAGGCGCCCAGGCGCTCGAGAATGCGCTGACTGGCCATCGACAAGGCACTGACGCGCGGCTCGAACGGCGCCTTTATATCGAACGGCGCCACGCTCAGCGGGCCGCCATCGACGATCAGGATATCCAGACCGCTGTGTTCCAGCGCCAGCGCCAGGGTGCTGCCGACCATACCGGCGCCGACGATGATCAGATCCGCGCGCATATCACTCCTCAAACCCTAGGGTGCACTGTGCGCACCCTGGCTGCCGATTGGTGCGCACGGCCTGGGCGGCCCCGCGACACCCTGGGGTATTGCTCATAGATTGCGGGTTCCCATGCCCATGGCCTGGCGGGCGAACCAGCGCTTGGCCGGCGGCAGCAGGTCGAGGCCGAGCAACCCCAGGTTACGCCCGGCGGTCAGCAGCGGCTGCCCATTGCTGAACAGGCGCGTCACCTGGTCGGAGAAGCCGACGGTCATTTGCTGATCGAGCTGTTGCCGTTGCTGGTAACGCTGCAAGGTGGCGAAATCCCCCAGCGGTGCCTCGCTGCCGATCAGCACCTCGGCCAGCGCCAGGGTATCGCGCAGCGACAGGTTGTAGCCCTGACCGGCGATAGGGTGCAGGCTGTGCGCGGCGTTGCCCAGCACCACCAGATGCGGGCGCACCTGCTCCTGCGCCTCGACCAGGCTCAGCGGATAGAGATGTCGCGCACCCACCTGCTTCAAGGCACCCAGGCGATAACCGAAAGCCTGCTGCAATTCACCGAGAAAGCTCGCCTCACTGGCACGCAGCAAGCGCTCGGCGTCAGCGGCAGCGCGCGTCCAGACCAGCGCGCAGCGGTTATCGCTCAAGGGCAGCAGCGCCATGGGCCCATCATCGGTGAAACGCTCGAAGGCCTGCCCACGATGCGCCTCCAGGGGGCTGATGTTGGCGATCAGCGCACTCTGCCCATAAGGCTTGCTGCTGACGCCAATACCGAGCTGCTCACGCAAGCCGGAACGTCCACCGTCGGCGAGAATCGCCAGGTCGCAGTCGAGGCAGGTTTCGTCGTTCAGGGTCAGCCGATAGCCGTCGTCGAGACGTTGCATGCCGACCACTTCGGCCGGGCAGCGCCACTCGATCACATCCTGATCCAGCGCCTGCCACAGGCAATGGCCGAGCCAGGCGTTCTCCGCCACGTAACCGAGCGCCGGCACACCTTCCTCGATGGCCTGCAGACGCGTGGCACCGAAGCGGCCACGGTCGGAAACATGGATCTGCTGAATCGGCTCGGCACGCTGGGCAATGCTCTGCCACAGGCCCAGGCGCTCGTAGATCAACCGGCTGCCATAGGACAGCGCGGTGGAGCGTGCGTCATAGCTGGGCTGGTATTCGCTGCCGGGCGCGAAAGGTTCGATCAGGGCGATGCGCCAGCCACGCTGGCGTGCCGTGTCCTGCAGGGCCAGCGCCAGGCTCGCGCCGACCAGACCGCCGCCGATGATGGTCAACTGTACCCGCGTCATCGACATGCCTGCGCCGTCAGCATCAGGCTGGCACCGAACCATTCACCAACAGCGCCGCCACCGATGAGCGCCAGATTCACACGTGACATGGGCTCAGGCCGCCTCGGTGCGCGCGGCCGCCATCAGTGCCTCGATCTCGGCAACGGTCTTGGGCACAGCATTGGTGAGAATCTCGCAGCCCTTCCTGGTCACGACCACGTCGTCCTCGATGCGCACGCCGATGCCGCGCCATTTCTTGGTGACCTTGTCGTTGTCGGGGGCGATGTAGATACCCGGCTCCACGGTCATCGCCATGCCGACTTCCAGCACCCGCCACTCGCCGCCCACCTTGTAGTCGCCGACATCGTGCACGTCCATGCCCAACCAGTGGCCGGCGCGGTGCATATAGAAAGGCTTGTAGGCTTCGCTGGCGATCAGTTCGTCGACATCACCCTCGAGCAGGCCCAGCTCAACCAGACCGGCAGTGATCACCCGCACCGTGGCTTCGTGGGCTTCGTTCCAGTGCTTGCCCGGTGCGATTTCCTTGAACGCGGCTTCCTGCGAGGCCAGCACCAGCTCATAGATGGCCTTCTGCTCGGGGGAAAACCTGCCGCTGACCGGGAAGGTGCGAGTGATGTCGCTGGCGTAGCAGTCGATCTCGCAGCCGGCGTCGATCAGCACCAGGTCACCGTCCTTGAGCGCTGCGTCGTTCTCGCGGTAGTGCAGGATGCAGGCGTTGCGACCGGCGGCGACGATGCTGCCGTAGGCCGGCATCTTCGCTCCACCCTTGCGGAACTCGTAGTCCAGTTCGGCTTCCAGGTGATATTCGAACAGGCCGGCGCGACTCGCCTGCATCGCGCGGATGTGGGCACGCGCACTGATCTCGGCCGCTTCCTTCATCACCTTCACCTCGGCGGACGACTTGTACAGGCGCATGTCGTGCAGCAGGTGGTTGAGGGCGACGAATTCGTTTGGCGGCGTGGCGCCCTGGCGCGCCTTGGCGCGGATGTGGTTGACCCACTCCATCAGCCGATGATCGAACTCCTGATTGCTGCCGATGGCGTAATAGACACGTTCGCGGCCTTCGATCAGCCCCGGAAGGATGTCGTCGATATCGCCAATGGGGAAGGCATCGTCGGCGCCAAACCTGCTGATCGCACCGTCCTGGCCGGCACGCAGGCCATCCCACAACTCACGCTCCGGATCACGCTCGCGGCAGAACAGCACGTACTCACCGTGCTCGCGCCCAGGGATCAGCGCCATCACCGCTTCCGGCTCAGGGAAACCGGTGAGGTACTGGAAATCGCTGTCCTGACGATAGACATGCTCGACGTCACGGTTGCGGATATACACCGGCGCCGCCGGCAGAATGGCGATGCTGTTGGGTTCCATCTGCGCCATCAGCGCCTTGCGCCGACGGGCATATTCGGACTTGGGGATGCTGATCAAGGCAGGCTCCGACGAACAATCAGTGCAGGGACGGTTTGGCAGCAGGCGCCGCAGGTTTGGCGCACTCGGTGAACAGCAACAGCGGTGCCACGCGCAGGTATTCCATCACCTCCATGTAGTCGCTCTCGCCATCTTCCGATTCTTCCAGGGCACTCTGCACCTGGGCGATGGCGGAGAGATCCTGCAACACTTCCATGGCTTCGGCGCTCAGCGCACCGTCGCGAGCGGTCAGGCCAAAACCACCGAGAAAGCCCTGGCACCACTGGCCCAGCGCGACCGCGCGCTGCGCCAACGGGGTTTCGTCATCCGGCAGCAGCAGCACCACGGTGACGTCTTCGCTGCACAGCTCACCCTTGACCATTTCCTGCAGACCGATCAGCGCCTGGCGCACGCTGTCCTGCGGCTCGCCGCCGAGCAGGTCGGCAGCGTCGAGCAGCCAGGCATCGACATCGAAGCCGGCGCCGGCACAGCTGCGGCCCAGCAGCAGGCCATGCAGTTCGGCAGGGGAAACGGAATGCCCGGCGCTGCTGAGCAGGGCGGCTAAGGCGGCGTAGGGAGAGCTTGGAATCGACATAGATAGCTAGGCGCCAGACGGCGCAATCTCTAGAATGGAGGCCTCGTATCCTAGCACCGGCAGACGCGGCAAGACCATCCGAGGCCGCCGGGGTGATGCCGTCATCTGCATCACACCACTGCCAAGCATGGTTTGACCCATGACGGGCGCATCTAAAAACGTAGGCGAGGCAGTCAGCACAAGGCAAAAACAAGCGAGAAACGGTCGGAGTCGCGCTCGACTTTACGAGTTGCAACTAGCATTTTGAGCTTGTTTTTAACGCAGTGATGACAACGCAGGTAGTTTTTAGAGGTGCCCTGAACGGGACAGGCCTATATAGTCCAGCCAGCCATCCCATAGCGAGAGCCCATGGAAGACGCCGATCTGCACGCATTGACCGCCAAGCTGGAACTGCTGATCCAGCGAGTCGAGCAGCTAAAGGCTCACAACCGACTCCTGCTGGCGAATGAACAGGCCTGGCGCGAGGAACGCGCCCATCTGATCGAAAAGAACGAAATGGCCCGGCACAAGGTCGAATCGATGATTTCGCGCCTTAAAGCCCTGGAGCAGGACTCATGACCCAGTCGAACACCGTGACCGTCCACATTCTGGACAAAGAATATTGCATCGCCTGCCCGCAGGACGAACGCGCCAATCTGGAAAGCGCGGCTCGCTACCTGGACGGCAAGATGCGCGAGATCCGTACCAGCGGCAAAGTGATAGGTGCCGACCGCGTCGCCGTGATGGCAGCCTTGAACATCACCCACGACCTGCTGCACAAGCAACAGCGCCTGGATCAGGACGCCAACTCCACCCGCCAGCAGGTGCGCGATCTGCTCGATCGTGTCGACCATGCGCTGGCCGACGACCCGAGCGCCTGAGCACCGTCATGCCTGCCAGTTCGTCGCAGGCCGCCCCGCAGACCCTCTGTTCGGGTATACTGGGCGCCACTTCCTGGGGTGTGCGCCAGTCGGTGATGTCCCTGAGCCGATACGCACAACCACGGGGGTTGCACGTTGGGGCCGGTGTGCATGTCCGCCTGACGGAAAGCCTTAACGCCTCCTGCAACCTCCACCTTGAACTTTCGGGTTCAAGGGCTAAACCGACAGCGGCACGCCGGGAAGTCATCATTTCCAGCAGTCACCTTCAGCGCTGCTACCCGCCTCGTCCAAGCCTCCTTTCATGACTACGCCAGCCACGCTCAGTCGCCCGCAACTGCGCCGCGTGCTGCGCCAGCGTCGTCGCGCGCTCAGCCGCAGCCAGCAACGTCTTGCCGCACGCAACCTGTATCGCCAGCTGGCACACAGCCCGCAGTTTCGCCGCGCCAGGCATATCGCCCTGTACCTGCCCAACGATGGCGAAATCGACCCAAGGCCCTTGCTGGCCGCTGCACACAAGCGCGGCAAACGCACCTACCTGCCGGTACTCAGCGCCTGGCCGCGCACCAAGATGGTGTTTCAGCGCGTCAGCCAGCACGAGAAACTGGCGGGCAATCGCTTTCGCATCCTCGAGCCACGCACACAGCCCAAGCGCCAACGCAAGGTCTGGGCGCTGGACCTGGTGCTGCTGCCGCTGGTGGGCTTCGATGATCGCGGCGGCCGCCTGGGCATGGGCGGCGGTTTCTACGATCGCAGCCTGGCTTATCTGCGCATGCGCAAAAATTGGCACATGCCGACACTACTGGGCCTGGCGCATGAATGTCAGCGCGTGGAAGAACTGGCGATGGCCAGCTGGGACGTGCCCTTGCAGGCAACGGTGACGGACAAGGCCTGGTATTGAATCGAAAGATGCGGCACCGCGTTCCCTGCGGCGCTTATGCTGGCAGCCCGCGAATCAGGGCTGCTGCGTTACATTGACCGGAGCGTCGCTCTGGCGCTCCCAAAAGCTCTGGGTGTAACCCGTGGTAACCACGCCCAGGCTGAACAGTACGACGAGAACCCACAAAAGATCTGGCTTGCGTTTCATCTATTGCCTCCCCCTTCAAGGCAATGCGCGCGTTGGTCGCGCGTTATTGTTGTGTGCAATACGACGGCGCCAAGCGTTTAGCCGGGCATTTTCCGTCAGCGCCAAGCACTGTGCAATTTCTGGCGCCAACCGGCCGTCGGAGAAACCCCTCAAACGAGCGTCCGCTTACGGACAGACCTGCAGGAGCAAAGTTCATGCCTTATTGGCTGATGAAGTCCGAACCCGATGAATTGTCCATCCACGACCTGCAACGACTGGGCAAAACGCGTTGGGATGGCGTACGCAATTACCAGGCGCGCAACTTCATGCGTGCGATGAAGCCCGGCGATCTGTTCTTCTTCTATCACTCCAGTTGCCCGCAACCCGGCATCGCCGGCATCGCGCGCATTGCCAGCGAGATCTACCCGGACCCCACCGCACTGGACCCGCAAAGTCATTATCACGACCCCAAGGCCAGTACCGAGAAAAATCCCTGGAGCGCCCTGGACGTCGAGTTCGTCGAAGCCTTCGACGAGGTGCTGGCGCTGCAGCACCTGAAGAACAATCCGCTACTGGCCGAACTGGCATTGGTACAACGTGGCAGTCGCCTGTCGGTGATGCCGGTGAGCGATGCCGAATGGACAGCAATTCTCGCCATGCGTTGAGTAGCATGCGGCACTGTGCTATCACCACACAGAGCCTAGGAGTTTTTTTCATGCCGGCATCCTCCGCCTGGCCGGCGCGACTTGCGCTGGCGTTCCTGTTACTGGTGCTGAGCGGCGCCAGCGTCCTGCTTTGGCGTCAGATCGAAGCCGTGCAGCAGCAGCGCGTCGATGAACGCATCGGCTACCAGGCACGCAGCCTGGCACGTCAGCTGGAGAGCACGCTGCACCTGGAAGTGGCCAGCCTCGAACGCATCGCTCGCTTGTGGAACAGCCTGGGGCGCCTGCCGCGCGCCAGCTGGGATGAGGAGATAGAACGTGCCATACGCGGCTTTCCCGTCTATCAATCAATCCAGTGGGTTGGCGATGATCTGCGCATGCGCTGGCTGCTGCCGGTAGCCGGCAACGAGGCGGCGCTGAATTTTCGCCTGCACCCGGAGCACCCCAACTACCCACTGGCGATGGAAGCTCGCGAGAGCGGCGAGCAGCGCTTCTCCAACAGCTTCGACCTGGTCCAGGGTGGACGCGGCTTCGTCCTCTACACGCCGCTGTACCGCGAACAGGACGGCAGCAAGGTGTTCGACGGTTTCCTCCAGGGCGTTTTTCGCGTCGAACCGCTGATGCTGCAGTTGCTCACCCAGATCGATCGCGAAGCCTTCAACCTCGAGCTGCTGGAGAACAGTCACAGCCTGTTCCGTCATGGCGCAGCGGACACCGATGCGCGGCACAGCCTGCAACTGGGCCTGAGCCTGCTCAACAATCAGGACTTCAGTCTGCGCCTGAGCCCCACCGAACAATTGCTCGATCAACTCGAGTCGCCCTTGCCCGGCGTGGTACTCGGCGCCAGCCTGGCGATCAGCCTGCTACTGGTCGCCGCCCTGGCCCTGGCGCTGGAAAACAGCCGCCGTGCCCATGCCCTGCAACTGGCCAACCGCCGCTTCAAGCTCGAGGCCGAACGCCGCGAAGAGACCGAGCAGCGCCTGCGCGAGAACCGCGAGCGTCTGCAACTGGTGCTCGACCTGACCGACTCCAGCCATGACGGGCTGTTCATCTTCGATAGCAGCACCCGCGAGCTGCTGCACATGAATCAGGCCACCTACGCCGCGCTCGGCTATCGCCCTGAACAGTTCGCCGAGCTGCTGCGCGATGATCCGGAAAAACTCCTGCCAGGCTTTCATCGTTGGCTGGAACAGGCGCGCCAGGCACAGCGCGACAACCTCTCGCGGATCTTCCAGCGCGAGCTGATCCGCCGCGACGGCAGTCGCCAGCCTGCCGAGATCAACACCCAGCTGGTGCAGTTGCATGACCGCGAATACTTGATCGCCGTGTCTCGCGACAACAGCGAGCGCCTGCAACTGGAAGCGCAACTGCAACGCCTGTCGCAGCTCGACGGCCTGACCGGGCTGTACAACCGCCGCTACTTCGATCAGCAACTGCTGGCCGAATGGCGCCGCCTGCGCCGACTCGACGCGCCCCTGGCGCTGCTGATGCTGGATATCGACCATTTCAAGGCCTACAACGATGCCCTCGGCCATCTCGCTGGCGACGACGCTCTGCGTCGGGTCAGTGTCGCCCTGCGCGAAAGCCCGCAGCGCGAAGGCGACACAGCCTGCCGCTATGGCGGCGAGGAATTCGCCATCATTCTCGCCAACACCAACCTGGAGGGTGCCGAACAGGTCGCCGCACGTATCCATGCGGCCGTCGCCGGCCTGGATATCCATCACCCCGCCAGCCCGTTCGGTCGACTCACCCTGAGCATCGGCATCACGGTGGTCGACCCGGTGAGCGATGAACAGCCGGGCGAACTGCTCGCCCAGGGTGATCAGGCGCTGTATCGTGCCAAGCATGAGGGTCGCAACCGTACCTGCCTGTGGCAACCGCCCGAGCTTGACCTGCATCAAGCCCCCTGAGGCGCATCTGGCAGACAATGGATATGTCGTGAAAGCCCCAGTCATGGGGCTCTACAGGTAAGCCGTAATGATCATCGCAAACCGTCGTCTGCCCTACCTGATCGTCGCCGGCCTGGCCGTGCTGGCAGCCATGGCCTGGTGGCAACTGCGCCCGACGGGGCTGGGCGAGGGTTTCGCCAGCGGTAACGGGCGCATCGAAGCCACCGAAGTGGACGTGGCGACCAAACTCGCCGGGCGCGTCGCCAGCATCGACGTCGACGAAGGTGACTTCGTCGAGCCTGACCAGATTCTCGCCCGCATGGACACCCAGGTGCTCGAAGCGCAGTTAGCGCAGGCTCGCGCGCAGTTGCGCCAGGCAGAGAATGGCCAGATCACCGCCGCCAGTCAGATCAGCCTGCGTCAAAGCGAAAAGCTCACCGCCGAGGCCGTGGTGCGCCAGCGCCAGGCGGAGCTGGATGCCGCGCGCAAACGTCATGCGCGCAGCGCCACCCTGGTCAAGCGCAACGCACTGGCTCAGCAGACGCTGGATGACGACCTGGCCCGTCTGCAGAGTGCCGAGGCTGCGCTGGCCGCCGCCCGCGCTCAGGTCAGTTCCGCCGAGGCCGGTATTGCCGCCGCGCAATCGCAGGCCATCGAAGCGCAATCGGCGACCGAAGCGGCCCGCGCCAGCGTCGCGCGCCTGCAGGTGGACATCGACGACAGCCAGCTCAAGGCGCCGCGCGCCGGGCGCGTGCAATACCGCGTGACCCAGCCCGGCGAAGTGCTGGGTGCCGGCGGCAAGCTGCTCAACCTGGTAGACCTCACCGACGTCTACATGACCTTCTTCCTGCCCGAGCGCCAGGCTGGGCGCGTTGCCCTCGGCAGCGAGGTGCGCCTGGTGATCGACGCCGCTCCACAGTACGTGATCCCGGCCAAGGTCAGCTATGTCGCCAGCGTCGCCCAGTTCACGCCGAAAACCGTGGAGACCGCCAGCGAGCGCGAGAAGCTGATGTTCCGGGTCAAGGCGCGCATCGATCCCGACCTGCTGAGCAAGCACCTGCAGCAGGTGAAGACCGGCGTACCGGGCATGGCCTACCTGCGCCTCGACGCCAACGCCGAGTGGCCCGAGCATCTGGCGATCAAGGTTCCGCAATGAACGCTGCGGTCGCACGCCTGACCGGCGTCGGCCTGCGCTACGGCCAGACCCGCGCCCTGCAGCAGATCGACCTGGCGCTGCCCGCCCGTTGCATGGTCGGTCTGATCGGCCCGGACGGCGTCGGCAAATCCAGCCTGCTGGCACTGATCGCCGGAGCGCGCAAGCTGCAGGACGGCAGCGTCGAGGTGCTCGACGGCGACATGGCCGATGCCCGCCACCGCCGCCGCATCTGCCCGCATATCGCCTACATGCCGCAGGGCCTGGGCAAAAACCTCTATCCGACGCTCTCGGTGTTCGAGAACCTGGATTTCTTCGGGCGCCTGTTCGGCCAGGACGCTGCCGAGCGCGAGCGACGCATCGATGACCTGCTGCGCAGCACCGGCATGGCCGCCTTCCGCGAGCGCCCGGCCGGCAAGCTGTCCGGCGGCATGAAGCAGAAGCTCGGGCTGTGTTGCGCGCTGATCCATGACCCGGACCTGCTCATCCTCGACGAACCGACCACCGGCGTCGACCCGCTGTCGCGCAACCAGTTCTGGGAGCTGATCGCGCGCATCCGTGCGCAGCGCCCGCAGATGAGCGTGATCGTGGCCACCGCCTACATGGAGGAAGCCGAGCGCTTCGATCACCTGGTGGCGATGGACGCCGGCCGCGTGCTGGCCGAAGGCAGCCCGGCCGAACTGCGTGCACGCACCGGCTGCACCAGCCTGGAGCAGGCCTTTATCGCCCTGCTGCCCGAGGAGCGTCGGCGTGGGCACAAGGAGGTGGTTCTACCTGCGCTGGCGGGCAGCAGCGAGATCGCCATCGAAGCCAAGGGCCTGACCATGCGCTTCGGTGATTTCATCGCCGTCGATTCGGTGTCGTTCCGCATCCGCCGTGGCGAGATTTTCGGTTTTCTCGGCTCCAACGGCTGCGGCAAGAGCACCACCATGAAGATGCTCACCGGCCTGCTGCCAGCGTCCGAGGGCGAGGCGCTGCTGTTCGGCCAGGCGGTCGACCCGCGCGACATGGCCACGCGCAAGCGGGTCGGCTACATGTCCCAGGCATTCTCCCTGTACGGCGAGCTGACGGTACGGCAGAACCTGGTGCTGCATGCCCAGCTGTTCCACGTACCGGCCGCCGAGATCGAGCCTCGCGTGGCGCAGATGGCGGCACGCTTCGACCTCGGCGAAGTCATGGACATGCTCCCCGAACGCCTGCCACTGGGCATCCGCCAGCGCCTGTCGCTGGCTGTCGCGGTGATCCACAAGCCGGAGATCCTGATCCTCGACGAGCCCACCTCGGGCGTCGATCCGGTCGCCCGCGACGGCTTCTGGCAACTGATGCTCGACCTCTCGCGCCAGGACGGCGTGACCATCTTCATCTCCACCCACTTCATGAACGAGGCGCAGCGCTGCGACCGCATCTCGCTGATGCACGCCGGCAAGGTGCTCGACAGCGATACCCCGCAGGGCCTGATGACCAAACGCGGGCTGGACAGCCTGGAAGCCACCTTCATCGCCTACCTGCAAGAGGCGGTTGGCGAGCAACCGGTGAACACGGCGCCGCCGCTGGAACAGGCGCCGCCACCACAGCGTCAACGCTTCAGCCTGCGCCGCCTGCTCAGCTATGCCCGGCGCGAAGCGCTGGAACTGCGCCGCGACCCGATTCGCGGCGGCATGGCCCTGCTCGGCACGGTATTGCTGCTGTTCATCATCGGCTATGGCATCAGCCTGGACGTGGAGGACCTGACCTTCGCCGTGCTGGATCGCGACCAGACCACCACCAGCCAGCAATACCATCTCAATCTGTCCGGCTCGCGCTACTTCCTGGAGAAGGCGCCGCTCTCCGACTACGCCGAGCTGGAACGGCGCTTGCGGGACGGCGATATCAGCCTGGCGGTAGAAATTCCGCCGCACTTCGGCCGCGACCTCAAACGCGGCGCCAGCCCGCAGATCGGCATGTGGATCGACGGCGCCATGCCGACCCGCGCCGAAACCATCAAGGGCTATGTGAACGGCCTGCACCAGCATTACCTCAGTGAGCTGGCGCAGCGTTCGCCACAGCCGCAAGCCGCCAACGCCGCCACGCTTGCAGTGCGCTATCGCTACAACCCGGACGTGGAAAGCCTAAAGGCCATGGTGCCGGCGGTGATTCCGCTGCTGCTGATGCTGATTCCGGCGATGCTCACCGCGCTTGGCGTGGTCCGCGAGAAGGAGCTGGGCTCGATCATCAACCTCTACGTCACCCCGGTCACGCGCCTGGAGTTCCTGCTCGGCAAGCAACTGCCCTATATCGCCCTGGGTCTGTTCAACTTCGTCCTGCTGGTGCTGCTGGCGGTCACCGTGTTCGACGTGCCGCTCAAGGGCAATCCGCTGACCCTGCTGGCCGGCGCCCTGCTCTACCTGGCCTGCTCCACCGGCCTCGGCCTGCTCATGTCGACCTTCACCAAGAGCCAGATCGCCGCCGTATTCGGCACCGCCATCGTCACCTTGCTACCAGCCATCCAGTTTTCCGGGTTGATCTACCCGGTGGCCTCGCTGGAGGGCGCAGGCGCGGTGATCGGGCAGCTCTACCCGACCTCGCAATTTCTGGTCATCAGCCGCGGCATCTTCTCCAAGGCGCTGGAGCTGCAGGACCTGGCCAGCTACTTCTTCGCCCTGATGCTGACCATTCCGCTGCTGACCCTGCTCAGCGCCAGCCTGCTGCGCAAACAGGAGGTCTGATGGAACGCCTGGCCAATATCCTGTACCTCGGCATCAAGGAGCTGCGCAGCCTGCAGCACGACCTGGCGCTGGTTCTGCTGATCCTCTGGGCCTTCAGCATGGGCGTCTACTCCGCCGCCACCAGCATGCCGGAGAGCCTGCACAACGCCGCCATCGCCGTGGTCGACGAAGATCAGTCTCAGCTCTCCGAGCGACTGATCCAGGCCTTTCAGGAACCCTATTTCCGTACCCCGGAGCGTATCGACCTGAGCGAGATGGATCGCGGCATGGACGCCGGGCGCTACACCTTCACCCTGAACATTCCGCCGAACTTCCAGCGCGACGTGCTCGCCGGTCGCAGCCCGGCAATCCAGCTCAACGTCGATGCCACCCAGGTGAGCATGGCCTTCACCGGTGCTGGCTACATCCAGAACATCGGCGCCAGCGAAGTGGCTGAGTTCGTTCGTCGCTATCGGGGCGAGCTGCAGCAGCCGGCCGAGCTGGCGCTGCGCATACAGTTCAACCCGAATCTGACGCGTGCCTGGTTCGGCTCGGTGATGGAGGTGATCAACCAGATCACCATGCTGTCGATCATCCTCACTGGGGCGGCGCTGATTCGTGAGCGCGAGCACGGCACCGTGGAGCATCTGCTGGTGATGCCGGTGACGCCGCTGGAGATCATGCTGGCCAAGGTCTGGTCGATGGGGCTGGTGGTACTGACGGCGGCGACGCTGTCGCTGCTGCTGGTGGTGCAGGGCTGGCTGCAGGTGCCGATAGAGGGCTCCATCGCGCTGTTCCTGTTCGGCGCGGCGCTGCATCTGTTCGCCACCACCTCGATGGGCATCTTCTTCGGCACCGTGGCGCGCTCGATGCCGCAGCTGGGCCTGCTGATCATCCTGGTGCTGCTGCCGTTGCAGATCCTCTCCGGTGGCACCACGCCACGCGAGAGCATGCCGGAGCTGGTGCAGCAGATCATGCTGGCGGCGCCGACCACCCACTTCGTCGCGCTGGCCCAGGCCATTCTCTATCGCGGCGCAGGGTTCGCGATCATCTGGCCTTACATGCTGGCCATCGCCGCCATCGGCACGCTGTTCTTCGTCGCGGCGCTGACACGCTTTCGCAAGACCCTGGCGCAGATGGCCTGAACAAACTGTAGGAGCGGCTTCAGCCGCGAATCACTTTGGCCTTCACCGCCAAAGCAGCGCCCGAACGCCAGGGGGATTCGCCGCTACTGAATGATCAGATTGTTGAACAGCAGGTCCTCGACGATGGGCTTGCCCTCTTCGCCGTTGATCGCGTCCTGCACCTTCTTCAACGCTTCCTGGCGCAGCGTTTCGCGGCCATCGGGCGCGTTGATGATCTCGCTGGTCTGGGCCGAGAACAGCATCACCATCTGATGACGGATCAGCGGCTCATGCTGCTTGAGCTTCTCCTCGGCTTCGGTGCCGGTCACTCGCAGGGACACATCGGCCTTGAAGAACTTCAGACGATTGCCTTGATCCGCCAGGTTGCCGATCAGGGCTGGCGTCAGGTTGTGATAAATCGTCGTCGGCGCCTCTTCCTTCTCTTGCGAAGCGGCCAGGGCAGGCAGGCAGATCGACAGGCTCAGCAGCAGGGCGGTCAACAGTTTCACGTTCGGCACTCCATCGGGGATGTGCCTAGCATAGCCATCCACAGGCCTGCACCCAAGCCCGGCGCTTATGCCGACCTATCAGGCATCGGCATGCTCGTTGACCCTCGGCGGGCGCTTTCTACACTGCAAGGCACCCTGCAAGAGGAATGACCTTGATGAAAGCCCTGCTGTGCAAAGCCTTCGGCCCTGCCGACACCCTGGTATTGGAAGACCTGCCGAGCCCCGAAGCGAAAAAGAACGAGGTGCTGATCGAGGTGCAGGCCGCCGGGGTCAACTTCCCCGACACGCTGATCATCGAAGGCAAATACCAGTTCAAACCGCCCTTCCCCTTCGCCCCGGGCGGCGAGGTAGCCGGCGTGGTCAAGGCCGTTGGCGAGAAGGTCAGCCATCTGCGCGTCGGTGACCGGGTCATGGCGCTGACCGGCTGGGGCGGCTTCGCCGAAGAGGTCGCCGTACCGGCCTACAACGTGCTGCCGGTGCCCAAGAGCATGGACCTGACCACCGCAGCGGCCTTCGGCATGACCTACGGCACCTCCATGCATGCCCTCAAGCAGCGCGCCCACCTGCAGCCAGGTGAAACCCTGCTGGTGCTCGGCGCCTCCGGCGGCGTCGGCCTGGCGGCGGTGGAAATCGGCAAGGCCATGGGCGCCAAGGTCATCGCTGCAGCGAGTAGCGCCGAGAAACTGGAAGTGGCGCGCAAGGCCGGCGCCGACGAGTTGATCAACTACAGCGAGCAGAGCCTGAAGGACGAAGTGAAGAAACTCACCGGCGGCCAGGGCGTCGACGTGATCTACGACCCGGTGGGCGGCGCACTGTTCGAGGAAGCCTTCCGCAGCATCGGCTGGAATGGCCGCTTCCTGGTCGTGGGTTTCGCCGCCGGCGGTGGCATCCCGGCCCTGCCGGCCAACCTGCCTTTGCTCAAGGGCGCTTCGCTGGTCGGCGTATTCTGGGGCTCCTTCGCTCAGCGCCAGCCGCAGGACAACGCCGACAACTTCCAGCAGCTGTTCGCCTGGCATGCCGAAGGCAAACTCAAGCCGCTGGTGTCGCAGACCTTCCCACTGGCGCGCGGCGGCGAAGCAATCGATGCACTCGGCCAGCGTAAAGCGGTGGGCAAGGTGGTGGTGGAGGTGCGCTGACGGCGCGCCGCTCGCACCGAAGCTGTCTGTCCTGAGGGGGCTGCCCCCCGGGGCGGCCACTTGCCAACTCCGCGCGGGGTTTCAGGCTCTGCTTGTTACATGTGGGTGATTGGCGCGACTCGGTCGCAGCCAAAGGAAACGGGTTCGACCGGGGTACAGCCCATCAGACTCGGCACAGGAGAAACTCAGCCGTTAAAAAGCAGAGCAGGTTGCTTTGAGTCTTGACGCCAGGCCGGCTAATAGATGTCTCCTTTTCCTCCATTACTCAACTACAATTCTCAATCCTGCGGGGTAATCCATTAAGTGCACATCTATCACTCTACCCAATACCGGATCATTACGAATACCGATCCCGTTCTGCTCGCTGTAATAGGGTGGAACCCTGTACCACTCACCAGCATAGGAACCAGTAGCTCTATAGTTCTCTACCAGAACATTGCCATCTCGTGACAGTCGAGAAGATCGAATTTCTGGGCGCTCACCCGGTTTGAGATGCAAGGACATCAACTTGGCCTCTAACTCAGCAAACTGCGTATGAGTTATTTTGCGCAGCGTTCTCTCTCCATCGGCTCTACCAATCAATTGCCCATTGGGCCTTAAGAGCTCTGCCCAGCTTCTTGGCCCGACCGGATCCGGCATTTGATAACCACACTCGCGCAAGAAAACAATAGCGCGCTGACGATTGAGACTGTCGCGAAATCTGCGCATAGCTGTCTTATTATCGTAGCTCTCCTTCAGCCCCTTGCAAAAGTCAGCACGATAACTGTCCCACAGAGCCAAGCGCTGCTCTGGAACAGGGTTGATCTGTAAGCTCGCCAATACTGGCTTGATAAATTCCTTATCCAGATTGATTGGTGCATGGCCTGGTGGTAATTTTTCGCTAGCACCAATATGGATGGGAAAACTCGAGCCACTGACTGACTCCCAGCAGAAGTAGTCGAGCACTCGGCGTACGAAAAGACCGGTATCGTTATCCGAGTAAAAACGTGCACAGCGCCCACCTTGCCAGTCCACCCAACCTGCAGTAACCAAACGGGAAATAGAGCTGTGCTCACTGAGGTATTCTTTGTAATCCTCAAAAAATTTGTCAGGCGGCAAATAGTATTCTGGGCGCGCGTGCCCCGCGCGAAAGAGCATAGAGTAGACACCGCCAACAGTCATCTGCGATTCGTTGGCAATAACACCGGGGATTGTCACGCTGAGGCTGTCGATTCGAGAGTCATAGCTATAGTCAGGCCAATTACGACAGGAGGCCTTCCTGAACAAGAGTGGTAATTCAAAACTGATACGCTGCATATCGGTGATGCGCCGCTCTGCTCTTTCGCACAGGGGATAAAAAGCCACTCCATTCTCCACCACCCCATATTCCATTTGATAACCTCTGCAACCACTTAGCAACATAATCAGAAAGCCAAAATTTAAGAAGCATTTACTCATTCAAGCCTCCTAGGAAAAAGGGGACAGATTCATTTTTCGGAATTACGCCTCGGCCTGCCTTGACCTCGTAACTCAACCCGCACACCTTGGATTCTTTCTATTTCTTCCACGAAACGGGCACTGCCCGTTAGCTGCCCCCTCTGCAGTGCAGCACGAATCAAATCAATCTCACTTGATGGAACGGCTTGTCGCATGAATTCTATGTAACGGATACGACGCCTTTCAGGCGTGTCGCCAAGTGCGACGAAGCAAGGGTCCATTTCCAACCAATCGCTGTCCGCCTGATCCGTTACCCGCATCCGATGGCTCGACCAAGGATAATCAACCGCTTCGGCAACCATGCGGGCTCGAACCGGGTTCAGTTCGATATAGCGACAGCAGGCAAGCAAGTAGGCATCTGATTCGACTACGCTGGACTTGTAGCGACTCTCCCAGAGAGTGCCGGTACGCCCTTCTAGACGATTTCGATAGCGCGTAGCGCGCGCCGCTAGCGCCTTCATCAACTGACCCAGCCCGGCGATAGCCTCGCCGGGTTCCAAAAGCAGATGAACATGGTTCGTCATCAGGCAATAAGCGTAGACCTTGACCCCGAAGACATCTTTTAGCTCACGCAGATCAGAAATGTAACGCTGATAATCCTGCTCAGCGGCAAACACCACCTGCCGGTTATGACCTCGCTGCACCACATGATGCGGGTAATTCGGCAACACAATCCGCCCCATCCTTGGCATAACGACCTCCTACCATTGAGGCCTTCAGCTTAGTCGATCAGGTGGAAAATAAATCTGTCCCCTTTTCACATAGCAAGTAAGTAAGTAAAGGTCAGAGGCCGCATTGATCGGCGACCAATCCACCAAGATCAATGGATGGCGCAGGGAGCCAATCAGCGCAGTCAGCATTTTCCAGTAGAACAGCGGGCGTTCGTATTGCAGGTGAGCGTTGCCAAGCAGGCGATCCACGCGCTTGATCGAATGCCTGGTGTAAGCCTCGCTGGGCATGGCCCTGCCCAGATCGGTCAGGGTCAGGCGATGCCCATGCAGCAAGGCACTGACGCTGCTCATCAAGGCGTTCAGCCGCTTGCTGTGGATCGTGGGGAGTGCTTGGGAAAATGCCTTGTGTAAGAATCGTACTGCCTGCATGAGTCTCGGGAGTTGGTTTGTTTGGCGACTACCAAACTGCCCGACTCATGCAGGCTTATTCAAACTATCCCATTGATAAAAATGGGATTTTTGTGGGGATTCCTCAGGGACAGATTTATTTATTCAGGCCAAGCACAGCCCCGAAAATAAATCTGTCCCCTTTTTCCCCGTCCCCTTTTTTCCCCAGAGCAGCAGGCTCAGCCAGAGCAGCGGATTATGTCGGCTCAGCGCGGTCATAGGGCTGTATTTCATTGATAAGATTCATAATTAGCTGGCGATCAGAGTCATTTTTTGCAGCCTTGTTAAGAACTGGGATCAAGTAATACAGCAGCAAGCTTGCGTCAGAAGCATTCATTGGCAGGCGTTCCCTAACACAATCCAGAAAAGTCTTTACAGACATAAATGAAGCAAACGCCTCATATCCTCCCGCGCCAGAGAAAGGCAGTTTTCTAAAATAGTGCTGAGCCAGTCGCTTCTGATCGGATCGTTTCCAGGAACGATGGGGGACCAATAGCAGAGCCTCACCATAATCCATTGACTCTACTGGGTATTTGGTCATCAACCACTCAGCAGCCTGCTCAGAACCCATTTTTGCAAGCTGCGCACATAGCAATTTCTGTCTTTCATTCATAACCTAGTCTACCTCAGATTAAACAAGCCCTGCGGCAATCCGGCATTACCACTTAAAGTTGCAGGTGGTTGATAATGCCCAGAATTGTTAGTCCACTGAGTTATTGTTCCTCGGCTTGGGCCATCATTATTCCCGAAGCGTATAGAGCCCGCATATTTAACCTCTCCACCACCACTCAATCCAAGGTGGGTTGAAAAGTCTTGGTTCACATTCGGCCTGGCAACCCGAATACTTCCGTCCGGCATAGTTACAAAATCGTATGAACCTGATGGTGTTATTCGCTTCCCAGTTGAAGTTTGCAGCCAATAGCGACCAGACTCATCCTGTACAAGTGTTCTTACTGGTCGCTGTGCAATAGCAACATCATTAGGGCGCAGGTTAACTAACGTACCCCGCTCAGTAAGATTTGGAACAGAGCCTGTCGCTTTTGGACCATTTACCTCTTTAGGCACCAACGGCACATCCCCATCAAACCCGTATTTCTCGATAGTCGCCAACTGAGCGGCCAGCTTCTCAGTCGAACCGGCCATCAGCACACCGGCTTTCTCCTTGGTTACCGCAACACCAAATCTGGCCGCCTGCCCTGCCGCCTTCACTGCATCAGCCTCGACGGCCACTACAAGCGTTACCGCAACAGAGATGATATGTCCAATCTGCATACCAAGCTGTTCAGCCTGATCCAGACCGCCAACCGTCAATGCGACCTTGGCTTTTTCGATGGACTGCTGCATTTCCTCATACTTTGCCCCCAGCAGTTGCTTCATTGCTGGAGCATTGATCATCTCGGATATTTCATCGAGGCTTTCAACCGGAAATGCCGTAAAGCGCGCCATAGTGTCGAGCGTATCGAGCCCGGATCCCGCCAGGCCGTCCGCCAAGCCTTTGGCAAGACCTTTAGCTGTAGCGAAGTCCTGCTCTGCCGAAATTTTCTTCCACTTGGCATAAACCTTGAGCTGTTCAGCCACGGTTTCCGCTTCGGCCAACTCCTTCTTGCGCTGAACCTTCTGCTGCGTAGACAACCAGTTGTTGTCGACATTCGCAGTGGCGGCATTGTTAGCGGTTGCAGCGCTGTCCGGGTCTGTAACGGCAGCGATACCAGTGACGATACTCAGGATCAGGTTGCGCTTGGCTTCACGTTGCTCACTGGTTTCATCAGGGCTGGTTTCAGTGAACAAACCCGTCAGTACGCTGCTGGCAGCGGCTCCCATTGCACCGGCCGAACAAGACTGCTGGCTGGCAGCCGCCGCGCCGCAACCGACAATGGCATGTAGTGCAGCATGCAGCGGGCTGCCTTCGGTCAAAGAGCCATCTTCCACCAACTTGCCGATGTAACCGGCGCCCTGTTGCTGGAGGTAGTTGACCACCATGTTCTGCGCGAACTGGTTGGTGCCGGCATTGACCTGGCCCCCTGCAGCCGCAGTCAGTACCGTCGCGATCTGCCTATAGGTACCCCCCGCCCCCCAGTTGTCATTGATGGCTTTGGCTTCATCCATGAGTACTTGCGCCTGGGCTAGCAAGGCCAGTCGCTCCGCGGTAGTGAGACCGTTATCCAGGTTGTTTGCCTGTGCCTCGATTGCCTCGGCATCGGCCCTCTTGGAGTCGACCTCCCTCGCCTTTTGCTCCAGATACGTTGCTACGTTCTGAACAAATGCGGTGGTTATTTCAAACCCGGCAAGAATCTCCTTTTCATCGAAGATCGGCTGCAATGCATTTGCACCATCCTTCTCGGAAGACACATCACGTTCTAGCTGGGCAATAGTGGTTTCTGCGTCTTGACCAGTAAGTTGCTTTTGCTTCTCCGAGTCGGTAATCAGAATGGTGCCACCACTGATACCGCTTCTTGTCGTGCTACTGGCGTCGCCACTAGCACTCAATGCAACAGGTGCGGTGGCACTCATGCCATCTTTGCTGGGAAGCTTGTCTCCCCCCGCGCCCGCTGACGCATTGCCGTCCTGATCCCTACCGACCCCACTCGCGCCGCTATCCGAGCCCCAGCTATAACCGCCACCAAGACCAATACTGCTGGCCTTGTACTCTGCCTCGTTCTTGATGTCGGACGAAGTCAGGGTTCCGGTAACCAGTTGGTTCCTACCGTTTGTTACTGCTTCGTCGGTACTGGCGATCACCGCACCCTTGAGGTCGGTATTGCCGCCGACAGTGATATTGAAACCTTTGTCACCAGCCTTCACGCCCGATTGCTGCATGACGCTGGCATATTCGCTGTCGATTTTCTGTTGGTTGGCACTGGCAGAAACACTGCTGGCACCAGCGCAGAACGGAGGAATGCACAAGCTGACACCAACACCTGCAATGGTCTGCTTAGACTGGTAGGTGCTGGTGTCTTGCAGGCTTTCAATATTCAGGTCACCGCCAACATCTGCGACGACCTGTTCACCGCTGACGACGGCCCCTTTGAGGTTGGTGTCCTGCCCCGACCAGAAACCCAAGGCATTGCCAGCTTCGACAGTGGTATGAGTCCAGGACACATCGGAACCGTCGGCATTACCTCGCGACTTATTGGCAGCCAAGTCTAGGGTGAAACCGTTCTGGGCACCGCCAAATGCGAAGCCCACACCAACGCTCCAACCTGACCCCGAGTTATTACTGTGTTGCTCGGCAGTATTCTTGGCAGCCAGGAGGTTGATGTCTCCGTCAGCTTTCAGCTTGACGTCCCGCCCTGCACTTAGTTGGCTACCCACCACATTGAGGTCACTACTCTCTTCGCCACCGGTTGCAGTAATGCTCAGATCCCTACCCGCGACTACCGTGCTGCTAACGACGTTTTGACCCGATTGGGTACTACTGCTGCTGCCTTTATCATTGCTGAGATTGGCGCTGATTTTGATGCCACCCAGGCTGTTACTCGCCAGGGCCTGCGCACTGTTGTAGGCAGTATTCGCGTACATCGCTGAATTCACTGCCGCCAATGCTTTCAGCCGCGTATCTCCCGTATTTTCAGCAGCATCGCTCATCCGCTGGATATTACGCACCGCATCCACAAGCGGAACGCTGACTGAACCCCCAATGGCCGTACGACTGGAGCTCTGCTTCTGAGTCGCGCTGAGTTTGTCGTAACCAGCTTCGATATCGACATTCTTACCAATGATGCTGATATCGCCCGTTGGTGCAATCACCTGGCTGGCAACTTGGTTGTAGCGCTCGCCAGCCGTCAGATCGACATTGCCCCCCAAGGAGGCGATCTGACTGGAGTTCTGGGTGCTACTGCTGCTCTGGCTGGCTTGCTTGAGACTGGCGACCCCCATTGCTCCGTGGTACCAACTGCCGATTTCACCGGTGTTCTTGGTCTTGGAATTGGCACTGGAGGTATTGCTGGTTTCACCACTGAGCACGCTCAAATTACGCGCAGCATCCAGACGAATGTCGCTGTCGGCCACCAAGGTACTACCGCGAATGGCGATATCGCGCCCGCTATCGATATCGATGGTGCCTCCACTCAGGGTGCTACCCACATCTTGAGTAGTGGTCTGCTGCGCGCCTTTGGACTTATCCGTCAGAGTGAAGGAGCCGTTAGCAGCAAGGGAATTCGTTAAGTTCCAATTGAGCTTGCTAGATGCACTGGCAGAACTCGAGTGTTGGCTCTGCTGCCCCGTGCTAATGGAGATATCACGTCCAGCGTCAAGAATGATGCCTTCATCGGCATATACCGCAGCGGCACGCAGGGCAATGTCATTGTCGGCCAGCAACTCGACGCTTTTACCATTAAGGCTGGTACTGGTCAGGCTAGTGCTGGCGTTGCTGTTACTGCTGGCCTTGCTGGAAAGAAGGTTGCTCTTGGATTTGGCACTGGTTTGACTAGCGCTATTTTCGGCTGCATCAAGAAGGATATTGCGACCTGCATACAGGAATATCGTTTCATCGCTGCTCAGTTGTGCACCACGTGTAGCGATATCGCGGTCAGCCACCAAAATTAGATCGGAGCCGGAGCGGATCGATGAAGACACAGCCCAATCGCTGGATGTTTCGGACATCGAGCTTTTTTTGCGGCTGAACAGACCACCGCTCTTTTTCTTTTTATAGAAGTAGCTGTAATCCTGATTTTGTGCGGCATCCAGATTGAGACTCTCCTTCGCGTAAAGGTAAGCCTCCTGCCCCGCAATTACCTGGCTGGCGATCAAGTTGGTATTGGCACCTGAGATACTGACAAAATCCCCACCCGCCTCGATCACCGCCGCCTGCTGGCGTACGCTGCTGTTCTCCTTGTCGACCTTCTTGCCACTGCGCTTGTAGTGGTACTCGCTGCTGCTCTCGTTGGCCGCTGCAGCGATGGTCACATCCCGGCCAGCGTCCAGCAGCACGTCACCGTCCGCCTTCACCGCACTGGCCACCACGGCAATATCCTGCCCGGCCGTCACGGCCAGATTACCGCCCACCTGCACATCGCTGCCATGCTGGGTAGTGCTGCTGGTGCTCCAGAAGTGGCGTTTGTCCTTGCGCATGCTGCCGTGTTCTTCAGCAGCAGAGGCGATGACTACATCACCACCGGCATCCAATTTTGCGTCGCCACCCGCCTTGAGGCTGCCACCGATGTTCTGGATATCGCCCCCGGCGAGCAGTTGCAGGTCGTTGCTGGCCTCGATGCCAGCCGCCTTGTCCACCACGCTGGTCAGCTGGCTGAAGCCCCTGCCCTCCAGGCTCTGCTGGCTGATGGTGCGTTCGTTGCTGATATCGCCTGTCAGGGCAATAAGGGAAACGTCCTGACCATTGATGAGCCCGCCCTGGGCGTTGCGGATGCTGTTTGTCGCCAGCAGTTGCA
>NZ_JBLWTV010000029.1:0-41112 GCF_048269965.1 Pseudomonas sp. | reverse complement strand
AGGGGTGTGTTTCTTTGCTTACTTTCTTTGCACAAGCAAAGAAAGTGAGTCGCCCGTAAGGGGCGAAACCCATCAGGCCAGGCGGCGTGCTAATGGATAGTGCCAAGTCATTGACAGCTAACACGTAATTGCCAGTCCGGTGTCAACCCGGACGTTCCCCAAACTATCCGAAGAGCCTTTTCTAGTGGCTCAGCTTGAGCCCGATCAGCCCGCAGACGATCAGCGCCACGCTGGCCAGGCGCAGCAGCGCCATGGATTCGCCGAACAGGATGATGCCGGCGATTACCGTGCCCACGGCGCCGACGCCGGTCCAGATGGCGTAGGCGGTGCCCAGCGGCAATTCCTTCATGGCCAGGCCGAGCAGGCCCAGGCTGACCAGCATGGCGCAGACGGTGAGCAGAGTGGGCAGCGGGCGGGTGAAGCCTTCGGTGTATTTCAGGCCGATGGCCCAGCCGACCTCGAACAAGCCGGCGAGAAACAGAATGATCCAGGACATATGACCTCCAGTAGGTGCTGAAGGGCCGTCCCCGGATGAGCCACCCTGGCGTCAGGGTGCGGAGGTCGTCCTCGCGTGCGCCATTATTGTGCATATCGGCGCATCCGGGGCAAGGTGCCCCGGATTGGTGCGAGCTGTCGGGTCAGTTGGCGTCTTTCTTCGAGCCCTGATCCATTCGGCGATAAAGGGTCGCCAGCAGCGGGCCGGACAGGTTGTGCCAGACGCTGAACAGGGCGCTGGGCACGGCGGCCAGCGGGCTGAAGTGCGCGCTGGCCAGGGCGGCGCCGAGGCCGGAGTTCTGCATGCCGACCTCGATCGACAGCGTCTTGCGCTGCGCCAGCGACATGCCGAACAGGCGTCCGGCCAGGTAACCCAGGCTCAGGCCGATGCCGTTGTGCAGGATCACCACGGCCATGATCAGCAGGCCGGATTCGGCGATCTTGCCCTGGCTGGCGGCGACCACTGCAGCCACGATGGCGACGATGCTCACCACGGAAATCAGCGGCAGCACCTCGACGGCGGTCTTCACCCGTTCGCCGAGCAGGCGCTGGGCGATCAGGCCGAGGGCGATGGGCAGCAGCACCATCTTGAGGATGGAAATGAACATGGCGCTGAACGACACCGGCAGCCATTCCGAGGCCAGCAGCCAGATCAGCGCCGGGGTGACGAGCGGGGCGAGCAGGGTGGTGACGGCGGTGATCGACACCGACAGCGCCAGGTCGCCACGGGCGAACCAGGTGATCACGTTGGAGGCGGTGCCGCCCGGGCAGCAGCCCACCAGGATCACGCCCACGGCGATTTCCGGCGGCAGGGCAAAGGCCTGGCACAGCAGCCAGGCGGTGCAGGGCATGATGATGAACTGGGCCAGCACACCAAGCAGCACCGCCAACGGGCGCCGGGCGACTTCCTGGAAGTCCGCACCCTTGAGGGTCAGGCCCATGCCGAACATGATCAGCCCGAGCAGGGGGACGATCCAGGCAGTCAGCGGCAGGAACCAGCCGGGCTGGAAGAACGCCATGACGGCGAACAGCAACACCCAGATGGCGAAGGTGTTGCCGATGAAACGGCTGAGGGCAATCAGTGCGTGCATGGCGGATTTCCTGGCAGGTTCGGAAAAGCCGGCAAGCCTACCAGAAGTGTCCAGCGCACCAGAACTGCAGGAGCCGCCTTGCCGGCGATGCTTTTGCGAAGGGGCGGTACTGCCGATCGCCAGCAAGCTGGCTCCTGCTGTAATGCTGTTCATTTAAGAAATGGTCGGACGCGATCAGTCCCCGCGCCCCTTCGGGGGAGAGGGTAAGGGCGGGCCGCGTTCGGAGAGGGGAAAACTGGCAGTTTTGCGGCGTTTTCAGCCCTCTCCCCCAGCCCCTCTCCACTAGGCGTGCCCCCAATAAATGGGAGAGGGGAGTCAACCGCGTGCAACCTTAAGTGAACAGCATTAGGCTCCTGCAAGCGCCTTACAGCGGCTCTTCATCCGCCGGGTAACGGCTGGCGCCGAGGCTTTCCTTGATCTTGCGCAGGTGCGGCTGGAAGTCCACGCCACGGCGCAGGGTGACGCCGGTGGCGAGCACGTCGAGCACGGTGAGCTGGATGATGCGCGAGGTCATCGGCATGTAGATGTCGGTGTCTTCCGGCAGCGGAATGTCCAGGCTCAGGGTGCTGGCCTTGGCCAGGGGCGAGCCGGCGGCGGTGAGGCCGAGCACCGAGGCGCCGTTCTCGCGGGCCAGGCGCGCCACTTCCACCAATTCGCGGGTGCGCCCGGTGTAGGAAATGATCACGAACAGATCACCGGTGTGCGCCACCGAGGCGATCATGCGCTGCATCAGCACGTCGGAATGCGCCGACACTGCCAGGTTGAAGCGAAAGAACTTGTGCTGCGCGTCCAGCGCCACCGACGCCGAGGCGCCGAGGCCGAAGAAATGGATCTGTCGCGCCTGGATCAGCAGGTCGACGGCGCGGCTGACGTGCTGCGGGTCGAGGCTCTGGCAGGCGGTGTCCAGCGAGGCGATGGTGCTGCCGAAGATCTTGCGGGTGTAGGCCTCGGGGCCGTCGTCGGCGGACACCGCGCGGCTGACGTAGGCGGCGCCGCTGGCCAGGCTCTGCGCCAGTTGCATCTTCAGTTCCGGGTAGCCGTTGGCGCCGAACGAGCGGCAGAAGCGGTTGACCGTCGGCTCGCTGACGCCTGCGGCCTGGGCCAGTGCGGCGATGCTGAAGCGCGTGGCCTGCTGCGGATCGTGCAGGATCACTTCGGCGACCTTGCGTTCGGCCTTGTTCAGGTCGTCAAGGCGGCTCTGGATCTGTTCCAGCAAGTTGCGCACACGGTCCATAAGGGCTCCTAACAGGCGGTTGAACGGGCTTGGCGACAGGCGATGGGCGGTAAGACAACCGGCCTATCCTACTGATGCCGCCCCAAGGTCACCACTGACTTATCGGATGTCGTGAATAATGTTGTTGCTATCACAACATTTTTCCTTGATAAAAGCAGTATCACCCGGTATTTCTAGTGCATCTTGATAAAAGAACAAACTCATGCCCGCGATGAAGCTTGAATCCTGCACCTTTGCCTTGTTCGGCGCGCTGGGCGATCTGGCCTTGCGCAAGCTGTTTCCTGCGCTTTACCAGCTCGATCGCGCCGGTTTGCTGCACGATGCCTCGCGCATCCTCGCCCTGGCCCGCGAGACGGGCGAGCCGAGCGGCCACCTGCGCGCCATCGAGCAGGCATTGCGCCTGCACGTGCCAGCCAAGGAGCTGACGGAAACCGACATGGCGCGGTTCCTGGCGCGTCTGAGCTACCTGAGCATGGATTTCCTCAAGCCCGAGGACTATGCAGCGCTGCTCGAGCAGGTCAGCCCGCAGGATCAGCTGATCGCCTACTTCGCCACGCCCGCCTCGGTGTATGGCGGCATCTGCGCCAACCTGGCCGCCGTCGGGCTGGCCGAGGGCACGCGGGTGGTGCTGGAGAAGCCGATCGGCCATGACCTGGCGTCCTCGCGTGCGGTCAACGATGCCGTGGCCCAGGTGTTCCCGGAAAACCGCGTCTATCGCATCGACCATTACCTGGGCAAGGAGACGGTGCAGAACCTGATTGCCCTGCGCTTCGCCAACAGCCTGTTCGAAACCCAGTGGAACCAGAACCACATCTCCCACGTGGAAATCACCGTGGCCGAGAAGGTCGGTATCGAAGGGCGCTGGGGCTACTTCGATCAGGCCGGGCAGTTGCGCGACATGATCCAGAACCACCTGCTGCAGCTGCTTTGCCTGATCGCCATGGACCCGCCCAGCGACCTGTCCGCCGACAGCATCCGTGACGAGAAGGTCAAGGTGCTCAAGGCGCTGGAGCCGATCAGCGTCGAGCAGCTCGGCCAGCGCGTGGTGCGCGGTCAGTACGTGGCCGGCAGCAGCGATGGGCGGCCGGTGCCGGGCTATCTGGAGGAAGAGAACTCCAATACCCAGAGCGACACCGAAACCTTCGTCGCCCTGCGCGCCGACATCCGCAACTGGCGCTGGGCCGGCGTGCCGTTCTACCTACGCACCGGCAAGCGCATGCCGCAGAAGCTGTCGCAGATCGTCATCCACTTCAAGGCGCCGCCGCACTACATCTTCGCCCCGGAGCAGCGTCAATTGATCGGCAACAAGCTGATCATCCGCCTGCAGCCGGACGAGGGCATCGCCCTGCAGGTGCTGACCAAGGATCAGGGCCTGGACAAGGGCATGCAGCTGCGCAGCGGTCCGCTGCAGCTGAGTTTTTCCGATACCTACCGCAGTGCGCGCATTCCCGATGCCTACGAGCGTCTGCTGCTGGAAGTGATGCGCGGCAACCAGAACCTGTTCGTGCGCAAGGACGAGATCGAATACGCCTGGCAGTGGTGCGATCAACTGATCGACGGTTGGCATCGTCTCGGCGAGGCGCCGAAGCCGTACACGGCCGGCAGCTGGGGCCCCATGGCGTCGGTCGCGCTGATCACCCGCGATGGCAGGAGCTGGTATGGCGATCTCTGAACTGAAACTGCCGCCAGGCGTGCAGGCCTGCCCGCACGCTGGCGCCGAACAACTGGCCCAGGCATTGGCCGTGCGCGTGGCCGATGCGCTGCGTCAGGCCATCGCCAGTCGCGGCAAGGCCACCCTGGTGGTGTCTGGCGGGCGTAGCCCGGTGCCGTTCTTCGAGGCGCTGGCGCAACAGCCGCTGGCTTGGGCGCAGGTGCTGGTCAGCCTGGCCGACGAGCGTTGGGTGCCGGTGAATCACGCCGGCAGCAACGAGGCGCTGGTGCGCCGTCACCTGCTGCGTGGCCCGGCCGCCGAAGCGCGTTTTCTCAGCCTCTACCAGGTCGCTGGCAACCTCGAACAGGCGGCCGAGCTGGCCGATGCTGCGGTCGCCGAACTGGCGCCGATCGACGTGCTGGTGCTGGGCATGGGCGACGACGGTCATACCGCCTCGCTGTTCCCGCACAGCCCCAATCTGCACCAGGCGCTGCAGCCGGACTGCGTGCGCCGCGTGCTGCCGATGCTCGCCCCGAGCGAGCCGGCGCAACGCCTGACCCTGACCCTGCCGGTGCTGGCCAGCGCACGGCTGCCGCTGCTGGCGATCCAGGGCCAGGCGAAACTCAACACCCTGAGCGCGGCGCTGCTGCCGGGTGAGACCGCCCAGCTGCCGATCCGCGCGTTCCTCAATTCTCCTCTCGAAATCCATTGGTGCTCCTGACATGACCAGCCTCGACCCAAGCCAGCGTGTGCGCATGGCCGACAAAATCGCCGAGATCGACCGCATCTGCGCGCAAGCGCGGATCATGCCGGTGATCACCATCGCCCGTGAGGCGGATATCCTGCCGCTGGCCGATGCGCTGGCCGCTGGTGGCCTGCGCGTGCTGGAAGTGACTCTGCGCTCGGAGCATGGCCTGGAGGCGATTCGTCGCCTGCGTGCCGAGCGTCCCGAGCTCTGCGTTGGCGCTGGTACCGTATTGGATGAAGACATGCTGGCCGCAGCGACCGCTGCCGGTGCGCAGTTCATCGTCACGCCGGGCAGCACGCGCGAGCTGTTGCTGGCCGCGCTGGACAACCCGCTGCCGCTGCTGCCCGGCGTGAGCAGCGCGTCGGAACTGATGGTCGGCTACGCCCTGGGTTATCGCCGCTTCAAGCTGTTCCCGGCTGAGGTCTGTGGCGGTGTCGCGGCGCTCAAGGCACTGTCCGGGCCTTTCGGCGGGGTGCGCTTCTGCCCGACCGGCGGCATCACCCCGGACAACCTGCAGCGCTACATGGCGCAGCCCAATGTCATGTGCGTGGGCGGCACCTGGATGTTCCAGCGCGAGTGGGTGGAAAACAGCGATTGGGCACGCATCCAGCAATGCAGCGTCGAGGCGCTGCAGCTGCTGGGCTGATGCGCGCGTGGCGCCGCCAACGCTGGCGCCGCCGCTGCACAATGCCGCAGCCGCTTAAAATCTGTGCCGTCGTGGTCGCCTGGTACGTCAGCTGATCCCTCGTGCTGGCTTCAACAAAAACAATTCTCCAGCGAAACCTGAAACATCCGCAGTCGGAGAATTGTCATGAACACCTGGTTCGCTAATCTCAGCGTTACCCGCAAACTCGCGCTCGGCTTCGGCCTGGTGCTGGTGCTTACCCTGGCTCTGGCCTGGACCGCCTGGAGCGGCCTGGGTAGCGTGATCCAGCGCAGCACCTGGATGAGCGAGATCACCCAGCTCAATGCAACGCTGACCAACCTGCGTATCGCCCGCCTGCAGTTCATGCTGGCAAAGGGCGACGCAGCCAGTACCGAGCGTCTGCTGACCAACCTGAACATCTATCTCGGGCAGCAGAAGAAGCTGCTGGGGACCTTCACCAATCCGGTCAACGTCAAGCTGCTGCAAGAGCAGGACCGCTACAACCAGGACTATCAGCGTTCACTGGCGGGTATGCGCGCCGCTTACACGGCCGCCGAGCAGGCACGTGGCCGGGTCGGTAGCGAAGACCAGCAACTGAGCGAGCTGCTGGGCGCGATGCGGCGCAGCGTGGAGCTGCTGCCGGAATACGACGGTCGTCGCTTCGAGCAACTGCAGGCGCTGACGCTCACCCATGGCGAGCTGCTGCGTCTGCGTTATCTGCTCGAGCGTTACGACAGCGCAGCCGATGCCCAGACCGAGCAGGCCCTTGCCGAGCGCATTGCCATTGCCCGCAACAGCCTCGATGCACTGGAGCAGGCTTTCGGTAGCGCCCAGCAGGATGCGGTACGGCGTATCGCCACTGCGCTCGGCCAGTTCGAGCAGACGGTGCAGGCGTTCAAGGCTGCCACTGCCGATATCGCCCGTACCCGCCAGGAAATGACCGATCAGCAGGGCGAGATCGTCCGTATCAGCGAGACGCTGTACAAGTTCCAGATGGAGCGCATGGCCATCGAAAGTGCCCAGGCGCGCAGCCTGCAGATCGGCGCCACGCTGCTGGCCCTGCTGTTCGGCGTACTTGCTGCCTGGATCATCACCCGTCAGATCACCCGACCCTTGCAAGACACCCTGGGCGCGGTGCAGCGCATTGCCGACGGTGACCTGACCGCCAGCGTGCGGGTCGATCGTCGCGACGAGATGGGCCAGTTGCAGCAGGGCATCCAGCACATGGCCACGACCCTGCGCGAGCTGATCGGCGGCATCCGCGACAGCGTCACGCAGATCGCCAGCGCCGCCGAGGAACTGTCGGCGGTGACCGAACAGACCAGCGCTGGCGCCAACAGCCAGAAGAGCGAGACCGACCAGGTGGCCACCGCCATGCATGAGATGTCCGCGACCGTGCAGGAAGTGGCGCGCAACGCCGAGCAGGCCTCGCAGGCGGCCAACGACGCGGACGGCCAGGCGCGCCTGGGCGACCAGGTGGTGGCCGAGGTGATTTCGCAGATCGAGCGTCTGGCCGCCGAAGTGGGGCGTTCTTCCGAGGCCATGACCGGCCTGCAGCAGGAAAGCGACAAGATCGGCAGCGTGATGGATGTGATCAAGTCGGTGGCCGAGCAGACCAATCTGCTGGCGCTCAACGCCGCCATCGAGGCAGCGCGTGCCGGCGAAGCGGGGCGCGGCTTTGCCGTGGTCGCCGATGAGGTGCGTGGCCTGGCGCAGCGTACGCAGAAATCCACCGAGGAGATCGAGGCGCTGATCGCCGGCTTGCAGAGTGGCACTCAGCAGGTGGCGGCGGTGATGCGCAACAGCCACAAGCTCACCGACAGCAGCGTCGAGCTGACGCGCAAGGCCGGCGACTCGCTGGGTAGCATCACCCTTGCGGTGTCCAACATTCAGTCGATGAACCAGCAGATCGCCGCCGCTGCAGAAGAGCAGAGCGCCGTGGCCGAAGAAATCAGCCGCAGCATCCTCAGCGTGCGCGATGTCTCCGAGCAGACCGCCACTGCCAGCGACGAAACGGCCAAATCCTCCGCCGAGCTGGCGCGCCTGGGTGGCCAGCTGCAGTCCATGGTCAGCCGTTTCCGCGTTTGATTCGAGTGGGAGTCGGTGCGTGCGGCGCACCCTACGGGAATTGCGCCGTTCTACCGGTAGGGAGCGCCATGCGCAGCGAATACGCCGAGATACGCCGCCGTAGGGTGCGCCGCGCGCACCACCGACTATCCTGAATCTGCCGGCAAGGATTCAGGAGACAGGGAATGTCCAACTACCGCCGCGCTCGCGATGCGGGTGCCTGCTATTTCTTCACGCTGACAAGCCATCAGCGCCTCCCGGTGTTGACCGATGCGCCATTGCGCGCAGCCCTGCGCCGCGCCATCGAACGCGTCCGTCTACACCGTCCGTTCGTCATCGAGGGCTGGGTGCTGTTGCCAGACCACCTGCATTGTCTTTGGCGCATGCCTCAGGGAGATGCCGATTTCGGGTCACGCTGGTCGATGATCAAGCGCCTGACATCCCAGGCAATCGCGCTGCCTGGAACGGTCAGCTTGAGCCGTAGCCTGCGCCGCGAGTCGGGGCTGTGGCAGCGGCGTTTCTGGGAACATCGCATTCATGATGGCGACGATTACCAGCGGCATATGGATTACCTGCATTTCAATCCGGTGAAGCATGGTCTGGTGCCGCGCGTGGTGGATTGGCCGTGGTCGAGCTTTCATCGGTTGGTGAAGGAGGGCGTATATCCGGCCCATTGGGGCGCTGATGCGGTGGTGGACAACGGTGAGTACGGCGAATGACGCGGTGCGCATGGCCTAGGCGGCCCCGCGACACCCTGCGGGGGCGGCGAATGTTCGTAGGGTGCGCCGCGCGCACCAACTTTTTTCAATGTGCCTGTCGATTCTTCCGTCGCCCATTCGACTACTGCATAGAACCCCGGTCTGGGTTCACTGTCAGCCATAGGGAGACACCCTGCGCGCGACTTCGACTCGAACAAGGAGAAAGGCGATGCGTTTCATGGTGATTGTCAAAGCGACGGCCGATTCCGAAGCCGGTCTGGTGCCCAGCGAAGAGCTGCTGACGGCCATGGGCCGTTACAACGAAGAGCTGGCAGCCGCTGGTGTGATCCAGGCAGCCGAAGGTTTGCACCCGAGCTCCAGGGGAGCACGGGTGCGGTTCTCCGGGGCGCAGCGCACGGTGATCGACGGCCCGTTCATGGAAACCAAGGAGCTGGTCGCCGGTTTCTGGATCTTTCGGTGCGAGTCGCTGCAGGCCTGCATCGACTGGGTCAAGCGTTGCCCCAACCCCATGCCTGGCGAATCCGATATCGAGATTCGCCAGATCTTCGAGGCCGAGGATTTCGGCGCCGAGTTCACCCCCGAGTTGCGTGAGCAGGAAGACCGTATTCGCACGCGCATGAGCAGTGAAAATCAAGGAGCGTAACGATGAAGATGCATGCCTATCTGATGTTCGACGGCCAGTGCGAGGCCGCTTTCAAGCGCTACGCCGAGGTCTTCGGCGGTAACCTGGAGATGATGCGCTACGCCGATAGCCCTGAGGATATGGAGGTTCCGGCCGAGTACCAGCAGCGTGTCATGCACGTTTGCCTGACCGTTGGCGATCAGTTGCTGATGGCCTCCGACAATCTGCCGCAGTACCCCTATGAGGGGATCAAGGGGTGTTCCGTTTCCCTGCAGGTGGACAACGTGCCGGAGGCCGAGCGCCTGTACGAGGCGTTGTCGGCCGGCGGTTCGGTGCAGATGGAGCTGCAGGCGACCTTCTGGGCGACCCGCTTCGCCATGCTTACCGACCGTTTCGGCGTGTCCTGGATGATCAACTGCATGGTCGATAGCCAGCAGGGTTGACGGCGAGGTTCTCGGCAAACGTAGCCCGGATGAAATCCGGGGAAACGAGACTACGTCTTCGCGGCTGAAGCCGCTCCTACCGAGTGAATGAGCTCCGTAGGAGCGGCTGGGCGGCATTCCGTTTCAGCCGCGAAGCGCTTTCTAGCTCACCAGCGTCAGCGGCTCGGGCTCTTCCTGCACCTGCACGCCGGAGAGGAATTCCTCGCCCCAGCGGCGAATGTCGTTGTAGCAGACGATATCGAACAGCTCGCGCAGGCGCGCCTGTGCTTCGCTCTTGGGCAGGTTCAGCGCCAGGTAGCAGGTCTGCGCCAGGTCGGCCGGATCATGCGGGTTGGTCAGCAGCGCGCCCTTGAGTTCGGCGGCCGCACCGGCGAACTCCGACAGCACCAGCACGCCGCGTCCACCCAGCAGGCCCTGGGCGGCGACGAATTCCTTGGCCACCAGGTTGAGGCCGTCGCGCAGTGGGGTGATCCACATGACGTCGGCCATGGCGTACCAGGCGCTGACCTCCTCGAACGGCAGGCTGCGGAAGAAGAACTGCAGCGGCGTCCAGCCGATGCGGGCGAAGCGGCCATTGATGCGGCCGACCGCCTGTTCGATCTGGCTTTGCAGTTCGTTGTAGATGGTCATCTCCTTGGCCGCCGGTACGCACACCGTGACCAGGGTGACCTTGCCGATCAGCTCGGGGTTGTCGGCCAGCAGGCGCTCGTAAGCGTTGAGCTTTTCCAGAATGCCTTTGGTGTAGTCGAGCCGTTCCACCGAGAGGATCAGCTTCACGCCTTTCATTTCCTCGCGCAGCTGACCCATCAGCTCCTTGATCTTCGGCGCCTCCAGGGCGTTGCGTACGCGGTCGATGTCCAGCCCGACCGGGTGTGCGCCGAGCTTGACCTGACGGGTGCCGGTGTCCAGTGCGGTGGTCATGCGCTCCAGGCCCACGGCGCAACCGTAAGTGATGAAGCGCGGCGCGCAGTTCTGCCGCTCCAGGGTCTTGAGCGGGAACACGCCACGGGCGACGTCGACGAAGTTCTCCACCTGCCGTGGGATGTGAAAACCGATGTAGTCGCACTGCAGCAGGCTGCCGACGATCTGCCGGCGCCAGGGCAGCACGTTGAACACGTCCGCCGAGGGAAAGTAGGTGTGGTGGAAGAAGGCGATGCGCAGGTCCGGGCGCAGCTCGCGCAGGTAAGCCGGCACCATCCACAGGTTGTAGTCGTGCAGCCAGACGATGGCGCCTTCGGCAGCCTCCAGCGCCGTGCGTTCGGCGAAAGCGCGGTTGACCTTGAGGAACACCTGCCAGTCGTCCTCGTTGAAGGTGGCGCGCTCCCAGAAGGTGTGCAGGGTCGGCCAGAAGGCTTCCTTGGAGAAGCGCTTGTAGAAGATGTCGACTTCTTCCTTGCTCAGCTTGACCCGCGCCGCGGTGAGCTTGGGATAGCGTTCGGCGTCCACCGTGGTGTGGCTGTCGAACGGCTCGTCGCCGTCCTCGTGCACGGCCCAGGCCACCCAGGAGCCGGGGCGGCCATCGCCGAAGAAACTCAGCAGGGTGGGGATGATGCCGTTGGGCGAGGTCGGGCGACGGCGCTGCAGCTTGCCGGCGTCATTGCGGTATTCCTCATAGGGCAGGCGGTGATAGACCATCACCAGCTCGGCCTTGCCCGGCTGCGCGGCCTGGCGGCGTTCGGCAGCGATGCCGTGCTCGCCGAGAAAGCCGAAGTGGGCGAAGGCTTCGAGAATGCCGCCGCAGCCTGGGCGAGTGGCGTGCAGGGTGCGCGAGTGGCTGGCGGTGGCCTCCAGCAGGGCGGTTTCCGACTGACCGACGCAGACACCGTGGAAGCTGGCGCTGAGCATGGACAGGTCGTTGAGCGTATCGCCGGCCGCCAGTACCTGATCGTGGCTCAGCTCCAGCCAGTCGGCCAGGGCCTGCAGGCTGCTGCCCTTGTTCACGCCCTTGGGCAGAAAGTCCAGGTACAGCTCGGCGGAGTAGAGCAGGTCGCAGCCCAGCTCATCGGCGATCTCGCGCAGCGCCGGGTTGGCCGCCTGTTCGGGCGTGCAGAAGTAGGAGCAGCGGCGCGCCTGCGGCACGTCCTGGCGCTCAAGGCCGAGCGGCTCGATGGCGCTGGCCACCTGGGTTTCGCCGGGCCAGCGGGCGTCGACCACGCCTTGCAGCTGCTGGATCGGCTGCAGGCTGTCGCCATGTACCAGCGTCGCGCCGACGTCGGCGATGATGTAGTCAGGTTGCGGCAGCGTCGGGTCGGCCAGCAGCGGCAGTACCGCCTCCAGGCTGCGCCCGGTGACGTAGGCGAGCTTGATCTCGGGGTGAGCGGCGATGGTCTGATAAAGGCTCAGGCGATCCTCGGGATCGCCAGCGAGAAAGGTTCCATCCAGGTCGGTAGCAAGTAGCATCGTTGTTTCTCCAGAAGTGGCCACTGCGGCTCGGCGCGAATGCGAGCGGCCGACGGGCCGGGTTTCTGGCTGCTTGGGGTAGGCTCGCGGCCTTGCCGAAACAGCCATCCTTCAACAGGCTGTTTTCAACAGCCTGCCAGGTGTTCAGGAGGCGTTGGGGGAAGGTTCCTCCGTGGCTTCGTGGTCTTGTGGCGGTGCATCGGGCATCAGCTCCAGCACCGTGGGGCTGGTGCGCAGCATGGGTACGAAGTGCGCGGCGTCGCCGCTGACCAGGTCGCTGACATGGCGCAGCCGGTAAAAGGTGTAGGCGGCCAGCAGGCCGAGGGTACTGGCGAAGTACAGCGGCAGTGCGCTGGCGCCCAGTTGCTCCATCAGTACGCCGGCCAGCAGCGGCCCACACACCGAGCCAATGCCGTTGACCATCAGCAGGCTGGCGGAGCCGGAAAGGATTTCGTCGCTGTGCAACTGGTCGATCAGTTGCGCCACGGCGATGGGGTAGATGGCGAAGGCCAGGCCGCCCCAGATGAAGATGGCGCCGAGCAGCAGCGGGCCGGCCGGCAGCAGGCTCATGATCAGCGCCAGGGCGACTGCCAGTATCACGACCCAGAGCAGTACCTGGCGCCGGTCGTGGCGATCGGAGTAGATGCCGATGGGCCATTGCAGCAGGGCGCCACCAAGAATGGTGGCGGTCATCAGCAGGCCGACGCCGGACGTATCGAAGCCGGCCAGGCTCGCGTAGACCGGCGCCATGCCCCAGAAGGCGCCGAGTGCCAGCCCGGACAAACCCGCCGCGACGATGGCCAGCGGCGCGATGGTCCAGAGTTGGCGCAGGTTGCTCGGCGGTGTCTCGGGCAGGCTCGGCTGTGCCTGGCGGGTGAGGGTAATGGGTATCAACGCGGCGCTGATGAGGATGGCCGCGAGGGCGAACAGGGTGAACTGCACCGGGTCGGCCAGGTGCAGCAACTGCTGGGCCAGCGCCAGGGCACCGAGGTTGACCGCCATGTACACGGCGAATACCTGGCCGCGTTTTTCGTTGGGTGCCTGGGCGTTGAGCCAACTCTCGATGACCATGTACAGCGTCACCAGCCCCAGGCCGTAGAGCACGCGCAGCAGCAACCAGACCCAGGGATCGATCAGCAGCAGATGGAGCAGGGCGGCGATGGCGGCCAGCGCGGCACAACAGGCGAACGCGCGAATGTGCCCGATACGTTTGACCAGCGGAGTCGCCAGCCAGGTACCGAGGAGGAACCCGACGAAGTACCCGGACATGATCAGTCCGAGCATCGTGGTGGAGTAGCCTTCGGCGACGCCACGCAGGGTCAGTAGGGTGTTGAGCAGACCATTGCCAAGCAGGAGTAACGCGACCCCGCTCAGCAACGAACTGATGGGGGCAATCAGGGACCACATGCGAACTACCCTAGGGAACTGTGCCCCTGATGGCAAGCATGAAGCACGCCATGTTTTTTGCGTTTCGTTTCTATCTATTTGATTTTTAAGAGTTATTTTTACTGATAAACGGTCGTGCAATTTTCCTGCGGCGCGTTTCGCCCCATCACGGGGCGTCGTTTGCAACCTTCAGAGGCATCAGCGGCTGCTCCGAGTCCTGCAACGTGCGGTTGAGACGAGTGATGAAATCGTTGATTTCCTCGCGCTCCAGGCGTTCGGTCAGATGGCGCTCGGCGCTATCGCGCACGCTGCGTGCGTGGCGCAGCAGGTCGGCGCGTTGCCGCACGCTGGCGGGGCGATGCAGCAGGTTCTTGAAGGCCTGCAGCAGGCTCACCAGTACGCTGGCATCCGCCGCACCGTAGGCGCGTATCGGCCCCAGCAGTTGCAGCAGCAACTGGTCCAGCGGCAGTTCCTGGTAGCACAGCCGTGGTGGCTCGTCAGGCAGGCTGGCGAAATCTCGCTCGGACAACGCCAGGCGCCGACTCAGCAGCACGCTGAGCAGATCCACCGTCTTGATCGCCGTGCCGGGATCGTTGATGCCGGGGCTCAGCGCCTTCACGGCGATTTCCGACATCTGCCGGCAACCGAAGAAGTAATGGGTGCTGGCGTACTCTTCGATGAAGAAGTCGAAGCAGTCGAGCAGTTGCTGGCAGACGGCCTCGTCGAGCGGACGTTCCAGGCGAAACAGCGGGTGCCCCTCGCTGACGAAGAAACCACGGTGGGCGAGTACCGTCATGCGTACCTGATGGCGACGCAGCAGCGTGTTGACCTCTTTGACGTTGAGTTCCTTGAAGTAGCCGTTGCGCTGCGCATTGACGGTGACCCAGTCGCGGTCGTCCGGCCACTGTGGCGCGGCGGCGCGCGAGGCCGGGCCGCCACTGCAGGCATCGAGCTTTGCCAGGCTGGCGTTGTAGAGGTTGCTGAGGATGTGCTCGACCTGAATCGACTGCGAGATCGAGCGGATGAAGTGCACGAACAGACCCAGGCAGGTGATGCCCAGCACCAGGGTGATCAGCACGCCGAGGCTCGGCACACGGTCGCTGTTGCCCTGTTCGATGGTGGTGATCAGCAGCAGTGCGTAGAGGATGCTGCCGAGGTAGATGCCCAGGGTTTTCTGGTGGCCCTTGCTGCTGATCAGCCCTGGAATGACCCGTGGCGAAAGCGATGCGGCGGCGTTGTTGAGCACCACCATGACCATCGAGAAGCTGAACACCATCAGCGACAGAATGCCGGCCACCAGGGTGCCGAGAATCAGCCTGGCGTTGTCGGCGTTGCGCACCAGGCCAAGGTCGAAGTGCCCCTTGAGCGCCACCATCCACGGCTGGTATTCGATGGCCATGGTCAGCAGGCACAGCAGGAAGAAGCCGATGGCGATCAGCGTCGGGTAGAAGGCCAGGCTGTGGATGATGCGCTGGTAGGCGCGAAAGAGGATGTTGCTGGGTACGGCCATTGGCGAATCCGTCGTGAATGGCGATGACCGCACTATAGCCGTGAAGTGGGCAGGCGGCGGTCTTTGAGACTACCGCCTGCGGACTCAGTTCACGCAGACCCGGGCGATGGCGTCGGCCAGCTGATCCAGTCGGCTGGCGTCCAGTCCGGCGACGTTGGCGCGGCCACTGCCGACCATGTACAGGCTGAATTCCTCGCGCAGGCGTTGCACCTGCAGCGGCGACAGGCCGGTGTAGGAGAACATGCCGCGTTGCTCGGCTATGTGCGCGAAGCGTTCGCTCAGGCCATGCGGTGCCAGTGCCTCGACCAGGTCGTGACGCAGGCTGGCGACGCGCAGGCGCATGCTTTCCAGCTCGTCCAGCCACAGCGCCTTGAGTTCTTCGTCGCCGAGAATCTGCGCCACCACGGCGGCGCCATGAGCCGGCGGCGTCGACCACAGGTTGCGGGCAATGGACGCCAGCTGGCTGCGGATGTCGACGAGCTTTTCGGCGTCGCCGGCGCAGACGATCAGCGCGCCAGTACGCTCGCGATAGAGGCCGAAGTTCTTCGAGCAGGAACTGGTGATCAGCAGCTCCGGCAGTTCGGCGGCGAACAGGCGCACGGCCCAGGCGTCTTCTTCCAGGCCATCACCGAAGCCCTGGTAGGCGAAGTCGATCAGCGGCAGCAGTTCACGCGCCTTGACCACTTCCAGCACACGCTTGAAGTCGCGCGGGGTGAGGTCGAAGCCGGTGGGGTTGTGGCAGCAGGCATGCAACAGCACCACGTCGCCCTTGGGCAGGTGGGTGAGGGCGGCGATCATGGCCTCCACGTCGAGGCGATTGTCGGCGCCGACGTAAGGGTAGTGACCGACCTTGAGCCCGGCTTCGGCGAACAGGGTTTCATGGATCGGCCAGGTCGGATCGCTCAGCCAGATACCGCGCCCCGGCAGGCAATGGCGGATGAAATCACCCGCCAGGCGCAGGGCGCCGGTGCCGCCTGGCGTTTGCGTCGCGCCGGCACGCTGCTCGGCGAGCAGGGCCGAGTCAGCGCCCAGTACCAGCTGGCTGAGCAGCGTGCCGAACGCCGCGTCGCCGTGACCGCCGATGTAGGTCTTGGTTTGCTCGATATCGATCAGGCGCTGCTCGGCAAGCTTTACTGCACGTGGGATTGGCGTCAGGCCCTGAGCGTCCTTGTAGACGCCGACGCCGAGGTCCAGGCGCGCCGGGTTGCTGTCCAGGCGATAGGCTTCCATCAGGCTGAGGATGGGGTCGCCCGGCACGCGGGTGACCTGGGCGAAATGGCTCACTTGCGGCCCTCGGCGCTGGTTGCCAGCACATCGGTGCGCGCGGCCATGATGAAGTCGTTGCGGTGCAGGCCGCGCATTTCGTGGCTCCACCAGGTGACGGTGACCTTGCCCCATTCGGTGAGCAGGGCCGGGTGGTGGCCGACTTCCTCGGCGATGGCGCCAACCGCGTTGGTGAAGGCCAGGGCGTGGCGGAAGTTTTTGAACAGGTACACGCGCTCCAGCTCCATGTGGTCGCCGCGTACCTCGATGTTCCAGTCGGGGATCTCGCGGATCAGCTCGGCCAGTTCTTCATCGGTCACTTTCGGCGCATCGGCGCGGCAGGCTTCGCATTGGGCTTGGGCAAGGGACATGAGGCTCTCCTGATTATTCGTAGCCCGGATGAAATCCGGGGCCATGTCTGTGAACGATCCCGGATTGCATCCGGGCTACTCATCTGGGGTGTTCGACGCAGTGAATACACGAAGCGCTTCCTGCACAGGATAAAGGCTGCGTGAACCGCTGCCCGCTCGCATAAACGGGCGAGGGGCTAAAAGGCTACGCCGCTTTCGGCGGAAATTTCGGCGCGTGCAAGCCCAACTGCATGGCCTGATGCACCAGCGCCATGATGTCTTCATGAGCCAGCTCGAACAGGCGCTTGAGCTCGGGCAGGACGAAGTACACCGGCTGCAGGATATCGATGCGATACGGTGTGCGCATCGCCTCCAGCGCATCGAACGCCTGGTGCTCGGGGGCGTCGGACAGGGCGTAAAGGGTTTCCTTCGGCGACGAGAGGATGCCGCCGCCGTAGATGCGCCTGCCGGCCGGGGTGTCGAGCAGGCCGAACTCGATGGTCAGCCAGTACAGCCGCGCCAGGTAGACACGCTGCTCTTTCGTGGCCTGGAGGCCGAGCTTGCCGTAGGTATGGGTGAATTCGGCGAACCAGGGGTTGGTCAGCATGGGGCAGTGGCCGAAGATCTCGTGGAAGATGTCCGGTTCCTGCAGGTAGTCCAGCTCCGCAAACGTGCGGATGAAGGTGGCGACGGGAAACTGCTTGCTGGCCAGTAGCTCGAAGAAGGTCTGGAAGGGGATCAGCGCCGGTACCCGCGCCACGCGCCAACCGGTGCTGGCCTCGAGCACCCGGTTGATCTCGCCGAGCTGAGGAATCCGCTCCATGGGTAGACCGAGCTGCTCGATACCGTCCAGGTATTCCTGGCAGGCGCGGTTCTGAATCACGTCCAGCTGGCGAGTGATCAGGGTATTCCACACCTGATGTTCGCTTTCCGGGTAGTGGATAAAGCCACTCTCGTCCGGTTCCCGGGCCAGGTACTGCGTACTCTTCATCGCTGCCTCCTTGAGGGGGCTGTTGTTCTTGTCCTGACCCAAGCATGCCGACGATTGTTCGGGTTGAAATGGTGCCCATAAGCGGCGCTGCCCGGCATTGCGCTCAGAAACTGTAAAATTTTTATTACGATATTGCCGGTATGGCGATTTATCGGCTTGCTGCTGTGCTCTGCTGTCACATATTCTTGACGGAAATTATGCCGCCATCGTCGATTTCTACGACTCGGCGGCCCATAACAAGAGCCTGAGCCATGCGTATCAAGGTCCACTGCCAGAACCGTGTCGGCATCCTGCGTGACATCCTCAACCTGCTGGTCGACTACGGCATCAACGTCGCCCGTGGCGAAGTCGGGGGTGAGCAGGGCAACGCCATCTACCTGCACTGCCCGAATCTGATCAATTTGCAGTTCCAAGCGCTAAGGCCGAAGTTCGAGGCCATTGCCGGCGTGTTCGGCGTCAAACGTGTGGGGCTGATGCCCAGCGAACGGCGTCACCTGGAGCTCAATGCGCTGCTTGGTGCGCTGGATTTTCCCGTGTTGTCCATCGACATGGGCGGCAGCATCGTCGCCGCCAACCGCAGCGCCGCGCAGTTGCTCGGTGTGCGCGTGGACGAGGTGCCGGGCATGGCGCTGTCGCGCTATGCCGAGGATTTCGACCTGCCCGAACTGGTGCGCGCCAACAAGACGCGGATCAACGGGCTGCGGGTGAAGATCAAGGGCGATGTGTTCCTCGCCGATATCGCACCGTTGCAGAACGAACACGACGACAGCGAGGCGCTGGCCGGCGCCGTGCTGACCCTGCACCGCGCCGACCGCGTCGGTGAGCGCATCTACCATGTGCGCAAGCAGGAGCTGCGCGGCTTCGACTCGATCTTCCAGAGCTCCAGGGTGATGGCGGCAGTGGTCAAGGAAGCGCGGCGCATGGCGCCGCTGGATGCACCGCTGCTGATCGAAGGTGAAACCGGCACCGGCAAGGAATTGCTGGCGCGCGCCTGTCACCTGGCCAGCCCGCGCGGGCAGTCGCCGTTCATGGCACTCAACTGCGCGGGGCTGCCGGAATCCATGGCCGAGACCGAGCTGTTCGGCTACGGCCCCGGCGCCTTCGAGGGCGCACGCCCGGAAGGCAAGCTCGGCCTGCTCGAACTGACCGCCGGCGGCACGCTGTTTCTCGACGGCGTCGGTGAGATGAGCCCGCGTCTGCAGGCCAAGCTGCTGCGCTTTCTGCAGGACGGCTGCTTCCGTCGGGTGGGCAGCGACGAGGAGGTGTACCTGGACGTGCGGGTGATCTGCGCCACCCAGGTCGATCTGTCCGAACTCTGCGCCCATGGCGAGTTTCGCCAGGATCTCTACCACCGCCTCAACGTGCTCAGCCTGCACATCCCGCCGCTGCGCGAATGCCTCGACGGCCTGGCGCCGCTGGTCGAGCACTTTCTCGATTCCGCCAGTCGGCAGATCGGTTGTGCATTGCCCAAGCTGGCGCCGCAAGCCTTCGAGCGCATGGCCCATTACCACTGGCCGGGTAACGTGCGGCAGCTGGAGAACGTGCTGTTCCAGGCGGTTTCGTTGTGCGATGGCGGTACGGTGAAGGCCGAGCATATCCGCCTGCCAGACTACGGCGCGCCGCAGCCGTTGGGCGAGTTTTCGGTGGAAGGCAGCCTCGACGACATCCTCGGCCGTTTCGAGAAGGCGGTGCTGGAGCGGCTATTCCACGACCATCCCAGCAGCCGCCAGTTGGGCAAGCGCCTTGGTGTTTCCCATACCACCATCGCCAACAAGTTGCGGCAACACGGTCTGGGCAAGGAGTAGGGTGCGCCGCGCGCACCAATGCACCGCTGGCCCTGGCGGATGTCGCAATTTTCGGTGCGCATGGCGCACCCTGTACTCAACGCCCGCCGCGCCAGGCTGCGACCACGCGCTCGCGCATGGCCCGTCGCTCTTGCAGGCGGCTGATGGCCCGCTCGGCCAGGTCGATCCAGTAGGGATCGGCCTGGGCCTGAACCACCGAAAGGCCGGAGGCGAGATTGGCCCAGGCCGGAGGCAGGCGCCCGTGACGCAGGGCGAAGCCGCCATCGCGGTCGCGCGCCAGGTAGCGCACGCGGGTGATGCCGGCCAGCAGGATACGGCCGTAGCACATCAGGCAAGGTTCGAGGCTGACGTAGAGAGTAAGGCGTCCACGGTCGATCTGCGCATGTTCGGCTTCGAGCCGATCGAGCACCTGCATCTCCGCGTGCGCGGCGCTGGCGTAGGCCGCAGCGAATACCTGGTTGCGGCCGCTGCACAGCAGTTCGCCTGCCTCATCCACCAGCACTGCGCCGACCGCATAACAGCCTTCCTCAAGCGCCAGTAGGGCCTGTTCGCAACAGAGCCGGGCCCAGGTGTCATCGACATGGGTGCTGGCTGGCGCCTGCTGCAACAGGGCGAGGTGTTCCGGGTTCATGGGTGTCTCCAGGCCCAAAAGGCGTCGCCGGAGTATGGCCTGCCCTGTGACGGGTGCCCTACGACCTTGGTGCAATAGGCAGGGCATGGGGCTACGGCGACACTGAGGCCGTCCCGATCATCCTGCGTGATTTGGGTGCAAGCGTTTCCGCATTCCTCTCGAGGAATGCCTTGAATGGGCGGGCGACCAAATTGGTCGCCCTTTTTTTTGGTTCTTCGCATAGCTTGGGGAACGTCCGGGTTGACACTGGACTGGCAAGTTTGTGTGCGTCTTGCTTGCTGACTTAGCACTATCTATTACCGCGTGCGCTGAGCGTTTGGGTTGCGCCCCTTACGGGCGCCACACCTTTCTTGCTTGCCCAAGAAAGGTGTGCCAAAGAAGGGCACCCCGACATCCGGGTTTCGCTGCGCGAAACTTGATTCGCTTTGCTCACCCTTCGGGCCAGCCTGCGGCTGTTACTTCGCTTTGCTGCGTTTCCTCGCTCCGGTGCCGCTCCGGGGGCCGGCTTACAAGGGCCATCCCTGGCCCTTTAAGCGGGGCCGCCATCGGTATTTCGCCGCATCCATGCGGCTCGCTCCCCTACGCAACACCTCCGCTCAGCCTCCTGAAGGGGACCAGTTCGCGAGCCTGCGTAATCTTTGCGGAACTGGAATTGGCGGCGTCTGGCCTTTGCCTTTGCTCTTCAACTGCGATGGTGTAGACGACGCCCAAGTCCCCTTCAGGAGGCCGAGTGGAATCGCCACGTAAGGGGTTGAGCGACATGGATGTCGCGAGAGCTGCGATGGGCCAGGGATGGCCCTTCGCAGCGTGCCCCTGGAGTGGTGATGGAGCGAGGGAACCCCGGCGCAGCCGGGGCCGTATGTAGGGGTGTGTTTCTTTGCTTACTTTCTTTGCACAAGCAAAGAAAGTGAGTCGCCCGTAAGGGGCGAAACCCATCAGATCAGACGATCTCGCTAACGGAGAGTGCCAAGTCATGTACAGCTGACACGTAATTGCCAGTCCGGTGTCAAGCGTATCCGCCCCGCAAAAATGCGAAGAACCTTTTTTACCCGTGTTTTCGCCTGGCGCTATACACCCTGGTTCAGCCGGTCGATCAGCGCCCGCACGCTGCCCGGCAGCGCATCCAGCTCACGCACCAGCATGCTGCGTTCGCGCACCGCCCAGGCTTCGTCCAGCTGCAGGATGGCCAGCTGCATGGTGCGGCTGTGCCGACGTGCGGCCGACTCGGGGATGATGCCGATGCCGACGCCGCCTTCGATCATCCGACAGATCGCCTCGAAGCTCGAGACCTGGATACGCAAGGCCAGGTTGCCGCCGAGTTTCTCCACCTGTTCGCGCAGGAAGCTCAGCAGAGTGCTGCCCTCGTGCAGGCCGATGTGCTGGTAGGCGAGGGTGTCGCCGAGGCTGACCGTCTGCCGCTGCGCCAGGGCATGGCCCAGCGGCACGGCCAGCACCAGGCGGTCGGTGCTGAAGTGCAGTACCTGCAGGCCGGGCGCCTGCACCGGGCCGGCGATGATGCCCAGATCCGCCGCGCCATCGAGTACGCCACGCACGATGTCGCGGCTCAGGCGCTCCTGCAGATCGACGGTGACGCCGGGGCGTTCGGCGAGAAAGCCGGCCAGCACCTCGGGGAGGAACTCGGTCACCGCCGTGGTGTTGGCGAAGATGCGCATATGCCCGGCGGCGTCGGTGCCGTATTCGGTGAATTCACTCTTCAGGTAATCCACCTGGCGCATGATCAGCCGCGCATGCTGCAGCAGGCGCTGACCGGCCGGGGTCAGCTCGACACCACGGCTGTCGCGGTACAGCAGGCGACTGCCGAGCTGACCTTCCAGCGCCTTGATCCGCGCGCTGGCGGCGGCCGGCGAAAGGAATGCCTTGCGCGCGCCCTGGGTCAGGCTGGGCGACTCGGCGATATGGATGAACAGGCGCAGGTCGGGCAGATCGAAGTGCATGGTGGTCTCGGTGCTGGTGTGGACGCCGGGGGTGGCGATCCGTTTCAGCCGCGACAGTTTTGCGTCATGACGAAAAGCTCGCGGCTGAAGCCCCTCCCACAGATGTGAATGGGCGTAGTGTGTTCAGCATAACCGAACGCTGGTTTAAATAAATGCGGATTCTCTGAACGCAAGCGGCGTCGCATGCTCCAGCTCACACAAGAACCGAGCTGGAACCTGCCCCATGAGTGATTCTGCTTTTTCCGCCTGGATCGGTCGTAGCGAAGAAGTTCACGACCAACTCAGTCGCAATCTGGTCAAGCGCATCGCCGCTACCTTTGGCGAAGCCACGCCGGCCCATGGCGAGGCGCTGCCGCCGCTGTGGCATTGGGCGTTCTTCCAGGAGCCGGTCGCCGAGAGCGGTCTGGGCGAAGACGGCCATCCGGCGCGCGGTGGCTTCCTGCCGCCGGCCGACAACCGCAATCGCATGTGGGCCGGCGGCCGTATCGAGTTCATCCAGCCACTGCGCGTGGGTGGCGAAGCCAGTCGGGTATCGACCATCAAGCACATCGAGGAGAAGCATGGCCGCACCGGCGCGCTGCTGTTCGTCACCGTGCAGCACGACTACCTGCAGGACGGCCAACTGGCCATCCGCGAGGAGCAGGACATCGTCTACCGCGAGCCCAGCCCGCCCAAGGCCAGCAGTGGCGAGCCGCTGGTCGCCGGTGACTGGCGCGAGGCGGTCACGCCGTCCAGCACCCTGCTGTTTCGCTACAGCGCAGTGACCTTCAACGGTCACCGCATCCATTACGACTGGCCCTATGTCACCGAAACCGAAGGCTACAGCGGCCTGGTGGTGCACGGCCCGCTGACTGCCACCCTGAACCTGCGCGCCTTCTGCCGCGCCAACCCGCAGGTGCGCCTGCGCCGTTTCGCCTATCGCGGCCTGCGCCCGCTGATTGCGCCGCAGCCGTTCGAGGTCGGTGGGCGTATCAGCGGCGAGGGCCTGGCCGAACTCTGGGCGGGCAACGAGGCCGGCCTGGCGCAGCGCGCCGAGGTGCAATTCGACTGATTGTGTAGCCCGGATGCAATCCGGGAAATCGCTCCCGGATTGCATCCGGGCTACGGCTTACCGAGGAACTGTGATGAACGCCTACAACAACGAAGAACTCAATGCCATACGCGAAGGCGTGCGCGCCCTCTGTGCGGAATTTCCCGCCGAATACTGGCGCAAGATCGATGAGGAGAAGGGCTTCCCGGAAGCCTTCGTCACGGCCATGACCGAGGCCGGCTGGCTGTCGGCGATGATCCCGGAAGAATACGGCGGCTCGGGCCTGGGCCTGGCCGAGGCGTCGGTGATCCTCGAGGAGGTCAACCACTGCGGTGGCAACTCCGGCACCATCCACGGGCAGATGTACAACATGTTCACCCTGCTGCGTAACGGCAGCGAGGAGCAGAAGCGCTACTACCTGCCCAAGCTGGCCAGCGGTGAGCTGCGCCTGCAGTCGATGGGCGTCACCGAGCCGACCACCGGCACCGACACCACCAAGATCAAGACCACCGCCGTGCGCCAGGGCGACAAGTACGTGATCAACGGCCAGAAGGTGTGGATCTCGCGCGTCCAGCATTCCGACCTGATGATCCTGCTGGCGCGCACCACGCCGCTGGCCGAGGTGCAACGCAAGTCCGAGGGCATGTCGATCTTCCTGGTCGATCTGCGCGAAGCCATTGGCAACGGCCTGACCGTGCAGCCGATCGCCAACATGGTCAACCACGAGACCAACGAGCTGTTCTTCGACAACCTGGAGATTCCCGCCAGCAGTCTGATCGGCGAAGAGGGCAAGGGTTTCCGCTACATCCTCGACGGCCTCAATGCCGAGCGCACGCTGATCGCCGCCGAGTGCATCGGCGATGGCCGCTGGTTCATCGAGAAGTCCGCGCAGTACGCCCGTGATCGCGTGGTGTTCGGCCGCCCCATCGGGCAGAACCAGGGTGTGCAGTTCCCCATCGCCGAGGCGCACATCGAGATCGAGGCCGCCGACCTGATGCGCTGGCGCGCCTGCGAGGAATACGACGCCGGGCGCAATGCCGGGGCTGCCGCCAACATGGCCAAGTATCTGGCGGCCAAGGCCAGCTGGGAGGCGGCCAACGCCTGCCTGCAGACCCACGGTGGCTTCGGCTTCGCCAACGAGTACGACGTCGAGCGCAAGTTCCGCGAAACCCGCCTGTACCAGGTGGCGCCGATCTCCACCAACCTGATCCTGAGCTACGTGGCCGAGCATCTGCTCGAGCTGCCGCGTTCGTTCTGACTGTAAACGTAGGGTGGATCGGGGCGCGTACCACCTGCATGACGGAAGACGCATCGCGGTTTTCCGCCCGACGAATTGGAGAGCATCAAGATGAGTCAGCACACCCAGGCATTGGCTGGATTCCTTGCCAAACTGTCCTACGAGCAGATTCCCGAGCACGTGCTGGATCGCACCGAAGACCTGTTCCTCGACTGGCTGGGCTCGGCACTGGCCAGCGAGGGCGCGCGGCCGATTCCGCTGTTCGAGGCCTACGCGCAGAAGATGGGCCCGGCCGATGGCCCGGCGCGCATCCTGGTCAATGGTCGCGGCACCTCGGCGTACTTCGCCGCGCTGGTCAACGGCGCCTCCTCGCACCTGGTGGAGCAGGACGACCTGCACAACAGCTCGGTGCTGCACCCGGCCACCGTGGTGTTCCCGGCGGCCCTGGCGGCGGCGCAGGACCTCGGCAAGTCCGGTCGCGAGCTGCTGCTGGCCTCGGTGGCCGGCTACGAGGCGGGTATCCGCATCGGCGAATTCCTCGGCCGCTCGCACTACCGCATCTTTCACACCACGGCCACGGTCGGCACCCTGGCCGCTGCGGTGGCCGTGGGCAAGCTGCTGGATTTCGATCAGCAGCAGTTCATTCATCTGCTTGGCAATGCCGGAACCCAGGCCGCCGGTCTGTGGGAGTTCCTGCGCGATGCCGCCGACTCCAAGCAACTGCATACCGCCAAGGCCGCTGCTGATGGCCTGCTGGCGGCCTACTTCACCGAGCAGGGCCTGACCGGCGCGCAGAACATTCTCGAAGGCGAGCAGGGCATGGCCGCCGGCATGTCGCGCGATGCCGACCCGAGCAAGCTGTCGGATCGTCTCGGCCGGCGCTGGGCGCTGGTGGAGACCTCGTTCAAGTTCCACGCTTCCTGCCGTCATACCCATCCGGCGGCTGACGCGCTGCTCGATCTGATGCAGCGCGAAGGCCTGCGTCACGCGCAGATCGAGCGCGTCATCGCCCGCGTGCATCAGGGCGCCATCGATGTGCTCGGCCGCGTCAAGGTGCCGCAGACGGTGCACCAGGCCAAGTTCTCCATGGGCACCGTGCTCGGCCTGATCGCCGTGCATGGCAGCGCGCAACTGACCGAGTTCGCCAACCTGGCGTTGCAGGACCCAGCGGTGGCCGCCTTCCGTGACAAGGTGCTGATGCGCCTCGACCCGGAGGTGGATGTGGCCTACCCGCAGCGCTGGCTGGGCCGCATCGAGGTGATCACCAGCGATGGCCGAACCCTGCGTGGCGCCATCGACGAGCCCAAGGGCGACCCCGGCAACACCCTCAGCCGCGTCGAGTTGGAAGACAAGTTTCGCCGCCTGCTGGCCTTCGCCGGCAAGCGCAGCAGCGATGAGGCGGGTGTGCTGATCGAGCGGGTCTGGCGCCTGCGCGAGACGGCTGACTTGAGCCAGCTGGCCTGACGGCGAGCTTCGATTTTCCGGTGGATCGATGAAGCGCGATCCACCCTACGGATCAGGGATCTGCACATGAACGACACACAACAACCGCGACCACTGGATGGCATCACCGTGGTCAGCCTGGAGCACGCCATCGCCGCGCCGTTCTGCACCCGCCAACTCGCCGACCTCGGCGCGCGGGTGATCAAGGTCGAACGCCCCGGCAGTGGCGATTTCGCCCGTGGCTACGACGAGCGGGTCAGCGGCCTGGCCTCGCATTTCGTCTGGACCAACCGCTCCAAGGAAAGCCTGACCCTCGACCTCAAGCAGGACGATGCGATGCAGGTGCTCGGCAGCCTGCTGGCCAGTGCCGACGTGCTGGTACAGAACCTGGCACCGGGTGCCGCCGCGCGCATGGGCCTGTCGTTCGAGGCGCTGCACGAACGCTTTCCCACGCTGATCGTCTGCGACATCTCCGGCTACGGCGAGGGCGGCCCGTACGAGCAGAAGAAAGCCTACGACCTGCTGATCCAGAGCGAGGGCGGCTTTCTCTCCGTTACCGGCGGGCCGGGCGAGGAGGAGATGGCCAAGGCCGGCTGCTCCATCGCCGACATCGCCGCCGGCATGTATGCCTACACCGGCGTGCTCTCGGCGCTGATGCTGCGTGGCAAGACCGGTGTCGGCAGCCGCGTCGACGTGTCGATGCTGGAAAGCCTGGTGGAATGGATGGGTTACCCGCTGTACTACGCCTACGACGGCGCCACGCCGCCACCGCGTGCCGGCGCCGCACACTCGACCATCTATCCCTACGGCCCGTTCCCGGCCGGCGACGGCGGCACGGTAATGCTCGGCCTGCAGAACGAGCGTGAGTGGCAGGCGTTCTGCGACAAGGTGCTGGAACAGCCGGCGCTGGCCAGCGACGAGCGCTTTTGCGCCAACTCCAGGCGCTCGGCCAATCGCGGTGAGCTGCGCGCCATCATCGTCGAGGCGTTCTCGCGCATGAGCGCGGCGCAGGTCATCGAGCGCCTGGAGCAGGCGCAGATCGCCAATGCCCAGGTCAACGACATGGCCGGCGTCTGGGCCCATCCGCAACTTCAAGCGGGGCAGCGCTGGCGTCAGGTCGGCAGCCCCAGCGGCAGCCTGCCGGCGCTGTTGCCGCCGGGGCGCAACAGTGCTTTCGAACCGCGCATGGATGCCATCCCGGCGCTGGGCCAGCACACCGATGCACTGCTCGCCGAGCTGGGTTATGCCGCTGGTGACATCCAGCGCCTGCATCAGCAGGGGGCCGTATGAGTCCGACCGTAGCCCGGATGCAATCCGGGAAGTTCATGGCTGCCATCAGACCGCTCCCGGATTTCATCCGGGCTACGCGCCGCAAGTCGCTGCGTAGGGTGGACGACGCTTTTTTCGTCCACCAGTCGCTTGCCAACCGCGCAGCGCAAACGCCCGCGTTTGATGAGGACAGATCATGAGCAAGCCAATCATTCGCAGTGCCCTGTTCGTGCCGGCGAGTCGCCCTGAGCGTATTCCCAAGGCGCTCGCCGTCGGTGCCGATGCAGTCATCATCGACCTGGAAGACGCCGTGCAGGAGAGCCTCAAGATCGAGGCGCGGGCCAATCTCGATGCCTTCCTGACGGCCAATCCCGAAGCACGGCTGCTGGTGCGCATCAACGCGCCGGAACATGCCGGGCACGACGCCGATATCGAGCTCTGTGGCCGTCATGCCGGTGTCGTCGGTGTGCTGCTGCCCAAGGTGGAAAGCGCCGCGCAGGTGGCGCGCGTGGCGGCCTGTGGCAAACCAGTGTGGCCGATCATCGAGAGCGCGGCGGGGTTGCTGGCGCTGGCGCAAATCGCCCACGGCGAAGGCGTCGAGCGTCTGTCCTTCGGCGCCCTCGACCTGGGCCTGGACCTTGGCCTGAGCAGCGGCAGCGCAGCGGCCGAACGCATTCTCGATCAGGCCCGTTACGCCTTGCTGCTGCATTCGCGCACAGCGGGCCTGGCAGCACCGCTGGACAGCGTATTTCCCGCCATCGAGGACCGCGACGGCCTGGCCCGCACGACGCGTGATGCGCGCGACATGGGCTTCGATGGTTTGCTCTGCATCCACCCGACCCAGGTGGCGATCGTCCACGACGCCTTGCGCCCGGCGGACCAGGAATTGGCCTGGGCACGTCGCGTAATGACGGCGGCCAGCAGCGGCGAAGGCGTCTTCGTGGTGGACGGCCAGATGGTCGACGCCCCCGTACTCGGTCGCGCTCGTCGCTTGCTGCAGCGCGCAGGAGAACCGTAGGAGCCCGCTGGCGGGCGATGCGTCTCAGCAGATCGCCGGCAAGCCGGCTCCTGCAAAAAACGGCTGACTACCGAGGCAGTCAGCCACCTTGTAACCACGTACCGACCTACAAAAACAACGAGGTAACGTCATGTTCAAACTCACCGCCAAGGCGCTCGCCTGCGCCGCCATCCTGTCCTGTGCCGGCCTGGTCCAGGCTGCCCAGGACCCCATCCTCATCAAGTTCGCCCATGTGGTGGCGGACAATACGCCCAAGGGCCAGGGGGCGTTGCTGTTCAAGCAACTGGCTGAAGAGCGCCTGCCCGGCCGGGTGAAGGTGGAGGTCTACCCCAACTCCTCGCTGTTCGGCGATGGCAAGGAAATGGAGGCGTTGCTGCTTGGCGAGGTGCAGATGCTGGCGCCGTCGCTGGCCAAGTTCGAGCAGTACGCCAAGTCGGTGCAGATCTTCGACCTGCCGTTTCTGTTCGACGACATGACCGCGGTCGATCGCTTCCAGGCCAGCCCCGAGGGCCGCGCGCTGCTGACCTCCATGGAAGACAAGAACATCACCGGCCTGGCCTACTGGCACAACGGCCTGAAGGTGATGTCGGCCAACAAGCCGCTGCGCGATCCGGCCGATGCCCGTGGCCTGAAGTTCCGCGTGCAGGCTTCGGCGGTGCTGGAGGAGCAGTTCAAGGCGGTGCGCGCCAACCCGCGCAAGATGAGCTTCGCCGAGGTCTATCAGGGCCTGCAGACCGGCGTGGTCAACGGCACCGAGAACACCTGGTCGAACTACTACAGCCAGAAGGTGCACGAGGTGCAGAAGTACATGACCGAGTCCGATCATGGTCTGATCGACTACATGGTGATCACCAACACCAAATTCTGGAAGGGCCTGCCGGATGACGTGCGTACCGAGCTGGAAACCATCATGGCCGAGGTCTCCGTCGAGGTGAACAAGCAGGCTGACGCACTCAACCGCACGGCCAAGCAGGACATTGCCAAGGCCGGCACCACCGAAATCATCGAACTGACCCCACAGCAGCGCGCCCAATGGCGTGAGGCGATGCGCCCGGTGTGGCAAAAGTTCGAAAAGGAGATCGGCGCCGAGCTGATCCAGGCGGCGGAGCAGTCCAACCAGGGTTGAGCGTTCACCCTGACATGAAAACGCCCGGCTCGTGCCGGGCGTTTTCATGATGGGGTATCAGCCTTGGTCGATGCTCTTCATCCAACCCAGGCCGTCCTCCGTGCGTCCTCGCGGCTGATACTCGCAGCCCACCCAGCCCGTATAGCCGCAATCATCGAGCAACTGGAACAGAAACGGATAGTTGACCTCGCCGCTGCTGGGCTCATGGCGATCCGGAACGCCTGCGATCTGCACGTGGCCGATGGTCGTCTGGTAGCGCCTGTACGTCGCGGCCAGATCGCCCTCCATGATCTGCGCGTGAAAGAAATCCATCTGCACTCTGAGGTTCGCGAGCCCCAGCTCGCTGACTAGCGCGTGGGCTTCGGCCTGATGGTTAAGGATGTAGTGGGGCATGCTGCGATTGTTGATCGGCTCCACCAGCAGCATCAGTTCATGGGCGTGCAGCTTTTCTGCGGCATAGCGCAGGTTCTCGCGGTAGCAGTCCAGTGCTGCGGGGCGTTGCTCCGGATCGTCCAGTAGCCCGGCCATGGCATGCAGACGCTTGCAGCCCAGCGTCAGGGCATAGTCGATGGCCAGCTCCACACTGGCGCGAAACTCGACCTGTCGCCCTGGCACGGCGGCCATGCCGCGTTCGCCATTGGCGAAATCGCCGCAAGGTAGGTTGAACAGCACCTGAGTCAGGTCGTGGCGGTGCAATTCCTCGGCCAGTCGTTCTGCCGGGAAATCGTAGGGGAAAAGGCACTCCACGCCCTTGAAACCAGCCTTGGCAGCACGGGCAAAGCGATCGAGAAAGGGTACGTCGGTGAACAGCGTGGTGAGGTTTGCAGCGAATCTGGGCATGAGTCGATCTCACCAGCGGGCGCCGAAGGTCTGGCGCAGTTCTTCGATCTGCTCCTCGTCGAGCAGGCGGACCGGTTGCTGACGCAGCAGGAGGTAGAGCTTGGCCGTCTCTTCCAGCTCTTCGATGGCGTAGGCCGCAGCCTCCAGGCTCTTGCCCGATACCACCGGTCCATGGTTGGCCAGCAGCACCGCGCTGTGCTTGCCGGCCAGCCCCTTGATGACGTCGCCCAGCTTGGGGTCGCCGGGGCGATGGTAGGGAATCAGCGGGAGGCGTCCCACGCGCATGACGAAGTAGGGGGTCAGCGGTGGCAGGCAGGAACTGCTGTCGAGGCAGTCCAGGCAGGATACCGCCGCCGAATGGGCGCAATGCAGATGCACGATGGCGCGCGACTCGTCGCTGCCGTCATACATGGCGCGGTGCAGGAACGCTTCCTTGGAGGCTGGCTTGCCCGAGAGGTGGTGGCCGCCCCAGCTCAGCTTGGCGATGTCGGCAGGGTCGAGGCTACCCAGGCAGGCATTGGTTGGGGTCAGCAGCCAGCCGTCGTCGAGACGTGCGCTGATGTTGCCCGACGAACCCGGGCTGAGGCCGCGTTCGTGCAGGGAGCGGCCAATGCTTGCGATGTCCTCGCGAAGACGGTTTTCGTCGGTCATGGTAGAAGCTCCCAGGCCTTGATCATGAAATCGTCGCTGCCGAAGTTGCCCGACTTGAGGGCAAGGCTCAGAGGTGCCTGACGCTCGTCGAGCGCTTGCGTCCAAGGGACGCCGGGGTCGATGCTCGGGCCGATGTGCAGCCCTTCGATCCGAAGTGCCTCTACCACGGCGCCAGAGGTCTCTCCGCCTGCCACCAGAAGCTGCCCGAAGCCCTGCGTGGTCACCAGTTGTTGGGCAATTCGGGCCAGCGCCGACTCGATACGTGCGCCGGTCTGTTCGGCGCCATAGCGCATCTGGATGCGTTGAAGCTGATGCGACGGGCTGCTGGCATAGATCAGCAGCGTGGTGTCGAGGTTCTGTTGCCTGCACCAGTCAAGCGCCTCTTCCACGACGACCTCGCCGCGCCGCATCAGCGCTTCGGCATCGAGGTGCAGGGCCGGGTAGCGGGCCTTGGCGTGCTCCAGCTGGATCAGGGTTGCCCTGGAGCAACTGCCGGAGATGATGACGCGCCGGCCTTGGGCAGGACGCAGTGCGGTGGCATCGGTTGAGCGGCTCAGACGTCCCGAAGCCTGCCAGGCGGCCGCCAGGCCTTTGGCCAGGCCAGAACCGGCGGTTACCAGCGGCAGCTGCGAACAGAGGGTGCCGAGCGTCAGAAGGTCCTGATCATCAAGGGTGTCGCAGATGGCGATGCCGACTCCCTGACGCTGAAGGTCTTCCAGGTGTGCCTGCGCCTGTTCCACACCGCCATGCAAGGCGCGGTAGTCCAGCAGACCAACGGTGTGCCGGGTTTGCACCTGCAGTACACGCACCAGATTGGCGTCTTTCATCGGGGTCAGGGGGTGATCCTGCATGCCGCTTTCGTTCAGCGGCACGTCGTTGGCGAACAGGTAGCCGTTGAACACGCAGCGGCGATTCTCGGGAAAGGCCGGGCAGGCGATGGTAAAACGGCTATCGAGCGCTTCCAGCAGGGCGTCGGTGACCGGACCGATATTGCCCTGCGCGGTGGAATCGAAGGTCGAGCAGTACTTGAAGTAGAACTGCTCGCAGCCCTGCCCGCGCAGCCATTCCAGCGCTTGCAGCGACTGTTGTACGGCCTCCCGGGACGGCAGGGTGCGTGACTTGAGGGCGATCACCAGGGCCTGGACATCGCCGAGCGGCAACGCCTGCGTGGGAACGCCAATGGTCTGAATGGTCTTCATGCCGCCACGTACCAGCATGCTGGCGAGGTCGGTCGCGCCGGTGAAGTCGTCGGCGATGCAGCCTAGCAGTGCCATGCTCAGACCTCCGCACGGTGGCTGGGCAAGTCGATGCCCGGGAAAATCTTGGCGACGGCGATGTCGTCCTGGCGGCCAAAGCCAGAGGCACTGGCCTGCTTGAACATCTGGTGCGCGGTGGCGGTGAGGGGCAGCGGAAATACGTCCTGTTGGGCGCTGTCGAGCACCAGCCCCAGATCCTTGACGAAAATGTCCACCGCCGAGCGTGGGCTGTAGTCACCGGCCAGCAGGTGCGGTACCCGGTTCTCGAACATCCAGGAGTTGCCGGCGCTGTGGCTGATGACCTCGAACAGGGCATGCGGATCGCAGCCCTGGCGTATGCCGTAAGCCATTGCCTCCGCTGCGGCGGCGATGTGTACCCCGGCAAGCAATTGATTGATCAGTTTGATCTGCGAGCCCTGGCCTGCCTGATCGCCCAGTCGGTAGACCGTTGCCGCAACGGCATCGAGGCCCGCTTCGGCAGCGGCAAAGGCACTGTCGGGACCGGAGGCCATGATGGTCAGCTCACCCATGGCGGCGCGCTGGGCTCCCCCGGAAATGGGAGCGTCGAGCATTTCGACATCGTGCAGGGCGAGATTCACAGCGATTTCCCTGGCCCTGCTGGCGGCAACCGTGGCACACAGCAGCACGACGCTACCCGGGCGAAGGTGCTTGCCGATGCCCTGTTCACCGAACAGAACCTGGCAGGCCTGATCCGCGTTGACCACCACGATGAACAGCAGGTCGCTGCGTGCGGCTTGTTCGGCGAGGGGCCGCAGCGGCTGGCCTGTTTGCTCGGCGAACTGCGCAGTGACGTCTTCGTCAACGTCATGCCCCCAGACAGGCAGGCCGGCCCGCAAGAGTGAACAGGCCATGCCAAGGCCCATTGAACCAAGGCCGATGACTCCGCAGCAAGGCTGAGCGCTATTCATCTGAGATACCTCTTGTTGTTGTAAAGAATCAGCTGTCGTCAAGCAGCGCCTTAGCGCCCCGCAGGCGCTGTTCTGCATTGATCAGATGGCGGCTGGTAGCGAGGCCGGCGGCCTGCGGATCCCCCGAACTGATCGCCTGCAGGATGGCGCGGTGTTCAGCGTCCACCTGGCGCATATAGGGCGGATGCTTGGCCTCGTTGCGCCGGGTGACGCTGATGGCCCGGTAGAGCAACTGGTGCAGGAAGTCGACAGTGGCGACGAAATGCTCGTTGCCCGTGGCGACGACGATGGTTCGGTGAAAGGCGAGGTCTTCACGTACGCCGTCCTCGCCGCGTTCGACAGCGTCCTCCAGTTCTTCCAGCGCGTTGCGTATCGCTCGGATGGCGGCCTTGTCGCCACGCTTGGCCGCCAGTTCGGCGGCCTTGATCTCCAGCGCACTCCTGATCTCGAGAATTTCGCTGACTGACTGGGTGTTGGCCTGAGGCGTATTGAGGCGCAGTGCAATGGTCGGGTTCGGGGTGACGTAGGTGCCACTGCCCTGACGTGAAGCCACCAGCTCTTCGCGCTTGAGCATGGAGATGGCCTCACGCACGACCGTACGGCTGACTCCGTACTGACTGCACAGGCTCTGTTCGGTGGGTAGACGACTGCCCGCCGCCAAGCTGCCGTTCTGGATGGATTGCGCCAGGCCCCGAGCAACGCGCTCGGCGAGTTTCGGCGTGGATTCGCTCAGTGGTTGCAAGGCTTTTCTCCGCAAAGAGGGGGGAAGGGCAGTTTCCCATTTCCCGTTTCAGCTTGCGCTGACAATAAATTCATCATACAACATGACAAATTTTCGTGAAGCGCTTTCTTCCCGCAAGAACCTCGGTGTCGACATCACATCGTCCAGAAAGGGGGTAGGCACATGAACATCGTCGTCACGGGCGGAGCCGGTTTTCTCGGCCAACGTCTCATTCACGCACTCCTGCAATCGGCCGCCAGCGACCTGCTGCCGGCCCATGCTCGTGTCGTTTCCCTGGATCGGGTGGCCTGTCCGCTGGCAGATCCGCGGCTGTTGTCACAGGCCGGTGATGTTGCCGACAGCGCATTGCTGGAAGAGCTGATCGATACCGAGACTACCCTGGTGTTCCATCTGGCTGCGGTGGTCAGTGGGCAGGCCGAGGCGGATTTCGACCTGGGCATGCGCGTCAACTTGGATGCCACTCGGGCCTTGCTGGAGGTCTGTCGGCATCGTGCTCGGGCGCCGAGGCTGCTGTTCGCGAGCTCCCTGGCGGTGTTCGGTGGCGACCTGCCGGAGCGGGTGGGCGATGCTCAGGCGACGATGCCGCAATCGTCCTATGGTGCCCAGAAAGCCATTGGCGAGCTGCTGGTCGCAGAGTATTCGCGCAAGGGCTTCATCGATGGGCGTATCTGCCGCCTGCCGACCATTTCCGTACGTCCTGGCGCGCCCAATGCGGCGGCATCATCCTTTGCCAGCGGCATCATTCGCGAGCCCCTGATGGGGTTGCCGAGCAACTGCCCGGTTCCGCTGGATACTCGTCTGTGGCTGTCTTCGCCGGAGCGGGTGATTGCCAATCTATTGCATGCCGCACGCCTGGATGCGGCGGCGCTGGGGGCGCAGCGCACCCTCAACCTGCCGGGGATCAGCGTCACTGTCGAGCAGATGCTCGACAGCCTCGAGCGCCTCGCCGGTGAGCAGGCGCGTGGACTGGTCACGCATCAGCATGATCCGCGCGTTGCCGCCATCGTCTGCAGTTGGCCAAGCGACTTCGATCTGCATCGGGCGATTGCCTTGGGCTTCCAGGGTGATGTCGATTTCGACGCCGTGGTCGCCGCCCATCAACGTTACCTGGAGGTGAATGCCGCCCGGTAGCAGCCCGCGTCACCCATTCAAACAAGAATAAGAGGGTTCCTTCATGACAGACACAATCGCGGTCTCCGGGCCACAACTGATGGTGGGCCTGGTGCTGGCCATCGTGGTGCTGATCATCCTGGTGCTACGCACCCGCATCCATGCGCTGCTGGCGTTGGTCATCGCTGCATCCATCGCTGGCCTGGTAGGGGGCATGGCCCCTGATGCACTGGTGAAAACCATCACCAGCGGCTTTGGTTCAACCCTCTCCACCATCGGCCTGGTTATCGGCTTCGGCGTGATGATGGGGCGTTTGCTGGAAGTGTCCGGTGCCGGTGAGCGAATGGCCTACAGCATCATTGCCTGGCTGGGCGCCAAGCGTGAAGAGTGGGCCATGGCGATTACCGGCTACATCGTTTCGATACCTGTGTTCTGCGATTCCGCCTTCGTCATCCTCACTCCTCTGGCACGTGCACTGGCGCGCAACTCCGGCAAGTCCGTGCTGACGCTGGGCATCGCCCTGGCTGGCGGGCTGATGCTCAGTCACCACGCCATTCCACCGACGCCGGGACCATTGGGGATCGCCGGCATCTTCGGGGTGGACATCGGGCTGATGATGTTCTGGGGCACGGTCTTCACAGTGCCGTCGCTGTTCGTCCTGATCACCTATGCCAGGGTCATGGGTCCACGCATCGAGGGCATGATGCAGCATGACTCCGAGGTCGACCCGCACGAGACCTACGAGGCCTTGATGAGTCGCGCCCGCGAGCGAGATACCGAGTTGCCACCGCTGTGGCTGTCGGTCCTGCCGATCGTGTTGCCGATCGTGCTGATCTTCGCCAACACGCTGACTGGCGTACTGGCCCGCTACGGCGACGGGGCGATTGCCCAAAGCCTGCCGGGTCAGGTACTCACCTTTCTCGGTAATCCGGTGATCGCTGTAGGTCTGGGCGTTGTGGCCGCCGTCTATGGGTTGGTGCCGCGCATGCCGCGCGAGCAACTGATTGGAGAAATGGAGAAGGGGGTCGAGAGCGCCGGCATCATCCTGCTCGTTACCGGTGCGGGCGGCGCCTTGGGTGCGGTGCTGCGCGAGAGCGGTGGCGGGCAGTACATGGGGGAATTGGTGGCCTCGCTGCCAATGCCGGCGGTGCTGATTCCCTTTGTGATCGCCACGCTGGTGCGCCTGATCCAGGGCAGCGGCACGGTGGCGATGATCACCGCCGCCTCGATATCCATGCCGATCCTGTCGACCATTGCCGGTGTGAACATGGTGTTCGCTGCTCTGGCGGCCGCTATCGGCTCAATGGTCTTCGGCTACTTCAATGACAGCTTCTTCTGGGTGGTCAATCGGATGCTCGGCGTAAGCCAGGCCAAACACCAGATCCTCACGTGGTCGGTGCCTACGACGCTGTGCTGGTTCACTTCACTGGTCACCTTGCTGCTGTTCAACGCCTTGCTGGGTTGAAGGCCTGTGTCGAACACAGGCTGGCCAGCGGTTGGCTGAGTTGCTGCTGATAAGGTCGTCGCGGCTAAAGCCCCTCCCACAAGTTCGGAAGGGCCTAGCCTTTTGGGTCAGGCGATTGCCGCCCGTTACCTAGGGTGCGCCGTACGCGCCAATCACGCCATCGCCGGCACCAGGCCTTACAGCCCCGCTTCCTGCATCCACTTCGGCTTGGGATAGCGGCGATCCGCTTTGCCCGCCTTGAGGATGGCGCCTGGCACCTCGTGGCCGATCAGGCCGGGCAGGGTGGCGGCTGCTTCGAGCAGGGCATCGAGGTTGACGCCGGTGTCCAGGCCCATGCGCTGGAACATGTGCACCAGATCCTCGGTGCAGATATTGCCGCTGGCGCCCGGTGCATAGGGGCAGCCGCCGAGGCCGCCGAGCGAGGCGTCGAAGCGGTCGATGCCGGCATTCAGCGCCGCCAGGGCGTTGGCCAGGCCCATGCCACGGGTGTTGTGGAAATGCGCGGTGAATACCGCCTCGGGCCAGCGCTGCAACGCTTCGCGGCAGATGCGCTCGACCTGCGCCGGATCGGCCATGCCGGTGGTGTCGCACAGGGTCACGCCCTGTACGCCGATCTCCAGCAGACGCTGGATCAGTTGGTAGACGCGGGCCTCGCTGACCTCGCCCTCGAACGGGCAGCCGAAGGTGGTCGACAGCGAGGCGTTGATGAACACGCCGCTGCCACGGCTGACCTCGATGATCTCGGCGAACTGCGCCAGCGACTGCTCCGGCGTCATGCGCAGGTTGGCCAGGCCGTGGGTGTCGCTGGCGGACATCACCAGGTTGATCTCGTCCACCTCGCACGACAGCGCGCGTTCGCAGCCCTTCACGTTGGGTACCAGCACGGTGTACTCGACGCCGGCCACGCGCTGGATGCCGCGCATCACCTCTTCGGCATCGCGCAGGTTGGGGATGGCCTTGGGCGAGGTGAAGGAGGTCACCTCGATCTTGGCCAGGCCGGTGTGGGACAGGCGGTCGATCAGGGCGATCTTGTCTGCGCTGGGCACGAAGGAAGCTTCGATCTGGAAGCCGTCGCGGGTGGCGACGTCCTGGATGTAGAGGCGTTTGTTCATGGCGTGATCCTGATTGTTCGCGGCGTAGGGTGCGCTGTGCGCACCGGCTTGAGCTGCGTTGCTGTCTTGGTGGACAAGCTTCGCGTTGTCCACCCTACGAACTGAGCTGAACTCCCACGCAGAGCGTGGGAGCCATCTAATCGTTCCTCACGCTCTGCGTGGGAACTATCTGCAGCCATCTGGCTAGATGATGCCGCGCTCGCGCAGGCCGGCGACCTGTTCCGCGCTCAGGCCTAGGCCGGCGAGGATGTCGTCGTTGTGCTCGCCCAACTGCGGGCCGCCGGTGCCGATACGGCCCGGTGTACGGCTCAGCTTGGGCAGCACGCCCGGTACCTTGAGCGGACCGACACTGGTCTGCACCTGCTCGATCATCTGCCGCGCCAGGTAGTGCGGGTCCTGCACGATGTCGGCGGCGGTGTAGGGATAGCCGGCCGGTACGCGGGCGCCCTTGAGGGCCTCGATCACTTCATCGCGGCCGCGCTGCGCGGTCCATTCGGCGATGGCAGCGTCGATCAGCTCGGCGTGCTGGCTGCGCCCGTCGTTCTGCGCCAGGCGCGGGTCATTGCCCAGGTCGTCGCGGCCGATCAGGCTCATCAGGCGCTTGTAGATGCTGTCGCCATTGCCGGCGATCAGCACGTAGCTGCCGTCGTTGCAGGGGTAGGAGTTGGACGGCGTGATGCCGGGCAGGGCGCTGCCGGCCGGCTCGCGGACGTAGCCGAAGGCGTCGTATTCGGGGATCAGGCTTTCCATCATGGCGAACACCGACTCGTACAGCGCCACGTCGATTTCCTGGCCTTCGCCGCTGCGCGCACGCTCCTGCAGGGCCAGCAGTACGCCGATCACGCCGTACAGCGATGACAGCGAGTCACCGATGCTGATGCCGACGCGCACCGGCGCCTGGCCGGGGTAGCCAGAGAGGTGGCGCAGGCCGCCCATGGCTTCGCCGATCACGCCGAAACCGGGCAAGTCGCGGTAGGGGCCGGTCTGCCCGTAGCCGGAAATGCGCAGCATGATCAGGCGCGGGTTGATCGCCTTCAGTGCTGCGTAGCTCAGGCCCCAGCCTTCCAGCGTGCCGGGGCGGAAATTCTCCACCAGCACGTCGGCCTCGGATACCAGCCTACGCACGATGTCCTGCGCTTCGGCCTGCTTCAGGTCGAGGGTCAGCGAGCGCTTGTTGCGCGACTGCACGTGCCACCAGAGCGAGGTGCCGTCCTTGATCTTGCGCCATTTGCGCAGCGGATCGCCGACGCCCGGCGGCTCGATCTTGATCACCTCGGCGCCGAATTCGCCGAGCAGCTTGCTGGCGAAGGGACCGGCGATGAGCTGACCCATCTCGATCACCTTGAGCCCCTGCAGGGCCATGTTGCTGGTGTTGCTCTGAGTCATGGCTGCACCTGATTTGCCTGTGCGTTTCTCGTGGTGCGCAGAATGGCGCAGCGCAGCGATGCCGACAATTACCCAATGGCCAAGCTAGGCTTCGCGTATCGCGAAGTGGCATGCTGTAAATCAGGTGTCTGGCTGCTTCACTTCGCCAGGCACGAAATGGAGACCCTCATGCGCCGCATCGATTTCGTCACCCTCAAGCTGTTCGTGGCCATTGCCGACGAGCGCAGCCTGACCCGCGCCGCCGAGCGCGAGCACCTGGCCCTGGCGGCGGTGAGCAAGCGCGTCAGCGACCTGGAAAACCAGCTCGGCATCGCGCTGCTCTATCGCCAGCCCAAGGGCGTCGAGCTGACCCCGGCCGGTCACGCGCTGCTGCACCACGCGCGCAACATGATGGACAACCTCGAACAGCTCAATGCCGACCTCAGCGAATTCAGCGAAGGGGTCAAGGGCCATGTGCGCATCCACGCCAACACCTCGGCGGTGATCGAGTTTCTGCCCGAGGATCTGGCCAGCTTCAGCCGCCTGCACCCGCAGGTGAAGATCGACCTGGAGGAGCGCGTCAGCAGCGAGACCATTCGCGCCGTGCGCGAGGGGCTGACCGATATCGGCATCTTCGCCGGCCACGTGCCGGCCGAGGACCTGCAGGTGTTCACCTACCGCCACGATCAACTGGTGCTGGTCACTCCGCGTGAGCATCCGCTGGCCGAACGCGATGGCCTGTTCCTGCGCGAGGCGGTGGGCCACGACTTCATTGGCCTGCAGCAGGACGCGTCCTTGCACGGCCTGCTGCAGCACTCGGCGCACAGCCAGGGGGTGGCCCTGCGCCTGCGCATCCAGGTGCGCAGCTTCGAAGCCATCTGCCGGATGATCCACACCGGCATGGGCGTTGGTGTGTTGCCGGACCTGGCGGTGCGCACCTATCTGCCGGCGCTGGATGTGCGGGTCATCCCGCTGCACGATCCCTGGGCCCGGCGTGAGCTCAAGGTGGCGGTGCGCAATCAGGACAACCTTTCGCTGACCGCGAAGCAGATGCTCGATCACCTGAGAAACAGTGGCGCGGCAGGGGAGGGTTCTGCGCTGCCTTCGTGAATGCCGAAGGCTCGGTTGTCCAAATGTGAATTTCAGCTTGTGGAAGGGCGCAGTAGAGTCCGGGCCAATCGAAGGGGTTTCTCCCTCGACGCTCAGACAAAAACAACAGGAGCCTTCCATGAAGTTTTCTTTCGTCCGTCGTGGCCTGGCCGGCGTGCTCGCCGGTTGCGCACTGCTTGGCGCACTCTCGGCACACGCAGCCGATCCGATCTTGATCAAGTTTTCCCATATCACCGCCGACAGTACGCCGAAGGGCCAGGGCGCGCTGCTGTTCAAGAAGCTGGTGGAGGAGCGCCTGGCCGGCAAGGTCAAGGTCGACGTCTATGCCAACTCCTCGCTGTATGGCGATGGCAAGGAAATGGAAGCCCTGCTGCTCAACGAAGTGCAGATGCTGGCGCCGGCACCGTCCAAGCTGGAGCAGTACACCAAGCAGCTGCAGCTGTTCGACATGATGTTCCTGTTCGATGACGTCGCCGCCGCGCAGCGCTTCCAGTCCTCAAGCAAGGGCAAGGCGCTGCTCAAGTCGATGGAGAGCAAGGGCATCACCGGCCTGGCCTACTGGCTCAACGGCATGCGTCAGCTCACCGCCAACAAGCCGCTGGTGGAGCCGGCCGATGCCCGTGGGCAGAAATTCCGCGTGCAACCGTCCGACCTGCAGGCCGCGCAGTACAGCGCCCTGCGCGCGGTGCCGCGCAAGATGGCCTTCGCCGAGATCTACCAGGGCCTGCAGACCGGCGTGGTCAACGCCCAGGACAACCCCTGGTCGAACATCTACTCGCAGAAGTACTTCGAGGTGCAGAAGTACATGACCGAGTCCAACCATGCCATCGGCAACTACCTGCTGATCACCAACACCCAGTTCTGGAACGGCCTGCCGGCGGATATCCGCAGCGAGCTGGAACAGATCGTCGACGAGGTGACCCGCGAGGTGAACAAGCAGGCCGAGGCACTGAATACCCAGGCGCGCCAGGCCATCGTCGCCACCGGCAAGAGCGAAATCATCACCCTGACGCCCGAGCAGCGTGCCGCCTGGCGTGACGCCGTGCGTCCGGCGTGGAAGAAGTTCGAGGCCGAGATCGGCAGTGATGTGATCGAAGCCGCGCAAGCCGCCAACCAGCCTTGAGCCCCACGGCCGTCCCGGGCCCACGCACCCGGGGCGGTCTTTCATTCGCCGTCGCCTAAGACGGCGTTTGCCAATGACGAATATCGCGCCGGTCCTTGCTCGGTTAGATTCGCCCAACTCCTGACAATCACAAGAACCTCGCGGAGATGCCATGAACGCCTTGCGGCGCGTCTGGGAGCACTTCGAGGAAGGCTTCATCGCTTTCCTCCTGGCGGCCATGACGCTGATCACTTTCGTCTACGTGATCCTCAACAATTTCTACACCCTGTTCTATTGGCT
>NZ_JBLWTV010000028.1:0-41412 GCF_048269965.1 Pseudomonas sp. | reverse complement strand
GCTTGCTCATCAGACACCTCTTTCACGGCGAGGATTTTCGCCTAAATCGGTGTCCGGAATCAGTAGACCACTACAAACTCCACCTCAGTGGGTTGAGATGCCCTAGTCCAGCGTTCAGCCTAGGAACTGACAAGAAGGTCATGAGCTGTGTCAGGAACCGCACCGTCACTGCGTAACGGAACTTGATTCCCGTCAAGGGGCCATCCGCCGTATGCACTAGGGTAGGACCGTCACAACCTATAGAGACAACTCATGACCCACACAATCAGGCTCGTCCGAACGGTCACCCCGCACCCACTCCGGAGAAAGCCTTGAGATCCCTACTGCGCACCCTACTACTGCCCGGGCTGCCCACTTTCGAGGCACCGCTGAACGCCAATCAGCGCCGTTTTAAGGCCCTGCATCTCGCCAATCGGCAGGCCTTCCTAGGCCAGCAGGCCCTGCTCTACTGTCTGCTCGACGATCACGACATGGCCCGGCGTCATTGCCAGGCTTGCCTGGACGAGCTCAACAAGTGTTGCAGCCGCCTGCAAGCGCTCATGGAAGGGAGCGCCGAACAGCAACGCGTCGACACCCTGGCCCGGCTCTCGCAGGGCTACGCCCTGATGCTCGGCGCCAGCGAGGATGATGAATTGCGGCATGCGACACTCGCCGTCGGCGAGCTACTAATGCTGCGTTCTCTAGAAGTGGCCAAGCGACTCGCCGCCGGCTGTGACTCGCCCACTGCAAAGTGGTTGACGCAGTGCGGCCGGATCTATGCCTACAGTCAACGTACCCTGTGCGTACTGGCACTGAGCGAGTCGCTGTCCTTGCGCCTAGATCGAGCATCGCTACTGCTAACCTGCCACGAACACTGTCATCAGGCACTGGTCGAACTCGACCGGCTGGCCGCCTGCCACACCGAGGCAAACCAGTTGCTGCGCGAACTCGAGCAGTTGCATCAATGCTCATCCCGAGAGCCTGACGCCCCCTGGCTGCATCAGATCAGCACCAGCCTGCTGTTCAGCTTAAAGCGTCTGGAAGACTTCCACGCCTGAGTCTGCCTCTTTGGAGGTAACGCCTCGGAGGAATGGGCCACGCATGCGCGACCACCTAACATGCAGGACATGGAGGTGGACCATGCTTACCGATTCCACGACCCAATCTGCACTACGCAAGCATCACCTGTTCGACCGCCTGCCGCAGCCTCTCTTTCAGGAGATCTGTTGCCTGGCCATCCGAAGACGCTTGGAGGTCGGTGGCGTACTTTTCCACCAAGGCGATGCGGCAGACCGTTTCTACCTACTGCTCGATGGACGTATTACCCTGACCCGTGTGCTGCCAGAAGGCCAAGAAAAGCTAGTGGAGGTGATCTCGTCAGGGCAGAGCTTCGCTGAGGCGTTGATGTTCAGCGGCACCCGTTACTATCCTGTGACAGCCAGCGCGCTCAAGCCGAGCAGCCTGATTAGCATTGACGCAGGGCACTACCGGCACCTTCTTGAGGAGCAGCCCAAGACCTGTCTAGAGCTGCTCGGCCACCTGAGCGCACGCCTGCACCAGCGCCTCAACGAGATCGACACCCTGGCCCTGGGCAACGCCAGTCGGCGCGTGGCGCGCTACCTGTGCCAGGAACAGGAGGCTCGCAATGGCATCATCCAGCTCAGCGCACCCAAACGCCTGATCGCCACTCAGTTGGGCATCCAACCGGAAACATTCTCGCGCATCCTGCACCGCCTGATCGACGACGGCCTTATCGCCATGGAACGGCGAGTTATTCGTGTACTCGACCAGCCGCGATTGGCCAACTACCACGACTGAATGCAGCCCGCGAGGAGGTCAAATGCGCGATCCCAAGCTACCCCTGGTCTACTCCTGCTCCGGCTGCTCCAATGTCGCGCAGTTGGCCAACACTCTGGCGGTGCGCCTTGATCGCGCTGGTCTGGCGGAAATGTCCTGCATTGCCGGAGTCGGCGGACGAGTTGCCTCGCTAGTCAGCAAGGCAAATAGCGGTCGGCCGATCCTTGCCATCGACGGTTGCCGCCTGCAATGCGTACGCGGCTGCCTCGACCAGCATGGCGTACGCGCCAGCGAACACTTGGTGCTCAGCGAACAGGGCCTGAAGAAACGCTACGGTGAGGATTTCAGCGGCGAGACGGTCGAACAGATCTACCTCGAAGTGGTCGACCTACTGGCCGGCGAACGTATGCAGAAGCGTTTCCGGAGGCCGCAGTTGGTTGAGTGAGTCTCCGAGCCCCCAGCAATACTGCGCTGGAAGGAAGCTTAGCGGCGCCAAAATCTAAACGATAGATGCTGGCAGCACCTGAGGTAAAACTTTCCTTGCTTCTTCCAAAGCAGGGGCTCTTGCCCCCTCAAAATCAAGAAAAATAGACGGTTTCCACCCGGCCGCTGCGCTGGGTGGAGCCTCCGCGATTTTTCCTGATTTTTTCACGACCGCCTTAGTCGCCCTAGTCGGCAGGGGTTCATGCGCAGCGCAAGCGCAGAACCCTGAAGACGAAGGAGCGAAAGCCATGAGCGAAGAAATCAGGATCTACGTTGCCGACCTGGCCGCCTACAGCGCCGGTCATCTGCATGGCGTCTGGATCGATGCCACCCTGACGCTGGATGACATCCAGGCGCAAGTCGATGCCATGCTGGCGGCCTCGCCGGTCGAGGGGGCGGAGGAATACGCCATTCACGACTTTGAGGGCTTCGACGGCTACCGCCTCGGCGAGTACGAGGGACTCGAGAACGCCCATGAGATTGCGTGTTTCATTGAGGAGTACCCAGAGTTCGGCGGCGCTCTACTCGCTCACTTCAACGACCTGGAGCAGGCGCGCAAGGCGGCCGAGGAAGACTATTGCGGCTGCTACAGCTCGCTGGCCGACTACGCCCTGGAGCTGACCGAGGAAACCAGCAGCATTCCGACCCACCTGGCGATGTATATCGATTACCGCGCCATGGCCCGCGATATGGAATACAGCGGCGACGTGTTCACTCTGGAGACCGGCTTCGAGCAGGTGCACGTGTTCTGGAATCGCTAGACCAGCGGAAGGCACCGAGGCGACCCGGTGCCTTGTTTTTTGCGCCCCTGCCCTGCCGGCTACCCGCGCGCCCCACCCGCGAGGTTGATGCACGGGCGCACGCCCCCGGCAATCAGCCTGGAATAACCACGTTGTGCCTCCAGTTGATTGAGACCGTTACGGTCTTACGATTTTGCCCAAATCCGTCGATCCGTATCCACGGATTTACGGATCTGTGGGAAAGCGGATCTGCACTTTTACGGATTTACGGAAATCTGCCGATGCGGTTTTCCGGTTTTGTGGAAAGTCGTAGGCACGTAAATCCGTAGGCTGCGCGCGCGGAGCTTGGCGTGCTTGAGCACCGTGGCCGGTGATGCGCGTAAATGAGCGTACACGGTCAGCGTCCAGACCTTCCCGGTATCAATCCTCCTCCCTCCTGCCTGCGCATTCGCCCAGACCCAACCCGACATGATCGAGCGCGACGGCTGCCGCACGGTGCACCTCCCACGTCAACGGAGGACACACCATGTCGCACTCAACCAATCTTTCACGTCAGCTGCGTCGCATCGATCTCGATGCCCCGCTGCACCGCAAGGCTGGGCCAACAGCACATGCCATGCGGCCCGTTGAGGGCGCTGGCGAGGCCCAAGCACCACAGACCTGCCCTGCCCCTCGCTACCTCACCAACAACGAAGCCGCGGCCTTCCTGCGGCTGTCGCCGCGCACGCTGGAAAAGCAGCGGGTGATCGGCGGCGGGCCGCGCTTTCACAAGTTTGGCCGGCGGGTGATGTACGCGCTCGCCGATCTCGAATCCTGGGCCGGTGAGCGCAGCTTCGAGACCACCTTCGATCCCGAGTACATCGACCGCCACCCGGGAGCACAGCGTGATGATCAGTGAAGCCTTCGTCTATGAATTGTCGGCATCTCGATTCGCCTCCGCAGAGCGAGCAACTGGATCTGTTCCGCGCCCTGCCGGGGGATATGGCGCCACGCGACGCCCAAGATCTGATGGCGCATCCGTTCTTCTCGCTGGCCAAGTCGCGGCGCACCGTGCCGATCGACTTTCGCTCGGGCGAGGTGACGGTGCGTGTGGAAGGCACGTTGGAGCATGGCATCGCCACGATCTGGGATGCCGACATCCTGATCTGGGCGGCCAGCCAGCTGGTCGAGGCGCGCGATGCGGGCATCCCCACTTCGCGACTGATGCGTGCGACGCCCTACCAGATCCTGCGTTTCATCGGCCGCGGCACCTCGCTGCGCGACTACCAGCGCCTGAAAGCGGCGCTGGATCGGCTGCAGTCGACCAGCGTGGCCACCTCGATTCGCGAGACCACCGGCCGACGCCTACACCGTTTCTCCTGGATCAACGAGTGGAAGGAACTGGCCGCGGCGGATGGCCGGCCACTGGGTATCGAGCTGATCCTGCCGGACTGGTTCTACAGCGGGGTGCTGGATCAGGCCCTGGTGCTGACCATCGACCCGGCCTATTTCCGCCTCACCGGCGGTATCGAGCGCTGGCTGTACCGCCTGGTGCGCAAGCACGGTGGCAGGCAGAAGGACGGCTGGCAGTTCGACTTTCGCCACCTGTACCGCAAGTCGGGCAGCTCGGCGCGCTACTCGGACTTCGCCCTCGACCTGCGTGCGCTGGTGGCTCGCCAGTCGCTGCCCGGGTATCGCCTGGAAGTGGTGCGTCTGTCCCGTTCGACCGAGCTGCTGGCCTTCCGGCGCGTGCCGTAGACGGCACGGGGATATCTTCTGGAAAAGCTGTGAATCCCGACGTGCTTTCAGGCGCACGCCGGCCCGTGCTATCAGGAGCGCGGTGCACGTGCCTTCAGGCGCACGAACGCCTCTGCAGGCCACGGCTGGTGGGGCTTTCAGCTTCCCTTAACTTAACTAACTTAAAAGCTCTAACTTGTTATTGGGGCAGCGCCTGTGTGTGGACAGGTGCTGATCGGGGCAGTCTGACCGGGGGGAGCCGGCCATGATCGTCGCCCTGCTCAACCAGAAAGGCGGGGTGGGCAAGACCACCCTCGCCACCCATATCGCCGGTGAACTGGCCCTGCGTGGGAAGAGCGTCATCCTGCTCGATGCAGACCCGCAGGGCTCGGCGCTGGACTGGACGCAACGGCGCAGCCAGCAAGGTTTGCCGAGATTGTTCAGTGCTGTCGGCCTGGCGCGCGAGACGCTGCACCAGGAAGCCCCAGAGCTTGCCCGTCGTGCCGATCACGTGATCATCGACGGGCCACCGCGCATCGCAGCCCTCGCCCGCTCGGCGTTGCTGGCGGCAGATCGCGTGTTGATCCCGGTGCAGCCCAGCCCCTACGACCTGTGGGCCAGTGCGGAGATGGTCAACCTGATCCGCGAGGCGCAGGTGTTCAGGCCGACACTGCGCGCGGCATTTGCCATCAACCGCCGCGTCAGCACCACGGTGATCGGCCGCGAAGCGCGCGGCGCCTTGGCCGACCAACCGCTACCAGCACTGCAAGCAGAAGTACGCCAGCGCATCGTCTTCGCCGAGAGCGTGGCAGCAGGTCGCCTGGCGCGTGAACTGGCGCCGGACAGCGCCGCCGCGCGCGAGGTCAGCAGCCTGGTCGACGAGCTGCTGGGGTGGTCGCCATGAGCGGCAAGCGCATCGATATCGGTGCACGCCCGCTGGCCGATCCGCAAGCCGAAACCTGGATACGCAAAGGCGCTGGAATCGACAACGGCAAGGTCGAGCGCTATAGCGCCCGCCTGACATTGGATGTCACGCCAGCACTGCGTACGCGCATCAAGCTGGCGGCCTTCGACCGCGGCGTGACGATGGCGGAGATGCTGCGCGAAGTGCTGGAGCGGCAGTTCCCGGAGGCCACGTCATGACCTTGGGTGCTTGCGGCGTGCGGTGGCCACTGGCGCTGCTCGCTGGCAGCTTGTTTGTCCTGGGTTGGGCGGTGCTCACAACGTCGCCACCACGGCTGGTCTACAACGCGTCCGACAGCGTGCCCGTCGGCTGGTACCGCATCTCGCCGGCCAACTCGTTGGCGCCGGGCGATCTGGTGCTGGTTCATCTGCCTACGGAGGTGAGGTCGCTGGCGGCGCAGCGTGGCTACCTACCGGCGAACGTGCCGTTGCTGAAGACCGTGGCGGCGATGGGGCCGCAGCGGGTGTGCACGCGGGGCAATCAGGTGCGCATCGATGGTGAACTTGTTGCCTGGCGCCTGAGGTGGGATCGACAGGGGCGCGCGCTGCCAACCCGGCAGGCCTGCCGGCGCCTGGTTGGCGACGAGCTGTTTCTGCTCAGCAGCAGCAACCCGGCGTCGTTCGACAGCCGCTACTTCGGCCCGGTGTCTGCCAACGCGGTGATCGGTCGGGCGCAGCCCTTGTGGCTGGAGGCGCGTCAATGAACAGACCTTCTTCGTGTCGATCCGCATGCCGAATGTATGCGCTCGGTGTGCGCACTCGCGCGCCGCCAGGCTGCAGATACCTCTGCCCTCGCCTGCCGGCCAGAAGCGTTGGAAGTCGTCGTCCCGCCTCTCCTGATTACCCAGCTCAGCAGCGCAAAGGCACGGAAAAAGCGGAGGGCAAGATAAAAGGGGGCGGCACTTCGTTGGCCCGAAAATCAGTCTGCACGGGGGTTGGCGGCGACACAGCGCCGGTGTCGCCAGGTGCCGAAATTGTGTTCGCCCCACAGCAACACTGGCTTAAAAGCGTGCCTGACACGCCGTACTGCGATCAACTTGGAGGAGTCCAAACATGAGCAAGGGAAGCCGTCCGGATGACGAATTGCTCTTTCGCCCGCAGCCGGGCAAGCCGCAGCAACGCGGCCAACCCTTCGTCAACCAGGTGCTGCGCCAGGCCAACAAGGCCGGCACCGGAAAGACGCGCAAGGCGAGCCACCAGCCCGGCGCCCGCCTCGGCCGCGGGCATGTCGCCGCGCGTTTCAGCGGGCAGCAACTGCCGTCCAACGCCCGTCGCGTCACCATCAAGACGCGCCTGGTGAACCTGCGCCAGGCTGGCAAGCGCTCGACGCTCAGCCACCTGCGCTACATCGAGCGCGACGGCGTCAGTCGTGAGGGCGATCCAGGCCAGGCCTATGGGCTACTGACCGACCAGGCCGACCTCAATGCATTCGAGGAGCGCGGTCGGGACGACCGCCACCAGTTTCGCTTTATCGTCTCGCCCGAGGATGCCGAGCAACTCGACGACCTGCGCACCTACACCCGCCACCTGATGAGCCAGATGGAAGCCGACCTCGGCACCCGCCTCGACTGGGTGGCGGTCGACCACTGGAACACCGACAACCCGCACACCCATATCGTCCTGCGCGGCAAGGACAACACCGGCAAGGACCTGGTGATCGCCCGCGACTACATCGCCGAGGGCATGCGCAACCGAGCCTCGGAGCTGGCCACCGAATGGCTGGGACCGCGCACCGAACTGGAGATCCAGCAGAGCCTGCAGCGCGAGGTGCAGCAGGAGCGTTACACCAGCCTGGATCGCACCCTATTGCGCGAACGCCAGGCCGGCGTGCTCAACCTGAAATCGCTCGCCAACCATCCGCGCCGACAGTTGCTAATCGGTCGTCTGCAGCAGTTGCAGAAGCTTGAACTGGCCCATGAAGTTCGACCTGGGCATTGGCTCCTGCATGACGACGCCGAGGCCACTCTGCGCGCCATGGGTGAGCGTCGCGATATCGTGCGCACGATGCAGCGGGCCATGGGAGGCCTGCAGCGAGAGCTGGCGGTCTTCGAGCCGGACAAGAATGGTTCTGTTGTGGTTGGTAGGATCGTGGCCAAGGGGCTGGCCGACGAGCTACACGACCGCGGCTACCTGGTGGTCGACGGTCTCGACGGCAAGGCTCACTACCTGGCCTTGCCTGCCCACGCGGAACTGGCCGACTACCCCATCGGCGGCCTGGTGGAAACACGTAGTCTGAACGAGCCGCGCGTGGTAGATCGCTCGATTGCGGCGCTGGCTGCGGACGGCCTCTATCGCACCGATCACCACCTGGCCCTGGCACGCTGGCAGTCGAGCGGCGGGCATGATCCCGATGCATTGGTCGAGCGCCATGTACGGCGTCTGGAAGCCCTGCGCCGGGCCGGTATCGTCGAGCGGTTGGCCGAGGGTGACTGGCGGGTGCCGGCCGACCTGCCCGAGCAAGGCCGGCAGCATGATGCTCGCCGCCTGGGCGATGTCGCCGTCGAGCTGCGCACACCGCTGCCCCTCGAGCAGCAGGTACGCGCCGTCGGCGCGACCTGGCTGGACCAACAGCTGATCGGCGGCAACCGCGAGCTGGTCGACAAGGGCTTCGGCAAGGAGGTGCGTGAAGCGTTGCGACAGCGTGCCGACTTCCTGGTGGAACTGGGGCTGGCCGAACGCCAAGGCCAACGCGTGGCGCTCTCACGCAACCTGCTGGCCACCCTGCGAGGACGGGAGCTGGCCGCAACGGCGCGCGAGATCTCGGCGCAGACGGGCCTGCAATATCGCCCGGCGGTCGAGGGCCAGCGCGTCAGCGGGATCTACCGGCGCAGCGTGCAGTTGGCCAGCGGCCGTTATGCCCTGCTCGACGATGGCATCGGCTTCAGCCTGGTGCCGTGGAAGCCGGTGATCGAGCAGAGGCTCGGGCAGAGCGTGTCGGCGGTGATTCAGGGCAACAGCGTGTCCTGGCAACTGGGTCGCCAGCGCGGGCCGTCGATTGGTTGAGCAACAGGCGCCGGGGCTTATACCAGCGCCGGCTCCTGTTGCAGCCACTGCTCGAAGGATTGGCTGTGCGGCTTACCCTCCTTGGCAGCGTAGTAGACCAGGCGCAGGTGGCGGTCCTCGTCGATGGTCAGCGTGGTGTGTTCGAACACCACCTGGCCAACTGCTTCGATGTACAGGTGGCGTATCCCCTGGCACGGGCCGTGGATGTCCTGCTGTCGCCACCATTCCCTGAAGTCCGGCGAGGCCTTCTCCAGATCCTTCACCAGCGCGGCGATATCCGGATCCTGGGTCGCCCGCACGAAGTCACGGCGGAAACTGGAGAGGATCTGCAGCGCCTGCTCATCCCAAGGGTTGAACAACTCGCGCATGGCCGGGCTAGTGAACAGCATCCACAACAGGTTGCGGCGGTCAGCCGGCAGCGCGGAGAAACCGAACACCCGATCCGCCGCGGCATTCCAGGCCAATACGTCCCAGCGCAGGTTGAGCACGTAGGCCGGGCGCGAGGGGATGTCGCCCATCAGTCGGTGAATCAGCGCAGGCACCGTGCACCAGGTCTTGCCCGGCTCGGGCGGCAGGCGCTGGTGAGCGAGCAGGAACAGGTGACGACGCTCGGTAGCATCCAGTTTGAGCGTACGCGAGAGGTTGTCGAGAAAGGTCGCGGACACGCTGATGTCCCGTCCTTGTTCCAGCCAGGTGTACCAGGACAAACCCACCCCGGCCAGGGCCGCGACCTCCTCGCGACGCAGCCCCGGCGTGCGCCGTCGACTACCGGCGGGCAGGCCCACCTCCTCCGGCGAAATTCGTTCGCGGCGACTACGCAGGAATTCGGCCAGCTCTACCCGAGTGCGTTCAGTTGTGCGAGGTGCGCTCATCCGGTTACCTCCGGTACTAGGATAAACAGTCAAATTGTAACCCCTATAAATCCCGAGAAGAATAGCCCGACCTGGCCGCAATTACCCGAGCCAGGGCTCTCGCTTGATGAGGAACCACACAGAGACGTGTCATCAACTCGCTAAGGATATAAACGGATGTACCAAGCACTTCTTCGGGAACAACTGGAGACATTGAAGTCCTCCAACCAGTACCGCACCTTCACCACCCTCAGTCGTATCTGCGGCCAGTACCCGCTGGCCAAGCTGGATGGCCGCGAGCAAGAACCGGTGGTGGTCTGGTGCAGCAACGACTACCTCGGCATGTCGCAACACCCCGCCGTGCGCGAACAGATGCACGATGCGTTGGAGACCTACGGAGCGGGCTCCGGCGGATCGCGTAATATCGGCGGTTCGCACGAGGTGTATTCCAGTCTGGAAGCTAGCCTGGCCGACTGGCACGACAAGGAAGCGGCGTTGGTCTTCCCCACCGGCTTCGGCTCTAATGATGCCACCCTCCAGTGCCTGCTGCGGCGCATCCCCGACTGCGTGGTGATCAGCGATGAGCTGAACCACGCCTCCATCGTCAACGGCATTCGCTCCACGCCCAACGAGCGCAAGATCTTCCGCCATAACGACGTCGAGCATCTGGAGCAGATTCTCGCCAGCTACCCGCTGGGTCAGCCGAAGATTGTGGTGTTCGAGTCGATCTACTCGATGGATGGGGACATTGCCCCAATCGCCGAAATCGTTGCGATCGCCAAGCGCTACAACGCCCTCACCTACCTCGACGAGGTGCATGCAGTGGGCATGTACGGCCCGCGCGGCGCCGGTATTACCGCCGAGTTGGGCGTAGCCAATCAGGTGGACATCATCCAAGGCACCATGGCCAAGGCTATCGGTGTAATCGGCGGCTACATCGCCTCGACCCAGGTGATCGTCGATGCGGTGCGCTCCTTCGCCACCGGTTTCATCTTCACCACCTCGCTGCCACCGGCGATCACCGCCGGCTGCCTCGCCAGCGTCGAGCACCTCAAGGCCAGCAGTATCGAGCGCGATCGCCTGCATGCCCAGACCGCCAAGCTGCGCGAGCGGCTCAAGCACTATGACGTGCCGGTGATGCCCTGCTCGCAGACCCACGTGCTGCCGGTGCGGGTAGGTGAAGTCAAGCGCTGCAAGGCAGCGGCCGAACGCTTGCTGCATAACCATGGCGTGTATCTGCAGCCAATCGACTATCCATCCGTGCCGGTAGGGACCGAGCGCTTCCGCGTCAACGCCACGCCGAACCACAGCGATGCGCAGATCGAACATCTGGCGGTGTCGCTGCGCGAGACCTTCGATCACTTCAGCATTCCGCTTGCGTCCGAGGTGTTTGCTGCGGAGGTGGCCTGAGATGGAACAGTCCTTCTTCACCGTGCGCCCAGCGAACCAGGCCGACCTGGCCAGTTTGGTTGAACTGCGCGCGTATCTGCTGGACGGCACCAACGCCAGCTATTCGAGCAAGACGCCGGAAGAAGCGGCGCGCTGGCGGGTGGCCTACCGCACCTGGCTGAGTAGCCGCCTGAACGACAGCGACTGCGTGCAGATCCTCACCGCCGAGCACAAGGAGTCCGGTCAGGTGCTGGGTTGCGCGACGGCCATCATCGACCAGCGCGCGCCGGCGCCGGGCTGCCTAAACGGCCTGTCCGGCTGGGTGCAGTCGGTGGTGGTGGAGCCGCAGTGGCGGGGCCGCGGCATCGCCCGGCAGCTGATGCAGCACCTGCTGCGCTGGTTCGCCAACCGCGGCGTCGTCTGCGTAGTGCTGCAGAGCACTGCGGCTGCCGGCACGCTGTACCAGACCTTGGGCTTCGCCGTCAGCGACGAGCGTCTGCTGATCCGTCAGGAGGCCTCGGCATGAAGATCTTGATCATCGGCCTGGGCTACGCCGGCAACCGCTACCGCCGCGCCTTCGAGCATATCGCCACGAGCACTGGCCTGCCGCTGTCACTGGCCTATGTCGGGCGCCGGCAGAAGGCGACCGAACTGCCCTACTTCGACACTATCGAGCGGGCGCTGCAGGTGTTCGAGCCGGACGTCGTGGTGGTCAGCGTCAACGATCACAGCCATGCGCCCGTGCTCAAGCAACTGGCCGGCTACCAGGGCTTCGTGCTCTGCGAGAAGCCGCTGGTCACGCCCGGTGACGACCTGGATGAGCTGCTCGGTGCACTGGATCAGGTCGGCGGCTTTGCCCTGGATCTGGTGGAGCGCTACTCGGACGCGACCCGGCAGTTGCGCGACTGGGTAGAGCGTCACGACTGGCAACTGGTACGCGCCAGCTTCCACTGGGGCAAGGACCGCATCAACGACTATCGCCCTACCTGTGGAGTGACCAGCGAGGTGATTCATGCCCTGGATCTGGTCGGCTGGATCTGCCCACGTGCCGGCCAGCTCCGGCTCGATGGCGTGCTCGGTGTGCGCTCGGACTTTTCGATCTCGGGCGCAGAGGTGCTCGACAGCGTGCAGCTCACCGCCAGCCTGGGCGAGGCGCCGGTCACCGGCTACGCCAGCTTCGTCAACATCGTGCGCCAACGCACCGTGGATTTCAGCTTCGTCGATCGCGATGCCCGGCTGATCCATGCGCGTCTGGTGTTCGATACGCCCCGCTGGGATCACGACCAGCTGCGCATCTGGACACGCAACGCCAGTGGCGCCGAGGAGCTGTTGCACGCGTTCGCCACAGCTCCCGACGAGCCAGGGCTGGACACCCTGCACAAGCTTTCGCGGCTGTGCCGGCAGGTGGTGCGCGCCGTGGCACTCAAGGAACCGCCCCGCCAGCCCTTCGCCGGCCTCGACACCGCCGTGGAGTTGCAGCGCCTGCTCAACGACCTCGACAGCCATGCCCAAACCCCAGCACCGGCGCGCTACGTCCATGGCGAGACGCGCGTGCTGCTGGCCGAGGACAGCGACCTGGAAAGCCTCGGGTAACTCAATCACAAGGAGAACGACTATGTGTGGAATCGCTGGATGGCTGTCCTACAGCCAGAACCTGGAAACGCAACGCGACACCCTGCAGCGCATGACCGACACCATGGCCCTGCGCGGGCCGGATGCCGGCGGACTGTGGATCGACGGGCCGGTAGGCCTGGGTCATCGGCGCCTGTCGATCATTGATCTGGAAGGTGGTCGCCAACCGATGACCTCCATGCACGGTGGCCCGCACGAGATAGCCGCGATCACTTACAGCGGCGAGGTCTACAACTTCCGCGAGCTGCGCACCGAACTGCAACGACTTGGCCACCGTTTCGAGACCCGCAGCGACACCGAGGTGGTGCTGCGTGCCTATGTCGAATGGGGCGAGGCCTTCGTCGAGCGGCTCAACGGCATGTATGCCTTCGCCATCTGGGACCTGCGTTCGCAGGAGCTGCTGCTGATCCGTGACCGCATGGGCGTCAAGCCGCTGTACTACTTCCCCACCTCCGACGGCGTGGTGTTCGGCTCAGAGCCCAAGGCATTGCTGGCCAACCCGCTGGTGCCGCGCAAAGTGCGTGCAGACGGCCTGCGCGAAATCCTGGAGATGGTGAAGACGCCAGGCCATGCCGTGTTCGATGGCATGCGCGAGGTGATGCCGGGCGAGATCGTGCGCATCAACCGTCAGGGCCTGGGCCGCCGCCACTACTGGAAGCTGGAGGCGCGCGAGCACACCCACTCGCTGGACGAGACCATTCGCCATACCCGCGACCTGCTGGAGGACATCGTCGACCGCCAGATCGTCGCCGACGTGCCGCTGTGCAGCCTGCTCTCCGGCGGCCTGGACTCCTCGATCATTACCGCGCTGGCGTCGAAGAAGCTGCTGGCCGCCGGCAAGGAAAACATCCGCTCCTTCTCCGTCGACTTCGTCGACCACGGCAGCGGCTTCACCGGTGATGCCGTGCGCGGCACGCCGGATGCGCCCTTTGTGCGTGACCTGGTGGAGATGATTCGCTCCAGCCACCAGGAGATCGTCCTCGACAGCCGCGAGCTGGCCGATCCGGCGTTGCGTGCGCAGATCGTTCGCGCCCTTGACCTACCACCGGCCTTCTGGGGCGACATGTGGCCATCGCTCTACCGACTGTTCCAGGAAGTGCGCAAGCACTCGACCGTGGCGCTGTCCGGCGAGAGCGCGGACGAGGTGTTCGGTGGCTACCGCTGGTTCCACGATCCAGAGGCGATCCAGGCCGATACCTTCCCCTGGCTGACCTCGGTCACCGGCAAGTACTTCGACGGTAAGACCCTGTTCGATCCAGGACTGCTGGCCCAACTCGACATGCACAGCTTCCTGCGCGACAGCTACACCCAGGCCATTGCCGAGGCGCCGGTACTGCCGGGCGAAAGCGCGGTCGACCAGCGCATGCGGCAGATGAGCTACGTCAACCTGACCCGCTTCGTGCAGACCCTGCTCGACCGCAAGGATCGCATGAGCATGGCCGTCGGCCTCGAGGTGCGGGTGCCCTTCTGCGATCACCGCCTGGTCGAGTACGCCTTCAACATCCCCTGGGCGATGAAGGCCTTCGACGGGCGGGAAAAAAGCATCCTGCGCGCGGCGACCCGCGACCTGCTGCCGGAGTCGATCAGCGAACGGGTCAAGAGCCCCTACCCGTCGACCCAGGACCCGGCCTACGAGCAGGCGCTGCGTGATGCCCTGGCCGCCATCCAGGCGGATCGCAACGCGCCGGTGACGCCGCTGCTCGACAGCGGCCGTATCCAGCAGACCCTGGCCAAGCCGCTCGGCAGCGTCTCGCCCATGTATGAGCGCATGGGCATGGAGCTGGCGGTCGGCCTCAACACCTGGCTGAGCGAGTACGACGTCAGCCTCGAGCTCTAGTCCCCTAACCGGATGCGGCCCCGATGCGGGGCTGCATCCCTTCGCTGTACCACCCACGCGCTCCAATGGAGCACAAGCGAGTCCGAGCATGCACACACCCAACCAATCCCCCATCTATCTCATAGCGCTGGGGGCCTTCGCCCTCGGCATGGCCTCCTATGTCACCGCCGGGTTGATCCCGATGATCGAGGCCTCGTTCGCAGTCTCCGTCGCGGTGGCCGCACAACTGGTCACCGCGTTCACCCTGGCCTACGGCCTGGGTTCGCCGATCTTCGTCGCCCTGACCCCGGCACATCGTCAGCGTGCCGGCCTGTTGCTGGCCCTGGGCCTGTTCGTCATCGCCAACGCCGCCAGCGCGCTGGCCGAGAGCTTCACCGCACTGATGGTCTGGCGCGCCATCGCCGGTATAGGCGCTGGTGTCTATCTGGCCATGGGCATCGGCGCCTCGGCCGCGGTGTCCACGCCGGAACGCCGCGGCAAGGCCATCGCTATCATCATGGGAGGCATGGCCAGCGGTGTGGTGCTGGGCGTGCCGCTCAGCCTGCTGATCGCCGAACAGCTCGGCTGGCAGGCCGCCCTGTGGCTGGTGACCCTGCTCGGCCTGGTGGCCTTCTTCGGCCTGCTGCTGAAGCTCCCCTCCCTACCGGCAGCCACCGCCACCACGCTGGGCCAGAAGCTGGCGATTCTGGGCGACGGCCATGTGCTGGTCATCCTGCTGGTGTCACTGCTCGCTGCCATCGCCAGCCTGGGCATGTACACCTTCATTGCCCCGCTGCTGGCTGACCCGGCCTATGGCGCGGTGCGCTCGGTCACCCCCTACCTGTGGGTCTGGGGCATTGGCGGCGTGCTGGGCAGCTTCCTGATCGGCCCGCTGGTGGATCGCATCAAGGGACCGGTGCTGACCTTCGCCATCATGCTGACCCTCGCCGTATCGCTGTTCGTACTGCCACTGGCCGCTGCCCTCAGCACCTGGCTGGTGATGCTGCCCATCGCCCTGTGGGGCGCGGTCGGCTGGGCGCTGCAGGTGCCGCAGAACAACGAGCTGATCCTGGCCCGCCAGGCTCAAGGCGACGGCAACCTGGCCATCGCCCTGAACGAGTCGGCGCTCTACCTGGGCAGCGCCATCGGCGCCGCGGCCGGCGGCTTCGTGCTGCTGTTGCAGATGCCCACCTGGACCCTGGCCGCCAGCGCCGGTGGTGTCGCAGCCCTCGGTTCCCTGCTTCAGATCGTCAACCTGCGTCGCCAGCCAACCTGGAACGGCGACGTGCAAGCCGAACCCTACAACTGACGGAGGAAAGGCCGTGGAACTGCGCCACCTTCGCTGTTTCATCGCCGTCGCAGAAGAACTGCACTTCGCCCGCGCTGCCGCGCGCCTGCATATCGAGCAGTCTCCCCTGTCGCGGATCATCAAGGAACTGGAGTACCGCCTGGGCGTGCAACTGTTCGAGCGCACCACGCGGCGCACGCGCCTGACCTGGGCCGGCAAGGTATTGCTGGAGGAGGCACGCCGAGTGCTGGCCGTGGTCGATCAGGCCAAGGCCAGCGTCAAGAGCGCGGCGGCTGGCTATCGTGGGCGCATTCGCGTCGCGCTGTCCGACGGCATACCCCAAGCCCGCCTAGCCGCCCTGCTCGCCCAGTGCCGCGAGGAAGAACCGGAGGTCGAGATCTGCCTGTCAGAGGTCACCTTCAGCGAACAGGTCAGAGGCCTGAATGACGACCTGTTCGATATCGGGCTTGCACAGTCCGACGAGGTCGGCGATGGGCTTGTGGCCGAGCCGGTCTGGTTCGATCCGCTGGTGGTAGCGGTACCTGCCCGCCACCCACTGCTCAGCTACCGGCGCGTGCCGCTCGACGAGGTGGTGCGCTACCCGCTGGTACTCTGCGATCCGCAGGTCTGCGAAGGCTTCTGGCAACAGTTGCAGCGGGTGCTGGGCGCTGTGGATACGCGACTGATCATCGCCGACCGCGTACCAACACTGGATCTGATGATGGCGCTGGTCGCTGCGGGTTACGGGCTGGGTTTCTCCAGCCTGGCGCGCATCAACGAACTAAACAATCCGGACGTCGTGGCCAGGCCGCTAGGCGGCTGTGCATCGATGCTAACCACCTACTTGGTAAGGCGCGAAGGCGATCCGACCGAGCAACTGGCCCGGTTTATCGGGCGGGTGAGTCCGGAGGAAAGCCAAGCGTTGCTTCCTGATCACGCATCACACAAGGAGATCGCTTGATGAAAAAGATGTCATTACTACTGGCTGCCCTGCTGTTGAGCGCATGCGAAAAGCCGATGCCGTTTGAGTCGGCTGAAGCGCTTGCGGAGAATCCCGAGCGGCTCAAGGAACTGCGACTGCAGTGCCGGGACAATCGAGCAAAGCTGGGTGAAGCCCAATGCAACGCAGTTAGCGATGCCCAGCGCATACGCTTTATGGGCAAAGGCACACCCTACACTCCTCACACCGTCCAATTCTTCCACTCGGACACCGAAGATGGACGCTAGAGGGGACGCCAGCGAAATGGCCACTTTTAGTCTACAGATTCAAATATGCTATATTTTGATCTATAGATTAAATCGAGGGCTCTCCATGACAGCTGCCGCAATCCAAACTCAGGACTTCTCGAAAACCCAGTGCGCAGCCGGCCTGCGTGCCGCGCTGAACATTCTGGACAAGTGGAAGGCCACCTGCGAGCAGGCTTGCCGGGTGCTGCGGATTTCCCGCAGCACCTACACCCGCGCTAGTCAGAAGGATTCGGCATGGGCGGTAAGCCTGGACTCCGATCAGATGCAACGCATCAGTCTTGTGTTGAACATTCACGCAGCACTGCGCGTCGTGTTCGATAACCCCGAGAACGTCTATGGCTTCCCCACGATGGAGAATCACAATGAGTTCTTCAACGGCCGCAAGCCGCTCGACATCATGGCGCAGGGCGACATGATCTCGCTTTATGAGACATTCCGGCGGATCGACGCGCTACGAGGTGCACAGTGGTAATGCTCGGAGACCTTCCTGTGCTGGAAGGTGAAAGCCTGCAGGCCTATCGCCTGGTCAACTCCAAGTTTCCGCCCATTGCCCTGTTCGATGATGTCGCCGACGCAGAGGACTTCGAAGCTCTTTATCAGATCCAGGCGCTAACCAATCCACGGCTGCAGAACGAGATTGGTCGCCTGGAGCTGATTCCGCGTGACCAGATTCCGTTCGGCATCCCTGGCTGCTCGTATGCGACAGCACCCTTCACCCACGTCAATCCAGCCGGCTCGCGCTTCAGCAATGGCAACTTCGGCGTGCTCTACCTGGCCGACAGAATGGATACCGCGATTGCCGAAGTGCGTCATCACCAGGAGCGCTACTGGTCGAATGTGCCGGAGCTCAACTATGAGCGCTTCGTCTTCAGAGGGCTGACCGCCGGTTTCAGCGACAGCGGTATGAGAGACGCCACCGCACTGCCGCTTTCAGACCCCATCTATACGCCGGACGATTACGCACACTCGAATCGATTGGGAAGCGAAGTGAAACGAGCGGGATACCCAGGCCTGCGCTACCACTCGGTTCGATCTCCCGGCAACATCTGTTGGGCGCTGATGACCCCGCGACCTGTTACGTCGATCATCCAGAGCGCTCATTTTGAAATGATCTGGAGCGGGCAAGTTATCAGCGTCAATCAGATCACAACAGTTCTAGCCCCGTAGCTGAAAGCGGACTAAACAGTCCTAGCCCGCCTCTGTAAGCAATCATAATCCGCTGAAATCGGCTCATAGCAGCCAGTGAAAATAGGCAGAAACCGGCCAAGAGCAGTCATTGGATATCTACAACTTCAGAGGGCGCTCGACGTAAGCGTTTTTGTTCGTACGTCTGTAGATAACCGAAGCACCCTGCCTATATCGCGCGCTAAAGCCCGCAGAAGCTCAGGTGTCTGCTGGCAGGCATCAGTCAGGGTCATAGGACCAGAGACCAACGAAAAGGCGGCAGTGACCCCGTGTGAGTAGAGGTCGGCGTATCCCTCTCCCAACGTGCCCGCCAGCACGATCACCGGCACTTGATGCTGACGCGCCACGTGTGTCACGCCCAAGGTGGTTTTGCCTCGTAAGGTCTGAACGTCGCAACGCCCTTCCCCGGTAATCACCAAGTCCGCATCTTGTATACGCCGTGCGAGTTCAGCCAGCTCAGCGACGATTTCGATACCAGGGCGAAACTCTGCCTTGAGAAACGTACGGGTAGCGAACCCCATACCACCAGCTGCGCCACTGCCTGGGTAGTCACGATGATCGTTCTCGAACAAAGCCTGGCAACAGGCTGCAAAGTGACCCAGCGCGCGATCCAGCCTGGCGACCTCAGCACGAGTCGCCCCGTTTTGTTGGGCAAACGTGTACGACGCGCCATTGGGACCGCAGAGCGGGTTATCGACGTCGACCATCACCTCGAAACGCACTTCTGGAAGACGGGGGTCCAGACTACTCAGGTCGATTCGGTTCAATGCCGCCAAGACCTGCCCTCCCGGCGGTAGCGGCCACTGTTCTGAGTCCAGAAAGCGTGCGCCGAGCGCCTCCAACATGCCAGAGCCTGCATCATTGGTGGCGCTGCCACCTAAGGTGAGTACGATACGTCGGGCACCAATATCCAGGGCCTCAAGGATCAGCTCGCCAGTGCCGCGACTGGTACTCAGACAGGCATTGCGCTGTGCAACAGGTACCAATTGCAGACCACTGGCCTCGGCCATCTCAATGATGGCGGTGTGCGATCCTGGGAGCCAAGCCCAGCTTGCCTCGACGATGTCGCCAAGCGGGCCAGTCACCAGGCTGCTACACCGCTCGCCCTTCACCACGGCCAGAATGGTATCCAGCGTACCTTCGCCGCCATCGGCCATTGGGCACTTGATCAGTTCCGCTTCGGGGAAAACCTCCTGTAAGCCCGCCTCAATCACATCGGCAACCTCGGTTGCACTCAAGCTGTCTTTGAACGAGTCAGGTGCGATGACGATTTTCATGCGTTTCTCCAACATCAGCGAGCCTCCATGCTCGCCTGGGCCTCCTGGCATTGCTTGGCTAGTACGAGAGTTGCTGGTCGCCAATTACGACGGGAAGAACGGAAAGAACAGCAGTAACAGAGGAATCGCAATGGCACCTGCCACCAGAATCAACGGCAAGCCGCACTTCATGTAATCGGCAAACTTGTAACCTCCAGCCGACAGCACCATGAGGTTCGCTGGCATGCCGATCGGGGTGGCGTAGGCACAGGAACCGCCGATCACGATAGCCATCAGCACCGCGCGCGGATCGGCACCCAAATTGGCCGCGATCGACATGCCGATCGGCACCAGCAGCGCGGTTGTGGCGGTATTAGACATGAAGTTGGTGAGTGCGCAGGAGATAAAGAAGATCACCACCAGCAACAGTACCGGCGACGGCTCCGCGCCGAGCAGCGCCATGATTGCAGAGGCGACTGTCGCGCCGGCCCCGGTCTGTTCCAGAGCGCTGGCCAGAGCCAGGGTGCCGCCGAAGATGAAGATAGTTTGCGTGTCGATGGATTGGTAAGCCTGCTTCTCGGTCAGCACACCGACCAGTACCAAAAACGCTGCACCAACGCAGGCGGTGATATGCAGCGGTACACCTATCGCACTCTCAAATACCATGCCGAGGATGGTCGCGATCATTACCATCAACGACGTGATTTGCTTCCATTTCGGCACCGAGCTGAAATCATGAGTCGCCTCGGTTACACCGGTTACGGCTTTCGAGGAACCGGCCGGCAGCAGGCGATGGCCGAAGAAGGCGAAGTAGATAATGCCGCCTGCCAACAGTGGCAGGCCGACCTTGGCGTATTCGAAGAAACTGAATTCCAGGCCGACGTTCTGCAAGGCGCTCTGCGCGATCAGGTTTCCTGGTGCACCGATAAGGGAGAGATTGCCGCCCATCGCTGCTGCGAATACCAGGGGCATCAGCAACCGCGAGCGAGAGAACCCGGATTTCGCGGCAATGCCGATGACCACCGGAATCAGGATGGCCGCGGTGCCGGTATTGGAGAGCACGCCAGAGAGCAAGCCGACGATGACCATGATCGCTACGATCAGTTGCCGCTCGGTCTTGGCGAAACGTGTCACCAGGCCTCCAATGCGGTTCGCCATGCCCGTCTCGAACAAGGCGCCGCCGACGATGAACATGCCGACGAAAAGGATCACGTTGGTGTTGATGAAGCCGTTGAAAGCTGTCTTCGGATCGAGCACACCGGTCAATACCAGCGCGAGGCAGACGATGACGGCGGTCAACGCCAGGGGGATTCGCTCCCAGACGAACATGACGGTCGCGAACAGCAGCAGTAGCAGAGTTATCTCGATGGGGCTCATTCGGTTTCCCTCCTCTTAGAGGAGGCTCCATATGCTTATTTTTGTAATGGACGCCTGGAGCATCTGGGCTCCAGGCAAAGCGGTGAATCAGCAGTGACGCCTGCGGTGCAGGGCGTAGGTCGGCAGTCTGAATCCCACGCTCTAGCGCGAGATAACCTCAAGCACCGCGTCAGTAACCTGTCGAGTCGTGGCCGTGCCACCCAGATCGGGGGTATGCAGGCCGCTGGCAGTGACTTCCTCGATGGCGCGCATTAGATGCTCGCCGGCTTTTCTCTCGCCGAGATGCTCGAGCATCATCGCCGCGGTCCAGAAGGTCGCGATAGGGTTGGCGATGCCCTTGCCGGTGATATCGAAGGCTGAGCCGTGAATGGGCTCGAACATCGATGGGAAGCTGCGGTCGGGATTCAGGTTGGCCGTCGGTGCAATTCCCAGGCTGCCTGACAGGGCCGCAGCCAGGTCCGAAAGAATATCGGCATGCAGGTTGGTTGCGACGATGACATCGAGCTTTTCAGGTTTGAGCACCATGGTGGTGGTCACTGCGTCGACCAATTCGCGGTTGGTGCGTACATCCGGATAGTCCCTGGCCACTTCGGCGAACACTTCGTCCCATAGCACCATGCCATGGCGCTGGGCATTGGATTTGGTCACCAGGGTCAGGTGCTTAGCAGGCCGGCTGCGCGCCAGCTCGAAGGCGAAGCGGTGGATACGCTCCACACCTACGCGAGTGAAGGTGGACACCTCGGTGGCGACTTCGATGGGCAGTCCCTGGTGCACTCGGCCACCACTGCCCGAATACTCGCCCTCGGAATTTTCGCGCACGATCACCCAGTCAATGGCCTGGCCATTGCTCAGCGGGCTTTTCACACCCGGCAGCACACGGGCCGGGCGCACGTTGGCGTATTGATCAAAGCCTTGGCAGATTGGCAGGCGCAGGCCCCAGAGGGAAATATGGTCGGCGACCTTCAAACTACCGACGGCGCCGAAGAAAATTGCATCAGCCTTGCTGATCTCGGCCAGCCCGCCGTCCGGGATGTAATGGCCGTGCTTGAGGTAGTACTCCGAGTCCCAGGGGTAGTGGGTGACATCGAAATTGAAGCCACCCAAGCGTCTAGCCAGGCCCTCAAGAATCTCCAAGCCGGCGGCAATCACTTCGGTTCCGATGCCATCGCCGGGAATGGCCGCGATGTTGTAAGTCTTCATGCTGCGCTCCACTTATTGTTATTAACGAGGATGACCGCGATGCTGCGACAGGGCGAGTATAAGCAGTGAAATCAAACAGATTGATCGCTTAAAAATCACATCTTTATTGAGCTAAAGTTATCAATTAGAAAGCCAAGGCGAAGCACTACGACCGACGCAACCGACGGCCAGCACCGCCATGCCGGAGGGGAAATGCTCTTGCCAAAGGCAAGCCGACAGGACGCCCGCCGAAATCGGCGTCGATGATGCAACTAAACGGGAAGACGCTCGGGGCAGGCGGCAAGTCGGAGTTGCCGTGCGCTATCGAACAACGCCGGGCAAAAGAACGGATCCGCGCCACAAGAAAGGCGGCGCGGAGGGATGATCGGGCGCAACGAGCCTCTCGTGCGCGTGGCAGCGCAGGCTTATTCGCTGAGGTTCAGGTATTGCCGCGCCCAGGCGATGTAGTCATCGGGGTGGGTGTAGCGGGTCACCAGTTGCGACGCGGTGAGTCCATTGCCCACGGCGATGCCGCGCTGCTCGCGCAGGCTGTCGTAGGTCGCCTTGATCGCCGCGAAATAGGCGGCGTGGCCGTTGACCACGATGCGCACGCCCAGTTCGGCCAGGCGTCTGTCATCGCGCAGCTCCGGGTTACCGTAGGTGACCAGCATCAACGGCATCTGCAGACCCTCGGTGATCGCTTCGAGCTGATCGAAATTCTTCACCCCGACCAGGCAGATGGCGTCGGCCCCGGCGTCCCGGTAAGCGCGGGTGCGCTGGATGACCTCGGTCAGCGGCTGCACGCCGGCATGGGTACGAGCGATGATCGCCAGCGCATTGTCGTAGCGTGCTTCCTGAGCGGCGCGCAGCTTGCCGATACCCTCCTCGACGCTGATCAGATCGTACGATTTGCGGCCGAACTGTGCCGGCAGCAGGGTGTCCTCGAGCGTCAGCGCCGCTACGCCGGCGCGCTCCAGCTCGGCTACCGTGCGCATGGCATTGAGGGCATTGCCGTAACCATGATCGGCATCGGCGATCACCGGCAGGCGAGCTACTCGACCGATGCGCGTGGCCTGCTCGGCGAATTCGCTGAGCGTGATCAGGGCGATGTCGGGGGCACCGAGTACCTGCAGGGAGGCGATCGAGCCGCCAAGAATACCGACCTCGAAACCAAGATCGGCGGCAATGCGCGCCGATAGAGGGTCAAACACCGAAGCGGTGTGATGGCTGGCAGGTGAAGCAAGCAGCGCGCGGAATGCGTTGCGCAACTCGTGATGACAGGGTTTATCCATGGTCGTATGTCCCAGGTCTGGTGCTGGGCAACTGTCCCCAGGATCTGTGCCCAAGGTGGGGCAGCCGAAACGACTGGTCGCCGGCAATGCCGTGAAAGTAGTGGAGGATGGACGCCGCCGCTCCGACGTCCGGTGGCGCTCACGGCGTCCCTGCCGCGGCGCCTAGCCGGTTTATTTGATAAAGCGTACTTGGCTATTGATCTTCTCGACGATGGAGCTCTTACGCTCGTTGAAGCGCACCTTGTTCTGCTCGAACAGGTTGTTGCCCTTGGTATCAATGGAGATGATCAGCGGACCGAACTCGCGCACGCGGTTTACCCACAGAGTTTCTGGCATGCCCAAGTCCTGCCATTCGGCGCGCTCGATTTCCTCCACTTTGGTGGCCGCGAGCACCGCACAGCCGCCGGGGAACACCGCATGCACCGCCTTGTTCTCCAGGCAGCCAGCGGTGGTTTCCGGGCCCATGCCACCCTTGCCGATGATCAGCTTGACTCCGGTCTGCTCGATGAATTCCTTCTCGAACTTCTCCATGCGCATGCTGGTGGTTGGGCCGATGGAGACCATTTCGAAGCTGCCATCGTCTTTCTTGCGCACGATCGGCCCTGCGTGGAAGATCGCTCCGCCGCGCAGGTCGACCGGCAGTTCGCGTTTGAGTTCGATCAGCCGGCGGTGAGCCACGTCACGGCAAGTCACCAGTTGGCCTGTCAGATAGACAATATCGCCGACATTGAGGGAGGCCAGGTCTTCATCCTTGATCGGGGTAGAGAGAATCTTTTTCACAGTACTACTCCTTCATGGGAGAGGATGTCGTAGGACAGATCGGCATTGATACGGATCTTGCCGCGGCGGTGCGCCCAGCAGCCGGTGGAGACAGCAACGCCAATGGTCGACGGGTGACGCGCCGACGACTCGATATTCACACCCATCACGCTGCTGTTACCGCTCAGGCCCTGAGGACCAATGCCGATCTCGTTGAGTCCCTCCTCAAGGAGCTGCTCCATCATTGCTGCATTTGCGTTCGGGTGGCTGGAATCCACCGGACGCAGAATCGCCCGCTTTGACAAGCGTGCTGCGGTCTCCACCGAGGTGGAAACGCCGACACCAACCAGCAGCGGCGGACAGGCGTTGATACCGCGCGAGGTGATTACGTCGAAGACGAACTCAGTCACCCCTTCGTAGCCCTGGCCTGGCATCAGTACCTTTGCCGAACCCGGCAAGGTGCAGCCGCCACCGGCCATGTAGACATCAATTAGTGCGTAGTCGGCGTCAGGGATGATTTCCCAGTCCAGCCACGGAATCTTCGAGCCGGTATTAGTGCCGGTGTTTTTCTCGTCGAACGTCTCCACCGCGTTGTGGCGAAGCGGCCCCTTCTTCGTCGCCTCCAGAGTGGCGTTCTGCAGGATGTCCTCCAGCTCACCAAGCAGCGGGAAGCGGGCACCAGCGGAAATGAAGTACTGGATCACTCCGGTGTCCTGGCAGCTTGGGCGGTCGAGCTTGTCTGCGTAGTCCTGGTTTTCGGCCATGGAGTCGTAGATCTCGATAGCCAGCGAGTTGGTCTCTGCGGCACGCAGCTTGGCAGTCTTTTCCTTGACGTCCGTTGGCAGGCGCTTGCCAATATAGGCAGTAAACTTCGCCATCACGTCGGTGAGCGATTGAACGGCTGATTCGTTATCCATTGTTATTCTCCTCATTGCATCGAAAGGCTGGTGGGCTTGCATGCCTGCGAAAGCAGGCAAAGCAGATGAACAGTCGTCGTCCACTAGGCGCAGCCACCGACGCTACTGGCATGTGCTGGAAGGCAACGGAAACTGACGGAAGCGAGGCCCGTAATAGGCCGGTCGAAGAAGCCCCTATAGCGCTTCGCCAGCAATCGTCTGCCCATGCTCTGCTCCGAATGTTTCTTGTGAGTCGGACTGGGGGTGGCACTAGTGGATATTCGCTGCACGGCAACAACGTTCCGGGTTCGCAAACGATCCGGGTATTTCCAGCTAATGCGCAGAAGCAAAGTTAATGGTTTTCTGAAAAGCCTGTAATACAATGAAAATAACTTCATTATTTCTTGCAGGTTAATTATGAATCCAGTATCGGAACTGGCCTTCTTCACCCAGCTGATCAGACTGGGCAGCCTGGCGGCGACTGCGCGCGAACTCAACCTGACACCGCCCGCAGTCTCCAAACGGCTGGCACAACTGGAGCAGCGCCTGGGTGTGCGACTGCTCAATCGCACCACGCGCAGCATCAGTCTCACTGCCGAGGGTGAGCTCTATCTGAATAGTGCCCAGCGCATCCTCGGCGAGATCGAGGAAATGGAGCGCCAGGTATCCAGCAGTCGGGCGAAGCCAAAGGGGTTGCTACGCGTCAATGCCCCCCTGGGGTTTGGCCGCACGCATGTCTGCCCTGCAATTTCTTCGTTCGTCCGGCACTATCCGGAGGTCGAGGTCCAACTGCACCTGACCGACCGGCCGATCAACCTGCCGGACGATGCTATCGACGTTGCCATCCGCTTCGGGGACTTGCCCGACTCCCGTCTGATTGCCCGCAAGATCGCTGCGAATAGACGCAGACTGTGCGCGGCCCCTTCCTATCTGGAAGCCTTCGGCAATCCTGAAAGCCCCAAGGACCTGATGCAGCACAACTGCATTGTGCTGCGTCAGAACGATGCAGCCTTCGGTATCTGGAGACTGAGTCGGGGCAAACAGAGCGAGTCGGTAAAGGTACGCGGCAACCTAAGCACCAACGACGGAGAAGTCGCACTGAACTGGGCCTTAGAGGGGCACGGCATCCTTATGCGCGCCGAGTGGAACCTAGCCAGCCACCTAAGCAGCGGCCGGCTGGTGGAAGTACTCAGCGACTACGAAACCCCACCCGCAGATATCTATGCCGTCTACCTCGAACGCCTCAATCTATCTGCTAAGGTGTCTTTCTTCATCGAGCACTTGCGTGAGTTCTTCAGTCACAAAAGCGATGGATTCTTTCCGTTAGCTTAGAAACTTCTTTTTGTGGGGTGAGCTCAATGCTTCCGGATCAAATGACCGCTTTTGGCCGATTCCCGCCTGATGGTTGGTCGCCACAGGTCATCTACACCATGTCTTACTGATCTTGCCCGCCAACCGCCATAGTTTTCTCTATCGCCCAATACGTCTCAGTCCCCACCGAAACGGTCTTTGACCCCTCCCCTCCCAATGCCGAACCTCTCGCCCACGGCACATCTGCGTGCCGTGTGTTTTGCCTGGGAGGTTGGGTTCAGGGATGCAAGCGACGACGGTGCTGTACGGCCAGGTGTTGGTGGTGTTGTCCATTACCCTGTCCGGGGTGTGGGGTGCTACGCAGTGGACGGCTGCTGCGCTTGGCTACCAGGCCCGCCTGGGGGCGCCCTGGTTCGATCTGTTGGGCATACCGGTCTATCATCCCTGGCGTCTGTTCGAGTGGTGGTTCGTCTTCGATGCCTACGCGCCGGAGGTCTTCAATGTAGGCGGTAGCATCGCTGCATGCAGCAGCCTGCTGGCGTTGGTGGTGGCCATTGGTATGGCTATCTGGCGCGCGCGCCAGGCACGCCGCGTCACCACCTACGGTTCGGCACGTTGGGCCGATGCCGATGAGGTGCGCAAAGCTGGCCTGACCCAACCTACGGGTGTGTTCCTCGGCCAATTCGAAGATCAGTATCTGCGCCACGAAGGCCCCGAGCATGTGCTGACCTTCGCGCCGACGCGCTCGGGCAAGGGGGTCGGCCTGGTGGTACCCACCCTGCTCTCCTGGCCGGCGTCGGCGGTGATCCACGACATCAAGGGCGAGAACTGGAGCCTGACCGCAGGCTGGCGTTCACGTTTCTCCCATTGCCTGCTGTTCAACCCCACCGACCTGGCCTCGGCCGCCTACAACCCGTTACTCGAAGTGCGTCGCGGTGCACACGAGGTGCGCGACGTACAGAACATCGCCGATATCCTGGTCGACCCGGAGGGCGCACTGGAGCGGCGCAACCATTGGGAGAAGACCAGCCATGCGCTGCTGGTCGGCGCCATCCTGCACGTGCTCTACGCCGGCCAGGACAAGACCCTACGCGGCGTTGCCAACTTCCTCTCCGATCCGGCCTGCACCTTCGAGCTGACCCTGCACCAGATGATGACCACGCCGCACCTGGGCGATGCGCCGCATCCGGTGGTGGCCTCTGCGGCGCGGGAGGTGCTGAACAAGAGCGACAACGAGCGCTCGGGCGTGCTGTCCACGGCCATGTCCTTCCTCGGCCTGTACCGTGACCCGACGGTGGCCGAGGTCACCTCACGCTGCGACTGGCGCATCGCCGATCTGATCTCGGCCGAGCATCCGGTGTCGCTGTACCTGGTGGTGCCGCCCTCGGATATCAGCCGCACCAAGCCGCTGATCCGCCTGATCCTCAACCAGGTAGGCAGGCGCCTGACCGAGTCGCTCGACGGTTCCGACGGCATCGAGCGGCGGCACAAGCTGCTGCTGATGCTCGATGAGTTTCCGGCACTCGGGCGATTGGACTTCTTCGAGACGGCGCTGGCCTTCATGGCCGGCTATGGGCTGCGCGCCTTTCTGATCTCGCAGTCGCTGAACCAGATCGACAAGGCCTACGGCCAGAACCATTCGATCCTCGACAACTGCCACGTGCGGGTGACCTTCGCCACCAACGACGAGCGCACCGCCAAGCGCATCTCAGAGACCCTCGGCACTGCCACAGAACTGCGCGCGCAGCGCAACTACGCCGGCCACCGTCTGGCGCCCTGGCTAGGCCATCTGATGGTGTCGCGCCAGGAAACCGCACGCCCGCTGCTGACTCCGGGCGAAGTGATGCAACTGCCCAGCGACGAGGCCGTGGTGATGCTCTCAGGTCTCGCTCCGATCCGTGCGAAGAAGCTGCGCTACTTCACCGATGCCAACTTCCAGAGCCGGGTACAGCCGGCGCCGCGCTTGCAGCCGAGCCGCTACGCCGATGCACCGGCGCCACGGGCGGACGACTGGAGCGGCCTGGCCGTGCCTGCGGCCGTTGACGCTTCAGCGGCCGACCTGAGCGACGGCGAGGCCATCGAGGACGGCGGTCCACGCCGTCAGCCCGAGCTAGCAGAGCTCGCCCAGTTGCCGGATCACGACGAGTTAACCAGCGACCTGCTGCTGCTCGACGAGGACGACATTCCCGCCCCCTTCCCCACCCAGCCGGACCCACGCCTGCAACGCGTGGCGCGGCTGGCAGCCCTCGACCCTGACGATGGAATAGCCCTATGAGCCGAGCCCGCCTCAACCTATTTATCCAACCTGAGCATGCCAAGCGCCTGAACGAATTGGCGATCACCAAGGGCGTGTCGAAGTCCTCAATCATCGCCGCGGCGCTGGCCTCCTGGCTGTCGCCCGAGTCCGGCGAGCAGCGCGAGGTGGCCATGGCCAAACGCCTGGATCGCCTGTCAAGTCAGTTCGAGCGCCTGGAGCGCGACCAGCACATCCTGATCGAGACTGTGGCGCTGTATGTGCGCTACTACCTCACGGTCAGCACGCCGATACCAGAGGCGCATCAGGAAGCAGCACGCTCGCAGGGCAAGCTGCGATTCAGCCAGTTCGTAGAACAACTGGGGCGTCACTTGCAGCGCGGACGCAGCCTGGTCAAAGACGTGCACGAAGAGGTTCAGGCAGAGGCCCAGGTCTCGGGAGAGCGTCCATGACTGTCGCCTCGTCCCCTTTGCTGAGTGCAGCGGCAGCTTCTCTGGATCGGCGCACGCGTATGTTGCGCACGGCGATGGGCCCGCTGATTGCCGCGGCCCTGGATGATCCGGACGTGGTCGAGGTGATGCTCAACCCCGATGGCGTGCTCTGGCTGGATCGCCTGTCCGCTGGCCGAGCCCATCTGGGCACGCTGGCAGCTGCCGACGGTGAACGGATCATCCGCCTGGTGGCAGCGCATGTCGGCCAGGAGGTACATCGCAACAAGCCGCTACTGAGCGCCGAACTGCCAGAGACTGGTGAGCGCTTCGAAGGTGTACTGCCGCCCGTAGTGGCCGGGCCGACCTTTGCCCTGCGCAAGCGTGCCGCCGGGATCATTCCGCTGCAGCAGTACGTGGCCGACGGCATCCTCAGCACGGCGCAAGCCGAATACCTGCGCGTGGCAGTGCACGAGCGGCAGAACATCCTGGTGGCCGGCGGCACCAGCAGCGGCAAGACCACCCTGGCCAACACGCTGCTGGCCGAGGTGGCCGGCAGTGGTGACCGCGTGCTGGTGCTGGAGGACACGGTCGAACTGCAGTGTCCGGCCCTCGATCACGTTGCTCTGCGCACCAAGCCTGGCGTGGTCTCCATGGCTGATCTGGTGCGCAGCACGCTGCGTTTGCGCCCCGACCGCGTGGTGGTCGGCGAGGTGCGCGGCGGTGAGGCACTGGATCTGATCAAGGCCTGGGGCACCGGCCATCCCGGCGGTATCGCCACCATTCACGCTGGATCTGCACAGGGCGCACTGCTGCGCCTGGAGCAACTGATTCTGGAGGTCGCCCTGACCGCGCCGCGGGCGTTGATCGCCGAGGCGGTCAACCTGGTGGTGTTTCTCGCCGGGCGTGGCAGCACGCGCTATGTCCAGCAGATCGCTCGCGTCACCGGCCATGACGAGCGCGGCTATCAACTTACGTCCATTGCCCCCGCATTCATTCCTTCGCTGCCTCAGGAAAACAGCCATGACTGCCTGCCATCCTCGCGTTGCTAATCGTCGCCGCTTCATCGGCGCCTTGATGCTCGGTGCCCTCTACCTGGGCGCCTCCCTGCCTGTGCTCGCCGCTGGCTCCGGGATGCCCTGGGAAGGACCACTGCAATCGATCCTTGACTCGGTACAGGGTCCGGTGGCGCGCATCATCGCGGTGATCATCATCATTACCACAGGTCTGACGCTGGCCTTCGGCGACACCAGCGGCGGCTTTCGCAAGCTGATCCAGATCGTCTTCGGCCTGTCGATTGCCTTTGCCGCATCGTCGTTCTTCCTCAGCTTCTTCAGCTTTGCCGGCGGGGCGGTGATCGCATGAACGGCGAGCGCGAACTCATCCCCGGTTTCGAGGTGCCACTGCACCGCTCGCTGGCCGAGCCGATTCTGCTCGGTGGCGCACCACGCAACGTGGCGATCCTCAACGGCACTCTGGCGGCAGTGGTCGGCCTGGGCTTGCAGCTGTGGCTGCCTGGCTTGGCGCTCTGGTTGGTAGGCCACTCGCTGGCGGTGTGGGGTGCCCGTCTGGACCCGCAGTTTCTGCAGGTATTTGCCCGGCACATCAAGCAGCCGTTGCTGCTGGATGTGTGAGGAGGCCGCCATGCTGAACCTCACCGAATACCAGCGCCGCCCCGCCCAGCTCGCAGACTGGCTACCCTGGGCCGGTCTGGTCGCACCCGGCGTCGTATTGAACAAGGACGGTTCGTTCCAACGCAGCCTGCGCTTTCGCGGGCCAGACCTGGACAGTGCCACCCAAGGCGAGCTGGTGGCTACGTCGGCGCGCCTGAACAATGCCCTGCGCCGCCTTGGCTCGGGTTGGGCGCTGTTTATCGAGGCCGAGCGCCTGGCGGCAGCCAACTACCCTGACAGCAACTTCCCCGAGCCGCTGTCCTGGCTGGTGGACGAGGAGCGCCGTGCCGCCTTCGAGGCCCAGAGTAGCCACTTCGAGAGTAACTACCACCTGACGCTGCTGTACCTGCCACCGGAGGAATCGCGCTCGCGCGCCGCCGGCCTGCTCTACGAACACCGTGCGCAACGTGGTGTCGACTGGCGCGAACGGCTGACCGCCTTCGTCGCCGAGACGGATCGTTTCTCCGACCTGCTGGACGGGGTGACGCCAGAGCTCGCCTGGCTCGATGACAGCCAGACGCTGACTTACCTGCATGCCACGATTTCGACCCATCACCAGCGGGTGGCTGTACCAGAGGTGCCCTTCCACCTCGACGCCCTGCTGGCCGACAGTCCTTTGGCCACCGGCCTCGCGCCACGCCTGGGCGAGCAGCACCTGCGCGTGCTGTCGGTACGTGGTTTCCCCGCCTCGACGTGGCCAGGCGTGCTGGATGATCTCAACCGCCTGGGCTTCGCCTATCGCTGGTCGACCCGTTTTATCTGCCTGGAGAAGGACGAGGCCGAGAAGGAGCTGGTGCGCCTGCGCCGGCAGTGGTTCGCCAAGCGCAAGGGTGTCCTGGCACTGCTGCGCGAAGCGATCTTCCAGCAGGAAAGCCCACTTCTCGACAGCGACGCGTCGAACAAGGCCAGCGACGCCGACGCAGCGCTGCAGGAGCTCGGTGCCGACCAGGTCGCCTTCGGCTATGTGACGGCCACGGTGACGGTGAGCGATGCCGATGCCCAGATCGCCGACGAGAAGCTGCGCCGGGTCGAGCGGGTGATCCAGGGCCGCGGCTTCGTTACCATCGCCGAGAGTCTCAACGCGGTGGATGCCTGGCTGTCGTCGATCCCCGGCAACGCCTACGCCAACGTCCGCCAGCCGCTGATCTCCACGCTCAATCTGGCGCACCTGATGCCGGTCTCGGCAGTCTGGGCTGGCCCGACACGCAACGAACATCTGGATGGCCCGCCATTGGTGATCACCCGCACCGATGGCGCAACACCGTTTCGCCTGGTCACCCACGTTGGCGATGTCGGCCACACGCTGGTGGCCGGCCCCACGGGCATGGGCAAATCGGTGCTGCTGGCGACCTTGGCCCTGCAGTTTCGCCGTTACCGGGGCTCGCGCCTTTTTCTGTTCGATATGGGACGTTCGCTGCGCGCAACGGTGCTGGGCCTGGGTGGCGAGCACTACGACCTTGGAGGCGACGGCGATCTGGCCTTCCAGCCTCTGGCGCGCATCGATCAGCCGGGATACCGAGCCTGGGCCGCCGAGTGGCTGGAGGCTCGCCTGCTGCAGGAAGGCGTGGCCGTCGGCCCCGAGCAGAAGGCCGCACTGTGGACGGCACTGGACAGCCTGGCCGGCGCGCCGGAGGCGCAGCGCACGCTGACCGGTTTGTCGGTGCTGCTGCAGGACAACGCCCTGCGCCAGGCGCTACAACCCTATGTACTGGGCGGTGCTCATGGCGCATTGCTGGATGCCGATCAGGATCGGCTGGGCAGCGCCGACGTCCAGTGCTTCGAGATGGAGCAACTGATGCACAGCAAGGCGGCGGTGGCCGCCGTGCTGAGTTATCTGTTCGCCCGCTTCGAGGAGCGCTTCGACGGCGCGCCGACCCTGCTGATCCTCGACGAGGCCTGGCTATTTCTCGACGACCCGCTGTTCGCCGCGCGCATCCGTCAGTGGCTCAAGACCCTGCGCAAGAAGAACGTCAGCGTCATCTTCGCCACCCAGTCGCTGGCCGACATCAAGGATTCCAGCATCGCTGCGGCAATCATCGAGAGCTGCGCCAGCCGCATCTTCCTGCCTAACCCACAGGCGGGCGAGCCGCAGATCCGAGGCATCTACCAAGGCTTCGGCCTCAACGACCGGCAGATCGAGATCATCGCCCAGGCCACGCCCAAGCGTGATTACTACTACCAGTCGCGCCTGGGAAACCGCCTGTTTGATCTCGACCTGGGGCCGGTGGCGCTTGCCTTCGCCGCCTCGGCCAGCCCGGCCGAGCAGCGCGAGATCGACCGCATCCAACAGTCATTCGGCACCGCCAGTTTCACCCCTGCCTGGTTGCGTCACCGCGGCCTGGACTGGGCCGCCGACCTGCTCACCGCTTATCCCTCGTCACGCAAGGAGTGCCTGCCATGAGATCCCCTGTCCACCGTTTTCCCTGCGCAACGCTGCTGGTATTGGGTCTGCTGGCCGTGAAGCCGGTAAACGCTTTCACCGTAATCGATCCGACCAACTTGGTGCAGAACACCCTGACTGCGGTGCGCACCCTGGAGATGGCGAACAACCAGGTTCGCCAGTTACAGAACGAGACTCAGATGCTGCTGAACCAGGCCCGTCATCTGCAGCGCTTGGACTACAACGTCGTCAGCCAGTTACGCGCGAGCCTGGCCAATACCGAGCGGCTGCTCGCCGAGGCGCGAGGGCTGGCCTACGAAGTGCAGCGCCTGGATCAGGAGTTCAGCCGACTCTACCCGGACGAGTACACCGGCGACGTCAGCAGCCAGCGCCTGGCAGAAGAAGCACGCGAACGCTGGCAGCAGGGCCTCGATGGGCTGCATACGGCGCTGCGCGTGCAAGCTCAGGTGACACAGAGTCTGGCCGAGGATGAAAGCGCCTTGGCTACTCTGGTGCAGCAGAGCCAGTCCGCGGGTGGTGCCTTGCAGGCTGCCCAGGCTACCAATCAGTTGCTGGCCCTGCAGGCCAAGCAGTCGATCCAGGCGCAGCAACTGCAGATCACCCAGAACCGCGCCGTCGCCTTGGAGCTTGCCCGTCAGTCTGCAGCGGCCGAAGAGGCGCGCGAACGCCGGAGACGCTTTATGGGCAACGGCACGCCCTACACCCCCTACCCCGTGCAGTTCTATCGGTAGGGAGGCGTCCTCATGAGATTCCTGACACTGCTACCGCTGCTGGTGCTGGTCGCCTGCGGACAGGTCGACAACGGGGTCATGGCTCGGCAAGACGATGCGGCTGAGCGCTTCTACTCAGGCTGTGCTCAGCCCGGCGAGTTTCTCCGGCCTGCTGATCTACCTGCGATACCACCAAGCTTCGACGAGGACGTGCAATGAACGACGTCAGCGTGATCGACCGATTCCTCGAGGTGTTCGGGCTGTATATCGACACCGGCTTCGGCCTGCTCGGCGGTGAGGTGGCCTTTCTCACCATGACCCTGGTGGTGATCGACATGACCCTGGCCGGGCTGTTCTGGGCCATGGGCGGTGAGGACGTCAGCGCCAAACTGATCCGCAAGACCCTCTATGTCGGTGCCTTCGCCTTCATCATCGGCAACTTCAATGCCCTGGCGAAGATCGTCTTCAACTCCTTCGCCGGGTTGGGTCTGCTGGCCTCAGGTTCCGGGCTGAGTCATGCGGAGTTTCTGCAGCCAGGGCGGCTGGCCGCGATTGGGGTTGATGCCGGAGGGCCGCTGCTTGAGCAGATCAGCAGCCTCAGCGGTTTTCCCGAAGTCTTCAGCAACCTGCACAGCATCCTGGTGTTGTTCCTGGCCTGGCTGGTGGTGATCGTCAGTTTCTTCTTCCTGGCCATTCAGCTGTTCGTCACCTTGGTTGAGTTCAAGCTGACCACCCTCGCCGGCTTCGTGCTGGTGCCCTTCGCGCTGTGGAACAAGACTGCCTTTCTCGCCGAGAAGGTGCTGGGCAATGTGGTCGCGTCAGGCATCAAGGTGCTGGTACTGGCCGTGATTGTCGGCATTGGCAGCGGGCTGTTCGCCGAGTTCCAGGCTATGCCGGACGAGCCCTCCATCGACCATGCACTGGTGGTCATGCTCGCCTCGCTGGCCTTGCTCGGCCTGGGCATCTTCGGGCCAGGCATTGCCACCGGGCTGGTCTCCGGCGCACCGCAACTGGGTGCTGGTGCAGCAGCCGGTACTGCACTCGGCGCGGCGGGCATGGCAGCAGGTGCGGCTGCGGTCGCCACGGGTGTCGGCGGCGCGGTGCTGGCCGGTGCACGCATGGCGCCCGGTGCAGCACGCTTGGCAATGGGCGGCGCTCGCTCTCTGGCAGGAGCTTCTTCCAGCGCTGCGGCAAGTGGCACCCCAGCAGCTTCCGATCCTGTAACTGCCCCTGCCAAACAGCCCGACTGGGCCAGGCGCCTGCAGCGCAGGCAACAACTCTCACAGGCCACCAGCACGGTCGCCCACACCCTTCGTGGTGGCGATGGCGGTGGTTCATCACCTGGGCCGCAGATCCGCGACCCATCGAATTCGTAAAGGAGGACGAGGATGCGATTCAGACGTCCACGGGTGCGCTACAGCGACACTCCTCAACCTGTCACCCCTTACCAGGCCGCGGCACAGGCCTGGGACCTGCGCATGGGCAGCAGCCTGGCGCAGGCACGCAACTGGCGACTGATGGCCTTCGGTTGTCTGTGCCTGGCGTTGCTGATGGCTGGCGGGCTGGTCTGGCGTTCGGCGCAGTCGACGGTGACGCCCTACGTGGTGGAGGTCGACAACCTCGGCCAGGTGCGCGCCGTCGGCGAAGCCGCCAGTCCCTACCAGCCCCAGGATGCACAAATTGCTCACCACCTGGCGCGCTTTATCGAGCAGGTGCGCTCGCTATCTATCGATCCGGTGGTGGTGCGGCAGAACTGGCTGGAGGCCTATCACTACACCACCGACCGCGGCGCGGCCACCCTCAACGACTATGCCCGCGCCAACGATCCCTTTACCCGGGTCAGTAAGGAGACCGTATCGGTGGAAGTCACCAGCGTAGTGCGTGCCAGCGACAGCTCGTTCCAGGTGCGCTGGATCGAACGCCGTTTCGTGAATGGTTCAGCCGCCGACCTGGAGCGTTGGACCGCGGTGATCTCGCTGGTACTGCAGCCTCCACGCACCGAGGAAAAGCTGCGCCGCAACCCGCTCGGCATTTACGTCAACGGCCTGTCCTGGAGCCGTGAACTGGACACTACGGAAGGAGCCAAGAAACCATGAAAACCTCCCTTAGCCTCTGTATATGCCCTCTGTTGCTGAGCGTGCTGGCCGGCTGCGCCAGCCAGGAACCGCCAGTGATAGCGCTGGATGAACCGTTAGAAGCGCAGCGCCTGCCGGAGCCGCCCAAGCCCATCGAGGTAGTGGAAGTACCCAAGCCCCTGGCCCTGCCCGCCCAGCTCAAACCATTGCCGGAAACTCAGCGCAGCCAACCGACCAAGGAACCGGCCGATGAGCGCGTGCGGGTCTCGCACGCCAATCGCGAGGCTCGGGTGGCACCGAGCCGGGAAGGCTATATCAACGCCATCCAGGTCTGGCCCTACTCCGATGGCGCGTTGTATCAGGTGTACACCAGCCCGGGTCGGGTGACGGCGATTAACCTGCAGCCCGGCGAAGAGTTGATCACCGTGGCCGCCGGCGACACCGTGCGCTGGATCGTCGGCGACACCACCAGCGGAAGCGGAGACGAGCTACGCACCAGCGTGCTGATCAAACCGACGCGGGTCGACCTGAAGACCAACCTAGTGATCACCACCACGCGCCGCACCTACCTGATCGAGCTGAGTTCCACCGAGCAGGCCTGGATGGCGTCGGTGTCCTGGGACTACCCGAAGGATCGCATGCTCGCCCTGCAACGCCGCGCCAGTGAAGCCCAGGCCGCGGCGCCGGTGGACGCCGGCCTGGCGCTGGAGCAGCTGCGCTTTCGCTATGCAATCAGCGGCAGCAATCCACCCTGGAAGCCGCTACGTGCCTTCGATGACGGCCGCAAGGTGTATATCCAGTTCCCCGCCGGTATCGCCCAAGGCGAGCTGCCGCCGCTGTTCGTAATTGGCCCCGAAGGTGACGGACAGTTGGTCAACTATCGCTTCCGCTCGCCCTACTACATCGTCGACCGCCTGTTCGGCGCGGCCGAGCTGCGCCTGGGTGCTGACAAGGGTGACGTGGTGCGGATCGAGCGCACCGACGGCGTGGCACGGAGGCCATGAGCATGACGGGTAAGGACAACGACGCAAACGCGGCAACCTCGCTACCGCCCAAGGAGGCGCCGGAGTCGCTGGAGCTGCGCGCCAAGCCTCGCCCGGTTACCCGCCTCAACCCACGCATGCTGGCGGTAGTGGTGGGCGGCCTATCGGCTGCGGTACTAGGAGCCATGCTGTGGTCGCTGCAACCGCAGCAGCGCCGCCAGGGCGCCGAGCCGAACGAGCTATACAACGTCGACCGAGTGGCACGCTCCGAGGGGCTGGAGCAGTTGCCGGGAGACTACTCGCAGCTGCCGCCTCCCCCTGCACCCGAGGTGCCGCAATTGGGGCCGCCGCTGCCCGGCGATCTGGGCGGGCCAATCCTCAGGGCCGAACAGCAAGCGCAAGGTTATGGAAATGGGCCAGATGCCGCCGAAGCAGAGCGCCTGGCCCTGCTCAAAGAAGCTGAGGAAGCAGCGCAGTCCTCGGTATTTTTCCAGACCAGCAGCGCGCGGAATTCGAATATCGCATCTGGTGGTGGCGCTCAACTCGATTCCCCTGCTCTGGGTATGGCTTCGTCAGGCGCAGTAGCCGCCGCAGGAACACCAACCCAGCAGGAACGGAACGAGGCGTTTCTCAGTAAATCCGTAAATGCACAAATCCGTAATTCCGGATTGCTGCAGATGCCTGAGTCGCCCTACCAGGTGATGGCCGGCACCATCATCGCGGCGGCGCTTGTCACCGGTATCAAGTCGGATCTCCCCGGCGACGTGATCGCCACGGTGACCGAACCGGTCTACGACAGCTCCACCGGCCAGCATGTGCTGATTCCGCAAGGTGCGCGCCTGCTGGGTCGCTACAACAGCCAAGTGAGCTACGGGCAGAGCCGCGTGCAGGTGGTGTGGCAGCGGGTGATCTTGCCGGACACCTCGTCCTTCCAGCTCGACAACCTGGTCGGTACCGATGCCGCCGGCTATGCCGGTCTCGAGGATGGCGTCGACTGGCATTGGGATCGGGTCGTCGCCGGCGCGGCCATGACAAGCCTGCTGGGCATCAGTGCAGAGTTGGCAGCACCGACCAGTCGCACCGATGGCGACCGCATCATCATCGCCGGACGCGACAGCCTGCAGGACACAGTGAATCAGGTCGGCCAGGAAGTCACCCGTCGCAACCTTGATATCCAACCCACGCTTACCCAGCGTCCCGGCCTGCCCCTGCGCGTGATCGTCAACCGCGACCTGGTGCTGCGTCCCTATCAGCCCTTCTCCGCTCAAATGAGGAGCCCACAATGAGTACGACCAAGCTGCGCCTCGGCCCGCTGCCGAAAACCGAGAACCTGAAGCTGACCTTCACCTGCCCGGCCAGCCTGAAGGCCGACCTCGATCGCTACGCGGCGCTGCACTCACAGACCTACGGTGAAGAGGTCGACGCCCTGACGCTCATCCCGCACATGCTGGAAGCCTTCATGGCGAGGGATCGGGTGTTCAGGAGAATAAATACACAATCTTGCACCGGCAATTGATAAGTCTGCATTCCCCCTCCCAGCTGCCGTGATTACAACGGAAGAAAACCCACACACGGTTGAAAACCGTGACCTAATACATCACACTTCTCACCATAATCGTAAGCTTCCGGCACAAAGGTCTACGCATTTTCTTTGAATCTGGCTCAACCAAAGGCATTCGGGCCGACCACGCAAAGCGTCTGGGCCGAATGCTGAGTTTTATGGATAGAGCCAATGAACCCGCCGACCTCGACATACCCGGTTGGCGGCTACACCCCTCAAAGGGGAACTGGCGAGTGATCTTTCGATTCGTGGGTAGCGACATCGAACTCGTCGACTACCTTGACTATCACTAAACAGGAGGGGGTTCTCCATGGCCATGTTCAACCCACCGCATCCTGGTGAAACCCTGCTTGAGGACGTGCTCCCCGAACTGGGCATCAGCATTGCCGAACTTGCCCGCCGCCTTGGCTTTGCGCGGGAATCCCTGTCTCGCATCTTGCACGGCCATGCGCCGGTCAGTCCGGATTTGGCTGTTCGCCTAGAGTTGGCCGGCATCGGCAAAGCTCGCACCTGGCTCGGAGTGCAAGCCGACTACGACCTTTGGCAAGCCAGGCATCGCGAACAGCCGAACATCGAGCGCTTTGCTGCAATTGCTTAGTTCCGTATGGAAGATGACGACTGATAACGAGGGAGGCGACATCGATGAGAAGAAAGATTCTTGGGCGCAATTCAAGCCCGCTGTCGACCTTCTTCAGGAACAGCTCTGATACAGCCAAGCGCGCTGCTTATGGCGCAGCAGCTGAGCGTGCCATCGAAAGTCAGCGCAAGGTACTCGAAAAAGCGAAACTCATTCGAGAAGCCAAGGCAATAGCCTGAAGTTTTCGTCGCGCCAACGAGCGCTGCTATCCACGTACGGCTTTGAGGGATTAGCCTTTCCAGCGACGCCCACCCAGTACATGCCGAAATGACAACGGCTGGGCAATCCGCGAACACTACCGACGATCAAACATCTCGAAGGCCGCTTGCAACTGAGAATGGTCGGAAGCCCGCTTCGCAGATGATCGTGAAGCAAGATTCTGCAGTTTCCGTTTTACCGCAGGTAGCTCTGCTGCCTGTGGCAACTCGATCAAGTCAAAATCTGGATTCTCCATCTCGACGGATTCCAGAAATGCTCTCGACTGCGGGGTAAGCCACTCTGAAATTTGTCGAAGAAGCCTGGCGCGCTGCTCCAGCAGTATCTCTGAGCTGACAGGGGCAGCAGTCATACCACGGAAGTGGGTCTGGTATATCGCCTCGAAATCCTTGGGTTCATTGGGAACCAGCATCTCCCAGGCAGGTTTCGGGCTACAGGTCATGTAGATCAGGAACGTTCGCCAAAGTCGCTCATCTGTGCGCGGATCGGCCAGAAGCAAACCGATATCAAACAGGTCGCGCGGATGCTGCCTCGACAATGCTGCTGCCATTTTCCCCGCATATAGATCCGCAAAGTCGAGCACCTGGATCGAGGCAAAGCCAAAGGCCTCCTGGACCTGCGGCTGGACAACCATTGTCCGTACCGGATGCACGGAACCGCGCATCACCGGAGTCGTTTCTATTTGGACTCGGGCTCGTCCACGACTCACTATCAGTCTGTTTATGAAGCCACCTCTCTCTGGCGCCGATGTTTGTACCTGTAGCCTTAATGGCGCAGAGCCAAGTGCCCTTCCCAGACTTTCTAATGCATCGGAGATCTGACCAGCATCCTGCGCATAGTCCTGCATCGGCAACCAAGTCAGATCGATATCCACAGACAACCTGGGCAAGTCATGCTCGAACAGGTTGATCGCCGTCCCCCCTTTGAGGGCAAATCGTGTTTCTTTCGCCAAGGTCGGCAGAATTTCCACCAATAACTGGACTCGGTCGGTGTAGCGCTTATCCCAGGTGCTCATCAAGATCCACCGGCAAGGTTATTTGGTAGGTTGGGTTCAAGCGACCACCGGGAACCAGGCAACGCTTTCCCTTCCCTAGATAGACGCCGTCCAACGAGAGATGATCCACCCAGGCGTGCTGGTGGCGTTCTGCGAGGGCTAGGAACAAGCGCTTGGCTTTTATGCTGGTGCAATGTCGCAGCAGCATGCTTACCCTTTGGGGACGAAGGGTGTCCGCGCCCTGCATCAGCGCATCCACTTCATAAACGAGCGACGCGTCTGACACGCCATCACACAGCTCGAGGATTGCGCGCTCAGGTGTCGCGACTACGATGCGGCCGCGGTCGCCATCAGCATCCACCCACTCGAGCCCAAGATTCCTTAGGGCTTCGTCATCCATGTCGGCCTTGAATGACAGTGCTGAAAGATTGAATGGGCTTTTGCCACACAACACTAACTCAGCTTTCAATGGAAGCTTATCCACCCAGGCAGGGAGGCTTCCAGGACCATACAGAGTAACCGTCTCACGCTCGCCCAACCGCAGGTAGTGCTCGTGCCCATGCCAAGCCAAGGCAAAACGCCCGCCAACATGCAGCGGCAATCGTTCTCCTTCCTGCAACGCACGCACTACAGCAGCCCAGGTGAGACGTCCGCCTCGTCGTTGATAGATTCCACGCGCAGGCGATTCCAGCCAGCCGCTCGCGATATATCGCGCTACGAGGTTGCTGCTGTAGCCATGAGCCTTCAACCAGCTACTGGACACCAGATCGCTGTCGCCGAGCCCTGCAAGCAAGGAGTTTAGTTTTTCAGGTTTTTGCACACTCATAGTGAGCAAAATAGAGTTTTTCTAAACCGCCCGCAAGGAGAAGGTTTACAGAAACCAAAAAAAACTCACCATTAGTGAGCAAAATTTAGTTTTTATAAACCAGCACCGAGGAGCTCTTGAACATTGCTACAGGCGCTCCCGAGGCCCCTTCCATTCCAGCAACGCCTGTAGCGGATCCAGCTCGCCAACAAGCTCACGCTCTTGGGCGAGCTTGGCCATAGCAATGCAGCGCTCGGTTTCGGGCAGCTTCGATACGGAGTTCTCCGCATCACTGAAAAAGGCCTGGATCCGCTTTATGTCATCCCACTGCTTAATGACATGAGTATTCGCATTGGTTCCGACACTAATTCGCATGCCTAACCGACACTGATTCCCATGCCTAACCGACACTGATTCGCACGCAAAATCGACACAACATGTAGTGGTCTACTGATTCCGGACACCGATTTAGGCGAAAATCCTCGCCGTGAAAGAGGTGTCTGATGAGCAAGCAA
>NZ_JBLWTV010000027.1:0-59689 GCF_048269965.1 Pseudomonas sp. | reverse complement strand
CCATCCGTAAGTTCAAGGAAGGCGAGATTTTCCCCACCTGGGAGGTCAAGCGCTTTCTCGTTCGCCCCTGGCCGCTGAAAGACAAAACCACCCTCACCAACGAGCCGGTGGAATGGAGTTTCTACGGTGATGTTTGGGATCCGTACGAAAAGTTTTCTGGCGAAGATCAGACAATACTGATGGCGGCTCCGCCAAAACAGGAGAAGAGTGCTCGGGGTACTGCTCGACTTCACGTGCTGTAAATGAGTATTTGACCGGGCTGGCGTTCCAGCCTGTTTTTAATGCAGCATCAACGAGCGTAGGCGCTTTTCATATAGAGCCTGGCCACGTGGGGATGTAAAGTTTGGATGTAGAGATTAAAAGGAGATTGGCTATGTTAGTGGGCTTTTTTAATGCAGGTGCTGTTGTGTGTCAGAAGGGGTTTAGGTAGTCGTTGCTAATGTGGTTAATTTTGTTTTTTAAGACGTGGCTCTGGGGTTTCCTGGGAATTGGGATAATAAAGGATTGAGTACGCTTGCCGTGATTGGAGCTCTGTATTCGCCAGTGACGTCGGTTGAATGGACGTCAGATAAGACATCCGATATTTCAACGCTTGATCGTAAGGTTTTTGCCAAGGCTCGTGAGGATGCGCTTTCTTTTGTTGCCAGTGACGGTGGAATTCATGGAGCTCTGCTCGAACAAGCGTTCAAAGTGTTGAGAGCTCATGGTGTCAGGGGTGAAGATATCGATGTGGCAAAAATGATTGCTGCTGAGGTTCAGGCAAAAAATATATGAACTGGTTTCATTGTGTTGGCAGCAGTCAATCGCTTTAAAGTTTTGATGGGTTCAATTTTCTCTTATTGTAGAGGTGGGCGATGCGTCACGAGTTTTTGAAAAAATGCTTCCTGTTGGTTTTTTTCATACTGGCGTTCCAATTTGCCCGGGCTGAACTCGACGCTTCGGCGCAGGCGGAAATCACTCAGCTATTGGATTTTGTTGGACATAGTCCCTGTGGTTTTCTGCGAAATGGAAAGCAGTATCCGGCAAGTGAAGCACGAGCCCATTTACAAAGCAAAGTCGACTACTTGTTGAATAAGAATATGGTGAAAAATGCAGAAGACTTCATCGAGCTGGCTGGTAGTAAAAGCAGTTTGAGCGGAAAACCTTATGAAGTGAGTTGCGCGGATGGTAAGCAGACTTCGAAGTCGTGGCTGCAGGCGGAGCTTGAGCGCATTCGTAACGGATATCATGCAAAACCGTAAATATTGAGAAACTTTGGAGCAGTCAATCCACGGTTATCTATCCCGTTTGGTAACTAGAATTGAGTTCGCTCGCCAGCAAATGTTGGCGGATAGGAATCAACGGGTGTCATTGCCTAAAGCGTGCTGCCGGTTAGTCATGAGTCACTCAGCACGAGAGAGAAGAACATGAAAGGTGTCATCCGTATTGGCGACAAGACTACCAGCGGCGGCAGCGTGCTGGAGGCTTCGTCTGCTGGCCTATCTGGGGGCGGGCTCTGCGGCCAGGGGATGGGACCGGTCGCGGGAGGCGGAGCTATCGCGCTTGATGCGTCGGGGTCGTCGTTCGCAGCAAGCACTGGCGGTCAGTCTGCGCACTGCGCTTGGCACCGCAGGCGAGGGGTGCGGATTGCTCAATGGCAACAGCGCACTGCGCGCTCGCTTGTCCTGGCAGGAGCGCTCGGCGCGACATAGTCGCCTTGTCGTCGATGAGGCGTTGTCACTGGAGAGACGATTGAGCGACCCGCTTGCGGCCGTGTTGGGGGATTTGGCCGTGGTGCTGGCGAAACTGCCGGCGGACAGACCTCTCGCGTTATTGCTGGAAACCAGCAGCGCCAATGACTGTGCATGCCTGAACGGCAGGACGCCGTTCGCCTGGATTTGCGGGCGCAAGTCTCGCAAATCCAGGCGCAATGCAGCGTCAGCACAGCGGGTACCGTCAGACGGTTTTCTTGTTGGTGGCCTTTAGAGTCAATAGGCCATTAAACAAAGAAAAATCACCCTCATTTACTGCGTCAGGGCCACCAGTCCGGCGTGCTGCACCAGCTCCAGCAGCGGCTGCGGGTACACGCCGATGATGAAGGCGAGCAGGGCGACCACCAGCAGCATGATGCCGCCGGCACGCTGACCCCAGTCGAAGGGCGCATCGTGGCGATGCATGTTGGGCTCGCGCATGAACAGCGTGACCATCACCCGCAGGTAATAGAACACGCCGATGGCGCTACCCAGCACCATCGCACCGAGCAGCCACCACAGCTGCGCCTCGACACCGGCAGCGATCACGTAGAACTTGCCGATGAAACCCGCCGTCAGCGGAATGCCGGCCAGCGACAGCATCATTACCGTGAGCACGGCAGTCAGGTACGGACGGCGCCAGAACAGGCCACGGTACTCGTAGAGCGCATCGGCATCGCGACCGCTGTAGGGCGTGGACATCAGGGTGATCACGCCGAACGCGCCGAGGCTGGTCAGCACGTAGGTGGCGAGGTACACGCCCACGGCTTCCACGGCCAGGCCCTTGCTGGCGATCAGCGCCACCAGCAGGTAGCCGAAGTGGGCAATGGAGGAGTAGCCGAGCAGGCGCTTGAGGTTGTTCTGCAGCAGCGCCAGCAGGTTGCCGAACAGGATCGAGGCAATGGCGATCAGCGTTAGCAGGTCGCTCAGCCAGCCGCCGCTCATGGCAGGGGAAATCTGGTACAGGCGCAGCAGCACGGCGAACACCGCCACCTTGCTGGCGGTGGCCAGGAAGGCGGCCACTGGTGCCGGCGCGCCCTCATAGACGTCCGGCGTCCACAGGTGGAAGGGCACCAGCGACAGTTTGAAGGCCAGGCCGATCAGCATCATGCCGATGCCGATCTGCACCAGTTGGCTGCTTTCCCGCGCCAGGCTGACGCCGATATCGGCAAAGCCCAGGTTGCCCGACTCGGCATACAGCAGCGCCATGCCGAACAGCAGGAAGGCGGAGCCTGCGGCCGACAGCACCATGTACTTGATGCCGGCTTCCAGCGAACGCTTGTTGAAGAAGGCGTAGGCGATCATGCCGTAGGTCGGCACCGACAGCAGTTCCAGGCCGATGAACAGGCCCGCCAGATGCTGGGCGCTGACCAGCACCAGGCCGCCCGCGGCGGAGAGCAGCACCAGCAGGTACAGCTCCTCGCGGTTGCCCGGGTAGCCTTTGCCGGACTTGCCGCCCAGGTAGGCATGGATCAGCGTGACGCAGGCCAGGCTGGCGGCCAGCACCAGCGCCATGTAGTAGCAGGCGAAGGTGTCGATCAGCAGCAGCGGGGTGACTTCCAGCGGCGTCACCTCCAGTGCCGGGATCAACGACAGCAGCGCCAGGTTCAGGCCCACCACCGAGAGGATGAAGGTCAGGGCGTGATTGCGTTTGGCGGCAATGGCCAGCATCACCACGACCACGGTGAGGCTGGTCACCAGCAGCGGCAGCAGGGCGATCAGGTGTTGCAGGCTGAATTCGACAGCGTGATGTTCCATGAGTCTCTAATCCTTACCCTTAGCGGCCCGAAGCGAGTTGATCGAGGGCGTCAGCCATCCACTGCTGCACGCCATGCATGCTGGCCGCGGAGGTGTCGAGCACCGGTTGCGGGTAAACGCCAAGCAGAATCAGCAGGGCGCCAAGGCCGAGTACCATGGCCAGCTCGCGGGCTTTGAGGCCCGGCAGCGGCGCGTCCTGCTGCACCGGGCCGAAATAGGCGCGGTGGATCATCGCCAGGGCATACACCGAGCCGAGCACCAGGCCGGTGGCGGCCAGCACCACGACCCAGGGCGCGCTGGGGAAGCTGCCGAGCAGAATGAGGAACTCGCCGACGAAGTTGCCGGTACCCGGCAGACCCAGCGCGGCGGCGGCGAAGAACAGGCTGATGGCTGGCAACCAGGGCATGCGCGCCCAGATGCCGCCCATCTGGCGCAGATCACGGGTGTGCACGCGCTCATAGAGCTGGCCGCAGAGGATGAACAGCGCGGCGGCCGACAGGCCGTGGGCGACCATCTGTACCACTGCACCTTGCAGGGCGATCTGGCTGCCCGAATAGATGGCGATCAGCACGAAGCCCATGTGCGAGACGCTGGAGTAGGCCACCAGGCGCTTGATGTCGGTCTGCGCGAACGACAGCAGGGCGCCGTAGAGGATGGCGAACACGCCGAGCCACTGAGCGATCGGCGCGAACTCCGCCGAAGCGTTGGGGAACAGCGGCAGGGCGAAGCGCAGCAGGCCGTAGGCGGCGGTCTTCAGCAGGATGCCGGCCAGGTCGACGGAGCCGGCGGTCGGTGCCTGGGCGTGAGCGTCCGGCAACCAGGAGTGCACCGGCACCACCGGGAACTTCACCGCGAAGGCGACGAAGAAACCGAGCATCAGCAGGTACTCGGTACCCGGCGCCAGCTCGGTCTTCAGCAGGTCGGCGTAGTTGAAGGTCAGCACGCCGGTCTGGTTGAAGTGCACGAACACCAGGGCCAGGATCGACACCAGCATGATCAGGCCGCTGGCCTGAGTGAAGATGAAGAATTTGGTGGCGGCGGTGATGCGGGTACGACCGTCGCTGCCGCTATGACCCCAGAGCGCGATGAGGAAGTACATCGGCACCAGCATCATTTCCCAGAAGAAGAAGAACAGGAACAGGTCGACCGCCAGGAATACGCCGACCACGCCGCCCAGAATCCACATCAGGTTGAGGTGGAAGAAGCCGACGCGGTTCTGGATCTCGTTCCATGAGCAGAGTACCGACAGCACACCGAGCAGGCCGGTTAGCGTCACCATCAGTACCGACAGGCCGTCCATCGCCAGGTGGATGGTGATGCCCAGGCGCGGGATCCAGTCGATGACGAACTCGTGGGCCCAGCGCGGCTCGCTGCCGGGTGCCGGGGCCAGGGTGAAGTCACCGCTGACCCACAGCCACAGGCTCAGGCCGAACAGCAGAGCCATGGTGATCAGGGCGATCCAGCGTGGCAGGACGTGGCCGAAACGCTCGGCTTGCCAGCACAACAGCCCGCCGATGAAGGGAATCAGGATTAGCCAGGGCAGAATCATCAGGCTGTTTTCCTTAACTCAAAAAGAGGATGGCGGCGAGCACCAGTATGGCGCCCCCGGCGATCGAGGCGGCGTACCAGCGCACCTGACCGTTCTCGCTGCGCACCAGCGCGGCATTGCCGCCGCGTGCAAGCAGCGGAATCAGGCCGATGCTGCGGTCGATGGGGTCGCGGCGCAGCAGGTGGCAGAGCGCCAGGTAAGGGCGCACGAACAGCTTGTCGTAGAGCCAGTCGAAGCCCCAGGCGGCGAACCACAAGGCGCTCAGCAGGCGACCCGGCGCGCTCTGCGCCACAGCCGAAGCGACGCGGCGCTGGCCAAGGAAGAGCAGGGCGGCGATGACAATGCCGGACACCGCGATCAGGCCGGAGAGCAGTTCCAGGCTGTGCTTGGCCTCGCCACCGGCGTGGCCGACGCTTTGCGGCAGCACGCCGGCCAGCGGCGGGTTGATCCAGGCACCGATGAAGGTCGACAACACGATCAGCACGATCAGCGGCAGGTTGTGGGCGATGCCATGACCGGCGTGCGCCTCGGTCTTCTGCTCGCCGTGGAAGGCGATGAAGATCAGGCGGAAGGTGTAGATCGAGGTCAGGAAGGCACCGACCAGACCCGCGTAGAGCAGTTCGCTATGGCCGCTGGCGAAGGCTTCCCAGAGAATTTCATCCTTGGAGTAGAAGCCGGCGGTCAGCAGCGGCAGGGCAGCCAGGGCAGCGCCGCCGACGACGAAGCTGGCGTAGGCCAGCGGCAGCTTCTTCCACAGGCCGCCCATCCTGAAGATGTTCTGCTCGTGGTGGCAGGCGTGGATCACCGCACCGGAGGCAAGGAACAGCAGGGCCTTGAAGAAGGCATGGGTCATCAGGTGGAAGATCGCCGCGTCCCAGGCACCGACGCCGATGGCCAGGAACATGTAGCCGATCTGGCTCATGGTCGAGTAGGCGAGGATGCGCTTGATGTCGGTCTGTACCAGCGCAGCGAAACCGGCCAGCACCAGGGTCACGCCGCCGACGATGCCGACCAGCTCGAGAATCTCCGGGGTCAGCAGGAACAGGCCGTGGGTACGGGCGATCAGATAGACGCCGGCGGTGACCATGGTCGCCGCGTGGATCAGCGCCGATACCGGGGTCGGGCCGGCCATGGCGTCGGCCAGCCAGGTCTGCAGCGGCAACTGGGCGGACTTACCCACCGCGCCGCCCAGCAGCATCAGCGTGGCGAGCCACAGCCAGGTGTCGCCGGCCACGTATTTCTGCGGTGCCAGCAGCATCAGTTCCTGAATGTTCAGGGTGCCAAGGTTGAGGAACAGCAGGAACAGGCCAATCATCAGGAACACGTCGCCGATACGGGTGACGATGAACGCCTTGAGCGCCGCGTTACCGTTGGGCACGTGCTTGTAATAGAAACCGATCAGCAGGTACGAGCACAGGCCCACGCCTTCCCAGCCGAAGAACAGCACCAGCAGGTTGTCGCCGAGCACCAGCAGCAACATGCTGAAGATGAACAGGTTGGTGTAGGCGAAGAAGCGCGAATAGCCTTCCTCGCCGCGCATGTACCAGCTGGCGAACAGGTGGATCAGGAAACCCACGCCGGTGACCACGCCAAGCATGGTCGCGGACAGACCGTCCAGGTGCAGGGTGAAGCTCGGTGCCAGGCCTTCGACGCTCATCCACTGCCACAGGGTCAGGCTGTAGGCGCCGCCGGCTGGCGGATTGCCGAGGAACGCGGCGATGACCCAGGCAGCGCTGGCGGCCGCCAGGCCGATGGAGCCGACACCGATCAGCGCACTGGTGTTTTCCGCGAAACGTCCGCGCGAGAAGGCCAGCAGCAACCAGCCGAGCAGCGGGAAGAACAAAGTCAGGGCTAGAAGATTCATCCGCGCATCTCGCTGGCAGCGTCGATATCCAGAGTGTTGAAGCGGCGATACAGCTGCAGCAGGATCGCCAGGCCGATGCTGGCCTCGGCGGCTGCCAGGGTGATCACCAGAATGAACATCACCTGACCGTCAGCCGCGCCCCAGCGGGCACCGGCGACGACGAAGGCAAGCGCAGCGGCGTTCATCATCACTTCCAGGCTCATCAGGATGAACAGGATGTTGCGTCGCACCATCAGACCGACCAGGCCGATGCAGAACAGCACGCCGGCCAGGGCCAGGCCGTGTTCCAGAGGGATGCCGGTCATATGGTTGGCTCCTTGGCGTCATGGCGGCCCAGGTGGTAGGCGGCAACCAGGGCTGCGAGCAGGAGCATGGAGGCCAGCTCCACGGCCAGCAGGTAAGGGCCGAACAGACTGATGCCGACGGCCTTGGCTTCGACCGTGGTGTGGCCGATGTGGGCGTCGCTGACGTGGTTGAGCAGCACATAGAGCAACTGGCCAAGCAGCAGGGCGCTGAGAATCGCCGGGCCGACCCAGATGCCGGGCGTCAGCCACGTGCGCTCCTGCTCGGCGGCTGCCGGGCCGAGGTTGAGCATCATCACCACGAAGACGAACAGCACCATGATGGCGCCGGCGTAGACGATGATTTCCAGCGCGCCGGCAAAGGGTGCACCGAGGGCGAAGAACACCATCGACACCGCCAGCAGCGAGACGATGAGGTAAAGCAAGGCATGCACCGGGTTGGTGTTGGTAACCACCCCGACCGTTGCTGCCACCGCCACACCGGCGGCGAAGTAGAACGCAAATTCCATCAGAAGCTCCTCATGGCGCCCATCTTCCGCTTGCGGGAAAGGGGCTGGGGGAGAGGGTAAGAACGAGTCATGGCAACAGACTCTTGACGTTGATCGGCTCGGCCTCGTTCTGCGCGGCGCCCTTGGGCTTGCCGGCGATGGCCATACCGGCCACGCGGTAGAAGTTGTAGTCCGGGTTCTTGCCGGGGCCGCTGATCAGCAGGTCTTCCTTCTCGTACACCAGGTCCTGGCGCTTGAATTCGCCCATCTCGAAGTCCGGGGTGAGCTGGATCGCGGTGGTCGGGCAGGCTTCCTCGCACAGGCCGCAGAAGATGCAGCGCGAGAAGTTGATGCGGAAGAACTCCGGGTACCAGCGACCGTCGTCGGTCTCGGCCTTCTGCAGCGAGATGCAGCCCACCGGGCAGGCCACGGCGCACAGGTTGCAGGCCACGCAGCGTTCCTCGCCGTCAGGGTCGCGGGTCAGGACGATGCGGCCACGGTAGCGCGGTGGCAGGTAGACCTGCTCTTCCGGGTATTGCAGGGTGTCGCGCTTGCGAAAGCCATGGCTGAAGACCATGGCCAGGCTGCGCAGTTGGGTGGCGGTGCCAACCAGGATGTCCCAGATGTATTTGAACATTGCTTTCTCCTTACTGGGCCGTGGCCAGCACGACGGCACCGGTCACCAGCAGGTTGATCAGGGTCAGCGGCAGGCAGAACTTCCAGCTGAAGGCCATGACCTGGTCATAGCGCGGGCGTGGGATCGACGCGCGCAGCAGGATGAAGAGCATGATGAAGAAGGCCGTTTTCAGCGCGAACCAGAAGAACGGAATCTGCGGCAGGATGCCGAACGGGCCATGCCAGCCACCGAAGAACAGGGTCACCAGCAGCGCGGACACAGTGACGATGGCGACGTATTCGCCAACGAAGAACATGCCCCATTTCATCCCGGCGTATTCGATGTGGTAACCATCGGCCAGCTCCTGCTCGGCTTCCGGCTGGTCGAACGGGTGACGGTGGGTCACGGCGACGGCAGCGATGAAGAAGGTACAGAAGCCGAAGAACTGCGGAATGATGAACCACAGGTTCTGCGCCTGGTAATCGACGATGTCGCGCATGTTGAACGAGCCGACCTGCGCCACCACGCCCATCAGCGCCAGGGCCAGGAACACCTCGTAGGACACCGTCTGCGCCGAAGCCCTCAGAGCGCCGAGCAGGGCGAACTTGTTGTTGCTCGACCAGCCGGCGAACAGCACTGCGTAGACCGACAGGCCAGCCATGGCGAAGAAGAACAGGATGCCGATGTTCAGGTCCGCCACGCCCCAGGTTGGGGTGATCGGGATGATGGCGAAGGCCATCAGCATCGCAGAGAAGGCGATCATCGGCGCCAGGATGAAGATGAACCTGTCGGCGAACGGCGGCGTCCAGTCCTCCTTGAAGAACATCTTGATCATGTCGGCGGCGATCTGGAACATGCCGAACGGCCCTACGCGGTTGGGGCCGTAGCGATCCTGCCACCAACCCAGCAGGCGCCGCTCGACGAAGCTCAGCAGCGCGCCGCAGACCACCACCACCAGCAGGATGACGATGGCCTTGAGTACCGCGACGACGATCTCGATCAGTTCGGGCGTCAGCCAGCTCATTGCGCGGCCTCCTGCAGCAGGGTCACGCTGGCACCGGCGAGCGTCGCCGCAATACCCGGCAGGCCAACCGGCAGGCCGACCAGGCCAACGGCCAGGTCGTCGCGCACCTGCAGCGGCAGACGCAGCGCCTGGCCGTTGACGCGCAGGGTCAGCAGCGCGCCGTCGTTCACGCCCAGGCGTGCAGCTTCATCGCGGGCCAGGGCCACATAGGGCTCGGGCATGCGCTCCTGGATAGGTTTGGCGCGCGCGGAGTTTTCCTCGCTGCCGAACAGGTGGTGCAGCGGCGCCACCTGCCAGGTGCCGGCTGCCGGGTTGAACGCAGCATTCACCGCGAACCAGGGCAGGGCGTTGCCGGCGGCTTCGAGCAGGCGCACACCGGGGTCGCCGGCGCGCAGGTGGCCACCGACTTCATCCTGGAACTTGTTCCAGGCCTGCGGCGAGTTCCAGCCCGGCGACCAGGCGAACGGAATCTGCTGACGGTCTTCCTTGCTGCCGGCGTAGCCTTCCATGGAGAAGGCGAAGGCCGAGTCCTGATCCTGCGGCTGACGCGGCTCGTGCACGCTGATGTTGGCACGCATGGCGGTGCGGCCGCTGTAGCGGTGCGGCTCGCGCGCGAGCTTGAGGCCCTTGATGCGGAACGAGGCGCCCGGCGCAGCGTCCGTGATACCGGCCAACAGCGGGTTGCTGGCGGCGCAGGCTGCGGTGACCTGGTCCAGTTGCGTCCAGTCCAGGGCCTTGCCCTGCAGGGTGCTGTGCAGCGCATGCAGCCAGCGCCAGCCTTCGCGGATCAGGATGCCGGCGTCGTAGTAGCTCGGCTCATAGACCTGGAAGAAACGCTGGGCGCGGCCCTCGAAGCTGACCAGGGTGCCGTCGCCTTCGGCGAAGGAGGCCACTGGCAACAGCAGATGGGCGCGTTCGCTGGTAGCGGTACGCTGGTGATCGGCGACGATCACCGTCTGTGCGGCGCTGAGCGCTGCATCGACCCTGGCGGCATCGGCGCGGCGGTACAGGTCGTTTTCCAGCACGATCACGGCATCGGCCTGGCCATTGCTCAGGGCATCCAGCGCGGCATCGACGGACTTGCCACCGAGCTCTTCACCCAGAAGCAGTGCCAGGCCCAGGCTGTTGGCCTCGGGCACCACCAGGCTCAGCGAACCGTTCTTCTCACGGTTCTTCAGCGCGCTGGCGATATTGGCGGCGGCTTCGATCAGCGCTTTGTCGCCCAGCGAGGCGCCGGAGACGATCAGCGGGCGGTTTGCATTGATCAGGGCATCGGCGATGCGCTGTACCAGCGCTTGCGCCTCGGCGTCCAGGCCGTCGACGGCCGGTGCGCTCGGGTCGATGGCGTGGGCCACGGCGAAACCGATACGGGCCAGGTCCGCAGGGGCGGCATGCACGCTTTCAGCGGCCACTTCGTCCAGGCGGGTTTCACCGACGCTGGCGATGAACAGCGGGTGCAGGGCGTGCTGGGCGACGTTCTGCACGGCCGCCATGTGCCAGTCCTGAATGCGTGCGCCGGCGGCGATCTCGGTGGCCTTGCCCTTGACTGCCTGACGCAGGGCCAGGGCCATGCGCGCAGCGGTCTGGGTCAGGTCCTCGCCGAGGACGAAGATGGCGTCGTGCAGTTCGACGTCGCGCAGGGTCGGCGTCGGCAGCGGGCCGTTCTGCAGGATGTCGCGGATCAGGCCGATGTTGGCCAGTTCGCAGGCAGCGATGCCACTATAGAAGTGCTCGGCACCGACCAGTTCGCGCAGGGCGAAGTTGGATTCGAGGCTGGCACGCGGCGAGCCGATGCCGATCACGCGCTTGCCCTTGAGCAGTTCGGCGGCCTTGTCCAGCGCGGCATCGATGCCGATGGCCTGGCCGGCCAGCAATGGCTGACGCGGGCGATCCTCGCGATTGACGTAGCCATAGCCGAAGCGGCCCCGGTCACAGAGGAAATACTGGTTCACCGAACCGTTGAAGCGGTTTTCGATGCGACGCAGCTCGCCGTAGCGCTCACCGGGGCTGATATTGCAGCCGCTGGAGCAGCCATGGCAGATGCTCGGGGCGAACTGCATGTCCCACTTGCGGTTGTAGCGCTCGGAGTGGGTCTTGTCGGTGAACACGCCGGTGGGGCAGACCTCGACCAGGTTGCCGGAGAACTCGCTTTCCAGCGTGCCGTCCTCGACACGGCCGAAGTAGACGTTGTCATGCGCGCCGAACACACCCAGGTCGGTGCCGCCAGCGTAGTCCTTGTAGTAGCGCACGCAGCGGTAGCAGGCGATGCAGCGGTTCATCTCGTGGCCGATGAACGGGCCGAGTTCCTGGTTCTGGTGGGTGCGCTTGCTGAAGCGATAGCGGCGGGCGTTGTGCCCGGTCATCACCGTCATGTCCTGCAGGTGGCAGTGACCGCCTTCCTCGCACACCGGACAGTCGTGCGGGTGGTTGGTCATCAGCCATTCGACGACGCTGGCGCGGAACGCCTTGGACTCCTCGTCGTCGATGCTGATCCAGGTGTTGTCGGTGGCAGGCGTCATGCAGGACATGACGATACGACCACGGGTGTCGTTCTCGTCGTTGTACTGCTTGACCGCGCACTGCCGGCACGCCCCGACGCTGCCTAGCGCCGGGTGCCAGCAGAAGTAGGGGATATCGAGTCCGAGGGACAGGCAGGCCTGCAGGAGGTTGTCTGCACCATCGACTTCGAAATCTTTGCCGTCTACGTGGATAGTGGCCATTTCTTCAAGTCTTCGTTTACCCGCTTGCTACAGCGGCTGGCTAAGGGAATTCGTCTGTTCAGCTCGCGCTTGCCGGCATGCGGGGCGTGCTCGCCACCTTGGCCACGCCGGCCTCGAACTCTTCACGGAAATATTTGATGGCACTGCCCAATGGCTCCACCGCGCCTGGCGCGTGAGCGCAGAAGGTCTTGCCCGGACCGAGGAAGTTGACCAGGCCGAGCAGGGTGCGGATGTCTTCGGCGGTGCCTTGCCCGCGCTCCAGCGCACGGAGGATCTTCACGCTCCAGGGCAGGCCGTCGCGGCATGGCGTGCACCAGCCGCAGGACTCGCGAGCGAAGAACTCTTCCATATTGCGCAGCAGTGACACCATGTTGATCGAGTCATCGACCGCCAGCGCCAGGCCGGTGCCCATGCGCGTGCCGACCTTGGCGATGCCGCCGGCGTACATCTGTGCGTCGAGGTGCTCAGGCAGCAAAAAACCGGTACCGGCGCCGCCGGGTTGCCAGCATTTGAGCCGGTAGCCGTCGCGCATGCCGCCGGCATGCTCCTCGAACAGTTCACGCGCGCTGATGCCGAACGGCAGTTCCCACAGACCGGGGTTTTTCACCTTGCCGGAGAAGCCCATCAGTTTGGTGCCGTGGTCTTCGCTGCCGGGGCGGGCGAGGCCCTTGTACCAGTCCACACCCTGGCCGACGATGGCCGGCACGTTGCACAGGGTCTCGACGTTGTTGACGCAGGTCGGCTTGCCCCACACGCCGACGGCGGCGGGGAAGGGCGGCTTGGCGCGCGGGTTGGCGCGGCGGCCCTCCAGCGAGTTGATCAGTGCGGTTTCTTCGCCGCAGATATAGCGACCGGCGCCGGTGTGGACGAACAGCTCGAAATCGAAGCCTGAGCCGAAGATGTTCTTGCCGAGCAGGCCGGCGGCCTTGGCCTCATCGATGGCGCGGTTGAGGTTGGCGGCGGCGTCGACGTACTCGCCGCGCAGGAAAATGTAGCCGCGATAGGCCTTGAGCGCACGCGCCGAGATCAGCATGCCTTCCACCAGCAGGTGCGGCAGCTGTTCCATCAGCATGCGGTCTTTCCAGGTATTGGGCTCCATTTCATCCGCATTGCACAGCAGATAGCGGATGTTCATGGATTCGTCGGCCGGCATCAGGCCCCACTTCACCCCCGTGGGGAAGCCCGCGCCGCCACGGCCCTTGAGGCCGGATTCCTTGACGGTCTGCACGATGTCGGCCTGGGCCATCTCGGTCAGCGCCTTGCGCGCGGCAGCGTAGCCGTTCTTGGCCTGGTATTCGGCCAGCCATACCGGCTGGGCGTCGTCACGCAGGCGCCAGGTCAACGGATGAGTTTCTTCGCTGCGGGTAACGCGGTTGGCTGGGCCAATGGAGGTGAGCGCTTTCATTTATAGGCCTCCAGCAATGTGGCGACGTCGGCGGGCTGGATATCGCCGAAGGTGTCGTCGTCGATCATCACCGCCGGGGCCTTGTCGCAGTTGCCCAGGCAGCACACCGGCAGCAGGGTGAAGCGGTTGTCGCTGGTGGTCTGGCCGAGGCCGATGCCAAGCTGCTTGTGCATTTCGGCGATCACGGACTCATGGCCGCCGATGTAGCAGGTCATGCTGTCGCACACGCGGATGATGTGGCGGCCAACCGGCTGGCGGAATATCTGGCTATAGAAGGTGGCCACGCCCTCGACGTCGCTGGCGGGAATGCCGAGGATCGCGCCAATGGCATCGGCGGCGCCGTCCGGCACCCAGCCGCGTGCCTTCTGCACGATCTTCAGCGCTTCGATGCTGGCGGCGCGCGGGTCTTCGTAGTGATGCATCTCGTGCTCGATGGCCGAGCGCTCGCTTTCGCTGAGGGTGAAACGATCGGTCTGAATGAGCGTGCTGCTATTGGTTGTCTGGATCATGTCAGCGGTCCACGTCGGCCATGACGAAGTCGATACTGCCCAGGTAGGCGATCAGGTCCGCCACCATGCTGCCGCGAATCACCGAGGGGATCTGCTGCAGATGGGGGAAGCTGGGGGTGCGAATCCGGGTGCGGTAGCTCATGGTGCTGCCGTCGCTCGTCAGGTAGTAGCTGTTGATGCCCTTGGTCGCCTCGATCATCTGGAAGGCCTCGTTGGCCGGCATGACCGGGCCCCAGGAAACCTGCAGGAAGTGGGTGATCAGGGTTTCGATGTGCTGCAGCGTGCGCTCTTTCGGCGGCGGCGTGGTCAGCGGGTGATCGGCCTTGTAAGGGCCTTCCGGCATGTTCTTCAGGCACTGGTCGATGATGCGGATGCTCTGGCGCATCTCCTCCACGCGCACCATGCAGCGGTCATAGGCATCGCCATTGACGGCCAGCGGCACCTCGAAATCGAAGTGCTCGTAGCCGGAGTAGGGCCGAGCCTTGCGCAGGTCGAAGTCGCAACCGGTGGCGCGCAGGCCGGCACCGGTGGTGCCCCATTCCAGCGCTTCCTTGGTGTTGTACTGCGCAACGCCAATGGTGCGGGCCTTGAGGATGCTGTTCTTCAGTGCCGCTTTCTCGTATTCGTCGAGGCGCTTGGGCAGCCAGTCGACGAATTCCTTGACCAGCCTGTCCCAGCCGCGCGGCAGGTCGTGGGCGACGCCGCCGATGCGATACCAGGCCGGGTGCAGGCGGAAACCGGTGATGGCTTCGATCACCTTGTAGGCGCGCTGGCGGTCGGTGAAGGTGAAGAACACCGGCGTCATGGCGCCGACGTCCTGGATGTAGGTGCCGAGGAACAGCAGGTGGCTGGTGATGCGGAAGAACTCGGCGAGCATGATGCGAATCACGTCGACCTTCTGCGGCACCTTGATGCCAGCGAGCTTCTCCACGGCCAGCACGTAGGGCAGGTTGTTCATCACCCCACCGAGGTAGTCGATACGGTCGGTGTAGGGGATGAAGCTGTGCCAGCTCTGACGCTCGGCCATCTTCTCGGCGCCACGATGGTGGTAGCCGATCTCCGGCACGCAATCGACGATCTCTTCGCCGTCGAGCTGCAGGATGATGCGGAAGGCACCGTGCGCAGAGGGGTGGTTGGGACCGAGGTTGAGGAACATGTAGTCCTCGTGCTCGCCGCCACGCTTCATGCCCCAGTCTTCGGGGCGGAAGCGTGCGGCTTCTTCTTCCAGTTGCTGCTTGGCCAGTGTCAGGCTGAACGGGTCGAATTCGGTGGCGCGCGCCGGGTAGTCCTTGCGCAGCGGATGACCTTCCCAGGTCGGCGGCATCATGATGCGGCTCAGGTGTGGGTGACCGGTGAAGGTGATGCCGTACAGGTCCCAGACTTCGCGCTCGTACCAGTTGGCGTTGGGCCAGATGCTGGTGGCGGTCGGCAGGTTGAGGTCGCGCTCGCTCAGGGCGACCTTGATCATCACGTCGCTGTTACGCTCCAGCGACATCAAGTGATAGAACACCGTGAAGTCGGCGTCCGGCAGGCCGCGACGCTGGGTGCGCAGGCGCTCGTCGACCCCGTGCAGATCAAAGAGCATCACATAGGGGCGCGGCAGGTTGCGCAGGCAGGTGAGCACTTCGATCAGTCGCTCACGGGCGACCCAGAGTACCGGCATGCCGGTGCGGGTCGATTGCAGGGTGAAACTGTCGTCGCCAAAACGGGCGCGCAGTTCGGCGACGACGTCCTGGTCGTCAGCCTTGTAAGGCGGTATGGACACAACGGTGTCTTGAGTCATGGTCTCGGTCGCTGTCGATCAACGTAGAAAGTGGGCGTGACGCTTGCGCAGGCAAGCATCGGCTCAGACTTCGTCGGGGCTACGCAGGTTGGTAACGGCGATTCGCTGCTCGCGCCGCTGTTCCTTCTGCGAAGGCATTTCGGCACGGTAGATGCCTTGATCGCCAACGACCCAGGATAGCGGGCGGCGCTCCTGGCCGATGGATTCCTGCAGCAGCATCAAGCCTTGCAGGAACGCCTCCGGACGGGGCGGGCAGCCGGGAATGTAGACGTCCACGGGGAGGAACTTGTCCACGCCCTGAACGACCGAGTAGATGTCGTACATGCCGCCGGAATTGGCGCATGAACCCATGGAGATGACCCACTTGGGCTCCAGCATCTGCTCATAGAGACGCTGGATGACCGGCGCCATCTTGATGAAGCAGGTGCCAGCGATGACCATGAAGTCGGCCTGGCGGGGTGACGCCCGAATGACTTCCGCGCCGAAGCGCGCAACGTCGTGCGGGGCGGTGAAGGCGGTGGTCATTTCCACATAGCAGCAGGACAGACCGAAGTTGTACGGCCACAAGGAATTCTTGCGCCCCCAGTTGACCGCGCCGTTTAGCGCGTCAGAGAGCTTGCCCATGTAGATGTTCTTGTGAACCTGATCCTCTAGCAGCGGGTCGGAGACGACCTCCCGCTGGCCGATCGGATACGCCTCGTTGGGCGCATTCGGGTCGACCCGAGTAAGTTTGTATTGCATCGCCAAAGCCTCATTGTTTCAGCTTCGCCTGCCGTTCACGACGTCCCTGGGGAGCCCAGTCGAGCGCCCCGATACGCCAAAGATAGACAAGACCTGCCAACAGAATTGCTATGAAAACTGTAGCTTCGATCAGGCCCGCCCAGCCGCTTTCGCGTACCGAGACTGCCCAAGCGAAGAGATAGAGGGCTTCAACGTCGAAGATCACGAAGAGCATCGCGACCAGATAGAACTTGGCTGACAGGCGCAGGCGCGCACTGCCGGTAGGAAGCATGCCCGACTCGAAAGGCTCGTTCTTGCTGCGTCCCCAGGCTTTGCTGCCGAGCAGACTGGAAACGCCGAGCATGAAGGCGATGAGCCCACAGACACCCAGCAAGAACACAGCGAAAGCCCAGTTATGGGACATGGTCGTTACCGCATCAGGCATGCCGGTACTCCTTGAATTAAGGAACGGCTTTTAATCTGGTAGCTGCCAGGCACCGTCAAGGGCGCTGGCGCGAAGTGTGTATACAATACTATGTGCAGACCAACTGTAAGTAAATTTTTCAGAGAAAAATTATTCGCGCAGTTCGATCGTTTCTGTCGAGCTTCTGATTGACTTGTCGCATCGATGCAATTCTGCGTCGAACCCTGTGGCCCGACGTTTCAGGACTATAGCTGACAGCTCTGTTCTGGCAATTTCCAACAGCCATTCATCTGACTAATCTGCCTCATTTCGAGCTCTGATGAGCTTCGGCGAGATAAGCAATTCACTGCCACTTTGGTGTTAAGGCCAAAGCAGCAGGGCCTCGCATTAAATTCCAATAACGCATATCGAAAGACTTGTTCTATCACCAAATTTTATTCATTCAGTGAGGTTGCCTCGCTGATTTTGTACTAGCGTGCATGAATCGCCAGAGCGCGATATGCCATCGATCGAGCAGTGCCCACCATCCGCTGGGTCTGCGCAGTTGCCCCTGCCTGGGTATGCCGACCCTTCGTACGAATAACAACATGAGGGGTTTTGCCATGCCTGTTGTCCAGTCCTTGCCGCGTATTGTCCCCACCGTTCTGTTGCTAGCCCTGAGCGCGCCTGCCAGCGCGGAGCTGGGGGATTACAGTTTCTGGCAGAGCTTGAGCAATCTGGTGGCCCCGCCCAGGGCCGATAATCCGGTGACGCCCGCGCAGCGTGTGGGGCCCTACCCGTTGTTGGCCAATCCGAGTGGTTTCAACAGCGGCTTCAACCCCGGCAATTACTACGGTTGGCAAACGATTCAGATGGCGCCACAGACCGGTGCGGTGTGCGGCAACGGCTCGCCCTACAAGTTCTTCATCAACCGTGTGCCGAACACGCGCAATACCATCGTTTATCTAGAAGGTGGTGGCGCCTGCTGGGACTACGCCAGTTGCAGCGGGCAGAGCGGCATACGTGGCGCGCGCAATCCTGATGGGATTGCCGATGACTACATGTCGCTGCTCAATCCCGGCGCCAGTCTGGTGAGTCCCTTCGTCGTGCGTCTGCACCCCTGGACGCGCGTCAAGACGCAGAACTGGAACATGGTCTACGTGCCGTACTGTACGGGCGATATCTACTCCGGCGACAAGGTGGCGGTCTACGAAGACCCGCAGGGGGAAAATCCCCCGCTGGTGTGGCACCACAACGGCTTGCGCAACATGCGCGCGGTGGTGGGGTGGCTGAAGGACAACCTGCCGCGACCGACCCAGATGCTCACCACGGGCTGCAGTGCCGGCGGCGCGGGCAGCCTGACCAACTACGCCAACCTGCGCCAGGACATTGCGCCGAACCGGGGGTACCTGATCAACGATTCAGGGCCCGTCTATACCGCGCTGGCTGGCGACAACCAGGCTTATCCTTCCTATCCGCTGCAGACGCTGATTCGTCAGGCCTGGGGCCTCGATGCCACTCAGGGGCCATTGCAGTACCTGCAGGCGCGTCTGCCCGGCTTCAATCGCAACGATCTGGGTAGCCTGTATCCGGCGCTTTCGAGCAATCTGCCAGGTGATCGCATGGGGCATGCGCATTTCTGGCAGGACCTGAACTATTCGTCCTATTCCTACGAGCGCTTCTACCCGGAGATCGCCAATGCGCCAAATCAGGCCGCCAAGGAAGCACTGATCAAGCAGCGCTGGGCGACGGACACCACGCGTCTGCGCAGCCAACTGGCCAGCCTGGGCAATGTCGGTGGTTATTTCCCGCAGGTGCGTAACGTCAATGAAAGTCACTGCACCAGCATCATCGAGTTCGCCAACTCCGATATCCAGGAGCAGAATCTGCAACTGGACAACTTCGTCAGCAGCGTTCTCGATGGTAGTGGGCAGGTGCTGGATGCGTCGGAAAGCAGCGATGTGGCCGACCGCAACAAACCATTCAATCTGCTCTATTACCTGCTGGACCAGTTGCTCTGAACAGGCGCGAAAGCAACGCGGCGACAGCTTGGGTTGTCGCCGCGTTCAGCTATCCGGGGCTTGTTGGTAATTACGCTCGCGAGCCTCTTGCAGGCGTTGCCTGAGGTATTGGTCGCGAGTGAGCCCTTCGGGAATGTTCTGCAGGCCGAGCACTTCTTCGACGATATTTTTTTCCTCGGCCTTGTAGCGTTCGAAGTTCGGATCAGATCGTTGCGCCAGTTTGGCCTCACGCTCAGCGCTGATTGCCTGGTAACGCTTGATCAGCGCTTCAGCGCGTCTCTTCTGCTCATCTTCGTCTTCGCTGACTGCCTTGATCAGGGCGATCTGCAGCAACAGGGCCTCGCTCAAGGCCACTTCACCTTGGCGCTGCAGTGCATCGATGCCCTCACTCAGCGTCTGCGCCTGAGCTTCGCGACTGCTGCTGTCGAGTTCCGTGGCGTGCTCGATGAAGTCTCTGTAGCGCTGATGAAAATCCAGGCGCCGTTGCTGTTGCCGGACTTCGGGCCTGGCGAGCAGGTGCAGTTGCTCGGGGCTCAGTTCGACTGGTGCTGGCGGGGCGCTGCCTTGAGTGGGGAGCTGCACTGAAGCTGGCCTTGGCGGCAAGCGTGCAGGTTCTTCGGCGTTGGGGCGTTGCCAGAACCAGGCGAGTGTCACGCTGCCAATCAGGATGCAACTGCCGAGCAGCAGAGTGGAACGGGGCATGGGCAGTCCTTGCGCGAGTCGACTGCCTTCCAGCGTAGAAGCTGCTGCCGCGCCTTGCCTGTCCACGCATCGAATTGGGGGCCTGCATCTTCTCGTCAGGAGCGAGAAGGTGCAGGCGTGTGGATCAGAACAGCGGTTTGCCGTCCTCGCGCGTGACGATCACGGTGGACGAGCGTGGGCGGCGACCGGGGCCGTCCGGCCAGGTGCTGCGAAAGTCCGTCGGGGTCGAGCCTTCGCCCGGGTGCTGGATGTTGACGAACAGCGTGCGGAAGTCCGGCGTGGCGGTGATGCCAGTGACTTCGCAGCCCACGGGGCCGACCAGGAAGCGCTTGACCTCGCCGGTGCTGGGCTCGGCAACCAGCATCTGGTTGTTGCCGAACGGGCCGCTGGCGAGCTGGCTGCCGCTCATGTCGGTCTGGATCCACAGACGGCCATCGTCGTCGAACCACAGGCCGTCCGGGCTGGCCATGCGGTTGTCGGCGGTCAGCGCTCTGCCGTTGGGGTCGAGGCTGTCGTTCTCCGGCCCCGCCAGCAGGAACAGGCTCCAGACGAACTCGCGGCCGCCATAGTCGCGGCTCTGCTCGCGCCAGCGGATGATGTGACCGTAAGCGTTGGCTGGGCGCGGGTTGGTCGCATCGACGACGGTGCGCGAGCTGTTGTTGGTGAGCGTGAAGTAGACGTCGCCATTGTTCGGATTCACTGCCCCCCATTCCGGGCGATCCATCTTGGTGGCGCCCACGATGTCGGCAGCCAGGCGGGTGTTGATCAGCACCTCGCCCTGGTCGGCGAAGCTTACTCCGGCAGCCCTGCAGGCGGCCTGGAACGCCTTGTCCCTGATGTCCAGTGGCAGCCACTGCCCCTTGCCGTTGGCCTTGAAGCGCGCCACGTAGAGCGTGCCTTCATCGAGCAGGCTGCCGTTGCTGCGACCCGGTATGTACCTGCCGCGGCTGACGAATTTGTAGATGTACTCGTTCTGCGAGTCGTCGCCGGAATAGCAGACCACCGGACGACCCGGTTTGACCGGGGCGAACACCAGGCCTTCGTGAGCGAAACGGCCCAGTGCGGTGCGCTTGACCGGCGCGGATTCCGGCGCGAAGGGATCGATCTCGACGATCCAGCCGAAGTGGTTCGGCTCGTTGCGATAGTCGCCTGTGGCCTCGGCGGCCAGGCGGGTGGCGTTGAAGCGTTGGAATTCGTCGCCGGCCAGGTGATCCCAGCCGTAGCGGCTGGCGCTGCCGACACCGTAGCGGGTCATTTCACGCGGGCGCTCGGAATCGCCGCTAGCGAAATAGCCGGCCCAGTTTTCCTCGCAGGTCAGGTAGGTGCCCCAGGGTGTGAAGCCATTGGCGCAGTTGTTCAGCGTGCCGCGAGTGGCAGTGCCGTCGGGACTGTAGCGCGTGCGGAGCAGGGCGTGACCGCGCGCTGGGCCGCTGATCTGCATCGGCGTGGCTGCGGTGATGCGGCGGTTGCGCGCACTGGGCAGCACTTCCCATTGGCCGCGCACGCGGCGTACTTCCACCACCGAAGCGCCGTGGGCATTGATTTCCTTGCGTACTTCATCGGCACTGCTGCGCTTGCCACCGACCAACGTGGGGCCGTTGGGGTGCAGCAGCGGAGCGTCGATGTACTCGTGGTTGAGTACCAGCAGGCCGTGGTCGCTCTTGCGACCGCCGCCGCGCTGGCCGTCGATGGGGAAGAAGTGCATGCCGTCATGGTGCATGCCGATCTGGTCGGCCTGGTCGGCGGCACTGTTGCCGGCGTTGTCGAGAAAGGCCGGGAAGCTGCCGCGGATGGGCGTACCCCAGGGGATGAAGGGGGTGGCTCTGTAACCGGCAGGTACGCTGATGGTGTCGGCGCGAGTCACCGCCACCGGGCTGAACGGCAGACGCTTGCCGCGTCTCTTCAGGCGTTCGAGCAGGTCCTTGAGCGGGTTGTCGGCGGCCTCGGCGCTGCCGGGCATGGCCACGCCGAGAAAGCCCATGACGCCGAGCGCGGCGCCGCCGGCGACCACCTGACGGCGGCTCAGGCCGGCCTCGATCAGGTCGTTTATGTGGGGGTTGCCGGAGGCGTTGCTGAGCGGCTCATCGCCATTGCCGAATAGCACGTCTTGCTCTTGTTCGTTGCGCATGGAGGGCTCCTGATGAGGCTGATCGACGGAGTCATGACGCTAACCAAGGAAAACGACGGAATAGTGACAGTGCCTGTGCGCTGTTGCACAAAACTGCACGGAGGGGGTGATGGCCACCCATCAGGTTGACATCGTTTCATCGGGTGCGGCGAGTCTTTGCAGGCCAGGAGGGTAGGCATTTGCGGCGGTATTGGTGCGCAGGACGCAAGCTGCGGCCAGGCATAAAAAAAGCCCCGGCAAAGCCGGGGCGGATTAGGCAAACAGACTGCTGCGGATGCGTGGTCCGCAGCAGGGGAACCGTTCTTAGTGGAACTGGTTCATGGTGTTGTCTTTACCGCTCGCCTTCAGAGCTGCTTCGCCAGCGAAGTACTCCTTGTGGTTGTCGCCGATGTCGGAGCCCGCCATGTTCTGGTGCTTGACGCAGGCGATACCCTGACGCAGTTCCTGACGCTGCACGCCTTTCACGTAGGCCAGCATGCCCTGGTCGGCGAAGTAGCCCTTGGCCAGGTTGTCGGTGGACAGCGCCGCAGTGTGGTAGGTCGGCAGGGTGATCAGGTGGTGGAAGATGCCTGCCTGAGCCGAGCCGTCGCGCTGGAAGGTGCGGATCTTCTCGTCGGCAACCTGGGCCAGTTCGGTTTCGTCGTACTCGACGCTCATCAGCTTGGCGCGGTCGTAGGCGGAAACGTCCTTGCCTTCGGCAACCATGGCATCGAACACCTGCTGACGGAAGTTCAGGGTCCAGTTGAACGAGGGGCTGTTGTTGTAAACCAGCTTGGCGTTCGGGATGGTCTTGCGGATTTCGTTGACCATGGCGGCGATCTGACCAACGTGCGGCTTCTCGGTTTCGATCCACAGCAGGTCGGCACCGTTCTGCAGGCTGGTGATGCAGTCCAGTACGCAGCGCGCTTCACCGGTGCCAGCACGGAACTGGAACAGGTTGGACGGCAGGCGCTTCGGACGCAGCAGCTTGCCGCCACGGTTGATCACGACGTCACCGTTGCCCAGGTCGGCAGCAGACACTTCTTCGCAATCGAGGAAGCTGTTGTACAGGTCGCCCAGGTCGCCCGGCTCGTTGGTCACGGCGATCTGCTTGGTCAGGCCGGCGCCCAGGGAGTCGGTGCGCGCAACGATCACGCCGTTGTCGATGCCCAGTTCGAGGAAGGCGTAGCGAACGGCAGCGATCTTGGCGAGGAAGTCGGCGTGAGGAACGGTCACTTTACCGTCCTGGTGGCCGCACTGCTTCTCGTCGGAAACCTGGTTCTCGATCTGGATGCAGCACGCACCGGCTTCGATCATGCGCTTGGCCAGCAGGTAGGTGGCTTCCGGGTTACCGAAGCCAGCATCGATGTCGGCAATGATCGGGACGATGTGGGTCTCGAAGTTGTCGATCTGGTTCTGGATTTCGGCAGCCTTGGCCTGATCGCCAGCTGCGCGAGCTGCGTCCAGAGCGGTGAACAGCAGATCCAGTTCGCGGCTGTCGGCCTGACGCAGGAAGGTGTAGAGCTCTTCGATCAGGTCGGAGACGGCAGTCTTCTCGTGCATCGACTGATCCGGCAGCGGGCCGAAGTCGGAACGCAGAGCGGCAACCATCCAGCCGGACAGGTAGAGGTAGCGCTTGTTGGTGGTCTTCAGGTGCTTCTTGATCGAGATCAGCTTCTGCTGACCGATGAAGCCGTGCCAGCAACCCAGCGACTGGGTATAGACGGAGGAGTCGGCGTCGTACTCTTCCATGTCCTTGCGCATGATGTCAGCGGTGTACTGAGCGATTTCCAGACCGGTCTTGAAGCGGTTCTGAGCGCGCATACGGGCGACGGACTCGGGGTTGATAGCGCTCCAGCTGCTGCCGAACTTCTCTTTCAGAGCGGCTACAGCCTTGATGTCGTTTTGATATGCGGACATGGTCAATCCTTCAAGAAATGTGTTGGTTGAGCACCGACTACCCACACAATGCGTGCACGGATGCAGCGGCTGCGGGAGGCTTCCACTTTGACGGCGAGAATACGGCTGGGGCGAGGATTGACCGCGAGGAGGGGGATGTGGCGAACAGTTCGAGAGCATCGCTTGGGCCGGTTGGCTCGTGGAAACCTTGGGCACTTGCTGGGCTTTCGATCTGTCTGACGCTAAACGCTTCCCCGTCCCTCAGGACAACTTCGTTCCAGTCGCAACCTCGTCGTACGGCCTTGTGGGCTGTTGGGACACGGACCGCTGCGAAGTACTTCGCGGGCGGTCTGGAGATCCTTTTCAGGACCCCTGGCTAGCGGGAGCGAGGCCATCATGCCTCTGGGGAAATGCTTCGTCAAACGTTTTGTAGTGCTTTTTTAAAACTACTACATATTCAGTAGGCGACTGACTGGTCACGCTTGGTAGCCCATGGGGCGGGCGTTTCAGGCATTGTGCGGGCTGCGCGAGTTGTCCATCGTTCCTGTGGGGGGAAGGGGTTCGACTTTGGTCGGGGGTGTCAGTCGAGAGCTTCGACTTTGACGCGCAGCGACATGTCTTCGCGACCCTGGGTCGTGTGCCGACGCAACACGTCGCGGCCGCTGGAGCTGGTTTGCTCGCTGACGCCACCCAGGATGATCCACTCGCCGAGACGACCGCTGACGCGCGTATCGGTGCTTTGCACGTCGATCACGCCGGGGCGGCTGTTGCTGACGCGATCACGCTGGCTGCTGATGGAAACATGGACCAGCTCGCCGGAGAGACTGGCGGTCACGTAGAAGCCGCGAGTCACGTCGCGATATTGAGTGTCCTGGTAGACCTGGCCGTACGGCCCGGTGCCGGTGGTGGTCAGCGGTACGCTCTGGCCGACCTGAATCAGTGCCGGATAGCCTTCGGTAGCCTGTACCTGCTGGGTGCCGCCACCACGGCTGTCGGTGCTGCGGCGGATGATGCGCACCTGGTCGCGACCGTTCACTTCGCCGCGGCCGACCTGTACTTCGGCATTGCCGGCACTGAGCGTGCCGTCGACGCGATAGCCACGGTCGTTCTGGTAGTTGCTGTCGGCGCTTTCCACGGTGATCAGCAGGCGACGAGGGCGGGTGTCGAGTTGCTGCAGCAGTACGCGCACCTCACCGATCTTGGCTGGGGACGCATTGACGATCAGCTGATTGCCGTAAGCGCTGACCTTGCCTTCGCTGCCAAGCATCGATTGCACCACGCCGAGCACGTCATCGGCGGTGCGGTAATTCAGCGGGATCACCTCGGTGGCCGCATGCAGCGGCAGGCACAGGCCGAGAAGCAGGGCGGCGAACAGCGTGCGCAGGGTCATAGCAGAAAACTCCGCAGATCAGGGTCGGTAATGCTGGTATCCCAGGCCTGGTCGAACTGGGTCTGGCGTTGGCGCACGCGCGCCGGATCGTTGTACAGGGTGTAGCCGGATTGTTGATCGAGTTCAGGCCGCAGGAACAGGCCTCTGTCGTCGGCGATCAGGTAGGCCTGATCGATGCTGGCGTAGTCCGGGTTGAGTTTGCGGATATGCAGGTTGGAGGGCAATCGGCGTGACAGGGCGAGCAGCCGGTGACCTTCCTTCACGGCACGGGTCGGGTCACGCAGCAGGATGCGCAGGCTCGCCCGTGGGCTGCTCAGCAAGAATCGCGTGCAGGCCTGCTGCACGCTGCTGTGATGATAGAGCCAGGGCTCCAGATCATCGCTGTACAGGCACAGATTGCGCTGGGCCTGCTGGATCAACGCCAGGATGTGGGCGCGAGCCTGCTGAGGCTGGCTGAAACGCTCCAGGTGCTCGTGCTGACCGAGTATGAACGGGGCGGGCTCCCATTGCGCCACATCGGGCGTAGCGGATTCTGGATTGTGCACGGCAAAACGCCCCGGCGACTCGAATTCGATCGCCGCCAGTTCGCTGGGCTCTGGCGTATCGATCGTTTCGACCGGGGCGTGTTTGTCGTTCATCGATGCCTCTACTGGCTGCTGCGCACCATGTCCACGTGCGAAATACCGGCGTCGAGGTACTCGTCGCTGACAATCCTGAAGCCTAGCCTTTCATAGAACGGCGTGGCGTGCACCTGAGCGGTGAGCATTTGCTGATGCAGCCCGCGTTTTTCCGCTTCGGCAATTACCGCCTGCATCAGTTTTTCGCCCACTTTCAGGCCGCGCCAGTCCTTGAGCACCGAAACGCGACCGATATGGCCGTCGGGCAGCAGGCGCGCGGTGCCCACCGGGTAATCGCCTTCCTCGGCAATAAAGTGCACGGCGTCGGTATCCTCGGCGTCCCATTCCAGTTCCGGCGGTACCGATTGCTCGGCGACGAACACGCTGTCGCGGATACGCCGAAGCTCGGCATTGTCCCTATGCCAGTCCGCGACACGGACGGTGATCTCACTCATCGGCAAATCCCAGGCTGCCTTGCTTGACCAGTTCCCACAGCAGGGTACGCCCCTCGTCGTCGGCCAGCCAGGCGCCGAGGTTTTCCACATGTAACGCATCGGCGCTGCAGATCAGTTTCAGCAGTTCGCGCAGGCGGGCCGAGACCAGGCGGCTCTGACCGCTGGCGAACAGCACCAGGTCTTCACCGACCTCCGACCAGGCCATGCGGGCGCTGGGGTTGCGGATGAGGATCGCGCCATCTTCCAGGGCACCGAGGAAATCTTCCTCCTCGATCTCGATGCCGGCAACCAGCTCCGGGTACTTGGGCTCGGTCATGAACTGGCCGAACCAGGTCATCAGCAGGCGCTCGTCGCTCATGTGCTCGTTGAGCAGGGCCTTGAGGCGCTCCAGAGCGTCGCGCTGGATCTGGTTGGGATCCTCGCTCGGCTGGATGTCGGCATCGCTGTAGCGCTGTTCGTCGGGCAGGAACTGGCCGAGAAAATCGGTGAAATGGGTCAGTACTTCAGCGGCGCTCGGCGCGCGAAAGCCCACGGAATAGGTCATGCAATCATCCTCAGCGGTGCCACAGTGGGCGAGGCATGGCGGCAGGTAGAGCATGTCGCCGGGTGCCAGCACCCATTCATCGGTTGGTTCGAATTGAGCCAGGATCTTCAGATCGGCGTGGGGAAGCAGCGGGCTATCGGCATCGCACATCTGGCCAATCTGCCAGCGACGATGGCCGTGAGCCTGCAGCAGGAATACGTCGTAGTTGTCGAAATGCGGGCCGACGCCGCCGCCGGGAGCAGCGAAGCTGATCATCAGGTCGTCGATGCGCCACTTGGGCAGGAACTTGAAATCCTCCAGCAGCTCGGCCACTTCCGGGACGAACTGGTCGACGGCTTGTACCAGCAGCGTCCAGTCGCGCTCGGGCAGGTCCTGGAAGCTGTCCTCGTTGAACGGGCCGCGCTGCAGCTCCCAGGGGCGCTCGCCGTGCTCGATCACCAGGCGCGACTCGATTTCTTCTTCCAGCGCCAGGCCGGCCAGTTCGTCCGGGCTGATCGGGCTTTCGAAGTCGGGGATTGCCTGGCGCACCAGCAGCGGCTTTTTCTGCCAGTAGTCGCGCAGGAATTCACGGGCTGTGAGGCCACCCAGCAATTGCAGCGGAGTATCAGGATTCATCAGTAAGCCCTTGAAATAGATAAAAACCTTAAAACAAAAACGCCCGGCTCAGCCGGGCGTCCTCGAGGCTGATCGCGCTTAAATGCGCTTGGCCTGGGCCACGGCGTTGCCGATGTAGCGCGCCGGGGTCAGTTGCTTGAGCTCTTCCTTGGCGGCGGCCGGCATATCCAGCCCGTCGATGAAGGCCAGCAGGGCCTCGGGGCTGATGCCCTTGCCACGGGTCAGCTCCTTGAGCTTCTCGTACGGGTTCTCGATGGCGTAGCGGCGCATGACGGTCTGGATCGGCTCGGCGAGCACTTCCCAGCAGGCATCCAGGTCTTCAGCGATTTTCTGAGCATTGAGCTCCAACTTGCTGATTCCCTTGAGGCTGGCTTCATACGCGATGACACTGTGAGCGAAGCCGACACCCAGGTTGCGCAGCACGGTGGAGTCGGTCAGGTCGCGCTGCCAGCGGGAGATCGGCAGCTTGCTGGCCAGGTGCTGGAAGATCGCGTTGGCGATGCCCAGGTTGCCTTCGGAGTTCTCGAAGTCGATCGGGTTGACCTTGTGCGGCATGGTCGAGGAGCCGATCTCGCCGGCGACGGTCTTCTGCTTGAAGTAGCCGAGGGAGATATAGCCCCACACATCGCGGTCGAAGTCGATCAGGATGGTGTTGAAGCGGGCGATGGCGTCGAACAGCTCGGCGATGTAGTCGTGCGGCTCGATCTGGGTGGTGTAGGGATTCCAGGTCAGGCCCAGGTCACCTTCGATGAACTGGCGCGCGTTGGCTTCCCAGTCGATGCTCGGGTAGGCGGACAGGTGGGCGTTGTAGTTGCCGACGGCGCCGTTGATCTTGCCCAGCAGCGGCACGGCAGCGACCTGAGCGATCTGGCGCTCCAGGCGGTGGACGACGTTGGCCAGTTCCTTGCCCAGGGTGGTCGGCGAGGCCGGCTGGCCATGGGTGCGCGAGAGCATCGGCACGTCGGCGAACTTCACCGCCAGCTCGCGGATTGCGCCTGCCAGTTGCTTCATCAGCGGCAGCAGCACGCTGTCGCGGCCTTCGCGCAGCATCAGGGCGTGGGACAGGTTGTTGATGTCCTCGCTGGTGCAGGCGAAGTGGATGAACTCGCTGACCTTGTCCAGCTCCGGCAGCTTGGCAGCCTGCTCCTTGAGCAGGTATTCCACGGCCTTGACGTCGTGGTTGGTGGTGCGCTCGATTTCCTTGACGCGCTCGGCGTGCTCGACGGCGAAGTTCTCGGCCAGCTCGTTGAGCAGGGCGTTGGCTTCGGCGGAGAAGGGCGCGACTTCCGGGATGCCTTCGTGGGCAGCCAGGCGCTGCAGCCAGCGCACTTCGACCAGTACACGGCTACGGATCAGGCCGTATTCGCTGAAGATGGGGCGCAGGGCGCTGGTTTTGCCGGCGTAGCGGCCGTCGACGGGGGAAACCGCGGTGAGCGAGGAAAGCTGCATGTAGGCGTTCTCGGGCTGTCGGGCTGAAAAGCCATCCGGGGCGCTGTGCATCGTGCCGGCTTGGATGAAGCGGGCGCTGGCTCAGGTGCCTGGACGACCTCTGACGAAAAGGGCGCACATCATACATGAAAACCAGCGCTTGGCCGCCTATGCCCTGCGTCTTGCGACCGATAACAGACTGGCGGCGAAGATCAATGCCGCACCGAGCAGCGACAGGGTGTCCGGCGTCTCGTCCCAGAGCAGCCAGGCGATGATGCCGGCGAAGACGATGGCCAGGTAGGCGACCGGGCCGATCAGCCCTGGCGGTGCCAGGCCGTAGGCGCGTGACATGATCACCTGGCTGGCGGTGGCCAGCAGGCCGATGCCCAGCAGCCAGCTCAGTTGCGTGGAGTCGAGCGGTTGCCAGCTCCAGGTCAGCGGGATGGCGGAGAACAGCGCGCTGAACAGCGAGAAATAGAAAACGATGCGGGTGGCGGGTTCGCTGTCGCTCATCTCGCGGATGGAGACGAAGGCGAAGGCCGCCAGCAGGCTGGCTGCCAGGCCGAACAGCGCGGGACCCTCGAACAGGGCGGCGCTGGGCTTGGCCACCAGCAGCACGCCGCACAGGCCGATCAGGCTGCAGACCAGCATGCGCCGAGTCAGCGGCTCCTTGAGCCAGAGGTGCGCGATCAGCGGGGTGAATACCGGTGCCGAATAGGTGAACAGCATGGCGTCAGCCAGCGGCAGATGGGCGATGGCGTAGAAAAAGCAGTACATCGCCGCCAGGCCGTAGGTGGTGCGCCAGAGATGGGATTTCAGCCGTGTCGTGCGCAGCGGTCGCACGCCGCGTACCAGCAGCAGCGGCAAAAAGAACAAGACGCCGACCAGGTTGCGAAAGAACACCACCGACTCGTTGTTGACGCTGACGGATATCTCGCGAATGCCGACGCCGGTAAAGGCGAACAGCAAGGCCGACAGTGCCAGCAGCAGGGCACCCTGAAGGGGTTTGACACTGCGGCTGGCGGGTTCCATGGTCAGCTTCGCGTCAGTTCGTAGAGTTCTTTGAGCAGCTTGCTGCGGCTGAACACCAGCTGCCAGCGGTGGCCGCCGAGTTGACGCCACAGGCGCGCCGAGCGGATGCCGGCGAGCAGCAGGGCGCGGATTTTCGCGGCGTTGTTCGGCTGCTGCAGAAAGCGCATGTCGCCATGCACCTGGATGCGCTGACGGAAGGTGCTGATGGTGTCCTGATACAGGCCGCCGCACGCAGCGATGACGTTGTCATGGACCAGGCCGAAATGCTCGACCTGTTGCTGGATCTGATCCAGGCGACTGCCCATGACCTGCATCATGTCGCCGCGCTTGTCCAACTGGCGCTCCAGGCCGATCATCGCCAGCGCATAGCGCAGCGGCTCGCGCTGCAGGGCGGACGGATTGCGCTCCAGCGAACTGATCAGTGCGCGATAGCCGTCGCGCAGGTTGAGGTCGTCGCCGCCGTATACGTCCAGCGTGCTTTTCGGGTCGCGCACCAGCAGGCTGCCGAGCATGCAGCCCATGGAGGCTTCGCTGACCTGACCGGTGCGGGCGATCTTGTCGGCCAGGGAGGCCGCTTCGAAGACGGCGCCGAGGGCCACCAGTTGCTCCTGAATCGGGCTCATCGGGCGTCCTCGTACCAGGCTTCTGCGGTTTCGATCACACCGCCACCCAGGCACACCTCGCCGTCATAGAACACCACGGACTGCCCGGGCGTGACGGCGCGCTGCGGCTCGTCGAACACGGCGCGATAGCCGTTCTCGGTCTTCTCCAGGGTGCAGCGCTGGTCGCTCTGGCGGTAACGCACCTTGGCGGTCAGGCGGCGCGGGCTGCTCAGATCCAGCGGGTTGACCCAGTAGATGTCCGAGGCGAGCAGGGCGCGCGAGAACAGCCAGGGGTGTTCGTTGCCCTGGCCAACGATCAGAACGTTGCGCGTCAGGTCCTTGCGCAGCACGTACCAGGGATCGTCGCTGGCATCCTTGAGGCCGCCGATACCCAGGCCCTGGCGCTGGCCGATGGTGTGGTACATCAGGCCATGATGGCGGCCGATGACCTGACCTTCGGTGGTCTCGATGTCACCCGGCTGCGCCGGCAGGTACTGCTTGAGGAAGTCGCTGAAGCGGCGTTCGCCGATGAAGCAGATACCGGTGGAGTCCTTCTTCTTCGCGGTGGCCAGCTCGTATTTCTCGGCAATGGCGCGCACCTGTGGCTTTTCCAGCTCGCCGACCGGGAACAGGGTTCTGGCGATCTGTTCGCCGCCGACGGCATGCAGGAAGTAGCTCTGGTCCTTGTTCGGGTCCAGGCCCTTGAGCAGTTCGGTGCGTCCATCGATATCACGGCGACGTACGTAGTGGCCGGTGGCTATCAGGTCGGCGCCGAGCGACAGTGCGTAGTCGAGGAAGGCTTTGAACTTGATCTCGCGGTTACACAGGATGTCCGGGTTCGGCGTACGTCCGGCCTGGTATTCGGCCAGGAAATGCTCGAACACGTTATCCCAGTACTCGGCGGCGAAGTTGGCGGTGTGCAGCTTGATGCCGATGCGGTCGCATACGGCCTGTGCGTCGGCCAGATCGTCCATGGCGGTGCAGTATTCGGTGCCGTCGTCTTCGTCCCAGTTCTTCATGAACAGGCCTTCGACCTGGTAGCCCGCCTCGATGAGCAGCAGGGCGGAAACGGACGAATCGACACCGCCGGACATGCCGACGATCACGCGTTGGGTGCTAGGTGCTTGCATGGGAGTCTGCGAGTGAAGCCTGAAAAGTTGCCGAGTCTACCAGAAAGCCTGCCTCAGGTAGGGCGCGCGTGCGCGCCAGGTGGGCGCCGCGGTGCCGATGATGCGCACGGCACACCCTGCGCAAAGGCGTACGCTTGCGATCAATCGCGCACCAACTCCAATGGCCCGCAGATACCGGCGAGGTAGTCGTCGACGCAACGCAGCACCAGCTCGCTGCGCCAGCGCTCGGGCTGTGCGGCCAGTTCATCGCGTGTCAGCCAGATGATGCTGCTGATATCGCTATCGAGCTCGCGCTCTGGATCATGGTGCACGGGACGGGCGCTGAAGCACACGCGTTGATAGGTCACGCCATTGCTCGGCGCGGTATAGAGATAGATGCCAAGCAGGCCAGTGAGCTCCACCTTCCAGCCGGTTTCTTCGAGCGTCTCGCGCAGCGCAGCATCGCGTAGGGTCTCGTCGGCTTCCAGATGCCCGGCCGGCTGGTTGAGTACCAGGCGGCCGGCCTTGAACTCTTCGACGAACAGGAAACGGCCATCATCTTCGATCACCGTGGCCACGGTGATATGGGGTTGCCACACCATCTGAAACTCTCCGGAGTAGGGTGCGCCGCGCGCACCGACTATCACCATCTTTATGTCTGTAACCATCAAGCAAGGGATCTGGCCTAACGAAAAACCCCGGCACAGGGCCGGGGTTCTTTTCACGCACAGGCCTTATCAGGCATTGAGTGCGGCCAGAGCGGCGTTGAAGGTGGCGCTGGGGCGCATCACCTTGCTGGTCAGCTCGGGGTTGGAGCGGTAGTAGCCACCGATTTCGACCGGCTTGCCCTGTACGGCAGCCAGTTCGCCAACGATGGTCGCTTCCTGATCGGTCAGTTGCTTGGCCAGCGGGGCGAAGCGGGCTTTCAGCTCGGCGTCGTCATTCTGCTCGGCCAGGGCTTGTGCCCAGTACAGGGCCAGGTAGAAGTGGCTGCCACGGTTGTCGATCTCGCCGACCTTGCGCGCCGGGGACTTGTTGTTGTCCAGCAGCTTGCCAGTGGCTTGATCCAGGGTCTTGCCCAGTACCTTGGCCTTGGCATTGTTGGTCTTGATGCCGGTTTCTTCCAGCGACACGGCCAGGGCCAGGAACTCGCCCAGGGAATCCCAGCGCAGGTAGTTCTCTTCGACCAGTTGCTGCACGTGCTTGGGTGCCGAGCCGCCGGCGCCGGTTTCGTACATGCCGCCGCCAGCCATCAGCGGAACGATGGACAGCATCTTGGCCGAGGTGCCCAGTTCCATGATCGGGAACAGGTCGGTCAGGTAGTCGCGCAGGACGTTGCCGGTCACCGAGATGGTGTCCTGGCCACGGATCATGCGCTCCATGGATACGCGGATGGCTTCGTTGTAGCCCATCATGCGGATGTCCAGGCCGGTCAGGTCGTAATCCTTGAGGTACAGTTCGACCTTCTTCTGCAGTTCGCGGTCGTGGGCGCGTTCCGGGTCCAGCCAGAAGATGGCCGGGGTTTCGGACTGACGGGCGCGGGTAACGGCCAGCTTGACCCAGTCGCGAATCGGCGCGTCCTTGGTCTGGCAGGCGCGCCAGATGTCGCCGGCTTCGACCTGGTGCTGCATCAGCACGGTGCCGTCGGCAGCCACGACGCGCATGGTGCCGTCGGCGGTCATTTCGAAGGTCTTGTCGTGAGAACCGTACTCTTCGGCCTTCTGCGCCATCAGGCCGACGTTCGGCACGGTGCCCATGGTGGTCGGGTCGAACGCACCGTTGGTTTTGCAGAAATTGATCATTTCCTGATAGATGCGCGCGTAGGTGCTCTCAGGCATGACGGCCTTGGTGTCTTTCTGCTTGCCGTCCTTGCCCCACATCTGGCCGGAGTTGCGGATCATCGCCGGCATCGAGGCGTCGACGATGACGTCGCTCGGGATGTGCAGGTTGGTGATGCCCTTGACCGAGTCGACCATGGCCATTTCCGGGCGATGGGCATAGACCTCGTGGATGTCGTGCAGGATTTCTTCCTGCTGCGAGGCTGGCAGCGACTTGATCTTGTCGTAGACGCTGCTGATACCGTTGTTCGGGTTGACGCCCAGTTCCTTGAACAGATCGCCGTACTTGTCGAACACGTCCTTGTAGTAAACGCTGACAGCGTGGCCGAAGACGATCGGGTGGGAGACCTTCATCATGGTCGCCTTGACGTGCAGGGACCACATCACGCCGGTTTCCTTGCAGTCCTGCAGGGTCTTCTCGAAGAAGTCACGCAGCTTGCGGCAGCTCATGAACATGCTGTCGAACACTTCGCCTTCCTGCAGGGCGAGTTGTTTCTTGACTTCGACCTTGCCGTCCTTGCCGACGAACTCGATACGCACGTCACCGGCCTTGGCCATGGTGATCGATTGCTCGCTGGAGAAGAAGTCGCCGCCGCGCATGTAGTCGGCGTGGGACTGCGAAGCCATGCTCCACTTGCCCATGCTGTGCGGGTGTTTGCGGGCATAGGCCTTGACGGCGGCTGGAGCGCGGCGGTCCGAGTTGCCTTCACGCAGGACCGGGTTCACGGCGCTGCCCAGGATCTTGGCGTAGCGGGCGCGTACTTCCTTGTCTTCGTCGTTCTGCGGATCTTCCGGGAAATCCGGAATGTTGTAGCCCTGAGCCTGCAGCTCGGCGATGGCGGCCTTGAGCTGAGGGACGGAAGCACTGATGTTCGGCAGCTTGATGATGTTGGCGTCGGCTTGCAGAGTCAGCTCGGCCAGTTTGGCCAGGTCGTCATCGATGCGCTTGTCGGCGTCCAGGCGGTCGGCAAAGCTTGCCAGAATCCGTCCAGCAAGAGAGATGTCGCGGGTTTCAACGGAGATGTCAGCCGAGGCGGCAAAGGCTTCTACAATGGGCAGAAGCGAATAGGTAGCGAGGGCCGGAGCTTCGTCGGTGAAGGTGTAGATGATCTTCGAAGGGGTGGACATTTAGGGTTAACTCTCTTCTTTGCTGAGCGCGCATAGAAACTCGACCTGCGCGGGTAGGCGCTTGAGCCCCATGATGGCGGGGCTGGGTCGAGGACTCGCCGCGGTGATGTTGGATGCACCCGTAGAGTGTCGAGCATTTCGAGCCGGCAGACAGTGGTGGCCGTTGACCGGTTTCAAGAGGTTGCTGCCTGGTTCCAGACAGGTCGCCCCTTATGACTCGTTAGTCACCTAAGCAGTATACCACTGCGACACCTCGCCACAGAATGCCCAGTTGCATAAGACCTTTGCACATGTGTCTCCGCGAGCGGTTTGCGCTACTCTCGGGAGTGCCTGTCCAACCACAAGATGGAGTCCAGCATGGGATACCAAAAGATCCAGGTGCCAGCCAGCGGTGACAAAATCACCGTCAACGCCGATATGTCGCTGACTGTTCCGGACAACCCGATCATCCCGTTCATCGAGGGTGATGGAATTGGCGTCGATATTTCTCCGGTGATGATCAAGGTCGTCGACGCTGCCGTCGAAAAAGCCTACGGCGGCGCTCGCAAGATCTCCTGGATGGAAGTTTACGCCGGTGAGAAAGCCACTCAGGTTTACGATCAGGACACCTGGCTGCCGAAAGAAACCCTCGAGGCTGTACGTGATTACGTGGTTTCGATCAAAGGCCCGCTGACCACGCCGGTGGGTGGCGGTATCCGTTCATTGAACGTGGCCTTGCGCCAGGAACTCGACCTCTATGTCTGCCTGCGCCCGGTGCGTTGGTTCGAAGGCGTGCCAAGCCCGGTGAAGAAGCCGGGCGACGTCGATATGGTGATCTTTCGCGAGAACTCCGAGGACATCTACGCCGGTGTCGAGTGGAAAGCTGGCAGCCCCGAGGCCGAGAAGGTCATCAAATTCCTCACCGAGGAAATGGGCGTCAAGAAGATCCGTTTCACCGACATGTGCGGTATCGGCATCAAGCCGGTTTCCGAGGCGGGCACCAAGCGCCTGGTGCGCAAGGCCCTGCAATATGCCGTGGACAACGACCGCAGCTCGGTGACCCTGGTGCATAAAGGCAACATCATGAAGTTCACCGAAGGTGCCTTCAAGGAGTGGGGCTACGAGATCGCTCGCGAAGAGTTTGCTGCCGAGCTGCTCGACGGTGGCCCGTGGATGCAGTTCAAGAATCCGCGCACCGGCAAGAACATCGTGGTCAAGGATGTGATCGCCGACGCCATGCTGCAGCAGATCCTGCTGCGTCCGGCCGAATATGACGTGATCGCCACCCTCAACCTCAATGGCGACTATCTGTCCGATGCCTTGGCGGCCGAAGTCGGCGGCATCGGCATCGCGCCCGGCGCCAACCTGTCCGATTCGGTGGCCATGTTCGAGGCGACTCACGGCACGGCGCCCAAGTATGCCGGTCAGGACAAGGTCAACCCGGGTTCGGTCATTCTCTCCGCCGAGATGATGCTGCGTCACATGGGCTGGGCCGAAGCGGCCGATCTGATCATCAAGGGCACCAACGGCGCCATCGCCGCCAAGACCGTGACCTATGACTTCGAGCGTCTGATGGAGGGTGCGAAGCTGATGTCGTGTTCCGCGTTCGGCGATGCGATGATCAGCCATATGTGACCCGTTCACTGATCGACAGCATGAAAAAAGGCCGGTCATATGACCGGCCTTTTGGTGTTCAGCACCTCCATGTGCTTCAGCCCTTCGGGGCTTGCGCGCAAAAACGCTCCCGGCGTTTTTGTGGCTGCAGCAGACTCAGACTTCGACAGTGCTCGCGATATCTTGCGCCTGGGGTACGGCCACGGGGGCGTCCTGGTTGGCGGTAACCGCGCTGATATTGATGGCATGCAGTCCTTTGGGGCCTTGCACGATCTCGAAGCGGACCGGCTGGCCGGCCTTTAGTGTCTTGTAACCGTCCATCTGGATAGCCGAGTAGTGGGCGAACAGGTCCTCATCTCGGCCGTCGGCCAGGATGAATCCATAGCCTTTGGCGTTGTTGAACCACTTGACCTTACCGCTGAGCATGCTGATATCCCTCTGCAAAGGACTCCATCTCTGGAGTATCATCCACTTCGATTCCGCGCGATAACCGACCAGGCTGGGCGAAGGCGTGGAATCCCTGATACCCACCAGTGGGTATTCATTTGTTGTAACACCCTTTTGCCGTTAGTCAAGGCTATACGGCGGATGGCTGAGAACTCAGTCAAACTCCCTCTAGCATCCCTGTTCGCCCGGCCTTGAACCTCTGATCTCAGCATGCATGCAAGTAGCCAGATTCGACTAACATTCAATCAGGATCACCCGGCAGAGCATGAGGATGACTCCTCTGGTATCGCTGTTCAGGAATCCAAGCCAGCATTGCAGGCACCACCGATGTACAAGGTGGTCTTATTCAATGACGACTACACCCCGATGGATTTCGTCGTCGAAGTGCTCGAAACGTTTTTCGGCATGAACCGGGAGCTGGCGACCAAGATCATGCTGGCCGTCCATACAGAAGGGCGTGCGGTGTGCGGTGTGTACACCCGTGATATTGCGGAGACCAAGGCAATGCAGGTCAACCAGTACGCGCGCGAGTGCCAGCATCCGCTACTCTGTGAAATAGAGAAGGACGGTTAACGCCGGCCACTTGGGTATGAGGTGAAGCTATGTTGAATCGAGAGCTCGAAGTCACCCTCAATCTGGCTTTCAAGGAGGCCCGTGCCAAGCGTCATGAATTCATGACGGTCGAGCATCTGCTGCTCGCCTTGCTGGACAATGAAGCGGCGGCCAGCGTTTTAAGGGCCTGTGGGGCCAACCTCGACAAGCTGCGCCATGATTTGCAGGAGTTCATCGACTCCACCACGCCGCTGATTCCTCAGCATGATGAAGACCGCGAAACGCAGCCAACGCTTGGCTTCCAGCGCGTCCTGCAGCGTGCGGTATTCCATGTGCAGAGCTCCGGCAAGCGTGAAGTGACCGGCGCCAACGTGCTGGTCGCGATCTTCAGCGAGCAGGAAAGCCAGGCCGTGTTCCTGCTCAAGCAGCAGAGTGTGGCCCGTATCGATGTGGTCAACTACATCGCCCACGGCATCTCCAAGGTGCCTGGGCATGGCGATCAGCACGAAAATGATCAGGACATGCAGGATGACGAGGGCGGCGAGTCCTCCGCTTCCGGTAATCCGCTGGATGCCTACGCCAGCAACCTCAATGAGTTGGCTCGTCAGGGGCGTATCGATCCGCTGGTCGGCCGCGAGCACGAGGTCGAGCGCGTTGCGCAGATTCTCGCTCGCCGGCGCAAGAACAACCCATTGCTGGTAGGTGAGGCCGGTGTCGGCAAGACAGCCATCGCCGAAGGCCTGGCCAAGCGCATCGTCGACGAGCAGGTGCCTGACCTGCTGGCTGATAGCGTGGTGTATTCGCTCGATCTCGGTGCATTGCTGGCCGGTACCAAGTACCGCGGCGACTTCGAGAAGCGCTTCAAGGCGCTGCTCAACGAGCTGCGCAAAAGACCGCATGCCATCCTCTTCATCGACGAGATTCACACCATCATCGGTGCGGGTGCTGCATCGGGCGGCGTGATGGATGCATCCAACCTGCTCAAACCAATGCTGTCGTCCGGAGAGATTCGCTGCATAGGTTCGACCACCTTCCAGGAGTTTCGCGGCATCTTCGAGAAGGACCGCGCGCTGGCGCGGCGCTTCCAGAAAGTCGACGTGGTCGAGCCTTCCGTGGAGGATACCGTGGGTATCCTCAGGGGGCTCAAGGCGCGCTTCGAGCAGCACCATCACATCGAATACAGCGACGAAGCCCTGCGTGCAGCGGCCGAGTTGGCTGCGCGCTACATCAACGACCGCCACATGCCGGACAAGGCTATCGACGTGATCGACGAGGCGGGGGCTTACCAGCGCCTGCAGCCGGAAGAAAAGCGTGTGGCGCGTATCGAGGTGGCGCAGGTCGAGGACATCGTGGCCAAGATCGCGCGGATTCCGCCGAAGCACGTGTCCAGTTCCGACAAGGAGCTGCTGCGTAATCTGGAGCGTGACCTCAAGCTCACGGTATTCGGTCAGGACGCCGCCATCGACTCGCTGGCAACCGCGATCAAGCTGTCGCGTGCGGGCCTCAAGGCGCCGGACAAGCCGGTCGGCTCCTTCCTGTTCGCCGGTCCTACTGGTGTGGGCAAGACCGAGGCCGCACGGCAGTTGGCCAAGGCCATGGGTATCGAACTGGTGCGTTTCGACATGTCCGAATACATGGAGCGCCACACCGTGTCGCGCCTGATCGGTGCGCCACCCGGTTACGTTGGTTTCGACCAGGGCGGCCTGCTGACCGAGGCGATCACCAAGCAGCCGCACTGCGTATTGCTGCTCGATGAAATCGAGAAAGCGCACCCGGAAGTCTTCAACCTGCTGCTGCAGGTCATGGACCACGGCACGCTGACTGACAACAACGGGCGCAAGGCGGACTTCCGCAACGTGATCCTGATCATGACCACCAACGCCGGTGCGGAAACCGCCTCGCGTGCGTCGATCGGTTTCACTCAGCAGGATCACTCCACCGATGCCATGGAAGTCATCAAGAAGAGCTTCACGCCGGAGTTCCGCAACCGCCTGGACACCATCATCCAGTTTGGCCGCCTGAGTCACGAGACCATCAAGAGCATCGTCGACAAGTTCCTCACCGAACTGCAGGCGCAGCTGGAAGACAAGCGCGTCACGCTGGAAGTCAGCGATGCGGCGCGTGGCTGGCTGGCCGAGCGTGGTTACGATGTGATGATGGGCGCGCGGCCGATGGCGCGTTTGATCCAGGACAAGATCAAGCGTCCGCTGGCAGAGGAGATCCTCTTTGGCGAACTGGCCGAGCATGGCGGTGTGGTACACATCGACGTCAAGGATGGCGAGCCCAGCTTCGAGTTCGAGACGGCGGCAGAAGTCGCCTGATCGAATGGCCTCAGGTTCACTGAAAGCCCGGGTGGCTTTCAGTGAACCAACGAAAACGCCCGGCATATGCCGGGCGTTTTCGTTTGGTGCTTGGCTTAACGGGCGCGGTAGGTGATGCGGCCCTTGCTCAAGTCATAAGGTGTCAGCTCAACGCGCACCTTGTCACCAGTGAGAATGCGGATGTAGTTCTTGCGCATCTTGCCGGAGATGTGCGCGGTAACGACGTGCCCGTTTTCCAACTCCACGCGGAACATGGTGTTGGGCAGGGTGTCGACGACAGTGCCTTCCATTTCGAAGCTGTCTTCTTTCGACATGCAGTAAAGCCCTCGGTATCCAGGAAATGGCCCGGTGCAACTGGCGCCAGGCAAAAGCGGCGTGCATTGTGCCCGAAAACAGGGGGCTGCGCCAAGTGGCTTGGAGTGTCGAGCTGGCTGGGGGTGGCAGAGGGGCTAGGTAAGCAGTGTCCAGCGCTGATTGACGAAGAGTTCGATGGGGCGGTACTGGGTCTTGTAGTTCATCTTGCGACAATTCTTGATCCAGTAGCCGAGGTAGACGGCCTCCAGCCCCAGGCGCTGGCTCTCGCCGATTTGCCAGAGGATGGCGAATCGCCCCAGGCTGCGGCGTTCTTCGGTGGGGTCATAGAAGGTATAGACCGCCGACAGGCCGTTTGGCAGAACGTCAGTGACTGCGATGGCGGCCAGTCTGCCCTGCAGACGAAACTCATAGAAACGTGAGAACGGCAGATCGCGAATCAGAAAGGTCGAGAACTGGTCGCGGCTCGGTGGATACATGTCACCGTCAGCGTGGCGCTGCTCGATATAGCCCACGTAGAGATCGTAATACTCTTCAGTGAATGCCGGGCGCACGCAGCGAACGACGATGTCTTCATTGCGCTTGAGGATGCGTCGCTGCTGGCGGTTAGGTGTGAAGCGTGCAGCAGGAATGCGCGCAGGAATGCAGGCGCTGCACTGCTGGCAATGCGGTCGGTAGAGATGGTCGCCGCTGCGGCGAAAGCCCATTTCCGAAAGTTCCGCATAAACCAGCACATCCATGGGCTGACTGGGGTCGAGAAACAGGGTGGTGGCCTGCTCTTCCGGCAGATAGCTGCATGGATGGGGTTGAGTGGCATAGAACTTCAGGCGGGCCAGCTCGGTCATGGCGGTGTCTCTGGGAAGCCTGACAAGGAGTGTAAGCCAGGCTGAGAAGATCGACTAGGCGAGCCAGTCTGCTCCGTTGGGCAGATCGAGGTGACGCTGCAGATACGCGGCGAAGCTGGCGCGCGGTATGGCTCTGGCGCCGAAGCTGTGCAGGTGCTGCGTGGGCATCTGGCAATCGATGAGGACGAAGCCCCAGTCTCGCAGCTTGCCGACCAGCGTGGCGAAACCCACCTTGGAGGCATTGTCGGCACGGCTGAACATGGATTCGCCGAAAAACAGCTGGCCCATGGCCAGGCCGTAAAGCCCGCCGACCAGTTCGTCCCCGTGCCAGACTTCCACGGAATGGGCGATGCCGCGCTGGTGCAGCTGCAGGTAAGCCTCCTGCATGTCGCAAGTAATCCAGGTGCCGTCGGCGTAAGTGCGGGGCTCGGCGCAGGCCTGTATGACGGCGGCAAAGTTCTGGTCGAAGGTGACGCGATAGCGCTGCTGGCGCAGCAGTTTGGCCAGGCTTCGGGAAACGTGCAGCTCATCAGGAAGCAGAACGGTGCGCGGATCGGGCGACCACCAGAGAATCGGCTGGCCATCCTGAAACCAGGGGAAGCAGCCGTGCCGATAGGCGCTTATCAGGCGGTCGGCGCTCAGGTCGCCGCCGGCAGCCAGCAGACCGTTGGGTTCACGCATGGCTTTTGCCAGTGGCGGAAACTGCAGTGAGTCACGTTGCAGCCAGGTCAGCATGTGCGCTTGTCCAGCGGAAGAGGGTAGGGCGAGCCTTGGCGCTCGCCCTTGTCCATCAATTACCGTCGAGAAACTTCTCGACATCCAAGGCGGCCATGCAGCCTGCGCCGGCCGAGGTGATGGCCTGGCGATAGATGTGGTCGGCCACGTCGCCAGCGGCGAACACGCCTTCGATGCTGGTGGCAGTGGCATTGCCTTCGCTGCCGCCCTTGATCTTCAGGTAGCCGTCATGCATGTCCAGCTGGCCGACGAACAGCTCGGTGTTGGGTTTGTGGCCGATGGCGATGAACACGCCAGCCAGAGCCAGTTCCTTGGTGCTGCCGTCGAGGGTGCTTTTCAGGCGCATGCCGGTCACGCCGGTCTGGTCGCCCAGCACTTCGTCAAGGGTGTGGTTCCAGTGCAGGCGCATGTTGCCGTTCTCGACCTTGTCGAACAGCTTGTCCTGCAGGATCTTCTCCGAGCGCAGTTTGTCGCGGCGGTGCACCAGGTGCACTTCCTTGGCGATGTTCGACAGATACAGCGCCTCTTCCACAGCGGTGTTGCCGCCACCGATCACGGCGACCACCTGGTTGCGATAGAAGAAGCCATCGCAGGTGGCGCAGGCGGAGACACCCTTGCCGGAGAAGGCTTCTTCCGACGGCAGGCCAAGGTACTGGGCGCTGGCGCCGGTGGCGATGATCAGTGCATCGCAGCTGTAGGTGCCGCTGTCGCCCTTGAGCACGAAGGGGCGGCTCTGCAACTCGGCGGTATGGATGTGGTCGTAGATGATCTCGGTGTCGAAGCGCTCGGCGTGCTTCTGCATGCGCTCCATCAGTGCCGGGCCGGTGAGACCTTCGACGTCACCCGGCCAGTTGTCCACTTCGGTGGTGGTGGTGAGCTGACCGCCAGGCTGGATGCCGGTGATGACCACGGGTTTGAGGTTGGCGCGTGCGGCATAAACGGCGGCGCTGTAACCGGCGGGGCCGGAACCCAGGATGATCAGGCGGGAATGCTTGACTTCGCTCATAAAAAAACCCCATAAGCCTTTGTCACAAAAGAGAATGCGTGCTCCAATTGAGCCGCATGGAAGCTGCTGGCGGCTATGCTACACCGAAGCGGGGTGGCTGCGGGAGCTTGGCAATTGGCCTGGGCGTCAGGCTGGCCCTACAATAGGCCGCTTCGCGGTTAACCCTCAGATGGACGCGCCAAGGGCGCAGGAAATGGCTGTTTTGAAGAATTCCACCACCCAGATTACCGACTGGCGTCAGAAGCTTCAGTATCGTCTGAAGGAAGGCGCATTGATCGCCCTGGGCGCGATGTGCCTGTATCTGCTGATGGCACTGTTGACCTACAACGTCGCCGACCCGGCGTGGGACAACAGTGTGCAGGTCGAGCGCATCATCAATGCCGGCGGCAGCATTGGCGCCTGGCTCTCCAGTGCACTGTTCGGCGCGCTGGGTTATTTCGCCTACATCTTCCCACTCCTGCTGGCCGCCAAGACCTGGCAGGTGTTCCGCACGCGCAATCAACCCTGGCACTGGAACGGCTGGCTATTTTCCTGGCACAGCATCGGTCTGGTATTCCTGATTCTTTCCGGCGCTGCGCTGGGCGACATTCATTTCGCAGCGGATGCCGGCATGCAGGGCTCCGGTGGCGGCATGCTCGGTGCCAGCCTTGGCGATCTGGCCGTGCATGCGCTGAACGTGCAGGGTAGTACGCTGTTGTTCCTGGCGCTGTTCCTGTTCGGTTTGACCGTATTCACCGACCTGTCCTGGTTCCGCGTGATGGACCTGACCGGCAAGATCACCCTCGATCTGATCGAGCTGATCCACGGCGCCATCACCGGCTGGTGGAATGCCCGTAGCGAGCGCAAGCAGATGAAAATTCAGTTGCGCGAGCTGGACGAGCGGGTCACCGAGGTGGCTGCGCCCGTGGTGTCGGATCGTCGTGAGCAGGCCAAGGTCAAGGAGCGCCTGCTCGAGCGCGAAGAGTCGCTGAGCAAGCACATGAGCGAGCGCGAGAAGCGTCCTGCGCCGGTAATCGCGCCGCCGCCTGTGGCCAAGGCGCCAGAGCCGAGCAAGCGCGTGCAGAAGGAAAAGCAGGCGCCACTGTTCGTCGACAGCGCGGTGGAAGGTACCTTGCCGCCGATTTCCCTGCTCGACCCGGCGGAAGCCAAGAAGGTCGAGTACTCGCCTGAATCGCTCAAGGGCGTCGGTCACCTGTTGGAAATCAAGCTCAAGGAGTTTGGCGTCGAGGTCGCGGTGGACTCGATCCATCCTGGCCCGGTGATCACCCGCTACGAAATTCAGCCGGCCGCCGGGGTCAAGGTCAGCCGCATTGCCAACCTGGCCAAGGACCTGGCGCGTTCGCTGGCCGTGACCAGTGTGCGGGTCGTGGAGGTCATTCCAGGCAAGACCACCGTCGGTATCGAGATTCCCAACGAGAACCGCCAGATCGTGCGCTTCTCCGAAGTGCTGTCGACGCCCGAATATGACGATGCCAAGTCGCCGGTCACCCTGGCGCTGGGGCACGATATCGGCGGTAAACCGGTGATCACCGATCTGGCCAAGATGCCGCACCTGCTGGTGGCGGGCACCACCGGTTCCGGTAAGTCGGTGGGCGTGAATGCGATGATTCTGTCGATTCTGTTCAAGTCGAGCCCGGAAGACGCCAAACTGATCATGATCGACCCGAAAATGCTCGAGTTGTCGATCTACGAAGGCATTCCGCACCTGCTTTGCCCGGTCGTCACCGACATGAAGGAGGCGGCCAACGCCCTGCGTTGGAGCGTTGCCGAGATGGAGCGGCGCTACAAGCTGATGTCGAAAATGGGCGTGCGCAACCTGGCGGGCTTCAACCGCAAGGTCAAGGATGCCATCGAGGCCGGCGAGCCGTTGTCCGATCCGCTGTTCCGTCGCGAAAACATGGACGACGAAGCGCCGCTGCTCAAGCCTCTGCCGACCATCGTCGTGGTGGTCGACGAATTCGCCGACATGATGATGATCGTCGGCAAGAAGGTCGAAGAGCTGATTGCCCGTATCGCCCAGAAGGCACGGGCGGCGGGTATTCACCTGATTCTCGCCACCCAGCGCCCGTCCGTGGACGTGATCACGGGTCTGATCAAGGCCAATATCCCGACCCGCATGGCGTTCCAGGTGTCGAGCAAGATCGACTCGCGCACCATCATCGACCAGGGTGGCGCCGAGCAGTTGCTCGGCCACGGTGACATGCTCTACATGCCGCCCGGCACCAGCTTGCCCATTCGTGTTCACGGCGCCTTCGTCTCGGACGATGAAGTGCATCGTGTGGTCGAAGCCTGGAAGCTGCGCGGTGCGCCGGATTACAACGAAGACATTCTCGCCGGCGCCGAAGAGGGTGGCGGCAGCTTCGAAGGTGGCAGTGGTGAAGGCGGCGAGGGCAGCGAGGAAGACCCGTTGTACGACGAAGCGGTCAACTTCGTGCTGGAAAGCCGTCGCGCATCCATTTCCGCCGTGCAGCGCAAGCTGAAGATCGGCTACAACCGCGCCGCACGCATGATCGAGGCGATGGAAATGGCTGGCGTGGTCAGCTCGATGAATACCAACGGATCACGCGAGGTGCTTGCACCCGGCTCATCCCGTGACTGAGTGTTACGCCTCGTGGATAAACCGCTGAATTCGCGGTCTACAGGATTCACGGCAGCCAGGGTGCTGCCGAGCAGTGCGAGGTACGGAGTCGCCTCGCCATTCTCATACGGACTCAAGGGGTTTATATGCGTGTTATTCGCCTGCTGATGCTGGCTGCTTTGAGCTTTACCCTGCTGACCGCCCAGGCTGATGAAGAGGCGGCCACCAAGCGCTTGAGCGAGCTGCTCAGCCAGGCGCAAACCATCAGTGCGCGATTCTCTCAGCTGACCCTCGATGCCAGCGGCACTCAGCTGCAGGAAACCGCAGGGCAACTGGCGCTCAAGCGTCCGGGCATGTTCCGTTGGCACACCGACCAGCCCATGGAGCAACTGCTGGTTTCCAATGGCGAGAAGGTCTGGCTGTACGATCCTGACCTGGAGCAGGTCACCATTCAGACGCTCGATCAGCGCCTGACCCACACTCCGGCGTTGTTGCTCTCCGGCGATGTCTCGCAGATCCGCGAAAACTTCGAGATCGACTACAAGGAAGGCGGTAGCGTGGTCGACTTCATTCTCAAGCCCAAGGCCAAGGACAGCCTGTTCGACAGCCTGCGCCTGTCGTTCCGCAATCGCGTGCTCAACGACATGCAACTGATCGACAGCATCGGCCAGCGCACCAACATCCTTTTCCTCAATGTGAAGATGAACGAGCCGGTCGAAGATCACCTGTTCACCTTCGACATTCCGGAAGGCGCGGACGTCATCCAGGAGTAAGGCGTGGATCTGTTCGGTCGCCAACCCGTCGCGCAGCCTCTGGCTGCGCGTTTGCGTGCTACCAGCCTGGACGAGTACGTCGGCCAGGAGCATGTACTGGCGCCGGGCAAGCCGTTGCGTGAGGCGCTGGAGCAGGGGGCGCTGCACTCGATGATCTTCTGGGGGCCGCCGGGGGTGGGCAAGACCACCCTGGCGCGGCTGCTGGCCAAGGTCACCGACGCCCATTTCGAAACCATTTCTGCCGTGCTCTCCGGGGTCAAGGAGATTCGTCAGGCGGTCGAGGTCGCCCAGCAGCACGCGGCGCAATATGGTCGCCGTACGATTCTCTTCGTCGACGAAGTGCATCGCTTCAACAAGAGCCAGCAGGACGCCTTTCTGCCCTACGTGGAAGACGGCACGCTGATCTTCATCGGCGCCACCACCGAGAACCCTTCATTCGAGCTGAACAATGCGCTGCTGTCGCGTGCGCGCGTCTACGTGCTCAAGAGCCTCGACGAAGCGGCCATGCGCAAGCTGGTCAATCGCGCGTTGACCGACCCGAAAGGCCTGGGAGAACGCCATCTCGGCCTGCCAGACGAGGCCTTTCAGATTCTTCTGGCCGCTGCCGATGGCGACGGCCGGCGCTTGCTCAACTTTCTCGAGAACGCCGCCGACCTGGCCGAGGATGATGACGAGATCGGCGTGGAGTTGCTGCAGAACCTGCTGGGCGATAGCCGGCGCCGCTTCGACAAGGGTGGCGAGGCTTTCTACGACCAGATATCCGCGCTGCACAAGTCGGTACGCGGCTCCAGCCCGGATGGCGCACTGTATTGGTATGCACGCATGCTCGACGGTGGCTGCGACCCGCTGTACATCGCCCGCCGTGTGGTGCGCATGGCCAGCGAGGACATCGGCAACGCCGACCCGCGCGCACTGACCTTGTGCCTCAATGCCTGGGACGTGCAGGAACGGCTGGGCAGTCCGGAAGGCGAGTTGGCCGTCGCCCAGGCCATCGTCTATCTGGCCTGCGCACCGAAGAGCAACGCGGTGTACACGGCGTTCAAGACCGCCATGCGCGATGCCGCTGAGCAGGGTTCCCAGGAAGTGCCGCTGCACCTGCGCAACGCGCCGACCAAGCTGATGAAGCAACTCGGTTACGGCGATGAATACCGCTACGCCCATGATGAGCCGGATGCTTACGCCGCTGGTGAGGATTATTTTCCGGAGAATCTGCAGCCGCGTCAGTATTACGATCCTGTGCCTCGCGGTCTGGAGCTGAAGATCCGCGACAAGTTGCAACATTTGCGCAATCTGGACGCCAGCAGTCCAAGGCAGAGGAGAAAATGATGATTCGTGTGGCGCTTGCCGTCGCCGTGGGCGGCGCGGCTGGTTCGGTTATGCGCTTTCTGGTTGCCAGCTGGGTGGCCGGCAACTGGCCCCGGCATTTTTATCTGGGCACCTTTGCGGTAAATATCATCGGCTGTCTGCTGATTGGTCTGCTGTCCGGTCTGTTCCTCACCCGTACCGACCTGCCGCTGGAGCTGCGTACCGGACTGATCACTGGCGTTCTGGGGGGCTTCACCACCTTTTCGTCTTTCAGTCTGGAAATCATGAAGCTGATGGAGGGCGGTCGCGCCCCCGAAGCGCTCGGCTACCTGGCGCTCAGTATCATGGGTGGTCTGCTGGCCGCCTGGGCCGGCCTGAGCCTGGCCCGATTGGCATCCTGACCCGCTAAAGCTTTACACTCGGCAACCCGCGTCACGCTGGTGGCCGCCATTTTTTTCGTCGATGTATTGAGACCCGAACATGCTCGATTCCAAACTTGTCCGCACGCAACTCACCGAAATCGCCGAGCGCCTCGCCACCCGTGGCTTTGCCCTCGACGTCGCCCGCTTCGAGGCCCTGGAGAGTCAGCGCAAGTTGGTGCAGGTACGCACCGAGCAACTGCAGGCCGAGCGCAACAGCCGGTCCAAGTCCATCGGCCAGGCCAAGGCGCGTGGCGAAGATATCGCTCCGCTGCTGGCAGAGGTCGATCAGATGGGCAGCGAGCTGGAAGCCGGCAAGCGCGAGCTGGACGCGATCCAGAACGAGCTGGATAACCTGCTGCTGAACATCCCCAACCTGCCGCACGAGTCCGTGCCGGTCGGCGCGGATGAAGACGACAACGTCGAGGTGGCGCGCTGGGGTACCCCCCACCGCTTCGATTTCGAGATCAAGGACCACGTCGCCCTCGGCGAGCAGCACGGCTGGCTGGACTTCGAGACCGCCGCCAAGCTCTCCGGCGCGCGCTTTGCCCTGTTGCGCGGCCCCATCGCCCGTCTGCATCGCGCCCTGGCGCAGTTCATGATCAACCTGCACACCGGCGAGCACGGTTACGAGGAAGCCTACACGCCGTACCTGGTACAGGCTCCGGCCCTGCAGGGCACCGGTCAGTTGCCGAAGTTCGAGGAAGACCTGTTCAAGATCGGCCGAGAAGATCAGGCCGATCTGTACCTGATCCCGACTGCCGAAGTGTCGCTGACCAATATCGTCGCGGGTGAAATTCTCGATGCCAAACAACTGCCGCTGAAGTTCGTCGCCCACACGCCGTGCTTCCGCAGCGAGGCGGGCGCATCCGGTCGCGATACGCGCGGCATGATCCGTCAGCATCAGTTCGACAAGGTCGAGATGGTGCAGATCGTCGAGCCGTCCAAGTCCTTCGAGGCCCTGGAAGGCATGACCGCCAACGCCGAGCGTGTGCTGCAATTGCTGGAGCTGCCGTATCGCAAGCTGGCCCTGTGCACCGGTGACATGGGCTTCTCCGCAGTGAAGACCTACGATCTGGAAGTCTGGGTGCCGAGCCAGGACAAGTATCGCGAGATTTCCTCCTGCTCCAACTGCGGCGACTTTCAGGCGCGTCGCATGCAGGCACGTTACCGCAACCCGGAAACCGGCAAGCCGGAGCTGCTGCACACGCTCAACGGCTCCGGCCTGGCGGTCGGCCGTACCTTGGTAGCGGTACTGGAGAATTACCAGCAGGCCGACGGCAGCATCCGTGTGCCCGAGGTTCTGAAGCCCTATATGGGCGGCATCGAAGTGATCGGCTGAGCCGGTGCTAAAAGCGGGGTGGCGGGCCACCCCGTTTTCAGGCGGCACGCCTGACGATGATGACCGCGCGTAGGGTGCGCTGTGCGCACCAAGGCTTTCCACCGTAGCTTGGTGCGCGCGGCGCACCCTACGACCGCCCTCTGATGAGGCTGATCTGATGCAATTCCTTCCGCTGTTCCACAAGCTGCAGGGTCGCCTGGTACTGGTGATCGGCGGTGGTGAGGTCGCGCTGCGCAAGGCGCGCCTGCTAAGCGACGCTGGTGCTGTTTTGCGCGTGGTCGCCCCGCAGATCCGTGGCGAGCTGCAGGAGCTGGCCGGCCCTGGCGGCATCTTCCTGCGTGGCTACGCGAGCAGCGACTTGCAGGGCGTTGCCCTGGTCATTGCCGCGACCGATGACGTGCCGCTCAATGCGCAGATTTCTGCCGAGGCCCAGGCGTTGGGCATCCCCGTCAACGTGGTGGATGCGCCGGCGCTGTGCAGCGTGATCTTTCCCGCCATCGTCGACCGTTCGCCCTTGATCGTCGCGGTCAGCAGTGGCGGCGATGCGCCGGTGCTGGCACGGCTGATCCGCGCCAAGATCGAAACCTGGATTCCGGCTACCTACGGCCAGTTGGCCAATCTGGGCAAGCGCTTCCGTGAGCGGGTCAAGCAGCTGTTTCCCGATGTGCAGCAGCGCCGCGTGTTCTGGGAAGATGTCTTCCAGGGGCAGATCGCCGAGAGCGTGTTTGCCGGCAAGCCGCAGGAGGGTGAGCGCCTGCTGGAGGAGCGCCTGGCCGGCGCGGCGCCGCGCGCGCTGGGTGAGGTCTATCTGGTCGGTGCCGGGCCGGGCGATCCCGACCTGCTGACCTTCCGCGCGCTGCGCCTGATGCAGCAAGCCGATGTGGTGCTGTACGACCGTCTGGTAGCACCCGCCATCATCGAGCTGTGCCGTCGTGATGCCGAGCGCATCTATGTCGGCAAGCGCCGCGCCGATCACGCCGTGCCGCAGGAGCAGATCAACCAGTTGCTGATCGATCTGGCCCGTCAGGGCAAGCGTGTGCTGCGCCTGAAGGGTGGCGATCCGTTCATCTTCGGCCGGGGTGGTGAGGAGATCGAGCAACTGGCGGCGGAAGACATTCCCTTTCAGGTCGTGCCGGGTATCACCGCTGCCTCCGGTTGCGCGGCCTATGCCGGCATCCCGCTGACCCATCGCGATCATGCGCAGTCCGTGCGTTTCGTTACCGGCCACCTCAAGGACGGCAGCAGCAACCTGCCGTGGCAAGATCTGGTGGCGCCCGGGCAAACCCTGGTGTTCTACATGGGCCTGGTCGGCCTGCCGGGTATCTGCGAGCAGCTGATCGCTCACGGCCGTTCAGGCACGACGCCTGCGGCGCTGGTGCAACAGGGCACTACGCAGAACCAGCGGGTGTTTACCGGCACGCTGGAAACCCTGCCGGAGCTGGTCGCCGAGCACGATGTGCACGCACCCACGCTGGTAATCGTCGGGGAAGTGGTCACCCTGCGTGACAAGCTTGCCTGGTTCGAAGGCGCCCAGGGCAGCATCTGATACGTCGGGTGGATCGCGCTTCATTGATCGACCGTCGTCGGGTATTGGTGGATGAAAAAGGTGTCATCCACCCTGCGGTCTTAGCCCTGAGCCTTTTGCCACACGCCTTTGCCCGGCAGGCGCTGGCGATCATGTGGGCTGGTGAAGTCCTGTAGCGGTCCTTTGGGAATCACGCCGGTCGGGTTGATGGTGGCGTGGCTGGCGTAGTAGTGCGATTTGATGTGGGTGAAATCCACGGTCTCGGCGATCCCCGGCCACTGATACAACTCGCGCAGCCAGTTGGACAGGTTCGGGTAGTCCTCGATGCGCCGCAGGTTGCACTTGAAGTGGCCGTGATAGACGGCATCGAAGCGAATCAGCGTGGTGAACAGGCGAATGTCCGCTTCGGTCAGGTATTCGCCGGCCAGATAGCGATTCTCGCCCAGCAGCGCATCCAGTTCATCGAGCATGGCGAACAGCTCGTCGAAGGCCTCTTCATAGGCCTCCTGGGTGGTGGCGAAGCCTGCGCGGTAGACGCCGTTGTTCACCGCCGGGTAGATGCGCTCGTTGAGCTGGTCGATGCGCTCGCGCAGCGGCTCGGGGTAGAAGTCCAGGCCGTTGCCGGTGAGGCCGTCGAATGCGCTGTTGAACATGCGGATGATCTCCGCCGACTCGTTGCTGACGATGCCGCCAGTCTGCTTGTCCCATAGCACGGGCACGGTGACGCGGCCGGTGTAATGAGGATCATCGGCCGTGTAGCGTTGATGCATGTAGCCGAGGTTGTCGAGGTGGTCACTGCTGGAACCGAAGCTGCGGTCGAAGGTCCAGCCCTGTTCGCGCATCAGCCAGCTCACCACCGATACATCGATCAGCGATTCGAGGCCTTTGAGCTTGCGCAGGAGCAAGGTGCGGTGGGCCCAGGGGCAGGCCAGCGAGACGTACAGGTGATAACGCCCGGCCTCGGCATTGAAACCGCCGTCACCACTTGGCCCGGCGCTGCCGTCGGCGGTTACCCAGTTGCGGCGTTGTGCGCTTTCGCGCTGGAAGCGGCCGCTGTCGCCGGTGTCGTACCACTGGTCGTGCCAGCGTCCATCGATCAACAAGCCCATGACGCGTGCCTCCGTTCTGAATGAATCCGGAGTCTAGCGTCATGAGCTCGATTGAACGGTGGAAAAAGCTGGCTTAAATGATCGGCTGGCTAGATTGAAGGCGTGCATCCCAGTACTGCCGGGCCTGCTGGAACGCCGCCTCGCGGCCCAGGCCCAGGCCGCGCAATGCGACGGCCATGGTGGCTATCACTGCCAGGCGACCGTACGCGTCATCATGCTCGCCGCGCCAGAACGCGCCCAACACGGCTGGGTCGAGTCGTTCGGGTTTGACATGCCGCTGCGCCGACAGCGCAGGCCATTCTTCGTCCCAGTCCTCGCCATCGAGGGTGCCATGGAGATGGCACGCACCGTCCGGATTGACCTCGACTTCGCCGCCCTCGCCCTTGATCACGATGGCATGGTCACCCAGCAGGCGACTGGCTTCGCGGTGCACGGCCTGATAACCGGGATGGAAGATGCTCTGCAGCCCGCAGCGGGCGCCGAGCGGGTTGATCACGCGGGCCAGGGAATGAATGGGCGAGCGCAGGCCCAGGGTGTTGCGCAGGTCGATCATGCGTTGCAGCGCCGGCATCCAGTTGCCCAGGTAGCTGTAGGCCAGATTGTCCTTGGCGAGTGCTGCTTCCACTGTCTGCCAGTCGTCGCAGCTGGGGATATCCAGTTGCTCCAGCAATTGCTCGGTATACACGCGGCCTGCGGTATGGGCGCCGCCGCCGTGCATGAAGATGCGCACGCCGCTGGCGGCCAGCGCCTTGGCAGCCAGCAGATACCAGGGCAGGTGGCGTTTCTTGCCGGCATAGCTGGGCCAGTCCAGGTCGACCTGGATGGCGGGTGCGGAGAGCCTTGGGCGTATGGCTTCGGTGAAACCGGCAAGTTCCTCGGCGCTTTCTTCCTTGTGCCGCAGCAGCATCAGAAAGGCGCCTAGCTGGGTGTCCTCGACCTTGCCGTCGAGCAGCATGCCCATGGCTTCGCGGGCTTCCTCGCGAGTCAGGCCGCGCGCACCGCGCTTGCCCTTGCCGAGAATGCGCACGAACTGGGCGAAAGGGTGTTCGGCGGGGGTGATCAGGTTCATAGGCAATTGGTCGGTTTCGGCAGGCCGGCCAGCTTGGCGGCGAGTTTGGCGGGCGTACCCTTGAACAGGCGATTGAGGTGCAGACTGTTACCCTTGTCCGTGCCCAGTTTCAGGGCGGCGTACTTGATCAGCGGACGGTTGGCCGGCGACAGCTGAAACTCGGCGTAGAAGGCGCGCAGCAGTTCGAGAATTTCCCAGTGCTGGTCACTCAGCTGCAACGCTTCCGCCGCGGCCAGCGCCTCGGCTACGGGGCGTGACCAGTCCTTCAGGTCGACCAGGTAGCCGTCCTTGTCCAGAGCGATTTCGCGTCCGGCGACGTTGAGCGTGCTCATAGCCAGCTGTTGACCTTGGCGTAGCGGGTGCATAGCTCGACGAACCCCGGGTAGTCCACGACCTGCGCGCGCTCGGGCGCCTGCAGGGCGCGGGCAGCGAGGTCTTCGTCCATGACGTAGAGCGCAACGCTGGCGGGCATCAATTGCAGTGCCTGCAGGTTGGCCGTGCCGGGCTGCAGCGCGTAGACCGCATCGCCACAGAGCAGCAGGGCGTCAGCAGCGCCCAGCAGGCGCAGGCAGCTGGCCAGACGGCTGTCGGCGAACGGCGAATGGGAAAGCATGTGCAGGGTGGCCATCAGAGGGTGATCACCTGGTCATAGCGGTCGAGGAGGGTGGTCAGCGCGCTGTCGTCCAGCCGCTGTACCGCCAGATTCAGTTCGGCATCGCTCAGGCCGCGCTCGGCCAGGCTGCGCTGGCTGGCGTACAGGTCTTCCACGCCGAACATCGGCAGGGCCTGGAGATTCGCGCCAAGGTCTTTCTGCTGTAGTGCGTCCGATTGCTGGGTTTTGCTCAGCTGGAATACGCCGTCGTCGAGAAACAGCATGCCGATTGGCAGGTCGAAGGCGCCGCCAGCCAGGGCAATATCCAGCGCCTCGCGTGCGCCGGGGCCGCTCCATGGAGCCTGACGGCTGATGATCAGCAGGGACTTGCTCACTATTGGCCTCCGAAGCAGATCAGTCGGTCGGCCTGTTGCGCCGCTTCATGCAATTGGCCTAACCCGGATAGCTCCCAGGGGGCTTCGAGGTTGGCAGCCGGCCTGGCATAACGCTGCGCTTCTTCGGCATTGAGCACGCCGCGACGCAGGGCGGCGGCGATACAGACCACGGCGTCCAGGCCGTTGGCGCTGACGAACTCGCGCCACTCACTGGGTAGATCCAGCTCGTCCTGAGGGCTGACCACGTTGCTGGCGGCGCTGTGCACGCCGTCCTGGTAGAAGAACAGACGAACGATTTCGTGGCCGCCGGCCAGTGTCGCCTGGGCAAAGCGCAGGGCGCGGCGGGAGGCTGGCTGATGAGGTGCGGCGAACAGGGCAATGGCAAACTTCATGGGGCGTCCGGCGAGGTAAAACTGGGCCAATGATAAGGCCAGGACCGCTGGCAAACAAAGAATCACTGCAGTGGAGGCAGGCAGTCGCGCAAGAAAAAGCCCGCCGAAGCGGGCTTGAAGGGGGACGAAAGCTATCAGTCGTCGCCACCCATGATGCCGAAGATCTGCAGCAGGCTGACGAACAGGTTGTAGATCGATACGTACAGGCTGATGGTAGCCATGATGTAGTTGCGCTCACCACCATGGATGATGGCGCTGGTCTGGAACAGGATGCAGACCGAGGAGAACAGCACGAAGCCAGCACTGATCGCCAGTTGCAGACCGCTGATCTGGAAGAAGAAGCTGGCAACCACGGCGCCCAGCAGAACGAAGAAGCCTGCAGTGATGAAGCCGCTGAGGAAGCTCATGTCCTTGCGGGTGGTCAGCACGTAGGCAGACAGGCCGAAGAACACCAGTGCGGTCATGGCAAAGGCGGAGCTGATGACTTCAGCGCCGTTCGCCATGCCCAGGTAGCGGTTGAGGATCGGGCCCAGGGTGTACCCCATGAAACCGGTCAGCGCGAGGGTAGAAAGCAGGCCCCACGAAGAGTTGCGCAGCTTGGCGGTGAGGAAGAACAGACCGTAGAAGCCGATCAGCACAACGAAGATGTTCGGATAAGGAACGTTGGCGCGCTGCGAGATGAAGGCAACCAGGCCGCTGAAGGCCAGGGTGATGGCCAGTAGGCCGTAGGTATTGCGCAGAACGCTGCTGACTTCCTGTTGCTCAACCTGAGAATGGTTGAGTGCATAATCTCGCTCTTGCATGGCGACGCTCCTGTGGCTACGAGGCTTTAAATCCAGATGTATCGGATCATAACAGAGCAGGATTGCCTGCCAAGACTTAGAGTTTGACAGTGTGTTGCGTTCCGGTAAGATTGCCGCCCGCACTGCTGTGGAGGTTTCAGTCTTGGCCTCCACGCTCAGAATTTGGAAGCGTGGCCGAGTGGTTTAAGGCAACGGTCTTGAAAACCGTCGATGGGCAACTATCCGTGAGTTCGAATCTCACCGCTTCCGCCAATTCTCTAAATTGCCACGACGCAATTGCTGATCTTAATCTGGCGCTTGCTTTTTGACTCTCGTGCGCCAAGCTAGGTCAGGCCCTGGCTTTTTGTTAAGGTGACCGGCAAGTTCAATCTCACCGTCGTTGCACGGTGGCTGACAAGGTGCAACGAGGTGGCGATTGATTAGGGTCCTGGTTGTCGATGATCACGATCTGGTCCGCACGGGCATCACCCGTATGCTGTCCGATATCGACGGTCTGCAAGTCGTGGGCGAAGCCTGCACCGGCGAAGAGGCCCTGCTCAAGGTTCGCGAACTCAAGCCCGACGTGGTCCTGATGGACGTCAAAATGCCCGGCATTGGCGGCCTGGAAGCCACCCGTAAGCTGATGCGCAGCCATCCCGATATCAAGGTCGTCGCCGTTACCGTGTGCGAGGAAGATCCTTTCCCGACGCGCCTGCTACAGGCGGGCGCTGCCGGTTATCTGACCAAGGGTGCGGCGCTGGATGAGATGGTGCAAGCCATCCGCCTGGTGTTCGCCGGCCAGCGCTACATCGACCCGCAGATCGCCCAGCAACTGGCGCTGAAATCTTTCCAGCCGCAGACCAATAGCTCGCCATTCGATCTGTTGTCCGAGCGCGAAATCCAGATCGCTCTGATGATCGCCAACTGCCACAAGGTGCAGAACATCTCGGACAAGCTGTGCCTGTCGCCGAAGACGGTCAACACCTACCGCTACCGCATTTTCGAGAAGCTTTCCATCACCAGCGACGTCGAGTTGGCTCTGCTCGCGGTTCGCCACGGCATGGTCGACGCCGTCAACTGATAATGTCCGCCCCATTCGATTCGAGCGCCTTCCTGGCGACCTGCAGTGGTCGCCCTGGTGTCTATCGCATGTTCGATGACGAGGCCCGCCTGCTCTACGTCGGCAAGGCGAAGAACCTCAAGAAGCGTCTCTCCAGTTATTTTCGCAAGACCGGCCAGGCGCCCAAGACCGCAGCGCTGGTGGCACGCATCGCGCAGATCGAAACCACTATCACCGCCAACGAGACCGAGGCGCTGCTGCTCGAGCAGACGCTGATCAAGGAGTGGCGGCCGCCGTACAACATCCTGCTGCGCGACGATAAGTCCTACCCCTACGTATTTCTCTCCGACGGCGAATTTCCGCGTCTCGGCATTCACCGTGGCGCGAAGAAGGCCAAGGGCCGCTATTTCGGCCCTTATCCCAGCGCCCTGGCGATTCGCGAGAGTCTGAGCCTGTTGCAGAAGACTTTTCTGGTTCGCCAGTGCGAGGACAGCTACTACAAGAACCGCACGCGCCCTTGTCTGCAATATCAGATCAAACGCTGCAAAGGCCCTTGCGTCGGCCTGGTCAGCCCACAAGAGTACGCCGAGGACGTGCGTCACTCGGTGATGTTTCTCGATGGTCGCAGCAATGCACTGAGTGAGGAGCTCTCCGCCAACATGGAGAAGGCCTCCATGGCGCTGGAGTTCGAGCGCGCCGCTGAGCTGCGCGATCAGATCGCCTTGCTGCGCCGCGTGCAGGATCAGCAGAGCATGGAAGGTGGTACCGGCGACGTCGACGTGGTGGCGGTGATGCTCACCCCGGGCGGTGCCTGCGTGCACCTGATCAGCGTGCGTGGTGGACGGGTACTGGGCAGCAAGAATTTCTTCCCGCAGGTGGCGATCGAAGAGGAGGGCGGCGAGGTGCTGATGGCCTTCCTCGCCCAGTACTACCTGGGCAATGCCGAGCGCGATCTACCCAGCGAGCTGATCGTCAATGTGCAGCATGAAGACTTCGCCACGCTGATCGAGGCCATCGAATCGCTACGCGGCCGTAGCCTCAGCATCAGTTTGCGCGTGCGCGGTACGCGCGCGCGCTGGCAGCAGCTCGCCGTGACCAATGCCGAGCAGGCGCTGGCCGCGCGCCTGGCCAATCGACAGCACCTGGCCGAGCGCTTCGACGCGCTGGCCGCCGTGCTGGAAATGGACGAGCCGCCGCAGCGCATGGAGTGCTTCGATATCAGTCACTCCAGCGGTGAGGCGACGGTCGCCTCCTGCGTGGTATTCGGTCCCGAAGGCCCGCTGAAATCCGATTACCGTCGCTTCAATATCGAAGGCGTCACCGCTGGCGACGACTACGCCGCCATGCATCAGGCGCTGACCCGGCGCTTCAGCAAGATCAAGGATGGCGAAGGCAAGTTGCCCGATGTGCTGCTGGTGGATGGTGGCAAGGGGCAGTTGGCCATGGCGCGTGAGGTGCTGCAGGAATTGGCCGTGCCGGATCTGATCCTGCTTGGCGTGGCCAAGGGCACGACGCGCAAGCCTGGCCTCGAAGTGCTTTACCTGAACGACGCCGAGCATGAGTTCACCTTGCCCGGCAATTCGCCGGCGCTGCATCTGATCCAGCAGATCCGTGATGAGTCGCACCGTTTTGCGATTACCGGGCATCGTGCGCGCCGCGGCAAGACGCGGCGCACCTCGACGCTGGAAGAAGTGGCAGGCATCGGCCCGAAGCGGCGGCGCGAGCTACTCAATCACTTTGGCGGGCTGCAAGAGCTGTCCCGTGCCAGCGCCGAAGAAATCGCCAAAGCGCCCGGAATCAGTAAAAAGCTCGCCGAGTTGATTTATGACACTCTGCACAGCGAGTAGAATGCCCGCTCACCTCGCAGCCCAGTTGTGCCGATGAACATCCCCAACTTGCTTACCGTGCTCCGGGTCGCACTGATCCCGGTCTTCATCCTGCTGTTCTATTTACCGTTCTCCTGGAGCTATTGGGCTGCCAGCGGCGTCTTCGCCGTTGCTGCCGTGACCGACTGGCTCGATGGCTACCTGGCCCGCCGTTGGGAGCAGGGCACGCCTTTCGGCGCCTTCCTCGACCCGGTCGCAGACAAATTGATGGTGGCGGTGGCATTGGTGCTGCTAGCCGCCGAACACGCCAATCTCTGGCTGACCCTGGCTGCCGCGACCATCATCGGGCGCGAGATCGTCGTGTCTGCATTGCGTGAATGGATGGCCGAACTCGGTGCTCGTGCGCATGTCGCGGTGTCCAACCTTGGCAAGTGGAAAACCGCAGCGCAGATGCTGGCGCTGGTCATCCTGCTGGGCAATCCACCGGTATTCACCTTCTGGGTCGTGCTCGGATACATCCTGCTGGTGGTCGCAGCCGTGCTGACATTGTGGTCGATGCTGCAGTACCTGTTGGCCGCCTGGCCGCACCTCAGCACCACCTCGGAAAAGAAATAAGTATTTTTGAATCAAAGGGTTGACGGCACGATTCGATTCTATAGAATGGCGCCCGTCGACAAGACAAGCGGGAATAGCTCAGTTGGTAGAGCACGACCTTGCCAAGGTCGGGGTCGCGAGTTCGAGTCTCGTTTCCCGCTCCAGTTTTACACGAGTCGCCAAGGCGGCTCGTTTGCTTCATGGCTGAGTTGCAGAGTGGTTATGCACCGGATTGCAAATCCGTGAACGCCGGTTCGATTCCGACCTCAGCCTCCAATCTGAAAGGCCTCGTAGATCCATGATTTACGAGGCCTTTTTCATTCTCCCTGATGTGCTTTTACATGGCTTGCGGGGGGCAGGGAGGGCTGTATATAGTCCGGTCCTTCGCACAGCGCTACCGCCCGAATGGCGAAATCGGTAGACGCAGGAGACTTAAAATCTCTCGCTCGCAAGGGCGTGCCGGTTCGAGTCCGGCTTCGGGCACCATTTAAAATCAAGCACTTACAGATATCGGCTCTCTTCCCACTTTTTCCGCAATTCCAGTTTTTTTCCGCAATTACCTTGTTGGCGACACTTTTTTTCCTCGCCGCTCCCTGATGTAATGCTCCGTCATGACTACCGTGGTGTGGCCAAGCTGGTCTCTAGCTTTCAGGATGTCTCCGCTTGATTCAGCCGTGTCGGTGCCTGCTTTGGCCCGTAGATCACGTAGCTGAAACTCTGCTTTTTCGATACCTGCCGCCTTTCTAGCCTTGTCGAACCGGGAGCGGAGCATTGCCGGAGTCATAGAGGTTCCATCCTCCGCCACTACCAGTCTGGTCGAGCGCACTTTGTGGCCTGCTTTTCGAGCTTTGATCCTTTCCAGTAGCAGGCGAAGTTCGCCTGTAACCTCAATGCGGCGTTTGGTGCCAGTTTTTGACTGCTTTACATGCAGATGTCCGTCTCTGATGTCTCGCTCGTCCATACGCAAGGTATCTCCAGGACGTTGTCCTGTCAGATAAACCAAGTCCATCGCATCGCGTAAGCCAGAATCCGCTTCTGAGTAAACGGCATGGAAGAGGCTGTCTTCGATGTAGACGTCGCGTCCCTTTTCCTTGTTGCCTTTCACTCCCGCGCACGGATTAGCAAGAGCGGTGTAACCCATCTCTCGTGCATAGTTCCAGATTGCTGAGAGAAGAGCCTTCTCCCTGTTCGCGCTAATCGGAGCGGTTTGCCGCCAGCGTAGATACTGGCGAATGTGTTGAGGCTGGATCGCTTCAAGTGGGGCTGGCGGGTCGTCGAAAAACTCTAGTAGCTTGCGTAGTTCTTGGCGATTTTTCGTTTGGGTACCGGGGGCCTTGGTAGGAATAATCTCTACTTGGTATTTCCCTGCCACATACCCGAACGTAATGACTTTCTGTTGTAGCTCTGTAGCTGTTCTATCGCGCTCAAGTTCAGCGTACTTCATTATTGCCAGACCGTAATCTCGACCAAGGGGAATCTCCTTCCTTGGTCGACCTCCGGTGTCATAGAAGTAGTATGTCGTGCTCCCGCGTTTTCGCTCACGCAGGCGCGGAATTGCCCCTAGGTTTGTTGGTCTTCGTCCCATCTATCCTGCCTTCCTCGACCTCCAGGTCACTTCTCGCTCAACGCTAACCTTCGACACTGGCAATAGATTGGCCGCAATCACACATGGCCAGCCATTTGCTTTGATCGTATGGGGTATGCCGTTTCTGCGTAGGACCTCGATTTGCTTCGCTCTTATCTTGGCGCCAGTCAACTC
>NZ_JBLWTV010000026.1:0-61865 GCF_048269965.1 Pseudomonas sp. | reverse complement strand
CACCCTACGCATCAACTCCGCAGGGTGGATGTCGCTCTTTACATCCACCACAACGGTGGATCGGTGCAGCACGATCCACCCTACGCATCAACTCCGCAGGGTGGATGTCGCTCTTTACATCCAACACAACGGTGGATCGGTGAAGCTGATCCACCCTACGCATCAACTCCGCAGGGTGGATGTCGCTCTTTACATCCACCACAGCGGTGGATCGATGAAGCGTGATCCACCCTACTCCCACAGGTGAACATCAAGCGCGGCGGCGGCGCCGCCACAGCCACAGCGCCAACACGCCAAGGGTCAGCAGCGCCGGCACCAGGGCAATGTTGATGATCTTCAGCGCCCGGCCCAGCGCCTCGATATCGGCATTGAGCTGATAACGCACGTCGCGCAGCTCCTTGCGAATCTCCAGCTTCTGCTGGATGAAGCGCTGCAACGCGCCCTGCTGCTCCGGCGTCAGCTCCAGGTTTGGATCGTCGCTTTGCTGCAGCGCCGCCAGTTGCTGCTCGGTCTCGGCCAGGCGTGCCTGCAGGGCCTGCTCCTTGTCACGGAAACGCTGTTCGGCGGCCCTCTGCAACTCCTCGACCACCACGAACGGACGGCTGAAGCGACCACGCGAACGCACGCTGATCAGCGCCTCGGAGCCGCTCAGGTTGTCCAGCGCGTTGATGGTGAAGCTGCCGTTGTCGGCCCAGGGTTGCGGCATGCGCTGACCGAAGAAGTCCTGCACCTGCACCCACATGCGGTCGCTCAAGATGTCGGTATCGGCCACGGCGATGACGTTGATGTTGTCGGCCTGCTTGAGCCCGTCCTTGCGCCCCTCGATGCCATCGGGGAAGGCGCTCTGCGCCGGGCCGTCGATGCGGGCGGCGATGGCGTAGCGCTCGCCGGTCGGCTCCAGCTCGCGGATCAGCTCCTCGGGGTTGCTGAGCATGGCGAAGCGTTGCGCGTCGAACGGCATGGCGTACTCGGAGCTCTGCATCAGCGGGATAAAGCGCGTCTTCGCCCCTTCCAGCGGCTCGAGGATGCCGGCGGTGGCGACAGTGATGCTCTCCAGCCCGGCCGTGGCGATATCGGTCTGATCCAGCGCCTTGCGCGGCAAGCTCAGCCAGGCAGCGTGACGAACCGGACGCTGACCCTGACCACGGTTGACCGACATGGCATAGGAACCATCACCGAGCACCTTGTCCGGCACCAGGCGCAAGCCCCAGGCCTTGAACAGCGGCTCGATGTTCGAGGACCTGTCCGGTGCCATCTCGCCCGGCATATCACCCGTATCGGCCTCGGCGTAAGGATCGACCAACACCATCAGCTTGCCGCCGCGCAGCACGAACTGGTCGATGGCATACAGGGTCTGCTCGGGCAGGTTCTTCGGATGCACCAGCCACAGCACCGAGACGTTCTCGGGGATCAGGTCGACGTCACTCTTGAGCTGCTCGATCTGGAACAACTGGCGCACCTGCTCCAGCACCATCCACGGCGGCGTCGGCTGCCGCGCCAGCATGTCGAAACCGCCAGTCATCGGCAGCCCGGAGAGCACGCCAACCACCGGCAGCTCCGGCTTGGCCAGGGTCTGCACCAGGCGGCTCAGCTCGTATTCCAGGTGCTCCTCCTGATCCAGGGCGAAGAACGGGATCACCTGGGTGTCGTCCTGGCCGTTGCTGCCGGCCAGGCCGAAGTAGATCGAGTCGCCGCCCTGCTGCAGCGGGATGCCCTGCAGGCCGTACTGCGCGGCCTTGTCCTCGTCCTCGGAGAACGGCTCGGGGTCGATGATATGCAGACGGATCTTGCCATTCGCCTGGGCCTGGTAGGCCTTGAGCATCTCCTCCACACGCTGGGCGTAGGTGCGCAGCGCCGGCAGGTTCTTGGCCACCTTGTCCGAGTAGAAGAAGTACAGGTCGATCGGCTCGTCCAGCTCGCCAAGGATCTGCTGGGTGCCACCGGAGATGGTGTAGAGCTTCTGCTCGGTCAGGTCCAGGCGTGCGCCGCCCAGGCCCAGGCCGGCCAGCAGGTTGAAGGCGAAAAAGGCCACCGCGATCAGCAGCAGCCCGGCGCCGGAATAGATCAGCTTTTTCATGGGCGCATTCCTTCAGTCGGCTTTCTTCAGGTCGATGACCACGGCGGTGGCGGTCAGCCAGGCGGCGATCAGCGAGAGGAAATACAAAAGATCGCGCAGATCGATCACGCCCTTGCTGATGGCGTCGAAGCGCACCAGGAAGCTCAGCGAGGCGATGGCGTCCACCAGCCACTGCGGCGCCCAGGCGAAGGCGTCGAGCACCATCGGAAAGCCGCTGACGATGAACAGGAAGCAGGCGCTGACCGCGAGAATGAAGGCGATCACCTGATTCTTGCTCAGCGCCGACATGCACGAGCCGATGGCCAGATAGGCGCCGGCCAGCAGCCAGCTGCCGATGTAGCCGGTGATGATGACGCCGTTGTCCGGCTCGCCCAGGTAGTTGACCGTGATGACCATCGGGAAAGTCAGCAGCAGCGCGATACCAGCGAACACCCAGGCCGCCAGGAACTTGCCGGTGACTGCCTCGAAGCGGGTGATCGGCAGGGTCATCAGCAGCTCGATGGAGCCGGACTTGCGCTCCTCCGCCCACAGGCGCATGGCGATGGCCGGCACCAGGAACAGATAGAGCCACGGGTGGAAGTTGAAGAAGGCGGACAGATTGGCCTGACCGCCCTCGAAGAAGCCGCCCAGGTAGAAGGTGAACACCCCGGACAGCACCAGGAAGATGACGATGAACACATAGGCCAGCGGCGTGGCGAAATAGCTCGCCAGCTCGCGCTTGAAGATCACGGGCAACTGGGTCATGGCTGCTCTCCCCGGGTCAGCGTGCGGAACACTTCATCGAGGCGACCGCGTTCCACATTGAGTTCGCGCACCTTCCAGCCGCGCTCGGCGATCAGTGCATTGACCTGCGGGAAGATCACCTCGCCCGGCTGCGCCAGCACGCTCAGGCTATGTTCGCGGGCATTCTCCTCGACACCGGCGACGCCTGGCAGCGCCGCAAGAGCTGCCTGATCCAGCGCCTCATCGGCCACCAGCGTCACCGCCTGGTGGTAGCGCGAGCGGCTTTCCAGCTCCAGCGGCGTACCATCGGCCAGCAAGCGGCCCTGGGCGATCACCACCGCGCGAGTACACAGCGCCGTGACCTCTTCGAGGATGTGGGTGGAAATGATCACGATCTTGTCGCGGGCCAGCCCCTGAATGAGCTGGCGCACCTGATGTTTCTGGTTGGGGTCGAGGCCATCGGTGGGCTCATCGAGGATCAGCACGCGAGGGTCATGCAGGATCGCCTGGGCCAGGCCAACGCGGCGCTTGAAGCCCTTGGAGAGCGTCTCGATGCTCTGCTCCAGCACCTTCTCCAGCTCCACCTGCTCCACCGCACGCTGCACGCGCAGCTTCTTCTCGGCACCGCGAAAACCGCGCACTTCGGCGATAAAGTCGAGAAAGCCGCGCACCGTCATATCGCCATAACACGGCGCGCCTTCCGGCAGATAACCGATCTGCCGCTGGGCCTTGAGGGTCTGCATCTGAATATCGCAGCCGAGGATGCTCGCCGTGCCGGAAGTCGGCGCGAGAAAGCCGGTGAGCATCTTCATGGTGGTGGATTTGCCGGCCCCGTTGGGGCCGAGAAAGCCCAGCACTTCCCCTGGCTGGACCTGGAATGACAAGTCATCGACTGCCGTGTGCTGCGCAAAACGCTTGGTCAGGTTTCTTATATCGATCATGGCCTCTCACCGTCGCGAAGGGCACTGCGCTCAGCGAAACCATCGCTAAAGCGCAGGCCGCAAGAACGCCGGACGCGGAAAGCACACGCCCGGACGAGGGCAAGACCGTAGCAAAACTGAAAAGTTCAGTCAGCAGCCCGAAACAAGTAGTAAATGGAATATGTGCTTAGGGTGTGTACGAAAAGTCGTCGAGCGAAGGTCAGGCGATACCGATGGCGGCCCCGCAAAAACAGGTGAGGAACGGACTGGGCTCGCAATCGAGTTTACGAGCTGTAAATGAGCATTCGACCGGGCTGGCGTTCCAGCCCGTTTTTAACGAAGCATCACCGAGCGCAGGCACTTTTCGTACAAAGCCTAGCGATCCAAAGGACTCAATACCGCCAGACCACCTCGGTTGAGCACATGGGTGTAGATCATGGTGGTTTTCACGTCCGAGTGGCCGAGCAGTTCCTGCACCGTACGAATGTCCTGACCAGCTTCCAGCAAATGAGTCGCGAAACAATGGCGCAGGGTATGCGGTGAAATGGGCTTTACGATGCCTGCCTCCCTAGCAGCGCGCTTGAGGTTGCGCTGCACACGCTTCTCGTCCAGGTGATGACGCCGTACGGCCCCGGAACGCGGGTCGACCGAAAGCCCGGTAGCCGGAAAGACGTACTGCCAGCCCAGCTCACGAGGTGCATTGGGATATTTGCGCGCCAGGGCAAAGGGCAACCATACATCGCCACGCCCTTTCGCCAACTCCGCCTGGTGCAGAGCCTTCACCACTGCAAGGTGATTTCGCAGTGCCTGCTCCAAGCGCTGCGGCAGCATGGTGACGCGATCCTTCATGCCTTTGCCGTCACGAATGAGGATTTCGTGCCGGGAAAAATCCACATCCTTGATGCGCAAACGCACTGCCTCCATCAAACGCATTCCTGTGCCATAGAGCAGGCTACACAGGAGCCAGACCTCACCATCCAGCCGCTCCAGCACCTGGCGCACCTCATCGACAGTCAATACCACTGGCAATCGCTGCGGCTTCTTCGCCCGAACGATATCGGCTAACCACGGCAAATCCAGCGCCACTACTTCCTTGTAAAGAAACAACAACGCCGCCAATGCCTGATTTTGAGTAGATGCCGACACATTTCGCCGCACGGCAAGATCTGTGAGAAAGGCCTCAATCTCGGCAGCGCCCATATCCTGAGGATGCCTGTAGCGGTGAAAGCGGATAAAACGCTTCACCCACTCGCAATAGACGCGTTCAGTCCGGATGGAGTAGTGTTTGAGGCGAATTCGATCACGCATCTGATCGAGTAAACGAGGCTTATCATCCATGGTGCATAACCTTCCAAAATGGTCGTCCTGACCCGGAAAGCACCAGCCTAGACAGGGAGTCGAACGATGGCAAGGAAGGTTATCCACCAAAATCGCCCGCAGGTTATGCACCATTTGGTGTCTATTTATAGTTAGAGGCAATCATGAGTCTGCGAGGTTACATCCATGAAGTCTGGCTATGTCCGGATGAAGATGGAGAACTTCTTCCAACATGTATTCCCTTTGGGCCCGCTGGCAATTCTGCGCGCGAGCTAAATGAACCTGGCAGTTTCTGTGTCTGGCTGTTCTTTGCAAATTCTCATTTTGAAGCCATGCAAATTTACTATCAGCTCAGCGATTTCGGTGAATACACAACGTCAGAGCAGCAAGATCATCAGCCATATCCTGAGTCCTGGCACATTGAACAACAGAACTACTTGTGTAGCCTCTAACTAGTGGTTCAAATCGCTCGCTCCGCTCGCTGGGACGGGCTAAAGCCCGCCCCTTAACCAAACGTTAGGCATTCATAATGGAAAAATCACCATTCCGGGAAGTGTGGATCGAGATCCCAGACGGCCAGTCCATGTGCGCACTTATCAACGGTAAGTGGGGATGGTTGATGTACCTAAGGTATAACGGGGACGCGGGCTTTAGCTCACGCAACACTAATTACGAAGGGCCGACAGAATCAACTATTGAATATCGGCTTAATAATGGCCAGTACGACGAGTACCCCGCATCGTGGGCCTACCCTGTTGATGTAATTGAGCACGCACTGCATTTTTTCCAAACGCAGCAAACGCCACCTGCGTTTATTCATTGGCACAATGATTCAGAAGACGGCGTTGAATTGGAATACAAAAAAGCTAACGGTCAACTATAACTATATAGCCTAACAAGTGGTATTCAAATCGCTCGCTTCGCTCACTGGGACGGGCTAAAGCCCACCTCTTAGCCAACCGTTAGGAGTACAAATGTCGGATCACTATGTTTGTTTAATTCCTGCCACCCCGGAATTCATCCCAAGCAAGGCGTCGCAAACAGCCGCCATTGCACTGATTCAAAAAGCATGGCATCAAAACGTACCAGAGATCACACTCGAGACCGATGAACACATCGCCTTCAGGGACTGCGGGGAAAATTTTGAGTCTATTCATTGCCCACACTGCAGCACTGAAGTTCAGGTCGAATATTGGCAAGACCTCATGGATCAAGATTACTCGAATGAGGATGGGTTCCGACTCCGTACAATATCAATGCCCTGCTGCGGACACATATCAACACTGAACGATTTTCGTTATAAGTGGCCCATGGGCTTTAGTCGATTCATTATACGTTTTAGCGACCTAGGACATGAGATATCCGATCACCTTCTCATTGAACTGGAATCAGTCATAGGCTGCAAATTGCGAGTTATTCACCAAATGCACTAAGTGGCAAACCATTATCATCCGTATACCCTCAAGGAAACGCTGGCTTTTGTCACGCACAGATAGACTTTTCGTTGCCTACCTAACAAGTGATTGAACCAATCGCTGTGTTATCTGGGACGGGACAAAGCCTGTCCCTCAACCAAACATCAGGCATCACCAGACAGACGTGCACTCCCAGAACCTCCGAAACTCCACGCATTCTTGACACGCAGAAGATGACAGCTCTTTCACGCAAACTCGATTACCTACACTGCTGCCAGCGTAAAATTTGCTATACTGCTCGCCCTCCATCTGTGCATCAATTTTTTCATAGGAAGTGAAATGGATAAACTATTCGCAGCTGTAACAACATGCTTACTATGTTCTGTTTCTAGCTTAGTGTTTTCGACAGAAAGGCAAATCGTGCGCCCTGGAATATATGAAATCACTTCTGGCATTGCCGACAATTCAGTCAAGACCCAGACCTGTTATAGCGATACAGATGTGGAAGACCTTCCTACGCTTTTACTAAAAATGGAAGATAAATTGATGCAAAAAAACTGTGGCGCTGAGATTTTATCAGAAACTGATGGAGAGGCTGAGTGGCGTACAGAGTGCAAGACAGACTTTGTTACCCGAACTACGGTTGGTTCGATCATGTGGGACGATACTCATTTCAGCGGCAGCGCCTTTCTTACAATGGGAAGAATTGAGATGGAGTATCAATTCGATGCCCTGCGCGTAAGCGATTGTAAATAAAGGAAGGGGCATGGAGGTTTAACACAACTTCTGTTCCGACCCTGTACGGCAGTAAACTACTGCTTATGGCCAGCCTGACAACGTGTATGGACTCTCCCCACAAGTAGTGAGCAAAGCTTTTCCGTTGCACGTGCCGTCAGGCGGGCTTTACGCTCTGCCAATTGCCATTGAAACGCCGCTCCTGGCACCACACCGCCCAGCAGATTCGCACCAGTTTGTTGGCCAGTGCTACAACCGCTTTGTCGTGGCCGATACCTTCTGCCGTCTGCACAGCCCAGCGCTGCAGCTGCGTCAGCTTTTCCTGCGTGCGTGCCTGGCAACGCTGGGCCGCCCCCAATAGTGCGCTGTGCCACAGGCTTCCATCACCCACTCGACCGGTTCGCCCTGCTCCTGTATATATCGCCGGAACGCCTCTCGGTTCAGCCGCTTGCGCTGCACCACCTGGCCGGAACGGACACTCTCGGCAACTTGGTAAACGGACTTGGCCAGATCAACTGCGATTCGTTTCATGGCAGCTCTCCCATTCTTCAACCCTCAACGCCTTGGTATAGCGCCGTGGCGCAGGGAGAGTCCATTACAGCATTCAAACCGTTCGCTTCGCTCACTGGGACGGGCTAAAGCCGGCCCCTTAACCAAACGTCAAGTGTCCTCAGGAAGAAATCATGGAATTCAAAGTAGGAAGCTTCACCTTCGGAAGATGCGACAAAATTGCTGCAGAATGGATGCACCAACATGGACAAACCCTATTAAAGTACTCCTTGTCGATCATATTCATCTGGCTTGGTGCTCTAAAGCCACTTGGCTTAAGCCCAGTAAATGATCTAGTGACAAATACGATAACCTGGCTACCTTCAGATATATTCATACCCATACTGGGGGGTATGGGAAATTGCCATTGGTGTTTGCCTTCTCATCAAGCCTCTGCTGAGGATTGCATTAACCTTGCTATTTTTACAGCTGTTCGGAACCGTACTGCCGCTATTTCTACTGCCAGAAGTGTGCTTCATCAAATTCCCATATGCACTCACACTTGAAGGCCAATACATAATTAAAAATTGTGTGATTTTGAGCGCTGCTATTGTCGTAGGTGGCGGTTTAAGCAAGGAAGTATCCCAGTATGCAGGCCAACGCGCGCAAAACACTTAACAACAGGATTCAAACCGTTCAAACCGTTCGCTACGCCCACTGGGACGGGCTAAAGCCCGTCATTCCCGCGCTGGCGGGAATCCAGAACCTGTGTAGTGCCTGGGCTCCTGCCTCTGCGGAAGTGACGGCACATGGCTTATCAGAATTGCCCTAAAGAAAAAACATAGCCAAATGATTCAAATCGCTCCCTGAGACGGGCTAAAGCCCACCCCTTGGTCAACCGTTAGGCTAATCAATCAGGGAGATACCAATGAGTCAATGCTATAACTCAGATGATTTCAAGATACACTTTAACGAGAACATGAAAGATTTGGGGCTACCTGTTCCTCAAACACTATTTGACAATCTCAATGCAGCCGTAGCGAATGCCGGACTTGCTTTGGACGCTCTAGAAACATTAGGTACGGGAGCGACAATGGCAAAGGTCATTGAAGCAACGACCGGGCTGGAGAAATTGAAAGTCGCAGCTTCACTGGGGGCTTCTTTTTATGTTGGGGCCGTCATTGGGACTATCGCTGTAGCAAGCGGGCGCTCAGTAGGTTGCGGCAACAGGGTGTCAGATATGTTTGTGTTTCTTCAGCAAAACAACCTTGCATTTGATGGCTGGAACTCGTTTTATGCTCGCAACCCGGAAATACTGGACAAGAGTAGCAGGTTCAGAGTCGCCTATCGCTCCAAGGCCCTAGTTGGGAGTGGGGTCTACGCCTGATGAAAGACACTTTAATTTTATTGGTAGCCGCTTTAGTCTGCGCGGCTTTGTCGTGGCTGTTTTTCGCTCACTTTCAAAATAGCGCCTTCACCATCATGCTCGCTATATTTGTCATTGCAATTCTAGCGAAGCCACTCTACAAGCAATACCGAGACAGGGATAAGTAGCCTGACTGCGCCCGACGTCTTCGCTTTGAGGCTATGCTCTCCCCGCTCATCCCAACAAGGACGTAAACGTCGATGGATTTCATTGCACGCAATTTCAGATGGCTGATGCTGCTATCCGGCGTTCTAACGGCGACCCTGTTCTACGGCCTGTTCGCCCCGCAGAAGGCGCTGCATTCGATGTTTGGCGCATCCTTCGATGGGCAGTTGCAATCCTTGGTCGTTCGCAGTTGGTCGGCGCTGGTCGGGTTGATGGGCGTGCTGCTGATCTATGGCGCGCTGAGCCCGAAGCATCGGGTTCTCTGCGCCGTCATTGCCGCGCTGAGCAAGGCCATCTTCGTGTCGCTGCTGCTGATCCATGGCCAGGATTACCTGAACAAGGCCGCGCCCGCCATCGCCCTGGATCTGCTGGTGATCGCCTTTACCCTGCTGTTCCTGCTGGCCCTGCAAAAGCAGCGCGGCGCTTGAGGCGGGCCCCATGGGAATGATCAGGCATATCCTCTGGCTGGACTGCATGGCCGCTGCGAGCGCGGGCGTGGTAGTTCTGCTGCTGGCCCCCTGGTTGAGCGGCTGGTATGCCCTTCCCCGCGAGCTGCTGAGCTTCATCGGCGCAGTCAATATTGCCTACGCCTGCTTTTCCTTTTCGCTGGCGATTCGTGTGCGGCGCGCCGAAGCGCTGATCAAGCTGCTGGCAGTGGCCAACGGATTCTGGGCGCTGGCATGCCTGGGTATCGCGGCGACCTTTGCCCCGGTCATGACGCTAGCGGGGCTTTGCCATGTGCTCGGCGAAGCTGCGTTCGTCGCAGGCCTGGGCATGCTGGAGTGGAAATGGCGCAGGCAGCTGCTGGTGGCTGGCGAACAGGGCGCTTCGACTCAGCCTGTCGCGCACCAGTAGCCGTCCCAGGTATTCAGGCGAAGAGCCGGCGATGGCCGCTCAGGCCATCATCAGCCCTATCCGTCAGCACTGTGAAAACGGTTCTTGCCCGCGTGCTTGGCGGCGTACATGGCCTGGTCCGCACGTTTGAGCAGGTCCTGGCCGTCTTCGGCGTGCAGCGGAAACAAAGCGGCGCCCACGCTCGCCGATATCCGCACCATGCTGCCGTCCAGATCGAATGGCTTGGCCAGCACATCCAGCACCTTGAGCGCCACCGTTTCGCAATCCTGACTGCCGTGCAGATTGCCTAGGACGATGCCGAACTCATCACCGCCGAAGCGTGCGACCGTGTCGGTGCTGCGCACACAACCTTCGAGTCGTCTGGCGGCCATCTGCAGCAGGCTATCGCCGGCCGCATGACCGTGGCGGTCGTTGATTTCCTTGAATCCATCCAGGTCGATATAGAGCACGGCGCACAGCTGCTGCTGGTCGCGCACGGACTCCAGCGCCTGGTCGAGCCGCTGGTGGAACCTGACGCGGTTGGCCAACCCGGTGAGGGCGTCATGCTCGGCGTCATGACAAAGGCGCGCTTCCAGGTGCTTGCGCTCGGTGATGTCCTGCGTGACCAGCACCAGGAACGCCGGGTGACCCTGGCGATTGCGTACCACGCTCGAGGCCTCGCATACCCAGATCAGCGAGCCATCCTCACGCCGATAGGTTTTCTCGATTTCCGGGGAAAGCGCACGTGCCTCGCTGGCCAGTTGCTCGCTCAGAAAATTGCGGGCTGCGGCCGCCACTTCGGCGTCGCTCAGGTCGAAAATGTTGGTGCCCTGCAGCGCCTCGGGCGGGCGCCCCAGCATGCGCGCGAACTTCTCGTTGACCCGCAGTATCCGACCCTCGGGGCTGATGTGGGCGATACCCATGGCCGCCTGGTGAAAGGTGGCGCGAAACAGCGCTTCGCTGCCTTGCAGGGCATCGGTGGCCGCACGTTGGCGAACCAGCATCAGCGCCAGCAGGCCAACGAACAGCATGACCACCAGGGTGACGCCGACTGCGGCCATCAGGTAAGTGGAGCGCCGCTGCAAGGTCGTGCCCATCTCCTCGTCATAGGCGGTGGCCACTGTAATCATCAGTGGATAGTCGGCCATGGTGCGATAGCTGACGATACGGGCGACGCCATCGAGCGCCTCGCCACTGTCGAGGAAATCATCGGCGCCGTGCAGCTTTTGCCGCTGGAACCAGGCCAGCGACTCGGCACCCAGGCCAAATTCGCTGCGTGCGCCGATCTTGCGCGCCCGTATAACGCCGTCGAGGCCGGCGAGCTCCAATAGCCCCTGCGGGCCCAGATCGACCTGCTGGAAGAAGCGCGTGACGTCCTCTGGACTCACGGCCATCACCACGACACCGGCGAAGCTACCGTCATCGCGCTCGATACGCAGCGACATGGGGATCAGCCAGCGCTCGGAGACCCGCCCGAGTACCGGCCGATTGATGAACAGATGATCGATACGGGCATCGCGCTGCGCGGTGAAGAACTCACGGTCGGCGTAGTTGACCGGGCCGGTGTTCTGGCTGCTGCTGACGATATCGCCCTGCTCGTCCACCACGCTGACGATGGTGAACATCTCCTCGCGGATCACGCCCTCCTCGACCCAGCGACGCAGGTCGATGACCTTGCCCTCCCGGCGATACTGCTCGCGCACGAAAGCCGCCACCTGCTCGGCCGCCTTCAGCGCGCGAAACACCTGCTGCTCGAAAGCGATGGCCAGACTGGAGTTGGCTTCCATTTCCGCAGCCAGCGCCTGCTCACGTTCGAAGGCGATGCGTTGCAGGGTGATCAGCCAGACAACGGCAACGAATACGCTCGCCAGAACGATCAGCAGGTTCAAGGGTGTTGCGATTCGAGGGCGTCGAGCGACGGCATCATGCGCGTCAATCGACAGTCCGGGCGGGGTCATCGCCTTGTTCTCCAAGCCATTCACGGGCGGGCTGTTTTCTGGTTTCGAGGGCAAGGGTCTGCTGCCCTTTGGTTCAGCGTCGCGGGGCGTGATCCATCGCCTTGCGTTGAATCATAGGCATTGTTGCGCCACTGTGCTGCCATCATGCGGTAATGGATTTTGCCCGAGAATCGAGCGTACGGCAGACTGACGACCGACACTCTACTCCGACCACAGCACGTCGAGCCGACCACAGCACGGCTCCTGCTCAATGTCTTCGACAACCGCCTGCCTTCGAGGCCCGCCTTGGAAACCACGGTCTTTCTCGCCGTCATCGCCGCCGCTGCCCTGCATGCCGGCTGGAACGCTCTGCTCAAGATTGGTCTGGATCGCTTCCTCACCGCCACGCTGATTCAGATCGGTGCCGGCCTGGTGGCGCTCTGCGCCCTGCCGCTGGTGGCGCTGCCACAAGCCTCGGCCTGGCCCTGGATCGTGCTGTCGGCGCTGCTGCACATCGGCTACAACTTCTTTCTCGCCCGCGCCTACCAGTACGGCGACCTGGGCCAGGTCTACCCGATTGCGCGGGGCAGCTCGCCGCTGATGGTCGCCCTGCTCTCGCTGCTGCTGTTGCATGACGGGCTCGGTGCAATGCAGTTGTTGGGTTTGCTGGTTCTGGTGCTGGGCATCTGGCTGATGGCGCTGCGCGGCGGGCAGCACAAGGCGCCGCAAGGGGCGATGCTGGGCTGTGCGTTGATGACGGCGCTGTTCATCGCCGGCTACACCCTTAGCGATGCCATGGGCGCTCGCAGCAATGGCGATGCGCTGAGTTATTCGCTGTGGCTGTTTACCGTCAACGGCGTAGTGATGGCGGCGGTATTGGCCATCAGCCGTGGGCCGCGCGCCTTCCTGCAACTGGGCCCGCACTGGCGTGGCGGGCTGGCCGGCGGGGCGATGTCGATGGCGGCCTACACCATCGTCATCTGGGCCATGACTCAGGCGCCGGTGGCATTGGTTTCGGCCCTGCGCGAGACCAGCGTGGTGTTCGCCGTGCTGCTGGGGGTGGTACTGCTCAAGGAAAGATTACGACCGATTCGCCTCGTGGCGTGCGCGGTGATCGCGGCGGGTGTGGTGGTGATGAAGTTGGCGTGAGGGGTTAGTGGTGCAGCAAGTGGATTGCGAAAGGACAACTTGGTGGGCTGAAGCCCACCCTACGCCCCTGCAGCAACGTCGCAGCAAATGGTCGGCTGAAGCGGTACGCCGCTCGGCCCACCCTACAAGAACATCCGTAGGTGCGAGTTCTGTTCGCGAATCCCCACGCACAAAAGCTTCGCGAGCAGAGCTCGATCCTAGCCGGTCCCCCAACGCAACCAGCAGGTCAGGAGGCGATCCGCATCATCGGGGCGGCCTGACTCGACATTCTGATCGGGAACCCCAGACCCGCTTTGCAGTTCTGTTGATCAACGCCTGCTGAGTCGTCGAGCGTTTTTTCGTCACACGTCGCCTGCATGCTGGCCGGGCTGACCGTCTGGACGCACGAGTTTTTTGCCCGCCAGACGCGGCTTGCGGCACACTAGCGCCCTTCCCGAGCCACCGCTCGTTTTGCCATACAAGCAGAGTCCGTATGACCCGTTCTCCCTTCCGCCGCCTCGTCTTCGGATCGTTGCGCCGCCTGCTGTACCTCTGGGTACGCTCGGAAACCATCAACCAGTCCGCCTTCACCCTCAAGCTCGACCGCAGCAAGCCGGTGTTCTACGTGCTGCAGCAGCCGTCGGTGAGCGACCTGGCAGTGGTCGACCGCGAGTGCACCAAGGCCGGCCTGCCGCGCCCGGTGTTGCCGGTAGCGGTCGGGGAACACATCGAGCCCGCCGCCTTCTTCTACCTGACGCCGGAGCCGGACTGGTTCGGCCGCCAGGACAAGCGCGGCATCTCGCCAACCCTCGATCGCGTGGTCACTGCCCTCAGCCAGCATGCCGTGGATGACGCGCAGATCGTGCCGGTCAGCGTGTTCTGGGGCCAGTCGCCGGACCGTGAGACGAGCCCCTGGAAACTGCTGTTCGCCGACAGCTGGGCGGTGACCGGGCGCCTGCGCCGACTGGTGAGTATCCTGATTCTCGGGCGCAAGACCCGCGTGCAGTTCTCAACGCCGATTCACCTGCGCGAGCTGGTCGAGCAGGACAAGGGCCAGGAGCGCACGCTGCGCATGGTGCACCGCATCCTGCGCGTGCATTTTCGCAACCAGAAGGCGGCGGTGATCGGCCCGGACGTGTCGCACCGACGCAACCTGGTCAAGGGCCTGGTGCATGACCCGATGGTGCGCCAGGCGATTGCCGAGGAAGCCGAGCGCGAGAAGATCAGCCTGGAAAAGGCCGAAGCCCAGGCGCTGCGCTACGGCAACGAGATCGCCTCGGACTACACCTACACGGTGATCCGCTTCCTCGAGCTGGTGCTTTCCTGGTTCTGGAACAAGATCTACGACGGCATCAAGGTGCACAACATCGAAGGCGTGCGCGACATCGCCCAGGGTCACGAAGTGATCTACGTGCCCTGCCACCGCAGCCATATCGACTATCTGCTGCTGTCCTACCTGCTGTTTCGCAACGGCCTGACGCCGCCGCACATCGCCGCCGGCATCAACCTCAACATGCCGGTGATCGGCGGCCTGCTGCGCCGTGGCGGCGCCTTCTTCATGCGCCGTACCTTCAAGGGCAACCCGCTGTATACGGCGGTGTTCAACGAATACCTGCACACCCTGTTCAGCAAGGGTTTCCCGGTCGAGTACTTCGTCGAGGGCGGCCGTTCGCGTACCGGGCGCATGCTGCGGCCGAAGACCGGCATGCTGGCCATCACCCTGCGCAGCTTCCTGCGCAGCAACCGCCTGCCCATCGTCTTCGTGCCGGTGTACATCGGTTACGAGCGCGTGCTGGAAGGCCGTACCTACCTGGGCGAGTTGCGTGGCGCGAGCAAGAAGAAGGAGTCGATCTTCGACCTGTTCAAGGTGCTCGGCGCGCTCAAGCAGCGCTTCGGCCAGGTCTCGGTGAACTTCGGCGAGCCGATCAAGCTGGCGCAATTCCTCGACCAGCAGCAGCCCGGCTGGCGCCAGCAGGAGCTGGCCCCGCAGTACCGCCCGGCCTGGCTCAACGACACCACCAACCGCCTGGGCGAGCGCGTGGCGCGCCATCTCAACGAGGCGGCGTCGATCAACCCGGTCAACCTGGTGGCCCTGGCACTGCTGTCCACCAGCAAGCTGGCCCTGGACGACCGCGCCCTGGCCCGTGTGCTTGACCTGTACCTGGCGCTACTGCGCGCAGTGCCCTACTCGCCACACACCACCCTGCCGGAAGGCGATGGCGCGGCGCTGATCGAGCACGTCAAGGGCATGGACCTGCTGGCCGAGCAGAAGGACGCCCTCGGCAAGATTCTCTATCTGGACGAGCAGAACGCCGTCCTGATGACCTACTACCGCAACAACGTGCTGCACATCTTCGCCTTGCCGGCGCTGCTGGCGAGCTTCTTCCAGAGCAGCGCACGGATCAGCCGCGAACAGATCCTGCGCTACGCCGGCGCGCTGTATCCCTACCTGCAGTCCGAGCTGTTCATCCGCTGGGAACAGAGCGAGCTGGAAGGCGTGATCGACCAGTGGCTGACGGCATTCGTCGAGCAGGGCCTGCTCAAGGTCGAGGGCGATGTGTACGTGCGCCCGGCGCCCAGCTCGCGCCAGTTCGTGCTGCTGACCTTGCTGTCGCGCTCCGTGGCGCAGACCCTGCAGCGCTTCTACATGGCCATCGCCCTGCTGCTCAACGCCGGGCAGAACGCGATCAGCGCCGAGGAGCTGGAAGACCTGTGCACGGTCATGGCCCAGCGCCTGTCCATTCTGCATGGCCTGAACGCGCCGGAGTTCTTCGACAAGAGCCTGTTCCGTCACTTCATCCAGAGCCTGCTGGACCAGGGCGTGCTGCGTCAGGACGAAGCCGGCAAGCTCAGCCACCACCCGCTGCTCAGCGAGCTGGCCGAAGGCGCCGCCAAGCGCGTGCTGCCGGCGGAGATTCGCCTGTCGATTCGCCAGGTGGCGCTGGATCGCAACGAGGATGAGCCGGCAGCACCGTGATTGCTATTCGTAGGGTGTCGCGGGGCCGCCCAGGCCGTGCGCACCTTCGAATCGCCGTAGCCCCCCGGTGCGCACGGCGCACCCTACACGTGTCACGTCAGCTCCTGGGGTGGATGTCACGCTTTACATCCACCCTGGCGCAGGCTCGATGCCACCAGACGAACCTGTCACGGCTTTGGCAGTCAGTCGATAGACCACACACCGGCAGGAGGCCCAGGCCATGATCGATTCCCTGATGTTGAGCGCTGCACGCATCACCACGCTGGCCGCTGGGCAGATACTGACCAACGCCAGTGGTTTCTTCTTCCTCCGGGATCAACGGCTGTTCCTCGTCACCAGCCGTCACGTGGTGCTCGACGAGCCAAGCGGCCATCAGCCGGACAGCCTGCAGATCGAGTTGCATACCGACGCACATAACCTGGCCAGCACCGTCAGCTTTTCCATCCCGCTGTATGACGGCGAACAGCACCTGTGGCGTCAGGGTATGGATGGCGCGGGCGAGATCGACGTGGCGGTGATCGAGCTGGATCAGGACGCGCTTCCCAACAACGGTGCTTACCAGGCCTTCACCCCGCAGCACCTGCTACAAGCCGACGAGCATGTGGAGATCGGCTCGACGTTGCTGGTGGTGGGCTTCCCGCTGGGCTTTCAGGACACCCTGCACCGCATGCCGGTGGCGCGTCATGCCGGGCTGGCGTCGTCCTTCGGTCTGCGTTTCCACGGGCTGGGCTACTTCCTCACCGACGGCCGCACCCATCGCGGCCTGAGCGGCGCGCCAGTGGTCAAACGCGCCAGCGTCGAGGGCGAATTGCCCTGGAAATTGCTCGGCATCCATTCCACGCGCCTGTTGGGCAATCGCGATGAAGGTCAGGACGAAGCCCTGGGTCTGAACTGCACCTGGTATGCCGATATCCTGATGACGCTGACGCAATGATCACCCTGCCCGGATGTAATCCGGGGGAAGCGCCCCCTACCCAGCCCCGGCTGAAGCCCCTCCCACCGTTCCATGCGGGCTTGTGGGAGGGGCTTTAGCCGCGACAGCGTTGCCAGGTGTTCAAACAGCCCCCGGATTGCATCCGGGCTACGCATGGTTTGCGGCCCGATAAAAAACCCGCCGAACGCAGGACGCAGGGCGGGTTCTCGTGCAACGTGAAACGCCTTACAGCGTCACGGCAGCCGGCTCGGGCTCGGCGGCCATTTCAACGTCCGGCGCGACTTCGATGTGCGGCAGTTCGAGACGCTCGCTGCTCCACTGGCGAATGCGGTTGGTCAGCGCCAGGTCATCGTTCAGCTTCTGCCCGTAGGACGGAATGATGCCCTTCAGACGCTCCTGCCACTCAGGGCTGGCGACCTTGTCGGCGAACGCCTTCTCGATCAGGTGCAGCATGATCGGCGCAGCGGTCGAGGCGCCCGGCGAGGCGCCCAGCAATGCGCTGATGCTGCCATCGGCAGAGGTCACCACTTCGGTGCCGAACTGCAGCACGCCACCCTTCTCGGCATCCTTCTTGATGATCTGCACGCGCTGGCCGGCATTGATCAGCTCCCAATCGGCATCCTGCGCCTGCGGGAAGTACTCGCGCAGCGAGGCCATGCGGTCGTCCTGGCTGAGCATCAGCTGGCCCATCAGGTAGGTGCTCAAGGACCAGTTGTCCATGCCGGCGTTGACCATCGGCATGAAGTTGTCGGTGGTCATGCTGCTGAACATGTCGAGCAGCGAGCCGTTCTTGAGGAACTTGGTGGAGAAGGTGGCGAACGGGCCGAACAGCAGCACGTTCTCGCCGTCGATCACGCGGGTGTCCAGGTGCGGCACGGACATGGGCGGCGAGCCGACCGAAGCCTTGCCATAAACCTTGGCCAGGTGCTGAGCCACGATGTCCTGGTTACGCGTCATCAGGAACTGGCCGCCGACCGGGAAACCGGCGTAGCCCTCGGCTTCTTCGATGCCGGACTTCTGCAGCAGCTTGAGCGCGCCACCACCGGCGCCAATGAAGACGAAGCGCGCGTTGATGCTCTGCTCGGCGCCGTCCTTGGCCAGGTCGGCCACGGTCACGCGCCAGGTGCCGTCATCGTTGCGCTGCAGGTCGCGAACTTCGTGCTCCAGGTGCAGGCTGGCCTGCTGCTTGCCGATCAGCGAGTCGATCAGCTGACGGGTGATTTCGCCGAAGTTGACGTCGGTACCAATGGCCATGCGCGTGGCAGCGACCTTCTGCTGCGGATCACGACCTTGCATGACCAGCGGCACCCACTGGGCGATCTGCGCCTGGTCCTCGGTGAACTCCATGCCACGGAACAGGTTGCTGTGCTGCAGCGCGGCGTGGCGCTTGCGCAGGTATTCGACGTTGTCGTCGCCCCAGACGAAGCTCATGTGCGGCGTGATGTTGATGAAGCTCCTGGGCTTGCTCAGCACCTCGCGTTCGACCTGGGTGGCCCAGAACTGCTTGGAGATCTCGAACGACTCGTTGATCGCGATGGCCTTGCTGATGTCGATGCCACCGTCGGCGGTTTCCGGGGTGTAGTTCAGCTCGCAGAAGGCCGAGTGGCCGGTGCCGGCGTTGTTCCAGCCGTTGGAACTCTCGGCGGCGACGCGGTCGAGGCGCTCGTAGATTTCGATGCTCCAGTCCGGCTGCAGTTCGTGGAGGTAGGTGCCGAGGGTGGCGCTCATCACGCCAGCGCCGATCAGCAGGACGTCGACGGTTTTCTCGGGCTCGCGGGGCTTGGAGCAACCGATCACGCTGAGACAAAGCAGCGTCAGCAGGATTTTTTTCATGGGACAGTCCAGTTCGTCGCACGACGACAAGGGCCGTGCAGGCAAGGTTTCGGGCAGCGGCCGTGTGGGCCGCATATGGGCGATAGCCGCAGATCTGCGGCGCGGCGGGAGGAAGGGTGTTTCCAGGCCTCTTGGCGGGCGTATTCCGATCGCGCCGCGTGCTGGAGCAATATGCGTGCCGCTGAAAGGATTCAGCAGCCTCAATGCGGCTTTCTGCCACACAGCAGATTCCGGGCTGGCGGGAACTCGCCAGATCCCCGCAAAGAGACCCTTGCACATGGCGGAATCCCGCCCGAATCAGGCCAGCAGCAGTGGCAATAGCAAGGCGGTGCCGATGCCCAGCAGGCTCATCGCCAGGGCGGCGAAGGCACCGCACTCCTCGCCTTCCTGCAAGGCATGCGCGGTGCCGATGGCATGAGCGTTGATACCGTAGCTAAGGCCACGAGCCGCCGGGTGATCCACCCCGGCCCAGCGCAGCAGCAACGGCCCCATGGCCGTGCCGATCACCCCGGTGAGCATGACCATCACCGCCGCCAGCGAGGCGACGCCGCCAATCTGCTCGGCCACCGGCATGGCAATCGGCATGGTCACGAACTTCGGCGCCAGGCTCATCACTACGCTCCAGTCGGCGCCCAGCGCCCAGCCGATGGCCAGGGTCAGCGCCACCGAGAGCACGCCGCCGGCCGTGAGGGTGATCATCACCGGCCAGAACAGTTGGCGGATGCGCTTGATGTTGTGCTGCAGCGGCACCGCCAGCGCCACGGTGGCCGGCCCCAGCAGCCAGGCCACGGGCTCGGCGCCGGCGCGGTAGGTGGCGTAATCCACCCCACAGAGCAGCAAGGTGGCGACGATCAGCGTCACCGACACCAGCACCGGTTGCAGCACCAGCCAGCCGCTGCGGCGATAGAGCCAGGCGGCGATCAGAAAGGCCGCCAGGGTCAGGGCGATGGCGAACAGCGGATGATGAGTCAACAGCGTCATCCCTTGCGCTCCTGACGGCGGATCAGCGTCTGCAACAGCCAACCGCAGAACGGTACGGTCACCAGCAGCGACAGCACCAGTGCCGTGGCGATCACCGGCAGCTCGCCGAGCAGCAGGTCACTGCTGGTCATGATCCCCGACGCCGGCACGGCCAGCAGCAGCGGCAGGTAAGGCAGCAAACCACCGGCGGCCTGCTGCAGCGGCTCGGGCACGGCGCCGCGCCACATCAGCCAGACCGAGAGCAGCAGCAGGCCAATGATCGAAGCCGGCAGCATCGGCAACAGCCAGTGATTGAGAGCCACACCGAACAACTGCAGCAATACCAGCCAGAACAGGCCACGCACCATCATGATCTCGACTCCTCCTTATGGCGCCCCCGACGAAACAGCGGACGCGGCTCGATAACCGAGCGACCATACAACACACTGAGCCCTTGCAGGCCCTTGAGTGCATCCTCCAGCGATTTGTCGGCGCGCACGGCGAAGGCATCGAAGCCGCACTGGCGCATGTGCGCCAACTGGTCGCGCAGCACATCGCCCACCGCGCGCAACTCGCCGCGCCAGCCCAGGCGGGTGCGCAGCAGGTAGGCCTGGCTGTAGCCTCGGCCATCGCGAAAGCTGGGGAAGTCGATGGCGATCAGCGGCAGGCTGACGAGAAACGGCTGCAGCGCCTCCGGCTCGTCATCCACCCGCAGCAGCAGGCCATCGGCGCTCACCGCCCTGCCCTCCAGCACCTCGACGGACTGCCGCTCGCGCCAGGCCGCCAGCGGCAGGATCAGGGGTGCGTCACCCTCAGCGTCGAGTTGCCAGGGATCGTCGCGAACGATGCAGGCCTGGCCCTCGACCAGGCGAATCAGGTTGTTCATGCCAGCTCCTCGCGGCTGTATACGCGCGCCTTGAACGGTTCCAGGCCGATGCGCTGAACGGTGTCGAGAAAGCCCTCGCTCACCTCTCGGAAATCGACGTAGGTCCGCACGATGCGCTCGATCACCTCGGGCACCTGTTCGGCGGCGAACGACGGGCCGATCACCTTGCCCAGCGCCGCCTGCTGGCCCTGGCTGCCGCCGAGGGTGAGCTGGTACCACTCGCTGCCGTTCTTGTCGACGCCGAGGATGCCGATGTTGCCGATATGGTGATGGCCGCAGGCGTTCATGCAGCCGGAGATGTTCAGGCTGATATCGCCGAGGTCATGCAGGTAGTCGAGGTCGTCGAAGCGCTGCTGGATGGCCTGAGCGATGGGGATCGACTTGGCGTTGGCCAGCGAGCAGAAGTCGCCACCGGGGCAGGCGATGATGTCGGTGAGCAATCCGGCGTTGGCGGTGCCCAGCCCGATCGCCTGCGCCTCGCTCCAGAGCGCATGGAGGTCGCTCTTGCGCACGTCGGGCAGCACCAGGTTCTGCTCGTGAGCGACGCGAATCTCGCCGAAGCCGTAGCGCTCGCTGCAGTCGGCCAGCACGTCCATCTGCTCGGCGCTGACGTCGCCGGGTGGCGCGCTGATACCCGGTTTGGTCGACAGCACCACGCTGAGGTAGCCAGGCACCTGATGCGCCATGACGTTGCGCGAGACCCAGCGGGCGAAGGCCTCGTCACGCGCCAGGTGGGTGCCGAAGTCGAGGTCGAGGGCGTCCTGTGGCACGTAGGCCGGTTTGTGGAAGGAGGCGGCGACGCGCCGGTACTCGTCCTCGGTGAGGCGCGCCGGGCCATCCTTGATCGGCTGCCACTCGCGCTCCACCTCGGCGGCGAAGGCGTCGATGCCGAGGGCCTTGACCAGGATCTTGATGCGCGCCTTGTACTTGTTGTCGCGCCGGCCGTGGCGGTTGTACACGCGCAAAATGGCCTCGACGTAGGACAGACAGTCCTGCCAGTGCAGCCCCTCGCGCAGGGTCTGGGCGATGATCGGCGTGCGCCCCAGGCCGCCGCCGACCAGCACGCGCAGGCGCAGCTCGTTGGCCGCGTCGCGGTAGAGCTGCAGGCCGATGTCATGCACCTGGATCGCTGCGCGGTCCTGTTCGGCGGCGCACAGGGCGATCTTGAACTTGCGTGGCAGGAACAGGAATTCCGGGTTGACCGTCGACCACTGCCGAAGAATCTCGGCCAGCGGGCGCGGATCGAGGTATTCGTCGGCGGCCACCCCGGCGAAGGCTTCGGTGGTGATGTTGCGCACGCAGTTGCCGGAGGTCTGGATGGCATGCATGTCGTGCTCGGCCAGCCAGTCGAGGATATCCGGCACGCGCTCCAGTTCGACCCAGTTGAACTGGATGTTCTGCCGCGTGGTGAAGTGCCCGTAGCCCCGGTCGTACTCACGGGCGATATGCGCCAGCGCGCGCATCTGCCTGGCCGACAAGGTGCCGTAGGGAATCGCCACGCGCAGCATGTAGGCATGCTTCTGCAGGTACAGGCCGTTCTGCAGGCGCAGCGGCAGGAACTCCTCCTCGCTCAGCTCGCCGGCCAGGCGCCGCTGTACCTGATCGCGGAACTGGGCGACGCGCTCGCGCACCAGCGCGCGGTCATAATCGTCGTATTGGTACATGCCGGCAGGCCTCCTGATCACGGGGCATCGACTATGCCTGCCTGGGGTGTACCGAAAACAGCGCCAGAAAAGCCTTAAAAAACCGGATCAGATAGTAGTGACAGCGACCGCGCAGGGCACTGATCGACGCGGCGCGATGTCGCAGGGCGGTATCCATATCGTTCGACATAAAGGCCACAGGGGCCAGAAATGGCGAGGCTCGGCGGCCTCTCAGGTGCTTTGTCCGGAGTACCACTCAAGCATCTGATCCGCTTTTTTATCGAAAACCTGAGTCTGTTTTGCGAACAGTCCCACTCGGATCATGGCGCCAGCCTGATAAACGCCTGATGAGGCACGCCATGACCGATCTGATCCCTGTGCGCAGCGTCGAGACCATCGACCCTGCCAAACCCATTCGCCTGACACCGGCCCAGGCCGGCGGCCCGATCCACACGCGCAGCTTCACCGGGCGCTTTCGCAACCTGCGCCTGCTCGGCGCCGGCCTCCTGTTCCTGCTGTTCTTCGGCACCGCCTGGATCGACTGGAATGGCCGCCAGGCCGTGCTCTGGGACCTGGACAACCGCCAGTTCCATATCTTCGGCGCGACCTTCTGGCCGCAGGATTTCATCCTGCTCTCGGCGATCCTGATCATCGCCGCCTTCGGCCTGTTCTTCATCACCGTGCTGGCCGGCCGCGTCTGGTGCGGCTACGCCTGTCCGCAGAGCGTGTGGACCTGGGTCTTCATGCGCGTCGAACAGCTCACCGAGGGCGACCGTGGCCAGCGCATCAAACTCGATGCCGCGCCCTGGTCGCTGCAGAAACTGGCCCGGCGCAGTGCCAAGCACGGCCTGTGGCTGGTGGTGAGCGTGGTCACGGCGATGGCCTTCGTCGGTTACTTCACGCCGGTACGCCAGTTGACCACGGACCTGCTGACCCTGGAGATGGGTGCGACCACCGCGTTCTGGGTACTGTCGTTCACCGCCGCCACCTACATCAATGCCGGCTGGCTGCGCGAAAAGGTGTGCCGCGACATGTGCCCCTACTCGCGCTTCCAGAGCGTGATGTTCGACAGCGATACGCTGGTCATCTCGTATGATGCCGCCCGTGGCGAGAGCCGTGGCCCGCGCCGCAAGGACGCCGACTACAAGGCCGAAGGCCTGGGCGACTGCATCGACTGCACCATGTGCGTACAGGTCTGCCCCACCGGCATCGACATCCGCGACGGCCTGCAGCTGGAATGCATCGGCTGCGGCGCCTGCATCGACGCCTGCGACAGCGTGATGGACAAGCTCGGCTATGCTCGCGGCCTGGTGCGCTACAGCTCCGAGAATGAGCTGGCCGGCGGCAAGACCCACTGGCTGCGCCCGCGCCTGATCGGCTATGCGGCGATGCTGGCGGTGATGATCGGCGCCTTCGTCTGGGCCCTGGCCGAGCGGCCGCTGATCTCCCTGGACGTGACCCGCGACCGTGGCCTGTTCCGCGAGAACGCCCTGGGCCAGATCGAGAACATCTACAGCCTGAAGATCATCAACAAGACCCAACAGCCGCGCAGCTACGCCATCACGCTGGTCGAGGCCAGCGACTTCGAGCTGCATGGCCCGAGCACACTGAAGCTGGCGCCGGGGGAGATTCGCGACCTGCCGGTGAGCGTCGCGCTGACCGCCTCGCACAACGCGGCCGGCCCGCAGACGCTGCGTTTCGAGGTGCGTGACCAGGGCGATGCGCAGAGCCATGTGAGCACCCAGAGCACCTTCCTGGCGCCGCTGCGTTGAAGCCTCGGATGCAATGGCTATGTCCCTGTTAGCTGTTGCCGGGGTTCCAAGGAAGGCTCGGGAGCCAGGTAGGGTGGGCTTTACACCGCTGGTGGGCTAAAGCCCACCCTACGGACTGTTCACTTAATGAAAGGTGAATGCGATCAATCCCCTCCCCTCCGGGGAGAGGGGAGCAAGCATCCGGGCTACGGTTGCCACAACCGTGATACGTCCCCCTTCACGAGGCACTGCCATGTCTGCCGCTCACCCCGTAAAGTGTTCGCCCGTACCCTTTGCCTCGGTGAACCAGGACAGGATGAAACGCTACGAAAAATTCGCCGACGAGATCGCCGAGCTGATCCGCACCGGCGTGCTCGGCCCCGGCGAGAAGGTGCCCTCGGTACGCCATGCCAGCCGCACTTACGGGGTCAGCCCGTCCACCGTGTTCCAGGCCTACTACCTGCTGGAGGATCGCGGCCTGATTCAGGCGCGCGCACGCTCCGGCTACTTCGTGCGTGAACACGCCAAGCGCCCGCTGCACGAGCCGGAACTGACCGCCCACGCGGCGCAGACCACCGAAGTGGACGTCAGCGAGCTGGTGTTTTCCGTGCTCGCCTCGCTGAAGGACCCGCACACCGTGCCCTTCGGCTCGGCGTTCCCCAGCCCCGACCTGTTCCCCCTGCCGCGCCTGGCCAAGAGCATGGCGCACGCGCTGCGCAGGCTCTCGCCACACGAGATCATCGCCGACATGACCGCCGGCAACGCCGACCTGCGTCGACAGATCGCCCTGCGCTACATGGTCAGCGGCGTGATGCTGCCGATGGAGGAGCTGGTGATCAGCAACGGCGCCATGGAGGCGCTCAACCTCTGCCTGCAGTGCGTGACCCAGCCGGGCGACCTGGTGGCCATCGAGTCGCCGACCTTCTACGCCTGCCTGCAGGTGCTGGAGCGGCTACAGCTCAAGGCCGTGGAGATTCCCGTGCACCCGCGCGAAGGCATCGACCTGGGCGCCCTGTCGGAGAGCCTCAAGCAACTGCCGATCAAGGCCTGCTGGTTCATGAGCAGCCTGCAGAACCCGCTGGGCGCTAGCATGAGCGAGACCAAGAAGCAGGCGCTGTACGAACTGCTGGTCGAGCATCAGGTGCCACTGATCGAGGACGACGTATACGCCGAGCTGTACTTCGGCAGCCACCCGCCCAAGCCGGTGAAGAGCTTCGACCGTGAAGGGCTGGTGATGCATTGCAGCTCCTTCTCCAAGAGCCTGGCGCCGGGCTATCGCATCGGCTGGGTGGCCGGTGGGCGTTATGCCGAGCAGATCGCCCGACTCAAGCTGATGACCACCATCTCGCCTTCGGTACCGGCCCAGGCGGCGCTGGCCGACTACCTGCAGCACGGCGGCTACGACCGCCACCTGCGCAAGCTGCGCCACGCCCTGGAAATGCAGCAGAGCGCGATGCTGGCCTCGGCTGCCCGGCACTTTCCTGCCAGCACGCGGGTCACGCGGCCGGCGGGCGGTTACTTCCTCTGGTTCGAGTTCCCCGAGCGCCTGGACTCGCTGCAACTGCTGCGCCTGGCGCTTGCCCAGGGCATCAGCCTGGCGCCGGGGCCGATCTTCTCCGCCAGCCAGGGGTTTCGTCACTGCGCGCGGCTGAACTACGGCCACCCCTGGAACCCGCGCAACGAACAGGCCATGGACGTGCTCGGGCGCCTGGTGGCGGGGTTGCTCTGACACCTGGTGCGCACCCTAGGATCAGCGGTGCCCTTCGTAGGGTGGATGACGCCGTTTTCATCCACCATCCCGGCATCCACGGTGGATCGGTGAAGCGCGATCCACCCTACGTCTGGCTACGGCCACCCGTGGAGCCCGCGCAGCGAACAGGCCATGGAGGTGCTCGGGCGCCTGGTGGCGGGGTTGTTGTAGCCCGGATGAAATCCGGGAGCCGGAGCAAGAATCGCCCCGGATTGCATCCGGGCTACGGTCTTGGTGCGCACGGCGACGCACCCTTACCTTCGGGCTACTTCCACCAGTACTCCACCTGCACGCCGAAATTGGAGCCGTTGCGCGCGCTGCCGAAAGCGCCGTTCTCGGATAATGCCGAGCCGTCGGCCAGCAGGTTGGCGGCTTGCTGCGCCGCGCGGTTCCAGCTGGCGTAGGTGTAATACAGGCGAATTTCCGGACGCGCCCAGAAACCCGGGCCGGCGGGCGACCAGGTCGGCGCGATGGTGAACTTGGTCAGCTTGCGCGTGCCGCCGGGGGCCTCGACCTGATCGCGGCCGATCTCGCCGACCAGCTTGAACTGCTCGGTGAAGGCGTAGCTGGTACGGCCGCCGATGGACAACCAGTTCTGGTCCGCTCCATCCGGGCGCTTGTCCTTCTGATAGACAAGCTGCACCTGGCCACCGAGACGCGGGGTCATCTGGAAGTCGAAGAACTCCACCAGGCGCCAGCTGCGATTGCTGTTGTCGAGAGTCGGGTCGCCGGTGTAACCCAGCGCGGTGCCCGGCCCGCGCCCGTATTGCAGGGCGACGGTGTTGACCCCGCCGAAGAAGCCCTGCTGCTTGTGCTGCGCGCTCACTGCCCAGCCGCTATTGGCGTCGGTGCTGTCCGGCTTGTCGATGTAGCTGACGCCCACTTCCAGCTCGCCACCGGGGTTGACCTGGAAGCCGCCGACGTTGAAATCGTGGCGATTGATGTAGGGTTTCTGGTCGTAGTTGTCCTTGCGCGAGAACACGTAGCTGTACTTGAGGTCGCCGATCTTCATCTCGTCGATACCGAAACCGGTGGCGCTCTGGTTCCAGTAGTAGAAGTCGGTGATGTGGATATCGTTACGCTTGTAGAAGCGCCGCCCGGCCCACAGCGAACCGCCGCCCAGCGCCGGCATGTTGCTCCACTCGGCGTACATCTGGTTCATCCGCGCGAAGCCGTAGTCACCGGTGAATTTGGGCGTGTGGCCGTACTGGTTGTAAAGCTGCGCCATGCCCTCGACGCTGATCACCGAGCCGTCGTCCAGGCGAAACAGGTCCTGGCGCAGGTCCAGCTCGATGTACTGCTCGCACTCGTTACCCAGGCGATACTTCGATTGCGCGCCCGGCAACTGGAAGCACTGCTGCGTGCCACCGGTATCCGCCCCGCCGATACCGCTGCGCACGTAGCCGGTGAACTCGACGGCCTGCACCTGCGGCGTGACCCAGGCCAGGCTGACGGTAACGGCCAGTAGGTAGGGTGTCGCGCGGCCGCCAAGGCTGTGCGCACCAGGACGTTGGGGGGCAGATTGCTGTGTGGTCTTCATGGTTGCTCCTGATTGTTTTTATTTTTACGGATGCTGCGCAATGACCGCCGCAGCGACGGTTCTTTCGTTTTTCTGGTGCGCACGGCGCACCCTACGTGACTGGGTGCGCCGCATAACCTGAATGCAATCGGGGGGTTATTGGGCAACCCCCGGATTTGATCCGGGCTACGCCGCTAACCGAGCTTGAACTGGGCCACCTTGTTGTCAGTGGCCTGACGCTTTCCCGGGCGCAGGCGCTCGCCACTGCTGGCATCGAACAGCAGCACGCGCGCCGGATCGAACTGCAGGTCGAGGCTGCTGCCGGCCTGCGGCGCGGCGTCCGGCGCCAGACGGCAGCAAACCTTGGTCTGATTGAGGCTGACGAACACCAGGGTGTCCGGGCCGGTCGGCTCGACCACCTCCACCTCGGCGCGCAGGCTCGGCAGTGCCGAGGGGGCAGCGGCCAGCTGGATCTGTTCGGGACGCAGGCCAAGCATCAGCTCGCGCCCTTCCAGCTCGGCTGCTGTGCCCAGCGGCAACTCGCAGCGCGCCTGGCCCGGAGCGCCGGCCGCCGAGTCCAGCAGCCCAAAGCACTGGCCGTCACGCACCTGCGTGCGCAGCGGGATGAAGTTCATCGGCGGTGAACCGATGAAGCTGGCGACGAACTGGTTGGCCGGGTCGTTGTAGATCTGCTGCGGGGTGCCGAACTGCTGGATGATGCCGTCCTTCATCACCGCCACCTTGTCGCCCAGGGTCATGGCCTCGATCTGGTCGTGGGTGACGTATACCGTGGTGGTCTTCAGGCGCTGGTGCATCAGCTTGATTTCGGTACGCATCTCCACGCGCAGCTTGGCGTCGAGGTTCGACAGCGGTTCGTCGAACAGGTAGATCTTCGGCCGCCGCGCCAGCGCCCGACCCATGGCCACGCGCTGCTGCTGACCACCGGACAACTGGCCGGGCTTGCGCGCCAGCAGATGCTCGATCTGCAGCAGCCTGGCCACGCGCGCCACCTCGGCCTCGATCTCGGCCGGCGGCAATTTGCGCATCTTCAGGCCGAAGGCGATGTTGTCCTCGACCGTCATGGTCGGGTACAGCGCATAGGACTGGAACACCATGGCGATGTCGCGATCCTTCGGGCTCATGCCGCTGATGTCGGCGCCATCGACCAGGATCGCCCCGCCACTGATGTTCTCCAGACCGGCGATGCAGTTCATCAGGGTGGATTTGCCGCAGCCGGAGGGGCCGACCAGGATCAGGAACTCGCCGGCGTCGATGGCCAGCTCGATGTTCTTCAGGGTGTCCGCCAGGCCGCTGCCGTAGGACTTGTTGACGTTGCGCAGTTCGAGGGTAGCCATGTATGTCATTTCTCCAATCTTCGAGGCGTCAGCCTTTCACCGCGCCGGCAGTGAGGCCGCGCAGGAAGTACTTGCCGGCCAGGATGTAGACCAGCAGGGTGGGCAGCCCGGCGATCATCGCGGCGGCCATGTCGACGTTGTATTCCTTGGCCCCGGTGCTGGTGTTGACCAGGTTGTTCAGCGCCACGGTGATGGGTTGTGCATCGCCGCTGGCGAACACCACGCCGAAGAGGAAGTCGTTCCAGATCTGGGTGAACTGCCAGATCAGGCAGACCATGATGATCGGCACCGACATCGGCAGCAGGATGCGCCCGAAGATGGTGAAGAAGCCGGCGCCATCGAGCCGCGCGGCGCGCACCAGGGCATCGGGCACCGTGACGTAGTAGTTGCGGAAGAACAGCGTGGTAAAGGCGATGCCGTAGACCACGTGGATCAGCACCAGGCCGGCAGTGGTATTGGCCAGGCCCAGTTTGCCCAGGGTGAACGAGGCCGGCAGCAGCACGGTCTGGAACGGCAGGAAGCAGCCGAACAGCAGCAGGCCGAAGAACAACTGCGAGCCGCGAAAGCGCCACATCGACAGCACGTAGCCGTTCAACGCACCGACGGCGGTGGAGATCAGCACGGCGGGAATGGCGATCTTCACCGAGTTCCAGAAGTAGCCGTCGACCACGCTCCAGGCCTTGGCCCAGCCGATCAGGGTCATGGTCTCGGGCCAGGACAGCAGGTTGCCGGTGCGGATGTCCTCGGGGGTCTTGATGCTGGTCAGCAGCATCACCAGCAGCGGCACCAGGTACACCGCGCAGGCCAGGATCAGGGTGGCGTGGATGGCTATACGGCTGAAGCTGAATACCCTCATCCGGCGCTTCGCGCCACCTTCTCCCGGAGGGAGAAGGACATCAGAAGATCGTCGCTGCGCGACGCTCACACTAGTCATGGCGTTTGCCTCGCAATTCGGAATACAGGTAGGGCACCAGGATCGCCAGCACCGCGCCGAGCATCAGCATCGCACTGGCCGATCCGATGCCCATCTGGCCGCGGCTGAAGGTGAAGGAGTACATGAACATCGCCGGCAGGTCGGAGGCATAACCGGGGCCGCCTGCGGTCATCGCCGCCACCAGGTCGAAGCTCTTGATGGCGATGTGCGCGAGAATCATCAGCGCGCTGAAGAACACCGGACGCAGGCTCGGCAGCACGATGCGCAGGTAGATGGTCGGCAGCCCGGCCCCATCCACCTGGGCGGCGCGAATGATCGACTGATCGACGCTGCGCAGCCCGGCCAGGAACAGTGCCATGACGAAGCCCGAGGCCTGCCACACGGCCGCGATCACCAGGCAGTAGATGACCCGGTCCTGATCCACCAGCCAGTCGAGGCGAAAGCCTTCCCAGCCCCAGTCGCGCAGCAGTTTGTCCAGGCCCAGCCCCGGATTGAGCAGCCACTTCCAGGCGGTGCCGGTGACGATCATCGACAGCGCCATGGGATAGAGAAAGATGGTGCGAATGAAGCCTTCGCGGCGGATGCGCTGATCCAGCAGCACGGCGAGAAAGACGCCTATAACCAGGCTGATGCCGATGAACAGGCCGCCGAACAGCAGCAGGTTCTGGCTCGCCACCCACCAGCGGTCATTGTCCAGCAGGCGCATGTACTGCTGCAGGCCGACCCACTTGTAGCTGGGCATGAAGCTGGAGTTGGTGAACGACAGCACCAGGGTCCAGAGGATGTAACCGTAGAAACCGACCAGCACCACCAGCATGCTTGGCGCCAGCACCAACTTGGGCAGCCAGCGTTGCAGCAGGTCGAGGGGCGAGGCCTTGGTCATTACCGGGGTGACACTCATCGGGCGGTACCAGTTGGCGAGGTTGAATCAGGGCCGAGCACCGCCCCGACGGGGCCTGGGGCCCGTCGTGCGAAGCGGTGCTCGGGAGTTGGGCCGGCAACACCGGCCCGCTGGCGCTACTGCGCGGCCTTGATCGCCGCGTAGATCTGCGCGCCGGCCTTGCTCGGGTCGGCGTTCTTCTCGCTCATGAAGTTGGTCACCACGTCGAAGATGGCGCCCTGTACGGCGAGGTTGGTGGCCATGCTGTGGGCCATGCTCGGCTCCAGCTTGCCGTTCTTGTCGGCCTCCTGGAAATCCCGCATCGAGGCCTGCGCGCAGCTGTCGAACTGGCTCATGTCCAGGTCCGAGCGCACCGGGATCGAGCCCTTGTTCTGGTTGAACACGTACTGGAACTCGGGCTCCAGGGCGATCCGCGCCAGGGCATGCTGGGCGGCGATGTCGTCTGGGCTATTGAGCTTGAACATGGCCACGGAGTCGATGTTGTAGGTGTAGCTGCCAGCCGTGCCCGGCATCGGCACGCACTGGTAGTCCTTGCCCGCCACCTTGCCGGCGGCCGTCCACTCGCTCTTGGCCCAGTCGCCCATGATCTGCATGCCGGCCTTGCCGTCGATCACCTGGGCGGTGGCCAGGTTCCAGTCACGCCCAGCGCGGTTGTCATCCATGTAGGTGGAGAGTTTCTTCAACGCGGTGAAGACTTCGGTCATCTGCGGGCTGACCAGGGTCGCCTCGTCGATCTCGACGAACGCCTTGTGATAGCCCTCGGCGCCCATAACGCTCAGCACCAGCCCCTCGAACAGGGTACCGTCCTGCCAGGGCTGGCCGCCGTGGGCCAGCGGGATGAAACCGGCGGCCTTGAGCTTGTCGCCGGCGGCGTACAGTTCTTCGAGGGTGGTCGGCGCCTGGTCGATGCCGGCCTTCTCGAACACCTGCGGGTTGATCCACAGCCAGTTGACCCGGTGGATGTTCACCGGTACCGCGACGTACTGACCGTCGTACTGCATGGTTCTGACAACGGTCTTCGACAGCAGGCCATCCCAGCCATTGGCCTGGGCCACCTCGTCCAGCGGCGCGAGCAGGTCCAGCGCGCCCCACTCCTGCAGGTCGGGGCCCTTGATCTGTGCCGCGCCCGGCGGGTTGCCGGACACCACGCGGGTCTTCAACACGGTCATGGCGGCAGAACCGGCGCCACCGGCCACCGCGCCGTCCTTCCAGGTGAAACCCTCTTTCTCGACCAGTTCCCGCAGGACCTTCACCGCGGCGGCCTCACCACCGGAGGTCCACCAATGCACCACTTCCACCGTACCTTTGGCGTCGGCGGCCAGCGCAGCGAAGGGGAACAGGGAGGCAAGAGAAACGGCGGTAGCGAGGCGAGTCATAACGTTCATCGGAATACCTTTCTTGTTGTTATCGGGCAAGTCGTGGCGCTTGTGCTGAGAGGGAGTTTAATCAGGGTCGTTGGCGGCTCGGGTAACGAAAGGATGCATTAATGTCACCACCCCGTTACATCGGCAGCAAGCGCCGTGGCCAGGCTCGGTGCCAGCGCCAGAGGTGGCAGCAGCAAGGCCTGGTAGGCGTGATACAGATCGGGTTTACCCGCCCAGATACGGGAGGACGGCTGGTTGTGTTCATCCAGTTCGTGGTGCCAGCTGCCGCCGTGCAGGTCGATGAAATGCTCGGCGATGAACGCCCAAAGGCGTCGATACCAGTGCTCGTAGGTCGCCTCGCCGCTTCGCTGCAGCAGCGCAGCCGAAGCCGCAACGGCTTCGGCATGCACCCAGTGCAGGCGGGTGCGCACTACCGGCCGCTGATTCCAGTCGAGGCTGTAGACCAGCCCCGGCGTACCGTCAGCCTGCCAGGCATGACGGCAGGCGCTGGCGAACAGGCCCTGAGCATCGGCCAGCAGCCAGTCGGGCGCAGTGAGCCCGGCCCGGGTCAGCGCCGCTTCCAGATGCAACAGCAGGCGTGCCCACTCGAAGGCGTGGCCAGGCGTACTGCCATAGGGGCGGAAGGGGTCGGCGCGGTTGTCGATGTTGTAGTCCGGCAGCGCCTGCCAGTGCGCATCGAAGTGTTCGACCACCAGGTAGCCGCACGCGGCGGCGTGCCGATGGATCAGGCGCTCGGCGATGCGCAGTGCACGCTGCAACCAGCGCACGTTGCCGGTGACATCGGCCAGGGCGAGAAAGGCCTCGGTGGCGTGCATGTTGCTGTTGGCACCACGGTAGGCCTCCTCGTGACGCCAGTCGCGATCGAAGTGCTCGCGCAGCACGCCCTCCTCCTCGCTCCAGAAATACCGCTCGATGATCCGGGTGGCGTCATCGAGCAGTGCCTGGGCAGCAGGACGTCCAGCGACCCGGGCGGAGCTGGCCGCCAGCGCCACGAAGGCATGCAGGTAGGCGGACTTGCCGCCGCTGCGCGTGGCATCGCCGAACCAGCCGCCGTGCGCCTCGTCCCACAGGGCACCGCGCAGTGCGGCCAGGCCATGGTCGACCAGCACGGCATGGCCGGGAATGCCCTGGATATGCGCCAGGGCGAAACAGTGGGTCATGCGCGTGGTGTGAATCAGCTCGGCCACCGCGCCCTCGGGTAAACGCCCCTGGGCATCGAGCGCGGCAAAGCCCTGCTCGACCCTGGCGCCCCGTGCGAAGGGCAGCAGGCGCTGGGCCTCGTCATTCAGCCAGGCGAGGTGCTGCGGCGTGGACAGCCAGCTCCCGCTGCGTTTCGTGAGCGACATTCAATGCAGCGCCTTGATCGCGCTGGCCAGTTGCAGCGCGGCTTTCTGCGGGTCGGAGGACGGTGAACCGAAGAAGTTGCTGACCACGTCAAAGACCGCACCCTGGACATAGCCTGGCGCCGCCATCAGATGCGCCAGGCTGGGCTGCAGACCGCCACTGGCAGAAGCCTCCCTGAAGTCCGCGATGGAGGCCTGGGCACAGCTGTCCAACGCACTCACGTCCAGATCCAGATAGACCGGAATGGAGCCCTTGTTCTGGCTGAACAGGATCTGGAACTCCGGGCTCATTATCACCCGCGCCAGTTCCTCCTGCGCCTCGCGATCGGCGGCATTGCCCAGTTTGAACAGGGCCAGCGAGTCGATGTTGTAGTCGAAGCTGCCCTGGGTACCGGGGAAGGCCACGCACTGGTAGTCCTTGCCGGCCACCTTGCCGGCGGCTGTCCATTCGCCCTTGACCCAATCACCCATGATCTGCATGCCAGCCTCGCCGTCGATGACCATCGCGGCAGCCGTGTTCCAGTCGCGCCCGGCGGCGTTGGCATCGATATAGCCACGCAGCTTCTGCAGCGTCTCGAACACCTCGACCATTCCCTGGCCGGACAGCGTCGTCGCGTCCAGTTCGACGAAAGCCTTGTGGTACGCCTGCGGGCCGAGCACGCTCAGCGCCAGGTTCTCGAAGACCGTGCCATCCTGCCAGGGCTGACCACCATGGGCGATGGCGATGAAGCCGGCGGCCTGGAGCGTATCGGCGGCGGCAAAGAACTCGTCGAGGGTGGTCGGCGCCCGCTCGATGCCGGCCTTGGCGAACACCTCGGGGTTGATCCACAGCCAGTTGACCCGGTGCACGTTGAGCGGTACGGCCACGTAATGGCCCTGGAATTTCATGATGCTGGCGACTTCAGGCGCCAGCAGCCTGTCCCAATTGCCCTGGGTGGCCACCCCATCCACCTCGCTGAGCAGCCCCAACTCGCCCCACTGCTGGATGTCCGGGCCCTTGATCTGCGCGGCGGCCGGTGGATTGCCGGAAACGGCGCGGGTCTTCAGAACGGTCATGGCCGCCTCGCCGCCGCCCCCTGCGACGGCGAAATCCTTCCAGCGGTGGCCCTGGCGCTCGACCCGCGCCTGGAGCGTGTCGGCGGCGCGTTTTTCGCTACCCGAGGTCCACCAGTGCAGGACTTCGACTTCGCCAGCAGCGGCCAGAGGAGACAGAGCCAGGATGGAAACGGCAGTTGCCAGACATGCGAATGCATTCATGACCGCAGTACCCTCTTGTCGATGTGAACTGCGCAGATCGCGCCTGCAGATTGGCGCATGCTAACCAGCCAGGTGGCTGGGCAGGTAACAAAGGGACGCAGAAAGGTCACCAACTGGTTACGAAGCAGCGGAGCCCCCCGCGTACCGGGCACCGGGGCGCCGATGACGGCGCCGAAAAGCGCTGGGCGTGCAGCCCTTGAGTGCCAGGAACTGACGATTGAACAGTGACAGGTTGGCGTAACCGACCTGCTCGGCGATCCGCGCGACAGGCAGATCGCCCCCGATCAACAGCGAGCAAGCGCGGCCGATGCGCAAACGCGTGAGGTACTGCATCACGCTCATGCGGCAATACCGATGGAACATGCGATGCAAGGCGGAAACACTGAGACAGGCCAGCTCCGCCAGCGCCGCGATGGTGATCGGCCGGACGACGTCACGGTGCAGGACGTCGAGCACGCGCAGCAGGCGCGGATCGGCATGCAGGGGCTGCGCTCGCGGGCTCGGCACATTGCTCAGCAGCGTCCGGTCATCCGCCCGGCATAGCAACAGCAACACCTCGAGCAACAGCAGCAGGCGATGGGCCGGCTCGGCCGCGGGCATCGCCTCAATCAGCGGCCGGGCACGGCTGCGACTGGCGGGGCCGAAACTCAGGCCGCACGCTGCATCCGCCAGCAGGCCCGCCAGGTCCCTCAGTTCGGGCAACGTCGCCAGCATGGCGCTCAGCCATTCGCGGCGAAACCAGATCACCAGGGCGATATGCGGACGGGATGGGTCGAGGCGCTCGCTCGAACACCAGCTATGGGCGATGCCCGGCCCCACCAGAGCCAGATCGCCATCATCGTAGGCTTCGATATCGTCACCGATATAGCGATGCCCACGACTGTTGAGCGTCAGCGTCAGCTCATACTCGGGGTGGAGATGCCACTCGAAGGGGATACCCTCCTCCAGTCGTCGATGGAGCAGCGACCAGGACGCTCCTTCCTCAGGCGTGATCCTTTCCAGAAATGCGCGCATCGCCTCTCCCTCCACCCTTGCCACTCGCGCCGCGAGTGGCTCGACAGACTGGGTACTCTACGTCCCACGCGAGCTTGTCGCGCAGCACACGCGACAATCGTATCGGTTCGCGCCTCCAGGTCCGGCAATCGCCGCCTGCTCGTCTCGCTAGGCTGATCATGCTCAGTGAACGAGGAGCACGATATGAACCACTACCTGCCACCCGGCCACGGCGATCACCCCGGCGCCACGAACGCCGCCATCCCCCTGCGCGATGTGCGCAAGCGCCTGCCACTGCGCGTACTTGACGAACAGGACTGGTGGCACTGGACGCACAATGGCCATGTCATCGTGCCCAGGGCCGTCAGCGACGAAGAAGCCGATGCCGTGGTCGACATGCTCTGGCAGTTCCAGGAAATGGATCGTGACGACCCCACCACCTGGTATGCGCCCCAGCGCCGCGAACACCGCATGGCCGAGCTCAACAATACCGGCATGGTCGAGGTCTATCACCACCAGAGCCTGTGGAACACCCGACAGAGCCGGCGCATCTACGATGCCTTCGTCGATATCTGGGATCGTGAAGACCTCTGGGTCGCCATTGACCGCGCCAATCTCAACCCGCCGAATAAGGCCAGTCGCGCAACCGGCGACCCCGATGGTTTCATCCACTTCGACGTCGACATATCCCGCAGGCCGTTGCCCATCGCCGCCCAGGGCGTGCTCTCGCTGGCGGCCCAGGACGACGAGGTGGGCGGCTTCCAGTGCGTCCCCAGCCTGTTCGCCGAGATCGACGACTGGTGGGCGCAGCAACCGACAGGAGCCAACCCCTTCAAACCGGACATCGGCCAACGGCCTATCGAGAACATCAGCCTGAACAAAGGCGACCTGTTGATCTTCAACAGCCTGCTGGCCCATGGCGTACGTCCCAACTATTCGCACAACCGCGTGCGCCTCGCGCAGTACATCTCGATGTTTCCCGCCGACTACGACAACCCAGCGCTGCGCGCCATGCGCATCCGCTCCTGGGCCGAGCAGACGCCTCCGACCGGCGCGCCCTTTCCCGGCGACCCGCGCGAGTACGAGCGCACGCACTTTGCACGCGCCGAACTCGATACCCACGGACGTCGCCTGCTGGGGCTCGATCCATGGCCATGACGCCTCGGCATCATTCCGGCGTGCGCGGCAGGCGCAGGGTCACGCGCAGGCCGCCGCAGCGCAGGTTGCACAGGCTGACCTCGCCGCCATGGCTGTGGGCGATGTTGCGCGCGATACCCAGACCCAGCCCATAGCCCTGCTGCTGCCCGGACAGACGGAAGTGTGGCTCGAACACCTGTTCCAGGCGCTGCTCCGGCACACCCGGGCCCTCGTCATCGACATGCAGGACGAACGCCGCGCCGTCGTCCTCGATGTGCAGGTGGGCACGCTCGCCGTACTTCAGCGCGTTGTCGATCAGGTTGCCAATGCAGCGCCGCAGCGCCAGCGGCTTGCCCGGATAAGGCGCGCAGGCCCCACCATCGAGGGTCACGCTACCCTTGCCCGCCGGTGCCAGGTAGGGCTCGACCAGGCAATGCAGCAGGTAATTGAGGTCCACCGGCTCGATGTTCTCGTGGATGTCGGTGTCCTTCACGCATTGCAGCGCGCCTTTGACCAGCAGTTCCAGGTCGTCCAGGTCACGCCCGAACTTGCTCTGCAGGCTTTCGTCATCGAGCAGTTCGACGCGCAGGCGCAGGCGCGTGATCGGCGTGCGCAGGTCATGGGAAATGGCGCTGAACAGCTGGCTGCGCTCGGTCAGGTAACGGCTGATGCGCTCGCGCATGGCATTGAAGGCGCGGGCCACCTCCACCACCTCGCGGCCACCGCCTTCGGCAACAGGCTCCACCTCGGCGCCCAGCGACAGGTGCCGCGCGGTGCGCGCCAGGCGCTTGAGCGGGCGGCTCTGCAGGTGTACCAGCAAGCCAATGAACAACAGCAAAAAGGCAGTGGTCAGGAGGATGAACCACAGCTGCTGGGTCGGCAGAATGGGTTCCTCCAGGCTGGTGTAGGGCTCGGGCAGCAACGAGGCGATGTACAGCCATTCCCCCGGCGCCAACTGGATCTGCGTCACCAGCACGGGGGGATTGACCGGCTCCAGGGTCAACGCGTAATGCGCCCAGGAACGCGGCAATTCGTCGAGCTTCAGGCCACCGTTGAAGATGCGCAGGTCATCCGGGCTGACGAAGGTCACCGAGATGTCGGCGGCATTGCCCAGCGACTGGTGCAAAACCTGCGCCACCGATTCGGTCACCGCCTGCTTGCGCGGCGTGGCCGGCAGCAGCTGCATCTGCAACGGACGATCATTGAGACTGACCACGAAGCGCGTGCCGCCCATGCTGCGCAGCTGGTCGAGCACCAGTGGCCGATACGCCACCGGCAGCGAACGAAAGTAGCGCACGCTGGCGGACATCGAATGCGCCAGGCTGCGCGCGGTGGTGACCAGGCCTTCGAGCTGGGTGGCGCGCAGCTGCGACAGCCAGATCACGCTGGACAGCGTCTGCGCCGCCAATATCGCCAGCAGGGTGAGCAGCAGCATGCGCCCGAGCAGCGAACGCGGCAGCCAGTGCCGCGCTTTAACGCCCATCGCCTGCCTGCAGGCTCACCGTGGCCGCCAACTGGTAGCCGCTGCCGCGCACGGTGCGAATCAGCCGTGGTGGTTTGTCGGTGTCACGCAGGCGCTGGCGCAGGCGACTGACGGCCATGTCGACGATGCGTTCCAGCGGCATGACCTCACGGCCACGGGTGGCGTTGCCGATGGTGTCGCGGTCGAGAATCTGCTGCGGGTGATCGAGAAACAGCCTGAGCAGGGCGAAGTCGGCACCGGACAGCATCACCTCCTCGCCGTCGCGGTGAAACAGCCGATGGCTGACCATGTCCAGGCGCCAGTCGTCGAACGCCAGCACCTCGCCGCTGCGCTCCTGGGTGAACTGGGCGCGGCGCAGCAGCGCCTTGATCCGCGCCAGCAGCTCGCGCGGGCTGAACGGCTTGCCGAGGTAGTCGTCGGCGCCCAGCTCCAGGCCGATCACGCGGTCGGCCTCGTCGGAGCTGGCGGTGAGCATGATGATCGGCACCTGGGCAAAGCGCTGATGTTCGCGTACCCAGCGGCACAGGCTGAAACCGTCCTCGTCGGGCAGCATCACGTCGAGAATCACCAGGTCGGCCGACTCCGCACACAGACTCTGGCGGAAGGCGGCGCCGTCAGCCACGGCGCGCACCTGAAAGCCGACGCGGCTCAGGTAGGTATCGAGCAGTTCGCGAATTTCCTGGTCGTCATCGACCAGCAGAATCGATTTGCCGGGCTGGCTCATGGTCCGCCCCCTTTATTGTTATGGCTGTGTAGCCCGGCTGAAATCCGGGGTGCTATCAAGGGTTCTCCCGGATTGCCTCCGGGCTAGGTTCCGATGCCTGTTGCAGGGCCACACCGGCGCCTGTGAGGCCTGGGTACTCGGCCGTCACCAGCCACACTGGAATGCCGTGAAGATAATCGCTCATGCACCCCTTGTCGCTGAAGCTCTTGGCAAAACCGCTGGCGAGAAAACGTTCGGCGAAACGCGGCACCACGCCGCCGACTATATACACCCCACCGCGTGCACCCAGGGTCAGCACGTCGTTGCCGGCCACGCGCCCGAGCCAGCAGCTGAACTGTTCCAGCACTTCGGCGGCGACAGGCTCGCCCGCCAGGCCGGCGGCGGTGAGGGCCGCCGGCGTCGCGTGCTGCAACGGCTGAGCGTCCAGCTCGCAGATGGCCCGATACAGCACCAGCAAGCCGTTGCCACTGAGCACGTCTTCGGCGCGCACGTGACCCAGCTGTCGATAGAGGACCTGCCAGAGTTCGGCCTCGCGCGGGCTGCCGATGGGCAGGTCGACGTGGCCACCCTCGCCCGGTAGCACCAGCCAGCTGCCATCTGCCTGCGCGAGCAGCGTACCGACACCGAGGCCGGTGCCGGCGCCGATCACCAGGGCCGGACGGTCTGCCTGCGGCTCGCCCGGGCACACCTGCACGCGCTCGTGCTCGGCGATGCGGGTCATGCCCAGGGCCATGGCGGAGAAGTCGTTGACCAGCAGCAAGCGGTCGATCTGCAACGCTTGGCAGAACGCCGCACGATCGATACGCCAGTGATTGTTGGTGAAGCGAAACAGGTTACCGCTGACCGGTCCGGCGCAGGCCAGGCACACCGAACCTATCGCCCCAGGGGACAGGCCCTGGGCTTGCAGATAGGCGACGATGGCCTGCTCCGGCCCGGGGAAATCGGCGGTCGCCAGAACCTGCACCGCCTCCAGTTGCCCGTCACGCCACAGGGCAAAGCGCGCGTTGGTACCACCAATGTCGCCGACCAGAGCCAGTTTCACGAGAATGCCTCCTGAGCGAAGGCCGTTCGCTGATCGGCACCTGCAGAAAAGTGAGGATGCATGGCATCGACTCCAAACCCGAATTATTTTTATAGTTCAAACAACGCGCACCACAGTAAACCCGAAAATTACGCCTATCAAGACGGATAAAGTTGTAATAAAAACAATATTCACTGCCAACTCATAGCCCTCGCCCCGCACAACCGATTCAGCCCTGGGCATGATCCCGGACAATATCTGCGGCGTTGCTGCGACCTAGACTCGCACTTTGCATCGGCGCAGGACGGGTTCACCCGCCCTACCGGTCTTCCGCACGGAGAGCTGCAGCATGTCACCCGATATCCTCATCGTCGGCGCCGGCCCGGCGGGCCTGTGCCTGGCACGCGCCCTGTCCGGGCAGGGCCTGTCCATCGTGGTAGTGGAACGCCAGGCCGAGCAGGCGCTGGCCGAACCGGCCTTCGACGGCCGCGAGATCGCCCTCACCCACGGCTCGCAGGCTCTGCTCGAACGCCTGGAATTATGGTCACGCCTGCCCACCGAGGAGATCGCCGTGCTGCGCGATGCCCAGGTGTTCAACGGCCCCTCGCTGTTCGCCCTGAAGATCCGCGCCGAGCAGGCCGGCGCCGAGCGCCTCGGTCATCTGGTGGCCAACCAGGCCATCCGCCGCGCGGCCTATCAGGCCGTGCGCGACTGCGCTGACGTGCAGCTGTTGTGTGACACCAGCGTGCGCGCCATTCAGGCCGGCGAGCACGAGGTGAAACTGGTGCTGCAGGACGGCCGGCTGCTGCAACCGCGCCTGCTGGTCGCCGCCGACAGCCGTTTCTCGGAAACCCGCCGCCAGCTCGGCATCGGCGCGCAACTCAAGGACTTCGGCAAGAGCATGCTGGTGTGCCGCATGCAGCACGAACAGGAGCACCGACAGGTGGCCTGGGAGTGGTTCGGCTATGGCCAGACCCTGGCCCTGCTACCGCTCAATGGCCGGCAGTCGTCGACCGTGCTGACCCTGCCACCGCGCGAGATCGAACGCCTGCACAAACTCGACGAAACCAGCTTCGCCCGCGAGATGGAAAAGCGCTTCGAGCGCCGCCTCGGCGCCATGCAACTGGTCAGCAGTCGCCACGCCTACCCGCTGGTAGGCGCCTATGCGCGGCGCATGGTCGGCCCCCGCTGCGCCCTGCTTGGCGACGCCGCCGTGGGCATGCACCCGGTCACCGCGCATGGCTTCAACTTCGGCCTGATCGGCGTGCAACTGCTCAGCGACGCACTGCTGGCCGCTCATGGCAAGCGCCAGGATATCGGCGCAGCCGCGCCACTGGCGCGCTACGAGCGTCAGCTACGTCTGGCCACCTGGCCGCTGTACCAGGCCACCAACCTGCTGGTGGAGCTGTACACCAACGACCAGTTGCCCGCCCGCCTGCTGCGCGGCGCCGGCCTGCGCGTGGCGCAGGGCCTGCTGCCGTTGAAGAAGGGCATCGCCCGTCACCTCACCGCTGACTAGGAGAGTGAACGAGATTGGCCATTTCTGGACAATGCCTCCAGAAACGAGGCGCTGAAGACAGGCGCTACACCCACTGATCATTGCGCTTGCGCTTGACCCGCAGCATGGTCGGCAGGATCAGCCCGAGCAGCAGCCCGGCGCCGGCGATGCTGCCGCCATAGGCCATGTAGCGCATCAGTGCCTGCTGCTGTTCGTTGCCCAGTTGCGCCTGGGCATCGCGCAGTTGCGAACGGGTGGTGGTCAGCTCGGCATCCAGCGCGCCACGGGCGGCCTGCAGCTCGTCGATGAGTTTCTTGCGCGAATCCAGGGTTTCCTGCATGCCTTGCACACGGATCTTCCAGGCGTCGTCGATGCCTTTGAGCTCCGCGCTGAGGTCAGCGACTTTCTGTTCCAGCTGCGGCAGGCGCTCGGCCTGGCCTGGTACCGATTGCAGGTCGCGGCTGGGAATCCAGACGCTGTTGCCGCTTGCGCTGCGCACCTGGCTGTAGTCGCCCTGAGTACGCAGCAGCTCCACTTTCTCCCCGGAGACCAGGGTGCCGACGATGCGGTAGCCATCGGTGGGGCCACTGCGCACGTAGGTGTTCAGGCTGTCGCTGACCCAGCGCTGGTTGCCGGACGTCTCTTCGGCCAGAGACGGCTGTGCGCCGCCGAGCAGGCCACCGAGCAGCAGGCAGGCACCGAGAATGCGGGGTTGGAGTGGAGCATGACGAGATAAGAACATGGGCAATCTTCACGTGGCAGTCAGACGAACCCGGCGAACGGGATGGACGTTGCCGGCCACGCATTGAAGAACACGCTCGAGCATGATGCAGGCAGAATCCGCGACGTAGACGCCACACTAGCGGCCAATAGCCATCTATTCCTGCCGGTACGGGCCGACTGCAGACAGACATTGGCGGACGGCCTCGAGTTCACTCGCCGCTGACGATGAAAGATGGACGGAACAGCGATTCAGCCGTTGTGGCGCTGAACGAAGGCACAGAAATCCGCCAACGGCATCGGCCGGCCGAGCAGATATCCCTGGAACTGACTGCAACCGTTGTCAGCCAGAAACTGCCGCTGTGCCTCGGTTTCCACGCCCTCGGCGATCACCGTCATGCCCATGCTCTGGCCCAGGGCGATCACCGTGCGCACGATGGTTTCGCTGTTGGCATCGGTGAGCACGTCGCAGATGAACGAACGGTCGATCTTCAGTTTGCTCAACGGCAGGCGCTTGAGGTGACTGAGGGAAGAAAAGCCGGTACCGAAGTCATCCAGCGAGAAGCGCACGCCACGCTCGACCAGCGCCGCCATCTTGCGCGTGAGGTCCTCCATGTCATGCACGATCAGCGTCTCGGTCAACTCCAGCTCCAGGCGCTGGGCATCGATACCGTGGCGCTCGATCAGGCCAAGAATTTCGGCGACGAAACTGCTCTGCGAGAACTGCTTCTGGCTGATGTTCACCGCCAGGCCCAGGTCGCCGAAGAGCGGGTCATCCTTCCACTGACGCAGGCGCGCGGCCGTTTGCTCCAGCACCCATTGGCCAATGGGGATGATCAGCCCGGTATTCTCGGCGTGATCGATGAACTCGCCAGGCGCCAGGAGCCCGCGTTGCGGGTGCTGCCAGCGAATCAGCAACTCGGCGCCGATGACCCGCCCGGCACCATTGAGCTGCGGCTGGTAATACAGCACGAACTGCTGCTCGCGAATGGCCGCGCGCAGGTCACGATCCAGCTCCGAGCGCTCGGCGGTGTCGCTCTGCAGGATATGCAGGAGCAGGAAGAACAGCGCCATGGCGGCAACGCTCTGCACCCAGGAACCGACGATGCGCACATCGTCCGGCAGCGCATAAAGATCGGTGGGCCGCCAGTTGGACGCGGCCAGGGCGACGAACAACAGCAGGCAGAACAGGGACATGCCGTAACGCAGCCACAGGGGCTCATCGCGGAAGGCCATCAACGCGGCCACGGCCACCGGTAGCAGATAGAGGTGCGTCGCACGCGGCGCCGTGAGGGTCGGCGGGTCGAGCAGCAGGGTCGAAGCGACCACGATAAGGATCAGCGCACCGAACAGGATCAGGTTGGCGCTACGGGCCTGGTTGCGCAGGGTCAGCGCGAAGACCGCCACACCGCTGAGGACGATGGTCACGTCCATGATGACGATGGCCCAGTAGCCGCGCGAGAAAAAGAACAGCCCCCAGAGGAGGCCCATCACCATCATCACCAGGCTCGACAGCATGCGCATGCGGCGCTCGCGACGCTGGCCGACCAGAGCCAGGTCGGCACCATGCCAGAGTTTGCGAACGCGCCTGCCGAAGCTCGAGAGTGATGGCATGGTGAAATCCTGATCCGATGACTTCATTCTTGAAGCTGCGTGGCCGAATGCAAGTTTCCGGCGCAGCTTTTAACAGGCGGTTAACAGGCCGTTGAAAAACGTAGGCGAGGCAGCCAGTGCAAGGCAAAAACAGGCGAAAAAGCGCAGTTTACGAGTTGTAAATGAGCATTTTGAGCCTGTTTTTAACGCAGCAATGGCAACGCAGGTAGTTTTTCAACAGCCTGTTAATGCTGCCAGTGCGCCTCGCTGGCCAGTCGCTCGGCAATGAAATCCAGCAGCAGGCGCATCGCCGGCAGCATCTGTCGACGCGTGCCGTACAGGGCATGAATGCCCAGCTCCGGCGGCCGGTAGTCCGCCAGAAGCTGCACCAGCCGTCCCTCACGCAGCGGTGCAGCCACCGAGTACAGCGGCTGCAGGCTGATGCCGGCGCCAGCCAGGGTCGCCTCCAGCAACACCATCGACTCGTTGGCGCTGAGGCTGCCGGACACCGAAACGGCAATCGCCTCCCCTCGATGCTCGAACTCCCACAGGCTGCGGCCGAAGTAGGCGTAGGCCAGACAGTCATGCCGGGCCAGATCCTCCGGGCGCTGCGGCGTGCCGTGTCGCGCCAGGTAATCCGGGCTGGCACAGACCACCGAGCGACACACCGCCAGGCGCCGGGCGATCAGATTCGGGTCGAGCTGATTGGTGATGCGCAGCGCCAGGTCGATACGCGCCTCCACCAGATTGACCGCCTCGCTGCCGACCAGCAGGTCGACGCTGACCTGCGGGTAACGCTCGATGAAGGCCTGCAGCGCATGCACCAGCCAGGCCTGAGCGAAGGACTGGCTGCAGGTGATGCGCAGCGTGCCGCGCGGCGCATCATCCGCCGCCTGACCCAATGCCTGCATGCGCTCGGCCAGCGCCAGCATCTCGCGGCATTGCGGCAGCATCTGTTCACCGGCCGCCGTCAGGCTCAGTCGCCGTGTGCTGCGGTGCAGCAGGCGCACGCCGGCCCAGGCTTCCAGCTCGGCGAGGTAGCGCGACACCATTGCCCGCGACATGTCCAGCGCCTCGGCAGCGGCCGTTTGGCTGCCGCGCTCCAGCACCTCGACGAACACCCGCGCCGCCGTCAGTCGATCCATCATTCGCTCGATCCATGCAACAAATATGGCCAGCTTACGGGGCTTTTCGCTCGCCAGGTAGCACATAAGATGCGCCGCACCCTTATCTGCCTGGAGATCGCCATGTCCCACGTTACCCGTTTGCTCGCCGGCCTCGGCCTGCTCGCCGCTGCCAGCGGCGCCCTTGCCCAGCCGCTGACACTGGACACCTACAACCCACGCGAAGCCGCTGTATTTCCGGTCAGCTCGACGCTGATCAGCGGCGAGAAGGACGCCATCCTGGTGGATGCGCAGTTCTCCAACGATGAGGCGCAACAACTGGTCGAGCGCATTCAGGCCAGTGGCAAACGCCTGACCACCATCTTCATCAGCCATGGCGACCCGGACTTCTACTTCGGTCTCGAGGTTCTGACCCGCGCCTACCCCGAAGCCAAGGTGCTGGCCACACCGGCCACCGTCGCCTACATCGAGAAGACCCGCGCGCCCAAGCTGGCCTACTGGGGACCCATTCTCAAGGACAGCGCACCAGCCCGTACCCTGGTACCCGAAGCCCTGCAAGGCAATCGGCTGGAACTGGAAGGTCAGCCTATCGAGGTGGTCGGGCATGACCCGCAGCACACCAGCCTGTGGATTCCCGGCAGCAAGGCCGTGGTCGGCGGCGTGCTGACCAGCGCCAATATCCACCTGTGGGTCGCCGATGCACAGAGTGTCGAGGCTCGGCAGCGCTGGCTGAAGTCACTGGATGAACTCGAAGCCCTGCAACCGGCCACCTTGATTCCGGGCCATTACCTGGGTCAGCCGGCGATGAACCTGGCCGACCTGCACTTCACCCGTGACTACCTGCTGGCCCTGGAGCAGGAACTGCCCAAGGCCAAGGACAGTCAGGCACTGATCGCCGCGATGAAGGCGCGCTATCCTCGACTGCAGGATGACAGCAGCCTGGAGCTGAGCGCCAAGGTCCTCAAAGGAGAAATGCACTGGCCGTGAAACGCCAGGTCCTGATTGGTGCAGATTCACGCAGCCTGGCTCGAGTCCTTGCGGATTATCCGGGCCAGCCCGTGACCGGGTGATCGCACCGCGATGCATACGCCCGACAGCGTCCATGGCCTGTCGGGCGTTGCCGTTTCAGGGCCGGCAAAACCTGTACAGCTTTTGCGATTGCGAGCGTGACGCGGCAGTCATTGTACCAACGTGCTCGAAAGGGCTTGCAAAGCAATCCAAACAGCTATACAAAAACTGTACATAAATAAATCTTGTACAGCTTTAGGTAAATCGCCATGCCGTCCTACCGTGCTCCGCTGCGTGACATGCGCTTCGTGTTCGAAGAACTGCTCGACGCCTACACCCTGCTGCAAACGCTGCCTGAACACCGTGAGCTGAGCGCCGACCTCGGCGGTGCGATCCTCGAAGAGGCAGCCAAACTGGCCGAGAACGTGCTCGCACCGCTCAACGGCCCCGGCGACAAACAAGGCTGCCAGTACGATCCGCAGACACACAGCGTGCGCACCCCCGATGGCTTCAAGGCGGCCTATAAGCAGTTCGCCGAAGGCGGCTGGACGGCGCTGGCCTGCACCCCCGAGTTCGGTGGTCAGGGCCTGCCGCATGTGCTGAACATGCTGGTCGAGGAAATGACCTGTTCGGCCAACCTGTCGCTGGGCATGTACCCCGGCCTGACCCACGGCGCCATCAACGCCCTGACCAGCCACGGCACGCCCGAACAACAGGCGCAGTACCTGCCCCGCCTGATCAGCGGAGAGTGGACCGGCACCATGTGCCTGACCGAGCCGCAATGCGGCACCGACCTGGGCCTGATCCGCACCCGCGCCGTGCCGCAGGCAGATGGCAGCCATGCCATCACCGGTACCAAGATCTGGATCACCGGCGGTGAGCACGATCTGGTCGACAATATCCTGCACCTGGTGCTGGCCAAGCTGCCGGACGCACCGGACAGCGTCAAAGGTATCTCCCTGTTCCTCGTACCCAAGCTGCTGGAGGACGGCAGCCGCAACCCGGCCTTCTGTGGCGGCCTGGAGCACAAGATGGGCATCAAGGGCTCGGCCACCTGCGTGATGAATTTCGAAGGTGCCAAGGGCTGGCTGATCGGCGAGCCGAACAAGGGCCTGAGCTGCATGTTCACCATGATGAACTCGGCGCGCCTGATGGTCGGCATGCAAGGGCTGGGCGTGGCCGAAAGCGCCTACCAGATCGCTCTCGGTTTTGCCCGCGAGCGCTTGCAGAGCCGCTCGATCTCCGGGCCCAAGGCCGCCGACAAGCCGGCCGACCCGATCATGGTGCACCCGGATGTGCGGCGCATGCTGCTGCGGCAGAAGGTGATGATCGAAGGCTGCCGCGCCCTCGCCTACTTCGCCGGCCTGCAGCAGGACATCGCCCACGGCGCCGAAGACACCGAGACACGTACCCGCGCCGACGACCTGGTGCAGTTGCTCACCCCGGTGGTGAAAGCCTTCCTCACCGATGAAGGCTTCACCTGCGCCAACGAAGCTCTGCAGGTACTCGGTGGCTCGGGCTTCACCGAAGACTGGGGCATCGAGCAACTGGTGCGCGACAGCCGCATCACGCGCATCTACGAAGGCACCAACGGCATCCAGGCGCTCGATCTGGTGGGCCGCAAGCTGTCCCTTGGTGGCGGTCGCGCGGTACGCGCGTTCTTCGCCCTGGTCGAGGGCTGGCTCAAGAACAATGCCGAAGCTCCGCACGCAGCGGCGGTCACCCAGGCACTGAAGCAACTGCAGCAGGCCACCCTGTGGCTGGCCAGCGAAGGCAGCAAGGACCCGGAGCAGGCAGCTGCAGCGGCGACGCCCTACCTGCGCCTGTTCGGCCTGACCAGCCTGGCCTGGCTGTGGTCGCAACAAGCCCAGTTGGCCCGGCGCCAACTCGATGCTGGCAGTTCGGAAAGCCATTTCTATGCGGCCAAGATCAAGTCCGCCGATTTCTTCATGGCCCGCATCCTGCCAGAAGCCGACGCTCTGCTCAGCGAGATCAAGGCAGGCAAGGCGACGCTGATGGCCTTCACTGACGAGGAGTTCGCCGCCTGATCGCAGGCGGCGCCGACAAGCTGCGCAATCCGACAACCCACCTCTCCCCTTTTTGGTTGTCGGATTTTTTTATTCACTACCCGTGGCCAGACGCTGGCCACGGTCAACATCGACTGCGGAGTGATGGCTCATGGCAACCCTGACATCGCGACTCTGTTCGACCCTGCTACTGGCACTGGCGTTGGTCAGCGCCACGGTGCAAGGCAACAGCCAGGCCAACTGGCGCGAACAATTGCCTCAGGCCAACCTGGTCGGCAGCGGCGATTTCAGCTGGTTCGGCTTCTCGGTCTACAACGCCAAGCTGTGGAGCCCGGTGCAGCAGGTGGATTTCACCCAGCCCTTCGCCCTGGAGCTGACCTACCGACGCACCATCAGCCGCGAAACCCTGGTCGACACCAGCCTCGACGAGATTCGCCGGATCAACGGTGAGCCCCTCGACCGCGAACAGCAGGCCGAGTGGACGCAGCAGATGAGCCAGGCGTTCGTCGACGTGACGGATGGCACGCGCATCACCGGCGTATTCCTGCCCGGCGAGGGTTGCCGCTTCTACGTCGACGGCAAGCTGCAACATGTCATCGACGACCCGGAGTTCGCCCGCGCCTTCTTCTCCATCTGGCTCGATCCGCAGACCCGCAGTCCGAAGCTGCGCGCGGCATTGCTCGGTCTCAACCCCTGAGGTATCGCATGAAAACCCTGTTGATTGTGCTGAGCAGCCTGCTGCTGATCAGCTGTGGCCAGGTCCCGGTCGAGCGCTACGCCAACGAGAAGCCGGTGCTGGATCTGCCCACCTACTTCTCCGGGCCGGTGCAGGCCTGGGGCATGTTCCAGGACCGATCCGGCGAAGTGATCAAGCGCTTTCACGTCGATATCCAGAGTCGGCGCGAGGGCGACAAGCTGATCCTCGACGAGCGCTTTCTGTACAGCGACGGCACTCGCCAGCGGAGGGTCTGGACGCTGACGCCGGACGGCGCCGGCCGCTGGATCGGCACCGCCGACGATGTGGTCGGCGAAGCCATCGGTGAAGTGGCCGGCAACGCCTTGCGCTGGCGTTACCACCTCAATCTGCCGGTGGATGACAGCACCTACGTCGTCTACTTCGACGACTGGATGTACCTGATGGACGACGACACCCTGATCAACCGCTCGGTCATGAGCAAGTTCGGCATCGAACTCGGTCAGGTCACGCTGTTCTTCCGCCGCGGCGCTGCCACGCCATGACCCTGCACAGCCTGGGCAACGGCTACAGGGCGCTGGTGATTGGCGCCAGCGGCAGCATCGGCCAGGCCTTTTGCCAGCTGCTGCGTGCCGACCCCAACTGCGCCAGCGTCCGTGAGCTGAGCCGTGGCAGCTTACCGGCGCTCGATCTGGAAGCCCCCAGCAGCATCGCCGAAGCCGCAGCGACCCTGGCGGACGAAGGGCCGTATCAGTTGATCCTGCATACGGCTGGGTTGCTGCACCGACCCGGCATCACGCCGGAGAAAAGCCTGTCCGCCATCGAGGCCGATGCCTTGCAGGCCGTCTTTCAGGTCAATGCGCTGGGGCCGGCCCTGATACTGCGCCACTTCCTGCCGCTGCTGGACCGACAGGGCGCCATGGCCGTGCTCTCGGCCAAGGTCGGCAGCATTGGCGACAACCGCCTCGGTGGTTGGTACGCCTACCGAGCGTCCAAGGCGGCGCTGAACATGCTGATCAAGACCGCCGCCATCGAGCTGGCACGCAGCAAGCCCAGGGCACGGCTGCTCAGCCTGCACCCCGGCACGGTCATCTCTCCCCTGTCGCAACCCTTTCGCGGTGCCAGCGCTGCGCGTCCGGCCGAACTGGCCGCCGCAGAAATGCTTAGGGTGATCGATGCCTTGGGGCCCGAGCACAGCGGCAGCTTCCACGCCTACGACGGCCAGCCCCTGCCGTGGTGACGACCGCCAGGCAACGGGGCCTGGGCATCAGGGGCGTGACTGCCCGGCGCCCTTGAGAAAGAACTGTTCCAGCACCGCCAGCGAACGCGCACTGGCGGCGCGGCCACGGCGCTCGGCATCGACCACGCCATAGATCAGCGACACGAACAGTTCGGTCAGCAGCTCGGCGGTGATGTCGATGCGAAAGTACCCCTCCTGCTGGCCGCGCAGAAAGAAGCTGTCCAACGCATCGGTGTAGGCGATCCAACGCGCACCGTCCTTGTCCGGGTCAAGGCTGTCCGGGCGGTACTGGAAGATCATGAACACCAGCAATTCGCGGTGCCTGAGGTGATTCTCGATCAGGGTGCGCAATGCCTGCGCCACATCGGCGACCTGCAGGTCGGCGTCCTCGATCACCTGATTGAGCGCGGCCTGGCTGTGATTCATCAGGCGCTCGACCAGGCTGTCACGCGTGCCACAGAAACGATGCAAGGTGGCCTTGCTGACGCCCGCCGCCTCGGCCAGATCCTTCAGCGTCGCCCGCGGGCGGTCGACGATGGCAACGGCCAGGGCCTTGAGCAGTTTTTCATCATTGGACATCGCAGGCCCTCCGCTTGAGCAGCGCGCATTGTGCAGAAAAAGTCCCCAGACTCAACGGGGACTTACAATTTTGCTCACAGAAGATCCATATGAGTCAATATTGACTCATTTCAGCCAAGGCATGATCATTCACGCCTTTCAAGGACAATGGATCTCACTCCAGGTGACAGGCATGAGCAGAATTTGCGGACGTTACGTTTTTTCAGTGGTCACGCTGCTGGCGGCAATCGGCCTGGCCGGCTGCGACCAAGGTGAGCAAGGCTGGAGTGAGGCACCACCACGCGAGGTCGACGTGCTGACCGTCAAGACCGAGCCGTTCACCCTGATCGCCGAACTGCCGGGCCGTATCGAGCCGGTGCGAGTGGCCGAAGTACGCGCCCGGGTCGCCGGCATCGTGCTAAAACGCACCTTCGAGGAAGGCGCCGACGTCAAGGCCGGCGACCTGCTGTTCCAGATCGACCCAGCGCCGTTCAAGGCCGCCCTGTCTCGTGCCCAGGGCGAACTGGCCCGCGCCGAAGCGCAGCTGTTCCAGGCGCAGGCCACGGTCAAGCGCTACGAGCCGCTGGTGAAGATCGATGCGGTCAGCAAGCAGGACTTCGATGTAGCCAGGGCGGCCCTGCAAAGCGCCCAGGCCGACAAGCGTTCGGCGCAAGCCAGCGTGGAAACCGCACGCCTGGATCTGGGTTACGCCGAAGTGCGTGCGCCCATTGCCGGCCGCATCGGCCGCGCCCAGGTGACCGAGGGCGCTCTGGTCGGCCAGGGTGAAGCCACCCTGCTCGCCCGTATCCAGCAGCTCGACCCGGTCTACGCCGACTTCACCCAGCCAGCTGCCGATGCCCTGCGTCTGCGCGCCGCCATCGCCGACGGCAAGGTCGCCGGGGCGGCCGATCAGCCGTTGTCGCTGCGCGTCGATGGCACCGATATCGAGAGCAAAGGCACCCTGCTGTTCACCGATATCTCGGTGGATCGCAGCACTGGCCAGATCGCTCTGCGCGGCCGTTTCGACAACCCGCAAGGCGTGTTGCTGCCCGGCATGTACGTGCGCGTGCTGACGCCGCAGGGGCTCAATCAGAACGCCATCCTGGTGCCGCAGCGCGCCGTTCAACGCTCCGCCGATGGCCAGGCCAGCGTGATGTTGCTGGGCGAAGGCGACACCGTCGAGCTTCGCCAGGTCACCACCGGCGCCATGCAGGGTTCGCGCTGGCAGATCAGTGAAGGCCTCAAGGCGGGTGACAAGGTCATCGTCAGCTCGCTGTCGGCGATCCGCCCCGGTGCCAAGGTGGTGCCCCGCGATGAAGGCGCGCCAGCGTCCGACGCCGCCAGCCAACCCAAGGCGCAATAAGCCGGAGTCCATGACATGACGCCCCAGTTTTTCATCAAACGCCCGCGCTTTGCCTGGGTGGTCGCGCTGTTCATCTCGATGGCAGGCTTGCTGGCCATTCCGTTTCTGCCGGTGGCCCAGTACCCCAACGTGGCGCCACCACAGATCACCGTCACCGCCACCTACCCCGGCGCTTCGGCTCAGGTACTGACCGACTCGGTGACCAGCGTCATCGAGGATGAGCTCAACGGCGCGAAGAACATGCTGTACTTCGAGTCGACCAGCAACGCCAACGGCATCGCCGAAATCACCGTGACCTTCCAGCCCGGCACCGACCCGGACCTGGCCCAGGTCGACGTGCAGAACCGCCTGAAGAAGGCCGAGTCGCGCATGCCACAGGCGGTACTCACCCTGGGCATTCAGACCGAGCAGGCCACCGCCGGCTTTCTGCTGGTCTACTCGCTGCGCTACAAGGACGGCGACAAGAACGCCGACACCACGGCGCTGGCGGACTACGCCGTGCGTAACGTCAACAACGAGATTCGCCGCCTGCCCGGCGTCGGCAAACTGCAGTTCTTCGACTCCGAAGCCGCCATGCGCGTGTGGATCGACCCACAGAAACTGGTCGGCTATGGCCTGTCCATCGACGACGTCAATGACGCGATCCGCACTCAGAACGTCCAGGTACCGGCCGGTGCCTTCGGCAGTACGCCAGGCTCCAGCGAGCAGGAGCTGACCGCCACGCTGACCGTCAAGGGCACGCTGGACAACCCGGAGGAGTTCGCCGCCATCGTGCTGCGCGCTAACCAGGACGGCTCGCGCCTGACCCTGGGCGACGTCGCACGCATCGAAGTCGGCCGCCAGGATTACAACTTCGGCTCGCGCCAGGATGGCAAGCCCTCCGTCGCCGCCGCCGTGCAGCTGGCTCCCGGCGCCAACGCCATCCAGACCGCCAAGCTAGTCAAAGAGCGTCTGACCGAGCTGTCGGCGAACTTCCCGGACAACGTCGAATTTTCGGTGCCTTACGACACCTCACGCTTTGTCGACGTGGCCATCCAGAAAGTCATCACCACCCTGGCCGAAGCCATGGTGCTGGTGTTCCTGGTGATGTTCCTGTTCCTGCAGAACCTGCGCTACACGCTGATTCCCACCATCGTGGTGCCGGTGTGCCTGCTCGGTACGCTGACCTTCATGTACCTGCTGGGCTTCTCGGTGAACATGATGACCATGTTCGGCATGGTGCTGGCCATCGGTATTCTGGTCGACGACGCCATCGTGGTGGTGGAGAACGTCGAGCGGATCATGGCCGAAGAAGGCCTGGCGCCGCTGCCGGCGACCATCAAGGCGATGGGCCAGGTGTCCGGGGCGATCATCGGTATTACCCTGGTGCTGTCGGCGGTGTTCCTGCCGCTGGCCTTCATGGCCGGCTCGGTCGGGGTGATCTACCAGCAGTTCTCGCTGTCGCTGGCGGTATCTATCCTGTTCTCCGGCTTCCTGGCGCTGACCTTCACCCCGGCGCTGTGCGCGACGATTCTCAAGCCGATCCCTCAGGGTCACCATGAAAAAACCGGCTTCTTTGGTTGGTTCAATCGCCAGTTCACTCGACTGACTGGCCGCTATACCGCGTTGAACAAGACCCTGGTGCCGCGCGCCGGTCGCTTCATGTTCATCTATGTCGGCATCGTCGTGCTGATGGGCTTCTTCTACCTGCGCCTGCCGGAATCCTTCGTGCCGGTCGAAGACCAGGGCTACATGATCGTCGATATCCAACTGCCGCCGGGCGCCACCCGCGAGCGTACATCGGCAGCAGGTGAAGAACTGGAAGCATTCCTCGCGTCTCGCGAAGCGGTAGCCACGTCCTTCCTGGTGCTGGGCTTCAGCTTCTCGGGCATGGGCGAAAACGCCGCCATTGCCTTCCCGCTGCTCAAGGACTGGTCCGAGCGCGATAGCTCGCAATCCGTGCAGGCGGAAACCAGCGCGGTCAACGCTCACTTCGCCAACCTCGATGACGGCGCGATGATGGCCGTGCCGCCTCCGCCTATCGAAGGCCTGGGCAATTCCGGCGGCTTCTCGCTGCGCCTGCAGGACCGTGGCGGCCTGGGCCGTGAAGCGCTGCTTGCCGCCCGCGACCAACTGCTCGGGCAGGTCAACGGCAACCCACTGTTCCTCTACGGCATGATGGAAGGCCTGTCTGAAGCGCCACAATTGCGCCTGGTCATCGACCGCGAGAAAGCGCGCAGCCAGGGCGTCGCCTTCGACTCGATCAGCACCGCGCTGTCCACCGCCTTCGGCTCTGCGGTGATCAACGACTTTGCCAATGCGGGTCGCCAGCAGCGTGTCGTCGTGCAGGCCGAACAGGCCGCGCGGATGACCCCGGAAAGCGTGCTCAAGCTGCATGTGCCCAACGATAGCGGCACCCTGGTGCCACTGAGCGCCTTCGTCACCACCCGCTGGGAAGAAGGCCCGGTACAGATCGCCCGCTACAACGGCTACCCGTCGATCCGCATCGCCGGCGACGCCGCCCCCGGTGTCAGCACCGGTGACGCCATGGCAGAACTGGAGCGTATCGCCGCCGAGTTGCCAGGCGGCATCGGCTACGAATGGACGGGGCTGTCCTATCAGGAGCGGGTCGCCAGCGGCCAGGCGGTGATGCTGTTCGCGCTGGCCATCGTGGTGGTGTTCCTGCTGCTGGTCGCGCTGTACGAGAGCTGGGCGATTCCGCTGGCGGTGATGCTGATCGTGCCGGTCGGCGCACTCGGCGCGGTGCTGGCAGTGACCACCGTGGGCCTGCCCAACGACGTGTACTTCAAGGTCGGCCTGATCACCGTGATCGGTCTGGCAGCGAAGAACGCCATCCTCATCGTCGAGTTCGCCAAGGACTTGTGGGAAGACGGCTACTCGCTGCGTGATGCAGCCATCGAAGCAGCGCGCATGCGCTTCCGCCCGATTCTGATGACCTCCATGGCGTTCATGCTCGGCGTGGTGCCACTGGTGATCGCGTCCGGCGCAGGCGCTGCCAGCCAGCGCGCCATCGGTACCGGTGTGCTGGGCGGCATGTTCAGCGCGACGCTTCTCGGGGTGATTTTCGTGCCGATCTTCTTCGTCTGGGTGCTGTCGCTGATGCGTGCCAAACCTCAGCAAACCGACAACCATCCCCTGCACAAAGCGGAGTAATGCGATGACCTCTCACCTCATACTCCGCCCCGCTCTGCTGACCCTGGCTATCGCCCTCGGCGGCTGTTCCCTGGCGCCGACCTACGAACGCCCGGCTGCGCCGGTGGCGACAAACTGGCAGGTGGCCAATGCCAATGGCACCCGCGCGCAAGCGCTGGACTGGCAGACCTTCATCGTCGATGCCGACCTGCGTCGCGCGGTGGATACCGCGCTGAACAACAACCGTAGCCTGCGCCAGGCCCTGCTGGACATCGAAGCGGCGCGCGCGCAGTACCGCATCCAGCGCGCTGATCGACTGCCGTCGCTCAATGCCAACGCCACGGGTAACCGCCAGCGCCTGCCGGCCGACCAGTCGCAAACCGGCCGTTCTGAGGTCACCAGCGTCTACCAGGTCGGCCTGGGTCTGGCCGAGTACGAAGTCGACCTGTTCGGCCGCGTGCGCAACCTGTCCGAGTCAGCGCTGGAGACCTATCTGGCCACCGAGGAGGCCACCCGCGCCACGCAGATCAGCCTGATTGCCGAAGTGATCCAGGCCTACCTGACCCGCGATGGCGCGCTGCGCCGCCAAGCGCTGGTGGAGCAGACGCTGGAAAGCCGCCTAGCCTCGCTGGAACTGGTCAGCAGACGCCGCGAAGTCGGCGCCGCCACCGCCCTGGATTATCAGGAGGCGGTCGGCCTCGCCGAGCAGGCCAGGGCCGAGCGAGAAAGCACCGAACGCCAGCTGCGCCAGGCGGACAACGCCCTCGCACTGCTGCTCGGCACGCCAGACGCCGGGCTATTCTTGCCGTCGACCCCACGCGACGAGCTGATGGTGCTGCAAGACATCGCCCCCGGCACCAGCTCGGAACTGATCGAAAGACGCCCCGACATTCTCGCCAGCGAGCACCGCCTCAAGGCGCGCAATGCCGATATCGGCGCGGCCCGCGCGGCGTTCTTCCCGCGCATCAGCCTGACCGGGTCGGTGGGCAGCTCCAGCACCGAGCTGTCCGGGCTGTTCGAGGGCGGCTCGCGGGCCTGGAGCTTCGCCCCGACGCTGTCGCTGCCGATCTTCGCCGGCGGCCGCAACCGCGCCAACCTGGATCTTGCCGAAGTGCGCCAGGACGCCGCCGTGGCCGACTACGAAGGCACCATCCAGACCGCCTTCCGCGAAGTCGCCGACGCCCTCGCCGCCACCGACACGCTGCGCCGTGAAGAAACCGCACGGCGTGCCCTGGCCGAGTCCAGCCGAGCGGCCGAAACCCTGGCCGAAGCCCGCTACAGAGGCGGTGTGGATGACCACCTGCGCTACCTGGATGCCCAGCGCAGCAGCTTCAACGACCAGACCACGCTGATCCAGATCAGCACCGAGCGCCAGCTGGCGCTGGCCGACCTGTTCCGGGCGCTGGGCGGTGGCTGGCAACGCTAACCTGCTCACCGCAACAAACGACAAGGCCACGCATCAGCGTGGCCTTGTCGTTTTCGATCAATGCGTACTCGACCTAGCCAGCTCCCAGCAAATCGTTGGCATCGAGCAGACGCCAGGCGATTTCCGGCCTTTTCTCCATGGCCCGGCGGATTGCCGCCGGAATGCTCTGCCGGGTCTTGCGGCACAGCCCCGGATGCGCCTCGAAGTGCATGTGGATGCCGCGCATGCTGCGCACCTCGCCATGGGCCGGCTCGATATGCAGGCGAATGCCCAACTGCTCGAACATACGCTGCCGCATGCGCTCGAGATCATCCAGGCTTTGCAGGTTTTCCAGACGCTCGAGCAGGCGCTGCTCCTCACTGCGGTTCAGCAGCAAAATGCGCGTGTCGGCGCCAGGCCTGTCCAGCAGCTCATCGCGCTGACAGTCGCAGGCACCCGGTGGGCAAGGAGTACGCAGAGGCAATGGTGAATTCATGGCCCTGATCATAGCCATAGCCAAGCGCGCTGCCCATCCACCCCCATCGCCTGGCTTGTCAGGGCGGCAGACTCCGTTAAGCTCACAGTATTTCCCCCCGATGCAAGGATGAACATGATGCTGCGCCTCACGACTCTCGCCGCTGGCCTGCTGCTCTCGGCCAACGTCTTCGCCCTGTCCCTCTCCGACCTGAGCCAGCAGGACGCCAGTGGCGGCCTCAAGGATGCGCTGATCCAGGGCGCCCAGGTGGCCGTCAAGCAACTGGGCACGCCCGGCGGCTTCAGCAACAACCCGGACGTGCGCATCGAGCTGCCCGGCACGCTCGGCAAAGCCGCCAAGACCATGAAGATGATGGGCATGGGCGCCCAGGTCGATCAGCTCGAAGCGAGCATGAACAAGGCCGCCGAGGCCGCCGTACCGCAAGCCCAGGCGTTGCTGGTCGACGCAGTGAAGAAGATGACCGTGGCCGACGCCAAGTCGATTCTCGGCGGCCCGCAGGACTCGGCCACCCAGTACCTGAACAAGAGCAGCCGCGAGCAGATCCGCGCCAGGTTCCTGCCCATCGTCAAGCAGGCCACCGACCAGGTCGGCCTGGCCCAGCAGTACAACGCCTTCGCCGGCCAGGCCGCCAGCTTTGGCGTGGTCGATGCCAAGAGCAGCACGGTGGAAGGCTACGTCACCGAGCAGGCGCTCGATGGCCTGTTCGAGATGATTGCCCAGCAGGAAGCCAGCATCCGCCAGAACCCGGCCGGTGCCGCTACCAGCCTGGCGAAGAAGGTATTCGGCGCGCTCTGAGAAAAGCCCCTGACGCCGGATGCCGGTCGGATAAGCGTCCAAAGCGGCCTTTCGCAGGAGCCCCGCCCCGGGGCGAAGTTGTTCAGTTGCGCGCCGCCCTCATTCGCGGCGCGGCGCCGCTGCTGCATGTTCGGTGCATCGACGCTTGACTGACCGGCATCACCTGGCGCCCCGGTTGCTGGTCGCTAGCAGGGCAGGCAGAGTCTGTCCAACGCAGGCCTGGCGAAGAAAAAGCCCTGCATGTAGCGGATACCAAGCTCGATCAGCGCATCACGCTCGCCTGCACTTTCGATGCCCTCGGCGATGATGCGAATGCCCAGGCGCTGCGCGACCAGCACGATACCGGCGACGATGGCCTGGCGCACCGGGTCCTGATCGATGCCTCGGGTCAGGGCCATGTCCAGCTTGAGCACGTGCGGCTGGAACTCGGCCAGCAGGTTGAGCCCGGAGTAGCCGGCCCCGAAATCGTCGATGGCGGTGGTGAAGCCCTGCTTGCCGTACTCGGCGAAGATCTGCTTGAGGTGCTCGGCATCATGGATCTGCTCGCCCTCGGTCACCTCGAACATCAGCCGCTCACGCGGGAAGTCGAAGCGCCGCGCCGCCTCCAGCGTGGCGCGGATGCAGGTCTCGGCGCGATACACCGCATTGGGCAGAAAGTTGATGCTGAGCAGGCAATCCGGGATGTCGAGCAGCCCGAGCTTGGCGGCCTGCTCGATGGCCTTGACCCGGCAGGCCTGATCGAACCGGTAGCGGTTGCCATCATTGACCCGTCCGAGCACTTCCCCGGCGGACTCACCATTGCAGCCCCGTACCAGGGCTTCATAGGCGAACGGGCGCTGCTGCTCGATATCGACGATCAGTTGAAAAGCCATTGTGAAGTCGAACCCCAGGGCCTCGGCGTTACGGCATTCGGCGCAACCCACAGGTCGAAACGGCTGAGGAAAGATGCTCTGGCTGGCGCTATCCATCGGTGCTTCCTTATAAAACACGGCTTGCAGACTGGCTCATTGTCAGACTAGTCAAAAGCGAAATGAAGCCACCTGTTTTTCCAAGGTCAAAGCCAGTTGGCGCAAGCCTTGCGCGGTGCGCGATGTGTCGACCACCGCCTCGCTGGTTTCCATGGACAGCTGTGCGATGCGCTCGACAGTGCGCGCTACATCCACTGGCGACCCTCTGCTCGCGCATGATCGACCTCACCGACCACCCTGGCGCAAGCCTGGCGAATGGTGACGATGGCATCACCGGCCTGGCTGGCCTGCTGCCCCCACTGCTGACCCGCTGCACAGCGATTGCCCCGACCTGCGTACAGGCTCTGGGAGATGTTGAGAGTGGCAAACATGAGCACCGCCGAGTCGTCAGGCAAGAACCGACAGCAGTGCCTTATTCGATCACACCAAATGGCATTGCGCCATTATGCATATCGACAGAATAATTGTACAAATCAAATATTATGTACAAGTTTAAGCGAAGCCTGCCCCATGGAAATGAAAAGCCCCGCCGGGCTTCTGGCCGGGCGGGGCTTTCGTTTGCCGTTGCCGATCAGGCGCAGGCGGCTTGCATCTGGCGATGCGTGTCGATGAGGTGCTGCACCACGCCAGGATCGGCCAGCGTGGAGATGTCGCCGAGCGTATCGTATTCGGCGGTGGCGATCTTGCGCAGGATACGGCGCATGATCTTGCCCGAGCGGGTCTTCGGCAGGCCGGGGGCCCACTGAATCACGTCCGGCGTGGCGATCGGGCCGATCTCCTTGCGTACCCAGTTGCGCAGTTCCTGACGCAGTTGCTCCGATGCTTCCTCGCCAGCATTGAGGGTGACGTAGACGTAGATGCCCTGCCCTTTGATGTCGTGCGGTACACCGACCACCGCCGCCTCGGCCACTTTCGAGTGGGCGACCATGGCGCTCTCGATCTCGGCGGTGCCCATGCGGTGGCCGGAGACGTTGAGCACGTCGTCGACGCGGCCGGTGATCCACCAGTAGCCGTCTTCGTCGCGGCGCGCACCGTCACCGGTGAAGTACATGCCACGGAAGGTCTTGAAGTAGGTGTCGACGAAGCGGTCGTGGTCGCCGTACAGGGTACGCGCCTGACCCGGCCAGGAGTCGATGATCACCAAGTTGCCTTCGGCAGCGCCTTCGATGATGTTGCCCAGGTTGTCCACCAGCGCCGGCTGTACGCCGAAGAACGGACGCGCAGCGGAGCCCGGCTTGAGGCCATGAGCGCCCGGCAGCGGAGTCATCAGGCAGGCACCGGTCTCGGTCTGCCACCAGGTGTCGACGATCGGGCAACGGCTCTGGCCGACGTTCTCGTAGTACCACTGCCAGGCTTCCGGGTTGATCGGCTCACCGACCGAACCGAGCAGACGCAGGCTGGAACCATCGGCGCCTTCGACCGCAGCCTTGCCCTCGGCCATCATGGCGCGAATGGCAGTCGGTGCGGTGTAGAGGATGTTGACCTTGTGCTTGTCGACGATCTTGGCGACGCGCGAAACGTCCGGATAGTTCGGCACGCCTTCGAACATCAGGGTGGTGGCGCCGTTGGACAGCGGTCCGTAGACCAGGTAGGTGTGGCCGGTGACCCAACCGATATCGGCGGTGCACCAGAAGACTTCGCCCGGCCGGTAGTCGAACACGCGCTCATGGGTCAGCGAAGCGTATACCAGGTAGCCGCCAGTGGTGTGCAGCACGCCCTTTGGCTTGCCGGTCGAACCGGAGGTGTAGAGGATGAACAGGGCCTCTTCAGCGCCCATTTCCTTGGGTGCGCAGACACTGCCTGCGACCTTCATCAGGTCTTCGTACCAGATGTCACGATGCTGGTTCCACTTGATTTCGGAACCGGTGCGCTGCACCACGATGACCTTCTGGATACTGCGGGTCTCGGGGTTGGTCAGCGCATCGTCGACGTTGGCCTTGAGCGGCACTTTCTTGCCGCCACGCAGCCCTTCGTCAGCGGTGATCACCACCTTGGACTGGCAGTCGATGATGCGGCCGGCCAGCGCCTCGGGCGAGAAGCCACCGAACACCACCGAGTGGATCGCGCCGATGCGTGCACAGGCCAGCATGGCCACCACGGCTTCCGGGATCATCGGCATGTAGATGGTCACCACGTCGCCGCGGTGAACGTCCTGGCCACGCAGGGCGTTGGCGAACTTGCACACTTGCTCGTGCAGTTCGCGGTAGGTGATCTCCCGGTGTTCGGACGGATCGTCGCCTTCCCAGATGATCGCGATCTGGTCGCCGCGCTCTTCCAGGTGACGGTCGAGGCAGTTGTAGGAGACGTTCAGGGTGCCGTCGGCGAACCACTTGATGTCAACGTGGTGATCGTCAAAGGTGGTCTGCTTGACCTTGTTGTAAGGCTTGATCCAGTCGATTCGCTTGCCCTGCTCACGCCAGAAACCCTCGGGGTTGACCACCGACTGCTGGTACATGGCCTTGTAGGTGGCCTCGTCAGTGAGGGTCCGCGCGGCCACTTCGGGACGCACAGGGTAAAGAGACGCAGCACTCATGGAATCACCTCGACGGGGAGTTGTTTTTGTATGGTGCATGTTGTATCCCCCGACCCTTCGTAAGGCCATTCGACCATGGTCTTACCGCTCTAAGACCATGGTCTTGAGGCCCTGCCCGGCTTATGAAAAGCCACTTCGACAGTGTCATGGATATATCGCGGCACGCAGATAAAAAAACCCGGCACAAGGCCGGGCGCAGAGGTAGACGCGGTAAAGACGGTTGCTCAGCTCATCCCCAGCCAGTTCGGCAGCGTCATGGACACGGCCGGGATGTAGGTGATCACCATCAGGAAGCTGATCAGCAGCATCAGCCATGGCAGTGCGGCGCGGATCACCGCCGTCAGCGGCATGCCCGTCACCGCCGAGGTGACGAACAGGTTCAGCCCCACCGGTGGCGTGATCAGGCCGATCTCCATGTTCACCACCATGATGATGCCCAGGTGGATCGGGTCGATGCCCAGCTGCATGGCGATCGGGAACAGGATCGGCGCCAGGATCAGGATGATCGCCGACGGTTCCATGAAGGCACCGGCGATCAGCAGCACGATGTTCACCACCAGCAGGAACTGCCACGGCTGCAGACCCAGATCCACCACCCAGGCGGTGATCTGTTGCGGAATCTGCTCGGTGGTCAGCACGTGGGCGAAGAGCATGGCGTTGGCGATGATGAACATCAGCATGATGGTCAGCTTGCCGGACTCCAGCAGCACCTTCGGGCACTCGCTGATCTTCAGGTCCTTGTACACGAACAGGGCGACG
>NZ_JBLWTV010000025.1:0-63427 GCF_048269965.1 Pseudomonas sp. | reverse complement strand
GAATTGCTTGACGACCATAGAGCGTTGGAACCACCTGATCCCATCCCGAACTCAGTAGTGAAACGACGCATCGCCGATGGTAGTGTGGTGCTTCACCATGTGAGAGTAGGTCATCGTCAAGCTCCTATACGAAACCCCAGATCGCCAACGCGGTCTGGGGTTTCTTCTTTGTGCGCAAAAAATGGCGCGTGGTGGTGAGAGTCCCGGAGCGCCGGCCACCGGAGCGCCGGCCGAGCCTTCGTCAAGCTCCTATACGAAACCCCAGCTCGCCAACGCGGTCTGGGGTTTCTTCTTTGTGCGCTGGAAAACAGGGCGCCGTAGGGTGCGGGCATCCCGGTGCGCACGGCGCACCCTACGGGGAGGTGCATTCAGGTGCACGGCGTACCCTACGGTATGTCGGCGCTTGGCTCCGCTCGGGTAGAATGCGCGAATTCTGCAGGGGACTTTCATGTCTGACTCGCCGCCCGATCCTTCCTTGTCATCCTTGCCGATCGAGCAACTGGTCGCTTGCCATGAGTGCGATCTGTTGATGCGCAAGCCGATGTTGCGGGACGGGGAAAGTGCCGAGTGCCCTCGCTGCGGTTATGAACTTTTCAGCCACCGTCATCATGTCGTGCGGCGTAGCCTGGCCTTGGTGCTGACGGCTCTGTTGCTCTATATCCCGGCCAACTTCCTGCCGATCATGCAGCTCAACCTGCTGGGGCAGACCTCGCAGGACACTGTATGGAGCGGTGTGATTGGCCTGTATGAAAGCGGCATGCAGGGTATCGCTGTCGTGGTGTTCCTTAGCAGCATGGCCGTTCCGCTGCTCAAGTTGCTTTGCCAACTGCTGGTGCTGCTGAGTATTCGTATGGATTTCGGTCGTAGCTACGGTCTGTTGCTCTACCGGGTCTACCATCACATGCGTGAGTGGGGAATGCTCGAGGTCTACCTGATGGGTATCCTGGTGGCGATGGTGAAGCTGATGGACCTGGCTGACCTGAGCCTCGGTCTGGGATTGTTCTGTTTCATCGCGCTGTTGCTGGTGCAAGTCTGGCTGGAGGTGACCATGTCACCGCATCAGATCTGGGAAGCGTTGTCCGGGGAGGATATCCATGCGGGCGATTGATGCAGGGTTACTGGTCTGTCACGAGTGCCATCAGCTCAATCCGACCGACGTTGATGCCAGGCATCAGCACTGCAGCCGCTGTGGTGGCCAGATTCATGCGCGCCGGCCCAATAGCCTGGTCAGAACCTGGGCCTTGCTGCTGACGTCGGCGATTCTCTACATCCCAGCTAATCTGCTGCCTATCATGACCGTCAACAGTCTCGGCAAGGGTTCGCCTGCGACCATCATGGGCGGCGTACTGGAGCTCATACACTTTGGCATGCTGCCCATCGCGGCGGTGGTCTTCATCGCCAGCATTCTGGTGCCGACTTTCAAACTGGTGGGGATTGCGCTGTTGTTGTACTCGGTGCAGCGGCATCAACCCATGTCCGCGCGCCAGCGCATTCTCATGTACCGCTTCATCGAGTGGATTGGCCGCTGGTCGATGCTTGATATTTTCGTCATCGCCATTCTGGTGGCGGTGGTGAATTTTGGCAGCCTGGCCAGCATCGAAGCTGGAGCCGGCGCCGCAGCTTTTGCCAGTGTGGTGATTCTGACCATGCTGGCTGCACTGACTTTCGACCCTCGCCTTATCTGGGATAACACGGAAACCGATCATGACTGACCTTCCTCTGGCCAAGACGCGTCCTGCTTCGAACTGGTCAGCCATCTGGGTATTGCCCTTGCTCGCGCTGGCGATAGGGGGCTGGTTGGGCTGGCGTGCCTATTCCCAGGCCGGCATTGAAATTCAGGTGCTGTTCGCGAACGGTTCCGGCATCCAGGCCGGCAAGACCGAGGTGATCTTCAAGGGGATCGCGATCGGCAAGGTCACCGAGCTGACGCTCGATCGCAGCGGAGAGCGGCGTGGGGTGATCGCCACGTTGGAGATGGACAAGGAGACTGAGCCCCATCTGCTCAGTGGTACGCGTTTCTGGCTGGTCAAGCCGAGCGTGACCCTGGCTGGCATTACCGGTTTGGAAACACTGGTATCCGGCAACTACATCGCGGTCAGCCCGGGCGAGGGTGAGCCGACCCGCAAGTATACCGCATTACCTGAGGCGCCGCCGCTGGCAGACGACGTGCCTGGGCTGCATCTGACGCTCAAGGCCGAGCGCCTGGGCTCGTTGAACAGGGATAGCCCGGTGTTCTACAAGCAGATTCAGGTCGGCCGGGTGAAGAGCTACGTGTTGGGCGAAGATCAGAGCACGGTTGAGGTAAAGCTGTTCATCGAGCCGCAATATGCGAGCCTGGTGCGCAAGCACACGCGTTTCTGGAACGCCAGTGGCGTTTCGATCGATGCCGGGTTGTCCGGGGTCAAGGTGCGTACCGAGTCGCTGGCCAGCATCGTTGCCGGGGGGATCGCCTTTGCCACGCCTGAACACCGCAAGGACAGCCCGGCCACAGACCCGAACATTGCCTTCCGCCTCTACGAGGACTATGACGCCGCACAGGCGGGTATCCGCATCTCGTTGAAGCTGCACGACTTCGAGGGGCTGGAGCCGGGACGCACGCCGGTGATGTACAAGGGCATTCAAATCGGCCATATGAAGACGTTCAAGGTCGATGCCGATCTGGGCGGCGCTCAGGTGGAGCTGATGCTTGATCCGCGCACCGAGGATTACCTGGTCGAAGGCACCGACTTCTGGGTGGTCAGGCCATCCATCTCGCTGGCCGGCATCACCGGTCTGGAGGCGCTGGTCAAAGGCAACTACATCGCCATTCGTCCTGGCGAGAGTGGCAATCCGCCGCGCCGCGAGTTCGAGGCGCGGGCCAAGGCACCGCCACTGGATCTGGGCGCGCCGGGCTTGCACCTGGTGCTATTCAGCGATGCACTCGGGTCGATGGAGGTGGGCAGCCCGATCCTTTACCGGCAGGTCAAGGTGGGCTCGGTGCAGAGCTTTCAGTTATCGCGTGACGACAGCCAGGTGGTACTGGGCGTGCACATCGAGCCGGAGCACAGCCATCTGGTCAACACGTCGAGCCGTTTCTGGAATGCCAGTGGCGTCACCCTCAAGGGTGGGCTGTCGGGGGTGGAGGTGAAAAGCGAGTCGCTGCAGACCCTGCTGGCCGGTGGCATCGCCTTCGAGACGCCGCAGCCGCAAGCGGCCAGGAGCGATCGACGGGTGCAGCGTTTTATCCTTTACGCCAATCGCGAGAGTGCGCTGCAATCGGGGCAGCAGATCAGCATTCGGGTCAGCAACGGCGACGGTCTGCAGCCTGGTACGGCGATTCGCTATAAAGGACTGGAGGTTGGCAAGGTGGAGAGCATGAGCCTCACCGACGATCTGCAGGGCGTGGTGTTAGGGGCGCGAATTACCCAGGCGGCCGAGCGTATCGTTCGCGAAGGCACGCAGTTCTGGGTGGTGAAGCCGGAACTGAGCCTGACACGCGCAGCGAATCTCGGCACCCTGGTCAGCGGTCAGTATCTGGAAGTACAGCCCTCCACGCAGAACGGCGCGCGCCGTACCGAATTCACCGCATTGGCAAGCCCGCCGAATCAGGCGGTGCGCGAGGAAGGCTTGCGCCTGGTGCTGAGCGCGCCACGGCGTGGTTCGATCAAGCCGGGGGTGATCGTCAGCTACCGCGAGGTGCCGGTGGGCAAGGTGGTGGATTTCGAACTGGGGCCGACTTCGGATCGCGTGTTGATTCATGTGCTGATCGAGCCGCGTTATGCGCCGCTGGTCCGCTCGGGCAGCCGCTTCTGGAATGCCAGTGGCATCGGTGTCGATGCCGGGCTGTTCAAGGGCGTGAAGGTGCGCACCGAGTCGCTGGAGGCGCTGCTCGAAGGCGGTATTGCCTTCGCCACGCCGAACAATCCGGAAATGGGTGGGCCGGCGCAGCCGGGGCAGACGTTTGCGCTGTTCGACGAGCCGCAGGATGTCTGGATGCAGTGGGCACCGAAGATCGTGCTGGAGTAGGGGCACGCTCGATCGATGCAGCGGCTGCCATGGTGGATGTGAAAAGCGATATCCACCCGGGCATAAAAGCTCGCGGCTGAAGCCGCTCCTACAGGTACATCCTGAACTGTGGGAGGGGCTTTAGCCGCGACAGGCCGTCAGGCTGGTTCGACCGCTTCGGCCTGCTGAGGCACCTCGACCTTGGCACTTTCGCGCGGCTTGATGAATTTCCAGTCCGCCTCGTCGATGTAGATGCCGTTGGGACCGCTGCCGCCTTCCAGGTCGATGGCCACGTGGGCCGAGACCTGCGGCTTGACCGAGGCCAGGATCGGTACGAAGCCGAGCTGCAGGCTGGTCTCGATCAGCGCCTGCTGGTTGCGCTCGTCGATGTCCGCGGCCTCGTCGAGGTAGTAGGGAAGGCGCACGCGCCCGGCCTGCTCGCGATCCATCAGGTGCAGCAACAGGTACATGTTGGTCAGCGCCTTGATGGTCATGGTGGTGCCGTTGGATGCTGCTCCATCGATGTCGGTGTGGATGATCGGCTGGCCATGCACCTTGGTGATTTCGAAGGCCAGTTCGAACAGGTCCTTCAGGCCCAGCTGGTTGCCGTTGGCCGCCACCAGGCGCGACAGGTAATCCTTGGCTTCCTCGTTCTTCGCGTCCTGATCGGCCGATTGCGACAGGTCGAACACCGACAGGGTTTCGCCTTCCTCGTACTGGCCGGCGCTGTGGATGATCTGGTCGATATGGCGCAGGGCTTCCTTGTTCGGCGCCAGAACGATGCGGAAGCTCTGCAGGTTGGAGACCTGGCGCTTGTTGATCTCACGGTTGAACAGTGCCAGCTGGTGCTCGAGGTTGTCGTAGTCGCTGCGGATATTGCGCAGGGTGCGTGCGATATCGGTGACTGCCGCACGGCGCGCCTTGGCCAGGGTCAGGGCTTCGTCCTGGCGGTGGGCGTAGGCGTTGACCAGCAGTTGCAGGCGGCGCTCGACGTCGTCCTCGCTGTCGAACTTGGCCACGCCTTTCAGGCGAACCTGGGCGTAGAGCGCTTCGATCTGGCCGTCGATGCGTTGCAGCGCCTGCCAGGTGTCCTGGTAGTCGTTGAGCAGCGGCAGCAGGTTGTCCAGGCTGTCGTCGACGGGTTCCATGAATGGTGTGCCGAAGGGCAGATCGGCCGGCAGCAACTGGCGACGGCGCAGGGCGTCTTCCAGGGTGCGTTCCTTGGCTTCCAGGTCGGCCAGTTGGCGGCCGACCAGCTGCAGCTTGGCGGACAGCTGCTGCACGCGCTCGGCGAAGGCATCGCTGGCACGTTTGAGTTCATCCTGGGCGCCTTCCAGCTCGGCCAGGCGCTCCAGCTTCTGCGGCTCCTCGGCGGCCAGGGTCTGGCTCTTGCGGAAATCTTCCAGCGCTTTCTGCGCATCCAGCACGGCCTGGTACAGCTTCTCGGCCTGGGCCTTGCTGGCGGCGCGGTCAGAGGCGACCGACTGCTGGGTCTTGAGCTGCTTGAGTTCGCGCTCCAGGCGATCCTTCTGGTCACGCAGGGCGGCGCGGTCGGCCAGGGCCTGCAGTGCTGGCGGTTCGATATGGCTGAGGTCGATGGACAGGCCCGGCACGGCGAAGGTGTCGCCCTTGAAGCGATCGAGCACCGCTTCGACGGCCTTGACCCAGTCGTCGCCTTCGGCCTGGATGCCTTTCTCGCCGAGCGGCAGGCTGAACAACTGGCCGTTGAACAGGCGCATCAGGCGGTCGACGTCGGCCTGGCTGAATTCCTCGCGCAGGCGCGAGTAGCTGTTGTTGTCGGCGTGATCGAGCTGCTGCTTGACCGACTTGAGGCGTTTTTCCAGATCGCGCAGGCGTTCGTCCAGGTCTTCGCTGGAGAACTGGCGGGACTGCGCCAGGGCTCCGGCCAGTTCGTCGTGGGCGTCCTTGGCGGCGAGCAGTTGCTCTTCCAGTACCTTGGCATCGTCCACCAGGGCGAAGCGGTTCTTCAGCACTGAAAGCTCGCCGAGCCAGCGCTGGATCTCGCTGATCTCGCGTTCCAGGCGCATCAGCTCACTGGTACCGCCACGCTGTTCGTTCTGCAGGCCGTCCTGCTCGTTGCGGTAATGCTCGGCCTGGATCACCAGCTCTTCCTTGCGCGCATCGGCGTAGTCGTGCCAGGTGCCCAGCAGGTTGTCGAGCAATGGCGACAGGCGGTGCAGCTTGCCACGCAACGTCTCGCGCTGAGTGACGCCCGAGGCCAGCGCCTCGATCAGCGGGCCGGCGGTGACCAGGGCCTGGTAGTCCTGTTCCATGCGGCGTACGTCGCGGAAGGCTTCTTCGGTGGCGGCGATGTAGTCGACGCTGCCGGAGCGCAGGCTGTGCTCGAAGGCATCGAGGAACAGCTGCTTGAGCTTGGCCGCAGTGATCTCGCGCATGTGCAGCAGGTTGATGAACAGCGCGCGGAAGGTCTTCAGGCTCTGCTCGCTGGTCGAGCGCAGCGGGATCAGGGTCAGGTCCAGCGGGATGCTGGTGTGGCCGCCGACCAGCAGGCGCCGCAGTTCGTCGGGTTTCAGCTCGTAGGCGGTGATGCCGGCCTGGCCGAGGTTCTTGAACAGTTCGCGTTGACGCAGGCAGGTACCGTTGTGCTGGTAGTGCTCCAGATCCAGCTCGCCGGCGTAGGCGAAGAACTGGTGACCGAAGCCACCACCCGGGCCGCGACCGGCCACGCCGATCACGTGCGGGCCATGGGGCAGGGCGACTTCGACGAGGATGTAGCTGGTGTCGCTGGCGAAGTAGAACTTGCGCGAGGCTTCCAGGCTGTACTTGCCGAAGCTCATGTCCGACATGCGCGCCAGGATCGGGAACTGCAAGGCGTTGATCGAAGCGGACTTGCCCAGGTTGTTGGCGCCGTAGACCGACAGCGGGTTTTCCAGCGGGAACAGACCGAGGCTGTAGCCGGCGGTGTTCAGCAGGGCGAAGCGGCGGATGCCGTAGCGTTCCTGGCTCATGCGTCCATCTCCTGTGCAGCGCGTTCGTCGGCCATGGCACGGGCCAGGGCGTCTTCCTCGGATTCTTCGATATCGATGGCCGCGGTCGTGTCGGCATCGCCGTCATCGTCCAGCAGCACCGGCGCCGGCAGCGGCAGGTCGCTGCTGTGCAGGCTGGCGGCCAGGTCGCGATCGTGCTGCACCGACAGGCAGACGTCGAGGAAACGGTGCATCGGCGGCAGGAAGCGGTACACGCCGTTGCTGTCCTCGGCGAAGCCGAGCTGGATGAGGCGGCGGATGATCTTGTCTTCCAGCTCCTCGAAAGTGGTTACCTCGGCCTGCAGGAACAGGTCGCGGTACTTCTCCAGCAGCGCCGGCAGCTCGTCGCGGCCGATGCTGCCGCCGTCGAGCACGGAGAGCGGGTCGCGGCCCTGGTCGGCCAGGTGCTCCACGAGAATGAAGGTGAACAGCGCCAGGCGCTGGGCGGTCTTGTTCACCTGCGGCGCGACCTGCTCGGGGACGAAGTAGTAGAAACCGCGCGGGTCGCACACCAGCTCGAAACCGAGGGCGCGGAACAGCGCGCGGTACTGGTCCTGCATGCTGGACAGCTGGGCGTAGCACTCCGGCTCGCTGCGCGAGATGTGGTAGCCCTTGAACAGGTCGCGGAAGGCGGCCGCGAGCTGGGTCATTTCTTTTAGATCGATGTTCATGGCAATCCGTTGGCTAGTGGAGCCGCGTAGGGTGCGCCGTGCGCACCGGGTCGTCGGTTATGGTGCGCACGGCGCACCCTACGGAGTCTTGAGCAGGGCATAGGAGCTGAGGCTGACCTCGTGTTCGCGGGTCAGGTACGGGCGGCGCTCCAGGCGTTCACGCTGGAAGCGCGACTCGCGTGACAGGCGCGAGAACCAGTAGAGCAACTCGTCGGTCGCGCCTTCCGGCTCCTGTTCCAGCAGCCAGGCCATCAGGTCCGGCAGCGGCAGGGCCTGTTCGCAGCGCTCGATCATTTCCCGCGCGGTTTTCGGCGCCTTGGGCGCGCCGCCCTTGCGGCTGCCGCTGGCCTTGGGGAAATGCGCCGGCTTTGCTTCGAAACGCGCCAGGGCATAGACGTAGGCCTCTACCTGGCTGGCACTGCCCAGGAAGTTGCTCTGCGGTCGAGTGAACAGCGGCATGGCGGCCTGTGGCACAGCGTCGATGCCCTTCTTGCGGATCACTGACAGCGCCAGTGCCGCGCCACGTGTCACGGCGTTGTGCCGGCGCGCTTCCTCGCGTAGCGGCAGCAGCAGCTCGCGAGCCTTGCGCAGTGTCAGCTGGGCGGTGGTCTGCATTTCCAGGATGCGTGCGTGGGTGCGCAGCAGCAGGTCGTCGTCGACCAACTGGCCGAGACGCTGCTGATCGCCGAGCAGGCGCAGCAGCACCTGTTCGACGCGGCGCACGCCCTGCTCGAAGGCGCCGTCGGCGGCGACCAGCTGGATCATCGGCTCGACGTATTCGTCCCAGGTGGCGAGCACTTCGGCATAGCGCTGGCGCAGAGGAATCTGCCGATCCGAGGTCTTGGCGCGGTCGGCCACGCTGACCAGCGCCTGTTCGTCGTTGGCCAGCTTCTTCAATACGTCGCGTACGCGCATGTCGAGCAGGCGCAACTGGCGCGCCAGGTCGTTGGCATCGCGTACTTCGAAGGCGTCCTGGATATAGCCGGCCAGGCGCTCCAGGTGGCGCAGATAGGCTTCGATCTCCAGACACAGGCCCAGGCGGTGCTCACGGCGCAGGTAGGCGAGAAAGTCGTGGATCTGCGCGTTCAGCTCGAAACGGTTGGGGCTCTTGGCTACCGGCACCAGGATGTCCAGACGAATCCAGGTGTCGAGCAACGCAGTGGTGTCGCTGGGCGTGGCGTCGGGCAGTTGCGCGGTGAGCTGGCCGCGCAGCTCCACCAGGCTCAGGGTGCCGGCGTCGAAACGCTCGCAGAGCGGTTCGAGCAACGTCCAGTGTTCGGCGAGGGCGCGCAATACGCGCTTGGGATCGATCATCGAGGCGCCGGTTCCAGGCAGGTTGAAAGCGGCGATTGTACTGCAAGGTGGATGCCGGGTTTGAGTCCGAATCGATCAGAGGCAGGTGACGCTATTCGGCACATTGGGACGGGCTGTGCGTGGGAAGCGCTGGCAAGTGCTTGAAAAGCCGAGAAAACCTGGGTTTTAGAGGTGGCACGCTTTCTGCCGTGGTTAGCCATGAACCTGTTTGTGGAGCCCCTGATGTCTGCCCTTGCCTTGAGTGTCGATGCCCGTTGGCATGAGCTGCAGCACCAGCGTGACCTGAACTGGGACCTGCACGCCATTACCGACCGTGCCCAGGCCATCGCTTTCCTGCGGCGTTTTGAAAACCGTCTGTGCATTTACTCCAGCTATGTCGGGAAGCTCTACAGCAACTACAGCTTCGTGGTGCCGCAGGACGAGCAGGGCGGTATCACCATCCTGCCGGACGAGATGGCCTGGCATGACACCTTTCACGATATTCCCGCCGATGCCGTGGAGCCCACTGGCGTGCACATCCTGCCGGGTGAAACGGTGGGGTTCGACGGCCTGTACCTGAAGGTGCCAGGCGAGTCGCGCCTGATTGCCTCGCGCGAACTACCGTTCCAGGCCGGCTTGCGTCTGCTGATCGAGCGCTATCGAGCGCGCGGCGAGCATTTTCTGCCCGTGCTGGTGAAAGGCGATCTGCGTGAATACGAGGCGCGGATGCCATCGTTGCATCTGCACCGCATCAATCCCGCCAAGCTCGCTCACTGCTCGCGCTTGAGCATCGACAGCATCCGTGGCGCCATCGCCGAGCATTTGCTGAGCCTGTTCCGTCAGCATTGAGCACGGCGGATGTTGCGCCAATGCGATCCGCGCCAGCCCTGTCCGCTCTGGGTGGCGCAGGTGGTGGGCAGGCCTTGCCCGGTCATATCACTGTAACCGCTCGGCCGTAGGGTCTTCGCTCAGCCAGGCCAGACTCCGGTCATCACCGGTTGTACAAAAAATCCCCAATGCCCTTTCGATATTCGCCGGTTATCGGCACAATTCGCGTCCACTTTTTCCCGGGGGCTGAAAGGGCACCTCTAAAAACGTAGGCGAGGCCTTCAGCGCAAGGCAAAAACAGGCGAAAAACGGTCGGAGTCGCGTTCGACTTTACGAGTAGTAAATGAGCATTTTGAGCCTGTTTTTAACGCAGCGATGGCAACGCAGGTAGTTTTTTAAGGTGCCCGAAAGACCTCCATTGATTGACCTTGCTGGGGCGACGAGATGATCCAGACGCCGTACTACCTCATCGACAAACAGAAGCTGCTGGTCAACCTGGAGAAGATCGCCTACGTGCGCGAGAACTCCGGTGCCAAGGCGCTGCTGGCGCTGAAATGCTTCGCCACCTGGTCGGTGTTCGACCTGATGCAGCAGTACATGGACGGCACGACCTCGTCGTCCCTCTACGAGTTGAAGCTCGGTCGGCAGAAGTTCGCCGGCGAAACCCACGCCTACAGCGTGGCCTGGGCCGACGACGAGATCGAAGAGATGGTCGCCAACTGCGACAAGATCATCTTCAACTCCATCGGCCAGCTCGAGCGCTTCGCCGAGCGGACCGAGGGCACCATCCGCGGCCTGCGCGTCAACCCGCAGGTGAGCAGCTCCGATTACCTGCTGGCCGACCCGGCGCGGCCGTTCAGCCGCCTGGGCGAGTGGGACCCGGTGAAGATCGAGCAGGTCATGGGGCAGATTTCCGGCTTCATGTTCCACAACAACTGCGAGAACGGCAGCTTCGAGCTGTTCGACAAGATGCTCACCACCATCGAGGAGCGCTTCGGTCACCTGATCGCTCAGGTCGAGTGGGTCAGCCTCGGCGGCGGCATTCACTTCACCGGCGAGGGCTACCCGATCGATGCCTTCTGTGCGCGTCTGAAAGCCTTCTCCGAGAAATACGGCGTGCAGGTATATCTGGAGCCGGGCGAAGCAGCGATCACCCTCAGCGCCTCGCTGGAAGTCACCGTGCTCGACACCCTGTACAACGGCAAGCACCTGGCCGTGGTCGACAGCTCCATCGAAGCGCACATGCTCGACCTGCTGATCTACCGCCTCAATGCCAAGATGGCGCCGAAGGACGGCGAGCACACCTATATGGTGTGCGGCAAATCCTGCCTGGCCGGCGATATCTTCGGCGAATACCAGTTCGACAAGCCGCTGCAGATCGGTGATCGCCTGTCGTTCATCGACGCGGCCGGTTACACCATGGTCAAGAAGAACTGGTTCAACGGCCTGAAGATGCCGTCCATCGTGGTGAAACAACTCGACGGTAGTGTCGAGGTGGCGCGCCAGTTCGAGTTCGACGATTACCTGTCCAGCCTCAGCTGACAGGTCCAGGTCACGTAGGGTGGACGGCGCTTCATCCGTCCACCGTTTGCCAAGCGATGGTGGATGAAAAGAGCGTCATCCACCCTAGGGCAACGCGCTTTTTTCCAACGCAGTAACTATCCAAAAACGCAGTTCCCTGGAGGTGAAACAATTGAAGAAGAATGTTCTGATCATTGGTGCAGGAGGTGTTGCCAAGGTGGTGGCCCATAAGTGCGCGCAACACAATGACGAGTTAGGTCGCATTGCAATAGCGTCGCGCAACATCTCCAAATGCCAGGCCATCATCGACAGCGTGCAGGCCAAGGGCGGTCTCAAGCAGCCCGGCGAGATCAAGGCCTATGCGCTGAACGCCCTGGACGTGGAAGCGACCAAGGCACTGATCCGCGAGACCGAATCGCAGATCGTCATCAACGTCGGTTCGGCGTTCCTCAACATGTCCGTGCTGCGCGCCTGCATCGACACCGGCGTCGCCTATCTGGACACCGCCATCCACGAAGATCCGAGCAAGATCTGTGAAACCCCGCCGTGGTACGGCAACTACGAGTGGAAGCACCTGGCCGAATGCCAGGAAAAAGGCGTGACCGCCATCCTCGGTGTCGGCTTCGACCCGGGCGTAGTCAACTCCTATGCCGCTCTGGCGCAACAACAGTACTTCGACACGATCGAGTCGATCGACATCCTCGACGTCAACGCCGGCTCGCACGGCAAGTACTTCGCCACCAATTTCGACCCGGAAATCAATTTCCGCGAATTCACCGGCACGGTCTACAGCTGGCAGAACAGCCAGTGGACCAGCAACAGCATGTTCGAAGTCAAACGCACCGACGATCTGCCGGTGGTGGGCGAACAGAACCTGTACCTGACCGGCCATGACGAGGTGCACTCGCTGTCCAAGCACCTCGACGTACCGAACGTCCGCTTCTGGATGAGCTTCGGCGACCACTACATCAACGTGTTCACCGTGCTGAAGAACCTTGGCCTGCTCTCCGAGCAGCCGGTCAAGACCGCCGAAGGCCTCGAAGTGGTGCCGCTCAAGGTGGTCAAGGCCGTGCTGCCTGACCCTGCCTCGCTGGCGCCGGGCTATACCGGCAAGACCTGCATCGGCGACCTGGTCAAGGGCACCAAGGATGGCCAGCCGCGCGAGCTGTTCATCTATAACGTGGCCGACCACGAAGACGCCTTCGCCGAGACCGACAGCCAGGGTATCTCCTACACCGCTGGTGTGCCGCCAGTAGCCGCCGCGCTGCTGGTCGCACGTGGCGAGTGGGATGCACAGCGCATGGTCAACGTCGAGCAGCTGCCGGCCGAGCCGTTCCTCAAGCTCCTGGATGTGATGGGCCTGCCCACCCGCATCAAGGACGAGCACGGCGATCGTCCCTGGGATCAGTAAGCCCAGGTGAACCCCGAAAGCCCCGCTGCGCGAACAGCGGGGCTTTTGCTTTATGGGGGCAGACATTGTTTGCTCGCAATCGCGCCGCGACGCTTCCCGCTCCGGCCATTTCACGCGACAATCCGCCTTTGTTGAAAATCCTCTCTCTGGAGCGCCTGTGATTCCCGAACAGCGCCGTCGCGCCTACCTCGACGCCATGCAGGTGGCCACCTGGCTGCCGCGCACCGAACTGCCCTTTGCGGCGGCGTCGCGCCTGGAGCTGCTCGAGCCGCAGCAGGCAGAGGTGTTCGAGCCTGTGCCAGAGCCTGTTGCCGTCACTCCGGCAGCCGTGCGTGAGGCGCCGGTCGAGCGGCCGAAGATCGAGATTCCGCGCCCTGGCGCCCAGCCGCGCACGGTGATGGCCGAAGTGCCAGCGGCGGAGGCGGAACCGGTCGAGGAAAAACCGGCTCGCGTCAGTGCGCCACCGCCGCGTTTTTCCCTGCAGTTGCTGCGCGCCGGCGACTGCGCGCTGTTGGTTGAGCTGCCCACTGGCCAGCCTTTCCAGAGCCGTGACCCGGCCTACATCCTGCTCAAGGATCTGCTGCGCGCCGCGGGCCTGCCGGACAGCCCGCAGCTGCTTGGCGAACCGGTGCGCTGGCCGCTGCTGGTGCGCGGCAATATGGATCAAGGCCCGCAAGCGGCGCTGGAATTCGTGCAGAGCTTCGTGGCTGCGCGTCTGGAGGAGCAGCCGAGCGCCTGCCTGTGGCTGGTGGGGCTGCCGGCCATTCGCTTTGCCGGCGAAGGCGACGAACACAGCTACAACCGCGAACTGCAGGTCGAAGGCCTTGGCGCCTGCTGGGCCTTGCCAGGCCTGGAACTGTTGATGGAAGAGCCAGCGCGCAAGCGCGAACTGTGGCAGGCCATGCGACGCGTGCGTCAGCGCTGGTCAGCCTCCGCTCGTTCCTGAGAACCCCCGTCTTTGTGCCCGAGTTACGCCCAATGAGCGATGCGATTACCTTCCGCCCGATGACCGAGGCGGATCTCGATGCCGTGCTGAAGATCGAATATGCCGCCTTCAGCCACCCCTGGACGCGTGGCATCTTCACCGACAGCCTCAAGTCCTATAACTGCTGGCTGATGTTCGAGGGCAATCAGCAGGTCGGCCATGGTGTGATCAACCTGATTCTCGACGAAGCGCACCTGCTCAATATCACCGTCAAGGCGGAAAGTCAGGGCCGTGGCCTCGGCCTGCGCCTGCTCGAACACCTGATGAAAGAGGCGTACGAGTTGGGCGGCCGCGAGTGTTTCCTCGAAGTGCGCGCCAGCAACCAGAGTGCCTATCGCCTGTACGAGCGCTTCGGCTTCAACGAAGTGGGGCGTCGGCGTGATTACTATCCGGCAGTGGGTGGGCGCGAAGATGCGCTGGTGATGGCTTGCACACTGGTCGATTGATTAACAGCGTAGCCCGGATGCAATCCGGGAAATCGTTGCCCCGGATTGCATCCGGGCTACGGTCTGGCCGTTTGATCGCACCAGGCGTTTCACCCCGGATGCCCATCCACCCGCGCCCGACACAGCATCGGCGCGTAATGCCAGGCGAACAGGGCGAAGGCCAGGCCCCAGCAAAGCGCTGCCAACCCTAGCCACCCGCCACCGGCCGCGACCCGGATCAACGCGCCCAGATTGAGCAGGCCGAAGGCCCAGGTCATCGCGCCTGGTGGTTGCAGGGCGCGCCCGGTGTGGCCGAGGCTGACCCGCGCCATCATCGCCAGGATCAGCCCGCCCATCGCACCCACCGCCAATGCGTGGCTGGCCAGGCTGGGTTGTGTCAGCCAGCCCAGGTGCCAGGCCGCCATGCCGAGGCTGGCGATCAGCAGCCAGGTGTAGGCCAGATGCAGCGACCACAGCAGCGGCACGCGCCAGATGCCCGGCAGGTACCAGCGCCACAGGCGCAGGCCGTGCAGCACGCTCAGCACGATAAAGGGCACGGCCAACCAGGACCGGGCCTGCAGGTTATGTCCGCTGGCAAACAGTGCCGCGACCAGCACGCCGCAGGCCAGCAGTAGACGGTCCAGCCAGGGATGGGCGGCGAAGGCCTCGACCCGCCCCAGGCCGCGCTGCGTGAAGAAGGGGATCACCCGTCCACCGATCAGGCCCAGCATCACTGCAATCAGCCACAGTGCGGCCAGTGCCCCTCGGCGTTGCAGGTCGCCATCTCCGCTTGCCAGGCCAGCGAGAGTGAGGGACTGACACAGGGCGAGCAGGCTCAGCACCAGCAGAATCGGGTAGTTGTTGCGCTGTTTTGCGGCAAGCAACTGGTGCGCCATCTGTGCGATGAACAGGCCGATAAAGGCCAGTTGCAGGGTGATCAGCACCGGCAACGGCGCGGGGGCGAACCAGGCCAGGCGCGCCGCCAGCCACAAGCCGAACAGCGCGATCAAGGGGCGCCCGCCGAGGCCGGGGCGGCCCGTCCAGGTCTGCACGGCAGTGAGCAGAAAGCCGGCGATGATCGCCAGGCCGAAGCCGAAGGGCATTTCGTGGCGATGCCAGGCCAACATGCCGCCGGGCACCGCTGGGTTTGTCAGGCCGTGCAGCACCGCCGCCCAGAGGGCGACGGCGAGCAGGGCGAACAGGGCGCCAGCGAGGAAGAACGGCCGAAAGCCCAGGCGCCAGAGCGGCGCAATGGCCAGGGCCTGCTGGCGATCAAGCAATTGCATGAGCACATGCCCTGTCGTTCAGGCGCTCCTGAGCGATCAGACGCAGCACGTAGCCGATCTTCAGTACGCTGGGGCCGATCAGTGTCAGGCTGTGGGCCAATACCAGTGTCGGCACATTCAGGTGCTTGTCCAGGCAGTAGGCCAAGACCAGCCCGACGAGCAGCAGAATCAGGCCGCCCCCGAGCAGTTGGCTGGACAGATGAAGAATGTGCGCAGCTGGAAGATTGAGCGGATACATGGTTTACCTCCTGATTGATCAGCTATCCAGTGCCGAAGCCGGGCCGAAGAATTCGTAGCGGCTTTGCTCGGCGGGAACGCCCAGTGCCTGCAGATGACGCTTGACCTGAGCCATGAAGGGTTTCGGCCCGAGGAAGTAGGCGTCCAGATCGCGCTCGGCCGGCAGCCATTGCTCCAGCAGATCGCGGCTCAGAAAACCGCTGGCGTCGGCCTGGTCGCCGTCCCGCGGTTCGCTGTAGCAAACGTAGTGACGGATCTGTGGGTGTTCGGCGGCATGGGCATCGACCCAGTCGCGGAAAGCGTGCACCTCGGCATTGCGCGCGCAGTGGATGAAGTGGATGGGACGGCCGCTGTGCCGCGCCGCGTCGAGCATGGCCAGCGCCGGGGTGATACCGACGCCGGCACTGATCAGGGCCAGCGGCTTGTCCGAGGCGCTCAGGGTGAACTCGCCAGACGGCGGGAACAGTTCGAGTTCGTCGCCGACCTGAACGTTATCGTGCAGGTGATTGGAGACACGGCCGCCGGCCTCGCGCTTGACGCTGATGCGATATTCGCGACCGTTGGCCAGGGCCGACAGCGAGTAGTTGCGGCGCACTTCTTCGCCATCCAGCAGCAGGCGCATGCCGATGTACTGGCCGGGTTGATGGTCGAGCAGGGCGCCGCCATCGACCGGTACAAGGTGAAACGAGGTGATCTCGGCGCTCTCGGCTACCTTGCGCGCCACGCGGAAGGCGCGCGCGCCGCGCCAGCCGCCCGGCGCCGCTGCATTCTCGGTATAGAGCTGCTCTTCGGCGCCGATGAAAATATCGGCCAGTTGCTGGTAAGCCACGGCCCAGGCTTCGATCACCGCGTCGGTGGCGATCTCGGCACCCAGCACCTCGCGGATCGCGCGCAGCAGGCAGCCGCCAACGATGGGGTAGTGCTCGGGGAGAATCTGCAGGGCCACGTGTTTGTTCACCACCTGACGCACCAGCGGGCCGAGGGCTTCGAGGCGGTCGATATGGCGGGCGTACATCAGTACGCCGCCTGCCAGGGCGCGCGGCTGGTCACCGCTGGCCTGGTGGGCCTGGTTGAACAGCGGGCGCACCTCGGGGTGCTCGCTGAGCATCATCCGGTAGAAGTGGGTGGTCAGCGCCTCGCCGCCGCTTTCCAGCAGCGGCACGGTGGCTTTGATCAGGTCGCGTTGAGCATTGGTCAGCATAAGGGTATCTCCGCAGGGCAAATAAAGACGCCGGTGTGGCTCGTCTGGCCAGTTGTGGCGTGCTAGCGTTAGCGATAGATACCTATCAGTAAGCGTGCCAATTAAATAATCCTTAAATATCAGCTGCTTACTTGTTTTGTTGTGTTAATGACTCGCTTTGCATGTGGGTCATAATGACTTTGAGTAGTCTAAATGACCGCTAATCCTCTGCTGGAAACGCTTATTCCCCTGGTCGCCGATCTGTCTCGCGAGTTGGACGACGGCGAACGTTATCGTCGCCTGCTCGCGGCCCTGCGTCAGTTGTTCCCCTGCGATGCCGTGGCGCTGCTGCGACTCGACGGCGAAATCCTGGTTCCCCTGGCGGTCGAGGGGCTGAGCCCCGATACCTTGGGGCGGCGCTTCAAGGTCAACGAGCATCCACGCCTGGCTGCGTTACTGGAACACGTCGGGCCGACCCGTTTCGCCGCTGATTGCGGCCTGCCTGATCCCTACGACGGTCTGGTCGAGGGGCTGCATGGCCACCTGGAAGTACACGATTGCCTGGGCTGCCCCTTGTATCTGGACGAGCGGCTCTGGGGCCTGCTGACCCTGGACTCGCTCGACCCGGCCAGCTTTGGCCGGCTCGATCTGGACAGCCTCGATGCGTTCGCCAGCCTGGCCGCGGCTACGGTCAAGGTCAGCGAACGCATCAGCGGCCTGGCGCAGCGGATTGAAGCCGAGCGCCAGCTCACCGAGTTGTACAAGCAGGCTCGCCAGCAACCGCGCGAACTGGTGGGGCAGAGTGCGGCGCTGCGCAAGCTGCAGGACGAGATTCGCCTGGTCGGTGACAGCCCGCTGACGGTGCTGATCACCGGCGAGACCGGGGTCGGCAAGGAGTTGGTGGCCGAGGCGATCCACGCGGCTTCGCCACGTGCGCAGCGCCCGCTGGTCAGCATCAACTGTGCGGCGTTGCCCGATGCGCTGGTGGAGAGCGAGCTGTTCGGCCATGTGCGCGGCGCCTTTTCCGGGGCCATGAACGAGCGCAGTGGCAAGTTCGAGCTGGCTGATGGCGGCAGCCTGTTTCTCGACGAAGTGGGCGAGCTGCCCCTGGCGATCCAGGCCAAGCTGCTGCGTGTGCTGCAAAGCGGCCAGTTGCAGCGGGTCGGCTCGGATCGCGAGCACCGCGTCGATGTGCGGGTGATCGCTGCCACCAACCGCGATCTGGCGGCGGAGGTGCGCGCGGGGCGGTTTCGTGCCGACCTGTATCACCGTCTGAGCGTTTACCCGTTGCCGGTGCCGCCGCTGCGCGAACGTGGTCGCGATGTGCTGTTGTTGGCCGGCTACTTCCTCGAGGAGAACCGCGCTCGCCTCGGGCTGCGCAGCTTGCGCCTGAGTCCTGAGGCGCAGAAGGCGCTGCTCGGTCATGACTGGCCGGGCAACGTACGTGAACTGGAACACCTGATCGGCCGTGCGGCGATCAAGGCACTGGCGCGCCACGGCGAGCGCCCGCGCATTCTCAGCCTGGACGTGCAGGACCTGGATTTGCCGACGGCCCAGGCGATGGCTGCCTTCGACGACGTGCCGGCGCCCGTTGATCTGCCCCCGGCAGGCCTGGAACTGCGTACGGCAGTGGATGTTTTCCAGCGCCAGCTGATCGAGCAGTGCCTGGCGCGCCATCATGGAAAATGGGCCGACGCGGCGCGTGAGCTGGGCGTGGATCGCGCCAACCTCAGTCGTTTGGCCAAGCGCCTGGGCATTCGCTAGGGTGCGCTGCGCGCACCGGGGCCATCGGTGCTGGCTGGCGGTGCGCACCCGTTCGTAGCCCGGATGCAATCCGGGGATTGCCGGCTTCGGACTGCATCCGGGCTACAGATACGAAGGGTTATCCCTGCTGGAACACCAGCGCCTTCAGGTCGCTGTTCGGATCGATATCCGCAAACTCCGGCGGGTTGTCCAGGCGCCGTTCGAAGCGCAGTTGCGGCACTTGCTCGGTCATGCTGTCGATCAGAAATGATGGGCCGATATCCGGTGAATTGACGCAGGCCAGCACCGTGCCGCGCTCGGTGAGCAGCTCGGGTAGGCGACGCAGGATCTTGCGGTAGTCCTGGGTGAGGGCGAAGCTGCCTTTCTGGAAGGTCGGCGGATCGATGATCACCAGATCATAGGGCCCGCTCTTGCGCACCTTGCCCCAGGATTTGAACAGCTCGTGGCCGAGAAACTCCACCCGGCTCAGGTCGTGGCCGTTCAGGCGGTGGTTGTCGCGCCCACGGGAAAGCGCGGCGCGTGCCATGTCCAGGTTGACCACTCGCTCTGCGCCGCCTGCGATGGCCGCGACGGAGAAGCCGCAGGTGTAGGCGAACAGGTTGAGCACGCGCTTGCCGCGCACTTCTTCCCGAACCCATTGCCGTCCGAGGCGCATATCGAGGAACAGCCCGCTGTTCTGCTTGCTGCCCAGGTCGAGCAGGTAATGCAGGCCGTGCTCGGTGATCTGCCACTGCGTCTGCGGTTCGCCGGCCAGCCACTCGCTTGCGCTGCCTTCGCGATGACGATGTTGCAGCAGCAGGCCGCGTGCACCGCTGTGCTGCCACTGCGGTGAGCGAGTCAGCTCGTCCAGCAGTTCATACAGGGCGGCAAGGTGCTGCGCTTCGGGTTCGCGAAACAGCATCACCAGCACGATGCCTGACAGCCAGTCGACGGTGATCTGCTCCAGTCCAGGCCAGCAGCGACCACGGCCATGGAACAGGCGGCGGGTTTCCGCGCCGGGGTGGTTTTCCAGTGCCTGCAGCAGGTGCTCACGCAGGACGGCAAGGGCAGCGTCAGTCATCGCGGGTCAGCACTTCCAGCAGCTCGATCTCGAAGGTCAGGTCGGCGTTGGGTGGAATCGCGCCCATGCTGCGCTCGCCATAACCCAGGTGCGCGGGCACCTGCAGTTTGCGTTTGCCGCCAACCCGCATGCCCATCAGGCCCTGGTCCCAGCTTTTCGGTTTGTGATATTGCGTTATCATGACCCCTTTACACCCCTCTCCCTTGGGAGATTCCCCCTCTGATTCAGGTTGCGCAGTATGACAAAGCAAGCAATCCCCTACATTCGATTTTCCAGCTACAGGCAAACCGAGGGTGATAGCTACAGGCGACAGGCTGAGCTGATAGACAGGTGGTTAGCCCAACACACTGAGTACACACGCTCGAACCTGACATTTGAGGACCTAGCTAAGAGTGGCTTTTCTACACATGCCGGTAAGGCCGCATCAGGCTTTTTAAAGATTCGTGAAGCTATCGAAGCAGGGGCGATCCGGGCCGGCGACTGCGTGTTACTGGAGGCAATCGACAGAGCGACACGGCGCGGCGCATTGGATGCTTTCGATTTGTTGGCGCCCATTCTGCGAGCTGGGGTATCCATCGTGACGATTGATGATGGAACGGAATACACAGAGCAGAGTTTGAACGGGACACAGATATTTCTACTGGTGGCAAAACTTCAAGCTGCACATGGCTACTCTAAAACGCTTTCAGAGCGCGTATCAGCGTCTTATGATGCAAGACGTACCAAGGCTAAGGGTGGGGAGAGAATTAAGCGTCATACGCCCGTATGGCTCGATTCAGAGGGTGGTGTAATTGAAGATGTGGCACAGCAAATCCGCCTTGTATTTGATTTGTATGTTTCTGGTGTTGGCAAACATTCAATTGCATCAAGAATTAGGCAATCTGGTGTTGAGAAATTATCTAAATGTTCAGGACCAACAGTTCAAGGTTGGTTAACTAATCCTGCTTCTATTGGAGCATGGGCTAACACTGATAGCACGGGAGATTTAATCCATGGTGTTTATCCGGCAATTGTAGAGCCCGAAACATTCCATCTTGTTCAGAAGCTTCTAACAGAGCGTAAAACAGAGCGGAAACGCACAAGTAAACACTTTCTTGTCGGATTGGTGAAATGTGCTCACTGTGAGGCGTCAATGGTGTTTCATTCAGTGAAGGGGATTCCTTCTGCCATGCGTTGCCTCACTCACCATAGGCTCAAATCGGCTGGGTGTATTAATAATAAATCTATCCCTATAAACATCATCAAGCTTGTGCAAGTGTTGACGTCAAACAGAGCATTCAAGCGGGCATTGGCAAAACAAACCTTATCCAACACTGACAAGCGTAGAATCACCTTAGAAGCTGAAATAGCACAGGCAACAACAGAGATTAACAAGTTGGTGGTGCTGGCGCTGTCTGTTGATCTACCAGAGATTCAAAGCAAGCTGATAGCATTGAAAGCCGATAGGGAAGCATTGGAGGTAGAGCTTTCTTCCCTGAACACTGGAGACATTATTGTAAGTGAATCTTTGACAGTGTTGAGGGAGGAAAGCTCATTAATGCATTCTGACCCCGTTGTGTTGAATGCAATGCTTAAAGATGTTGGATATGCAATTAAATGCGATAGGGATGGCCGTATAACAACCACTGAGGGGAGAGGGCAATGGGAATATCTAGGTGTGAAGAGAAAACCAAAGAGCAACAGCACAGAGGCGTACAGGCTCTATGAAAAGCCTTACACCATGATTATGGTGAATCCTGATCCCTCTATCGAAGTGCCAGCTATCCACACAACTGACTTGCTGTCAGAAGCAGAAACAAACATTCGATATCAGAAATATTCAGGGCTTGTCTTGTCAGCTATGAATGGTGGTGGTGGTGAAGAACATCTAGACACGCCATATGTCAGGATTATCAGAAAATGAATTCCCCATTCCCCGCCAGAAATAAAGTTGTTTTTGGTTAGGCAAATATATTTCTGATTAGAGAAATATCATGTTGGGGATATTGTATTGATATCTGCTTTGCTTAACGGTGTGGACAACTCCCACTCCCTTCTTTTTCTATAATATCAAAATATCTGTTCATTACAGGAAATGCTTTATAAGGCCTCTAGGAGGCCCTACAAGGCGTTTTAAGCTCATAGGGCTACCATCGTACTATCTTGCATAGAAAAGCGCTGTATGAGGCTATCTGGTGGCTTATACGCTGCTTATGCACCTCAGATAACAAATTCATGGTAACTAGCGTCAATCTCGCTCTGAGTGAGGCCAATGTAAGCCATCGTCACCGCTGGACTTGAGTGATTCAACACTTTACAGATGAACTCAATAGGCCGGCCTGCGCTGTGCATCAACCAACCACGGGTTTTGCGCATGGAATGTGTGCCTAGCTGAATACCCAGTTCATCCCCTACGGCCTTGAACGCAACGGCGACAGCCACACGGCTGACAGGCTTACCACTGGCCCTGTTGCTCTCTACTTCAAACAGATAGGTGTGGTGAGGGTGTGCGGCGCGGCGCGCTCTCACTATGTCCATTGCCTTGCTGTTCAGCTCGATAGAGCGTGTCTTATTGGTCTTCCCTTCTTTCAGCACCAGACGACCCGACAGAGCCTCATCATAGGTGATTGTGAGTAAGTCGGTGATCCGTAGCGCCACCTGAAGGCCAAAATTCCAAATGTCAGCATACAGGCTGTTGCCACGTGCATTTAGGGTGAGCTTATGGGCAATTTGTTGCACCTCAGCTTGAGTCTTGACGGCTTCTACGGCTTGCATGGTATTCCTCTCTATTTATCTGGCCTGGCTAATTAACACAAAAAATCTGATAGATGCAGAATACCACCGCTAGACACGAAGTCAAGAGATACGGTGCTTTGCTAGTTTACAAAATAGGATTCTGTTAATTAGAAGCCATTTCGAGATGATGGCCAGACACGGCAGCATTTGCCGACACACAACACAAACAAGCAGAGAGGGGAGGATTCTGCTTAACACAAAGATCAAGCAGCAGCAGAAAGAATGAGGGGTGTAGCTATATTGAATGTTGGGAGGGGAGGGGGATGCTGTATGTGCCCCCCCCGTTATTCCCTATTATTCCCGCATTTTTATGGGGTTATTTCTGGTGATACAGGATTATTTCAGTTGAAATTCAGGTAACTGTCAAACAGTTCTGCTGCTTCCTTCTCAAGCTCATCCATCAACTTTTGCTCTTTCTGTTCTGCCTTCTCAAGCTCTTTGCGCTCATGGTTGGCTTTGCGCTGAGCAATTAGCTTGGATTTTGCTTGCTGCACTTCGTCACGAATCCTATTTTCATACTTCGTCTTCACGTTAGCTTTGACCACTTCCAAATCCTTGTCGATTTCAGCCTGCTTCTTTTTGAAAGGAATCAGATATGGGTCAGTACGATGATGGCCGTGTGTGAGGTGTTCATAGCCCTGTTGTGTCAGTTCCACAATGCGCTGACACGCAATCATGAAACTTGATTCAGTGATTAGAAATGTTGCATTCCCAGGGGCTGCTAACCACTGTTGGCACGCAACCTCTTGTAGCTGTTTAAGCTCTTCAGCATTGAATTGTGTAGGCATTTTCACTGTGCATTCTTTGTCATTGATAATTGTTTTACTCATTTATATTTCTCCTATGTGATTAGCGCTTGTTAATCATGAATTGTCTAAATTGCTTAACCATTGATTTCTTCCTAACTTCTTCCTCACTCAATGACTTGCTAACACTTGCTGTGGTGGTGTTGTTCGTGGTGCTTTTAGCGATCACTGGCTTTGCTGGTGATGGCTTGCTGGTGAAGATATCAGCCACTGTTGGCTGTTTGTTTGGATGTTTGTTCATCCAAGCATTGTATGATGCTAACGCCTCTTTCGATGCCGGAATATACTTTGATGACTTAATGTGCATCTCAATATCTGTGTGGATTACACCAGTGATTACTGATTTGCTTAGTACAAAATATTTCATGTTTTAATTCTCCATTGTTGTTATTGGGCGTATGCCCGTTATTTGTGTTTGTATTGGTATTTACTGATGAATAAGAATAAAAACTAAAGCATCCCTGAACACAACAGCATTTCTAACTGAAGGAATGCAGTCAGTATTTAGATATCATCATAATTCAGTGTTGGGCTTTTGCTTCTGCTTTTCTTATGTTCTTATGAGCAAGCAGCGCGAGCGAAATAAGAACATGCTTTTATTGTCACTACATACTAATATTCTTATTATTTATTCTTATACCTATTCTTATTATTCTTATTGTGTTGCAAAATGCAACTCTCGTAAGTGGCAAAATGCAACTCTCGTAAGTGGCAAAATGCAACTCTCGTAAGTGGCAAAATGCAACTTTGGTGGTTGCAAAATGCAGCTCTCGTGAAAGATGCTTTCTCAACCTATCAGAAGGGGCAACTCTCATTTATTTCCATACCGAGATAATCATATTCTCGTTGGTAATAATCACCGTAACACTCAACCGGGATATCTTCCTGTAGGTGTGATGGCATCACTGCTGGTGCTGGATGCTGGGGTGATGATTCTTCTTGCTTCTTGTTAAAAACCAATTTAATAGGCTTAGTTATCGCAGACTTAACAACTGTTGGCTTCTCTTCAATATCAACAGAAGAGATATCTTTTGAATTCCTTTCTATAAGCTCTTTAGAGCTGTTTTCTGGTGTAGGCGCTACGTCTGCATCAGATTCACTAGAATCTGCTTGTACGGGCTTATTTAGGGCCTTCTCGGCATGCTCCTGTACCTCTTCCGACACTACTTCCAATGCGTAGGGCAGTACCCAGTTGCAACCTTCCCATTTTGGTTCTTTAATCAGGTATCCGTGTTCTTCAAGCAGTTTCATAGCCTTAATGACGATATCTCTCGATACGCGGCATGCCTTGGCAATACTCCGCTGTGATTCGTGATAGGTGTTCCCTTTCATTTTGCAGCTTTCATAAAAGTCTTTCATGTATTGAAAAATCACAAGCTGAGTTAGGTTTAGATCGAACTTTGTTCCCTTTTTGCGACATACAAAGCCAGGAGCTTTTAGAAGGCGGTGAGGGATCAACAGAAAATTTTCATCAGTGGTTTGTGGTTTAGCTTTTACTGCATTTGTCATTAGTATTGTTCTCCATTTGTGGAACGAGGGATTTATATTTATTTGTGATCAGGCACTGCACAGCATGAGTTGGTGAATCAATTCCCATGGCTTGCATTATCTGTAGTAGCAGTTGCCTGCTGTTGTCATTCAATACAATTTTCATCTGTTTTCCTTTCTTGTTTAATTGCATCTGTGTTCAGTGCTTTTCATGGTGTGTTGGGAATGTGTGTTGGGAATTTAATCTAGGGTTTGCCAAATTCCGCAATCCGTACCGCGTGGCACTAAGGCTGCAGAGGAGCAAAATGTGTGAGACATAGGTCAGCCTCAAAAACACACTTTGATGCTCTACAAGCCAATAAACACGTTGTTAGCGATAGCGACGATTATCAATCGTGGTGGTGTATCTCACCTTACCGCTCTCTTGCTGGAGGTAGGGTGTCTTCACTGCAATATCACCAACATCAGGACAAAGATCAGGATGTTTTGATAACCACAGATGATAAACATCTAGTGCTTTGTCATTTGCCCTGATGAACTTATGTTCTGTAGAGGTTTGGGGAAAACCGCTGGTGGAAATTACATTTACGATTAGGTTTGATTGTCTATGTACAACGAAATAATTCATCATTGATCTCCTGTATAGGAGACTTTTCTTATTCTTCACAGCCTGACAGGGATTGGTTCCTCTCTGTTGTCCTTACGCTAATTTGAATTTGATAGTCTCTATTTTATGTTTATTTAAATTGTTGTGCTTTCTCAGTGTGGTGAGACGCGACCTTTTACCATTGCAGAATGCTGCAATCAAGAAGTTTAATTGATAAGAATATATCTAATTTAATTGATAACTCTGTTATTCAATTTCATAAATTCTTGCTTCAACTCGTAGTCAAGTATGTGGCTTTTTAATAGCTTAACAACTAAAGCTGATAGGGATGTTTGCATGTTTGCATTGTTGATTGATTCGAATAGCCATGCCGGTACATTCACTGATATCCGATGTTGACGTTTAATTCTCTTTTTTTGTGACATTATTATTTTTCCTTTTCTATGATTGTTGTTATTAGGTGCCGGGGATTTGACACAATGGGAAATAGAGATTTCTACCCCAGTATTGATTTCCTGAATTTGATGCGATTGTGTCGCTGCCTCTTACAGAGATTGCTGTTTTAGCTGCGTTCACTGAGAAGTAGAACCCAACACTGCTTGCAGATTCATTAACTGAAAATGGAACAGCTTGTGTAGCATCTCTAAAGATCACCCATGGCATACCGTCGAATGTAGTGGTGATTGCTGCGGATGTTGTGGAATTAGCTACTGTGAGGTCTGGTCCTGGCACCGCTGCAATCTGCTTAACTCTCGGATACTTTCTTGATGATGAAAAATTCAATTCCCCATTAGCATCGAATATCTGTAAACCAAAACCTTCATCACCAGTGTTAGTAACAGACTTTGCTGTTGATGCCAGGGCTAAATCAAATGTTCCTCTTGTGCCTAAATTGCTTATATACAACAGTAGGTTATCCCCTGATCGTCGTATGTGCGTCCACCCATACCAAAGCCCAGCACGAGGACGTAGCAATAATGTTGGTGTTTCAGGCCAGCCTGAATATGGAATAACGACAGGATCAATTCCGGTAGGCATTGTTAGATTAGGTAAATAGGTATGTACGTAGATGTTTGGTTCATTTGATGATATGAGCAAATCTCCAGACGTATTATAGATTTCAATTCCTGCTGTCATTGTTTTAGTGCCGCCCAATAATGTGTTTCTGTTGGTGTGAAATAATCAAATCTCCTAACGGTGAATGAGCCATTGTTGATTCTTATAACTACATAGCCCGTACACGATACATACCAACTACCATCATCTACCATTCCCGGTACACTAATAGTGTAAGATTGTGATGAGGTGGTGAATGTTAGTTCTCCTGATGCCATTAACTTGGCAAGCTTGTCTGTAAGGTCGGCAACGATGTTCCCGTCTGCATCCCACACTTGTAATCCTTGCATTACACTTCTCCTAATATTGATTCAATAGCTTTGATCTTCTGAACATCTGCCAACATTAGTAGCTTATTCAGGGAGCTTGAAACACGCTGGCGCAGATAGAAGAGCCTCAATCTGCAAGCTGTACTGCAAGTGGTACGTGGTCTTCCGATTGATGGCTGTGTTAGTGGTGAGCTACAGACATAACACTCAGTAGATTTCATTGAGGTTCCCCTTGCTTATAGTTCTTGTTCGGGTGATTGCCACCAAATAGTTTGATGCTTTCTAAATAAGCAAACCCTGTTGTGTTATTGATGTTTAGCTTTTCAGTCCAGCGCTTGAACCCTATAGAACAAGCATCTGAACATGTAAATTTTGAAGATCGAACAAATTCATAAGTGGCATTGCACCAAATGCAATGTTTGGTAAATTTAGGCAATAGTCTTTCCCTCCATTAGGTTATTAATAGATAAAAGTTGTCGGTTTAACGAATTTAAAGCAATAAAAAAACCCCTGGATTAGAGGGGCTTTCTAGAGAATATGTGCTGACATTAATAGGAAAGGAAGAAACCTATTAAGAGGTCAGCGATGCGCCATAATCAACTAGAGGGAAGTTATGGGCGCTGTATGCCGATGCTGATTTCGACATATATAAGGAAGTGCTTCAGAAGGAACTAGAAGGAATGGATAAATTTTCATTTATCTATAGCACATAATAACATTAGTTTCCCAATCTGTCAAGTGTTTTATTAATTTTATTTCAACTTTTTAGTCAAGAAAGTGTATATAGAATCAAACTTTCACAACACTTTTAATACTTATGTTTTATAAAACCCAGTAAATCCGGGGGCTGTAGAGCATTTGATGTTTTAAATAAAGTCAATCACTGCTCGTCGGAAAGTTGTAACAAATTGTGTATTGTCACTAATAAAAACCCTGATCCCAGCCCTTGATCACCCGGCCGGTGCCGATCACGCACTGGAAGGGTTTGCCGCGCGAGTAGGAGGAGTCGAACTCGCTGCCGCCCTCCAGCCAGCCACGGTACTGGGTGGTGATCAGGGCGCCCTTGACCACGGCCTTGCCGTCGCCGGGTTGCAGGTCTTCGATGATCAGTTCGTCATTCATGTCGGGGTTTCCTTGCGGTGACGGTTTTGACTGGCCTGTACCGAGCGTTCGGCGGGTACGCGTAGTTGGATCAGCAGGTAGTCGGAGAAGGCGGGCGCATAGCCCTGCTGGGCGATGGCGCCGGCCATGCAGCTCAGCCAGCTTTCCGCCAGCGCCTGGTCGATTGGCCACTGCGCATGGAAGGCCGGAATGCTGATGCTGCCGTATTTCTCGGCGAACAGACGCGGCCCGCCCAGCCAGCCGCTCAAGAAGCACGCCAGCTTGTCGCGCGAGGCGCTCAGGTTGGCCGGATGCAGGGCTCGCAGTGCGGCGGCCTCGGGGCGTTCGTCCATCAGCCGGTAGAAGTCGTCGACCAGTCGGCGCAGACCGTCGATGCCGCCTGCGGCCTGATAGGACGCATCACCGGTGCCGTAGGGAGGTGTGTGGCTCATCGCGTTGTTCCGCGGAAAAGGCGCCATTGTAACTGCTCGCGTAGAATGGCTTGCCAGTTTGAGGCGCCTAATCCTGTGGGAGGCGCTTTAGCGGCGACTTTCGCGGCTAAAGCCGCTCCTACAGGCTGCCCATGATCTGCCGTGCAACCCGTGACCCAATCCCAATGACGCAACCCCAGCAAGGCTTCGTGCTCAGCCGCCATTGGCGCGACACGCCGGAGGGCACCGAGGTGGCATTCTGGCTGGCCACCGATGCCGGCCCACGCCAGATACGCCTGCCGTGCCAGGAGACGGTAGCTTTCATCCCGGCCGAGCAGCGCGCCTGGGCCGAGCCGCTGCTGCGCACCGAGCCGGGTGTCGAGCTGCGTGAGCTGGCATTGCGCGACTTCAAGCGTCGCCCGGTGCTGGGGTTGTACTGCCGCCAGTACCGCCAGTTGCTGCAGCTGGAGAAGAAGCTGCGTCAGGTCGGCGTGGACGTCTTTGAAGCCGATATCCGTCCGCCGGATCGCTACCTGATGGAGCGCTTTATCACCGCCAGCGTGCTGTTCGACGGTATCGAGCAGGAAGACGGCAGCCTGCTGTGCAAGTCGCTCAAGCCCGCCGTTGATTACCGCCCGGCGCTGCGCCTGGTGTCGCTGGATATCGAGACCAGTGCCCGTGGCGAGCTGTATTCCATCGCCCTGGAAGGTTGCGGCCAGCGCCAGGTGTACATGCTCGGCCCGGCCAATGGTGACGCCGGCATCCTCGACTTCGATCTGGAGTACTGCGACAGCCGCAAGGTGCTGCTCGAACGCCTGAATGACTGGCTGGCGCTGCATGACCCAGACGCCATCATCGGCTGGAACCTGGTGCAGTTCGACCTGCGCGTGCTGCGCGATCACGCCGAGCAACTCAAGGTGCCACTGATTCTGGGGCGTGGCGGCGACGTGATGGGCTGGCGCCAGCACAACAGCAGCCAGCATTACTTCGCCGAGGCGGCCGGGCGGCTGATCATCGATGGTATCGAGGCATTGCGCTCGGCGACCTGGAGCTTCCCGTCGTTCAGCCTGGAATCGGTGGCGCAGACGCTGCTCGGCGAAGGCAAGGCCATCGACACACCCTATGCGCGGATGGACGAGATCCAGCGCATGTTCGACGAGGACAAGCCGGCGCTGGCTCTCTATAACCTCAAGGACTGCGAGCTGGTCACGCGCATCTTCGCCCATACCGACCTGCTCGCCTTCCTGCTGGAACGCTCCAGCGTCACCGGCCTAGCTGCCGACCGCAGTGGCGGTTCGGTGGCCGCCTTCACCCACCTGTACCTGCCGCCCATGCATCGCCTGGGTTTCGTCGCGCCGAACCTCGGCGACATTCGCGGCGAGAACAGCCCCGGTGGCTTCGTCATGGATTCGCGCCCTGGTCTGTACGACTCGGTGCTGGTACTGGACTACAAGAGCCTGTATCCGTCGATCATCCGCAGCTTCCTGATCGACCCACTGGGCCTGGTCGAAGGCCTGCACCAGCCGGATGACGAACACTCGGTGGAGGGCTTTCGCGGCGCGCGCTTCTCGCGTACCCGGCATTGTCTGCCGGCCATCGTCGAGCGTGTCTGGCAGGGGCGAGAGGCGGCCAAGCGTGACGGCAATGCAGCCTTGTCACAGGCTCTGAAGATCATCATGAACGCGTTCTACGGCGTGCTCGGTTCCAGCGGCTGCCGCTTCTTCGATCCGCGTCTGGCCTCGTCGATCACCCTGCGTGGGCATCAGATCATGAAGCGCACGCGCGAACTGATCGAAGCCGAGGGGCATGCGGTGATCTACGGCGATACCGATTCCACCTTCGTCTGGCTCGGGAGTGCGCATGGCGAGGAAGATGCCGCGCGGATCGGTCGTGGCTTGGTGAGCAAGGTCAACGCCTGGTGGCGTGAGCATCTGCAGCGTGAACACGGCCTGACCAGCGCGCTGGAGTTGCAGTACGAAACCCACTATCGACGTTTTCTCATGCCCACCATCCGTGGCACCGAAGAGGGCAGCAAGAAGCGCTACGCCGGCCTGGTGCACGGCGCCGATGGCAGCGAACGCATGGTGTTCAAGGGGCTGGAGACGGTGCGTACAGACTGGTCGCCGCTGGCCCAGCGCTTCCAGCAGGAACTGTACCGTCTGGTGTTCGCCGGTCAGGCCTATGAGGACTACGTGCGCGACTACGTCAAACGCACCCTGGCCGGCGAGCTGGACGAGCTGCTGGTCTACCGCAAGCGCCTGCGCCGGCGCCTCGACGACTACCAGCGCAACGTGCCGCCGCACGTGCGTGCTGCGCGCCTGGCCGACGAGCACAACCAGCATCTTGGCCGGCCCTTGCAGTACCAGCGCGGCGGCTGGATCAGCTACCTGATCACCACGGGCGGGCCGCAACCGCTGGAGCGTCTGCTGTCGCCGGTGGACTACGAGCATTACATCAGTCGCCAGTTGAAGCCTGTGGCCGATGCCATCCTGCCGTTCGTCGGCGGCGAGTTCGAGCGCCTGGTGGATGGGCAGCTCGGGTTGTTCTGAAACCTTCGGATAAACAGCGAACCCTTTAGGTGGCAGCAGGTTCTGTGGCGTCTTAGAGCCGGAAATACTTTGCAAAAGTCGTCTCGTTGAGCCGCGTTCGCGGCCTGAGTATCGTGGCGCCCGTGATACCGGGCCCCTCTGGCGGTTAACCCCGCGATGTCGGATCACAGTCTGTTCAATCTGACTGTAGGAGGGGCTCATGACTGCCCTAGAACCGTTTCTATTCGCCGACTTTCTCGGCACGGCCACCTGGTTGTGGCTGGTCTTCATCGCTGTCGTCATCTCCCTGCTGGCCTTCGACCTTGGCGTGCTGCATCGCGATAACCGCGAAATCGGTGTGCGCGAGAGCCTGTTGCTGTCCGCTGGCTACATCAGCGCAGGTCTGCTGTTCGGCGTCTGGGTGTTCTTCCAGAAGGGCGGCGACGCCAGCATGGATTACCTCACCGGCTTTCTGATCGAGAAATCGCTGTCGATGGACAACGTGTTTCTCATGGCCATGATCTTCAGCTTTCTCGCCATTCCACGGCAGTACCAGCACAAGGTGCTGTTCTGGGGAATCATGGGTGTGCTGGTGCTACGGGCGATCATGATCGGCCTGGGCGCCGCGCTGATCCACGAGTTCGCCTGGATCCTCTACGTGTTTGGCGCCTTCCTGTTCTTCACCGGTGTGAAGATGCTGTTCTCCAAGCTCGACGATGCGCCTGATCTGCAGAACAACGTGCTGGTGAAGTTCCTGCGCAAGCATCTGCGTGTGACCGACAATCTGCATGGCCAGCGCTTCTTCGTCCGTCAGGACGATGGCAAGGGCCGCAGCGTGCTGTGGGTAACGCCGCTGTTCCTGGCGCTGATCCTGATCGAGTGCGCTGACCTGGTGTTCGCCATCGACAGCGTGCCGGCGATCTTCGCCATCACTCAGGATCCGTTCATCGTCTACACCTCGAACATCTTCGCCATCCTCGGCCTGCGGGCCCTGTATTTCGCCCTGGCCGCGCTGATCCACCGCTTCGCCTACCTCAAGTACGCGCTGGCCCTGGTGCTGGTGTTCATCGGCGCGAAGATCTTCCTGGTCGGCATCATCGGCAAGATCCCGGCGGTGGTGTCCCTGAGCGTGACCCTGGGCCTGCTGATCGGTGGCGTGCTGCTGTCGCTGTACAAGACTCGCGGCCAGCCGCCCGCGCAGATCTGATCACAGACTTTAGCCCGGCCATGCACAACGTCTGGCCGGGCCCTCGAAACTGGAGAAGCATGATGCACAAACATTTGCGAAATCGACTTGCGCCTGCCGCACTGGGCCTGGCGTTGATGGCTCTGGTCGGCTGCGATGCGGCCGAACAGTCAGCGCAGAAACTCGCCGAGCAGGCGAAGAAGGAAGCGCAGGCGCTGATCAACGACTCGGTCGGCGAAGTGGTCGATGAGGTCAACCGCCAGGTGGACTCTCTGCAGGAGTCCACCAATCGCGCCCTGGGCCAGGACGAGCCGGAGGAGGAAGCTGAAACGGAGCCCCAAGAGGCTGAGAAGACCCGCGAAGAGGGCGTCGAGACCTGAATCGCCATGCCATCAAGCGCAGCGCGAAACCATCAGCCGTGCTCGGCGCCAGCCGGATGCAGCAGTGCGCTCAGCAGCAACCCTGGCAGTTGTGCGAGGACGAACAACTGCCATTGACCCAGCAGCAGCTCCTTGAGCACCTCACTGGCGCTCCAGGTATTGCCGTATGAGGGCGCCAGCAGGGTGACGGCGCAGTAGGCGCAGAGCGCGGCGCTGGCGACAAAGACCAGCTGTGCAATGGCTTTGCCGTGACGCCGCAGCCCAATGCCCGCCACGATAAACAGCAGCAGGCCGGGTAGCGAGGCGAGCGTCAGTTCCAGCCACAGCGAAGTGTGCGGATCCAGCGTCAGGGGCCAGGCCAGTCCCAGGCGAGAGTGCTGCAGCTCGCTGGTCAGCAGGCCAATGAACAGCGCGGTGGTCGGGATCAGCGCCAGACCCGGCAGCGTACGTCTCAGGTTCTGACGCATGTACGCAGCAGACGTGACGGGCAGAGTGTTGCGGCATTCAGGCCGTGGCGGGCCAGATGTTCCGGCAGCGGCTGTCGACGGATCAAGGCTGCGCACGCCTGGCCCATGGCCGCGCTGGTCTGGATGCCGTAGCCGCCCTGTGCTGCCACCCAGAAGAAGTCATCGGCGTGAGTGTCGAAGCCGCCGACCAGATCGCCGTCGGCGACGAAGCTGCGCAGGCCGGCCCAGGTATGCGCCGGGCGGCGAATCTGCAAGGTGGTGTGTGCCTCGATCTGATGGATGCCCAGTGCGATATCGAGCTCTTCCGGTTGCACGTCATGCGGCACCACCGGGTCGGCATTGGCGGGTGAGCCCAGCAGCAGGCCGGCATCGGGCTTGAAGTAGAAGGACTCATCCAGGCTCACCAGCGCAGGCCAGGCCTGGCAGTCGACACCCGGCGCACCGTCAAAGGTGAAGGCCGCACGGCGTTTCGGCTGCAGGCCGATGCCGGGCAGCCCGGCGAGCTGGGCGATCTCATCGCACCAGGCGCCGGCCGCATTGATCAGCACGGCCGCGCGGTAGCTGTGCCCGGCGCAATCCACCTGCCAGCCGCCAGCGTGGCGCATGATGGTCAGCACGTCGCGGTTGCAGTGAATCTCACCACCTTGCTGGCGGATGCCACGCAGGTAACCCTGGTGCAGCGCTGCAGTATCGATATCGGCGGCGCTGGGGTCCAGCAGTGCGCCATGCACGCGCTCACGGCGCAGCACAGGCACCAGCGCGCAGGCCTCGTCAGCGCCGAGCAGACGAGCCTCGCTGACATGCTCGCGGGCTTGTTCGTACTGGCGCTGCAGCTCGGCGGCGTCACCGCTGAAATCCACCACCAGCTCGCCGCGCGGCGTGAGCAAGGGATGCTCGGTGAAGCCGGCCGGCGGTGCGTCGTAAAAGGCGCGGCTGGCGGCCGTCAGCGCGCGGACCTGCGGCGTGCCGTAGGCCACGGTGTAGAGCGCGGCCGAGCGGCCGGTGGCGTGATAACCGGGCTGCGCTTCACGTTCGAGCAGCAGCGTACTGCCGTGGCTGGCGAGAAAATAGCCGGTCGAAGCGCCGGCAATGCCGGCGCCGATAATCAGGTAATCGCAATGCTGCATGGCGTATCAATCAACGGGGTCAAATGAAAAAGGCGAAGCTGGAGGGCTTCGCCTTTGGTTTGCCTGCGCCGGCTCAGTGCTTGCGCGGCACCGGCTTGAGCAGCTCGTCCGGCGGCATTTCACACTGGATCTTGCGGCCGATCAGCGTTTCGATCGGCGGCAGGGCGAAGGCATCGTCCTCGCCGGCGAAGCTGATCGAGGTGCCGCTGGTGCCGGCGCGGCCGGTACGGCCGATGCGGTGCACGTAATCGTCCGGGTCTTCCGGCAAGGTGAAGTTGATCACGTGGCTGATGGCATCGACGTGGATGCCGCGACCGGCAACGTCAGTGGCGACCATCACGCGGATCTTGCCTTCGCGGAAGCCTTCCAGAGCTCGGATGCGCTTGTGCTGGGGAATGTCGCCGGACATCTGCACGGCGCTGATGCCGTCGCGGGTCAGGCGCTCTTCGATGCGCCGCACTTCGTCCTTGCGGTTGGCGAAGACCATGACCCGCGTCCAGTCATTCTGGCTGATCAGGTTGTACAGCAACTTGTATTTATCGGCCGAGGCCACGGCGTACACATGCTGCTCGACGGTGTCGCTGGCGACGTTCTCCGGCTCGATCTCGACGATGGCCGGGTTGACCGTCCACTGCTTGGCCAGGTTCATCACGTCTTCGGTGAAGGTGGCGGAGAACAGCAGGGTCTGGCGGTCGCCCTTCATCGGCGTCTGGCGGATGATCTGGCGTACCTGCGGGATGAAGCCCATGTCGAGCATGCGGTCGGCTTCGTCCAGCACCATCACCTCGACCATGTCCAGGTGCACTTCACCGCGCTGGTTGAAGTCCAGCAGGCGGCCCGGCGTGGCCACGAGGATGTCGCAGAAGCGCGACTCCAGTTGCTTGAGCTGCTTGTCGAAGTCCATACCGCCGACGAACTGCATGACATTCAGGCCGGTGTACTTGGTCAGCTCGGCAGCGTCCTTGGCGATCTGCACCACCAGCTCGCGGGTCGGCGCGATGATCAGCGCGCGTGGCTCGCCCATGTAGCGCTCTTTCGGCGGCGGGGTCTGCAGCAGCTGGGTGATGATCGAGATGAGGAAGGCGGCGGTCTTGCCGGTGCCGGTCTGGGCGCGGCCAATGGCGTCCTGGCCCTTGAGGGTGTAGCCCAGTACGCCAGCCTGGATCGGCGTGCAGTAGGGGAACCCCAGGTCATGAATGGCGTGCATCAGCTCGGGGGCGAGCTTGAAGTCATGGAAGCGCGTCTTGCCTTCGGCAGGCTCGACCACGAAATCGTCCAGTTTCCAGGTGTCTACCGGCTTGGCTGGGCGCTCGCGGCGCGGCTTGTCGGCCTTTGGCGGGCGGGGCTGTTGCTGCGCCGGGCTATCGCCTGCGGTCTCGCTGGCGGTGAGGGCGGGCTTGTTCTTGCGGGGACGCTTCTGCTCTGCGGCACCGCTCTGGGCGGGCGCTGCTACGGGTGACGGCGCTGGTTGTGGCTGCTCGTCTTCGGCTTTGCCGAACATTTTCTTGAGTGCTTTGAGCACGGGCTTCTCATCGACTGGTTAAGGAGTGAACGCCCGCCAGTGTAATGCAAGACGCGGGCGTGGCGAAGTGCTTCGCTCGCGTCTGTCAAGAGCACTGTGTGCTCAGGGCCTCATTTCTCCGGCAGGCTGGCCAGCAGCAGGCGCTGTACATTGCCGCCCATGATCGCGGCAATGGCGTCATTGTCGAAGCCGGCGGTTTGCAGTCCCTCGGTAAGTTGCGCCAGGCCGGTGACGTCGAACGGCGTATGCACGGTGCCGTTGAAATCCGAGCCCAGGGCGACGTGCTCGACGCCGACCTTGTCCGCCGTATAGCGGATGGCGTTGACGATGGCGGCGACCGAGGTGTCGCAAACGGCGGTGCTCCAGTAGCCGATACCGATCACTCCGCCCGTGGCGGCGATGGCCTGCAGGTGCTTGTCGCTGAGGTTGCGCGTGCCGGGGCAGGTGCCCTCGACGCCGGTGTGCGAGACCAGCACCGGGCGCGTGGCCATGGCCAGCACATCGTCGATCAGCGGGCGCGAGGCGTGGGCCAGGTCCACCAGCATGGATTTTTCTTCCAGGCGCGCGATCACCTGGCGCCCCAGCGGGGTCAGGCCGCCTTTTGCCAGGCCGTGGGCCGAACCGCCCACTTCGTTATCGAAGAAGTGGGTCAGGCCGGCGATACGAAAGCCTGCATCAAAGAGCGTATCGACGTTCTCCAGCTGGTTCTCGATGGGCTGCAGGCCTTCGGTGGCGAGCAGGCCGGCGACGCGCTGCGGGTCTTTGTCCCAGGCCTCGATGAAACGGGCCAGGTCCGCGCGGCTGCGGATCAGCACCAGGCGACCTTCGCTGGCGTGCGCCGCATCCTGCAGCTTCTGCGCCTGGTACAGCGCGCGCTGCAGCAGGCTGTTCCAGGTTTCCCGGGGCCAGCGCTGGGCCATGGCCAGCAGGGTGATGTTGTCGCTGTCGGCGGCGTTGCTCTCCATGTTCAGCCCGCGCGGCGTCTTGGTCACGGTGGAGAACACCTGCAGGCCGAGGCGACCTTCGAGCATGCGCGGCAGGTCGGAGTGACCGTAGTCGTAGCGTTTGAGCAGATCGCGCTCCCAGAGCAGGGCGTCGTCGTGCAGGTCGGCAACGAACAGCCCCTGGTGCAGCTTCTGCGCGCTGGCGCTGGCTGGATAGGGTGGCGGGCTGGCGACGCTGTTCATCTGCGCGTCGATGACTCGGGGCAGGCCCAGTACGGCGAGGGCGCAGAGGGGAACGAGCAGAAGCAGGGCGATCAGCAGTTTGCGCATGAGTGGCCATCCGGGCATGTTGTTATGCCGGGCACTCTAGCAGGCTGTTAAAAAACTACCTACGTTGCCATTGCTGCGTTAAAAACAGGCTCAAAATGCTCATTTACAACTCGTAAACTCCGCTTTTTCGCCTGTTTTTGCCTCGCACTGGCTGCCTCGCCTACGTTTTTTAACGGCCTGCTAGCAGGGACGCGTTGCGCGCGGCCCACCCAGCGGTAGGGTGCGCCGTACGCAGCAAGGCGATCTAGGCTCAGCCGCAGAGGCAGTTACGACCCTGTTGCTTGGCCTGGTACAGCGCCGCATCGGCACGCGCGATAAGGCTTTGCAGGCTGTCCTGATGGCGCATCTGCGCCAGGCCGATGGAAATGGTGACGCCGGGCAGCACGCCGACCGGCGAGTAGAAGGAGGCGATCTGCTCCAGGCTGATACGCAGGCGCTCACCGATACCGCGTGCAGCCTCATCGGTGATCTCCGGCAGGAGAATGACGAACTCCTCGCCACCGAAACGTACCAGGCTGTCCTTGGCCCTCAGCTGGCTGCTCAGGGTATGCGTCACCAGGCACAGGGCGTAGTCACCGGCCAGGTGGCCGTGCTGGTCGTTATAGGCCTTGAAGTGGTCGACATCGAGCATCAGCAGCGACATGGGTTCATCGTTGAAGGCGCAGCGGGTGCTCTCGCGCTCGAACACGTGCTCCAGCCAGCGCCGGTTGAAGCAACCGGTGAGGGTGTCGACGTTGGCGTTCTGCTCACTGTCGAGAATCTGCCGGTTGCCCTGGCGCACGCGTTCACAGAGCAGCTCCAGCAGGTTCTGCATCATCTGCGGGGATTGCTGGAACAACGCCACCAGGGACTCGCGATGCAGGCGCAGGACGAGGGAGGGGCGCTCGGCCACCACGTAGGCGGAGGGATGTTCGTTGTCGATGAAGCTGATTTCACCGGCGCAGTCGCCGACTTCGAGGGTGCTGACGGCCTGGTTGTCCAGTGAGCCGAGGTAGACGCGCAGCTGGCCCTCGATCAGCAGATAGAGGTGCTGGTTGCGATTGAAGGGGGAGAGCAGCACTTCGCCGGCTTCCAGCTCGCAGGCGCGAAATTCCCTTAGCAGCTGGTCCAGGCTGCTGGTGGCGACATTATGAAATAGTCGCAGCTGTCGAACTTGTTGCAGGTCTGCCTGCCAGTGCGCCGGTTTCATTACAATCTCGTCGGGCCTGAGCGGGCGAAAAGCCCGAGGCACCACCAACGCTCCCTGTCGTGTCTACGAATAGCGTTCGACATTATTCCCGGGCTTCAGGCGTGGCAATGCTTGCCTGAAGCTCTGCCGACCAGTGGTTGCACGAAAATGCAAAGTTGTTAACTGGTGCGCGTCCTTGCGCGCTCTGGGTCACGCTGCGAAGTGGATGCGATGGCCCACCGCGTAGCCGGACAGGCGCTCGCCAATGGTGGCAGCCAATGCCTGATCCTGATTTGGCAGGTGGATATGGGCCAGTTGACCGGCCTTGTCATCGCTCAGCACTTCGACCCGAACAGCCGGGTGCAGCTCATCGACAGCAGCCTGGTAAACACGGGCGATGGCATCGAAGCGCAGCGCTGGTTTGAAGGTCTTGCCCACCGCAGTGAGCGGAATGGCATCGATGATCCAGGCGTCCTTGGGCACCGCTGCTCGTTCGGGAATATGGACGGCGGCATGTTCCAGCAGCTCGACTTCGCTGACCTGCGCGCCCGGCTTGAGCTGCACGTAGACCACCGGCAATTCGCCGGCCTTTTCATCTGGCTTGCCCACGGCAGCGGCCATGGCGACGGCGGGATGCCTGTGCAGGGCGTCCTCGATCATCTGCGGGTCGATGTTGTGACCGCCACGGATGATCAGATCCTTGCTGCGCCCGGTCAGCCAGATATAGCCGTCGGCATCGACGCGACCCAGATCGCCGGTGTTGAACCAGTCGCCATCGACCCAGATGCCGGCGTTCTTGCTCGCCTGCAGATAGCCCTTGAACACCGTGGCGCCACGGATGCACAGGTTGCCGATCTCATCCTGCGCTGCATCCCGGAGATAGCGCCCCTGTTCGTCGAGTACCTTGATGCGCACTTCGCAGTAGGGCATGGGCAGGCCGATGGAGCCGGGGCGGCGTTCGCCTGCCGGTGGGTTGGCGCAACTGCCGCAGGTGCCCTCGGTCAGGCCGTAGCCTTCGAGCAGGGTCAGGCCGGTCTTGGCCTCGAACTGGCGGATCAGTTCCACCGGCATCGGCGCGGCGCCGCACAGGGCGTATTTCAGCGAGGACAGGTCATAACCCTCGCTGGGAATCTGCAACAGGCCGGCATAAATAGTGGGAACACCGCTGAAGAAGCTGACCTTGTGGCGCGCGATCACCTTCCAGAAGTTGCTGATCAGCGTGGTATTGCGATAACCCTGCGGTGTGGCCAGCAGCACTTCCGCGCCGCCGATGAACGCCGTAAGCCCGGTGACGATCACGCCGTTGACGTGGAACAGCGGCAGGCCGCAGAGCGTCACGTCGCCGACGCCGAAGCGGGTCACCAGGTTCATGCTGTAGGCCATCGCCACTTCGTTGCCGTGGCTGTGCGGCGCCAGTTTCGGCGTACCGGTGGTGCCGCCGGTGTGGAAGTAGCTGGCGATGTCGTCGGCGGCAATCACACGGCCGCTTTCCAGGTGGTCGGCGGGGCAGGCGGCGATGGTTTCATCGAAATCCAGCACGCCCTCAGGCAGCGGGCCGCGCTGGGCCTTGAGCGCGCTGCGTTGTGGTTCGGGCAACAGGTTGGCCATGTCCACGCAGAGAATCGCTTTCAGCTCTGGCAACCGATCGCGCAGGGCATCGACCTTGTCCCACAGCTCGGTGCCGGGGAAGGGCGCCAGGGTCACCAGCAGCTCGGAGTCCGACGCGTGGATCAGCTCGGCGATGTGCTCGGGATCGAGCAGCGGGTTGATCGCATTGACGATGCCGGCCGCCTCGCCGCCCCAGATGGTGTAGTGGGTCTGCGGCAGGTTGGGCAGCAGGAAGGATACCGCCTTGCCAGGACGCAGGCCCAGGCGGTGGAAGGCGTTGGCGGTCTGGGTGATCTTGCCGAGCAGTTCGGCATAGTTCAGGCGCAGCGGGGTCTCCTCTCCCGTACCCTGGGCAATGAACGACAGCGCCGCTGCCTCGGGACTGGCCTGCGCCGTGCGGCGAATCAGCTCGAAGGTGCTGCTGGGCAGATCGCGATCACTCAGGGCGGTGCGCTCGATCCGTTCGATATCCTGCAGTGTGCGAATGAGGGGCGCTGTGCTCATTTATCGTGCATCTCTCGGGTCGGTCAGTCGGCCAGCAGTTGGCCCAACCATTGGGCGATATCGCGAATCTCTTCCGGCAGCACCTCGTGCGCCATCGGATAGTCGCGCCATTGCACCGGCACCCCACAGGCGTGCAGGCGGTCATACGCGGCACGCCCCATATCGGGTGTCACCACGTCGTCGAATCTGCCATGCAAACAAAGCACCGGCAGTTGTCTTTTTGTATCCGCCAGCGGCATGTCGTCGCTGAAGGTCGGGGCGTAGGTCGAGAGTGCCAGTACCCCGCCGAGGACCTCTGGATAACGCACGAAGGCCGTGTGCAGCACCACAGCACCGCCCTGGGAGAAGCCCGCCAGGACGATGCGTTCAGGGGCGATGGCGCTTTCGCGCTCGGCGTCGATCAGGGCGATCACCTGGTCGGCGGACTCCTCCAGTTGCGCCTGGTCGATGGCACGTGCCGGACTCATGGCGAGGATGTCGTACCAGCTCGGCATGCTCCAGCCGCCGTTGATGGTGACCGGGCGGGTTGGCGCCTGCGGCAGGATGAAACGTGTGCTAGGCAGGCGCTCCTGCAGCATCTCGGCGACCGGCAGGAAATCGTAGCGGTCAGCCCCCAGCCCATGCAGCCAGATCACGCTGGAATCGGCGGATTGTGGGGGCTGCAAAATCATGGGTGCGGTCATTGGTAGCTCCAGTGTGGTGCGGGCGCCTTGTTTTGGGGCGGCGCCCTGTTCAAGGCTTGGCTAATCTGTGAATAAGTTGTCGCACGGGTGAATCTTTTGCCCTTGACCCTCTCATATCCGGCCACTTGCCATGTGCTGGTACGGGGCTTGCTAAGTCTCACTCGAACTGACGACGCGGCGCGCTAACGGTAACACTGTGCCACTGCGCACCGCTCAACAGGCAGGAATCTGCTGTGTGGGGTTCCTAATAGACCGTCGGGGCGGTTGATCGCCCAGATGGATGACGATCCGTCTCTGGCCCGTTCAATCAATGGGCTGGGCGGGGGCAGTTGGCCAGCAGAGGGTAAAGCCGACTAGACTCCTGCCTGACGTTCGAACTTCTCGTCGATACCGTTGCTGCCAGCGGATCGCGTGCCTCAAAAGGGTGGGGAAGGCGGACGGAGACTCCAACACAACAAGAGCAACTGGAGGTTTTTGATGAAGATGGTGAAATCCACCCTGGCTGTGCTGACCACCGCAGCTGTGCTCGGTGTCAGTGGCTTTGCTCAGGCAGGCGCCACCCTGGATGCAGTGCAGAAGAAAGGCTTCGTGCAGTGCGGTATCAGTGACGGTCTGCCTGGCTTCTCCTATGCCGATGAAAAAGGCAACTACCTGGGTCTCGACGTTGACGTCTGCCGTGCTGTTGCAGCTGCGGTTTTCGGCGACGCGACCAAGGTCAAGTACAGCCCGCTGACCGCCAAGGAGCGCTTCACCGCGCTGCAGTCCGGCGAAGTCGACATCCTGTCGCGTAACACCACCTGGACCAGCTCGCGCGACGCCGCACTGGGTCTGAACTTCACGGGCACCAACTACTACGACGGCCAGGGTTTTCTGGTGAACAAGAAGTTGGGCGTTTCCAGCGCCAAGGAACTGGACGGAGCTACCGTCTGCATCCAGGCCGGTACCACCACCGAGCTGAACCTCTCCGACTACTTCCGTGCCAACGGCATGAAGTATACCCCCATCACCTACGATACCTCCGACGAGAGCGCCAAGTCGGTCGAAGCCGGCCGTTGCGACGTGCTGACCTCCGACCAGTCGCAGCTCTATGCACAGCGCATCAAGCTGGCCAACCCGGACGACTATGTCGTGCTGCCGGAAGTCATCTCCAAGGAGCCTCTGGGCCCGGTCGTGCGCCAGGGTGACGAAGAGTGGTTCGACATCGTGCGCTGGACCCTGTTCGCCATGGTCAACGCCGAAGAGCTGGGTGTGACCTCGGCCAACGTCGAAGCGACTGCCAAAGACACCAAGAACCCGGACGTAGCACGTCTGCTGGGTACTGAAGGTGAGTTCGGCAAAGACCTCAAGCTGCCGAAGGACTGGGCAGTACAGATCGTCAAGCAAGTCGGTAACTACGGTGAGACCTTCGACCGTAACGTCGGTGCCGGCAGCGAGCTGAAGATCGAGCGTGGCCTCAACGCCCTGTGGAACAAGGGTGGTCTGCAGTACGCACCGCCGGTGCGTTGACCGTCCACAGCGGCAGGCGAGAACCTGTTCATAGGATTGCGAGCTAGAGGTATGCAAGGAAAAAACAGGCGAAGAAGCGCAGTTTACGAGTTGTAAATGAGCATTCTGAGCCTGTTTTTGACGCAGCAGGCCCGACGCGCAGCAGACTATGGACCGGTTCTCGGGGCCTGCCGCTGTCGTTTCCGATTACGTGAACTCCGGCCGGCTTGCGTGCGGCCGGGGCTTCCATGAGGGTTGTCATGCACACGACTGCTAATGCCCCGCGCCCGCGAGGATCGCTTCTGAACGATCCGCAGGTGCGTGCTTGGGCTTTCCAGATCATTGCCGTTATCGCCGTTGTGGCGCTCGGCTGGTTTCTCTTCCAGAACACCCAGGCCAACCTGGAGAAGCGCGGGATCATTTCCGGCTTCGCATTTCTCAATAACAGCGCCGGTTTCGGTATCGCCCAGCACCTGATCGACTACACGGAAAGCGACAGCTACAGCCGTGTCTTCCTGGTCGGCTTGCTCAATACCCTGCTGGTGTCCTTCATCGGTATCGTGCTGGCCTCCATCCTCGGCTTCCTGCTGGGCGTGGCGCGGCTATCGCCCAACTGGCTGATCAGCAAGCTGGCCACCGTTTACATCGAGATTTTCCGCAACATTCCGCCGTTGCTGCAGATCCTCTTCTGGTATTTCGCGGTATTTCTCGCCCTGCCTGGCCCTCGGCAGAGCCTGGGTGTTGGTGAGATGTTCTTCCTCAACAGTCGCGGTCTGTACATGCCGGCGCCGGGCCCTTCGGAGAGTTTCGGGCTGTTCGCGGTGGTCCTGCTGGCAACCATCGTCGGCATCATCGCCCTGGGACGCTGGGCCAAGAAGCGCCGCGAGGCCACTGGCCAGATCTTCCCGCTGCTGTGGACCTCGCTGGCGCTGATCGTGGTGATTCCCGGCCTTACCGTGCTGATCGGCGGCAACCCGCTGGTGTGGAGCGTGCCGGCGTTGACCGGTTTCAACTTCCGTGGCGGCTGGGTGATGATCCCCGAGCTGATGGCGCTGACCCTGGCACTGACCATCTACACCGCAGCCTTCATCGCCGAGAACGTGCGCTCCGGGATCATGGCAGTCAGTCATGGTCAGACCGAAGCGGCACGCTCGCTTGGGTTGCGCCCGGGCGTCACCCTGCGCCTGGTGATCATCCCGCAGGCACTGCGCGTGATCATTCCGCCGCTGACCAGTCAGTACCTCAACCTGGCGAAGAACTCGTCCCTGGCCGCCGGTATCGGCTACCCGGACATGGTTTCACTGTTCGCCGGCACCGTGCTCAACCAGACCGGCCAGGCCATCGAGGTGATCGCCATCACCATGAGCGTGTATCTGGCCATCAGTATCAGCATTTCCCTGCTGATGAACTGGTACAACAAGCGCATCGCGCTGACCGAGCGGTAAGGAGCAGCCATGCAGACTCATACATTCAAACCGGACCTGCCGCCGCCACGCATGAGCGTCGGTGCGGTGGGCTGGCTCAAGGCCAACCTGTTTTCCAACTGGTTCAACAGCCTGTTGACCCTCTTCGCGATCTACCTGATCTGGCTGGTGGTGCCGCCGCTGCTGCAGTGGGCGATCATCGATGCCAACTGGGTGGGCAGCACCCGTGCCGACTGCACGAAGGAAGGCGCATGCTGGGTGTTCATCCAGCAGCGTTTCGGTCAGTTCATGTACGGCTTCTACCCCAGCGAACTGCGCTGGCGCGTGGACGCCACACTGTGGCTGGCCATCGTCGGTGCGGCGCCGCTGTTCGTGCCGCAGATGCCGCGCAAGGCGTTCTACGGCCTGGGCTTCCTGGTGATCTATCCGGTGATCGCCTGGTGCCTGCTGCACGGCGGCGTATTCGGCCTGAGCGTGGTATCCACCAGCCAGTGGGGCGGCCTGATGCTGACCCTGGTGATCGCCTCCGTGGGCATCACCGGTGCCTTGCCGCTGGGTATCCTGCTGGCACTGGGACGACGTTCCAACCTCCCGGCGATCAAGGTCATCTGCGTCACCTTCATCGAGTTCTGGCGCGGAGTGCCGTTGATCACCGTGCTGTTCATGTCCTCGGTGATGCTGCCGCTGTTCCTGCCCGAAGGCATGCATTTCGACAAGCTGATGCGTGCGCTGATCGGGGTGATCCTGTTCCAGTCCGCCTACATCGCCGAAGTGGTGCGCGGTGGTCTGCAGGCCATTCCCAAAGGCCAGTACGAGGCCGCTGCGGCCATGGGCCTGGGCTACTGGCGGATGATGGGGCTGGTGATCCTGCCGCAGGCGCTGAAGCTGGTGATTCCGGGCATCGTCAACGTCTTCATCGCCCTGTTCAAGGACACCAGTCTGGTGATCATCATCGGCCTGTTCGATCTGCTCAACAGCATCAAGCAGGCGACCACCGACCCGGCATGGCTGGGTATGGCCACCGAAGGCTATGTGTTCGCCGCGTTGGTCTTCTGGATTTTCTGTTTCGGCATGTCCCGCTATTCGCTGCATCTGGAGCGGAAGCTGGATACCGGCCACAAGCGTTAGGAGCTGATCAGTATTTGCTGCGCGTCGGCCAGGCGGCGTTGAAAACATTCTCGGAATGCTCACGTACAACCGTACGCTGCGCTTCCTCATCTGTTTTCGCCTTGCCTGGCTCTCGCTCGCTAAATCCTGGATCAGCCCCTCGAGAGGAGTGAATTTATGAGTGAAGCAATCAAACAACCCAGCGCCGAGCCGATGATCCTGCTGCAGGGTGTGAACAAGTGGTACGGCCAGTTCCACGTGCTCAAGGACATCAACCTCAGCGTGCAGCCGGGCGAGCGTATCGTCCTGTGTGGCCCGTCCGGTTCGGGCAAGTCCACCACCATTCGCTGCATCAACCGCCTGGAAGAGCACCAGCAGGGGCGCATCCTGGTCGATGGCACCGAGCTGACCAGCGACCTCAAGCACATCGAAGCGATTCGCCGTGAAGTGGGCATGGTGTTCCAGCACTTCAACCTGTTCCCGCACCTGACCGTGCTGCAGAACTGCACCCTGGCGCCGATGTGGGTACGCAAGATGCCCAAGCGTCAGGCCGAGGAAATTGCCATGCACTTTCTCGAGCGCGTGCGAATTCCCGAGCAGGCCAACAAGTTTCCGGGGCAACTCTCCGGCGGTCAGCAACAGCGTGTGGCGATTGCTCGCGCGCTGTGCATGAAGCCGAAGATCATGCTGTTCGACGAGCCGACCTCGGCCCTCGACCCGGAGATGGTCAAAGAGGTTCTGGACACCATGATCGGCCTGGCCGAAGACGGCATGACCATGCTCTGCGTGACCCACGAAATGGGGTTTGCCCGCACCGTGGCCAACCGCGTGATCTTCATGGACAAGGGCGAGATCGTGGAGGAAGCCGAGCCGAACGCCTTCTTCACCAACCCGCAGAACGAGCGCACCAAGCTGTTCCTCAGCCAGATCCTGCACTGAGCCGGCATCGCGCCATCGATCAGGGAGCCTTCGGGCTCCCTTTTTCATGGGCCACGGGACAGGGTGCGCCGTGCGCACCGCAAACCCGTAGCCCTCTCGAATGCCCAGCGTCCCAGATTGGTGTGCACGGCGCGCCCTAAGGGGCCGGCGGCGCGGCTCCGTTGCCCTGCATGCGCTTGCGGAAGGTGCCCGGCGTTTCCCCGCACAATTGCTTGAAGCGCTTGGCGAAGGTCGCGCGGTCGGCAAAACCCACCTGGCTGGCGACCTGCTCCAGCGACTGCGCCGAATCGGCCAGCGCCTGCTGCGCCAGACTGATGCGCAGGCGCTGCAGGTAATTGCCCGGAGTCAGCCCGGTGGCCTGTTTGAAGCGCCGCAACAAGGTGCGCGGCGAACAGTGTGCCTGCTGCGCAAGACGGTTGAGATCGATCACTTCGGTGTGATGCTCGCGCAGCCAGGTCAGCAGCGGGGCAAGGGATGTGTCTTCGCTGCTGGGTAGCAGCGGGGCGAAACGCGTCTGCGTACCGCGCTGACGCTCGATCACCATGGCGCTGGCGACCTGTTGCGCCAGCCATTCGCCGGCATGCAGGGCTATCAGGTGCAGACACAGGTCGAGCCCGGCCTGGGCACCGCCGGAGCAGAACAGCGGACCGTCCTCGGTCAACAGCAGATCGCTGCGCAGGTTCACCTGGGGAAAGTGCCGGGCGAAGGCATCAGCCAGGGCCCAGTGGGTGGTCGCCTGACGACCATCGAGCAGGCCGGCAGCCGCCAGCAGGAAGGCGCTGCTGCACAGGCTGGCCACCTGTTGCTGGTCGCGTCGGGCCAGCCAGGGCAGCAGTTTGGCGTTGCTCTCCAGCGTGCGGGTGATGGCGCTGCCGGTGGCGGGAACGATCAGCAGGTCGGCTTGCTCGGCCAACTCAAGGCCGCCATCGACCAGGATCTGCGCGAATTCCAGGTGCACGGGTTGGCCATCGAGACTGAAACGCTGCAGCTGAAAACGAGGCGCGCCGGCCAGACGATTGGCCAGGCCGAAGGCGTCCTGCGCCATGCTCAGGCTGGAACAGATGGTTTGCGGGCAGACGTACAAGGCGATGCGCAGCATGACGGTGACCTGGAACGGGTTTGGCGATTATTGACACAAAGTTGTCTTTATAGCCAATCGCCACACCCTTCTTCTGCGCCCAGACTAGGCTGCATTCACCCGCGCGCCGCAGGGTGCGCTGTGCGCACCGATGTCATCGCATCGTCGGCGGGTGAACCCGACCCATAACGCACGCAGGAGCGAACCATGAGCCACGCCAACGCCGAGTTGATCCAGCGTTTCTACAGCGCCTTCCAAAAGCTCGATGCCGCGACCATGGCTGGCTGTTACGCCGAGGACGTGCGCTTCTCCGACCCGGTCTTCGTCGACCTGCGCGGCGCGCAGGCGGGCGATATGTGGCGCATGCTGTGCAGCCGCGCCGAAGACTTCTCGCTGACCTTCGACGCGGTGCACGCCGACGATCATGCCGGCAGTGCGCGCTGGGTCGCCCACTACCGTTTCAGCGCCACCGGTCGTCAGGTGGTCAACCATATTCAGGCGCGCTTCGTGTTTCGCGACGGGCTCATCGTCGAGCATCGCGATCACTTCGATCTGTGGCGCTGGGCACGTCAGGCGTTAGGTGGCAAAGGGCTTCTGCTGGGTTGGGCGCCACCGGTTCAGGCTGCCATTCGTCGACAGGCAGCACGCGGGCTGGCGCAGTTTCGCGGCACGCGCTGAGGCGGACGAAGGAACGCAGTGGTAGGCTATCCGGTCTTAGCCTTCAATAAAGAGTGCGCACACCGGGTGCCGCACCTCCACTGCCAATCGAGACCTGCCGTGACCGAATTGATCGTTGCCGTAAAACAGGCCAAAGCCTGGGGGGTCCATGCCGTTACCGCCAGCGGCGTGATCCTCGCCCTGCTGGCATTGCTGGCCGTGCTCGACGGCCAACCCAAGCAATGCCTGTTGTGGCTCGGCCTGGCGCTGCTGGTCGATGGTCTGGACGGCTCGCTGGCGCGCCGTTATGACGTCAAGGGCGTGTTGCCGCATTTCGACGGCTCGACCCTCGACCTGGTGATCGACTACCTGACCTACGTATTCATCCCCGCGATCTTTCTCTACCGCTTCATCCCGCTGCCGGATTACACGCCGCTGTTCGCCGTGGGCCTGATTCTGCTGTCCTCGCTGTTCTGCTTCTGCAACCTGAACATGAAGAGCAAGGACAACTACTTCGTCGGCTTCCCGGCGGCGTGGAACGTGGTGGTGCTGTATTTCTTCATCCTCGACGTGCATCCCTGGATCACCCTGGGCGTGATCGTCCTGTTGGCCGGCCTGACCCTGACCAAGATGAAGTTCCTACACCCGTTCCGCGTGCGCCAGTTCATGCCGCTGAACATCCTGGTGACCTTCGTCTGGATGCTCTCCAGCGCGCTGCTGATCCTGCAGTACCCGGTCAATCAGTTCTGGCTGCTGGCCCTCTGGTGGTTGGCTTCGGCCTACTTCGTCGGCATGTGCCTGTGGCGCTCGGCGCGTGAGTGGTTTCCCGCTCGCGGATGAATGCAGTCGTCGAAAAGGCCTGGTTCGTCTATCTGGTGCGCGCCGCCAATGGCGCGCTGTATTGCGGCATCAGCGATGACCCGCAGCGGCGTTTCGCCCAGCACCAGAGCGGCAAGGGCGCCCGGTTCTTCCATACCAGCCCGGCGCTGGCCCTGGCCTACGTCGAAGCCTGTGCCGGCAAGGGCGATGCGTTGCGCCGTGAGCGTGCGATCAAGCGCCTGAGCAAAAGCGCCAAAGAAGCGCTCATTCTGGCCGTTGATGGCGGTTCATCAGCCTGAGACGGTGTGCGTGCGCGTGCTGCACGGGTAAGCTGAAGGCTTTCGATCCGACGCGGAGCGCGCCATGCATGAGTTGATCCTTCATCACTACCCGACCTCGCCGTTCGCCGAGAAGGCCCGCCTGATGCTGGGCTTCAAGCAACTGTCCTGGCGGTCGGTGATGATCCCGCCACTGATGCCCAAGCCCGATCTCACCGCGCTGACCGGCGGCTACCGCAAGACCCCGGTGCTGCAGGTTGGCGCCGATATCTACTGCGATACCGCGCTGATCGCTCGCCGCCTGGAAGCCGAGAAGGCCACTCCCGCGTTGTTGCCCGAAGGTCAGGAGTTCAATGTCAGCCTGCTGGCGCAGTGGGCCGACTCGGTGTTGTTCCAGCATGCCGTGGCGCTGGTGTTCCAGCCGGAGTCGATGGCGCTGCGCTTCGCCAAGGTGCCGCCGGAGTTCGCCAAGGCCTTTGCAGCCGACCGTGGTGCGCTGTTTTCCGGTGGCACGGCGAGCCGTCTGCCACTGGAGCAGGCCAAGCACAATTGGCCGGCACTGATGGGCGCATTGCAACGCCAGTTGCAGCGCGAGCAGGGCGATTTCCTCTTCGGTGAGCCGTCGCTCGCCGATTTTTCCGTGGCCCATTGCCTGTGGTTCCTGCGTGGCACGCCGGTCACCTCGCCGTTGATCGACGATTACCCGGAGGTCGCTGCCTGGCTTGGTCGTGTGCTCGGCTTCGGCCATGGCTCGTTGAGCGAGATGAGCAGCGAACAGGCGATCGCGGTGGCGCGTGAGGCGACTCCGGCAGCGCTGCCGGAAGAGGATTTTGTCGAGCCCAATGGCTTCAAAGCTGGCCAGGCGGTGAGCATCGCTGCAGTGGACTATGGTGTCGACCCGGTGCAGGGCGAGTTGCTGCATGCCGGGCGCGACGAGCTGATCCTGCGTCGCGAGGACGAGCGTGCCGGCATCGTGCACGTGCACTTCCCGCGTTTGGGCTTTCGTATCGAGGCGCGCTGAGGCCTCTCGCGCCGCCTGTCAGTAGGCGGCGCGAATGGCGCGCACGTCGTAGCCGTGGATGACCTGCCCACGCAGGTCGATCACCGGCACGCCGCGACCGCCAAGTGCCTGGTACTGGGCGCGGCCGCTGCTGTCCTTTTCTATATCCACTTCGCGATAGGCGATGCCGTCTTCGGCGAACAGCTCGCGTGTCTTGGCGCAGTAGCCGCACCATTGCGTGGCGTAGAGCACCACCTCGCCGCTGGCGTTACCCGCCTGGGGCGGGTCGATCCAGCGCTCGATCTTGTCCCAGTTCTGCCACAGGGCCAGGGCGGCGAGCATCAGCAGAATCGTCTTCATGGTTTCGCATCCTTGTGTGATGGCGCGGTCCTGCCAGCGTAAACCGCGCCGGGCCATGCTGCCATATCAACCTGTGGCTCGTAGGCGGGCGTAGGGTGGGCCGGGCGGCGATCCGCTTCAGCCCACCAAAACGATCCTGGCCTTGTAAGGTAGGCCGGGCGCCCACATGGACTAGTTCCTTGGTGGGCTGAAGCCCACCCTACAAAACTAGAGCGGATCGCCGCCCGGCCCACCCTACAAATGCATCAATCCTGGCGACGCTTGAGCTGGTCTTTCAGCTGTGTCGGCAACTGGCGAATGATCAGCATGTCGCGGCCTTCGTCATACTCGACCTTCGAGCCCAGCAGGTGCGCCTCGAAACTGATCGACAGCCCCTCGGCACGGCCGGTAAAGCGCTGGAACTGGCTCAGGGTACGTTTGTCCGCCGGAAATTCCGGCGCCATGCCGTAGTCCTTGTTGCGGATGTGCTCATAGAAGGCCTTGGGGCGCTCTTCGTCGATCAGACCGGACAGTTCTTCCAGAGTGATCGGCTCACCCATCTTGGCCTGGCCGGTGGCGTAGCCGACCAGGGTCTTGGTCTTCTCGCGGGCCTGCTCTTCGGGCAGATCCTCGCTTTCCACGTAATCGCTGAAGGCCTTGAGCAGGGTGCGAGTCTCGCCCGGGCCGTCGACGCCCTCCTGGCAGCCGATGAAGTCGCGGAAGTAGTCCGAGACCTTCTTGCCGTTCTTGCCCTTGATGAAGGAGATGTACTGCTTGGACTGCTTGTTGTTCTGCCACTCGCTGATGTTGATGCGCGCGGCCAGGTGCAGTTGGCCGAGATCCAGGTGCTTGGCCGGGGTCACGTCCAGCGCGTCGGTCACCGCCACGCCTTCACTGTGGTGCAGCAGGGCGATGGCCAGGTAGTCGGTCATGCCTTGCTGGTAGTGAGCCAGCAGGACGTGGCCGCCGGTGGAGAGGTTGGATTCCTCCATCAGCTTCTGCAGGTGTTCGACGGCCTGACGGCTGAAGGCAGTGAAATCCTGCTCGCCATCGAGATAGGCCTTGAGCCAGCCGCTGAACGGGTAGGCGCCGGATTCTTCGTGGAACAGACCCCAGGCCTTGCCCTGCTTGGCGTTGTAGCTCTCGTTGAGGTCGGCCAGCAGGTTCTCCATGGCTTGCGACGTGGCCAGCTCGCTGTCGCGAGCGTGCAGCACGGCGGGGCTGCCGTCGGGCTTCTTGTCGATCAGGTGGACGATGCAGTGGCGGATCGGCATGGCGGTCTCGTGGGCAAATGAAACAGGGGCGCAGTTTACCCGAAGCCGCTCGATCACGTAGCGCGTAGGGTGGATGTCGCTGTTTACATCCACCGCTGTGGTGGATCGATGAAGCGTGATCCACCCTACGGATGCCGTCGCTGCTGCAGCACGCGCAGCCGCTCGATCACGTAGCGCACGTGCATGTGCAGTTCGTACAACTCGTTGGAGTACGACAGGGGTACCTCCACGGCTGCCAGCTCGTCTTCCATCTGCTCCAGGCGTTCGATCTCGCTGCCCAGCTCGTCGGGCAGGGAGCCGGCGTGCAGCTTGCGGTCGACTTCGCGCAGGTGCTTGTACCAGCGGTAGATGCGCGCACGGATGCGCCACTGGTAGATCGGTCCGACGGCCTTGAACAGCGGGATCATCACCACGATCAAGGGGATCAGCAGGATGATGTAGCGGTCGGCCAGCGAGGCGATACGAAACGGCAGGTAACGCTGCAGGATCGGCAGGCCCTTGTCGTAGTAATGCCCTGCATCCTTGTGCAGCTCGAAGGTGCGAGGCTCGGCGCTGGGAAAGGTGCCGGCGGCGTCGAGCAGGTTGCCGCCGCGCATCACTTCACGACTGGCCTCGAGAAAAAGCGGCACCAGGCCGGGGTTGAAGTCGTCATTGACCACCAGGGTGGCGACCGGAGCGAGGGTGACGATGTCGCGATCAGGTGCATTGCTGGCCAGATCGAGCAGGCCTTCGCCGACGGTCACCTGATTGAAGAACGGCAAGCGCGCGGCGTAGGCGGCGGCGCGACGAAAGTGCGCCAGGGCGATGTCCGGGTTGGCCGCCAGTTGTTGCACCAGGGCGTTTTCTGCCGGGCCAACGAAGAATGCGGCATCCAGTTCGCCGGCCATCAGCGCGCGGGCGGCCTTGCCACCCCCGATGCTCTGCCAGCTTGCGGGATAGTGTTCGGGCCCGATGGCATTGGCGCCGAGGATGGCATCGCTGGCGGCACGGGTGCCGCTGCCTTCGCCGCCCAGACCGAGGCGCAGTGGCAGCAGGTCGGCAATGCGATCCAGCGCCACGTCACGGCGATAGAACAGCCACAGGGGCTCCTGATAGATCGCTCCCAGGCTTTCCAGCTGACGCTGTTCTTCGGGTGCCAACTGGCGCTCCAGGCCGCTCTGCACCAGGGCGATCTCCACTTCCGGGTCCTCGGCCAGCAGACGCTGCAGGTTGTCGCGCGAGCCGGAGGTCGGCACCAGATTCAGCTCGAACCCTTCCTTGGCCAGTTCTTCCTTCAGGCGTTCGGCGAACTGCTGGTAGGCACCGCCTTGAGCGCCGGTGGCCATGCTGGCGCTCATCGGCGGTGGCGGCGCGACGAACTGGAACAGTGCCCAGACCAGGCCGGCCACCACCGGGACGATCCACAGGTTGGCCAGGATCATGATTTTCAGGTCGTTGAGTACGCGGCGCATGGGGCTTCCTTTCGGCGAAATCAGGGTAAGGATAGAACCCTATGCGCCTCACGGTCACCTGTTGGGTGGATGACGCTCTTTCATCCACCACCAGGCTTGCGGTGGATCGGTGAGGCGTGCTCCACCCTACGCCAGCGCTTTATGTCTTGCCCGCAGATGACTGAGCAGCAGCAGGGCGGCAAGCAGCCCTGCGGCATACAGCGCATCGCTGCCGAGCATCACCAGCAGCGCTGCACAGAGCAGCCCGCTGAGTCCGGCCAGCAGGCGCCAGATGCCACTGAGCAGCACCCAGCCGGCGGCCATGCTGAGCAGGTAGATCAACACGAAGTTGCCGTTGGCATAGCGGATCAAATCATCTACCGACAGGTTCAAGGTGGCCGAGAGCATGGCGCACAGCGCACAACAGATCACCACCAGCAGCAAGGCTCTGCCGGGTACGCCCTGGCGGTTGCGCACGGCCAGTCTGGCAGGCAGGCGGCCTTCATCGGCCAGGCTCCAGATAAGCCGGGCGAAGCCCTGGATGTACACGTTCATCGAGGCGAAGCAGGCCAGGTAACCGAGCACTGCCACCAGCACGCGCGCCTGCTCGCCCAGCAGTTGCTCGAACAGACGGGGCAGGGCGGTGGTGTCGCTGTGTACGTCGCCGTAGGTGGCAAAGCTCAGCACCGCCACCGAGCAGGCCCAGTACACCAGGCCCGCCAGCAGTACGCCGAGCAGCAGCGCCAGGGGGAAGTCGCGCTCCGGGTGTTTGAACTCCTCGCCCAGATGGGTGAACGCCTCGATACCGACGAAGCACCAGAACATCACCCCCAGCGCCGTTGGCAGCAGGTGCCATTGGCCCTCCATCGGCGGCAGCAGTGGCTGGCTGGCGCGCGGCAGGTCACCGACCCACCAGATCAGCGCCACGCTGGTGACGATGGCCACGGCGATCAGCCCCTGCAGCATGCCCGATGCTTTCGGTGGACGCTGGCCAAGCAGGAGAATGGCGCCCAGCGTGGCCAGTTCGATGAGCAACAGGCCACTGCGATCGAGATCGAACAACGCCAGCCAGAAGCCGCTGGCGATATGCAGGGCCGCCGGCAGACCGACCGGCAGCACGGCGAGAAACAGCAGGGCGCTGACCCCTTCCATGCGCAGGCCGAAGGCGCGGCCGATCAGGTGCGGCGCGCCGCCGGCATGAGGGAAGCGCTTGCCCAGCTGGGCGAAGGTGAACGCCACTGGCAGTACCAGGACGATCAGCAGCATCCAGGCCCATAATGACGCTGCGCCCGCCGCCGTGGCCGCCAGGGCCGGCACCACGAAGATGCCGGTGCCGAGCAGCGAGGTGCTGAGCAGGGCGATGCCCTGCAGCAGGCCCAATTCCTTGTTCAATCGACTCATGGGGTATGCTCACGCCTTTGCAGATACCGCCATGGTAGAGCGCCGCCTGATTGCAGGTTGGCGCCTTTTGCCGACGAAATGGCGGTTTCCCACGTCAACCTGATTGCCGCCCCGAGAAGCCCCGTGGACAAGTTCGATCGTCAGATCCTCGCCCTGCTGCGCAGTGATGCGCGTACCTCCGTCAGCCAGATCGCCCGTGAGGTCAACCTGTCACGTTCGGCGGTCAGTGAGCGGATTCGTCACCTGGAAGAGAGCGGGGTGATTCGCGGCTATCACGCCCAGGTGGCGGTGCCCGGCGAGGGTGGGGTCAAGGCCTTCCTCGAGCTGTTCTACCAGAACGCTCGTTGCCAGGATTACGTCGAGCGCATGCGCGAATACCCGGAAATCCGCCATTGCAGCGGCATCAGCGGCGAGACCGACATGCTGGTGCTGGTCGAAGCGCCAAACATGGCGCGCCTGAGCGAAGTGCGCGCGGCCATCGAAGCTTTCCCGCAGATGCAGCGGGTCAAGACCCACATCGTCGTGCAGGACTGGCCGCTATGAGCCTGCGCATCCTGCACACCTCCGACTGGCACCTGGGCCAGCACTTCATGGGCAAGACCCGCCAGGCCGAGCACCTGGCCTTCTGCACCTGGTTGCTGGAACAGGTGCAGGCACATGACGTGGATGTTTTGCTGATTGCCGGCGACGTGTTCGACACCGGCGCACCGCCCAGTTACGCCCGCGAGCAGTATTACCGGCTGGTGGTGGAGCTGCGCGATGCCGGCTGCGCCCTGGTGGTGCTTGGCGGCAACCACGACTCACCGGCCATGCTCGGGGAAAGCCGCAGCCTGCTGGCGCAACTGGGCGCCCAGGTGGTGCCGGGTGTTGGCGTCGACCTGGCCGAACAGGTACTGCTGCTCAATGATCGTACTGGCCAGCCGGGCGCCGTTCTCTGCGCCATTCCCTTCATTCGCCCGCGCGACGTGCTGGCCAGCCAGGCGGGGCAGAGCGCGCAGGACAAGCAGCAGTCGCTGCAGCAAGCCATCGCCGAGCATTACCGGGCGCTATACGAGCTGGCGTCGAGCACGCGTGACGAGCTGGGCCAGGCGCTGCCGATCGTCGCCACCGGTCACCTGACCACGGTTGGTGCCAGCGCCAGCGAGTCGGTGCGCGAGATCTACGTCGGCAGTCTGGAGGCCTTCCCCACCAGTGCCTTCCCACCGGCGGACTACATCGCCCTTGGCCATATCCACCGCCCGCAGAAGGTCGGCGGGCTGGAGCACATCCGCTACAGCGGCTCACCGATTGCGTTGTCCTTCGACGAGGCGCGTCAGCAGAAGGAAGTCCTGCTGCTGGAGTTCGGCGCTGCCACGTTGCAATCGATCACACCGCTGCCCGTGCCGGTGTTCCAGCCCATGGCCAGCCTGCGCGGCTCGCTCAAGGAGCTGGCAGGCGCCATCGCCGAGGCCGCTGCTCAGGGCACGCCCGAGCGGCCCGTATGGCTGGAGGTGCACGTGAGCACCGACGACTACCTGAGCGACCTGCAAAGCCGGATCAATGCACTCTGTGAGGGGCTGCCGGTGGAAGTGCTGCGCATCCGCCGTGAACGCGGCAACGCCAGTGCCAGCCTGGCCAGCGAAGCGCGGGAAACGCTGGATGAACTGAGCGTGGAGGACGTATTCGCCCGACGCTTGCAGCAAGAGACATTGGAAGAAGGGGATGCCCAGCGTTTGCAGGGTTTGTACCGGCAGGTGCTGGAAGCGCTGCCCAAGGCCTAGCGGCACAGACCTCCGTAGCCCGGATGCAATCCGGGAACGGCCGTCGCGACACTCCGGCCAAGCGCCTGCTGCGCTCAACCCAGCGGGCTGACTCCATCGATGCAGCAGCCTCACCCGATGACCAAACGATTGCGTGAAGCGCTCCAGTAATGCGCAGCGCCACAGGCCTCCAGCACCCACTCGACCGGCTCGGCCTGCTCCTGTATATATCGCCAGAACGCCTCTCGGTTCAGCCGCTTGCGCTGCACCACCTGGCCGGAACGGACACTCTCGGCAACCTGGTAAACGGACTTGGCCAGATCAACTGCAATTCGTTTCATGGCAGCTCTCCCATTCTTCAAGCCTCAACGCCTTGGTAGGGAACCGTGGCGCGGGGAGAGTCCATTACAGCATTCAAATCGTTCGCTTCGCTCACTGGGTGGCTAAAACTCGCCCCTTAACCAAACGTCAGGCCTTAGCTAAAAACAAGGAAGTCATGGAACTGGAATTCTCAATAACCTCGGACCAGTTAAAAATATTGGCAAAGAGAGTTAATTCAGAGCGAGTCGCGAAAAACGCAACGTTAGCTCTGCGGCTACATGCATTCATAATGCGTACACTGTTTTTTTGGCTTCCACTGTTATCGCCAGCAATAATTTACTGCTCAATCTGGGAAGACAAAACCTTGGAAGCCTATCTTGCAATAGCAATCTGCGCCGTTCTCTATCTGTCCGCCTGGAAAAGCTTAATAAAAGCGAAAGTAGAATCTCGAGTCAGTAAGTTTTCAGACAAAACGAACGCTCTGAATTACTCTGTGGAAACACTAACCGCGCGCAGACTTGCTGCCATGGAAGGTAATTACAAGGCAGTTGTTACACCTGAGGCTCTGCGGCTAGCTATGCCGAGCGGTAAGTTCGTCACCATGAAATGGAGAAAAATTTGTTGCCTCAAAGAAGATGGTGATTTTTATTGCATTACAATTAGAAAATATATGTTTTTTAAAGTCGCATACTTGATATCAAAAAGCGGTGATATTGCAGATGCAAGAATCCAGTCTGCGCTAGAAGAAGTATTCTCTCGATTGAGTTCTTTTACAAACCGCCCTGGCAAATCGAGTGAAGCCTAACAAGTGTATATGGACTCTCCCCGCACGTAGCGAGCACAGCTTTTCTTTGCACCTGTCGTCAGCGCGGTTACATTCGTATACCCGGCCTGTTTTGGGCTCTTGTGCCCTGGCCATTCTGTAGTTCGCGCAGCGAGGCCGGCTATCGGTCGTTAGTCGCGCAATTGGCTTCCAGGCATTGGTTCAGACCGTTCCCTCCGTTCACTGGGACGGGCTGAAGCCCGTCCCTTAACCAACCGCTATCGATACCCTAAATGACTCTTCTCCCATCATCTTGGGCCAGCGCCTGGTCAGACCTGGGCCTGTAGCCGCCGTCAGGCCTGTTCGAGCAGCTCGTTCGTGCCTACGAGGAACCGCAGCGGCACTATCACTCGCTGCAACACCTGCGCGAATGCCTGATGCTTTTTGCTCAAGCGCGCCACCTGGCGCAGCAGCCGGGTGAGGTGGCCATTGCGCTCTGGTTCCATGACGCCATCTACGACGTGCGCGGCAAGAACAACGAGCGCCAGAGCGCGGATTGGGCCATCCGGGTGCTTGCGAGCTGTCAGGCCAGCCAGGCGACGTTGGCGCGGGTCGAACGACTGATCATGGTCACCCGGCATGACGCGACGCCGGGTGAGCCGGATGAGCAGTTGCTGGTGGATATCGACCTGGCCATTCTCGGCGCCACGCCGGAGCGTTTCGCCGAGTACGACGCCCAGGTGCGTGCCGAGTACGCCTGGGTGCCGGGCCTTGTGTACCGCATCAAGCGGCGCAGCGTTCTGAAGTCATTTCTGGCGCGCTCGATGATTTACAACACGGATCATTTCAGGACGCGCTACGAGGCACAGGCTCGGATCAATCTGGCGGGCGTGCTTTGACAGGCGATTGAGCGAAGCCTGCATCGCATTCGACGCAACAAGCGTTCTATGCTGTGAATAGTGGCCATTCGACAGGGGAGCGAAAGTGCCGTTGTTCAATACCTTGCTGCGTGCGCTTGACCCTTTGCATGGAGTGCCGGAGGCGACTCGACAGGCGTTTGCGTGCTGGTATCTGCAGGCGAAGATTCCGCAGATTCGCTATGTGGCTTTTCTGACCATGGCGCTGTATCTGATCTATGCCGCCATCGAGCAGAACGTCGAAACCGATCAGCCTCTCGCGCGCTTCATCGTGCATGCGTTGCTGGTGCCGGCAGCGTTGCTGGCTATCGGGCTGCTGAGTTTTCAACCAAGGCGGCAGCCGTTGATGCTGGGGTTGCTGTCACTCGCGCCCATCATCTCGGTGCTGTCCAACCTCTACTTCAATTTCGGCTCACCGCGTTTCGCCTTTTACGCGCCGGAGATCTATCTCAACCTGATGTGGACATTCGCCATCTCCGGGCTGACGCTCAGGCGTGCCATGGCTACCGCGTTGTTCTCTCTGGCGGCGATTTTGCTGGTCACGCTCGAGCACTCGCTGACGCCCGGCATGCAGCGCCTGCACCTGATCTGGATTCTCGCTTCGTTCTCCTTCGGCCTGCTCAGCGCCTTTGTTCTGGAAAAGGCGCACAAACACATGTTCCTGCATCAGGACAGCCTGGCCCTGAGCGCCAGTGTCGACAGCCTGACCGGGCTGTGGAATCGTTCGCGTACCCTGCGTTTTCTGATCGAGGAGGTGGCGCGGACCAATCGTTACGGCACGCCGTTTTCGGTGGTGCTGATCGATATCGATCACTTCAAGAGCGTCAACGATACTCATGGCCATGCGGTGGGGGACAGCGTGCTGCGCCAGTTCGCCGGGCTGCTGCGCGATGGCGTGCGAGTCGTGGACAAGGTCGGGCGGCTTGGCGGCGAGGAGTTTCTCATCATCCTGCCGGAGACCGATGCGGCTCATGCAGAGCAGGCTGTGCAGGCCCTGCAGAAGCGTATCAGCGGGTTTTCGTTCGAGCGGGTGCAACGCAAGAGCGCCAGTTTCGGCATTGCCGAGTATCGCCCTGGCGAAAGCCTGGACTGCCTGATGGAGCGGGCGGACCAGGCGATGTACCGTGCCAAGGCCAATGGCCGCGACCGTATCGAAATACTGTGAGCGCCTGGGCCTGAACCGCTGATGTGCGGTTCTGGTCGAAACGGCTAACCCTTCCTGTGGAGAGCGTCATGCACAGAACTGCGCACTTTCTTTTCGCGGCTGCGGCCGTTTCTCTGTTGCTGACTGGCTGCGCCAGGTCGTCCGGCGAGCAGGACGCCAGGGTGACCGAGCAATGGCTGGGGCGCTGGAACGGACCCGAGGGTACCTACCTGGCTATCAGTGGCACGCCGGCCGACTACCGTCTGACCATCGCCAACCTCGACGGCCCGCGCCGCTTCGTCGGCCGTGCGCAGGGGGCGAAGATCGTCTTCGTGCGCGATGGCGTGGTGGAGAGCATCAGCGCCACCGACGGCGAAGCCACCGGCATGAAATGGCTGCTGGATAAACAGAACTGCCTGACCGTGCGCAGCGGTGAGGGTTATTGCCGCGATTGAGTCTTTACGTGGGGGCGGATATGCCAGAATGACCGCCTCCAACGGCTTACGACCTGTGCATGAAAATCCTCAGCCTGCGCCTCAAGAACCTCAACTCCCTCAAGGGCGAGTGGAAGATCGATTTCGCCGCCGAGCCTTTCGCCGGTAGCGGCCTGTTCGCCATTACCGGGCCGACCGGCGCGGGCAAGACCACGCTGCTCGACGCCATCTGTCTGGCCCTGTATCACCGCACGCCGCGCATGAGCACGCTGTCGGCCAGTGGCAACGAACTGATGACGCGGCACACCGCCGACTGCCTGGCCGAGGTCGAGTTCGAGGTCAAGGGGCAGGGCTACCGCGCCTTCTGGAGCCAGCGCCGCGCGCGCGACAAGGTGGACGGCGCGCTGCAGGCGCCCAAGGTGGAGCTGGCGCGTATCGCCGATGGCGAAATCCTCACCGACAAGATTCGCGAAAAGGAAAGCCTGACTGCCGAGCTGACCGGCCTGGATTTCGAGCGCTTCACCAAGTCCATGCTGCTGGCCCAGGGCGGCTTCGCGGCGTTTCTCGAGGCCAATGCCAACCAGCGCGCGGAGCTGCTGGAGGAGCTGACCGGCACCGAGGTGTACGGGCAGATTTCCCAGCAGGTCTACGAGCGCACCAAAGCCGCCGAACAGGCGCTCAATCTGCTGAAAAGCCGCGCACAGGGCATGGAGTTGCTCGACGAGGCGCAGCGCGCCGAACTGCAGGCCGAGCATCAGCGCCTTAGTCAGGACGAGGCCCCGCTGTTGGCCCGGCAGCAAGCGTTGCAGGCCCAGCGTCGCTGGCGTGAAGCGCTGCAGCAGGCCGAACAGCAGCGGGAGCAGGCTCGATCGGGGCTGGAGCGGGCCCAGCAGGCGCGTCAGGATGCGGCCGGTGAACTGCAGCGTCTGGCCGCCAGTGAGCCGGCCGCGCGATTGCAGCCGCTGTACCTGGCCTGGCAACAAGTACAGCTGGACAGGCAACAGGCGCAGCAGGCGCTGGATGACCTGCACCAGCAGCAACGCCACAGCAGTGAACGCGAGCAGCAGCAACTCTGGCTGGCCAGCCGCTATGCCCAGCAATGCCTGAGCCTGCGTCAGGCGCAGCTGCAGGGGCTGGTCAAACAACGCGAAACCCTGCGTGCACGTCTGAGCAGTGCGCCGCAGCAGGAACGTCTGGGCGAGTTGCTTGGCGGCTGGCGCGCGCAGTTCGACCAGCGCGGACAACTGCTCAAGGAGCAACAGGCGTTGTACGCACGCGTGGCGCAGGCGCATGAACAGCTCGCCGTCTTGCAGCGCCAGCGTGAGCAGCTCGGTGCGCAGCAGGCCGACGCGCTGAAGCGCCTGGAGGCAGCGCGCGCCAGTGAAGCCGGGCAGCAGAGCGAACTGCAGGCATTGCTCGGCGAGGGCGACGAGGCTGGGCTGCGTCAGCGTTGGCAGCAGTTGCAAGTGCAGGGGCGCGCGTTGGATCGCCTGGAGCAACTGGCGCAGGTCCGTGAGCAAACGGCCGCCCAGATCGCCGAGCTGACCCCGCATCTGGCTCGGTTGCAGGTACAGCACGCCAGCAAGAACGATGAAATCACCGGCCTGCGCGAGCGTTACAAGGCGCTCAAGCAACAGCAGGCCGACAAGGAAAAGCTGCTGGAGCAGGAGCAGCGCATTCAGGATCTGGAAGCCTACCGCGCCCAGCTGCAGCCCGGCGAAGCCTGCCCGTTGTGTGGTTCGCACGAGCATCCGGCGGTCAGTCAGTACCAGGCGCTCAACGTCTCCGCCACGCGCCAGGCGCTGGAGCAGTGCCGCAGCGAACTGGCGCAACTGGAAAGCCAGGGCGGCACCCTGCGTGACGAACTGACCCGCCTGGCGACGCAGATCGCTCAGATGCAGCAGCAACTGCAGCAGGCGAATCAGCAGGCCGTTCAGCAGGACGTGCAGTGGCAGCAGCAACTGAGCGAGCAGGCCCTGCAGGTTACTGACGGTGCCGATTTGCGCGAATGGCAGCGCCAGCATGAGCAGAGTCTGACGCATCTGCAGGCGCGACTCGCCTCGGTCGAGGCTGGGCAGGCGCAACTGGCGCAGGCGCGTAGTGACCGTGAGGTGGCCGAGCATGCCGTGGCCGATGCGCAGCAGCGCCAGGCGCTACTGGCGCGTGATGAGGAGAACCTGCAGGCGCGACAAACCGAGCAGGGCGAGCGCCTGCAGCATCTGCAGCAGGAGTTGCAGCACCACCAGCAGACGCTGCTGAGCAGCCTTGCAGGCTTTGCCACGGAGTTGCCGGCGGACGCCGTTGCCTGGTTGGCCGAACAGGAAAGTACCTGGCGCGACTGGCAGCAGGCCCAGGCTCAGGACCAGCAGTTGCAGGAGCAGCAGCGTGAGGCGCAGCGCGTACTCGCTGAAGCAGAGGCACAGGCCGAGCACTGGCAACAGCGCTGGCAAAGCGAAGGTGCGCTGACGCTGACTGAACCCGAGCCATCAGCACAGCCGCAAGTGGCGTTGAATGAGGCCGTCAATGGCCTTGCCAGTGCCCAGCGTGAAAGTGATGCCTTGCGCGGTCGCGAGCAGAGTCAGCGGACAGTGCTGCAGCAACTGCAGCAACGCTCGAGCGAGGCCGAGCAGCATTGGCTGCAGGCACTGACGGCCAGTCCTTTCAGCGATCTTGCCGCGTTTCTCGCCGCGCTGCTGGAGGAGGATGAGCGAACGCGTCTGCTGGCGTTGCAGGCCGCTGTGGAGCGCGCCCTGACCGAGGCTTCGACGCTGTTGGCTGCCGCCGACGCGCAGTTGCAGCAGCTCGCCGCCACGCCGCAGACCGAGCTGGCGCTTGGCGAGCTGGACGAGCAGTTGCAGCTACTGCAGAGCGAATTGCGTGCACTGAGCGAGCGCCAGGGCGAGTTGCGCGCGCAGTTGCAGGCCGACGATGCACGACGCAGCAGCCAGCAGGCGCTGTTCGCCGAGATCGACGCGCAGGAGGGTGAGCACGCCCTCTGGCAACAACTCAACGGCCTGATTGGCTCGGCCGACGGCGCCAAGTTTCGCAAGTTCGCCCAGGGCCTGACCCTCGACCACCTGATCCACCTGGCCAACCGCCAACTGACGCGGCTGCACGGGCGTTACCAGTTGGCGCGCAAGGGCAGCGGCGAGCTGGAGCTGGAGGTGTGCGACACCTGGCAGGCCGATGTGGCGCGTGACTGTCGCACGCTGTCCGGTGGCGAAAGCTTTCTGGTCAGTCTGGCGCTGGCGCTGGCGCTGTCCGACCTGGTCAGCCACAAGACCAGCATCGACTCGCTGTTTCTCGATGAAGGCTTCGGCACCCTCGACGGCGAGACGCTGGAGGTGGCGCTGGATGCGCTGGACAACCTCAACGCCAGCGGCAAGACCATCGGTGTGATCAGCCATGTCGAGGCGATGAAGGAACGTATTCCCGTGCAGCTGCGGGTGCACAAGGGCGTCGGCCTGGGCTACAGCCGGCTCGACGCGCGTTTTGCGGTGAAGGAAGGAGCGCAGTGATGCTGATGCGAGCGAAGGATTCCACCCTGTTGGTCATCGACCTGCAGGAGCGACTGCTGCCGGCCATCGATGGCGGCGCGGCGGTGATCGAACAGGCCTCGTGGCTGGTGCGTGTGGCGCAGCGCCTGCACGTGCCGGTGATCGCGACCGAGCAGTATCCCAAGGGCCTGGGCTATACCGAGGCGGGCCTGCATGAGCTGCTGCCGGGCGAGGGGTTGCGGGAGAAGATTCATTTCTCGGCGACCGCAGGAGCGGGGCTGTTCGACTTGCCGGGCGGTGAGCGTCAGCAGTTCATCGTCTGTGGCACGGAAACGCATGTCTGCGTGCTGCAGACGGTGCTCGGACTGCTGGCGGCCGGACGTGAAGTGTTCGTGGTCGACGAGGCCGTGGGTTCGCGTCGGCCACGTGACAAGGCGCTGGGCCTGGCACGCATGGAGCGTGCCGGGGCGGTGATCGTCTCGCGTGAGATGGTCGCCTTCGAGTGGCTGGAGCGGGCCGGTACCGAGCTGTTTCGCGAGATCAGTCGCAGTTTCATTCGCTGATACGTAGCCCGGATGCAATCCGGGAATATCAGGTACCGCTGCCCCGGGTTGCATCCGGGCTTGTATGTTCGTCAGGCACTCTAAAGTGGAAGAGGTAAGCCAAAAGAGTGCCGAGGCGGAGGGAC
>NZ_JBLWTV010000024.1:0-64657 GCF_048269965.1 Pseudomonas sp. | reverse complement strand
CAATTCAACGATGGGCTACCGCCTGCGGTGGCCGAAGAAAAACTTAACCCACTGTCCGGGATGGGTTGACCACTACAAACCCTGCGCGCAGTGACCGGGCCTGTCGACTGGCGCCTGATCAGGTGCAGCGGCTGGCGAAGAAGTTGCGCGATCTGTTGGCCAAAAGCGCCTAAAACAAGCTGTAACCCGCATATCTTCCGGGTTCGTGGCGGTTTTGAAAAAGTGCTTTTCAGTCACAACCCATGCTTTATACTCGGCCTTCGGCTGCAGCAAGAACGCGAATCGCTTGACCTGCTCCATGCTCGGTTGCCGGGGGTGGCGAACGCTGAGAAGAACGTTTTTACCGAGCCGTCAAAGCGCCTTCGGGACAATAAAAACATAGCGAGTTTGGAGAAGTTGGCAATGGCAGATCGTGAGACGGGAACCGTCAAATGGTTCAATGATTCCAAGGGGTACGGGTTTATTCAGCGCGAAAGCGGCCCGGATGTATTCGTTCACTACCGCGCCATTCGCGGCGACGGCCACCGCACCCTGGTCGAAGGCCAGAAGGTCGAGTTCGGTGTGACCCAGGGCCAGAAGGGCCTGCAGGCGGAAGACGTCTCTGCGGTCTGAGCACCAGCTCGAAATACACCAAGGCCCGTCGATGACGGGCCTTGTTGTTTGTGGGCGCTGTACTTCGTAGGGCGGGTTTCGCGGGTAGCTCCCCTCTCCCATTCATGGGAGAGGGGCTGGGGGAGAGGGCCGAGAACACCGCGAAACTGCCTGCTGGCTCCAACCTCTGTGAACGCGGCACGCCGCATGGGTACTAATCGTGTTCGGTCGTTTCATGTTTCAGTGGGTTGTAGGCTTTTCCCCGGATTTCATCCGGGCTACGGGCTGTCGGTTCAAGCGCCCGTGTCGGCACCTGACCCTCTCCCGCCCTTCGGGCACCCTCTCCCATAAATGGGAGAGGGGCATCAGAAGGCCGCCAAGCGGCCGCTTTTATTCAGTACGCCAGACGATCTCGGTTTCACCATCGGCATCGACCTTGATCCAGCGGTCGGCCTCTTCATCGCTTTCATCTTCCACCCAGGTGCCGGGTGCGCAACGCACCTGCACGCCGAGTGCGGCATGGGCAGCACGGGCGCAGGCGAGGTCGTCGGCCCAGGGGGTGGCATCGCTTTCCAGGTACAGGCTGTGCCATTTGCCCACGGCTTTCGGCAGCCAGGTCACCGGTACGTCGCCGGCGTTGCACTTGAAGGTCTGGCCCTTTTGCTGCCAGTCGCTGCACGGGCCAAGGGCTTCACCCAGCCATTGCGCCACGGCATCGCGTTCGGCGTCTTTCAGGTAGATCTCGATATCGGGTTGGCGCATGGCTTCTGATCCTGAGGGCTGGTGCTCTAAGTTTTGACGATCCAATCGTAGCGGATGGCAACGGTAACTTCGAAGGGCGTGGCGATCACCGCTTCACGGCGCTCGGCGCTGGCACGCCAGCCGTGTGGCGTCATGGCCAGCAGGTCGGCGCGAGCCTGGGCATCGTTCAACTGCAGCGCAAACTCGAGGGTTTCGCTATGGGCCAGGTGCATGCCGGGCGGAATCAGCGCCAGGTGCTTCTCGTCGTCATAGTCACGCACTTCGTCGTAGAGCTTTTGCCGCAGTTCCATCAGGTGCACGCGGGTTGGGCCCATGCGCAGCAGGCCGCCGCCGGGGGCGAGCAGACGTTTGGCTTCGCTCCAGTCCAGCGGGCTGAAGACGCTGGCCAGCAGCTCGCAACTGGCATCGGCCAACGGCACGCGGGCCATGCTTGCCACCAGCCAGTTCAGTTGCGCAGCACGTTTGCACGCGCGTTTCACCGCCTCACGGGAGATGTCCAGGGCGTAGCCGTCGGCAGCGGGCAGGGCGCGGGCGATCTGTTCGGTGTAGTAACCCTCGCCGCAGCCGATATCCAGCCAGCGCGCCGGCTTGTACTCGGCTGCCAGTGCGGCCAGGCGTGCGGCCAGCGGCGCGTAGTGGCCACCATCGAGAAAGCGTCGGCGGGCCTCGACCATGGCGGCGTTGTCGCCGGGGTCGCGACTGTTCTTGTGCTGCACCGGCAGCAGGTTGTAGTAGCCCTGGCGCGCGCGGTCGAAGCTGTGCCGGTTTTCGCAGGCCAGACCGTTGCCGCTGGGCATCAGCGGCGCTTGGCAGATGGGGCAGATCAGCATGGGTGTGCAAGTCGCGTAGCGACTTCCTCCTTGAGTCCTTCTCCCCCTGGGAGAAGGTGGCGCGCAGCGCCGGATGAGGGCAATGGGCGGATCAAGTTGGGAGGACGCCGGGCATCGGACGTGTCCCGCCCATCATGCCAGCAACTTCACCATGGTCTGGTAGTAGACCTCGGTCAGCAGGTCCAGGTCGCTGGCCAGCACGCGCTCGTTGATCTGGTGGATGGTGGCGTTGACCGGGCCGAGTTCGACCACCTGGGTACCCAGGGTGGCGATGAAGCGGCCGTCGGAGGTGCCGCCGCTGGTGGACGGCGTGGTGTCGCGGCCGGTGACGCTCTTGATGCTGGCGGCCACGGCGTCCAGCAATTCGCCCGGCTGGGTGAGGAAGGGCAGGCCGGACAGCGCCCACTCCAGGTGGTAGTCCAGGCCGTGCTTGTCGAGGATGGTGGTGACGCGCTGCTGCAGCTCCTCGACGGTGGATTCGGTGGAGAAGCGGAAGTTGAACACTGCCTTCAGCTCGCCGGGGATGACGTTGGTGGCGCCGGTGCCGGCGTTGAGGTTGGACACCTGGAAGCTGGTCGGCGGGAAGTAGTCGTTGCCGTGATCCCAGTGCTCGGCGGCCAGTTCGGCCAGCGCCGGGGCGGCCAGGTGAATCGGGTTCTTCGCCAGGTGCGGGTAGGCGACATGGCCTTGCTTGCCGTACACGGTCAGGGTGCAGCCGAGGGAGCCGCGACGACCGTTCTTCACCACGTCACCGAGCAGGGTGGTGCTCGACGGCTCGCCGACGATGCACCAGTCCAGGCGCTCGTTGCGCTCGCGCAGGCGTTCGACCACCGCCTTGGTGCCGTGCTGGGCCGGGCCTTCTTCGTCGCTGGTGATGAGGAAGGTGATGGCGCCCTTGTGGTTCGGGTGGTCGGCGACGAAGCGCTCCACCGCGATGATCATGCTCGCCAGGCTGCCCTTCATGTCGGCCGCGCCACGGCCGCAGAGCATGCCGTCTGCATCGACACGCACGTCGAACGGCTGGTACTGCCAGGCATCCAGCGGGCCGGTGGGCACCACATCGGTGTGGCCGGCGAAGCACAGTACCGGGCCGTCACCACCGCGTTTGGCCCAGAAATTCTCCACCTCTTCGATGCGCATGTGCTCGACCTCGAAGCCGCAGGCGGCCAGACGGCGCATCATCAGCTCCTGGCAACCTTCGTCGACCGGGGTCACGGACGGGCGGCGGATCAGGTCGAAGGCGAGTTCCAGGGTCGGGGTGAGTGTGGCGGTCATTGCGGCTCCGGTGCGGCGGCTAGCGTGAAGGGCGGCCATATTACCGTGAAAGTCGCGCAGCGACGCCATCCTTGATGCCCTTCTCCCAGCGGGAGAAGGTGGCGCGAAGCGCCGGATGAGGGAGGGCCGTCGGGGGCCGGCGCGGCAAGCGCGTCAAAGTAAAGATCGTTACCGATCAGGTCATAAGGCGCGTCGCGCGGTGCATTCGCGGTCAATGCGACTGGCTATGACAGACCGACGGCTGACCTGTGCGGCGGGCTTGGGTGGGCAGGGTGGTATCCCTATAATGCGCGGCTTGGTTCGGAGGGTGTAATGGGTACTGACGATCAGCGATTCGGCGGCATAGCCCGGCTTTACGGCCAGGAGGGCTATCAACGACTGGCGGCGGCGCACGTGGCGGTGGTCGGTATCGGCGGCGTGGGCTCATGGGCGGCCGAGGCACTGGCACGTTCGGGCGTCGGCGAGATTTCCCTGTTTGACCTGGACGACGTCTGCATCACCAACACCAATCGTCAGGTGCATGCTGTCGAAGGCGCGGTGGGCAAGGCCAAGGTCGACGAGATGGCGGCGCGCATCCGCGCCATCAACCCGGCCTGCGTGGTGCACGCGGTGGCGGATTTCGTCACCCGCGAAACCATGGCCGAGTACATCACCGAGCAGCTCGACGGAGTGATCGACTGCATCGACAGCGTGCCGGCCAAGGCGGCGCTGATCGCCTGGTGCAAGCGGCGCAAGATTCAGATCGTCACCACCGGCGGCGCGGGTGGGCAGGTCGACCCGACGCAGATTCAGGTCACCGACCTGAACAAGACCTTCAACGACCCACTGGCGGCCAAGGTGCGCAGCATGTTGCGCCGCGACTATGGCTTTTCGCGTACGCCGGGGCGCACCTACAGCGTGCCCTGCGTGTTTTCCACCGAGCAATTGCGCTATCCCAAGCCGGACGGCACGGTCTGTCAGGCCAAGGGTTTCGTGGGTGAGGGGGTGAAGCTGGACTGCGCCGGCGGTTTCGGCGCGGTGATGATGGTCACCGCCAGCTTCGGCATGGCCGCTGCGGCCAGGCTGGTAGACAAACTGGTAGCCGGCGCCCGTCGTCCGGCAGAGCGCCAATCGACAACTTGAGAAACGCCCGGGCGCGGCGTTTGACTATGCTGGGCGAAGGGAGAGGTTGCAGTAGCCGACAGGGAGACGTCGAACATGACCGTATCAGAGGTGATTTGTGTCGTACCTGTTTTGTAGCGTCGCACTGAGAAGACGCTGGGCACGGATGCTCGCCTCCCTGATGTTGCCTGTTTTGCTGGTAGCCCTGGGGCCCGTTCAGGCCGAGGCGCGAAAGCTGCGTATCGGCACCGGCGATTGGGCGCCTTATGTCGACCAGGAGCGCAGTGATGGTGGCGCTCTGGCGCGACTGATTAGCGCGGTGTTCGCTGAAGAGGGGTATCAGGTCGAGTTCATCTTCCATCCCTGGGACCGCAACGTCCTGATGCTGCAACAGGGCCAGTTGCACGCGATCATGCCTTATAGCTGCAGCCCCAGCCGGCTCAATTACGGCACCTGTAGCGACCCGCTGGTGCGCGGCGAGATCGTCCTGTTCCATCGTCGCGATCAGGCGTTCGACTGGACCTCGGTCGAGGACTTGCTGAAGTATCACATCGGCACGACGCTGGGTTACTCCTACGGCCCGGCGTTCGACGAGGCGCTGCAGGCCGGCCGCTTGAGCGTCGAGCAGAATGGCAAGGAGGACACCAGCTTTCGTCTGCTGGAGTTGGGTCGTATCGACCTGCACCCACAGGACCGTGCTGTCGGCTATGCCATGTTGAGTCGTTTGTTTCCGGACGATGGCGGTAATATCGTGCATCATCCGCGTCAGTTGAATACCGAGCCGCTGCGCTTGCTATTTCGCAAGGACGATCCTCAGAGCGTCAGGCTGTTGCGCGTGTTCAATGCCAGGCTGCGTGACTTTGCCCGGCGTGGTGACCTGCAGCGCCTGCAGCAGGCGCTCAATTCCGGCAACGCCGATGACTGGAAACCCAGCGCCTCGGCCCAGGCCGTGCGAGACTGAAGCGCACCTGCCTACCTCCTTCCTCCAAGAGTTTTCTACATGCTCAATAACGATGTACTGCGCAGCCTGCGCTATCTGCTGGATGTCAGCGATGGCAAGCTGGAAGAGCTTTGCCGGTTGGCGGACTATCCCGTCGAGCCGGGTCTGATCCCGGCCTGCCTGCTGCGTGAGGACGAGCCCGGTTTTCGTTCCTGCAGCGATGTGCTGCTGGCGCATGTGCTCGAAGGCCTGGTGTTCCACAAGCGCGGCAAGGACGACAGCCGGCCGCGCCTGGCGGTGGAAAAACGCCTGAGTAACAACCTGATCCTGAAGAAGCTGCGGGTGGCCTTCGAGCTGCGTGACGACGATATCCAGGTGATTCTGCAATTGGCTGACCTGCCGATGACCAAGACCGAGCTCAGCGCTCTGTTCCGCGCGCCGGGTCACAAGCACTTTCGCGAGTGCGGCGACCAGATCCTGCGCAATTTTCTGCGCGGGCTGACGCTGCGCGAGCGGGGCTGAGCCTCCGCTGCACATTGCCCAGGGATGTTCTGAACAAGTAGTGTTCGTCACTCCCACGAATGCGGGAGCCCAGGAAATCCGCAGGTCCGCCTGCGCGGGAATGACGGCTTTTGCAGCCTTTGCCTAGATGATTTCGGCGGTTGGCCGCTGCCGGCGGCGCGGGACCAGCAATATACCCAGGGCCACTCCCAGGAAACTGGTCAGCAGATCCCCTGCTATGGCGCCTGCGCTTTCCCAACCAGTCTCAGGCAATAGGCAGTCGTAGCTGACGCTGGTGAGCGCAGCGGATTGCACGGGTTGCTGATCCAGCGGTTGTCCCAGGTTGTACTGGGGGATGGCAGCCCAGTCGTCATGGATACGCTGCGTTTCTTCCTGGCTGCATAGATTGCTGTAAAAACTGATGCTGCCAAGGGCGATCAGGCCGAATGCGACCAAGCCGCTGGTGACGAGGCGCCGATTCGGAGCGATCAGCGCCAGGCAAATCCCGGCAAGCAGACCGGACAAGAGCAGGATCAAGATGAAGGGATGCAGCGGCAGCGCCTCGTAGAGGGCATCCGGCAGAAATGCCAGCATTGCTCCAAGCAACTGTGGGCCGACGTAAACCAAGGCGATGCTGAGCAGGGCGGCTAGCCCTACGCGGATAGAGACAGGCATGACTCGCTCCATGAGTTCGGGGGAGGCGAGCATACATCATCGACGCCGGGCGAGGCGGAACCTGCTTCTAGCTTTCTTGCGCCAGCTCGCGCATACGCTGCAGCACCGCATTGAGACCATTGCTGCGTGACGGCGACAGCTGCCGTTGCAGGCCCAACTGGTTGAACCAGTCGACCAGGTCGAGCGCTGCCAGTCTGTCACCGCTGAGCCCATCGACCCGGGCCAGCAATACGGCAAGCAGACCGCGCAGCAGGCGAGCTTCGCTGCTGGCGCGGAAATACCAGATGCCATCCCGGTTTTCTGTCACCAGCCAGACCAGGCTCTCGCAGCCATGCACGCGGTGTTCATCGACGCGTTCGGCTTCGCTCAACGGCGCCAGGCGTTCGCCCCATTGCATCAGCAGGCGCGCACGCTGCTCCCAGCCGGGGCAGGCGCTGAAGGCGTCGAGCGCTTGTTGGGCGGCAGGTGGCAGGCTCATCGCGACGTTTTCCAGATGCCTGTAGGAGCGGCTTCAGCCGCGATGCTCCGGGTGCCGATATTCGCGGCTGAAGCCGCTCCTACGAAAAGCCGTTGGTGGCATTTCATCGCAGCAGCTCCAGGGCGTTATCCAGGGCGCTGAAGAATCGCTGCAGATCCTCGCCGTCGTTGTACAGGCCGAGCGAGACGCGGATCGCACCACTCAGGCCCAGGCCTTTCATCAGTGGCATGGCGCAGTGATGACCTGCTCGCACGGCTATACCCTGTTCGGTCAGCAGGTGGGCCAGGTCGGCGTTGTGCACGGCCTCGACGCAGAAACTGGCCAGGGCCAACTGCGGCGCGCCCAGCAGGCGAACACCATCACGCGCTTGCAGACCGGCCAGCAGTTCGGCATGCAGAGCCGCTTCATGCTGACTCACGGCCAGGTGATCCAGGCTGCCCAACCAATCGAGTGCAGCGCCCAGGGCGATGACCGCTGAAACCGCGGGTGTGCCGGCCTCGAAACCCAATGGAGCAGGGCGAAAGCGCGCGCTCTGGTAGTCGGCATCGAGCACCATCTCGCCGCCGAATTGCCAGTGCTGCAATTGGCCCAGCGCTTCGCGGCGCCCATACAGCAGGCCGACGCCATCCGGGCCGTAGAGCTTGTGCGACGAACACAGGTAGAAGTCGCAGCCCAGCGCCTGCAGGTCATGACGACCATGCACCGCGCCCTGGGCGCCGTCGACCACGCTGAGTGCGCCTTGCGTGCGGGCCAGGCTCAGCAGCTCGCTCAGTGGTTGCCAGCGCCCGAGGACGTTGGACAGCTGCGAAACCGCCAGCAAGCGGGTACGCGGGCCGATCAGGCGAGCCGCTTGCTGCAGATCGATGCTGCCGGCGTGATCCAGCGGCAATACCACCAACTCGAGATTGCGCCGCTTGGCCAGTTGCTGCCAGGGCAGCAGATTGGCGTGGTGCTCCAGCGCGCTGACGACGATCTGCTCGCCAGGCTGCAGCAGATGCTCCAGGCCATAGGCAAGCAGGTTCAGTGATTCGGTCGTGCCACGGGTAAAGATGATCTGCTCGGCGCTGGCCGCATTCAGCCACTGTGCCGCCTTGCCACGTGTGGCCTCGAAGGCGCGGGTGGCACGCTCGCCCGGCAGGTGCTGGGCGCGGTGCACATTGGCCACGCCGCCGGCCAGGTAGCCGAGCAGGGCGTCCAGCACTGCCTGCGGTTTCTGCGCAGTGGCGGCGCTGTCCAGATAGGTCTGGCCTTCGGCTTCGAGGGCGAGAATGCCGGGGAAGTCGGCACGCCAGGGGGAGATCAGTGACATGAGGAGCCTATCCCGTAGGGTGCGCCATGCGCACCGGATCGCATGGCTGAGCGGTGCGCACGGCGCACCCTACGTGGGATCAGTTGTGGGCGTGCAGGGCTTCGTTCAGCTCGATGGCCGACTTGTGGGTCTTGCACTCCACGGCGCCGGTCAGCGAGTTGCGACGGAACAGCAGATCCGGCTGACCCGCCAGGTCGCGCGCCTTGACCACCTTGACCAGGGCGTTGCCTTCGTCGAGCAGGTTCACCTTGGTGCCGGCGGTGATGTACAGGCCGGCTTCGACGGTGTTGCGGTCGCCCAGTGGGATGCCGATACCGGCGTTGGCACCGATCAGGCAACCTTCGCCGACGCTGATGATGATGTTGCCGCCGCCGGACAGGGTGCCCATGGTCGAGCAGCCGCCGCCCAGGTCCGAACCCTTGCCGACGAAGACGCCAGCGGAAACGCGGCCTTCGATCATGCCCGGGCCTTCGGTGCCGCCGTTGAAGTTGACGAAGCCTTCATGCATCACCGTGGTGCCTTCGCCGATGTAGGCGCCCAGGCGCACGCGGGCGCTGTCGGCGATACGCACGCCGGCCGGTACCACGTAGTCGGTCATTTTCGGGAACTTGTCCACCGAGAACACTTCCAGCAGCTCGCCCTTCAGGCGGGCTTCCAGCTGGCGCCCGGCCAGCTCGGCGAGGTCGACGGCGCCCTGGCTGGTCCAGGCCACGTTGGGCAGCAGCGGGAAGATGCCGGCCAGGCTCAGGCCGTGAGGCTTGACCAGGCGATGCGACAGCAGGTGCAGCTTGAGGTAGGCCTCCGGGGTGCTGGTCAGCGCGGCATCTTCAGCCAGGAAGGTGGCGACCAGCGGGTTGTGGCTTTCGGCCAGGCGGGTCAGCAGCGCCGCTTGAGCGGCGTCCAGGCCTTTCAGCGCTTCGGCCAGGTCGGCGGCCTGTGTGCTGGTGAAGGCGATGGCCTGGTTGCCGCCCTGGTAGCCGAGCTTCTCGGCGGCCTTGGCCACCAGTTCGCTGGCCGGGTTGAGCAGCGGCTGGGCGTAGAAGACTTCCAGCCAGTTGCCCTGGCGGTTCTGGGTGCCAACACCAAAGGCGATGCTGTAAAGGGAGGTGCTCATTGGATAGGGTTCCTTGCAACGAAATCGGGTGAGAGTGATCAGGCCAGCGCGGCTTGGTAGTTATCCGGCTTGAAACCGACCAGGGTCTTGTCGCCCAGATCGAGTACCGGGCGCTTGATCATCGAGGGTTGGGCCAGCATCAGTTCGATGGCCTTGGCCTGGTCGAGATCGGCTTTGTGCGCGTCATCCAGCTTGCGGAAGGTGGTGCCAGCGCGGTTCAGGACGGTCTGCCAGCCATGCTCGTTGCACCACTTTTCCAGGTTTGCACGGTCGATTCCGACGCTCTTGTAGTCGTGAAAGGCATAGTCGACCTGGTGTTCATCGAGCCAGGTTCTGGCCTTTTTCATGGTGTCACAGGCCTTGATGCCATACAGGACGTAACTCATTGATCTTCCTCTGATGAGTGGCGTGCCGGAAGGTCCGGGAAATACGGCGGGCCATTATGCCACGTCGCGTCCTGACGTGGCGGCGGCTGTCGCTGCTATGTGTTACAGGGCCGGCACTCGCCAGCCAGCGGCGATGACAGATACGCGTAGCCCGGATGCAATCCGGGGATAGCCGGCATACGGCGTCCCGGATTGCATCCGGGCTACGGAGTCGAAAGCTCGCGGCTGAAGCCCCTCCTGCAAGCCAAGTAGCTGTGGCAGGGGGCTTTAGCCGCGACGGTTGAAGTGGCTCAGGCGCTGCGGATGAAGCGGGCGATGCGCTCGGCGGCCTCGATGCACTCGGCCAGTGGCGCCACCAGCGCCATGCGCACGCGGCCGGCGCCCGGATTGACGCCGTTCACTTCACGCGACAGGTACGAGCCGGGCACCACGGTGACGTGCTCGGTGGCGAACAGGTCGCGGGTGAACAGGGTGTCGTCACCCGGTGTGCGTGCCCACAGGTAGAAGCCGCCATCGGGGCGCTGCACGTCCATCACCGGGGCCAGGATGTCCAGCACGGCAGCGAACTTCTCGCGGTACATGTCACGGTTGCTGCGCACATGCGCTTCGTCATTCCAGGCGGCCACGCTGGCCAACTGGGTTTGTACCGGCATGGCGCAGCCGTGGTAGGTGCGGTACAGCAGGAAGTGCTTGAGGATGCTGGCGTCGCCGGCGACGAAGCCCGAGCGCAGACCCGGCAGGTTGGAGCGCTTGGACAGGCTGTGGAACACCACGCAACGGGCGAAATCGCTACGGCCCAGTTCGGCGCAGGCGCTGAGCAGGCCGGGCGGTGGTGCGTCCTCATCGAAATACAGCTCGCTGTAGCACTCGTCGGCGGCGATGACGAAGTCATGCTCGTCGGCCAGGGCGATCAGCTTCTTCAGCGTCTGCACCGGGATCAGTGCGCCGGTGGGGTTGCCTGGCGAGCAGAGGAACAGGATCTGACAGCGCTTCCAGATCTCGGCCGGCACGGCATCGAAGTCCGGATTGAAGCCATGGGCTTCCAGACACGGCAGGTAGTGCGGCTCGGCGCCGGCGAGAAAGGCTGCGCCTTCGTAGATCTGATAGAAGGGGTTGGGGCTGACCACCAGGCCCTTGGCGTTGCGGTCGACCACCGCCTGGGTGAAGGCAAACAGGGCTTCGCGCGTGCCATTGACCGGCAGCACATGGCGCGCGGCATCCAGCCAGCCACTCGGCACGCCGAAGCGGCGTTCGCACCAGCTGGCAATGCTCTGGCGCAGTTCCGGCAGGCCGAGGGTGGTCGGGTAGACGGCGAGCTTGTCGAGATTGGCGGTCAGCGCCTGGCCGACGAACTCGGGCGAGCGATGCTTGGGTTCACCGATGGACAGGGCAATCGGGCGCTTGTCGGCGGCCGGCTGCACGCTACCGAGCAGTTCGCGCAGTTTCTCGAAAGGGTAGGGCTGGAGCTGGTCGAGGGCTGGATTCATCGTTATCTCGCGTACTTCGGAAAACGGGGCGGCGCAATCATATGTTGATCTGCAGGGTTTGCGGCTGAGCGCTGGGCTCGGACAGGCGGCGGACGATGGTTTCCTGCAGGCGCGCGCAGAGTTCGGGGTCGGACAGCGGCTGGTTGTTGGCGTCGGTGACGAAGAATACGTCCTCGACGCGCTCGCCGAGGGTGGCGATCTTGGCGTTCTGCAGCGACAGGTCGTATTCGAGGAAGATTCGCCCGATCCGCGCCAACAGTCCGGGCCGGTCCGGTGCGGTCAGTTCGAGGATGGTCACCGGGCGCTGCGCGTCGTTGTGGATGGTCACCTGCGGCGCGAAAGCGAAGTGCTTGAGCTGGCGCGGTACGCGGCGCTGGATAATGGTCGGGTAGTCGTCCGGGTTCTTCAGCGCTTCGATCAGGCCTTCGCGAATCTGCTGGATGCGTGCCGGGTTGTTGCCGATCGAGCCGCCGTCGGCATCCAGCACCACGTAGGTATCGAGGGTGAACTGGCTGGTGGAGGTGATGATCCGCGCGTCGTGAATGTTCAGGTTGAGCTGGCTCATCGCGGCCACGGTCACGGCGAAGAAGTCGTGCTGGTCCGGTGCGTAGATGAAGATCTGCGTGCCGCCCTCGAACTCGCGCTGGGTGGTTTCCTTCATCAGCACCAGCGGGCCGCCATCGTTGGGGTGCTGAAGAATGGCATCGGTATGCCAGGCCACGTCGGTGGCGGTGTGGCGCAGGAAGTAGTCGTCGCCGAGCTGGCTCCACAGTTGTTCGGCATCGTCCGGGTCGGTGCCGCCCCGTACCAGGGTGTCCAGGGCCGCGCTCTGGGTCTGGCGAATCTGCTCTTCACGATCCAGCGGGTTTTCCAGGCCACGGCGCAGGGCACGCTTGGTCTCGGTGTAGAGCTGGCGCAGCAGGCTGGCGCGCCAGGAATTCCAAAGGCTGGGGTTGGTGGCGTTGATGTCGGCCACGGTCAGCACGTAGAGGTAGTCCAGGTGGGTCTGGTCGCCGACGAACTGGGCGAAGTCGTGAATCACCTGTGGGTCGGAAAGGTCCTTGCGCTGGGCGGTGGTGGACATCACCAGGTGGTGCTGCACCAGCCAGACGATCAGTGCGCTGTCCCAGGCTGGCAGGTGATGACGGCGGGCGAAGGCTTCGGCGTCCACCGCGCCCAGTTCCGAGTGATCACCACCGCGGCCCTTGCCGATGTCGTGATACAGGCCGGCGAGGTAGATCAGCTCGGATTTGGGCAGCTTGTCGATCAGCTTGCTGGCCAGCGGGAATTTCTCCGCCAGCTCCGGCCAGCGGAACTTGCGCAGGTGCTTGATCAGGTTGAGCGTGTGCGCGTCGACCGTGTAGATGTGGAACAGGTCGTGCTGCATTTGCCCGACGATATGGCCGAACTCCGGCAGGTAACGGCCGAGAATGCCGTAGCGGTTCATCCGGCGCAGGTTGCGGTGAATGCCTTCCTTGCACTTGAACAGTTCGATGAACAGGCTGGTGTTGCGGATGTCCTTGCGGAACTCGTCATCGATCAGGTGGCGGCTGTCGCGCAACAGGCGGATGCTGTCGGCGCGTACACCTTTGATTTCCGGGTGCTGCGCCATCAGCACGAAAATCTCGATGATGGCGAAGGGCGTGCGCTTGAACACGTTCGGGTGGGTGACTTCGATGTAGCCGTCGCGCACCTGGAAACGGCTGTTCAACGGCGTGGCCTGGCCGCTTTCGCCGGCGCGCAGGATGACTTCCTCGAAGTGCTGGTTGATCAGGTCCGACAGCTCGGAAATCCCCATCACCACGCGGTAGTACTTCTGCATGAAGTGTTCGATGCTGCGTTTGCCGTCGCCGTCCTGATAGCCGAACAGGGCGGCGATCTTCACCTGGTAATCGAACAGCAGGCGGTCCTCGGCGCGCCCGGCCAGCATGTGCAGGGCGTAGCGCACCTTCCACAGGAACTCCTGGCTGGAGGAGAGCAGGGCGTATTCGCTTTCCAGCAGGAAGCCGTGGCTGACCAGGGCCTGCAGATTGAGCGTGCCGAACTGGCGGCGCGCCACCCAGAGCACGGTCTGGATATCGCGCAGGCCGCCAGGTGAGCCCTTGACGTTGGGTTCTAGGTTGTACTCGGTGTCGTTGTACTTGCCGTGGCGCGCCTTGCGTTCCTCGCGCTTGGCCAGATAGAAGTGCTTGCTCGGCCACATGGCGTCGGTGCTGGTCACCTGCTGCATGCGCTGGCGCAGGTGCTCCGGGCCGGCGATGGTGCGGCTTTCCATCAGGTTGGTGATCACCGTCAGGTCGGCGCGCGCCTCTTCGGCACATTCGTCGACCGAGCGCACGCTCTGGCCGACTTCCAGGCCGATGTCCCAGAGCAGGGTGAGAAAGCCTTCGATGGGCTCGCGAAAGATTTCGTGATCGCTGCTGTCGAGCAGGATCAGCAGGTCGATATCCGAATAGGGATGCAGCTCACCACGGCCGTAGCCGCCGACGGCGAGCAGGGCGATGTCGGCATCTTCACTCCAGGTGAAGCGTTTCCAGGCTTCCTGCAGGATCTGATCGACGAACCAGGCGCGGTCTTCGACCAGGCGGCGAATGTCGCGACCGGCTCGAAAACGCGCATCCAGCACCTCATGCGCGCCACGGATGGCCTTCTTGAATGCAGCGATGGGGCTGGATTTCAGGGCCAGCTCGGCCTGGAACTGACCACGGTCAAACAGTTCGGGGTCCATCTGCGGCATGCAGTTGCCTTCCTTATATAGAGTGGGGTGCGCTGTACGCACCACAAGCTTCGATGGGGCGCACGGCGCACCCTGCGGATCGCGGTCAGGCCGAGGTGCGCGGCAGGCTGTCGTCGCTGCGCAGGGTCAGGATCTCATAGCCGTCAGCGGTGACCAGCACGGTGTGCTCCCATTGTGCCGACAGCTTGCGGTCCTTGGTGATGGCGGTCCAGCCGTCGCCGAGCAGGCGGGTTTCCGGGCGGCCCTGGTTGATCATCGGCTCGATGGTGAAGGTCATGCCTTCCTTGAGCTCCATGCCGGTGCCGGCCTTGCCGTAGTGCAATACCTGCGGCTCTTCATGGAAGACCGCGCCGATGCCATGACCGCAGTATTCGCGGACCACGGAGAAACCGTTCTTTTCCGCGTGCTTCTGGATGACTTCGCCGATATCGCCCAGGCGGGTGCCGGGTTTGACCAGCTCGATGCCTTTATACATGCATTCCTGGGTGACCTTGGCCAGGCGCTCGGCCCACTCGGCGACCTTGCCGACCATGAACATCTTGCTGGTATCGCCGTGGTAGCCGTCCTTGATCACGGTGACGTCGATGTTCAGCACGTCGCCGTCTTTCAGCGGCTTGTCATTGGGGATGCCGTGGCACACCACATGGTTGATCGAGGTGCAGATCGACTTGGGGAAGCCCTTGTAATTGAGCGGTGCGGGAATGGCCTGCTGCACGTTGACGATATAGTCGTGGCAGATGCGGTCGATTTCCTCGGTGGTGACGCCTGGCTTGACGTGTTCACCGATCATCTCCAGCACTTCGGCGGCCAGACGGCCGGCCACGCGCATTTTCTCGATTTCTTCGGCGGATTTGATGGTGACGGTCATATGAAGCTCTCGGGCACGAACGGAAAGGGCGATATATTAGCAGCTTCACCGTGCCAGCCCCAAAGGCGCTGCAACCGCTGCGAGGCGTTACTGCGTTGTTTGCCAGCTCTTGTAGCCTGAGCCGGCATTGTGTGGTATAAAACGCGCCGCTTTACGGGCACTAAGCCCGAAAGCTCAAACCCACACACGTATCGACACGGTTTCCTGGGTGCCTTTCGACAAGTTCGAGGGTTGGAAGCTGGGATACGTGGAGGCCTAACCCGACTTATCAAGGAACTACCATGTCCCAAGTCAACATGCGCGATATGCTGAAGGCCGGTGTGCACTTCGGCCACCAGACCCGTTACTGGAACCCGAAAATGGGCAAGTACATTTTCGGCGCGCGTAACAAGATTCACATCATCAACCTCGAAAAAACCCTGCCGATGTTCAACGAAGCCCAGGCTTTCGTTGAGAAGCTGGCTGCTGGCAAGAACAAGATCCTGTTCGTCGGCACCAAGCGTTCCGCTGGCAAGATCGTTCGCGAAGAAGCTGCTCGTTGTGGCTCGCCGTTCGTCGATCACCGCTGGTTGGGCGGCATGCTGACCAACTACAAGACCATCCGCGCCTCGATCAAGCGTCTGCGTGAGCTGGAAGTTCAGTCCCAGGACGGTACTTTCGCCAAGCTGACCAAGAAAGAAGCCCTGATGCGTACCCGTGATCTGGAAAAACTGGATCGCAGCCTGGGTGGTATCAAGGACATGGGCGGTCTGCCGGACGCTCTGTTCGTGATCGACGTTGACCACGAGCGCATTGCTATCACCGAAGCCAACAAGCTGGGCATCCCGGTTATCGGCATCGTCGATACCAACAGCAGCCCGGAAGGCGTTGACTACATCATCCCGGGTAACGACGACGCCATCCGCGCCATCCAGCTGTACATGGGTGCCATGGCCGACGCCGTGATCCGTGGTCGCAGCAATGCTGGCGGCGGCACTGAAGAGTTCGTCGAAGAAGCCGCGGCTGCCGAGAGCGCCGAAGGCTAAGCGGTAACGCAAAGCATCTAGCGTTACGCGCTGTGCAAGAAGGGGGCTAAGCCCCCTTTTTGCCACTCACAGATTTGATCGCCCGCCATGCGGGTGAATGGTTGAAGACCTACCGAGAGGATTTTCAAGATGGCAGAGATTACTGCAGCCCTGGTTAAAGAACTGCGCGAGCGTACTGGCGAAGGCATGATGGATTGCAAAAAGGCCTTGACCAAGGCTGGCGGCGACATCGAAAAAGCCATCGATGACATGCGCGCCTCCGGCGCCATCAAGGCCGCCAAAAAGGCTGGCAACGTTGCAGCTGAAGGCGCTATCGCCGTCAAGGCCGACGGTCAGGCCGCGGTCCTTATCGAAGTCAACTCGCAGACCGACTTCCTGGCTCTGCAGGACGACTTCAAGAACTTCGTCACCAGCAGTGTGGACAAGGCATTCGCCGACAAGCTGACCGACGTAGCTCCGCTGATCGAGGCTCAGGAAGCCGAGCGTACCGCTCTGGTTGCCAAAGTAGGCGAGAACGTCAACATCCGTCGCCTTGTGCGCGTTGAGGGTGACGTTGTCGGTTCCTACCTGCACGGCAACAAGATTGGTGTTGCCGTTGTCCTGAAAGGCGGCGACGTCGAGCTGGCCAAAGACATCGCGATGCACGTTGCTGCAAGCAACCCGGAGTTCCTGCTGCCCAGCGACGTTTCGGCTGAAGCAATCGAGCGCGAGAAGGCTGTCTTCCTGCAATTGAACGAAGAGAAGCTCAAGGGCAAGCCTGCCGATATCGCCGAGAAGATGGTTGCCGGCCGTATCTCCAAGTTCCTGGCAGAAGCCAGCCTGGTTGAGCAGGCGTTCGTCAAGAACCCTGAGATCAAGGTCGGTGAGCTGGCCAAGAAAGCCGGCGCTGAAATCGTTTCCTTCACTTACTTCAAAGTAGGCGAAGGCATCGAGAAGCCGGTCGACAACTTTGCTGAAGAAGTTGCTGCCCAGCTGGCCGCCAGCAAGCAGTAATCGGTTTTTCGGCATGTGCCCCAAAGAGGCTGCCCGTTTACGCGGGCGGCCTCTTTGCCGAATAAGGGGTGACGAATAAAGTATCGGTCGTTTCAACGAACGGCCGTTGGCGCTGTCGAAGTGCCGGATAACTGCAGCCCTCAGAGGCGCTGCTGACGAATTTCATATCGCCGCAGGAGAGACTTGCAATGGCTCAGCAGACAACTGGTCGCCAACCTCGCTACAAACGCATTCTGCTCAAACTTAGCGGCGAAGCCCTGATGGGCTCGGAAGATTTCGGCATCGATCCCAAGGTGCTCGATCGCATGGCGCTGGAAGTCGGCCAACTGGTCGGTATCGGCGTGCAGGTTGGCCTGGTGATCGGTGGTGGCAACCTGTTCCGTGGCGCGGCGCTGTCCGCTGCCGGCATGGATCGCGTCACCGGCGACCACATGGGCATGCTGGCCACCGTGATGAACGCGCTGGCCATGCGTGATGCGCTGGAGCGCTCGAACATCCCGGCCATCGTCATGTCGGCGATCTCCATGGTCGGCGTGACCGATCACTATGACCGCCGCAAGGCCATGCGCCACCTGAAGACCGGTGAGGTGGTGATTTTCGCTGCTGGCACCGGCAACCCCTTCTTTACCACCGATTCGGCTGCCTGCCTGCGCGCCATCGAAATCGATGCGGACGTGGTACTGAAGGCGACCAAGGTCGATGGCGTGTACACTGCCGACCCGTTCAAGGACCCGCATGCCGAGAAGTTCGAGCGCCTGACCTATGACGAGGTGCTCGATCGCAAGCTGGGCGTGATGGACCTGACCGCCATCTGCCTGTGCCGCGATCACAACATGCCGCTGCGGGTTTTCAACATGAACAAGCCCGGCGCACTGCTGAACGTTGTAGTGGGTGGCGCCGAAGGAACTCTGATCGAGGAGGATGCACAATGATCAACGACATCAAGAAAGACGCTCAGGAACGCATGAGCAAGTCCCTGGAATCGCTGGGTCGTAACCTGGCCTCCATTCGAACCGGTCGTGCCCATCCGAGCATTCTCGACAGCATCAAGGTGCCGGCCTGGGGCAGCGACATGCCGCTCAATCAGGTGGCAGCGATCACCGTCGAGGACGCGCGCACCCTGAAGATCGTCGCACATGACAAGACCCTCGGCGCCGCCATCGAGAAGGCCATCATGACCTCCGATCTGGGTCTGAATCCGAGCAGCGCCGGTACCACCATTCGCGTGCCGATGCCTGCGCTGACCGAGGAAACCCGCAAGGGCTATACCAAGCAGGCGCGTGGCGTTGCCGAAGATGCCAAGGTCGCTGTGCGCAACGTGCGTCGTGATGCCCTGGCCGAGCTGAAGAAGCTGTCCAAAGCCAAGGAAATCAGCGAGGACGAAGAGCGTCGCGCCGCTGACGAGCTGCAGAAGATCACCGACAAGTTCATCGGTGATGTCGACAAGGCGCTCGAGGTCAAAGAAGCGGACCTGATGGCCGTTTGACGGCTGGGCGCCCATACATGGACAAGAACAAGCAGGGGGCGGTGCCGCGGCATGTCGCCATCATCATGGATGGCAACAATCGTTGGGCGAAGAAGCGCCTGTTGCCGGGTGTGGCTGGGCACAAGGCCGGGGTCGATGCGGTTCGCGCAGTGATCGAGGTGTGTGCCGAGTCGGGCGTCGAGGTACTGACCCTGTTCGCCTTCTCCAGCGAGAACTGGCAGCGTCCGGCCGACGAGGTCGGTGCGCTGATGGAGTTGTTCCTGGGGGCGCTGCGTCGTGAGGCCAAGCGCCTGCTGGATAACGACATCAGCCTGCGCATCATTGGTGATCGCTCGCGTTTTCATCCCGAGTTGCAGGCTGCCATGCGCGAAGCCGAGCTGCTGACGGCCGGCAATCGTCGTTTCACCCTGCAGATCGCGGCCAACTACGGCGGTCAGTGGGACATCGCCCAGGCCGCTCAGCGCCTGGCGCGTGAAGTGCAGGCGGGTCATTTGCAGCCCGAGGACATCACCCCGCAATTGCTCCAGGGCTGTCTGGCTACCGGTGACCTGCCTCTGCCCGACCTGTGCATTCGTACGGGCGGCGAGCGCCGCATCAGTAACTTCCTTCTGTGGCAGTTGGCTTACAGCGAGCTGTACTTCTCCGACCTCTATTGGCCGGACTTCAAGCACGAGGCCATGCGCAAGGCGCTGGCTGATTTCGCTACCCGCCAGCGTCGCTTCGGCAAGACCAGCGAGCAGGTGGAAGCTGAGGCGCGCTCTTAATGTTGAAACAACGAATCATCACGGCGCTGGTGCTGTTGCCCATCGCCCTGGGCGGTTTTTTTCTGCTCGACGGCGGTGCCTTTGCCCTGTTCATCGGTGCGGTGGTCACGCTGGGGGCCTGGGAATGGGCGCGCCTGGCGGGGTTCGAGGCGCAGCCCAGGCGCGTCGCCTATGCCGCAGTGGTGGCTGTGTTGCTCGGTGCGCTTTACCTGGTTCCGCTGTTCGCGCCAGTGCTGTTGGCGGTGGCTGTGCTGTGGTGGTTGGCTGCGACCTTCCTGGTGCTGACCTACCCCGATAGCAGTCGTTACTGGGGTGGTGTGCCGGGGCGTTTGCTGATCGGCTTGCTGATCCTGTTGCCGGCCTGGCAGGGGCTGGTCCTGCTCAAGCAGTGGCCGCAGGCCAATGCGCTGATCATCGCGGTGATGGTGCTGGTCTGGGGGGCGGACATCGGCGCCTATTTCTCCGGCAAGACCTTCGGCAAGCGCAAGCTGGCGCCCAAGGTCAGCCCGGGCAAGAGCTGGGAAGGGCTCTATGGTGGTCTGGCTGCCAGCCTGCTGATCACGCTCGTGGTCGGTCTGCAGCAGGGCTGGTCTGCTGGTGGGCTGCTGCTGGCTCTGGCAGGTGCTGCTGTGGTGGTGCTGATTTCCGTGGTTGGCGATCTGACCGAGAGCATGTTCAAGCGTCAGTCCGGGATCAAGGACAGCAGCAATCTGCTGCCGGGGCATGGTGGAGTGCTGGATCGTATCGACAGCCTGACAGCGGCCATTCCGCTGTTCGCCGCGTTGCTCTGGCTGGCAGGCTGGGGTTCGCTGTGAGCGCCGTGCAGCAGGTCACCGTACTGGGGGCGACCGGGTCCATCGGCCTCAGTACGCTGGATGTGATTGCGCGCCATCCCGGGCGCTACGGCGTCTTCGCGCTGACGGGTTTTTCGCGCCTGGCAGAGCTGCAGGTATTGTGCGTGCAACATCGGCCGCGCTACGCGGTGGTGCCTGATGACGCATCAGCGCTCGAGTTGCAGAACGCTCTGCGTGCTGCCGGGCTGGCGACCGAGGTACTGGTCGGCGAAGCAGGGCTGTGCGCGGTATCTGCCGACGCCGCCGTCGATTGCGTGATGGCGGCCATCGTTGGCGCTGCAGGCCTCAAGCCAACGCTGGCGGCGGTGCAGGCCGGCAAGAAGGTGCTGCTGGCGAACAAGGAAGCGCTGGTGATGTCCGGCGCCTTGTTCATGCAAGCGGTCAAGCGCAGTGGGGCGGTGCTGTTGCCTATCGACAGCGAACACAACGCCATTTTCCAGTGCCTGCCCGGTGACTATTCGCGAGGGCTTCCGGCTGTCGGTGTGCGTCGCGTACTGCTGACGGCTTCTGGTGGGCCTTTTCGCGAAACGTCCTTGGCCGATCTGCAGTGCGTCACGCCAGAGCAGGCCTGTGCGCATCCGAACTGGTCGATGGGGCGCAAGATATCGGTCGATTCGGCCAGCATGATGAACAAGGGGCTCGAGTCGATCGAGGCCTGCTGGTTGTTCGATGCCCGCCCCGAGCAGATCGAAGTGGTCATCCATCGGCAGAGCGTGATTCATTCGCTGGTCGATTATATCGACGGGTCGGTGCTGGCCCAGTTGGGTAATCCGGATATGCGCACGCCCATCGCTCATGCGTTGGCCTGGCCGGAGCGCATCGACTCGGGCGTGTCGCCTCTGGACCTGTTTGCCGTCGGTCGTCTGGATTTCGAGCGCCCCGACGAGCAGCGCTTCCCCTGCCTGCGCCTGGCGCGGGAGGCGGCGCAGGCTGGCGGCAGTGCACCGGCGATGCTCAATGCGGTCAACGAGGTGGCGGTCGAGGCTTTCCTGCAGCGGCGCATCCGTTTCGTGGATATCGCGCGTATGATTGAGTCCGTGTTGAACGCCCAGCCTGTGCACGCTGTCGAAGCGCTCGATGCGGTATTCGAGGCCGATGCCCGTGCGCGTGAACTGGCTGGGCAGTGGCTAGCTGGTCGTTGATGACGCCCGTATCGGCCTGGCCGGAACCTGAGCGGCTCGTAGAGCTGGAGAAGTGAAATGAGTGGGTTGTACATGCTGCTTGGCACCCTGATCGCATTGGGTGTCCTGGTGACCTTTCACGAGTACGGGCACTTCTGGGTGGCCCGGCGCTGCGGCGTCAAGGTGCTGCGCTTCTCCGTTGGCTTCGGCACACCGCTGTTGCGCTGGCACGACCGCCAGGGCACCGAATTCGTGGTGGCGGCCATTCCTCTGGGCGGCTACGTCAAGATGCTCGATGAGCGCGAGGGCGACGTACCGCCCGAGCTCGTCGAGCAGTCCTTCAATCGCAAGAGCGTGCGTCAGCGCATCGCTATCGTGGCCGCAGGTCCTCTGGCCAATTTCCTGCTGGCGTTGTTGTTCTTCTGGTTCGTCGCCATGCTCGGCAGTCAGCAGGTGCGGCCGGTTATCGGTGCCGTGCAGCCGGACAGCCTGGCGCAAGTGGCCGGGCTGCGTGCCGGGCAGGAGATCGTTGCGGTCAACGGCGAGGCCACCAGCGGCTGGGCGGCGGTCAATCTGCAGCTGGTAAGTCGTCTGGGTGAGAGCGGTACGCTCGATCTGCGTGTGCTCGAGCCGGGCTCCAGTGTCGAGACGTCCAAGCAGGTGCAGTTGGACAACTGGCTGCGCGGTGCCGACGAGCCGGACCCGATTGGCTCGCTGGGCATTCGTCCCTGGCGTCCGGTGCTGGAGCCGGTGCTGGCAGAGGTCGATTCCAAGGGGCCTGCCCATGCCGCGGGTCTGCAAGCCGGAGATCGACTGCTGGCGCTCGATGGTGAGCCGCTTGCCGATTGGCAGGACCTGGTCGACCGTGTGCGGGCATTGCCGGGCGAGGCGGTCACGTTGCGCTTCGAACGCGGCGGGCAAACGCAGGACGTGCAGCTGACCCTGGCTTCGCGCGGAGAAGGGGAGGCCCGCAGTGGCTACCTGGGCGCGGGTGTGCAGGGCGTCGAATGGCCGCCGGAAATGCTTCGCGAAGTGCGCTTCGGTCCGCTCGAGGGGGTTGTCGAAGGCATGCGGCAAACCTGGTCCATGAGCCTGCTGACCCTCGATTCGCTGAAGAAAATGCTGTTCGGGGAGCTCTCGGTAAAAAACTTGAGTGGGCCGATAACCATTGCTAAAGTGGCGGGCGCTTCAGCTGAGTCAGGGCTGGGGGATTTCCTGAAATTCCTTGCCTATCTGAGTATTAGCCTGGGGGTTCTCAATCTGCTGCCCATTCCCGTACTGGATGGTGGGCATCTGCTGTTTTACCTGGTCGAGTGGGTGCGTGGTCGCCCCTTGTCTGAGCGGGTTCAGGGTTGGGGGATGCAGATCGGCATCAGTCTGGTCATCGGGGTCATGTTGCTTGCCCTGGTCAACGACCTCAGCCGCCTGTGAGCATTGCTGAATACGTTCTTGAGATTTAAAAGAAGTGTCGCTTGAGCGGCAGTTTTTATCGTCAGTTGGAATAAGAAAGGACTTCATGAAACGTCTGCTGCTACCTGCGGTACTGTCCGCATTGATGATCGCCGAAGTTCACGCCGAGTCCTTCACCATCTCCGATATACGCGTCAACGGCCTGCAGCGGGTATCCGCCGGCAGCGTATTCGGCGCACTGCCCCTGAATGTGGGCGAACAGGTCGATGATCGCCAGTTGGTCGATGCCACTCGCTCCCTGTTCCGTACCGGCTTCTTCCAGGATATCCAGCTCGGTCGCGATGGCGACGTGCTGGTGGTTACCGTGGTCGAGCGTCCTTCCATCTCCGGTATCGAGATCGACGGCAACAAGGCCATCACCACCGAAGACCTGCTCAAGGGCCTGAACCAGTCTGGTCTGGCCGAGGGCGAGATCTTCCAGCGTGCCACCCTCGAGGGCGTGCGCAACGAGCTGCAGCGCCAGTATGTCGCTCAGGGCCGCTATTCGGCCGAGATCGAAGCCGAAGTGATTCCGCAGCCGCGTAACCGCGTGGCGCTGAAGATCACCATCAACGAAGGCACTGTTGCCGCCATCTCCCACATCAACGTGGTCGGCAACACCGTGTTCTCCGATGAAGACCTGGTCGACCTGTTCGAGCTGAAGACCACCAACTGGTTGTCGTTCTTCAAGAACGACGACAAGTATGCCCGCGAGAAACTGTCCGGTGACCTCGAGCGTCTGCGCTCCTACTACCTGGACCGCGGCTACATCAACATGGATATCAGCTCCACCCAGGTATCCATCACCCCGGACAAGAAGCACGTCTACATCACCGTCAACGTCGAAGAGGGCGAGAAGTACAGCGTCCGTGACGTGAAGCTGTCCGGTGACCTCAAGGTCCCGGAAGAAGACGTGCGGGCGCTGCTGCTGGTCAAGGAAGGGCAGGTCTTCTCGCGCAAGATCATGACCACCACCAGTGAGCTGATCACCCGCCGCCTGGGTAACGAAGGCTATACCTTCGCCAACGTCAACGGCGTGCCGGAAGCGCACGACGAGGACAACACCGTTTCGATCACCTTCTTCGTCGATCCGGGCAAGCGCGCCTACGTCAATCGCATCAATTTCCGTGGCAACACCAAGTCCGAAGACCAGGTGCTGCGTCGCGAAATGCGCCAGATGGAAGGTGGCTGGGCCTCGACCTACCTGATCGACCAGTCCAAGGTGCGTCTGGAACGTCTGGGCTTCTTCAAGGAAGTCAACGTCGAAACCCCGCAGGTGCCGGGCACCGACGATCAGATCGACGTGAATTACAGCGTCGAAGAGCAGCCATCCGGCTCCATCACCGCCAGCGTCGGTTTCGCCCAGAACGCCGGTCTGATCCTCGGTGGTTCGATCAGCCAGAACAACTTCCTCGGTACCGGTAACCGCGTCAGCATCGGCCTGACCCGTAGCGAATACCAGACCCGATACAGCTTCGGCTTCGTTGACCCCTACTGGACCGTCGACGGTGTCAGCCTGGGTTACAACGCCTTCTACCGCACCACCGACTACGATGAGCTCGATGTCGACGTATCCAGCTACTCGGTCGACAGCCTGGGTGCAGGTATCAACATCGGCTATCCGATCAGCGAAACCGCGCGTCTGACCTATGGCCTGACCGTGCAGCAGGACAGCATCGACACCGGCCGTTACACCGTCGACGAGATTTTCGATTTCATCGACGCCGAGGGTGACAATTACCTGAACTTCAAGGGTTCCATCGGTTGGTCCGAGTCGACCCTGAACCGTGGTGTACTGGCCAACCGTGGTCATTCGCAGAGCCTGGTGCTGGAAACCACCCTGCCAGGTAGCGATCTGTCGTTCTACAAGCTCGACTACCGTGGTCAGCTGTTCACCCCGATCAGCGACAACTACACCCTGCGCTTCCATACCCAGCTGGGTTACGGCGACAGCTATGGCTCTACCGCTGAGCTGCCGTTCTACGAACACTACTATGCCGGTGGCTTCAACTCGGTGCGTGGCTTCGAGGACAGTAGCCTGGGCCCGCGCAGCACGCCGAGCACTGGTACCAAACCCGGCACACTGGCTGACCCGGATCAGGATCCGCTGCCGTTCGGTGGTAACGTCCTGGTGCAGGGCGGTGTGGAGATGCTGTTCCCGCTGCCGTTCGTCAAGGATCAGCGTTCGCTGCGTACCGCATTGTTCTGGGACGTGGGTAACGTCTTCGATACCAACTGCTCGTCGACTCAGAAGAGACTCAGCGAGAGCTGCGACATCGATTTCAGCAACCTGGCCAGCTCCGTGGGTGTTGGCCTGACCTGGATCACCGCGCTGGGCCCGTTGAGCTTCAGTCTGGCCATGCCGATCAAGAAGCCGGATGATGCCGATACCCAGGTATTCCAGTTCTCTCTGGGTCAAACCTTCTAATCTCGTTTCACCGAAAGCCAACAGTTTTGTTGCAGGAGTGCATTGTGCGTAAGTTGACTCAACTGGTTCTGTTCACCGCCGCCCTGATCGCCACTCCGGCGTTCGCCGAGATGAAGGTGGCCGTGCTGAACTATCAGATGGCGCTGCTCGAGTCGGATGCGGCCAAGCGTTACGCAGTCGATGCCGAGAAGAAATTCGGCCCACAGCTGAACAAGCTCAAGACGCTGGAAAGCGACGCCAAGCGCATCCAGGATCGCATGGTCAAGGACGGCGAGAAGATGCAGCAGGCCGAGCGCGAGCGCCTCGAGCTCGAATTCAAGCAGAAGGCCCGTGACTTCCAGTTCCAGTCCAAGGAGTTGAACGAAGCCAAGGCCATCGCTGACCGCGAGATGCTGGCCAAGCTCAAGCCGAACCTGGACAAGGCCGTCGAAGAAGTGATCAAGAACGGTAACTTCGACCTGGTGCTCGAGCGCGGTGCGGTGATCGATGTCAAACCTCAGTACGACATCACTCGCCAGGTCATCGAGCGCATGAATCAGATGCGTTGAGCATGGCTGCGACATTTACCCTCGGCCAATTGGCCGAGCGCCTGGGCGCCACCTTGCGTGGCGCCGAAGCTAAGGTCATCACGGGCCTGGCCACCTTACAGGAGGCCGGGCCCGAACAATTGAGCTTCCTGGCCAATGCCCAGTACCGCAAGTTTCTGGCGCAGACCCAGGCCGGTGCCGTGCTGCTCACCGCAGCCGATGCCGAGGGCTACGCTGGCGATGCCTTGGTCGTTGCCAACCCTTATCTGGCCTACGCTCAGCTCTCGCACCTGTTCGATCGCAAGCCCAAGGCCGTTCCCGGCATCCATGCCACCGCCCAGGTTGCAGGCGACGCTGAGGTCGATCCGACTGCCAGCATCGGCGCCTTTGCGGTGATCGAGAGCGGCGCGCGTATCGGCGCCGAGGTCAGCGTCGGTGCGCACTGCGTGGTCGGTGCGCGCAGCGTGGTGGGTGAGGGTGGCTGGCTGGCTCCGCGCGTGACGCTGTACCACGATGTGCAGATCGGCAAGCGGGTGGTGATCCAGTCGGGCGCGGTGATCGGCGGTGAAGGCTTCGGCTTCGCCAACGAGAAGGGTGTCTGGCAGAAGATCGCGCAGATCGGTGGGGTGACCATCGGTGATGACGTCGAGATCGGCGCCAACACCACGGTCGATCGCGGGGCGCTGTCCGATACCTTGATCGGCAATGGTGTGAAGCTGGATAACCAGATCATGATCGCGCACAACGTGCAGATCGGTGACAACACTGCCATGGCCGGCTGCTGCGGTATTTCCGGCAGCACCAGGATCGGCAAGAACTGCATGATCGCGGGTGGTGTTGGCATGGTGGGTCATATCGAGGTGTGCGACAACGTGTTCGTCACCGGCATGACCATGGTGACCCGTTCGATCACCGAGCCGGGCGCTTATTCTTCAGGGACTGCCATGCAACCGGCGGGCGAGTGGAAGAAGAGTGCGGCCCGTATTCGTCAGTTGGATGATATGGCCAAGCGACTGCGTGAGCTGGAAAAACAGCTGGCCGCCGTGACCCAGACGGCAAACGTCTCATCTGATGCCTGAGCACGGCGTGACCGTGCTCTTTTCTTTTCTTACAGGCTTAACCGGACATGATGGACATCAACGAAATTCGTGAATATTTGCCGCACCGCTATCCGTTCCTGCTGGTGGACCGCGTGGTGGACCTGGACGTCGAAGGCAAGCAGATTCGCGCCTATAAGAATGTCAGCATCAATGAGCCGTTCTTCAACGGCCATTTCCCCGAGCACCCGATCATGCCGGGCGTTCTGATCATCGAGGCCATGGCCCAGGCGGCCGGTATCCTCGGTTTCAAGATGATGGGCGTGAAGCCGGCCGATGGCACCCTGTATTACTTCGTCGGTTCCGACAAGCTGCGCTTCCGCTCGCCGGTGCTGCCGGGCGATCAACTGACGTTGGAAGCCAAGTACCTGAGCGACCGTCGCAGCATCTGGAAATTCGAGTGCCGCGCGACTGTCGATGGCAAGGAAGTCTGCTCCGCTGAAATCATCTGCGCGGAACGCAAGCTATGAGTTTGATTGACCCTCGCGCGATCATCGACCCCAGTGCCAGATTGGCCGACGACGTCGTCGTTGGCCCTTGGAGCATTGTCGGCGCCGATGTGGAAATCGGCGAGGGTACAGTCATCGGCCCGCACGTAGTGCTCAAGGGGCCGACCGTGATCGGCAAGCACAACCGCATCTACCAGTTTTCTTCGGTCGGTGAAGACACCCCAGACCTGAAATACAAGGGCGAAGCGACGCGCCTGGTGATCGGTGATCACAACACCATTCGCGAAGGCGTCACCATTCACCGTGGCACCGTGCAGGATCGCAGTGAAACCACCATTGGCGACCACAACCTGATCATGGCCTATGCCCATATCGGCCATGACAGTGTGATCGGCAATCATTGCATTCTGGTCAACAACACGGCACTGGCCGGGCATGTCTGGGTCGATGACTGGGCGATTCTGTCCGGTTATACCCTGGTGCATCAGTTCTGCCGCATTGGTGCGCACAGCTTCTCGGGCATGGGCACCGCGATTGGCAAGGATGTGCCAGCTTTCGTTACCGTATTCGGTAACCCGGCCGAGGCGCGCAGCATGAACTTCGAGGGCATGCGTCGTCGTGGTTTCTCCAACGAGGCCATCGCCGCGTTGCGCAAAGGCTACAAGCTGGTTTATCGCCAGGGACTGACCGTCGAGCAGGCACTGGCCGAGCTGGCCGAGTCTGCTGCTCAGTTCCCGGAAGTGGCGATTTTCCGTGACTCGATCCAGGCCTCCACGCGCGGCATCACCCGCTGATTCCTATGAACAGACCTCTTCGCGTCGCACTGGTCGCCGGTGAGGCGTCCGGTGACATTCTCGGCTGCGGCCTGATGCAGGCCATCAAGCAGCGCTATCCAGATGCCGAGTTCATCGGTGTTGGCGGCGCGCGCATGGAAGCCGAAGGCCTCAAATCCTATTTCCCGATGGAGCGCCTGGCCGTGATGGGCCTGGTCGAGGTGCTGGGGCGTCTGTTCGAGCTGCTGGGGCGCCGTCGGCAACTGGCTCGCGACCTGATCGCCGCCAAGCCGGACGTGTTCATCGGTATCGATGCGCCCGACTTCAATCTGGGGCTGGAGCTCAAGCTGCGTCGTGCCGGCATCAAGACCGTGCACTACGTCAGTCCTTCGGTCTGGGCCTGGCGGCAGAAGCGCGTGCTGAAGATCCGTGAAGCCTGCGACCTGATGTTGACCCTGTTCCCGTTCGAGGCGCAGTTCTACGACGCGCATCAGGTGCCGGTGCGTTTCGTGGGGCATCCGTTGGCCGATGCCATTCCGCAGCAGGCTGATCGTGCTGCCGCGCGGGAGACGCTGGACCTGCCGCAGGACGAGCCGGTAGTGGCCCTGATGCCCGGCAGTCGTGGCGGTGAAGTCGCGCGTCTCGGTGAGCTGTTTCTGGATGCGGCGATTCGTCTGCGCGCGCTGCGCCCTGGCATTCGTTTCCTGCTGCCTTGTGCCACGCCCGAGCGCCGCGAGCAGTTGGAACAGATGCTGGCCGGGCGTGATTTGCCGCTGACGCTGCTCAATGGTCGTTCCCACGAGGCGCTGGCTGCCTGCGACGCGGTGCTGATCGCTTCGGGTACCGCGACCCTGGAAGCGCTGCTGTACAAACGGCCGATGGTGGTGGCCTACCGTGTGGCGCCGCTGACCTACCGCATCCTCAAGCGCCTGGTGAAGAGTCCCTATATCTCGCTGCCCAATCTGTTGGCCGAGCGTCTGTTAGTGCCCGAGCTGATTCAGGATGCGGCGACGCCAGAGGCGCTGGCCCAGGCCGTGGCACCGCTGATCGACGGTGGGCAGGTGCAGACTGAAGGCTTCGACGTGATTCACCGCGCGCTGCGTCGCGATGCCTCGTTGTCGGCGGCCGATGCGGTGCTCAAGCTCGCTGGGCGAGTCTGATGCAGCTGGGATTGGACTTCACCCTGGTCGAGGAGCTGGTCGCCGGCGTCGATGAAGTGGGCCGTGGCCCGCTCTGCGGTGCCGTGGTCACGGCTGCGGTCATCCTCGACCCTGCGCGCCCGATTATCGGCCTGAACGACTCGAAGAAACTCTCCGAGGCGCGTCGTGAAGCGCTGTTCGACGAGATTCGCGAGAAGGCTCTGGCCTGGTGCATCGCCCGCGCCGAGGTGGAAGAGATCGACCGCCTGAATATCCTGCATGCCACCATGCTGGCGATGCAGCGCGCCGTCGAAGGGCTGAGCGTGACGCCGAGACTGGCACTGATCGACGGCAATCGTTGCCCGCAGCTGGCGGTGCCGAGCGCCCCGGTCGTGAAGGGCGACAGCCGGGTACCGGCCATCGCCGCGGCTTCGATCCTGGCCAAGGTCAGTCGTGACCGCGAGATGCTCGAGATGGATCGTCTCTATCCCGGTTACGGCATCGCCGGTCACAAGGGCTACCCCACGCCGGTTCATCTCGAAGCGCTGATACGCCTGGGACCTACACCGATTCATCGTCGTTCCTTCGCCCCGGTGCGCGCACTGCTGGGGGCCGTGTAGGGCGTACTCGGCTTTGGCCTCCTGCGCCGCTCTACCTCCTACATCCTTGTAGTCGTCGCGAAGCAGTACGCCACTGGTGTTTCGATGGTGCGTGCTGTGACGGATGGATTCGACATGGTTCGGCGGACTGTTCGCTGCGCTACGAGCGGACGGCGATCCGGGCCGCCCTACCTGCTACAATCCGCGCTTTGTCGTTTTCACCTGCAAGGCCGCCCATGACTCACGCGTTCGTCCACCTGCGTCTGCACACCGAATACTCCCTGGTCGATGGCCTGGTGCGGGTCAAACCGCTGATCAAGGCCGTCGCCGGGGCCGGCATGCCGGCGGTGGCGGTTACCGACATGAGCAACATGTGCTCGCTGGTGAAGTTCTACAAGACGGCCATGGGCGCCGGGGTCAAGCCGATCTGCGGCGCCGATATCTGGATGGCCAGCGCCGAGGAAGACGGTCCGCTGACGCGCCTGACCCTGCTGGCGATGAACGCCAAGGGCTACCGCAACCTCACCGAACTGATTTCCCGTGGCTGGGCCGAAGGGCAGAGCAACGACCTGGTGATCATCCAGCGTGACTGGGTCAAGGGCGCCGCAGAAGGCCTCATCGCGCTCTCTGGTGCGCGTGAAGGCGAAGTCGGTCAGGCGCTGCTGGCCGGTGACGAAGCGCTGGCCGAAACGCGCCTGCGTGAATGGATGGCCGCGTTCCCGGATCGTTTCTATCTGGAAGTGCAGCGCACCAGCCGAGTTGGCGACGAAGAGTACCTGCACGCGGCGGTGGCGCTGGCCGATCGTGTCGAGGCGCCGCTGGTGGCGACCAACGACGTGCGCTTCATCAAGCAGGGCGACTTCGAGGCGCACGAAACCCGCGTCTGCATCGGTGAAGGTCGTACCCTCGACGACCCGCGCCGGCCACGGCATTACTCCGATCAGCAGTACCTGAAAAGCGCCGAGGAAATGTGGGAGCTGTTCTCCGACCTGCCCGAGGCACTGGAGAACACCGTCGAGATCGCCAAGCGCTGCAATATCGATGTGCAGCTCGGCAAATACTTTCTGCCGGATTTCCCCACGCCCAATGGCATGGGCATCGACGACTACCTGCGCCATGCCTCGTTCGAGGGCCTGGAGGAGCGTCTCGAAGTTCTGCTGCCCAAGGACATCCCGGACTATGAGGCCAAGAGGCAGGTCTACATCGATCGCCTCAACTTCGAACTCGACATCATCATCCAGATGGGCTTTCCCGGTTACTTCCTGATCGTGATGGACTTTATCAAGTGGGCCAAGAACAACGGCGTGCCGGTCGGGCCGGGCCGTGGTTCGGGCGCCGGTTCGCTGGTGGCCTACGTGCTGAAGATCACCGATCTCGATCCGCTGGCCTATGACCTGCTGTTCGAGCGCTTCCTCAACCCCGAGCGGGTGTCCATGCCCGACTTCGACGTCGACTTCTGCATGGACGGCCGCGACCGGGTGATCGACTACGTCGCCGAGAAATACGGACGCAACGCGGTGAGCCAGATCATCACCTTCGGCTCGATGGCGGCCAAGGCGGTGGTGCGCGACGTGGCTCGCGCCCAGGGCAAGTCCTATGGCCTGGCCGACCGTCTGTCGAAGATGATCCCCTTCGAAGTGGGCATGACCCTGGAGAAGGCTTACGAGATGGAGGAGCCGCTGCGCGACTTCCTCAAGAACGACGAAGAAGCCGCCGAAATCTGGGACATGTCCCTCAAGCTCGAAGGCGTGGTGCGTGGTACCGGCAAGCACGCCGGCGGCGTGGTGATCGCGCCCACCAAGCTCACCGACTTCTCGCCGATCGCCTGTGACGAAGAGGGCGGCGGCCTGGTGACCCAGTTCGACAAGGACGACGTCGAGCAGGCCGGCCTGGTCAAGTTCGACTTCCTAGGTCTGCGTACCCTGACCATCATCAAGTGGGCGATGGAAACCATCCACCGCATCCAGAAGCGCGACGGTGCCCCGGACGAGGATCTGGTCAACATCGACTTCATCCCGCTGGATGACAAGAAAACCTACGACATGCTGCAGAAGGCGGAGACCACGGCGGTCTTCCAGCTCGAATCACGCGGCATGAAGGAACTGATCAAGAAGCTCAAGCCCGACTGCCTGGAAGACATGATCGCACTGGTGGCGCTGTTCCGCCCCGGCCCGCTGCAGTCCGGCATGGTGGACGACTTCATCAACCGCAAGCACGGCCGCGCCGAGCTGTCCTATCCGCACCCGGACTACCAGTACGCCGGCCTCGAGCCGGTGCTCAAGCCCACCTACGGCATCATCCTGTATCAGGAGCAGGTGATGCAGATTGCCCAGGTCATGGGTGGCTACACCCTGGGGCAGGCGGACATGCTGCGGCGTGCCATGGGCAAGAAGAAGCCCGAGGAAATGGCCAAGCAGCGCGGCGGCTTCATCGAAGGTTGTGCCAGCAATGGCATCGACGCCAATCTGGCGGGCAACATCTTCGATCTGGTGGAGAAATTCGCCGGTTACGGCTTCAACAAGTCGCACTCGGCCGCCTACGGTCTGGTGTCCTACCAGACGGCCTGGCTCAAGGCGCATTACCCGGCGCCGTTCATGGCGGCGGTGCTCTCGGCGGATATGCACAACACCGACAAGGTGGTGATCCTGGTCGAAGAGTGCCGCAACATGAAGTTGCGCATCGATCCGCCGGACGTGAACGTGTCCGAGTTCAAGTTCACCGTCAACGACGACGGTCGTATCGTCTACGGCCTGGGTGCGGTCAAGGGCGTGGGCGAGGGGCCGGTCGAGGCCATCGTCGAATGCAGAGCCTCCGGTGGTCCGTTCAAGGACCTGTTCGACTTCTGCAACCGCGTCGACCTCAAGCGCATCAATAAGCGCACCCTGGAAGCGCTGATCCGCAGCGGTGCGCTGGATCGTCTCGGTCCGTACTATCAGGACGAGCTCAAGGCCTATCAGGCCAGCGTGGACAAGAACCGCGCCGTGCTGCTGGCGTCCATGGAAGAGGCCGTGCAGTCCGCCGAGCAGACCGCGCGCAGCGCCGAGAGCGGCCACATGGACCTGTTCGGCGGCCTGTTCGCCGAACCCGAGGCGGACGTCTACGCCAATCATCGCAAGGCGCGCGAACTGCCGATCAAGGAGCGCCTGAAAGGCGAGAAGGACACCCTGGGCATCTACCTGTCCGGCCATCCCATCGACGAATACGAAGGCGAGATTCGCCGTTTCGCCCGCCAGCGCATCGTCGAGCTGAAGCCGGCGCGCGACACCCAGACCATCGCCGGGATGATCGTCAACCTGCGGGTGATGAAGAACAAGAAGGGCGACAAGATGGGCTTCATCACCCTTGACGACCGCTCCGGGCGCATCGAAGCCTCCTTGTTCGCCGATGCCTTCGCCAGCAACCAGGCGTTGCTGCAGAACGATGCGTTGGTGGTGGTCGAGGGCGAAGTCAGCAATGACGACTTCTCCGGTGGCCTGCGTCTGCGTGCCAAGCGCGTGATGAGTCTGGAAGAGGCCCGTACCGGCCTCGCTGACAGCCTGCGGCTGAAGGTCGCTGGCGAAGCGCTCAAGGGGGATCGCCTGCGCTGGCTGGCCGAACTGTGCAGCAAGCACAAGGGCGCCTGCCCGGTGACGCTGGACTACAGTGGCGAGGAGGCACGCGCCTTGCTTCAATTTGGCGATGCCTGGCGAATCGACCCGGCCGACACTTTGATTCAGGCATTGCGTGACCAGTTCGGGCGCGACAACGTCTTTTTGCACTACCGCTGATGCAAGAGGGGAAAATACCCCTTTGTGTTGGCATCGACACCTGCGGGTGTCGACCCGCTGCGTCCTATCCCTTAAGGTAGGACGCCTAATGGATACAGCTCCCCGGCCACTTGGCCGTCGACGCAAGACGGATGACTATGAACCCGAATTTCCTCGATTTCGAACAGCCGATCGCCGACCTGCAAGCCAAGATCGAAGAGCTACGCCTGGTTGGTAACGACAACTCGCTGAATATCGGCGATGAGATTGCCCGCCTGCAGGACAAGAGCAGCACCCTGACCGAAAGCATCTTCGGCAACCTGACCAGCTGGCAGATCGCCCAGTTGGCACGCCATCCGCGCCGCCCTTACACCCTGGATTACATCCAGCACATCTTCACCGAGTTCGACGAACTGCACGGCGATCGTCACTTCTCCGACGACGCCGCCATCGTCGGTGGTATCGCCCGTCTGGGCGATCAGCCGGTGATGATCATCGGTCACCAGAAAGGCCGTGAAGTGCGCGAGAAGGTTCGCCGCAACTTCGGCATGCCGCGCCCGGAAGGCTACCGCAAGGCCTGCCGTCTGATGGAAATGGCCGAACGCTTCAAGATGCCGATCCTCACCTTCATCGACACGCCCGGTGCCTACCCGGGTATCGATGCCGAGGAGCGCGGCCAGAGCGAGGCCATCGCCTGGAACCTGCGGGTGATGGCGCGCCTGAAGACCCCGATCATCGCCACCGTCATTGGTGAAGGGGGGTCCGGTGGTGCGCTGGCCATCGGCGTCTGCGACCAGTTGAACATGCTGCAGTACTCCACCTACTCGGTGATCTCCCCGGAAGGCTGCGCCTCGATTCTCTGGCGTACCGCCGAGAAGGCGCCGGATGCCGCCGAAGCCATGGGCATTACCGCCGAGCGCCTGAAGGATCTGGGTATCGTTGATCAGGTCATCGCCGAGCCGCTGGGTGGCGCGCACCGTGACCCGGCGGCGGCTTCCGAGTCGATTCGTCAGGAGCTGACCAAGCAACTGGCCAGCCTGCAGAAGCACGACACCGACACGCTGCTCAAGCGTCGTTATGACCGTCTGATGAGCTACGGCATCGCCTGAGTTCGCTGGCATAGATGGCTTTTGTAGGGTGTCGCGGGGCCGCCCAGGCCGTGCGCACCCATGACAGTCGCGCCGGTATTTGGGTGCGCATGGCGCACCCTGCGTAATTTCATCGCACATCACCACGGGCCTTCGGGCCCGTTGTTGTTTAAGCTTGGCTGATGACTGCTCTCGAACTTCGCCTGCGCCAGGCCCTGCAGCCCTGGCGCGCGGCCCCGGCGTGGCGCATTGCCTTTTCTGGTGGCCTGGATTCCAGCGTGCTGGTGCACCTGCTCGCCGACTGGGCTCGGTGCGAGGAGCTGCCGCCGATTTCTGCCATTCATGTCCATCATGGCCTGCAGGCTGCGGCCGACGCCTGGCCCGAGCATTGCGCGCGTGTCTGCGAAAAGTTGGGCATCGCTCTCGACGTCGTCAGGGTTCGGGTCGCGCCAGGTGCCAGTCTCGAACAGGCCGCACGCAGCGCGCGTTACCAGGCTTTCAGCGAACGGCTGGGCGCGGGCGATGTGCTGCTCAGTGCCCAGCATCGCGACGATCAGGCCGAAACCCTGTTGTTTCGTTTGTTGCGCGGTGCCGGCGTGCGCGGGCTGGCGGCGATGCCGGCCAGTCGACCGTTGGGGCGGGGCAGCCTGGTTCGGCCGCTGCTCGACTGCTCACGGGCTGAGTTGCAGGCCCATGCGCAGCGTCATGGCCTTGCCTGGATCGAGGACCCGAGCAATGCCGACCAACGCTTCAGTCGCAATTTCCTGCGTCGGCACGTGATGCCGCTGCTGGCTGAGCGCTGGCCACAGGCGTCGAATACGCTGGCGCGCAGCGCACGCCATCTGTCTGAGGCTCAGCAGTTGCTGGAAGAGTTGGCCGAGATGGACCTGGCGGTTGCCCGTGGCGTTTCGGCATGTCCCTGGCTGCCACTTCCCTCTCTGGACTTGTCGGCGCTGAGCGCTCTGAGCGATGCACGTCAGCGCAATCTGCTGCGTCACTGGTTGGCGCCGCTGACGCGCATGCCCGATAGCGATCACTGGGCCGGTTGGTATGACCTGCGTGATGCCGGTCTGGACTCAGCGCCGATCTGGCGACTGGCCGACGGTGAGTTGCACCGTGCCGATGGTCGGCTCTGGTGGCTCAGTGGTCAGTGGCTGCGGCCGCTCGCCCCACTCGATCTGTCCTGCGACTCGTTTTGCGCGTCGGTCGAACTGCCTGGCAATGGTCATGTGCATCTACAGGGCGATCTGCCGCAGGGTCGCTGGCATTTGCGCTATCGCCAGGGCGGTGAGTCGTTGCCGCTGCCGGGGCGTGGCAGGCGCGATCTCAAGCGTCTGCTCAATGAGCTGCGCGTGCCGGCATTCGTCCGTCCACGCTTGCCGCTGCTATTCGATGGCGATGAGCTGATGGCGGTGGCGAATCTGTCGCCATCGTCAGTAATCGAGGCCGGCGGAGCGCGTCTGTGCTGGTCGCCGCCTATCGGCGCGCAAGGTTTGAGCTGGTAAGGCCTTTCGGGTAGACTACGCTCCCGTCTTACTACAGCTTTTGCCGACTCCCTCAGGGAGCTTGGCGAGCTTGCCATTGTTCGTACTGAATGGCGCTCCTTCGCTTTCCCCGGCGGCACTGACCGCTTAAACGCAGACTTCTAGGGTTTTTCATGACGCGCTACATCTTCGTCACGGGTGGTGTTGTTTCTTCATTGGGGAAAGGCATCGCCTCGGCTTCACTGGCGGCCATCCTGGAGGCGCGGGGCCTGAAGGTCACCATGCTCAAGCTTGACCCTTACATCAACGTCGATCCGGGCACCATGAGCCCGTTCCAGCACGGTGAGGTGTTCGTCACCCACGACGGCGCCGAGACCGACCTCGACCTGGGCCACTACGAGCGCTTCATCCGTACCACGATGAGCAAGAGCAACAACTTCACCACCGGCCGCGTGTACGAAGACGTACTGCGCAAGGAGCGCCGTGGTGACTACCTGGGTGCGACCATTCAGGTCATCCCGCACATCACCGACGAAATCAAGCGTCGCATCATCAAGGGTGCTGGCGATGCCGACGTGGCCCTGGTGGAAATCGGCGGCACCGTCGGCGACATCGAGTCGCAGCCGTTCCTCGAAGCCATTCGCCAACTGCGCGTGGAGGTGGGCGCCAAGCGCGCGATGCTGATGCACCTGACCCTGGTGCCGTACATCGCCACCGCCGGCGAGACCAAGACCAAGCCGACCCAGCATTCGGTCAAGGAGCTGCGCTCCATCGGCCTGCAGCCTGACGTGCTGGTGTGCCGCTCCGATCATCCGATCGACGTGTCCTCGCGGCGCAAGATCGCCCTGTTCACCAACGTCGAAGAGCGTGCGGTGATCAGCCTGGAAGACGTCGACACCATCTACAAGATTCCGGGCGTGCTGCATGCCCAAGGCCTGGATGACTTCGTCGTCGAGCGTTTCGGTCTGGAGTGCGGCGGTGCCGACCTGTCCGAGTGGGATCGCGTGGTCGATGCCAAGCTCAACCCGGAGAAAGAAGTCACCATCGCCATGGTCGGCAAGTACATGGAGCTGCTGGACGCCTACAAGTCGCTGATCGAGGCGATGAGCCACGCCGGTATCCAGAACCGTACCAAGGTCAATCTGCGTTATATCGACTCCGAAGACATCGAGAACCAGGGCACCGCGCTGCTCGAAGGTGTCGATGCCATTCTGGTGCCGGGCGGCTTCGGTCTGCGCGGCGTGGAAGGCAAGATCAAGACCGTGCAGTACGCACGTGAGCACAGGATCCCTTACCTCGGCATCTGCCTCGGCATGCAGGTGGCCGTGATCGAGTACGCCCGCAATGTCGTGGGCTGGACCGATGCCAACTCTTCCGAGTTCGATATGGCCAGCGCTCACCCGGTAGTGGGTCTGATCACCGAATGGCAGGACGCCGCAGGCAGCGTCGAGCAGCGCAGCGAGAGCTCCGATCTGGGCGGCACCATGCGCCTGGGCGCGCAGGACTGCCAGCTGCAGGCCGGCTCCAAGGTTCACGACTGCTACGGCAAGGACGTGATCGTCGAGCGTCACCGTCATCGTTACGAGGTGAACAACAACCTGCTGCCGAAGCTGACCGAGGCGGGCCTCAAGGTCACCGGTCGCTCCGGCGATGGCGCGCTGGTCGAAGTGGTCGAGGCGCCTGACCATCCGTGGTTCGTCGCCTGCCAGTTCCACCCGGAATTCACCTCGACGCCGCGTGACGGTCACCCGCTGTTCAGCGGTTTCGTCAACGCTGCTCTGGCGCAGAAAGCGAAGAAGGTCTGATCCATGGCACAGAAGATCATCAAGGTTCGTGACATCGAGATCGCCAACGACAAGCCGTTCGTGCTGTTCGGTGGCATCAACGTGCTCGAATCGCGTGACCTGGCCATGCAGGCCTGCGAGGAGTACGTGCGGGTGACCGAGAAACTCGGCATCCCCTACGTGTTCAAGGCCAGTTTCGACAAGGCCAACCGTTCCTCCGTCACCTCCTTCCGTGGCCCGGGCCTGGAAGAGGGCATGAAGATCTTCGAGGAGGTGAAGAAGACCTTCGGCGTACCGGTGATCACTGACGTTCACGAGCCGCACCAGGCGGCTGCTGTGGCCGAGGTGTGCGACATCATCCAGCTGCCGGCCTTCCTCTCGCGGCAGACCGATCTGGTGGTGGCCATGGCCAAGACCGGCGCGGTAATCAACATCAAGAAGGCTCAGTTCCTTGCGCCGCAGGAAATGAAGCACATCCTGGCCAAGTGCGAAGAGGCCGGTAACGATCAGTTGATCCTCTGCGAGCGTGGTTCCTCCTTCGGTTACAACAACCTGGTGGTGGACATGCTCGGCTTCGGCATCATGAAGCAGTTCGAGTACCCGGTGTTCTTCGATGTGACCCACGCCCTGCAGATGCCGGGCGGTCGCGCCGACTCCGCTGGCGGTCGCCGCGCCCAGGTTACCGACCTGGCCAAGGCGGGCATGAGCCAGGGCCTGGCAGGCCTGTTCCTCGAAGCGCATCCGGATCCGGAAAACGCCAAGTGCGACGGCCCGTGCGCCCTGCGCCTGAACAAGCTGGAGCCGTTCCTCACCCAGCTCAAGCAGCTTGACGATCTGATCAAGAGTTTTCCGCCGATCGAGACTGCCTGAACCGCACGCAATCCGGTAAAGTGCCGCCCCAGAAAAGATCCCCCTGACCCGTGAGTCAGACTGTGTCGCCGACCGCCCTTCGGGGTGGTCGGCGGCCCCGCGCAGCCCGCTGCTGCAGTCTTATCGTCAAACCTTGGAGTGCAAACAACAATGGCAAAGATCGTCGACATCAAGGGTCGTGAGGTTCTCGACTCCCGCGGCAACCCCACCGTGGAAGCGGATGTAATTCTGGAGGGCGGCATTGTCGGCAGCGCGTGCGCTCCGTCCGGCGCCTCCACCGGCTCGCGCGAAGCGCTGGAGCTGCGTGACGGTGACAAGAGCCGTTACCTGGGCAAGGGCGTGCTGAAAGCCGTCGCCAACATCAACGGCCCGATCCGCGATCTGCTGCTCGGCAAGGACGCCGTCGATCAGAAGGCTCTGGACCGTGCGATGATCGAACTCGACGGTACCGAGAACAAGGCGACTCTGGGCGCCAACGCGATCCTCGCCGTGTCCCTGGCTGCCGCCAAGGCCGCCGCCCAGGCCAAGGGTGTGCCGCTGTACGCACACATTGCCGATCTGAACGGCACGCCGGGCGTCTACTCCATGCCGGTGCCGATGATGAACATCATCAACGGTGGCGAGCACGCCGATAACAACGTCGACATCCAGGAATTCATGGTGCAGCCGGTAGGCGCCAAGAATTTCGCCGATGCCCTGCGCATGGGCGCCGAAATCTTCCATCACCTCAAAGCCGTGCTCAAGGCTCGTGGCCTGAACACCGCCGTGGGTGACGAAGGTGGTTTCGCGCCGAACCTGGCCTCCAACGAAGACGCCCTGGCTGCCATTGCCGAGGCCGTGGCCAACGCCGGCTACACCCTGGGTGACGACGTGACCCTGGCGCTGGACTGCGCATCGAGCGAGTTCTACAAGGACGGTCAATACGACCTGGCCGGCGAAGGCAAGGTATTCAGCGGTGAAGGCTTCGCCGACTACCTGGCTGGCCTGACCGAGCGTTACCCGATCATCTCCATCGAAGACGGCATGGACGAGTCCGACTGGGCCAGCTGGAAAGTGCTGACCGACAAGATCGGCGCCAAGGTGCAGCTGGTAGGCGACGACCTGTTCGTCACCAACACCAAGATTCTCAAGCGCGGCATCGACGAGCAGATCGGCAACTCGATCCTGATCAAGTTCAACCAGATCGGCTCGCTGACCGAAACCCTGGAAGCCATCCAGATGGCCAAGGCCGCCGGCTTCACCGCCGTGATCTCGCACCGCAGCGGCGAAACCGAAGACAGCACCATCGCCGACCTGGCCGTGGGTACTGCCGCCGGTCAGATCAAGACCGGTTCGCTGTGCCGCTCCGACCGCGTTTCCAAGTACAACCAGTTGCTGCGTATTGAAGAGCAGCTGGGCGGTAAGGCTCCGTACAAGGGTCGTGCCGAGTTCCGCGGCTAATGACTGCGTAGTAGAAGAGGGCGACGCAAGTCGCCCTTTTTCGTGGTTATCCCAGCGTTGGTGCTGCATGCTGTAGGAGCGGATTTATCCGCGATTCTTCGCGGCTGAAGCCGCTCCTACAAAGGCAGCGTCATTGCAGGCATGGCCTCTTTCGTGGACGCTTCGTCGATCCCTGGGAACCAATGCACGGATGCAGGTACCGAAACTCCATGTCACTCATCAGACGGCTCCTTTTCAAGCATGAACGCAGCCCCTACCATGCCGATGACTCAATCTGCGAGCCGCTCCATGCGTAGTCCGTATTGGCTGTTCATCGTGCTGATCCTGTTGCTGGTCGGTCTGCAGTATCGACTGTGGATCGGCGACGGCAGCCTGGCTGCTGCCAGTCATCTGCAACAGCAGATCGACGAACAGCGGAGCGAGAACGAGCGGCTGCTGGAGCGCAACCGCATCCTCGAGGCCGAGGTGATGGAACTCAAGCGCGGCATGGAAACCGTGGAAGAGCGCGCGCGTCAGGAGTTGGGCATGCTCAAAGAGGGTGAAACCCTCTATCTGCTGACCGAATGACCACGAAATTCTGGCTGGTGATCCCGGCCGCTGGCGTCGGCGCGCGCATGGCCGCCGACCGGCCCAAGCAGTACCTGCAGATCGCCGGCCGCTGCATTGTCGAACATACCCTGCATTGTTTTCTCGAGCATCCCGGCCTGTTGGGCGCGGTGGTGTGCGTGGCGGTGGATGACCCTTACTGGCCGCAACTGCAGGTGGCAAGCGATGCGCGTATCCGCCGGGCACCTGGCGGACGCGAGCGGGCCGATTCGGTATTGGCGGGGCTGCAGGCGCTGCTTGCAGAGGGTGCACGCGCCGAGGATTGGGTGCTGGTGCATGACGCCGCGCGTCCCAACCTCAGCCCTGCTGACCTGGATCGCCTGCTGGACAGTCTGGCCGATGATCCGGTCGGCGGCCTGCTGGCCATACCGGTGCGCGATACGCTCAAGCGTGCCGCAAGTGACGGCCGGGTGGCCGAGACCGTGGATCGCAGTCTGATCTGGCAGGCTTACACGCCGCAGATGTTCCGCCTGGGCGCGTTACGCGAAGCGCTGGCGCAAGCGCTGGAAGAAGGTGTGGCAGTGACCGATGAAGCCTCCGCCATGGAGTGGGCAGGGCAGTCGCCCCGTCTCATCGAAGGCCGGGCGGACAACCTCAAGGTCACCCGCCCGGAAGATCTGCACTATCTCCAGTCCATATGGCCGCAAGACCGTTGAACTGGATTGACCGCATCAGTGCGTCCAGGGTTTGGCATCTTTGCCAATAGTGCGATCCAGTGCGTTGGTCAGCTTGTTCATGGCGCCGTCGATCGCCTGCTGCAGTTCGCTGGCATCGTGGGACACCGTCAGCGGATCGCGTCCCTTCATCCGCGCCTCGACCTTGCAGCGCTTGTCTTGCGGGCCGCTCTTGAGCGCGTTCTCGTCGGAGAGGTGAATTTCGATCCGGGTGAGATGGTCCTCGTAGCGCTGAAGCTTGTCCCGGATGCGACTGCCAATGCCGTCCCTGAAGTCCATCGAGGAGGTGACGTGCTTACCACTGTTGACCAGAACCTGCATAACCATGTCCTCATGTCGCTGAGTTCGTGAGGCCCCGTTTGGGCGGGGGCATGGTGTGTGACGCGGTCGCCTCGCTCAAGTTTCGCGCCGGCTTGTGACATTCCGTGACCGTGCAGCCGGCTGACAAGGTCGTTGCAGAGCGTCAGACGGAGACGCTGTACTCGGCGCGCTGGCTCAGGCCCTTGCGCAGCGAGTCGATCAACTGGCGTACCTTGGGCGAGAGATGGCGCTGCTGTGGATAGAGCGCCCAGACCGCTGTATTGGGTGGGCGATGCTGTTCCAGCAGAGAGATCAGTCGTCCGCTGCGCAGGTGTTCCAACACGTAATAGTCCGGCAGCTGGCACAGACCAAAGCCGCGCAGCGCTGCGTCGAGCACGGCCTGGCCGCTGTTGCAGCGCCAGTTGCCCTGTATTCGCACCTGGGTTTCCCGACCGTTCTCGGCGAAGCTCCAGTGGTCGCTGCTCCCCACCAGGCAGTTGTGCCGGGCCAGCTCGGATAGCGAGTGCGGGCGCCCGTAGCGCTGCAGATAGTCGGGAGCCGCGCACAGATACATTTCGCGAGGCGCGAGGCGTGCGGCCATCAGCCGCGAGTCCTGCAGGCGCCCGAGGCGGATGGCCAGATCCAGGCCTTCGTGCAGCAGGTCGAGCTGGCGGTTGGACAGTTCGATCTCCACGCGCAGCTGCGGATGCTGCGCCATGAAGTCGTTGACCAGCGGCACGATGAAGCGCTCGCCGTACGCCACCGCACAGGTCATGCGCAACAGCCCCTTGGGTTCCGCCCCGAGGTCGCCGACCGCGCGCAGCGCTTCTTCGCGGGCATCCTGCAGGCGCTGGCAGTGTTGCAGGAACAACTGGCCGGCCTCGGTCAGGGCCACTCGCCGGGTGCTGCGATAGAACAGCCGGCTCTGCAGGCGTTCTTCCAGGCGTGCCACTTGGCGGCTGACCTGCGACGTGGACAATCCCAGGCGCTCGGCCGCGGCACTGAACTGCCCGCACTCGGCCACGGCGACGAATTCGTCGAGTCCTTCCCAGCGATTCATCGATGCTTGTTCTCCTGTGCTCCCGATTGCATCCGGCTGCACCTGTAGGAGCCCGCTTGCGGGCGATGTAAGGAGGCTCAATATTATCCCTGTACAGCAATAATGTTTTGCTCTGCTGCTGATTATCTCGTATTGGACATGAGCTAGACTGCCGACCACTGTCCACGCTCCCCTGAGAGAACTGCCATGATCAAGTCCCGCGCCGCCGTCGCCTTCGCCCCGAATGAGCCCCTGAAAATCGTCGAGGTCGATGTGGCGCCACCTCAGGCCGGCGAAGTGCTGGTGCGTATCGTCGCGACCGGCGTCTGCCACACCGACGCCTACACCCTGTCCGGGCAGGACAGCGAGGGCGTGTTCCCCTGCATTCTCGGTCACGAAGGTGGCGGTATCGTCGAGGCAGTGGGCGAGGGCGTTACCTCGCTGGCGGTCGGCGACCACGTGATTCCGCTGTACACCGCCGAATGCGGCGAGTGTAAATTCTGCAAATCCAACAAGACCAACCTGTGCAGCTCGGTACGCGCGACCCAGGGCAAGGGCCTGATGCCCGATGGCACCAGCCGCTTCTCCTACAACGGCGAGCCGGTCTACCACTACATGGGCTGCTCGACCTTCTCCGAGTACACCGTGCTGCCGGAAGTCTCCCTGGCCAAGATTCCCAAGGACGCACCGCTGGAGAAGGTTTGCCTGCTCGGCTGCGGCGTGACCACCGGTATCGGTGCCGTGCTCAATACCGCCAAGGTCACCGAGGGCTCCACCGTGGCCATTTTCGGCCTGGGCGGCATCGGTCTGGCTGCCATCATCGGCGCCAAGATGGCCAAGGCTTCGCGCATCATCGGTATCGACATCAATCCGGCCAAGGAGGCGGTGGCCCGTGAGCTGGGCATCACCGACTTCGTCAACCCGAAAGAGCACAGCAAGCCGATCCAGGAGGTCATCGTCGAGATGACCGACGGTGGCGTCGACTACAGCTTCGAGTGCATCGGCAACGTGCAGCTGATGCGCGCCGCGCTGGAGTGCTGCCACAAGGGCTGGGGCGAGTCGACCATCATCGGTGTCGCGCCGGCCGGTGCCGAGATCAGCACCCGTCCGTTCCAACTGGTGACCGGCCGCGTCTGGCGTGGCAGTGCCTTCGGTGGCGTCAAGGGGCGTACCGAGCTGCCCAGCTATGTCGAGAAGTCGCAGAGTGGTGAAATCCCGCTGGATACCTTCATCACCCACAACCTGCCGCTGGAAGACATCAACGAGGCGTTCGAGCTGATGCACGAAGGCAAGAGCATTCGCACCGTCATTCATTTCTGACCTCAGGGTGACCTGACTCTAGGGTGCGCCATGCGCACCAGGATCAAGCGGTGCGCACGGCGCACCCTGCGGAGATGCCCATGACCCTCGAAATCGTTTCCAGCAACAAGAGCTTCGGTGGCTGGCACAAGCGCTATCGCCATCGCTCCAGCAGCCTCAATTGCGACATGGTGTTTGCCGTCTACCTGCCGCCTCAGGCCGAGCAGGGCGCCAAGCTGCCGGTGTTGTACTGGCTCAGCGGCCTGACCTGCACGGACGAGAATTTCATGCAGAAAGCCGGCGCCCAGCGTATGGCCGCCGAGCTGGGGCTGATCATCGTCGCGCCGGACACCAGTCCGCGTGGCGAGGGCGTGGCCGATGACGCCAACGGCGCCTACGACTTCGGTCTGGGCGCCGGCTTCTATGTCAACGCGACCCAGGAGCCCTTCGCGCGGCACTACCGCATGTATGACTACGTGGTGCAGGAGCTGCCGGCGCTGATCGAGGCCAATTTCCCGGTTTCGGACAAGCGCGGCATCGCCGGCCACTCCATGGGTGGTCACGGGGCGCTGATCTGCGCGCTGAAGAATCCGGGGCGTTATCAGTCGGTGTCAGCGTTTTCGCCGATCAGCAATCCGATGAACTGCCCCTGGGGCGAGAAGGCCTTCTCGCTGTACCTGGGCGAGGAACGTTCGCGTTGGCGTGAGTGGGATGCCAGCGTGCTGATCGCCGAGGCCGGCGAGAAGCTGCCGATTCTGATCGATCAGGGTGATCGTGACGATTTTCTCGAGGGGCAGCTCAAGCCGCAGGCGTTGCAGGCGGCCGCCAAGGCTGCGGGTCATCCGCTGACGTTGCGCATGCAGCCGGGCTATGACCACAGCTATTACTTCATCGCCAGCTTTATCGACGATCACCTGCGTCATCATGCCGAGGCCTTGACCTAGGTCGTTCTGCGCTGCGCGCAGCTGGGCGAACCCTGGCCCTTGGTGCTCGTGGCGCACCCTGCAGCAGCACCCGGCGTCGCCCGGATGAAATCCGCGGTGCGATTTTCCCGGATTTCATCCGGGCTACGGGCAATACGGTTAGAATCACGCCCTGACTTTTTCAGGGCGTTGTTCTTTATGCGTATCGGTCATGGCTATGACGTACACCGCTTCGGCGAAGGCGATTTCATCACCCTCGGCGGCGTACGGATTCCCCATCAATTCGGTCTTGTCGCTCATTCCGACGGTGACGTGCTGCTGCACGCCCTGAGTGATGCGCTGCTTGGCGCCGTGGCGCTGGGCGATATCGGCAAGCACTTCCCCGATACCGATCCGACCTTCAAGGGCGCTGACAGCCGCGCGCTGTTGCGCCATGTGATGGGCCTGGTGCGTGCCAAGGGCTACGCGGTGGGTAACGTCGACGCCACCATCATCGCCCAGGCGCCGAAGATGGCGCCGCACATCCACGGCATGCGCGAGCGCATCGCCGAGGATCTGGGCATCGAGCTGGATCAGGTCAACGTCAAGGCCACCACCACCGAGAAGCTGGGTTTCACCGGGCGTGAGGAAGGAATCGCGGTGCACGCCGTGTCCCTGCTGGTCAAGGCATGAACGAGCTGCAACTGCTCGGGCCGCGTGCCCACGGCGAGGCCTGCGGGCGCGCGGTACTCAAGGCCACGGCCGAGGACTTTCAGGTCGACGAGGTGCTCGACATCCCGCTCACTGGTCAGGGCGAGCATCTCTGGCTGTGGGTGGAAAAACGCGGTCTGAATACCGAGGAAGCCGCTCGGCGTATCGCCCGCGCTGCCGGCTTGCCGCTCAAGGCGGTCAGTTATGCGGGGCTCAAGGATCGTCAGGCGCTGACCCGCCAGTGGTTCAGCCTGCACCTGCCGGGCAAGGCCGATCCCGATCTGGCAGCCGCGCAGGGCGATGATCTGGTCATCCTGCGCAGCCAGCGGCACAACCGAAAATTGCAGCGTGGTGCCCATGCCGCCAATGGTTTCACCTTGCGCCTGACTGCCCTGGAGGCGGACCGCGATGCGCTGGAGCAGCGCCTGCAGCGTATCGCCGCGCAAGGCGTGCCCAATTATTTCGGCTTGCAGCGCTTCGGCTTCGATGGCGGCAATGTCGAACAAGCCCGCGATTATGCTGCGCGCCTGGAGCTGCCGGTGCAGCGCAACCTGCGTTCGCGCCTGCTGTCCTCGGTGCGCAGCCATCTGTTCAATCAGGTGCTGGCCAAGCGCGTGGCTAATGGCACCTGGAACCAGGCACAGAGGGGTGACCTGCTGGCGTTCACCGCCAGCCGCAGTTTCTTCATGGCCGGTGAGGCCGAGTGCGTTGACCCGCGCCTGGCCATTCTCGACCTGCATCCCACCGGGCCGCTGTGGGGCGATGGCGCTCTGCCGACCAGCGGCGCTACCCAGCAGCTCGAGCAAAGCGTGGCCGATGACGCGACGCAGCTGGTGCAATGGCTGATCAAGGCGGACATGGCGCACGAACGGCGAATTCTGCGCCTCCCCATTGGCGGCCTGTCATGGCATTATCCCGAACCCGATATTCTGCAACTTGCATTCGTCCTGCCGGCCGGGTGTTTCGCCACCGTGGTGGTGCGCGAATTGCTCGATCTGGTGCCAGCAGGGCAGACGGATACTCCATGCGAATTCTGATTTCCAACGACGACGGGGTGAACGCGCCCGGTATCGCTGCGTTGCACCAAGCGCTGGCCGACTATGCCGATTGCGTGGTGATCGCGCCTGCCGAAGACAAGAGCGGTGCCAGCAGTGCGCTGACACTCGATCGTCCGCTGCATCCCATGGCCCTGGCCAATGGCTACATCAGCCTCAATGGCACGCCGACCGACTGTGTGCACCTGGGCCTCAATGGCCTGCTCGAGCAAGCGCCGGATATGGTCGTCTCCGGCATCAACCTGGGCGCCAACCTGGGTGATGACGTGCTCTATTCCGGCACGGTCGCCGCAGCGCTGGAAGGACGTTTCCTGAACAAGCCGGCGTTCGCGTTCTCGCTGCTCTCGCGCCTGCCCGACAATCTGCCGACTGCGGCCTATTTCGCGCGCAAGCTGGTCGAGGCACATGCGACCCTGGATTTGCCACCGCGCACGGTGCTCAACGTCAATGTGCCGAACCTGCCGCTGGAACATATCCGTGGCGTGCAACTGACCCGTCTCGGGCATCGCGCGCGCGCGGCTGCACCGGTCAAGGTGGTCAACCCGCGTGGCAAGGAAGGTTACTGGATCGCTGCCGCCGGTGATGTCGAGGATGGCAGTCAGGGCACCGATTTTCATGCCGTGATGCAAGGTTATGTATCGATCACGCCGCTACGGCTCGATCGCACGTTCAATGAAGCCCTCGAATCTATGGATGGCTGGCTGGAGGGCATCTTCTGATGCGTGGACAGGACGAGATGCAGCGCAGCGGGATCGGCATGACCTCGCAGCGCACCCGCGAACGATTGATTCAGCGCCTCTATGAGGAGGGGTTGTCCAACGCGCAGGTACTGGAAGTGATCCGCCGTACGCCGCGCCATCTGTTCGTCGACGAGGCCCTGGCGCATCGCGCCTATGAAGACACTGCACTGCCCATCGGCCATAACCAGACCATTTCCCAGCCCTACATGGTCGGCCGCATGACCGAGCTGCTGTTGGCTGCCGGCCCGCTGGACAAGGTGCTGGAGATTGGCACCGGTTCCGGTTACCAGACTGCCGTACTGGCGCAACTGGTCGAGCGGGTATTCTCGGTGGAACGCATTCAGGGGCTGCAGGACCGCGCCAAGGAGCGTCTGGCCGAACTCAAGCTGCGCAACGTGGTCTTTCGCTGGGGCGATGGCTGGGAAGGCTGGAACGCGCTCGGTCCCTACAACGGCATCATCGTCACCGCCGCCGCTGCGCAAGTGCCGCAGGCCTTGCTCGATCAACTGGCTCCAGGTGGACGTCTGGTCATTCCGGTCGGCAGTGGCGATGTGCAGCAACTGCTGTTGATCGTACGTGAGGCGGATGGTTTTTCCCGTCACGTGCTCGATGCCGTGCGCTTCGTGCCCCTACTCAACGGGCCGCTGGCTTGATCGCTTTTTCGCTGCGGAAGGATCCATGAAGAAACATTTTCTGCTCTATGCCAAGGGTTTGGCGATGGGCGCTGCAGATGTCGTGCCCGGTGTTTCCGGTGGCACCATCGCTTTTATCAGTGGCATTTATGACGAGCTGCTGCGCTCCATCGCCAGTATTCCCGAAGCGTTCCTGCTGCTGCTGCGAGGCCGCATCAAGGACGCCTGGCAGATGGCCAACGCGACATTCCTGCTGGTGCTGCTGTGCGGCATCCTGACCAGCATCCTCACGCTCGCGCGGCTGATCACCTATCTGCTGGAGCACCATCCGATTCCGGTATGGTCGTTCTTTTTCGGCCTGATCCTGGTGTCCACCTATCTGGTCGGGCGAGAGATCAAACGCTGGAACTGGAGCAGGGCGGCGAGCTTTCTGCTTGGCCTGGCTTTCGCTTACTGGATCACCGTCGCCGCCCCAATGCAGTGGGGCAGTGACCTGCCAACCCTGTTCCTGGCCGGCGCCATCGCCATCTGCGCGATGATCCTGCCGGGTATCTCGGGCAGCTTCATCCTGCTCTTGCTCGGCCTCTATTCGGTGGTGCTGGGTGCGGTGAAGGACCTCGATATGCTGGTCCTGGCGGTATTCGCCTGCGGCTGTCTGGTTGGCATCCTCAGTTTCGCTCGCTTGCTCAGCTGGCTGCTGTCACGCTGGCGTGACATGAGCCTGGCGTTTCTGGCCGGCCTGATGCTGGGTTCGTTGAACAAGGTCTGGCCCTGGAAAGAAACCCTGAGCTGGCGTACCGACAGCAAGGGCGAGCAGGTACCGCTGCTGGAGCACAATCTGCTGCCGGGACAGTTTGCCGAAATCAGTGGTCAGGACCCGCAGCTGTTGCTCGCCGTGGTACTGGCGATCGGCGGTATCGTCCTGGTGCTGGGCCTGGAATGGCTGGCAAGTCGTCGGCCGGTCGATGCTGGCCGCACAGAATAAATACGGCACAATAGGCGCCGTACTCGGAATCATTCAGGGAGCAGTTGGGTGAGTCGGACCGTCCTTCACGTGCTAGTCCGCGCAGTTGCAGCCGTTCGTCTGCCGCTCGCGATGCTTGCTGCCTCTGCATTGGTCGGCTGCGTCAGCTCGCCTCCTGGCGGCGTGCAGGTCGTCGACCGTGGGCAGAATCAGGGACGTGCTCCGGTGGTGCAGCGTCAGCCCGTGCGCAACGGCCACTATGTGGTGCAGCGCGGCGATACGCTCTATTCGATAGCCTTTCGTTTCGGCTGGGATTGGAAGGCACTCGCTGCTCATAACGGCTTGCGCGATCCTTATCTGATCCGCGTGGGGCAGACGATCCGTTTCGACAACCGCCCGTTAGGCAACAGTCAGCCAGTCGTTTCGAAACCGTCTCCAGCCAGCTCGCCCGTTGTCACCCGGCCAGTGCCCAGTCGTCCACCGGTTGCCGTGACTGCACCGCCTGCCACTCAGCCTGCACGCCCGCCTGTGGCCAATACGCCAGCGACTACGCCAGTGACACCGGTGAGTCGTTCTGCCAGTGGCTGGTCCTGGCCAACCGAGGGCGCGGTGATCAGTCGTTTTTCCTCAAACGGTAGTTTGAATAAAGGCATTGATATCGCAGGGCAATTAGGACAGCCTGTTTTAGCTGCGTCTGATGGTTCAGTGGTGTACGCCGGGAGTGGTTTGCGGGGCTACGGCGAGTTGATCATCATCAAGCACAGCGATACCTACGTAAGTGCTTACGGTCATAACCGCAGGTTGTTGGTACGGGAGGGGCAGCAGGTCAAAGCCGGGCAAAGTATTGCCGAAATGGGGTCCACAGGGGCCGACCGGGTGAAGCTGCACTTCGAGATTCGCCGCCAAGGTAAACCTGTCGATCCGCTGCAATATCTGCCACGTCGTTGATCCGTCGCTGACCCGTTCCATCACGTAGGAGGGACGGGCTCAGGTGTGGCCAGGATGGTTCCGCCAGAGTCTGTTGTCGAACTCAGCTAGGGACAACAACAATGGCTCTCATCAAAAAAGAAGCGCCGGAGTTTGACGTCGACGATGAACTGCTCCTCATGGAGCCAGGCATCGTTTTCGGCGAGGTTCAGGGCGATGAGGTGGAAGCACCGGTCGCACGTACCAAGGCCAAGAACGCCACCCCCTCCAAGCAGCACAAATACATCGACTACACCCGGGCGCTAGACGCCACTCAGCTCTACCTCAACGAAATCGGTTTCTCTCCCTTGCTCACTCCCGAAGAGGAAGTGCACTTCGCGCGTCTGGCGCAGAAGGGCGATCCTGCCGGGCGCAAGCGCATGATCGAGAGCAACCTGCGCCTGGTCGTGAAGATCGCTCGGCGTTATGTCAATCGTGGTCTCTCTCTGCTCGATCTGATCGAGGAGGGCAACCTCGGCCTGATTCGCGCCGTGGAGAAATTCGATCCGGAGCGGGGGTTCCGTTTCTCGACCTATGCAACCTGGTGGATCCGCCAGACCATCGAACGCGCCATCATGAACCAGACGCGAACCATCCGTCTGCCCATTCATGTGGTCAAGGAGCTCAACGTATACCTGCGTGCGGCTCGGGAACTGACCCAGAAGCTCGACCATGAGCCTTCTGCGGAAGAAATTGCCAACCTGCTGGAAAAACCGGTGGGCGAGGTCAAGCGCATGCTCGGCCTCAACGAGCGAGTGTCCTCGGTGGACGTCTCGCTCGGTCCGGACTCGGACAAGACGCTGCTCGACACCCTGACCGATGATCGTCCGACCGATCCCTGCGAGCTGTTGCAGGACGATGATCTGTCGCAGAGCATCGATCAGTGGCTCTCCGACCTGACCGACAAACAACGGGAAGTCGTTGTGCGTCGCTTCGGCCTGCGTGGCCATGAAAGCTGTACCCTGGAAGAAGTGGGGCAGGAGATAGGCCTGACTCGCGAGCGGGTGCGGCAGATTCAGGTCGAGGCGCTCAAGCGTTTGCGGGAAATCCTGGAGAAGAACGGCTTGTCCAGCGACGCCTTGTTCCAGTGAGGCTTCGCTTCGATCACGAACCCGGCTGCGGCCGGGTTTTTTTATGTGCGTCCCTGTAAGTCATCGCTTACAGGTGCTGTCAGTGTTTGTGCTGAAAAGCCCGGCTTTTTACCGGATAAACTTATAACTAATTGTTTTTTAAAGATTTTTAAATTATCTGCGCAGGCGGGATGAGTGTTGGTCGGGTTGTGCAGGCGCCTGAAACGGCTAATATCACGCCCGTGCACAGGGACAAGCACAGATCATCAGGATGATGATCAGGAACATCGCAAGAAGCGATTCATCAGGACGATGAGTTGGGAAACAAAGGGATGAGGGAATAAAAGTGGGCGGCGCAAGCCGCCCCTTTTTTTGCCCGCCATTCTTGGCGGCAACCCTGTTGGGCGTTGCCAGTCACGACATCGGCTCTGAAAGTAAAAGACCCGCACTTGGCGGGTCTTCGTGTTTCTGGGCGAACTCAGCGCTCCAGATGCTGCAGCTTGTCCTTCACGCCATCCCACTCTTCGGCATCCGGCAGCGCATCTTTCTTCTCGGTGATGTTCGGCCACACTTCGGCCAGATCGGCGTTCAGCTCGATGAACTCCTGCTGATCGTCCGGTACCTCGTCTTCCGAGAAGATCGCTTGCGCGGGGCACTCCGGCTCGCACAGGGCGCAATCGATGCACTCGTCCGGGTGAATGACCAGGAAGTTCGGGCCTTCGTAGAAGCAGTCCACCGGGCAGACTTCCACACAGTCGGTGTATTTGCACTTGATGCAGTTGTCGGTGACGACGAAGGTCATGTCTGATTCTCTCCTCGGGCGGCGGCCTGGGCCCTTTCTGTGAAGGGCTGCCAGGCGCTCTGTATGTGGCCGCGGCTCAGGCTGTAAACCGGGCGGTCGTAAAATTGCGCGCGATTCTAGCAGTTTGTTGTATTGAGCGTTAGATCTGCGTCTTCCATGTATATAACAGCTCCAGCGCCTTGCGCGGAGTCAGATCATCCGGATTGATCTTGTGCAATTGCTCCAGTAGCGGGTGTGGCGCGCTGGCGAACAGATCGCTCTGCATCGGCGCTTGCGGCTGGCCGGGCTCCTGGCGTGGCAGGTCGTGCGGCAGGCTGGTGGCTTCCAGGCGCGCCAGGTGCTCGCGCGCACGGCTGATCACCGTGCCGGGTACGCCGGCCAGTTGCGCCACGGCCAGGCCGTAGCTCTGGCTCGCGGGGCCTGGCTGAACGTGGTGGAGAAAGACGATGCGCTCGTTGTGCTCGGTGGCCGAGAGGTGCACGTTGGCCACCACCGGCTCACTTTCCGGCAGCACGGTCAGCTCGAAATAGTGGGTAGCGAACAGGGTGAAAGCGCGCAGGCGCGCCAGGTGCTCGGCTGCCGACCAGGCCAGCGACAGGCCGTCGAAGGTGCTGGTACCGCGTCCGACTTCGTCCATCAACACCAGGCTGCGTTCGCTGGCGTTGTGCAGGATATTGGCGGTTTCGCTCATTTCCACCATGAAGGTGGAGCGGCCGCCGGCCAGGTCGTCGCTCGAGCCGATACGGGTGAAGATGCGGTCGACCAGCGACAGCTCGCAGGCCGCTGCCGGGACGAAGCTGCCGATATGGGCCAGCAGCACGATCAGCGCGGTCTGGCGCATGTAGGTGGATTTACCGCCCATGTTCGGCCCGGTGATGATCAGCATGCGGCGGCTGTCGTCGAGATCCAGGTCGTTGGCCACGAAGGGCGTGGTCAACACCTGCTCGACCACCGGGTGACGGCCCTGGTCGATGCGCATGCACGGCTCGTCGACGAAGCGCGGGCGATTCAGGTCGAGATTCAGTGCGCGCTCTGCCAGGTTACTCAGTACATCCAGTTCCGCGAGGGCGGCGGCGCTGTCCTGCAGTGGCGCCAGGTGGCCGATCAGGCGCTCGAGCAGCTCGTCGTAGAGCATCTTTTCCCGTGCCAGGGCGCGGCTCTTGGCCGACAGTGCCTTGTCTTCGAATTCCTTCAGTTCCGGGGTGATGAAGCGCTCGGCGCCTTTGAGCGTCTGCCGGCGGATATAGTCAGCCGGCGCCGACTCGGCCTGCTTGGTCGGCAGTTCGATGAAGTAGCCGTGCACGCGGTTGTAGCCGACCTTGAGGTTGGCCAGGCCGGTGCGTTCCTTCTCCCGCGCTTCCAGATCCATGAGGAACTGTCCGGCGTTCTCGCTCATGGCCTGCAGTTCGTCCAGCTCGGCGTCATAACCGGTCTTCAGCACGCCGCCGTCGCGGATCACTGCCGGCGGGTTGTCGATGATGGCGCGGGCCAGCAGGTCGGCCAGTTCCGGGTAGGTGGCGATGCTGCTGGCCAGTTGTTGCAGATGGGGGGTATCCAGCGCGGTCATCGCCAGTTGCAGCTCGGGCAGCGCCGCCAGGGCATCGCGCAGGCGGGCGAGGTCGCGTGGGCGGGCGTTGCGCAGGCCGATACGGGCGAGGATGCGCTCAAGGTCGCCGATTTCCTTGAGCTGCGGCTGCAGCGTTTCGAAGCGATAGCCATCGAGCAGGCGGGCGATGGCGTCCTGGCGTGCTTCCAGCACCGCACGATCACGCAGCGGGCGGTTCAGCCAACGGCCCAGCAGGCGGCTGGCCATGGCGGTCTGGCAGCGATCCATGACCGATTGCAGAGTGTTGTCGCGGCCGCCAGCCAGGTTGATGTCCAGCTCCAGGTTGCGGCGGCTGGCTCCGTCGAGGATCACCGTGTCATCGAGGCGCTCGTGGCGCAGGCTGCGCAGATGCGGCAGGGCGGTGCGCTGGGTTTCCTTGGCATAGCTGAGCAGGCAGCCGGCGGCGCCGATGGCCAGGGTCAGGTTCTCGCAGCCGAAGCCTTTCAGATCCTGAGTGCTGAATTGCTGGCACAGACTCTTGAAGGCACTGTCGCGGTCGAAATCCCACGGCGCACGGCGGCGCGAGCCCTTGCGTTTCTCGGCAGGCAGGCCCTGCGGCCAGTCGTCCGGGATCAGCAGCTCGGCGGGGCTCAGGCGCTCCAGCTCGGCCAGCAGGTTTTCCCACCCTTTGATCTCCTGCACGCTGAAACGGCCGCTGGTGATGTCCAGCACGGCCAGGCCGAACAGGCGTTCGTCGCCGAGTACGGCGGCCAGCAGGTTGTCGCGGTGCTCATCGAGCAAGGCTTCGTCGCTGATGGTGCCGGGGGTGATGATACGCACCACCTGGCGCTCGACCGGGCCCTTGCTGGTGGCCGGGTCGCCGATCTGCTCGCAGATCACCACCGACTCACCGAGTTTGACCAGCTTGGCCAGATAGCCTTCGAGCGAATGGAAGGGAATGCCGCACATGGGGATCGATTGGCCGGCCGACTGGCCGCGTGCGGTCAGGGTAATGTCGAGCAGCTTGGCTGCCTTCTTCGCGTCTTCGTAGAAAATCTCGTAGAAGTCACCCATGCGATAGAACATCAACTGATCCGGGTGCTGGTTCTTCAGCTTCCAGTACTGCTGCATCATCGGGGTGTGAGCGGAGAGATCGGTCATGCCGGGCCTTACGTGCGATGGGTGTGACGAAGCCGGGAATTTTCCCATACTTCGTCCCTCACGTGGGCTGCGAATCTGACGCAATTCCCCTTCAGTCGGTGAAGGTCACCGAGAACTGGGCCACCGCCTCGACCACACGTTGCGACTCGCTGCGTATCTCGCGGATCACCTCGCCGGCCTGGTTGGCGAGGTCGACACCGGTACGCGCGCGTTCTCGCGTGGTAGCCATGCTGGCCACTGCATTGCGCGTGAGGTTCTGGTTCTGCTGAACGACGCCGTTGATCTCCTGAGTCGCCTGGCTGGTGCGCGAGGCCAGTTGACGCACTTCATCGGCCACCACGGCGAAGCCGCGGCCCTGTTCGCCGGCACGTGCCGCTTCGATGGCCGCATTGAGTGCCAGCAGATTGGTCTGATCGGCGATACTGCGGATGACCTGGACGATGCTGGTGATCTGCTCGGATTGCTTGTTGAGGCCTTCTATCTGTTCGGCCACATGAGCCAGTTCGCTGGCAATGTCGGCGACCACCGCGACGGTCTGCGCCACTGTGCGTGTGCCGTGATCGGCGGAAACGTCGGTCTCCTTGGCGATGTCGTGAGCCAGTTGGGCAGCGGCGGCCTCCGAGTCGCGGCGCTCGACCTGGGCGGTGATGTCGCTGGCGAATTTCACGACGCCATAGACACGGCCGTTGGCGTCGTACAGCGGGTTGTAGGTGGCGCGCAGCCAGACCTGGCGGCCTTGCTTGGTCAGCCGGCGAAAACGATCGGACATGAACTCGCCTTTGTTCAGGCGGGCCCAGAACTGACGGTAATCGTCGCTATGGCTGTCTTCCGGCAAGCAGAAGAGTCGGTGATGCTGGCCGATCACCTCGTCGCTGCGATAGCCCATCAGATCGAGGAAGTTCTGGTTGGCGCTCACTACCTCGCCCTCAAGGTTGAACTCGATCACCGCCATGGAGCGGTCGATGGCCTTGATGTAGCTCTCGTGCATGTGTTCGGCCGCGACCTGGCGGGTGATGTCGGTGGCGATCTTCATCACCTTGATCACTGTGCCCTGATTATCCCGGATCGGCATGTAGGTCGCTTCCAGCCAGACCTCCTTGCCGTCTCGTGTCAGCCTTGGAAAGCGATCACTGAAGTGCTCGCCCTGCCGCAGGCGCTGCCAGAACTGTTGATAGGCGAGGCTCTCGCTCAGGTCGCGCGAGCAGAATTGACGATGGTGCTTGCCGACGATCTCTTCCAGGCGGTAATTCACCACGCCGAGAAAGGCAGGGTTGGCATCGAGGATGATGCCGTCCGGGGTGAACTCGATCATCGCCATCGATTGGCGAATGGCCTGTAGCTCTGCCGCTCCCTGATCCTGCGCTTCCCTGTGTTCCTTGTTCCGTGACAGCCACATTGCAGTGCCTCCTAGTACACCCTAGCCCGTGATAACAGTAGACGAAATTTGCCGTTTCCACTGGCATGTGAAGCTGTGTAGGGTTTGCCGTTCGATGAGCGAGGAGCGGATATGGACAGAATCAGCCAACTGGCCGAGCAACTGGGCGTGGCATTGCAGGCGCAAGCTGCTCAGGTCACCACTGCAGAGTCCTGCACAGGCGGCGGTATCGCCGAGGCGATCACTCGCATCCCCGGCAGTTCGGCCTGGTTCGAAGCCGGCTATGTGACGTACTCCAACGCCCAGAAAACCAAGCAGTTGGCTGTATGTGCCGACTTTTTCGTCAGTGTGGGCGCCGTTAGCCAGGAGGTGGTCGAGGCGATGGTGCGTGGCGCTCAGGCCAATAGCGGGGCGCGCTATGCCGTGGCTGTCAGTGGGGTGGCGGGGCCGGGCGGTGGTTCCGCGGAAAAACCGGTCGGTACCGTCTGGTTGGCCTGGGGCGATGGCGAGCGCCTTCTCAGTGTGCGCAAACAGTTTTCTGGAAATCGTGGCGAGGTGCGCCGACAAACGGTCGAGACCGCACTGGCGGGGCTTTTGCGCCTGCTGACGGAGGAAAATCCGCTGATGGGGTAGGCGGGCGACTTGCCCTGTGGAATAATACTGGCTACTTATACAGTTGTTGGCGGCCCTCGAGGCCCTTGTTAATACGTGAGGATGGTAATGGACGAGAACAAGAAGCGCGCTTTGGCGGCTGCCCTGGGTCAGATCGAGAAGCAGTTCGGCAAGGGCGCGGTGATGCGCATGGGCGACCATGAGCGCCAGGCCATTCCGGCCATCTCCACCGGTTCGCTGGGGTTGGATATCGCTCTGGGCATCGGCGGTTTGCCAAAAGGCCGTATCGTCGAGATCTACGGCCCGGAATCCTCTGGCAAGACCACGCTGACCCTGTCGGTGATCGCCGAGGCGCAGAAGCTTGGCGCCACCTGTGCCTTCGTCGATGCCGAGCATGCGCTGGATCCGGATTATGCCGGCAAGCTCGGCGTCAACGTCGATGACCTGCTGGTATCGCAGCCGGACACCGGGGAGCAGGCGCTGGAAATCACCGACATGCTGGTGCGCTCCAATGCCATCGACGTGATCATCGTCGACTCCGTGGCGGCCCTGGTGCCCAAGGCGGAAATCGAAGGCGAAATGGGTGACATGCACGTCGGTCTGCAGGATGCAGTATTAGCCACTGCGGCATAGTTTTGGTTCACTTAGGAGGTATTCCTTTCTTATTAGGGAAACGTCCTAAGCTAATCAGTAAGACCCGATTAATTATTAATTTAAATGGTCATCAAGAATGGATCAGGCAAAAAGCAAGGCGTTAGAAGCGGCTCTTTCTCAAATTGAGAAGCAGTTTGGTAAGGGTTCCATCATGCGGCTGGGCTCCGACCGCACTATGGATATAGATGTTATATCGACTGGCTCACTCGGCTTGGACATCGCCTTGGGGGTGGGTGGGTTGCCGCGCGGCCGTATCGTTGAAATCTATGGGCCGGAGTCTTCTGGTAAAACCACGCTTACGCTGTCGGTGATTGCTGAAGCGCAACGTCAAGGTTTGACTTGTGCATTTGTCGATGCTGAGCACGCGCTTGATCCGATCTACGCAGCCAAGCTCGGCGTTAATATTGACGAACTCCTGTGCTCACAGCCTGACACTGGTGAGCAGGCACTTGAAATCGTAGACATCTTGACGCGTTCTGGGGCGGTCAATCTTATTGTCGTTGACTCTGTTGCTGCTCTTGTTCCGAAGGCTGAGATTGAAGGCGAAATTGGGGATTCCCATGTAGGCCTTGCCGCCCGAATGATGTCGCAGGCGATGAGGAAGATCACTGGTAACCTGAAGAACTCCAATACTATGTGTATCTTCATTAACCAGATTCGTATGAAGATTGGTGTAATGTTTGGCAGTCCTGAAACCACCACTGGTGGTAACGCCCTGAAGTTCTACGCCTCGGTGCGCCTGGATATCCGCCGTACCGGCGCAGTCAAGGAAGGCGACGAAGTAGTAGGCAGCGAGACCCGTGTCAAGGTGGTGAAGAACAAGGTAGCTGCTCCATTCAGGCAAGCAGAGTTCCAGATCGTTTACGGTCAGGGTATTAGCAAGGCCGGTGAGATTGTTGACCTCGCTGTTGCTAACAACTTTGTTGAAAAGTCCGGCGCTTGGTACTCCTTCGAAGGTAACAAGATCGGCCAAGGTAAGGCTAACACCATGAAGTGGCTGCTGGACAACAAGCAAACCATGGACAAACTGGAAAGTCTGATTCGCGACAAACTGATGTCCAAGCCGCAGGCTGAAACCTCTGCCAACCTCGCGGCCTTAGAAGAGCCGGCTGACGAATATTGATATCTCGTAGCGGTTTAAGGTCGCTGATGACAATCGATAGTTAAGCTTCTACCCCATATAAAGCCTAGCCTCCCCAGCTAGGCTTTATACTTGATGCCGCATCAGGTTTCTTTCCGATCAAGGTTACTTACAGGTTCGCTTCCCGCTCAGCTACTCTCCATAATTATCTTCAAATTCTTTTTTAATCAAAACAGCTTTCCCCTCCTCAATCCAAAACGGATACCCTCGTCCTAGGGCGAACCTGGAGAAGACTTTCGGTTTCTGGTGAAATACGTCGATCTCTATGCCTCGCAAAGTTAAATAGCGCTACCGCTAGTTCTTGGGATATTTCTCAATGTTGCTCTTCAGCTCTTCCGGCAAGCGGTTGTAACGCAGCGTGCTCACGCTTCCATCATCCCGTTTGACCTGATAGGCCACACCGGTTTGACCAGTGACCTGTTGTACGCCACCACCGGTGAAGTAACCGATTGCGGCTCCAGCCAGGGCGCCGACAGGCCCACCGGCTGCGCCGCCCAGAAGCACACCGACACCGCTGCCAAATACTTCACCCACGCGATTGTCCGGGCCGGTGCCTATGATTTCGGCTGCGTGAGCCATTGGCGCTAGCAGTACAAAGCTAAGCAGTAGTTTTTTCATGAGCCTGTTCTCCAGATCGATTGATTAAGGCCTGTTGGCCGTCGGATACAGTCTCTCGCTAATGATTCGCCGCAAGAATTATCAGTTTGCGGATTACTTAATTTCATCTAAGGAAACTCTGAAAAAGCTCCCGTTTCGCGAAATCGCTGCCCTGTAACCCTCGTGGTTGCTGGGCTGCATTTTTCGAGAAAGGGCTTTTTCAGACCATCCCTAAGGAAATTATTGGCCTGAGCGAATGCCTGACTCCGGGCGGAATCAGGCATGTGCCGAGTTTGTTCTATGCGGTCAAAGCCCTAGTTCGCTAAGGCCAGGGTGATCGTCCGGACGGCGGCCTTGGGGCCAATGGAATAGACGTTCGCTGGCCTGGATCGGCAAGTCGTTGATGCTGGCATGCCGGGTTTGCATCAAGCCTTGCGCATCAAATTCCCAGTTTTCATTACCGTAGGAACGAAACCACTGCCCACTGTCGTCATGCCATTCGTAAGCGAAGCGCACCGCGATGCGATTATCCTGAAAGGCCCAGAGCTCCTTGATCAGACGGTACTCGTGCTCGCGGTTCCATTTACGCGTCAGAAACGCTCGGATCTGTTCACGCCCCTGGGGGAATTCACTTCTGTTACGCCAGCGACTGTCGACGGTATAGGCCAGCGCGACGCGGTTGGGATCGCGCGTATTCCAGCCGTCTTCGGCCAAGCGTACTTTTTGCGTCGCGCTGGCAAGATCAAACGGTGGGTAAGGCGGGCGTGCATTCTCTGTCATGGATAGCTTCTCGCTAGTGGGTTAAAGCATCGTAAATTCAGCCTGCGTCTACAGGTCGAGTACCAGGGGGTGGAGGCCCGTTGCAGTGGCAGCCGGCACGGCACGGCACAGCAGAGCAGGGCATGACCATCGGCAGGCTGTTCAGGTGGTTGATGCAGATAAGTCACAGCGCCGCTCAGCACTGCGGTCTTGCAAGTCCCGCAGTTGCCGCTTCGGCAGCTGAATTCAGGGCTCAGGCCACGTGATTCGGCTAACTCAAGCAAGCTACCGCTGTTTGGTGTCCAGCGGGCTTCCTTGCCCGAGCGCTGAAACAGCACGGGCACGGCAACCGTTGCTGGCGACAATGTCGGGGCGCTATTCAGTGCGTCCCCTGAGCGGCGCAGGCTGGCGGGACCAAAACTTTCGGCATGAATCCGCTGATCGCTGACATTCAGCTCGCGCAATCCATCATAGAGGTTCTGGGTGAAGGCCCCCGGCCCGCATAGATAGAAGTCGTAATCATCCCAAGGCAACCAGGCTTTGAGCAGCGCGACATCCACATGCCCGGCCAGGTCATAGTCCTGCTCCAGGCGGGCTGTTGCTTCGGGCTGGCTAAGTACGCGGAGCATGTGCAGCGGTGTGTCGCCCGGTTGCAGCAAGTCGGCCAGTTCTTCACGAAAGATCAGCTCACTTGCACTACGAGCAGCTTGAATCAGCCATACGGTGCGATGTCGGCGTAGACGGCGGTTCTGATAGAGCGTTTCACGCAGCATCGACAGCAGGGGAGTAATGCCTATCCCCGCAGCGAGCAGCACCAGGGGGCGGCGTTGTTCGGTATCCAGGCGCAAATGCCCTTGGGCCGCTCGCCCTTCAAGCAGGCTGCCGACCTGCAGATGCTCATGCAGATAGGTCGATGCCTGCCCTTCGCGCTTGACGCTGATGCGCATGAATCGATCGGAGGGTGCGCTTGACAGGCTGTAGGTACGGATTAGCGGCCTTGGCTGCCCGATGAGATTGAGCCGCAGCGCCATGTGCTGGCCTGCAATGAAGCTGGGCATTCCAGCCCCATCGCTCGGCTCAAGATAAAGGGAACGTACGCTGGGACTTTCTTCGACAATCCTCACTACTCGCCAGGGCCGCCATTGCTGCTGCAAGTCCATGGCCGCCAGGCGAGCCTGGGCTTCTGCCCAGGAGCCGGTCATCAGGCTGTTGGGTGAGTAGTCCGCGAAGTGCCAGCGCAGATGTAGTGACGCCGGACGGCGCACGACCTGCTCAACTTGCACATGCCATAACCGCTCGGCGCCCTGAAACGCCTGCACCTCTTGCCCTTCCAAGACCAGTTCGGTGGTTCCGCTGAGCTGGAGCAGGTCACCGCTGCTGAAATCGATAAAGAGCAGGCCAGCGCGCGGGTTGAGTAGCAGATTGCCGAGGGTGTTGAAGTGCAGGTTACCGGCAAAGTCTGGAATGCTTAGACGGTTGCCTTCAACGCGAACAAATCCGGCCTGACCGCCACGGTGTGATACATCCACGGCCAATTGGCCATTGGCCTGCTCGATATAGCTGGCGACGAAGAAGGTATCGGCTCGACTAATCATCGCCTGGTCAGCAGGGCTGAGCTGGTTCGCGCGCTCGACCGGCAGGGCTTCGTGGGGCTCGGCCTTGGCTGCTTGCAGCTGGCGTAGCTGGATATATTGCGGACAATTACCAAAGCTCTGCTCGACCACCATCGCCAGATGATCATGCTCGCGCCTGATCAGCCGGCCATTGAGTCGGTTGCGGCGACGGCTGTGCAGTTCAATACCCAGCAGGCCAATGGCTTTGCCCGCAGTCAAACCGCTGCTGCACGGGTCGTCCGCATCCAGATGGGTTTCCAGGCGCAGTGTCTGCGCTGTGGGGGAGTGGGCGAACCCGGGCTCGCCAGCCAGTATGCCGGCCCATGGAAGTCCCTCGGGAGAGACTGTGCCCATAAGGATAAAGGGTAATTGCTGGTAGAAGGCGCGGTGTTGCTCCGGCAGGTGGTCGCGGATCACCTTGCGGCCGAAAACCTCCATTTGTTCGGCCACGCCGACCCGGGCCTGCAACTGCTTTTCTCCAAGATGCCAAGGTGAGGGGATATTGGCGTCTGACATGGCCGTGGCTCCAGGCGTTAAGGCTGGCCCCATGGAGCGGGGCCAGTTAGGTATCAGGCGCTTTGCAAGCCTGCAGCTGTGCGTTGCATGGGCACGAACCCTGGCAGCGCCTCGATCCGCTGCAGCCAGCTGCGCAAGTGCGGGTAATCACTCAGGGCTACGTTTCCTTCCGGGGCATGGGCAATGTAGGAGTAGCAGGCCACGTCAGCGATGCTGGGATGGTCGCCGACTAGGAATGGGCTAGCAGCCAGTTCCTGCTCAATCACCTTGAGTAGTGCATGGGCGCGCGCAATGGTCGATTCAGCGTCATAGGGCGCGCCGAACACGGTAATCAAACGTGCAGTTGCAGGGCCTGAGGCCAGAGGGCCGGCCGCCACTGACAGCCAACGTTGTACCTTGGCGGCGGTAAGGGGGTCTTCCGGCAGCCAACGGCCACTGTCGTCATACTTCTTGGCCAGATAGACGAGGATGGCATTGGAGTCGCTGAGCACTGTGCCGTTGTGGTCGATTACCGGCACCTGGCCAAAAGGGTTCATGGCGAGAAATTCGGGTTGTTTGTGCGCCCCCTTGGCCAGGTCGACGAAAACCAACTCTGCCGGTACATCGAGCAGTGAAAGCATCAGCTCGACACGATGAGCGTGGCCCGAGAGAGGGTGACGGAACAGTTTGATGGTGTCTGACATGATGAGCTCCAGATAGTCCTAGGGAATGACTCAGGCGGTGGCATAGGCCAACGGATATCGCGCTGATGGACGCATCATGCTGTCAGTTGAAGAGTTGAAGAATCGTCAAAAATGGCAATCATTTATTTCGCTGAGTGAAATAAAGTCGCTTCGTTAAGGGCGGGGTGCTGACGCAGCCGTGCGACTACGAAGTCGATAAAGCTGCGGACTCGCTCGGTTGCCCGTCGCCCTTCGCGGTAGACCAGGTGGATATCCAGATCGGCAGGGGCATATGGGGCAAGTACGCTGCGCAGTTGCTTCGTGCCGAGCTGTTCATGCACCTGATAGGCCATGCAGCGAGCCAGCCCAGCACCCTGACACGCGGCGATAATGGCTGCCTGACTGGTTGTACAGCGCAATCTCGGCGCGATACGCACGCTTAAAGGTTGGTCGCCCTGGCGGAAAGTCCATTCCGATGTCTGCGCATCGCTACTGGTGTGGATGATCGAGTGAGTCCGCAGCTCAGAAGGGTGTTGCGGTTCACCATGAGCGAGCAGATAGGCTGGGCTGGTACAAATAACGGGGCGAGAGCTGCCGACCTTGATCGCGAACAGGGATGAGTCGGGCAGGGGGCCGATAGCCACCGCCACATCCACGCCTTCTTCATGCAGGTTGGGGTAATGTTCCTGGTACTGCACGCAAATCTGCACCTGAGGGTACTGCGTCAGGTATTCAAGCAGGACGGGAGTGAACAGAAATTGGCCAAACAGCAGGGGCATGCTCAGATTGATGCGTCCACACACGTTGTGGTGCAGCCCTCTGGCAGACGCTTCTGCGGCCCAGACCTCGCCAAGAATGCGCTGGCTGTCATGCCGGAATTGTTCGCCGGCCGCTGTCAGGGTCACGCCTTGGGTGCTGCGCTGGAGCAATGGGATACCCAGGCGGTTTTCCAGGGCGTCCACGGCCCTGGTCACGGTGGCCGATGACAGGTGCAGATGCTTGGCCGCAGCAGCCAGGCTGAGTGTCTCGGCCACGGCCAGAAACACCTTCATCTGCTGATAACGGTTCATTTCAGGCGTCCTGCACCGGGTTGAGTGCCGGGTTCTGTTGCAGGGTGCTGGTGCAGAAATCGACAAAAGTGCGAAGCTTGGCCGATAGCTTGCGCCCGCCTTGGTAGACCACATGGATAGGCAGCAATGGCAGTTCATAGTCGGCCAGCACGATTTCCAGCTCGCCAGCCTCGACTTGCCGGGCAATCTGGTATGACAGTACGCGAGTCAGTCCCCAACCGGCGCATGCAGCACGGATCGCTGCCTGATTGGCCGAGACCACCAGTCGGGGTTGGGGCCTGACCGTGATCGCACCTTCAGGCCCCATAAATTGCCAGTCGCTGACCAGCGTGCTGCTCGCGGCCAGAACCACTGAGGCGTCACGCAGGTCATTGGGATGTTGCGGGCGGCCGTATTCGGCCAGAAAGTCAGGGGAGGCACAGATGACCCGACGCACTGTACCGACCCTAACTCGGTGCAGATTGTTCTCGGGCAGATCTCCGATGCGTATGGCCACATCGATATCTTCTTCCGTCATATTGACTACACGATCGACCAACAGCGCCTTGGCCTGGACCTGCGGATATTGATCGAGGTAATCCACCAGCAGCGGTGTCACGAACAGTTCGCCGAAAAGTACGGGAGCGGTCACGTTCAATTGACCACGGGCAACCGCATGACTGCCGGCCGCTGACTCTTCGGCCTCTTCCAGCTCGGCCAGAATCCGCCGGCAGTCTGCCAGATAGCGCTGACCGGCCTCGGTGATATGCAGGCTGCGGGTTGTTCTGGCGAGCAATCGAGTCCCGATGCGTTCCTCAAGAGCCGCCACGGCACGGGTCACACTGGGGGCGGACATGTTCAGCCGCCGCGCGGCCGAGGCAAAACTCTGCTCATCGGCTACCGCGACAAAGACCTGCATTTCCTGAAAGCGATCCATGTTCAGCTCCTGTTTTCTCCCGCAGAGCCTGGGGTTTGGGGAGCAATGGAACCAAAAACCAACGTAAGCCCTACCAACGCTTTTCGGTGTCTTCTTCCCAGGCGC
>NZ_JBLWTV010000023.1:0-82583 GCF_048269965.1 Pseudomonas sp. | reverse complement strand
AACTTAACTTATTGATTAACAAGAAGTTTTTGAAGAGCTTCATCGCTGAAGTGGCGCGCATTCTACCGCCAGCAGAACGCACGTCAAGCTCAGATTTCAATTTTCTTTGGATTCTCTCGAAAAAAGGCGCCCGTTCGCTGCAATCCACTCGCGACAGCGGAGAGACGCATCAGCAGCAGCGCGCCACCGATCAGCGCGTAAGCGAGCCACTCCCCCAGATCAGCACGCACCACCCAGAGCATATGCAGTAAAGCCAGCAACAGGATGACGTAGACCAGGCGATGCAGCGTCTTCCACTTGCGGCCCAGCCTTCTGATACTGAAGCGGTTGGACGTAACGGCCAACGCCAGCAAGCCAATGAAAGCCAATGCCCCCACGATTATGTAGGGCCGTTCGGAAAGATCGCGCAACACCAGCTCCAGACGCAACCCGGCGATAAACAGCGCATATCCGGATAGATGCAGAGCGACATAGGCAAAGCACCAGAGCCCCAGCTGTCGCCGCACGGCAATCCAGCCTCCCCAGCGAGTCAACTGCTGCAAAGGCGTCATGGCCAGGGTGATCAACAGAAGGATCAGGGCGCCGAGCCCCAGGTTATCCACCAACACCTTGCCTGGGTCCGGCCCCAAAAGTCCGAACACGGCACCGTACAGCCAATACAGCGGCGGTACCGATGCAGCCAGGAATACGGCGACGCGCCAGAGCTTGTAGCGCATCAGTAGTCCCTCGCCAGATCCATACCCGCGTAGAGATCGGCGACCTCTTCATAACCATTGAACATCCGGGTATCGATCACATTCGGACTGAACAGGCCACTGGGCAGGCGACGCTCTGTTGCTTGCGACCAGCGCGGGTGGTCCACCTGCGGATTGACGTTGGCGTAGAAGCCATACTCGTTCGGCGCGATACGCTCCCAGGTGGTCTTGGGCGCCTCATTTACCAGACTGATACGCACGATGGACTTGATGCTCTTGAACCCGTACTTCCACGGGACCACCAGGCGCAGGGGCGCGCCGTTCTGGTTTGGCAAAACACGTCCGTACATGCCGACGGCCATGAAGGCCAACGGATGCATGGCCTCATCCAGCCGCAGCCCCTCGACATAGGGCCAATCGATCAGGGAAAAACCCGAGCGCTGCCCCGGCATGCGCTCAGGATCGACCAGCGTTTCGAAGCGCACATAGCGCGCCGCCGAGGTTGGTTCGACCTGCTTGAGCAGATCAGCCAACGGAAAGCCCAGCCAGGGAATGACCATGGACCAGGCCTCGACGCAGCGCAGCCTGTAGATGCGCTCCTCGAATGCATGTGGCTTGACCAGATCCTCGATGGAATAGCGCCCCGGCTTGCCCACCTCGCCATCGACCATCACCGTCCAGGGCTCGACCTGCAGCTTGCCGGCATTGGCTGCAGGGTCGCCCTTGCCCGTGCCGAACTCATAGAAGTTGTTGTAGTGCGTCGCGTCCTTGAAGGGCGTGATGCTTTCACCCTTGGCAGTGATTGCTTGCCAGCGTGCACCTGCCAGCTTCTGGTCGAACCACTCCGGCGCCTTCGCCGACTCGACATCGGCATAGACACCTTGAGCGTCAGCACTGGCCAGACCCGGCATAGCAGCCATGGCCGCCAGCGCCAACGAGCCCTGCATCAGCTTGCGACGAGAGAGATAAACCGACTCGGGGGTGACTTCGGACTCGAGGGCCCGAGAGGAAGGAGGAACTCGGATGAGCATAACGACTCCGCGACTACAGTTCGAGAAACGAACTGTAGACCACGGAGCGCAGAAGAAATTACAGCGGCGTCAGACAGATTTACGACGACGCAATTGCAGCAGGTACTGGATCGGGCCGGAAGCCGCATAAGCGAGGAAGATCAGCAACAGGATACGGGGTGGGTCGCTGAACACTACCGCGAACACCAGCACCACGGCCAGAATGGCCACGAAGGGTACACGCCCCTTCAGGTCCAGGTCCTTGAAGCTGTAGTACTTGATGTTACTGACCATCAGACAGCCGGCGGCGGCAACCAGCAGCGCCACGGCGAAGGACATGTTCGAGCCCTTGATGCCGAAGTCGCTGAATGCCCAGACCGTTCCGGCAACGACACCCGCGGCAGCCGGGCTGGCCAGACCGATGAAGTAGCGCTTGTCGACGCTGCCGATCTGCGTATTGAAGCGCGCCAGGCGCAATGCCGCGCCAGCGACATAGATGAAGGCGACCATCCAGCCCACCTTGCCCATGCTACCCAGCGCCCATTCGAATGCGAGCAGAGCCGGCGCAACGCCGAAAGCCACCATGTCCGAGAGCGAATCGTACTCGGCGCCGAATGCACTTTGCGTGTTGGTCAGGCGCGCCACGCGACCGTCCAAACCATCGAGCACCATGGCGACGAACACCGCAGCGGCAGCCACGTAGAAATTGCCGTTCATCGCGTTGATGATGGAGTAGAAACCGGCGAACAGGTTTGCCGTGGTGAACAGATTGGGCAGCAGGTAGATGCCACGGTGACGCACCTTGCGTCCTTCCGCGTCCTGCCCTTCCTCTATGTGCTCGTCGATCGGCAGCAGGCTTTCCAGATTGTCGCCAGCCGGCTTTTGATCCTCGGGACCTTCACTCATGAACAGCACCTTGCAACGGGTTTGACGAATTTCGAACGGGGCGACTGAACTCAGTTCGCCACCCAGCGAGCTGGCTTTATACCAGAAGCCTCGCCACAGAATGAAAAAACGCGGCATATAGCCGCGTTCTTTCGCACATCGCAGACCTTAGTTCTTGGCCTTGTCGACGATCTTGTTGGCAGCGATCCACGGCATCATCGAGCGCAGTTGCTCACCGATGACTTCGATACCATGAGCGGCGTTGTTACGACGCTTGGCAGTCATCGACGGGTAGCCAGTGGCGCCTTCGCTGATGAACATCTTGGCGTACTCGCCGTCCTGGATGCGCTTGAGGGCGTTGCGCATGGCCTGGCGGGATTCGGCGTTGATCACTTCCGGACCGGTCACGTACTCGCCGTACTCGGCGTTGTTGGAGATCGAGTAGTTCATGTTGGCGATGCCGCCTTCGTACATGAGGTCAACGATCAGCTTCAGTTCGTGCAGGCACTCGAAGTAGGCCATTTCCGGCGCGTAGCCAGCTTCGACCAGGGTTTCGAAACCGGCCTTGACCAGTTCGACGGTACCACCGCAGAGAACGGCCTGCTCACCGAACAGGTCGGTTTCGGTCTCGTCCTTGAAGGTGGTTTCGATGATGCCGGTACGACCACCGCCAACGCCCGAAGCGTAGGACAGCGCGACGTTCTTGGCGTTGCCGGAAGCGTCCTGGTAAACGGCGATCAGGTCAGGAATGCCGCCACCCTTGACGAACTCGGTACGGACGGTGTGGCCCGGGGCTTTCGGCGCGATCATGATCACGTCGAGGTCGGCACGCGGAACGACCTGGTTGTAATGAATGGCGAAACCGTGGGAGAAGGCCAGGGTGGCGCCCTTCTTGATGTTCGGCTCGATCTCGTTCTTGTACAGCTGGCCCTGGAACTCGTCCGGGGTCAGGATCATGACCAGGTCAGCGGCAGCGACGGCAGAAGCCACGTCGGCAACTTTCAGGCCGTGAGCTTCAGCCTTGGCAACGGTAGCGGAGCCTTTACGCAGGCCAACGGTGACATCGACGCCGGAGTCTTTCAGGTTGCAGGCCTGGGCGTGGCCCTGGGAGCCGTAACCAATGATGGCGACTTTCTTGCCCTGGATGATGGAGAGGTCGCAATCTTTGTCGTAATAAACTTTCATGTTCTTGGCTCTTTTGAATCGAAAGGAATGGGGTGCGAAGCACCGCGACGAGGACACCTTATGTGATCCGCACCATTGCGTAAAATGATATATTTGCAACACGACATGCCGATATATGAAACATAAATGGACAGCCATTCCCTCAGGCTTTTTCTCTCCCTGGCAGACAACCTGCACTTCGGCCGAACCAGCCGCGAGCAGCACGTCAGCCCTTCCGCGCTCAGTCGCAGCATCAAGCACCTCGAGGACGAACTCGGCGCCGCGCTGTTCGTGCGCGACAACCGCTCGGTGCGCCTGACTCGCGAGGGCCAGCAGTTTCGCGAATACGCGAGCGAGGTGATGAATGGCTGGCAAGTCATTCGCCAGACCTTCATGCAGGACCAGTTGAATCTGCACGGCGAGCTGTCGCTGTATTGCTCGGTCACGGCAAGCTACAGCTTCCTCTATGACATTCTCAGCAGCTTCCGCCAGGACTACCCACGCATCGAAATGAAGCTGCATACCGGCGATCCGGCGAAAGCCGTCGAACGGGTGCAGCAAGGACTGGAAGATCTGGCCATCGGCGCCCTCCCCGACAGCCTGCCGAGCGGAGTGGAGTTTCAGTCGATCACGCGCTCGGAATTGCGCTTCATCGGCCCACAGGCCCCTCAGTTATTGAACGAAGAACAACTGCGCAACCCCACATCAGAGAGCTGGAAGGACGTGCCGATGATTCTCTCCGAGGAAGGCCTGGCCCGGACACGCACCGATCGCTGGCTGAAAAGCCACAACATCAAACCGCGCATCTATGCCCAGGTCAGCGGCAACGAAGCGATCGTCAGCATGGTCAGCCTGGGCTTCGGTATCGGCGTGGTGCCGCAGATCGTGCTGGACAACAGCCCACTGACCGCCCGCATCCGTATCTACGATATCCAGCCACCGCTTACCGCTTACGATATCGGTCTGTTCGCACTGGAAAAGCGCCTCAGGGACCCATTGATCGCGGCGTTCTGGAATCGCCAGCGCTGAATGCCGGGCAATAAAAAGCCCCGCACCAGGCGGGGCCTCGTTCACCACAGCGATCAGACGCTCAGCACCTTGTCGCCGCGAGCGATGCCAGTGACACCACTGCGTACGGTTTCCAGGATCGATGCCGTACCGACGGCCTGAATGAAGCTGTCCAGTTTGTCGCTGGTGCCGGTCAGCTGCACGGTGTAGACGCTGCTGGTCACATCCACGATCTGACCGCGGAAGATGTCGGTCGTACGCTTGACCTCGGCACGCTGGGCGCCGGTGGCCTTGATCTTCACCAGCATCAGCTCGCGCTCGATGTGGGCGCTTTCCGACAGGTTGACCAGCTTGACCACCTCGACCAGCTTGTTGAGGTTCTTGGTGATCTGCTCGATCACCTCATCCTGACCAACGGTGGTTAGGGTCAGGCGCGACAGCGTCGGATCCTCGGTTGGCGCAACGGTGAGGCTTTCGATGTTGTAGTTACGCTGGGAGAACAGGCCGACCACTCGGGACAGTGCGCCCGGCTCGTTTTCCAGCAGCAGGGAAATGATATGTCGCATCTCAGGTCCGCTCCGTCTTGCTCAGCCACATGTCACGCATCGCACCGTCTCTGATCTGCATCGGATAGACGTGCTCGCTGGAATCCACCGCGATGTCGAGGAACACCAGGCGATTCTTCAGGGCGAAGGCTTCCTCCAGCTTGGGCTTGAGGTCCTTCAGCGAGGTGATGCGCATGCCGACATGGCCATAGGCCTCGGCCAGTTTGACGAAGTCCGGCAGCGACTCCATGTAGGAGTGCGAATAACGGCTGTTGTACTGCATGTCCTGCCATTGGCGGACCATGCCGAGGGTGCCGTTGTTCAGGTTGACGATCTTCACCGGCAGGTCGTACTGCAGGCAGGTCGACAGCTCCTGGATGTTCATCTGGATGCTGCCCTCACCGGTGACGCACGCCACGTCCGCTTCAGGGAAGTTCAGCTTGATGCCCATCGCGGCGGGGAAACCGAAGCCCATGGTGCCCAGGCCGCCGGAGTTGATCCAACGATTGGGCTTGTTGAAGCGGTAGTACTGCGCCGCGAACATCTGGTGCTGGCCCACATCGGAGGTAATGAAGGCATCGCCACTGGTCACGTCGCACAGGGTTTCGATCACGGTCTGCGGCTTGATGATCGAACCGTCGCCCTCGTTGTAAGGGAACAGACGACCGCTACCACGCCACTCTTCGATCTGCTTCCACCAGCTGGCAACGGTGTCCTTGTTCGGGGTCTCGCCGATTTCCTTGAGGATGGCGACCATCTCGGTCAGCACGCTGTCCACCGGGCCGACGATCGGGATGTCGGCCTTGATGGTCTTGGAGATCGAAGCCGGGTCGATGTCGATATGGATGATCTTGGCGTTCGGGCAGAACTTGGCCGCACCGTTGATCACGCGGTCATCGAAGCGCGCACCGACCGCGAGGATCACGTCGGCATGGTGCATGGCCAGGTTGGCGGTGTAGCTGCCGTGCATGCCGAGCATGCCGATGAACTGGCGGTCGGTACCCGGGTAGCCACCGAGGCCCATCAGGGTGTTGGTCACCGGCAGGTTGAGCATCTGCGCCAGCTCGGTCAGCGGCGCAGAGGCACCGCCCATGATCACGCCACCACCGGAGTACATGACCGGACGCTTGGCGGCCAGGAGCATCTCGGCCGCCTTGCGGATCTGGCCGGAGTGGCCACGTACCGCCGGGCTGTAGGAGCGCAGCTTGACCTTCTTCGGATAGACGTACTCGAACTTCTGAGTGGGATCGCCCATGTCCTTCGGAATGTCGACCACCACCGGACCGGGACGACCGGACTCGGCGAGGTAGAACGCCTTCTTCAGCACTTCGGGGATTTCCGACGGGTGCTTGATGATGAAGCTGTGCTTCACGATCGGGCGGGAAATACCGACCATGTCGGTTTCCTGGAAGGCATCGGTACCGACCATGGCGCTCGGCACCTGGCCGGAGATCACCACCATCGGAATGGAGTCCATGTAGGCGGTGGCAATGCCGGTAATGGCATTGGTCGCACCGGGGCCGGAGGTCACCAGCACCACACCGGCCTTGCCGGTGGCGCGGGCATAGCCGTCAGCCATATGAGTCGCTGCCTGTTCGTGACGGACCAGAATGTGGGTCACTTCCGGTTCTTTGAACAGGGCATCGTAAATATGCAGGAGAGCACCACCAGGGTACCCGTAGATATGCTTAACGCCTTCGTCACGCAGGAAGCGGACGACCATTTCAGCGCCGGATAAAAGCTCCACGTTGTTCACCTCTTGAACGCCAGTATGCCACCCGACAACGGGTAGCCCTAAGTAGGTCTTACTGTCAGCGGACACGCACGACGGTGATCGTGGATTCGGAACATCAGCTTGACGAGTAACGGAGCAGCCCATGGTCTTGCGGGGCCGACCCTCCCAGCGCGAGGTAACGCGTTGCGGGTGTCACGGTTCGGCGCGGGTAGCGCCTCTTTTCCCCGAGCTGGAGGACGCTTGCGGCGGACGCCACTACGGGGGAAGGCTGGATTGTTCGGGTTCGGCGTGAGCAAGTCAAGCGATGACTAACCTATTATTCAACCCACCGCTGTGACACAGCGCAGAATGAAGATTGCCGGCTTTTGGTTATAGTAGCCTTCAGCACCGCCGCTCTCGATAAAGGAAACAGCATGCGCCACATGATTCTTACTGGCACCCTGATGCTCGCTTTGAGCACGGCCGCCATGGCCAGCCAGGTTTACAAGTGGGTAGATGACCAAGGCGTGACCCATTTCGGCGCGCAACCTCCGCAAGGCCAACAAGCCACGACCATCAATACCGCAGCACCGCCTCCGCGACCTGCGCCAAGTGAGCCGGCGCCGAGCCAGGAAGAGCAGCTCGACCCCGAGCAGACGGCCATCGACAGAAAGGTCAAGGCAGATGTGGCGAAGCAGGAAGCCGAGCGCAAGCAGTACTGCGAGACCGCGCGTACCAACCTTGCTCAGCTGGAGATCAACCCACGCGTCAGGATTGAAGAGGATGGCGAGCTGCGTCGTATTGGCGAGGACGAACGCCAGGAACGCATCGCGGAGCTGAAAAAGTCCATCGCGGAAAACTGCAAATAATGGACTACGCGCACGCCTTCAAGACGTGCGCGTAAGCAGGCGATCGAACTCGCCGAGCAGCTCAAGCAGCCGACGCGCAGTGCTCGGCTGCTGCTGATAGACCATCTCCGCCATGGCCTGAATACCTGATACCGAGGGCAACGCGGCGCCGGTTTCCAGCAGAACCTTCATACGTGGCAGAAAAATCCACTGCAGCCATTGCTCGAACGCCAGCGTATCGACGCAGAACGGTTCCGGGCTGGCCAGGGCCTCGGCGCTCGGTGCCTCCTCCTGCCACCACCCCTGCACACGCAATTCACGCTCGATCAACAGCAGGTGTTCGGCCAGCGCGCTTACGCGAGCATCCATCAGAGATTGACTCGTGCGCGTTCACGGGCCTGGGCAGCACCGGCGGGATCACCCTGACGCTCGCGAGCCTGGGCGATCAGGTCCCACAGACTGGCTTGCAACGCCGGACGACCGTTGGCGTAAGTCAGGCCACGACGGGCGAACTGCTCGGCTTGAGCAGCATCGCCCTGCGCCAGGCGAACCTCGGCAAGACGATAAAGCACCTGCGGCTCGCGCGGCGCGATGCGCTGGGCGCGCTCCAGGCTGGAGGCGGCGCCATTCAGATCGCCACCGCCCTGCTGCTGTTGAGCGGTGGTCAGCAGCGCGAGAACCGGACCATCCAGTTGCTCGTCTGCAGCCAGGCCGCCACCGCTGGGAATACCACTGGGCATGCTCGGTACCGAGGAGCCGAAGTTGCCTTGGCTCGACGTCGATGGCGGGCTGCTCACGGGCGGCTCGAAGGTCAGTCCGCCACTGGAGGTGATCGGCTGCGAGTCGGTCTGCAACGGCGTCGAGACAGCCCCCTGCGGCACCATCACAACCACACCGGAATCCTCCTCGACAGGCTGCGGCGCCGCTGCAGGACCCGGACCAGTCGCTGAGCCAGACCCGCCCGACGACAGCGGAGAGCCGGCGTCGATCACCGGAATCGAACCCTGCGGCACCGTACTGCAACCACTCAACACCGCCGTTGCCAGCATCGTGGCAAGCCACTTCTTGTTCACATCCAATCCTCTTCAGGTAACACCGAGCCACTCGACTCGGCCGTCATTCCAACCAGCCCTTGACCCAGTCCATCACGGATTCGACCGGAGCCTGGATACCGCACGCGGAGCCCGGGGCAGGTTCGCTGCCGCGAATATAAGGCATCTGTACCGCATTCGGGCAGCCCGAAGCCGAGCCCAGACCAGTCTGACGATCGACCCAGGCCTGGGTGACGTTGTCCGGCATCGGCATATCCAGCGGCAGCGGATCCGCCTTGCGCATGAACCCGGTCCAGACCTGCAGTGCACCACTCGCACCAGTCAGCGGGGTCGGACCGTTGTCGTCACGCCCCAGCCACACCACCGACAGCAGATCCTGACTGAAGCCGGCGAACCAGCTGTCGCGCGAGTCATTGCTGGTACCGGTCTTGCCCGCCAGATTCAGCGAGCTGGGCAGTTGGCTGTATACCGAGCGACCAGTGCCTTCACGCATGGTGCGCTGCATGGCGTTCTGCACCAGGTAGATGGCACCCGGATCGAAACGCTGCTGAATCTGGAATGGATAACGACCGAGCGGTTGGCCGTCGGCTGTCAGCACACTGCGAATGCCACGCAAGGGCGTATTGAAGCCACCGTTGGCCAGCGTCTGGTACATGCCTGCCACTTCCATCGGCGTCAGAGCCCCCGCACCGAGCAGCATCGACGGATAGGCCGGCCACTTGCGCTCGACGCCCAGTCGCTCGAGCGTCTTGAGCACGTTGGGCACGCCGATCTCCAGGCCGAGCTTGGCCGTGGACAGGTTGTAGGACTGCGCCAGCCCCTGATACAGGTAGATGGTGCCATGAGCCTTGCGGTCGTAGTTCTGTGGCGTCCAGACCTGGCCATCCTGACCCTTGATGGAAAACGCTTCGTCCTCCAGCCAACTGGTCAGGGTGTACTGACTCGGACGCTCCAACGCAGACAGATAAATAGCCGGTTTGATCAGCGAGCCAATCGGCCGCACGGCATCCAGCGCACGGTTGAAGCCGGCAAAGCGCGGCTGGCGGCTGCCGATCAATGCCTGAATTTCCCCGGTCTCGGGGTTGGTCACTACCATACCGGCCTGCACTTCATCCACGCCCTTGCGCCCGGCCAGGCGCTTGAGCGTCTCGGCCAGCGCCTCTTCGGCCTTGAGCTGCAGAATCGGATCGAAGCTGGTGAAGATGCGCAGGCCTTCTTCGGTCAGATCCTGCTCACGATAATCTTCACGCAGCTGACGCTTGACCAGATCGAGGAACGCCGGGAACGAGCTGTCAGCCATGCTGCCGCGCGCGCTCACGCCGAGCGGTTTCTGTTTGGCTGCCGCCGCTTCCTCGGGGGTGATCGAACCTTGTTCGGCAAGCAGATCGAGCACCAGATTGCGGCGCGCCAGCGCACGCTCGGGATTGCGTCGCGGGTTGAAGTAGGTGGGCCCCTTGACCATGCCCACCAGCAGCGCGACCTGCTCCAGCTTCAGTTCGGAAACCGGCTGACTGAAGAAGTACTGGCTGGCCAGACCGAAGCCATGCACCGCGCGCTGACCGTCCTGACCGAGGAACACCTCGTTCATATAGGCTTCGAGAATCTCGCGCTTGTCGTAGTGCAGCTCGAGCAGCACCGCCATCATCGCTTCGGTGGCTTTACGCACCAGAGTGCGCTCGTTGGTCAGGTAGAAGTTCTTCACCAACTGCTGGGTCAGAGTACTGCCGCCCTGTACCAGGCGCCCGGACGTGGCGTTGATCCACATCGCACGGGCAATGCCCTTGGGCGACACGCCGAAGTGATCGAAGTAGTCACGATCCTCGACCGCCACCAGCGCATCGATCAGATAGGCCGGCACCTGATCCAGCTTGATCAGGATGCGATCCTCCTGATGCGCCGGATAAAGCCCGCCAATCAACAGCGGCTCCAGGCGTGCCACGGCAAGATTGCCGCCGTTGGCCTGGGTCAGACCGGCAACGTAATCGCCAGAGAAACGCACGCGCACCCTCTGTGACGGTTCGGCACCTTCATAAAACTGAAAGCCGCGACTGTGCAGCTCGATATTGTTACCGGCCACCGATACTGCGCCGGGCCCATTGACTGCGCTCTCGCGGCGGTAGCCCAGCGCATCGAGTTCACGCAGGAAATCGTCCTTGGCCAGCTTCTGCCCGACGAAGAGTTCGAGCGGCCTGGCGTAGACTTTCGCGGGCACCGTCCAGCGCTTGCCGGAGAACTTCTCCTGCACCACGGCATCGAGATAAACGGCAAAGCCAGCCAGGATCACCAGGCCAACCAGACCGAGCTTGAGGCCCCAGGCGAACCAGGGACGCATACCGGATGAGCGGGATTTTTTGTTTGAGCGGGGGGAGCGTTTTCGAGTCATGGCGGGATTATACGCACTTTACATGGGGGCCAGCAGGCCGCCTGGATGGTTTGCAGAGCAGCTCACAGCGGCCATAATGCCCAGCTCGAACAGCGTCTAGAACAAGGATCGAACGTGAGCCAAGCCCTGATTGCCGCATTGCAGAACCCGGCCCTGTATCCGCATCCCGTGGATGGGTTTCAGGTCATTGAGACCCACATTTCCTGGGTTTTGCTCACTGGCCCCTACGCCTACAAGATCAAAAAGCCGGTCAACTTCGGTTTTCTCGACTTCACCGAGCTGGATGCACGTCGTCATTTCTGCGAAGAAGAGCTGCGCCTCAACCAGCGCCTGACCGAGGATTTGTATCTGGACGTATTGCCGATCGGCGGCAGTGAAAGCGCTCCCAGCTTCGACGGCAGCACCCCCGCTATCGAATACGCACTGAAAATGCGCCAGTTCCCGCAGGAACAACTGCTCAGCGCCATTCAGGCACGCGGCGAGCTGAACGACGCTCATATCGACGCCCTGGCCGAACAGATCGCCACCTTTCACCTGAACGCACCGCAGGTGCCGCAGGAACATCCGCTGGGTAGCGCAGAAGCGGTCATGGTTCCGGTGCAGCAGAATTTCGAGCAGATTCGCCCGATGCTCAGCGAGCAGGCTGACCTGCAGCAACTCGATGCCCTGGAAGCCTGGGCCCAGTCCAGCTACGAACGCCTGCAGCCGTTGCTGACAGCGCGCAAGGCGCAGGGATCGATCCGCGAATGCCACGGTGACATTCACCTGGGCAACGCCGCCCAGATCGACGGGCGGGTCGTGCTGTTCGACTGCATCGAGTTCAACGAGCCCTTCCGTTTCACCGACGTCACCGCAGATATCGCCTTCCTGGCCATGGACCTCGAAGACCGTGGCCTCAAGTGCCTGGCACGCCGCTTCATCAGCGGCTGGCTGGAGCGCACTGGCGATTATGCAGCCCTGGAGCTGCTGAACTTCTACAAGGCTTACCGCGCCATGGTCCGTGGCAAAGTCGCCTTGTTCCGCCTGGGCCAGGAACAGGACTCGGTGCAGCGGGCGGTGATCCTGCGCCAGTACCGTGGTTATGCCGCACTGGCAGAGAGCTACAGCGCCATTCCATCGCCTTTCCTGGCCATCACCCATGGCGTCTCGGCAGTCGGCAAGAGCCACGTCGCCATGCGTCTGGTGGAAGCCCTGGGCACTATCCGCCTGCGCTCCGACATCGAGCGCAAGCGCCTGTTCGGCGAGCAGAGCGCCGAAGCCAAGGATCAGTTGGCTGCCGGAATCTACAGCACCGACGCCAGCCAGGCGACCTACCAGCGCCTGCATCAACTGGCGCGCCAGACACTGCTGGCAGGTTTCCCCGTGGTGATCGACGCAACCTACCTCAAGGCAGCGCAACGCCAGGCCGCCAGCGAAGTCGCCGAAGAGACCGGCGTGCCCTTCCTGATTCTCGACTGCCATGCGCCGCAAGCCGTGATCGCCAGCTGGCTGGAGCAGCGCCGCAGCGAAGGCCAGGATCCGTCCGATGCGACGCTGGAAGTGATCCAGGCCCAACAGGCCAGCCGCGAGCCGCTCGACGACGACGAGCAGAGCCACAGCAAGCGCGTCGACACGCATGACAGCGCCAGCCTGGACAGCCTGGTCGAGCGTATTCGCCAGCGCCTGCCAGGAATCTGAGCATCGTCCCAAGCAGTTGGCACGCCCTGCCAGGCAAACCCTGGCAGGACTTCTATACTGCCGGTGAAGCCACCACCGGTATCTGCCATGAGTCAGCCTCGCCAGCTTGATCACCCGCTCTACCACCTCCTGCACAACGACGACGTGAAGGGCTTCAATGCACAGAAGCCGAAGGGCGTGGAAGTCGATCTTTCCGGTGGCGACTTTCGCGGGCTCGACCTGCGCAACATGGACACCGACGCGGTCAACTTCACCGATGCGTACTTCCGCGGGGCAGACCTGCGCGGCCTGGATTTCCGTAGCGCCAGGATCGAAGGCGCCAGCCTGGCCCACGCGCAGATCTCCGGTGCCTACTTCCCCGTCGAACTGACCGCCGACGAGATTCTCATGTCGGTCAATTTCGGCACCCGCCTGCGCTATCGCACCAAATAGCGCACCTCGAACGACGACGCGAAGCACTCAGGCAATTGGCCGCTACACTTTTTGGCAGGCACGCCAACGTGAACCTTTCACCCGCACGCATGGAGGCCCGATGAACGACGAACTGCAACACCTGAAGAACCTGGGCAAGACCTCGGCGCAGTGGCTGCACGCCGTGGGCATTCACAGCGCCAACGACCTGCGTCGCTATGGCGCTGTCGGCGCCTATCGCGCGGTCAGGGCGCGCGGTTTTCGTGCATCCAAGGTGCTGCTTTACGCCATCGAGGGCGCCCTGCTCAATGTGCATTGGAGTGAACTCCCCCCCGCGCACAAGGCCGAGCTGAACGGCAAGCTGGACGAAGCCCAGGGCCACAACAAGAGCTAGCTCACAACACCAGCGCAAGGTGATTTACTCAAAGAGCTGCACAGCCTATTGTTTCAGGGACCTTCGTGTGGTCAGCCAGTCCAGCCAGTTCAAGGAATTACGGTTATGTATTTACTCGGGGAGCAACCGGCCTACGCCGATCAGTTGATCAATCGCCTGCAGAGTATCCCCACTCAGCTGCTGGAAGGGCTACAACCCGCGGGTGAGCCGCTGCGTCTGGAGCGTATCGATGACCTGGCCCAGGTACTGCCTGGCAACCAGCTGTTCATCATCGAGAACGGTCTGTTGCATGCGCTGGTCGATGAACGCCCGCTGTTCTATCTGCAGGAAGGCGATCTGGTCGGCCTGCGCCAGGGCATCGACCTCCCCTCCTGCCGCTACAGCAGTGAAGAACCCATCAGCCTGATTCCCTACTCGCGCAGCGAAACGTTCCAGCACATCTATGCCAGCGAGCAGCGCCAGGAACAGTTCATCCAATACCTGATCGGCCATACCGCCCTGCTGTCCGACGCACTGGCCCGCCTGAAACAGCCGGAGATCCGTCCGGCGACCGGCTTCCAGCATTTCGCTGCCGGCGAGGAGCTGATTCATCAGGGCGATGAAGCCGACCACGTGTTCATCATCATCGAGGGCCACGCCGAGGCCTACGTCGACGGCCAGAAGGTCGGCGACGTGCAAAAGGATGAAATCTTCGGCGCCATGGCGGTATTCACTCGCGAGAAGCGCAGCGCCACGGTGATCGCCAGCGAACCGTGCACGGTCATGGTGATTCCCAAGGAGCAATTCCTCAGCCTGATGCAAAGCAACCCGCGCATCGCTCACAGCCTGATCGAGAGCATGGCCCGACGCATCGATCTGCTGAACAAGGAAGTCACTCAACTGCGCTTGCCTGGGGAATCCTGAGTCTCCGCCCGCATCAGCGAACCCCGGCCCAGCGCCGGGTTTTTGCATTCATGAGCCCGACAAAAACTTTATGAGAAAAATTCTCAAAAGGGCATTGACTATGAAATGAGAATTGTTATTATTACCTCAACTGGTCGCGAGATCAGCCGATAAGCTAAAGAGACCATTCAGTCGGACTCTTCAGATTATCTCCTCATCAGGCTAATCACGGTTATTGACCCGGCTCTTGCCGGGTCTTTTTTTGTCTGGCCGAAAGTGTGCCCTGCTGCACCCGGCACAACGTCCGCAGCAGACCTCAGTCGTCGACCTGCGCCAGCCAGTCCGGCAAATTGAAATGCAGGCTGATGCGCGCGATCAGCCCGTCCTGGATCTCGAAGAAGGCGCCCACACGCATCTCGTAACGCTGCCCACAGGCCTCCGGCAGGCCATCGTCAGTCGCCAGGTATTCACCGATGACGCGGTACTCGCAGGCGGCATGCTGCCCTTGCGGCTCGACCAGGATCACCAGCGACTCGATCATCTCGCGATAGCAAAGCAGTTGCCGTTCAAGAAAAGCCGCGAATGCGTCGCGCCCATGCTCGGTGAAACCCTGATTGGGCTGCAGAATCAGCCCGTCGCTGACCAGCGACAGGCAGGCGCGGATATCCCGATCATTGAGGGCGTTGAAATAACCTTGCAGCAGGTCGCGAACGTCTGTGGACATAGGCCAGGCTCCGAATCGGCAAAGCGCCGAGGATACCGTGCAGGCAGCTCACGAAAGGCGGCTAGGGTCGCAGTTTGGCGCAGTGATCCTGCTGCGGCTGCGCGGCAGTGAACCAGACGTAATCGGCCATGGAGGCGTCCACCGAGCGGCCGACTTCAGCCAGTATCAGCACCGCGTTGCCAGACTGCGCGCCAAGGTCGGCCAGATGCAAGGGGACGCCGAGGTCCTTGCGCACATGAAAGGCGCCGGCCAGCAGCAGGCTTGGCCGCGGCGCCGCCATCAGCGCCTCGGCCATGCGCCGGTCACGCTGCTGCTGCACGGCCAGCATCGCCGGCAACTGGCTGTCCGGCAGCAGGCCGCAGTGCGACTCGCGAATATCCGCCAGCAAACGCGCCTGCACCTCGGCTGCACCTGAGCGCTCCCCCGCAAGCGTCGGGCGCTGGCGATAGATCTGCATGATCTCGGTGCGATCCAGATTGGCCGCGAGCAAGGGATAGGGCTGACGCAATTGATGCAGCACCAGCGGCCCGTACAGCGACCAGCCCCATCCCGGCTGCCAGGCCAGGGCGTCGAACGGGTCGTTGATCGCCTGCCCCGCCCGTGCAGCTTTCTGCGCCTGGTCGATCCGGCCCTGCTGATCGGGATTGAGCATCTCCATCAGCACGCTGCCCTGCGGGCGCAACCTGGATAGCTCGCGCGACAGCCAGAGCTGCAAGGCATGGTGATCGGGGTTATCGTGCTGCTCGCCGACCAGCACCCGCTGAGCCGGCGCAAGACGACTCAGCAGTTGCTCAGGGGTGATGCTCTGCCCGCTGGCCAGATCGACGATACGCCCCATATCGGCATGCTCGCGCCCCAGCGGAGCGAGCGGCGCCGGCGGCGGCAGCATATTTCGACTCTGACAGGCAGCCAGCAGCATCAGACAGCTCAACAGAACGACTCGCATCGGGGTCTCCAAGATTCAGCGCGCGACGATCAGCGGGTGGCCGCGTTCGGGATGAGTCTGCACCAGCACTTCCAGACCGAACACGGCCTGCAGGGGCTCGGCCCGCAATACTTCGGCAGGGGTACCCAGCGCATGCGCCCGGCCCTGTTCCAGCAGCAACAGGCGGTCACAGTAACGCGCGGCCAGATTGAGATCATGGAGGATCACCAGTACCGCCGCGCCGGACTCGGCCAGACGGCGAACCGCCTGCAGGCAGGTGTGCTGATGCAGCGGATCGAGCATCGAGGTCGGCTCATCGAGCAGCAGGGTCTGCCCTTGGCCACCCGGCCACAGCTGCGCCAGCACCCGCGCCAGGTGCACGCGCTGACGCTCGCCACCAGACAGGGCAAGATAGCTGCGCCCCGCCAGGTGAACAGCATCGGCTGCCAGCAACGCCTGCTGCACGATCTGCGCGTCGCGCACGCGCCCGCTGTCATGCGGCAGGCGGCCCATGGCGACCACTTCCTCGACACGAAAGGCGAAATTCAGACTGGAAGTCTGCGGCAACACGGCCAGACGCCTGGCCCGCTCCGGCCCGGCCCAGTCATCGAGCGCGCGCTGATCCAGCGTCACCTGCCCGGCGCTGGCCGACAGCTCGCCGGTCATCGCCGCCAGCAAGGTGCTCTTGCCCGCACCGTTGGGCCCCAGCACACCCAGCACTTCGCCGGGGTGCAACTGCAGATCGATGCCACTGAGCACCACGCCCTGGCCGCGGCGGACTTCCAGCTGTTCAACCCGCAGCATCAGCTTCGCCCCCGCACCAGCAGATAAAGAAAGAACGGCGCACCAATCAGCGCCGTGACAATGCCGATCGGCAACTCCGCAGGGGCCAGCGCCAGGCGCGCGACAAGATCGGCCAGCAGCAGCAGGCTCGCGCCAGCCAGTGCGGATGCAGGGAGCAGCAAGCGATGGTCAGGCCCCACCAGCAAACGCATCAGGTGCGGTACTACCAGGCCAATGAAGCCGATCAGGCCGGCGGCAGCCACCGCCGCGCCCACGCCCAGGGCGGTGCAGAAGACCAGCTCGCGCTTGAGGCGCTCCACATCGAAACCAAGGTGGCGCGCCTCCGACTCGCCCAGCAGCAAGGCATTCAACGCACGCGCCCGTCGCGGCAACCACAGCGCAACGGCCAGCGTGGCCAGCAACAACGGCCAGAGCCGTGCGTAACTGGCGCCATTGAGGCTGCCCAGGTTCCAGAAGGTCAGGGTGCGCAGGGTCGCATCGTCCGCCAGGTAGGTGAACAGACCAATGGCAGCACCTGCCAGCGCGGTCAATGCGATGCCTGCCAGGAGCATGGTTGCCACATTGGTCTGCCCGTCACGCCGGCCCAGACGGTAGACCAGCGCCGTCACCAGCAAGCCACCGACGAAGGCACAGGCCGACAACAAATAGGGTGCGAAGGCTTCCGGCAAGCCGCCGAACGCGGCGCCGCCGACAATGGCCACCGCAGCGCCCAGCGCGGCGCCGCTGGAGACACCGACCAGACCGGGGTCGGCCAGTGGATTGCGAAACAACCCCTGCATCGCCACGCCACAGAGCGCCAGCACCATGCCTACGGCCAGCCCAAGCAAGGTACGCGGCATGCGGATCTGCGACAGGATCAATTCCGCTTGCTGTACCGATGCGTCCGCCGCGAGAGGCAGGCCCAGCAAACGCAACGCAGCACGCATGGTATCGCCCAATGGCAGGCTGACCGGCCCGAGCGCCAGCGAGAGCCACAGCACGAGCACGAGCAACAGGCCCAGTGTGATGAACAATGGGCGCGTCGAAAAAGGTGAGGTCATGGCTCGCGCTTGGCTTCGGCAGTCAGGGGTTGGCTGGCAGGATAAAAGCCTGCGGCGAGCATCGCCAGCCCATCCGGCACGCGCGGCCCAAGACCGCCGACCAGCAGGGTCGGGTCCAGCGCCAGCAAACGTCCCTCGCGCGCCGCGCGCGTACCGGCCAAGGCAGGGTTGTGCTGCAGCAGGGCCTGCCTGGCCGCGTCCCCCTGCAATGCGCGATCAGCCACCACCACGACCTGCGGGTCGAGCGCCAGCAGCGCTTCGCTGGACAACGCCTTGTAACCATTGTGACTGGCCAGATTGCGTCCGCCGGCACGACGGATCAGCCAGTCGGCAGCGGTGTCGACACCGCCAACCAGCGGGCTGCCACCGGCATGCCCGAGCAACAGCAACACGCCGGGCGCGTCCTGACTGCGCTGCGCCTGCTCGACCCATTGCTGCTGGGTTTGCAGGCGCTCCTGGTAATCGGTAAAGGCGCGCTGCGCTCCCGCCTCATCACCGAGCAACTGGCCCAGCCGCTGCAGATTGCTCTGCAAGCTGTCCAGCTCGGCCCGCGCAGTCAGGCGCTCGATACGCACACCCGCCGCCGTCAGTTGCGCGAGCACCGGCGGCGGGCCCATTTCTTCACTGCCCAGCAGCAGGTCCGGGCGCAGGGCCAGAATGCCCTCGGCCGCCAGTTGCCGCTGATAACCGACGCTGGGCAGCCTGGTCAGCGAGGCAGGATGACGACTGGTGGTATCGACGCCCACCAGCTTGCTCTCCCCGCCGAGCAGCACCACCCACTCGCTCAGCGCGCCACCGGAACTCACCCAGCGCTGCGGCAGCGGATCGGCTGCCAGCAGCATATTGGGAAACAGCAGGACGGCCGCCAGGCCGCCCAGGATATTGGCAAGACGCATGATCTCGACTCCTCGAACGTGACATCGACCGGTCTCTGCGGGAGACCGGCACATTCTGCTCAGGCCTGCACAGGCAGTGATTCGGCCAGCTCGCGCCAGTCGTCACGCTCGGCCATGCCCGGCTTGCGCGCACCGAACAGCTGGATCACCAGCTCGCCGTCGGTGTCGAAGGCCTCCAGGCTGGTGATCACGCCGTCGATGCTGGGTTTGCGCACGCGCCACAACTCGACCACGCCGCGCGTCTGCAGGTGCAGGTTGAAGTCGGGATCGAGCACGTTGAACCAGCTGTCCATCCAGCGCAGGTTGTGCACCGGACCAGTGTGAATCTGGATGCAGTGGCGGTTGCCGACGAACACCATGATCGGCACTTCACGGGCAGCCGCCTGCTCCATCAACACCGGCAACGCAGAGGTTGCCAACGGCTGCGCCCATTGCTCGCCAGCCAGGCGCAGCGCCTGGGTACGGGCCACCTCATGCTTCTTCAAAAGGGCGAAGAAATGGTGGGTGTCCTGCAGCGTCGCCCAGCCCTCACGCAACGCCTGACTGTCGATATCGGTGTCGACCTTGTGCAGCGGCGCAGCAGGCGGCGGCAGCAACTGCAATTCGGCGCTCTGCTCGCCAGCGAAGCGCTCGATCAGCGGCTGCCAGGCGCTCAGCTCACTGCGCTCGGTCAGGTAGACCTTGTGCACGGCAACGCCCTGCTGGTCGAACACCTGGATGCTGCGCTGGGTGCCCTTGGCGGTTTCCTCGGCAACGGCGAATACGCTGGCCCAGCCACCCAGAAAGAGACGCAGGTCGATATCGGCAGACACCACCAGGCCCATTTGCCCGGATGCGGAAACACTCACCTCGCGATACAGCCCCTTGCGTTCATGGACGCAGTGCTCGTTGCGAGTCAGCACCATCACATGCCCCAGCTGAGCAAAAGCCGGCAGCAACTCGGCCCAGTCCGGACGCAGCCGCTGCGTGTCGACACCCAGACGGCTTGCGCTCAGCTCGGCCTCGCTAACGCCCAGTTGCGCTGCCGCCTCGCGGGCACGCAGGCGTGGTTGTTCCAGGCGCAACGTTTGCCAAGCCTGGTAAAGATTGACCGCCTGAGAGGCAGCAGTTGGAGCGGTACTCATGGGAACAGTCCTTTCTCGCGGGCGATTGCCAGTCTCTTTAGCGGCACTGACGGCAGCGCCATAAAAACAGAGCGATAATCTACATGATAATCACTTATATAGTGCAGTAATCTGCCGCGCCGATCATTGCGCCGCAGCCGATGCTGGAGTTCAGCTCAGCTGGCGAATGCCATTCCCCTGACGGATCTGCTGAACGATTTGCTGCAGATGCTGATGGCGAGGAGTCGTGCCTGAGCATGGATGCGCGCGCTTTCCTGTTGCGAGATAATCCGCTCCTCTTGCGGCGCTGCGCGCCACCTTCTCCCTCAGGAAGAAGATCATCAGAGGTCGTCACCAGGCGACTTCCACGCTAACGGGAAACCACAATGATTCGCTTGTGCGCCCCACACGAACTGACCGAAGGCCGGAGTCGGGGCTTTGAGATCGACCAGCTGAATCTGCTTGCCGTGCGCAGGGACGGCCAGGTGCATGCCTACCTCAACCGTTGCCCGCATCGTGGCATTGCCCTGGAATGGCAGAAGGACGATTTTCTCGATGACAGCGGCAGCCTGATCCGCTGCGCGACCCATGGCGCACTGTTTCTGATCGAGAACGGTGAATGCGTGGCAGGTCCCTGCGAGGGGCAGGCGCTGCAGAGACTGAGGTGCAGGGAAGATGCGATCGGGATCTGGATCGCGCCGTAGGGAGTCGCAGGGCCGGCCAGATCGTGCGCACTGCACCACCGAAGCAGAAGCCGGTGCGCGCGGCGCACCCTACCCCAATACCTCCAGCCGGCGAACCAGGGCGATCCCTTCGGGGCTAAGCTCGGCGCCGTAAGCCAGCACCTCAACACCCGCAGCCTTGGCTTCACGCAAACCGGCGGCGTAGGTCGGGTCGATTTCCTCGGCGGCCCGCACGGCGCGGATGCCCGAGAGGTTCACGCAATACAGTTGCACGGTCCGTACACCGGCACGCGCCAGCGCAGCCAGCTCGCGCAGATGCTTGGCGCCGCGCTGCGTGACCGCATCGGGAAAGGCCGCCACGTCGCTGCCATCGAAACCCAGGGTGACACTCTTGACCTCGACGTAGACCTGACCATCCGGGTAATCCAGACGGAAGTCGGCGCGGCTGTTCTCCACCCCGTAAGGCACCTCGCGCTTGAGCGCGGTGAAGCCGGCCAGCTCCTTGATCAGCCCGGCACGCAGCGCCTCTTCCACCAGCGCATTGGCTCGCGCTGTGTTGATGCAGGCCAGTCGCCCCTGCGGCGTTTCGCTGATTTCCCAACTGCCCGGCAGCTTGCGCTTGGGATCATTGCTGCGGCTGAACCACACCCTGCAACCTTCGCTCATGCAATTGAGCATCGAGCCGGTGTTGGCGCAGTGGATGGTCATCTGCTCGCCGCTGGCGGTCTCTATATCGGCGAGAAAGCGCTTGTAGCGACGCAGCAGGCGCCCTTCTTCCAGCGGCGGGTCAAAGCGCATCGGGCTTCCAGCTCTTCAGGCCGCGAGCGATACGCTCGACCGCCTGTTGCAGGCGTTCGACGTTCTGCGTGTAGGCGAAGCGCACATGGTGCCCGGCCTGGTAGCGGCCGAAGTCCAGGCCCGGGGTGAAGGCCACGTGCTCGGTTTCAATGAAGTGGCGGCAGAAGGCGAAGGCGTCGCCGCCGAAGGCGCTGATGTCTGCATATAGATAGAAGGCCCCTTCCGGCTCCACGGCGATACCGAAGCCCAGCTCACGCAACGCCGGCAGCAGGTAGTCGCGGCGGCGCTGGAATTCGTGACGACGCGCTTCGAGGATCGCCAGCGTGGCCGGCTCGAAGCAGGCCAGTGCGGCATGCTGCGCCATGCTCGGCGCGCTGATGTAGAGGTTCTGCGCCAGTTTTTCCAGCTCCGGCACGGCCGCCTCGGGCGCCACCAGCCAGCCCAGACGCCAGCCGGTCATGCCGAAATATTTGGAGAAACTGTTGAGTACGAAGGCGTCGTCATCCACTTCCAGCACACTCGGTGCATCACAGCCGTAGGTCAGGCCGTGGTAGATCTCATCCACTACCAGATGGCCGCCACGCTGCTTGAGACAGGTCGACAAGGCCGCCAGCTCGTTCTTGTGCAGCAAGGTGCCGGTCGGGTTGGCCGGTGACGCAACCAGCGCACCGACGCTGCCCGAGTCCCAATGCCGCTCCACCAGCTGCGGGGTGAGCTGGTAGCGCACGTCCGGGCCGACCGGCACCAGCTGCGCGGCGCCCTCGACCAGGCGCAGGAAGTGGCGATTGCACGGGTAGCCGGGGTCGGCCAGTAACCAGTGCTTGCCAGGATCGACCAGCAGGCTGGCGGCCAGCAGCAACGCACCAGAGCCGCCGGGCGTCACCAGAATGCGCTGCGGGTCGACATTCAACCGGTAACGTTCGGCGTAGAAGCCGGCGATGGCTTCGCGTAGCTGCGGCAGGCCGCGAGCAGCGGTGTAACGGGTATGCCCGGCAGCCAGCGCGGCCTGGCCAGCACGGATGATCGGCTCGGCGGTGGTGAAGTCCGGCTCGCCGATCTCCAGGTGGATCACATCGTGACCCGCCGCCTGCAATTCGTTGGCGCGCGCCAGCAAGGCCATCACATGGAAGGGTTCGATGGCGCGACTGCGCGCACTGTAGAGCTGAGCCATGGGTCTGCCTTCAGAGTTGCGAGGCGCGGATTCTAGCAGGGCAGCTTCAGCCCGCGGCAAGGGCGTCAAAGCGCCGCTACGCTTACTGGCCAGTCCCATGCAGATTTCGTTCACACCCCGGACAGGGCAGAGACAACCGGGAGTAGCGCGCCCCGATTCGATCTGGTAAGTTCGCCGGCTTGCAGTCGCAGGGCCGGACAAACGCCTGGCAATGGAATAACCTGCGCGATGGATTAGAAAGAGTGAGAGGCGTCATCCATGCCCACAAAAGAAAAAGCCAAAAGCACCAGCCAGCTGATTCGTGGTTTCGAGCCCTATCAAGAGAAGAAGGGCGAGGAATACATGAGCGAGCCGATGCGCGCTCACTTCACCAGCATCCTCAACAAGTGGAAGCTGGAGCTGATGCAGGAAGTCGACCGTACCGTGCACCACATGCAGGACGAAGCGGCCAACTTCCCGGACCCGGCCGACCGCGCCAGCCAGGAAGAAGAATTCAGCCTGGAACTGCGCGCCCGTGACCGCGAGCGCAAGCTGATCAAGAAGATCGACGAGACGCTGCAGCTGATCGAAGACAACGATTACGGCTGGTGCGACTCCTGTGGCGTCGAAATCGGCATTCGCCGCCTCGAAGCCCGCCCGACTGCGACTCTGTGCATCGACTGCAAGACGCTGGCGGAAATCAAGGAAAAGCAGATCGGTTCCTGATCTGACGACGGGGCGCTTAGGCGCCCCGCTCTGTTTCTGGCCTTGGCTCCATGAACACTGTCTATATCGGGCGCTTCGCCCCCACGCCCAGCGGCTACCTGCACTTCGGTTCGCTGGTCGCCGCCCTCGCCTCCTACCTCGATGCCCGTGCCGTCGGCGGCCGCTGGCTGCTGCGCATGGAGGACCTCGACCCGCCACGGGAAATACCGGGTGCACAGGACGCCATCCAGCGCACGCTGGAGACCTACGGTTTCGAGTGGGACGGCAAGCTGGTACGCCAGAGCGAGCGGCATGGCGAATACGCAGCGGTAATCGCCCGCCTGTTCAGTCAGGGCCTGGCCTATGCCTGCACCTGCTCGCGCAAGCAACTGGAAGGCTACGCCGGCATCTATCCGGGGTTCTGCCGTAACGCCTGCCATCCTGATAATGACGCTGCAATTCGCCTGCGCGTACCGGAGCTGGACTACCACTTCATCGACCGTGTGCAGGGTGAGTTTCGCCAGCACCTGGGCCGCGAAGTCGGCGACTTCGTGATTCGCCGCCGCGACGGCCTGTTCGCCTATCAGCTCGCGGTGGTACTGGACGATGCCTGGCAGGGTGTTACCGACGTGGTGCGCGGCGCCGACCTGCTCGACTCGACCCCGCGCCAGCTCTATCTGCAGGAGTTGCTCGGGCTGCAGCAACCGCGTTACCTGCACGTGCCGCTGATCATCCAGCCGGACGGGCACAAGCTGGGCAAGAGTTATCGCTCCCCGCCCTTGCCGGCCGCTCAGGCCAGTCATCTGCTACAGCGCGCCCTGCGGGCGCTGGGCCAGCAACCCACGGCCGAGCTGCGAGGTGCCAGCCCCGGCGAGCTGCTGGCCTGGGGCATCGCCAACTGGGACGCCACGCGCATTCCACGCAGCCGCACCCTGGCCGAGGCGCAATTGCGCTAAGCCGCCAGTCCACAGGGTAGGGTGCGCCATGCGCACCGAGCGATATCAATGGTGTCGCGATTCATTCGGGCACTGCGCTGCAAAGAGCCGGTGCGCGCAGCGCACCCTACGAGAGGCATCGCAAGACGACTCGAGAGAGGCTGCGCGACGTGCCGCAGGGTGCGCCATGCGCACCAGTGTCTCCCCAGAGAACCTGGCACGGCCTCGGTGCGCACGGCGCACCCTGCATCTCCCGGTTTCAAGTTTGTGGCTTGAAGCGCGCGGCTTCCTTTACCATCGCGGCATCTTTCGACGAGATGTCACATGTATATCTACCGACTGGTTCTGATCCTGGTAGTGGGGATCTACCTGTTCTCCCCGGCCATCATGGACTGGTGGATCGACCCCAATGGCGCGTGGTACCGGCCTTATCTGCTGTGGCTGATCCTGATCGTCGTTACTTTCATTCTTCAGAGCCAACGCGATGCTGACGAGCTTTAGCCTGAGCGAACTGATCCTGATCAGCGCCGGCTATCTGCTGGTGCTGTTCGGCGTCGCCTGGGTCAGTGAACACGGTCTTATCCCCCGCTGGATCATCCGCCACCCGCTGACCTACACCCTGTCGCTGGGCGTCTACGCCAGCGCCTGGGCCTTCTACGGCACGGTGGGCCTGGCCTACCAGTACGGCTACGGCTTCCTCGCCAGTTACCTCGGCGTCTCCGGGGCCTTCCTGCTGGCGCCGGTGCTGCTCTACCCGATCCTGCGCATCACCCGCACCTACCAGTTGTCATCGCTGGCCGACCTGTTCGCCTTCCGCTTTCGCAGCACCTGGGCCGGCGCCCTGACCACGCTATTCATGCTGATCGGTGTGCTGCCACTGCTGGCTCTGCAGATCCAGGCGGTGGCCGACTCCATCGGCATCCTCAGCCGCGAGCCGCTGCAGGAAAAGGTCGCGCTGAGCTACTGCGGCCTGATCATCCTCTTCACCATCCTGTTCGGTGCGCGCCATATCGCCACGCGCGAGAAACACGAGGGCCTGGTATTCGCCATCGCCTTCGAGTCGCTGGTCAAGCTGGTCGCCCTGGGCGTGATCGGCTGGTACGCGCTGTACCAGGTGTTCGGTGGCCCGCGTGAGCTGGAATTGTGGCTGGTACAGAACCAGGCGGCACTGGCCACGCTGCACACGCCGCTGCAGGAAGGCCCGTGGCGCACCCTGCTGTTGGTGTTCTTCGCCTCGGCCATCGTCATGCCGCACATGTATCACATGACCTTCACCGAGAACCTCAACCCGCGCGCAATGGTCAGTGCCAGCTGGGGCCTGCCGCTGCTCCTTTTGCTGATGAGCCTGGCCGTGCCGCTGATCCTCTGGGCCGGCCTCAAGCTCGGGGCGACCACCAACCCCGAATACTTCACCCTGGGCCTGGGCATCGCGGTCAACAGCGAGACCCTGGCATTGCTCGCCTATGTCGGCGGGCTGTCGGCCTCCAGTGGGCTGATCATCGTTTCCACCCTGGCACTGTCGGGCATGGCGCTGAACCACCTGGTGCTACCGCTGTATCAGCCACCGGCCGAAGGCAATATCTACCGCTGGCTGAAGTGGACCCGCCGCACGCTGATCGCCTGCATCATCATGGCCGGCTACGGCTTCTACCTGCTGCTGGGCGCCCAGCAGGACCTGGCCAATCTGGGTATCGTCGCCTTCGTCGCCACCCTGCAGTTCCTGCCCGGCGTGCTCTCGGTGTTGTATTGGCAAACGGCTAATCGCCGCGGCTTCATCGCCGGCCTGCTGGCCGGCATCAGCGTCTGGGCGCTGACCATGCTGCTGCCGCTGCTGGGCAACCTGGAAGGTTTCTACCTGCCACTGTTCAACGTCATCTATGTACTCGACGACGCCAGCTGGCACCTCGCAGCCATCGCCTCGCTCGCCGCCAACGTGCTGGTGTTCACCCTGGTGTCGCTGTTCACCGAAGCCAGCCCCGAGGAAAAGAGCGCTGCCGAAGCCTGCGCAGTGGACAACGTGCGCCGCCCGCAACGGCGTGAGCTGGTCGCCGTGTCGCCGCAGGACTTTGCCGCGCAACTGGCCAAGCCGCTTGGCGCCAAGACCGCGCAACGCGAAGTCGAACAGGCCCTGCGCGATCTGCATCTGCCCTTCGACGAGAGCCGCCCCTACGCCCTGCGCCGCCTGCGCGACCGCATCGAGGCCAACCTGTCCGGCCTGATGGGGCCGAGCGTGGCACAGGACATCGTGGAAACCTTCCTGCCCTACAAATCCGGCAGCGAGGGCTATGTCACCGAGGACATCCATTTCATCGAAAGCCGCCTGGAAGACTACCAGTCGCGCCTCACCGGCCTCGCCGCCGAGCTCGATGCCCTGCGCCGGTACCACCGCCAGACACTGCAGGAGCTGCCAATGGGCGTGTGCTCGCTGGCCAAGGACCAGGAAATCCTGATGTGGAACCGGGCCATGGAAGAGCTTACCGATATTCCCGCGCAACGTATCGTCGGCTCACGCCTGAGCACCCTGAGCGAACCCTGGCAGAGCCTGCTGCAGGACTTCATCGAACGCCCGGACCAGCACCTGCATAAACAGCACCTGGCGCTCGACGGCCAGATTCGCTGGCTCAACCTGCACAAGGCAGCCATCAACGAACCGCTGGCGCCCGGTAACAGCGGCCTGGTGCTGCTGGTCGAGGACCAGACCGAAACCCAGATGCTCGAAGACAAACTGGTGCACTCCGAGCGCCTGGCCAGCATCGGCCGCCTGGCCGCTGGCGTGGCCCACGAGATCGGCAACCCCATCACCGGTATCGCCTGCCTGGCGCAAAATATGCGCGAAGAACGCGAGACCGACGCCGAACTGACCGAAATCAGCGGGCAGATCCTCGAACAGACCAAACGTGTGTCGCGCATCGTCCAGTCGCTGATGAGCTTCGCCCACTCCGGCAGCCACCAACGCAGCGACGAACCGGTGTGCCTGGCCGACGTGGCGCAGGACGCCATCGGCCTGCTGTCGCTGAACAAACGCAACTTCGACATCCAGTTCTACAACCTCTGCGATCCGCAGCACTGGGCCTGCGGCGATCCGCAGCGCCTGGCTCAGGTGCTGATCAACCTGCTGTCCAACGCCCGCGACGCCTCACCACCGGGCGGCGCCATCCGCGTGCGCAGCGAAGCCAGCGAACATACCGTCGACCTGATCGTCGAGGATGAAGGCAGCGGCATTCCCAAAGCGATCATCGACCGCCTGTTCGAACCCTTCTTCACCACCAAGGACCCCGGCGAGGGGACCGGCCTGGGCCTCGCGCTGGTCTATTCGATCGTGGAAGAGCATTATGGACAGATAACAATCGACAGCCCGGCTGACCCCGAGCGCCAATTGGGCACTCGAATTCGGGTCACCCTGCCAAGGCATGTCGAGGCGACGTCCGTAGCGATGTAAACAGCGAGAGAGGCTGCCAATGGCACCTCCGTGACCGTCGAGAGACCGAATTGATGCCACATATTCTTATCGTCGAAGACGAAACCATTATCCGCTCTGCCTTGCGCCGCCTGCTCGAACGCAATCAGTACCAGGTCAGCGAAGCTGGCTCGGTACAGGAAGCCCAGGAACGCTACAGCATTCCCACCTTCGACCTGATCGTCAGCGACCTGCGCCTGCCCGGCGCGCCGGGCACCGAACTGATCAAACTGGCCGAAGGCACCCCGGTGCTGATCATGACCAGCTACGCCAGCCTGCGCTCGGCGGTGGACTCGATGAAGATGGGCGCGGTCGATTACATCGCCAAGCCTTTCGACCACGATGAAATGCTGCAGGCCGTCGCCCGCATCCTGCGCGACCGCCAGGAAGCCAAGAGCGCACCAGCACCGACTGCCGCCAGCAACGCGCGCAGCGGCAATGCCGAAAAGGTGGTGGACAACGCCAACGGCGAGATCGGCATCATCGGTTCCTGCGCGGCCATGCAGGAGCTCTATAGCAAGATTCGCAAGGTAGCCCCCACCGACTCCAATGTGCTGGTGCAAGGTGAGTCCGGCACGGGCAAGGAGCTAGTTGCGCGCGCCCTGCACAACCTTTCCAAGCGCGCCAAGGCCCCGCTGATTTCGGTGAACTGCGCCGCCATTCCGGAAACCCTGATCGAATCAGAACTGTTCGGCCACGAGAAAGGCGCCTTCACCGGCGCCAGTGCCGGACGCGCCGGCCTGGTCGAAGCGGCCGATGGCGGTACGCTGTTCCTCGACGAGATTGGCGAGTTGCCGCTGGAAGCCCAGGCGCGCCTGCTGCGCGTACTGCAGGAAGGCGAAATCCGCCGGGTCGGTTCGGTGCAGTCGCAGAAGGTCGACGTGCGCCTGATCGCCGCCACTCACCGCGACCTGAAGACGCTGGCCAAGACCGGCCAGTTCCGTGAAGACCTGTATTACCGTCTGCACGTCATCGCACTCAAGCTACCAGCCTTGCGTGAACGAGGCAGCGACGTGATCGAAATCGCCCAGGCCTTCCTGGTGCGCCAGTACACCCGCATGGGCCGCGAGCCGTTGCGTTTCGCTCATGACGCCGAGCAGGCGATCCGCCACTATTCCTGGCCGGGTAACGTGCGTGAACTGGAGAACGCCATCGAGCGCGCGGTGATTCTCTGCGAGGGTGCGGAAATTTCCGCAGACCTGCTGGGCATCGACATCGAGCTCGACGATCTGGATGACGAGGACTTCGGCCTGCCGACGACTGCCGGGCAGAGCAATGGCAACAGCCACGAACCTACCGAGGATCTGTCACTGGAGGACTACTTCCAGCACTTCGTGCTCGAGCACCAGGATCACATGACCGAGACCGAGCTGGCCCGCAAGCTGGGCATCAGTCGCAAATGCCTGTGGGAACGCCGCCAGCGCCTGGGCATTCCGCGACGCAAATCCGGCGTGACCAGCGGCCCTTGACGGCACCGCCGCGGTGACAACCTGCCCGCGCACGGGTTCCACAAGTTGTTACCGTTTCAATATCTCGTAACAAAGGCCGGGTCTATCGGTAACGAAAACCCGGCCTTTTTCTCCCCCACCGAACCCCCATGATTGCCGCAAGCCTTTGATTTACAAGGATTCGCAAAAACTGGCACGGCATCTGCTTTATCTCTGGCACAACAACAATAACAAGCAATGCCCCACACAATAAGAACAAGACGTAACGACTCCAGAACAACAAAAACAACAAGGTACGGAGGCGCAGCTAACTGATTCTTTTGGAGAGGAGTTGCCGCGAGGGGTTCGCCCCAGCGACCAGACTGAGAACAATAAAACTGCCTCAAGGCAGCGCCGGAACTGGTTGATTAAGGCAGCATCAGCGTCCAAAGAAATCCGTTTGCTATTGGCTCCCCTCTCTGGGGAGCACCCGGTAAGCCACGGCAAGCCGGGAAGGGCCGAACAACAAAAACAACAGGCCCTCAATAACAATAAAAACATAGCACGCACCAACTTGGGGGGGAGCTTCGGCTCCCCCAGTAGCTTCCGCTCCTCGACTCCCCGCCTGCCGCCCTTCTACACACCTTCTCCCTACACGATGCTAGAATCCGCTGCAAACATGCGGTCATCGTTTCGCATGCAGTTGAAAAACCTTGCCGAAGCAAACTGCTTTCAACGCCGTGATGCTCACGCATTTTGATTTTCAAGCGCATGCGCAGCAGGCCGACCACTACTCCAAACAGTGCATCCCATGCTGAAAAAGCTGTTCAAATCTTTCCACTCACCTCTGCGCCGTGCCCCACGCCCACGCAGCACTCCCGAAGTGCTGAGCAGTCGTCAACACCCGCTCAAGCGCAACGAAATCAGCCGTCATGCCATCAGCGTGGTCGAGCGCCTGCAGAAGGCCGGCTACCAGGCCTATCTGGTCGGCGGCTGCGTACGCGACCTGCTGCTGGATATCGACCCCAAGGATTTCGACGTGGCCACCAGTGCCACGCCCGAGCAGGTCCGCGCCGAATTCCGTAACGCACGGGTGATCGGCCGCCGCTTCAAGCTGGTACACGTTCACTTTGGTCGCGAGATCATCGAAGTGGCCACCTTCCGCGCCAATCACCCCCAGGGTGACGAGGAAGAGAACAGCAATCTGGCGTCGCGCCACGAGAGCGGCCGCATTCTGCGTGACAACGTCTATGGCACGCTGGAAGACGATGCCCAGCGCCGCGACTTCACCATCAATGCGCTGTACTACGATCCGACCCAGGAACATATCCTCGACTACGCCCGTGGCATGCACGATGTGCGCAACCATCTGGTGCGGCTGATCGGTGACCCGGAACAGCGTTACCTGGAAGACCCGGTGCGCATGCTGCGTGCGGTGCGTTTCGCTGCCAAGCTCGACTTCGAGATCGAGAAGCACAGCGCCGCGCCGATTCGCCGTCTGGCGCCAATGCTGCGCGACATTCCCTCGGCGCGTCTGTTCGACGAAGTGCTCAAGCTGTTCCTCGCCGGTTACGCCGAGTACACCTTCGACCTGCTGCTCGAGCACGATCTGTTTGCCCAGCTCTTCCCGGCCAGCGGCGCGGCGCTCAAGCAGAATCCGCAGTACACCGAGAAGCTGATTCGCCAGGCGCTGATCAACACCGACGACCGCATCCACGATGGCAAGTCGGTCACGCCAGCCTTTCTCTTCGCCGCGCTGCTGTGGCCTGCGCTTCCGGCCCGCGTACTGCAACTACAGAACAAGGGCATGCCGCCGATTCCGGCGATGCAGGAAGCCGCCCATGAACTGATCGCCGAGCAGTGCCGGCGCATTGCCGTACCCAAGCGCTTCACCATCCCGATTCGCGAGATCTGGGACATGCAGGAGCGCCTGCCGCGCCGCAGCGGTAAACGCGCCGACCTGCTGCTGGAAAATCCGCGTTTCCGCGCCGGCTACGACTTCCTCCTGCTGCGCGAACTGGCCGGGGAAGACACCGGCGGCCTGGGCGAATGGTGGACGGACTATCAGGACGCCAACGACAGCGAGCGGCGGCAGATGATTCGCGACCTCGCCGGCAAAGGCGAAAGCACCGGCAACGCGCCGCGCAAACGTCGCCGCAGCAGCAACAATCGCCGTAAGCGCAGCGACGAAAGCGGCGGCGAAAGCGGCGGCGAAAGCGGCGGCGAATGATGGAGCGGGTTTACATCGGCCTCGGCAGCAACCTGGCCGAACCGCTGCAACAGCTGCGCGCGGCCTTGCATGCCATCGCGCAGTTGCCGCACAGCCAGTTGCAGGCGCATTCGTCGTTCTACATCAGCGATCCACTTGGCCCGGCGGATCAACCGCGTTACGTCAACGCCGTGGCGGCGCTGGATACCGAGCTGCAGCCCTGGCAGTTGCTCGATGCACTGCAACGCATCGAGCAGGAGCAGGGCCGCGTGCGCAAGGCCGAGCGCTGGGGGCCGCGCACATTGGACCTGGACATCCTGCTGTTCGGTGAGCGCCTGATCGACGATGAGCGCCTGACCGTGCCGCACTACCACATGCAGGCGCGCCCCTTCGTGCTCTATCCGCTGGCCGAACTGGCCGCTGAGCTGCAACTGCCGGATGGCCGCCGCCTCGATGCAATGCTGCAAGACTGCCCCTTTACCGGCCTGGAACGCCTGGCCGAGTAGCCCAACCGGCCTCTGTGGCAGGGGCCTCAGCCGCGCTCCGACAAGCTCGCCGCTCAAACGCCCCCGACAGGGCGATCCCTTGCGCAACCCGACATCCCGCGCATTGGCGGTAACGCCAGTAACAGAGCGGTAACACCTGCAATTGACTTCACGCCCCCCCATCAGGACTATAGGCGTCCCGTCGCCCTGCGCCGGACGCACCTTTGATGCCAATCCAGGCCGGATTGCAGCCGGATAGAAGCGGTATACCGAGCCTGAGCGAGGACCTTTGAAATGCCTGACGTTACCCTGACCACCCTGCAGAGCCTCAAGCAGAACGGTGAAAAGATCGCCATGCTGACCTGCTATGACGCCACCTACGCCGATGCAGCCTGCCAGGCGGGTGTCGACGTGTTGCTGGTCGGCGACTCCCTGGGCATGGTCCTGCAGGGCCACGACAGCACCCTGCCGGTCAGCGTCGAGGAAATGACCTACCACACTGCCTGCGTCAAACGCGGCAACCGAGGCGCATTGATCGTCACCGATCTGCCGTTCATGGCGTACGCCACCACCGAGCAAGCCCTGCACAACAGCGCCAGGCTGATGCAGGCTGGTGCGCACATGGTCAAACTGGAAGGCGCCGGCTGGCTGGCCGAGCCGATCCGTCTGCTGGCCGAACGTGGCGTACCGGTCTGCGCGCATCTGGGCTTGACCCCGCAGGCGGTGAACATTCTCGGTGGCTACAAGGTTCAGGGCCGCCAGGAGGCGCAGGCACGGCAGATGCGCGCCGATGCCATGGCTCTGGAGCAGGCCGGCGCTGCCATGCTGTTGCTCGAATGCGTGCCGAGCGAACTGGCCGCGGAAATCACCCAGGCAGTGAAGATTCCGGTGATCGGCATCGGCGCCGGCAGCGCCACCGATGGTCAGGTCCTCGTGCAGCACGACATGCTCGGGCTGTCGCTATCGGGCCGCGCACCGAAGTTCGTGCGCAACTTCATGGAAGGCCAGAGCAGCATTCAGGGTGCTTTCAGCGCTTACGTACAGGCAGTCAAGGACGGCAGTTTCCCTGCAGCCGAACATGGCTTTTCCGCATGAACACGGTAAAAACCCTGCGCGAGTTGCGCGCAGCCGTCGCCCAGGCACGGGCCGAGGGCAAGCAGATCGGCTTCGTGCCGACCATGGGCAATCTGCACGCGGGTCACGTGTCGCTGGTGGAAATCGCTGCCCAACGCGCCGACTTCGTGGTTGCCAGCATCTTCGTCAATCCGCTGCAGTTCGGTGCCGGCGAAGATCTGGACACCTATCCGCGTACCCTCGCCGCCGACCAGGAAAAACTGCTGGCGGCCGGCTGCCACCTGCTGTTTCACCCCGATGTCGCGGAAATCTACCCGCACGGCATGGGTGACCAGACCCGCGTCAGCGTTCCCGGCGTTTCCGAAGGCCTCTGCGGCGCGAGTCGTCCGGGGCATTTCGAAGGCGTCGCGACGGTGGTGACCAAGCTGTTCAACATGGTCCAGCCTGATCTGGCCGTGTTCGGCGAGAAGGACTACCAGCAACTGGCGGTAATCCGCGCGATGGTGCAGGACCTGAACATGCCGATCCAGATCATCGGTGCGCCGACTCAACGCGCCGAGGACGGCCTTGCCCTGTCCTCGCGCAACGGTTACCTCAGCGACGCACAACGCGCCACCGCCCCTGCGCTGTATCGGGGCCTGCAAACGATTGCCGAAGAACTGCGCCGTGGCGCTCGCGACTACGCACGGCTTATCGACGGCACTCAGGCGCAGCAACGCGCCGCTGGTTTCATCCCCGACTACCTGGAAATCCGCAATGCGGTGAATCTGCGTCCGGCACAGCTCGACGACCATCACCTGGTGATTCTGACCGCCGCGCAGCTGGGTAGCACCCGCCTGATCGACAATCTGGTGGTTGAACTGCCACGCCAGTAGCTGCCTGCAAAGGCAGCCGGTTACACTCTCGAAGGCCCGGATCGATCCGGGCCTTTTGCTTTTGTGGATCAGGAGCTCCGATGGCCTATTACCAGCAGCCTCAAGACGTCACCACCCTGCCCGCCTGGCAGGCCCTGCAGCAACATCGTGCCGAGATGGCCGGTTTCAGCATGCGCGAGGCCTTCGCTGCGGACACAAGGCGCTACCAGCGTTTTTCTCTCGACAGTTGCGGACTGCTGCTGGATTACTCGAAAAACCTGATCGATGAGCGCGGCCTCGAGCTGCTGATTCAACTGGCCGAGCAGGCCGGCCTGCAGGAGTCCATCGCCAACCTGTACAACGGTGAGCAGGTCAATGCTTCAGAAGGCCGCGCCGCGCTGCATACGGCGCTGCGCAGCCCGATCGGCCGCCGCCTGCTGGTCGACGGCAACGACATCATCCCCGAGGTCCATCGCGTCCTGAATCAGGTCACCGAGCTGGTCAGTCGCATTCACAGCGGGCTGTGGCGCGGCTACAGCGAAAAACCGATCAAGGAAGTGGTCAACATCGGCATTGGCGGCTCGTTCCTCGGCCCGCAACTGGTTTCCGAAGCGCTGCGTCCGTTCACCCAACGCGGTGTGCGCTGCCATTATCTGGCCAATATCGACGGCAGCGAATTCCGCGAGCTGACCGCCCGCCTCGATCCGGAAACCACCCTGTTCATCGTTTCCAGCAAGTCCTTTGGCACCCTGGAAACCCTCAAGAACACCCTGGCCGCGCGCGACTGGTACCTGGCCATGGGCGGCCCGGAAGAGCAATTGCACCGCCACTTCATCGCGGTGACCAGCAACCGCAAGGCCGCCATCGAATTCGGTATCGGCGAAGAGAACATCTTCCCCATGTGGGACTGGGTCGGCGGGCGCTATTCGCTGTGGTCGGCCATCGGCCTGCCCATCGCCCTGGCCATCGGCGTATCCAACTTCAAGGAACTGCTGGCCGGCGCCTACGCCATGGACCAGCACTTCACCCAGGCGCCGCTGGCCGAGAACATGCCCGTGCTGATGGCCCTGCTGGGCATCTGGTACACCAACTTCTGGGGCGCGCAGAGCCATGCGATCCTGCCCTACGATCATTACCTGCGTAACTTCACCAAGCACCTGCAGCAGCTGGACATGGAGTCCAACGGCAAGAGCGTGCGCCAGGACGGCACGTCACTGGACATCGCCACCGGGCCGATCATCTGGGGCGGCGTCGGCTGCAACGGCCAGCATGCCTACCACCAGTTGCTGCATCAGGGCCGCCTGCTGGTCCCGGCGGACTTCATCGTCCCGGTCAACAGCTACAACCCGCTCTCCGACCATCACCAGTGGCTGTTCGCCAACTGCCTGTCGCAGGCCCAGGCGTTGATGCAGGGCAAGACGCGCGCAGAGGCCGAAGCCGAACTGCGCGCCAAGGGATTGAGCGAAGACGAGGTGCAGCGCCTGGCGCCACACAAGGTGATCCCCGGCAACCGTCCGAGCAACATCCTGGTGATGAATCGCATCGCGCCGTTCGAGCTGGGCGCGCTGGTCGCGCTGTACGAGCACAAGGTATTCGTGCAGAGCGCGATCTGGGGCATCAATGCCTTCGACCAGTGGGGCGTGGAGCTGGGCAAGGAGATGGGCAAGGAGGTCTATCAGCGCCTGACGGGCCAGCTCGACAGTAACGCATCGGATGCCTCGACCCAGGGTCTGATCGCCCATTTCCGCGAGCATCATCGCGGCTGATCCCACCTATTGTCGCAGCCCGGCGCCAAGCGCTGGGCTGCGTCCCTGCTTTCGTCGCCTCGACTCTCCCCTTCCCTGGAACATCGCCCCTTGAACCAAGCACCTGCCTGGGTGCACCCTTGTGCCTGTTGCGGACAAACAATTACAAGGACCCCGCCATGTTCGAGATCACCCGTCACCCCGTGACCGACGCGGTGCGCCAGCGTGCACACCTGGATAACGATGCCTATCTGCGCCTGTACCAGCAGTCCGTCGAGCAGCCCGAAACCTTCTGGGCCGAGCAGGCCAAGGCCTTTCTTCAGTGGTTCAAACCCTGGGATCAGGTGCATGCCAGCGACCTGAAACAGGGCCACGCCGAGTGGTTCAAGGGCGGCCAGCTCAACGTCGCCTACAACTGCATAGACCGTCACCTGGAGCAGCGCGGCGAACAGATCGCCATCATCTGGGAAGGCGATAACCCGGCCGAGTCGGCGCACATCACCTACAACAAGCTGCACCACAACGTCAGTCGCCTGGCCAACGTGCTCAAGGGCCGTGGCGTGAAGAAAGGCGACCGGGTATGCATCTACATGCCGATGATTCCCGAGGCGGCCTACGCCATGCTCGCCTGCGCGCGCATAGGCGCCGTGCATTCGGTGGTGTTCGGCGGTTTCTCCCCGGACGCCCTGCGCGACCGCATTCTCGATGCCGACTGCCGTGCGGTGATCACCGCCGACGAAGGCGTACGCGGCGGCAAGTACATCCCGCTGAAGAACAACGTCGACAAGGCGCTGCAGAGCTGCCCGGACGTGTCCACCGTGGTGGTGGTCGAGCGCACTCAGGGTGACGTCGCCTGGGTTGAAGGTCGCGACCTCTGGTACCACCAGGCGCTCAAGGAAGCCAGTGCGGACTGCCCGGCCGAGCCGATGGACGCCGAGGACCCACTGTTCATCCTCTACACCTCAGGCTCCACCGGCAAGCCCAAGGGCGTGCTGCACACCACCGGCGGCTACCTGCTCGGCGCGGCGATGACCCACAAGTACGTGTTCGACTACCACGAGGGCGACATCTACTGGTGCACCGCCGATGTCGGCTGGGTCACCGGGCACAGTTACATCGTCTACGGTCCGCTGGCCAACGCCGCCACCACGCTGATGTTCGAAGGCGTGCCCAACTACCCGGACGCCTCGCGCTTCTGGCAGGTGATCGACAAGCACCAGGTCAACATCTTCTATACCGCCCCCACGGCCCTGCGCGCGCTGATGCGCGAAGGCGAGGCGCCGGTCAAGAGCACCTCGCGCAGCAGCCTGCGCCTGCTCGGCACGGTGGGCGAGCCAATCAACCCGGAAGCCTGGGAGTGGTACTTCCATGTGGTGGGCGATACCCGCTGCCCCATCGTCGACACCTGGTGGCAGACCGAAACCGGCTCCATCCTGATCACCCCGCTGCCCGGCGCCACCGACCTCAAGCCGGGCTCGGCCACCCGCCCCTTCTTCGGCGTGCAGCCGGTGCTGCTCGACGAACAGGGCAAGGAGATCGACGGCCCCGGCAGCGGCGTGCTGGCCATCAAGGCCAGTTGGCCGAGCCAGATCCGCAGCGTCTACGGCGATCATCAGCGCATGATCGACACCTACTTCAAGCCCTACCCCGGCTACTACTTCACGGGTGACGGCGCGCGCCGCGACGAGGACGGCTACTACTGGATCACCGGCCGCGTGGATGACGTGATCAACGTCTCGGGTCACCGTATCGGCACCGCCGAGGTGGAAAGTGCGCTGGTACTGCACGATGCCGTGGCCGAGGCGGCAGTGGTCGGCTACCCGCACGACGTGAAGGGCCAGGGCATCTACGCCTACGTCACCCTGATGAATGGCCAGGAGCCGTCCGACGAGCTGAAGAAGGATCTGCTGAGCCTGGTCGGCAAGGAGATCGGCAGTTTCGCCAAGCCGGAGCTGATCCAGTGGGCGCCGGGCCTGCCCAAGACCCGCTCGGGCAAGATCATGCGGCGCATCCTGCGCAAGATCGCCTGCAACGAGCTGGAGAACATGGGCGACACCTCGACCCTGGCCGACCCGAGCGTGGTCGACAGCCTGATCGATCAGCGCCTCAACCGCTGAGACTCGCGCCCGGCCTGAAAGGGCCGGGCGCATCTTGTCTTGTGCCTGCCAAGCGCCGAAACTGCGCGCCATGGAAAGCCTACGTCGTCAGATCGAAAAACAGGTGCACAGCCTCACCGGCGCTTCGCTGGGTGTGCTCGATCTTGACCAGCCGCGCGGTGATGCCGGCCTGTTCGGCCCCGAGTCGATGGTCTGGAAAGTCCATGCCGACTTTACCGCAATGATGGTCGGCGGCATCTCCGCCCTGCTCCTGCAGATGCTCCACCCGCTGGCACTGGCCGGCGTGTGGGACCACTCCACCTTTCGCCAGGACATGCTCGGCCGCCTGCGCCGCACCAGCCTGTTCATCGCCGGCACCACCTACGGCGGCCTGCACGATGCCGAGCGACTGATCGACAAGGTGCGCACCATCCATCTGCAGGTGGTCGGCAGCGCGCCGGACGGCCGCCCCTATGCCGCCAGCGATCCCGAGCTGCTGACCTGGGTGCATGTCTCCGAGGTCAGCCAGTTTCTCGCCGGTTACCTGCGCTATGTCGACCCGCAGCTAGCGATGGCCGAACAGGATCGCTACTACCGCGAAGTGGCGTTGATCGCCGAGCGCCTCGGCGCACAGGACGTGCCCACGTCGCGCCAGGCCATCGGCGACTACCTCGAGCGCATGCGTGCGCAGTTGCTGTGTGACGAGCGCACCCGCGAAGTGGTGCGACTGCTGTATGCCGCACCGATGCCCAACATGCTCGCCAAGCCCTTCGGCAACCTGATGATGCAGGCCGGCGTTGAGCTGCTGCCGGACTGGGCCAGCGATCTGCTCGGCGAGCATCAGGCTCCCTGGCGCCGTCCGCTGATTCGCAGCAGCGTGCAACGCACAGCCGGGCTGCTGCGCTGGGCGATTCGCAACAGCGCCGCACAGCGCGCCCACCGTCGTCTGCTGCCAATCTCGTAGGGCGGGTGCAACTCGCCGCCAGCATGCGCCACGCTCTCGAGCAGCGGCTTTTCTTGATAAACTGCCGGTCTTCCTTTCTCCGAGACGCCGCGCATGCCTTCTCTTGACCAGGCGCTGCGCGCCGCCCTCGCCGCTCGCGAAAACCTGCTCGCAGACCTGCATGCCCAAGGCACCGACTGCTACCGACTGTTCCACGGCAGTCAGGAAGGCGCGTCCGGCCTGACCGTCGACCGCTACGGCCCGCAGCTATTGGTGCAGAGCTTTCATCAGCCGCTTGCAGCCAGTGATCTGCACAGCATCGTCGGCAGCGTCGAAACCCATCTGGGACAGCCGTTGCTACCGGTCTACAACGACCGCTCCAGGGGCAATTCGCGGATCGATCGCGATCCGAGCCTGTTCCAGGCCGACGATGCTGCACTGGAGGATATGGTCGGCCGCGAATGGGGGCTGAATTACCGCGTACGCGGTCGGCATGCCGGACAGGACCCGCTGCTGTTTCTCGACCTGCGCAACGCCCGGGGCTGGATCAAGGCCAACAGCGTCGGCAAGTCCGTGCTCAACCTGTTCGCCTATACCTGCGGCGTCGGTCTGTGCGCCGCAGCGGGCGGTGCACGCGAGGTAAGCAACCTCGACTTCGCCCAGGGCAACCTCGCCGTGGGCCGCGAGAACGGCGCTCTCAATCCCGAGCTACCCGCCATGCAGTTCATCCAGTCCGACTATTTCCCGGCGATTCGTCAGTTGGCCGATCTGCCGATCAGCAGTCGACGCGGGCAAAAACTGCCGAGCTATCCGCGCCTGCAGCCGCGCCAGTTCGACCTGGTGTTCCTCGACCCGCCCGCCTGGGCCAAGAGCGCTTTTGGCACCGTCGATTTGCTGCGCGACTATCAAAGCCTGCTCAAACCCGCACTCCTGGCCACTGCCGAAGGCGGCACCCTGGTGTGCAGCAACAACCTGGCGAAGGTGGAGATGAACGACTGGCGCGCGCAGGTGCTGCGCTGCGCCGAGAAGCTCGGCCGCCCGGTGCAGGATTGCCAGGTGATAGTCCCTGCGCCGGACTTCCCTTCGCAAGACGCCAAACCGCCCCTGAAAACCCTGATCCTGCATCTGTGAAACGGGAAAAACATTCACTGCGAATACGGCTATAACGACCGGAACTGAACCGTCGTGCCATACTCCAAATCGTCTCCTCGTCTGGATAGATGACGCCAAGCCATGCCCAAAGGACTGAAGCGCGCGCTGAGCGCACTGTTGATCACCGTTTTCCTCTACAGCCTGATCGGCTTTCTGATTCTGCCGGGCATCGCCCTGCGTGTCGCCAATCAGCAGTTGGCGCAGTACGCCACGGTGCCCGCCTCGTTGCAGCGCGTGCAGCTCAACCCCTTCACGCTCGAGCTGAGCCTTTGGGGCCTGCGTGTCGGCGAGACTGACCAGGAGCAGCTCAGCTTCCAGCGCCTCTACGCCAATCTGCAGAGCGACAGCCTGTGGAGCGGTGCCCTGCACCTGAGTGACGTCGAGCTCGACGGCGCGCGCACCGAAATACTGTTCGCCAAGGACGGTACGCTCAATCTCACCCAGTTGTTCCGACTGCCGGAAAGCCAGGCGGAACCCAAGACAGAGAGCAGCGAGCCTTTCCCGCTGCGCATCGACAGCATCCGTCTGCGTGAGAAGTCACTGCGTTTTCAGGACCTGCGCCCGAGCGAGGCGGTGGAATTCGCCTATGACGCACTCGACCTTGAACTCAACAACCTCAGCACCCTGGCCGGCGACAACGCCGAAATGACCATGACCGCCAGCGGCCCGCACGGCGCCAGGATCGACTGGCGCGGCCAGGTCAGCCTGACGCCGATCACCTCCAGCGGCAGCCTGAGCGTCAGCGATGGTCGCCTGAGCACCTTCTGGCCTTACGTGCGCGACGTTTTGCCGCTGGTGCTCAAGGAGGGCCAGGTCGATCTCAGTAGCGACTATCGCCTCGACCTGTCCAGCGGCACCGAACTGCAACTGAGCAAGATCAAGGTGCAGCTGGCCCCCTTCGCCATCGACGATGCGCAAGGCAAACCGCTGGTACGCCTGCAACGCCTGGATATCGACAACACCAGCCTCGACCTGGCCAAGCAGCAGGTGGTGGTCGGCCAGGTGCGCAGCCAGGGTCTGGAGGCCTGGGCGGCGCGCGAAGCCGACGGCCAACTGGACTGGCAGAAACTGTTCGCCAAACCCGAAAGCCCCCAGCGCGAGGCCCCCGCCTCCACGGAGCAGGCCGGCGCAAGCAAGCCCTGGCAGGTACTGCTGCAGGATGTGCAGCTGCGCGACTACAAGGCCCACCTGGCCGACCGCGTACCGCAGCAGGAAGTGGCCGTGGAGGTCGGCCCGCTGAACCTCGACCTGAAGAATTTCGACAGCCTCGGCGACAAACCTTTCGACCTCAGGCTCGACACCGGCCTGGGCAAGCAGGGCAAGCTGCAGGCAGCCGGCAACGTGCAACTGAGCCCGACCAGTGCTCAGCTCCAGATCGCTACGCAAGACATCGACCTGCGCCTGGCGCAGGCCTATCTGAGCCCCTTCATTCGCCTGGAGCTGCGCAGCGGCCTGCTCGGCACTGACCTCGACGTGCAGCTCAAGAGCACCGACCCCCTGGCGCTCAGCGTCACCGGCAGCGCCAGGGTCGATCAGTTGCATACCCTGGATACCCTGCGCGAACGTGATTTCGTGCGCTGGAAACAGGTGCGGGTGAATGGCCTCGACTATCGCCACGGTGAAAGCCTGGCCATCGAGCGCGTCGAACTGGATCAGCCTTATGCACGCTTCGTGATCAACGAGAACCTCACCACCAACGTCAGCGAGCTGATCGTGCCGCAGCCGGCGGCACCGAAGGAGAGCAAGGCCGATGCGGGCAAGCCGCTGGCGATTCGCATCGGCGGCGTAGCCATCAATGACGGCTCGGCCAACTTCGCCGACTTCAGCCTGACCCCCAGCTTCGCCACTGCCGTTCAGCAGATGAACGGGCGCATCGGCGTACTCGATAATCAGCAGCCGCAAGCCGCCAGCGTCGATATCCAGGGCAAGGTCGACCGCTACGCGCCAATGAGCATCAAGGGCAAGCTGACGCCGTTCGATCCGCTCAACAGCCTGGACATCGCCACCAGCTTCAAGAATGTCGAGCTGACCACCGTCACCCCCTACTCCGGCAAATTCGCCGGTTATCGCATCCGCAAGGGCCGCCTCAACCTCGACCTGCACTACCGCATCGAGAAGGGCCAGCTCAATGCCGAGAACAAGGTGCTGGTGGAAAACCTGCAGCTGGGCGAACGCGTCGACAGCCCCGACGCAGTGGACCTGCCGATTCGCCTGGCAGTCGCCCTGCTCAAGGACACCCAGGGGCGCATCGCCATCGAGTTGCCGGTACAGGGTGATCTCAACAATCCGCAGTTCAGCGTCATGCCCATCGTCTGGCAGACCCTGCGCAATCTGGTGTTACGCGCAGCCCAGGCGCCATTCACGTTCATCGCCGGGCTGGTCGGCGGCAGCAATGTCGACCTCAGCACCGTGCCCTTCGTCGCCGGCTCTGCAGAGCTGCAGGACGACGCGCGCCAGGCGCTGGACACGCTGGCCAAAGCGCTCGAGGAACGCCCGAATCTGCGCCTGGAGGTTGAAGGCCAGGCCGCGCAGAGTGCCGACGGCCCGCTGCTGGCCGAACAGCGTCTGCAACGCGAATTTCGCGAAACCTGGTACAAGGTGCTGCAACGCCGCGGTGACAAGGTGCCCGCCAGCCCCGATGAGTTGACGGTCGCCGAAGACGAACAGGCCGCGCTGCTCGAAGGCATCTATCGCACGCGGCTCAAGCAGCAGCCGCCTGCCGAATGGAGCGAACTGGACAGCGAGCAACGCCAGCAGAACATGCGCAAGGCGGTGCTGGACTCCTGGGCTCAAAGCAAGCTGCTGTTGCGCCAACTGGCTCAGCAACGTGCTGCAACGATCAAGGATTATCTGGTTGAACAAGGTGGGTTGTACGATGAACGCGTCTACCTGATCGATGCCAACCTGGGTGAACCCGAAGCCGATGGCCGCGTGTTCACCACCTTGCACTTGGACAGCCAATGATCATGCGCCGCTTATCCATCACCACGCTCACCACCCTGGTTGCCGGCCTGATCAGCATCGGCGCGCAGGCCGACACGCTGCGTTGCGGCAGCTCCCTGGTCAGCCTCGGTGACCGCACGTTCGAGGTCGAGCGCAAATGTGGCGCGCCAGTGCACCGTGATCCGGTCGGCTACACGCTGGGCTCCTATGATCGTCGCGAGTACATGATCGAGGAATGGGTATACGGCCCGAGCAACGGCATGCTCAGCATCCTGCGCTTCGAGGGTAACCGTCTGACCGCCATCGAACGTCGTCGCGAGCGCTGAGCGGGAGGTTGTCATGCGTACATCCACCTGTCTGCTCACCCTGCTGTGCCTGCCACTGATGGCTGAGGCGTCCTCGACCTACCGCTGCGGTAGCGCCCTGGTCAGCAAGACAGCGCCCAGCGCCGAGGTGCTGAACAAATGTGGCGAACCTTCCAGCCGCGATTTTCTCGGCTACAAGGAGGTGGTCGACAGCTACGGTTTTCGCAGCGAAGTGAGCGTCGAGGAGTGGATCTACGGCCCGAAAAGCGGCATGTACCATTTTCTCCGCTTCGAGGGCGGCCGCCTGACCGAGATCCGCAGCAAGCGCGGCAGCTGACGCGAGACTGCATGCAGGACGCAGGTTCCTGAAGCGGCTCGAACGCCCGGCACAAAAAATCAAGGCCCCGCCGGTCACACCGGCGGGGCCTTCGCGCATCCATGCTTGTCGCTGTCCGTGCTGATCAGGCGTCCTGCCCGCAGCCATCCGTGCGCAAGAGATATCCGTTTCTGAACCTGTCCATGCTTGTGCGGCATCCTTGCCCGGTAATCCGTCCTCAGAGCTTGTCGCTGAAATCGCGCAGCTCTTGCTGGGCCTTTTCCTTGGTCCAGCCGTAACGTTCTTGCAGCTTGCCAGCCAGGTATTCACTGTGCCCCTCGGCGACGTCCAGGTCGTCGTCGGTCAGGTTGCCCCAACGCTCCTTCATGCGACCGCTGAGCTGCTTCCATTTGCCTTTGATGATGTCGCTATTCATGGTCATTCTCCCAGTGACAGAAGGTGAGGCCGGGCGCTAGCCCGGCCGGCTCGGCTATCAGTCAGCGGTTTTCAGGGCATCGGCGGACACGTCACGCACACCCTCGATTTCCTTGGTCTTGGCGATAGCCAGATCACGCTCGGCGTCGGTCGCTACCACGCCGGACAGGGAAACCACGCCCTGATTGGTCTCGACCTTGATGTCCAGGGCGCTGAGGTTAGAGTCAGCGACGAAGGTGGACTTCACTTTGCTGGTGATCCAGGTGTCGGATACCGCCTGCTCGGCTTTATCCACAGTGTCATTGGCCGCCAGCATGGTCGACTCTGCGGCGAAGGCCGCCGAGGCCAGCGACATGCTCAGCACGGCAGCGGTCAGGGTGGTAGCGGCAAAACGGTTGATTGGCTGTTTCATGATTCGACTCCTGTACATTCCAGACAATCTGCAAACCAACTCCTGGTTGCAGGTTCAGCAGTACTGTTGCAGGGGCTGTGCCAGGTTTTTCAATAAAATAAATACCTTTAAAAACAAAAACTTAACTAAAATCGCATTACTGCTTTTGATTGCATTTCGCCGAGTCGCAACAAAACACTCGGGCAATTTGCATGATCCGATAACCGGGTAAATCCACGAATGCAGCGGGGGCACACCCCGGGGAACCGGTGAGGCCCCCTGACGATCGCGCACAAAAAAGGCTCCCGCAGGAGCCCTTCTCGTTCGAACAGGCGAACCGTGCTTAGACGCCAGAGGCCTCGGCAGCCGCTACGTCCTTGATCGACAGTTTGATACGGCCGCGGTTGTCCACGTCCAGTACCAGCACCTTCACTTCCTGGCCTTCCTGCAGCACGTCGGTGACCTTCTCCACGCGCTGATCGCTCAGCATGGAGATGTGCACCAGACCGTCCTTGCCCGGCAGGATGTTGACGAAGGCGCCGAAGTCGACGATGCGCTCGACCTTGCCGACGTAGATCTTGCCGATTTCGGCTTCTGCGGTAATGGCCAGTACGCGCTGCTTGGCAGCCTCGGCCGCTTCCTTGGTTTCGCCGAAGATCTTGATCGAGCCGTCGTCTTCGATGTCGATCGAGGCCTTGGTTTCTTCGCAGATACCACGGATGGTCGCGCCACCCTTGCCGATCACGTCGCGAATCTTGTCCTGATCGATCTTCATCGCCAGCATGGTCGGCGCGTTGGCCGACAGCTCGCTGCGCGATTGGGCGATGACCTGGTTCATCTGGCCGAGGATGTTCAGGCGAGCTTCCAGCGCCTGCTCCAGTGCCTGCTCCATGATTTCTTCGGTGATGCCCTGGATCTTGATGTCCATCTGCAGCGCGGTGACGCCTTTGGCGGTACCGGCTACCTTGAAGTCCATGTCGCCGAGGTGGTCTTCGTCGCCGAGGATGTCGGTCAGAACGGCGAATTTCTCACCTTCCAGCACCAGACCCATGGCGATACCGGCAACCGGTGCCTTCATCGGCACACCGGCGTCCATCAGCGCCAGGGAGGCGCCGCAGACCGAAGCCATGGAGGACGAACCGTTGGACTCGGTGATTTCCGACACCACGCGGATGGTGTACGGGAACTCGTCAGCGCTCGGCAGCATGGCGGCAACGCCACGACGGGCCAGACGGCCGTGGCCGATTTCGCGGCGGCCAGTGGCGCCCATGCGACCACACTCACCGACCGAGTACGGCGGGAAGTTGTAGTGCAGCATGAAGGGGTCTTTCTTCTCGCCTTCGAGGGTGTCGAGCAGCTGCGCATCGCGGGCGGTACCGAGGGTGGCAACGACCAGCGCCTGGGTTTCACCACGGGTGAACAGCGCCGAGCCGTGGGTCTTGTCCAGTACGCCGACTTCGATGTTCAGGCCACGCACGGTGCGGGTGTCACGGCCATCGATACGCGGTTTGCCGTTGACGATGTTCTCGCGCACGGTGCGGTATTCGATCTCGCCGAAGGCGTCTTTGACTTCACCAGCGCTAGGCTGGCCGTCTTCACCGGAGAACTTGGCGACGACCTGATCACGCAGCTCGCCCAGACGCGCGTAGCGGTCCTGCTTGATGGTGATGGTGTAGGCCTGGGAAATCGCGTCACCGAACTCGCCACGGATGGCGTTGAGCAGAGCGGTGTTTTCCGGCTTCGGCTGCCAGTCCCAGGTCGGCTTGCCGGCTTCTGCAGCCAGCTCGGCGACAGCCTGAATGACAACCTGGAACTCCTCGTGGGCAAACAGCACGGCGCCCAGCATCTGGTCTTCGGTCAGCTCTTTGGCTTCCGATTCGACCATCAGCACGGCGTCCTTGGTGCCGGCCACGACCATGTCCAGGCTCGAAGCCTTGAGCTGCTCGTAATTGGGGTTCAGCAGGTAGCCGGTTTCCGGGTGGAAGGCGACGCGCGCAGCACCGATCGGGCCGCTGAACGGAATACCGGAGATGGCCAGGGCAGCCGAGGTACCGATCATCGCAGCGATGTCCGGATCGGTCTTCTTGCTGGTGGAAACCACGGTGCAGATGACCTGCACTTCGTTCTGGAAGCCTTCCGGGAACAGCGGACGGATCGGGCGGTCGATCAGACGCGAGGTCAGGGTTTCTTTCTCGGAAGGACGCGCTTCACGCTTGAAGAAACCACCTGGGATCTTGCCGGCAGCGTAGGTCTTTTCCTGGTAGTGCACGGACAGCGGGAAGAAGCCTTTGCTCGGGTCGGCAGTCTTGGCGCCGGTTACGGCAACCAGCACGCTGACGTCGTCGTCAACGGTGACCAGCACTGCGCCGGAGGCTTGACGGGCGATACGGCCAGTCTCGAGGGTAACGGTCGACTGACCGAACTGGAATTTCTTGATTACCGGGTTCACGGTGTTTTCCTTCTCTTTGTTGCCTTGGGGGAAATTGGAAAGAGGCGCGGGAATCGGACCCGGTGCATCCCTCGAAAAGCCAAAAGCTGGAAGCCCGGCGCCGCGAGGTGAGGATCACTCCCCACTCGCGACGCCGAACTCCCAGCTTCCAACTTGTGCAGCTCGCGTCTATTAACGACGCAGGCCCAGGCGACCGATCAGGGCGCTGTAACGACTGGCGTCTTTACCCTTCAGGTAATCCAGCAGCTTACGACGCTGGTTAACCATACGGATCAGACCACGACGGCTGTGGTGATCCTTGCCGTTGGCCTTGAAGTGACCTTGCAGCTTGTTGATGTTGGCGGTCAGCAGGGCAACCTGCACTTCCGGACTACCGGTATCGCCTTCAGCTTGCTTGTAGTCGTTAACGATCTGGGCTTTTTCTTCAACGCTGAGTGCCATGTTGGCTTCCTCTCATCTGGAAACTGCCGAAGCAGTCTCAATAGGCCGGAAATCGCTTCCCGTGTTTTAAAAAGAGGTATGACCGTGCCTACTAACAGCCACCCTCGCAGTACCTGATGACGACATCGTCAGCATCAGGCTTTCAGCCCTCTCGGCCGAACCGTTCGGTGCTACGCACCGGTATAAATCAATCGACGCGGGGCGATACGCCCATCGTCGCTCACTTCACCGATCCCGATGAAGCGACCATTGTGGTCCTGCACCCGCACCATGCCGAACTTCGGCGCTTCCGGCGCGCGCACCGGCTGCCCTTGCAACCAGTAGAACGCGCTGTGCTCGGAGAACTGCAGCAGCGGCCAGTCCTGCAGACCGCTATCGGCCGGTAGCAGGAAGCGATCCAGCGCCTCGTTGCCACCTTCGGCGTGTGCGGCCTCCAGCTCTTCCAGCGTCACGGTACGCGTCAGGTCGAATGGCCCCGCCTTGGTACGGCGCAGCTCGGCGACATGCGCACCGCAGCCGAGCAACTGGCCGAGATCCTCGACCAGCGTACGAATATAGGTGCCTTTGCTGCAATCAACCGCCAGACGGGCCTGCTCGCCTTCGCAGGCCAGCAGTTCCAGGCGCGCAATAGTAACAGAACGCGCTTCGCGCTCCACTACTTCCCCGGCACGCGCCAGCTTGTAGAGTGGCTGACCATCCTTCTTCAACGCCGAGTACATCGGCGGTATCTGCTTGATTTCACCGCGAAAACGCGGCAGCAGCGCCTCGATCTCGGCGCGACCGACGGTCACCGGGCGACGTTCGATAACATCGCCTTCGGCATCGCCAGTGGTCGTGGTGACGCCCAACTGAGCGACCGTCTCGTAGCCCTTGTCAGCGTCGAGCAGATACTGGGAGAACTTGGTTGCCTCACCGAAGCACAGCGGCAACACACCGGTGGCCAAGGGGTCGAGGCTGCCGGTATGGCCGGCCTTCTCGGCATTGAGCAGCCAACGCACCTTCTGCAGCGCGGCGTTGGACGTGAAACCGTGCGGTTTGTCGAGCAGGATGATGCCGTCGACCTTGCGGCGAATACGTTTGACCTGCGCCACGCCTTACTCCTTGGAACCTGCGGTGTCGTCGTGCAGACGATCTTCCGCCACGGCACGCTCGATCAGTGCCGACAGGTGAGCACCGCGCTGGACGCTCTCGTCGTAGTGGAAGTGCAGCTGTGGCACGCTGCGCAGCTTCATCGCCTTGCCCAGCTGCATGCGCAGGAAACCGGCCGCGTCGTTGAGTACCTTGAGGCTCTCTTTGATCGCCTCGGCATCATCCTGCCCCATGACGGTGATGAAGACCTTGGCGTGACCGATATCGCGACTGACGTCGACTGCGGTGATGGTCACCAGCCCCAGACGCGGGTCCTTGACCTCACGCCGGATAAGCTGGGCCAGTTCGCGTTGCATCTGGTCGCCGATACGCTGGGTACGGCTGTAATCTTTGGCCATTTTCTACTTACCTTTACTTCGTCCGCTGTCTGTTCGCCAGCGGACTCAAAAGCGGCAAACGCCCGGCCGCGCGAATGCGGGGCCGGGCGTTGCGTGTTGCGACTCGCGATTACAGGCTGCGAGCCACCTGGACTTTCTCGAACACTTCGATCTTGTCGCCGACCTTGACGTCGTTGTAGCTCTTCACCGCGATACCGCACTCCATGCCGTTACGCACTTCGGCGACGTCGTCCTTGAAGCGACGCAGCGATTCCAGCTCACCTTCGAAGATCACCACGTCTTCACGCAGGACGCGGATCGGACGGTTACGGAAGACAGTGCCTTCGATGACCATGCAACCGGCAACCGCGCCAAACTTCGGCGAACGGAACACGTCACGCACTTCGGCGGTACCCAGGATGTTCTCGCGAACATCGCTGCCGAGCATACCGGTGAGCGCCTTCTTGACGTCTTCGATGATGTCGTAGATGACGTTGTAGTAGCGCATGTCCAGGCCTTCGGCCTCGACGATCTTGCGCGCACCGGCGTCAGCACGGACGTTGAAGCCGAACAGCACGGCATTCGAAGCCAGCGCCAGGTTGGCATCGGACTCGGTGATACCACCGACGCCGCCACCGACCACGCGCACTTGCACTTCGTCGTTGCCCAGGGTGCTGAGCGAGCCTTGCAGGGCTTCCAGAGAACCACGCACATCGGACTTGAGCACGATGTTGAGGGTTTTCTTCTCTTCCTGGCCCATGTTCTCGAAGATGTTTTCCAGCTTGCCGGCGTGAGCACGGGCCAGCTTGACCTCGCGGAACTTGCCTTGACGGAACAGGGCAACTTCGCGGGCCTTCTTCTCGTCGGCGACCACGGTCATGTCGTCACCGGCATCCGGCGTGCCATCGAGGCCGAGGATCTCGACCGGAATGGACGGACCGGCTTCCTTGATCGGCTTGCCGTTCTCGTCAAGCATGGCACGCACACGGCCATAGTTGACGCCGACCAGGACCATGTCGCCCTGACGCAGGGTACCGTCCTGAACCAGCACGGTGGCCACCGGGCCACGGCCCTTGTCCAGACGCGATTCGACCACCACACCACGGCCCGGGGCCGACGGAGTGGCTTTCAGCTCGAGAACTTCAGCCTGCAGCAGTACGGCTTCGAGCAGCTCGTCGATGCCGGTACCCATCTTGGCCGACACATGCACGTAAGGTGCATCGCCGCCCCACTCTTCCGGGATCACGTCGAGAGCGGCCAGGCCGTTCTTGATGTTGTCCGGGTTGGCATCGGGCTTGTCGATCTTGTTCACCGCAACCACGATCGGCACGCCAGCCGCTTTCGCGTGCTGTACGGCTTCCTGGGTCTGCGGCATCACGCCGTCGTCAGCTGCAACGACCAGGATGACGATGTCGGTCGCCTTGGCGCCACGTGCACGCATGGCGGTAAACGCGGCGTGACCGGGGGTGTCGAGGAAGGTGACCATGCCACGTTCGGTTTCGACGTGGTAAGCACCGATGTGCTGGGTGATGCCACCCGCTTCACCGGAAGCCACCTTGGCGCGACGGATGTAGTCGAGCAGCGAGGTCTTACCATGGTCGACGTGGCCCATGACGGTCACCACCGGCGCACGGGACATGGCCTCGCCTTCGAACTTCAGCGACTCGGCCAGCGAATCTTCCAGGGCGGTATCGCTGACCAGCTTGACCTTGTGGCCCAGCTCTTCGGCGATCAGCTGGGCAGTTTCCTGATCCAGCACCTGGTTGATGGTGGCCGGGGTGCCCATCTTGAACATGAACTTGATGACTTCGGCGGCCTTGACCGACATCTGCTGAGCCAGATCGCCCACCGTGATGGTTTCGCCAATGGCTACTTCACGCACCACCGGACCGGCCGGAGCCTGGAAGCCATGCTGGTTGCGCTTCTTCATCTTCGACTTGCCGCGGCCACCACGACGGAAACCGTCGCTTTCTTCATCGACGCTACGCGGAGCGACGCGCGGAGCCGGCGCCTTCTCCTTGGTAGCAGGGCGATGCTGGGTGTGCTTACGATCACGACGCTCGTCTTCATCAGTGCGTGCCTTCTCGGGGCGACGCACTTCTTCTTTCTTGCGCTCGACTTCGACGACCGGAGCGGCAACCACCGGCTCGCTGACAGGCGTCGGCGTGGCAGCTGGTGCTGCGGGATCGGTAGCAGCAGTGGCAGCCTGGCGCTTGGCTTCTTCTTCGGCCTTGCGCTTGGCTTCTTCCTCGGCCTTCAGGCGCTCGGCCTCGGCAGCGGCGCGCTGCGCTTCCAGCTCGCGCTGCTTCTCGGCTTCGATCTCTTCCGGGCTGCGCTTGACGAAGGTTTTCTTCTTGCGCACTTCAACACTGATGGTCTTGCTGCCAGCAACGCGCAGGGTGCTGGTGGTCTTGCGCTGCAAGGTGATCTTGCGCGGCTCTTCGACCTTGTCGCCGTGACTGCTCTTGAGATGGGCCAGCAGGGCCTGTTTCTCACTATCGGTCACTACTTGTTCGGCACTGTCATGGGACAGGCCAGCTTCACGCATCTGCTGCAGCAGGCGCTCAACCGGGGTGTCGACCACTGTGGCCAGTTCTTTAACCGTGACTTGCGTCATGCATCTTTCTCCTCAGGCCGCAACCGCTTATTCGAACCAATGGGCTCGGGCGGCCATGATCAGCTTGCCGGCACGTTCTTCGTCGATGCCGTCGATGTCGAGCAGGTCGTCAATCGACTGCTCGGCCAGGTCTTCACGGGTAATCACGCCGCGCAGCGCGAGCTCTAGAGCCAGCGCCTTGTCCATGCCTTCCAGCTCCAGCAAATCATCTGCCGGATGGGCATCGGCCAACTTCTCCTCGTTGGCGATCGCCTTGGTCAGCAGACGATCCTTGGCCCGTGCACGCAGCTCATTGACGATCTCCTCGTCGAAGCCATCGATACTGAGCATTTCTTCCATGGGTACGTAGGCAATCTCTTCGAGACTGGTGAAACCCTCTTCGACCAGGACTTGAGCCAGTTCTTCATCGACTTCCAGCTCGTCGACGAAGGACTGCATGATGTCGCCGGTTTCTGCCTGCTGCTTGGCCTGGATGTCCGCTTCGGTCATCACGTTCAGGGTCCAGCCGGTCAACTGACTGGCAAGACGCACGTTCTGACCGCCACGACCAATGGCCTGGGCCAGGTTGTCTTCGCCAACGGCGATGTCCATGGCATGGGCATCTTCATCGACGATGATCGCAGCCACTTCAGCCGGCGACATGGCATTGATGACGAACTGTGCAGGGTTGTCGTCCCACAGCACGATATCGACGCGCTCACCGCCCAGCTCGCCGGAAACGGCCTGGACGCGCGAACCACGCATACCGATGCAGGCGCCCTGCGGGTCGATACGCTTGTCTTTGGAGCGCACGGCGATCTTGGCGCGCGAACCCGGATCACGGGAAGCAGCCTTGACGTCGATCAGCCCTTCGGCGATTTCCGGTACTTCGATGCGGAACAGCTCGATCAGCATTTCCGGAGCGGTACGCGACAGGATCAGCTGCGGACCGCGGTTCTCGGTACGAATTTCCTTGAGCAGAGCACGCAGACGCACACCCACGCGGAAAGTCTCACGCGGGATGATGTCTTCACGTGCCAGCAGCGCCTCGGCGTTGTTGCCCAGATCAACGATGACGTTGTCGCGGGTGACCTTCTTCACGGTGCCGGAGATGATCTCGCCCAGGCGTTCGCGGTAGGCGTCGACGACCTGAGCACGCTCGGCCTCGCGCACTTTCTGCACGATGACCTGCTTGGCGGTCTGCGCGGCGATGCGCCCGAACTCGATGGAGTCGACCTTCTCTTCGAGCACAGCACCGATCTTGGCGTTGGCCTCGACGGCCTGCGGCATATCTTCGGTCACCTGGTAGGCCGGGTCCTCGAACTCGGACTCATCGACCACGGTCCAGCGCCGGAAAGTTTCGTAGCTACCGTTCTGACGGTTGATCGACACGCGCAGATCGACTTCGTCCTCGAAACGTTTCTTGGTGGCGGTCGCCAGAGCCAGCTCCAGCGCCTCGAAAATCACGCCGGCCGGTACACCCTTTTCGTTGGATACCGACTCAACAACCAGCAGTACTTCTTTGCTCATCGTACGCCTCGCCTTTCGCAATCCATTGGTTCTGCGCAGTCCGCGTCACGTTCACGCCATTGGCGCTGTCTACGCACGCTGCCGCGCTACCTTCGCGCCATCTGTGTCGCTCGCGCTGCGCCGACAATCGGCAGTCCAGCAGCGCCACAGAGTCCGCGTCTCAATCAAATCGGGGGATGATATTGGCCTTGTCGATCAGGTCGATCGGCAACAGATACTCGTGGTCATCCACCTGAACTACCACGTCCTGCTCCTCCACACCGCGAAGGAGGCCCTGGAAGTTACGACGCCCGTCGAAAGGCGAACGCAGCTTGATCTTCACCTGTTCACCGGCATGCGTCGCAAACTGTTCGAGGGTGAACAACGGACGATCCATGCCAGGAGAAGAAACTTCCAGTGTGTACTCCGAGGTAATCGGATCCTCGACATCGAGTACACCACTGAGCTGACGGCTGACGATTTCACAATCATCGATCAGGATGCCATCGGCTTTATCGATATAGACACGCAGCAGCGAATGACGCCCCTGCGACAGGAACTCGATGCCCCAACATTGGTAACCGAGCGCCTCGATTACCGGGGCCAACAAGGCCTGCAACTGTTCTAGCTTGCTCGACACTTAACGGCCCTCGTGCATGCTGTGCAAATAAAAAATGGGCGAAACGCCCATCCCTTCAATCCGCCGTAAATACCAACGGACACTGTCTTTCAGCTAACAAAAAGCCCCTGAAAAGGGGCCTGCTGAAACTGGTTGCGGGGGCAGGATTTGAACCTACGACCTTCGGGTTATGAGCCCGACGAGCTACCAGACTGCTCCACCCCGCGTCAAAGCTGGGCCGGAATTATACGGCCACCCCCTGGCGAGGGTCAACCAAACACTCCAGCAACAAGAAAGCCCGCGAACTGCGGGCTTTCTTGAGTATGGTACCGAGGAGGGGACTCGAACCCCTACAGCCTATGGCCACTACCACCTCAAGGTAGCGTGTCTACCAATTCCACCACCTCGGCAAAACTGTTACTGCTCTGGAGCCTCCGGCACGTCCGAAGCATCGGACGCTGGCGCTTGCTCTTCGAGCACCGGCACGTCTTCGACAGCCGGTTTTTGTTGAACTTCCAGAACCGCTGGATCTGGCAGACCAACCTGAGTCAGTGCATCAGCTTTTTCTTTAGCAAAGAACGCTAAACCCAAGCTGGTAATGAAAAAAGCCGCGGCGAGTATACCAGTAAACTTACTCAGAAAGGTAGAGGAACCTTGGCTTCCGAATACAGTTGCCGAAGCACCCGAACCGAACGACGCACCCGCGTCAGCACCCTTACCCTGCTGCAACAGCACCAGCACTACAATCCCGATCGCACCCAGCAGGTGCAGAACAACAATGACTGTTTCCAGCATTCTTCAGTTTCCTGCAGCGCGACAGATCGCACCGAATTCATCCGCATTCAGAGAGGCGCCACCTACGAGCCCCCCATCGATATCCCGCATGCCGAACAACTCGACAGCACTGGCGGCCTTCACACTGCCGCCATAAAGAATTCTCAACTCACTCGCAACACCCGCATCGAGCTGCGCGACTTGCGCGCGGATCGCTGCGTGCACTTCCTGAGCCTGCTCGGGTGTAGCGGTCAACCCGGTGCCGATGGCCCATACAGGCTCATAGGCAACTACGGCGTTTTTCAGCGCACCGACACTCAATGCATCGATCACTGCGGCCAACTGGCCACCCACCACACCCAGCGTTGCATTCGCTTCACGTTGCTCGCGGGTTTCACCCACACAGAGCACAGGCGTCAGACCTGCAGCCTGTACTGCCGCAAACTTGCGCACGACCACCTCATCACTTTCACCCAGGATCAGGCGACGCTCCGAGTGACCAACCAGCACCAGCTCACAGCCACCATCGACCAGCTGACTGACTGCCAGCTCACCGGTCAAGGCACCCTGCTCTACCTGCGCCGCACAATCTTGCGCTCCAACCTTCACCGCTTTAGCAGCCAGGCCTTCGACGACCTGAGCGATGTGCAGACTGGAGGGAAACACTGCGACATCCACATCAGCAGGCAACTCCTGCCGACGCAACCCCTCGATCAGCTCTGCGACGCTTGCGCGGGTACCGTGCATTTTCCAGTTACCAGCGACCAAGGTGCGACGCATGTTTTGCCTCGTCGATCAAAGAGGGCGCAGATGTTACCCAAGAGCACCCTCGGTAGCAAGCTCAATCAAGCACAGACTTCGGCAACAATCTTAGCCAATTCATCGGCATAGCCGCGAACCGAGCTTTCCTCGTCGCCTTCGACCATCACCCGCACCAACGGCTCGGTACCGGACTTGCGCAGCAGCACTCGACCACGCCCAGCCATGCTCTCGGTAACCCGCGCGCAGGCTTCCTTCACCGAAGGATGTTCGAGCGGATCGAGCGCACCGGAGAAACGCACATTGACCAGCACCTGCGGACACTTCTTCAGACCACTGCGCGCATCGACCAGGCTCTGGCCACGGCGCTTGAGCGCCATCAACACCTGGAGGGCTGCAATGATCGCATCGCCAGTCGTGGTGTGCTGGAAGCACACCAGGTGCCCCGAATTCTCGCCACCGAGCTGCCAGTTGCGCGCCAGCAATTCAGCGATCACATAGCGATCTCCCACATTGGCACGAATGAATGGGATGTTCAGATCGGCCAGAGCCAGTTCCAGCCCGAGATTGCTCATCAGCGTGCCGACCACACCACCACGCAGCCGCCCACGCTCCTGCAGATCACGCGCAATGATGAACAGCAGTTCATCACCATCGACCACCGCACCATACTGGTCGACCATCAGCACGCGATCGGCATCGCCATCGAAGGCGATACCCAGATCAGCCTGCTGCGCGACCACTTCGGCCTGCAGCGCTGCAATATGGGTGGAGCCACATGCATCATTGATATTGAGACCATCGGGCTGCGCCGCAATGACCCGAACCTCCGCACCCAGCTCGCGAAACACGCTAGGCGCAACCTTGTAGGCAGCACCATGGGCGCAATCGATGACGATCTTCAGGCCTTTGAAGCTGGTGCCGCTGGGCACGCTGCCCTTGCAGAACTCGATGTAGCGACCAGAGGCATCGTTGATCCGCGAAGCCTTGCCAATACCGGCAGATTCGACCACGGTCATCGGCTGATCGAGCAACTCTTCGATCATCAGCTCGACATCGTCCGGAAGCTTGGTGCCTTCGCTGGAGAAGAACTTGATGCCGTTATCGTCATGCGGATTGTGCGAAGCACTGATTACGATACCGGCATCGGCCTGGAAGGTGCGCGTCAGATAGGCAATGGCTGGCGTCGGCATCGGCCCGAGCAACTGCACGTCCGCACCTGCGGCAGCCAGCCCCGCCTCGAGGGCGGACTCGAACATGTAGCCGGAAATACGCGTGTCCTTGCCGATCAGGATGCGGCACTTGCCCTGCTTGCGAAACGCCATGCCAGCCGCCCAACCGAGCTTGAGCATGAAATCCGGAGTAATGGGAAACTGGCCGACGCGACCACGAATACCGTCGGTGCCGAAGTACTTTCTAGCCATAACGCTTTCCTTGTTAGCAGGCCATTGAAAACTACCTGCGTTGTCTGGCCGTCGTTAAAAACAGCCTCAAAATGCTCATTTACAACACGTAGACTCCGCTTTCTCGGCTGTTTTTGCCTAACCCAGACCGCCTGGTCTACGTGTTCAAAGGCCTGCTATTGCGCAGCTTCAACCGCAGCGATCATGCGCACCACATCCACCGTTTCGGCGACATCGTGCACACGTAGAATATGTGCGCCCTTGGTCAACGCCAGAGCCGCCAAGGCCAGGCTGCCGTAGAGGCGGCCACCAACCTCGTGACCGAGCACCTTGCCGATCATGCTCTTGCGTGAAACGCCAACCAGCAAGGGCCGCCCCAACGCAGAGAGCTCACCCATGCGCCTGAACAGGGCGAGATTGTGCTCCAGGGTCTTGGCAAAACCAAAGCCCGGATCGAGCAGGATCCGCTCAGCGGGAATACCGGCTGTCGCACAGGCAGCCATGCGCTCGACGAGAAAGTCACGCACCTCAGCGACGACGTCCGGATACTGCGGATCATCCTGCATGTTGCCGGGCTCACCGCGCATATGCATCAGACACACCGGCAGACCAGTATCTGCCGCTGCATCCAGAGCGCCATCACGCTGCAACGAACGCACATCATTGATCAGCCCAGCGCCCAGCCTTGCGCTTTCGCGCATGACTGCGGGCGTCGAGGTATCCACGGAAATGATCACGTCGAGCTCACGGGCGATGGCTTCGACCATCGGCGCGACCCGCTCCAGCTCCTCGGTCGGCGAAACGCTTCGCGCCCCGGGACGGGTGGATTCACCGCCGATATCGATCAACGTCGCACCTGCGGCGACCATCTGCTCGGCGTGACGCAATGCAGCATCGCGCGCCGTGAAGCGCCCACCGTCGGAAAAGGAATCGGGGGTGACATTGAGGATGCCCATCACTTGCGGACGGGACAAATCAAGAAGCCGGCTACCACAGGGTAGCCGGCTCGGGTGTAGCGCTTGAGACATATGAAACCTTAGTGCTCGGCCGCCGGCCCGCCAATGGGCTTTTCAGAACGATCGGGCTCGTCGACCTTGGCCTGCGGAGCACCGGAGTCACCGCCACCATCCCAGCCGCGTGGCTCACGAGGCTCGCGACCATTCATGATGTCGTCGATCTGCTCGGCGTCGATGGTTTCGTACTTCATCAGCGCTTCGGCCATGGCATCGAGCTTGTCACGGTTCTCTACCAGCAGCTTCTTGGCCGTGGCGTAGCATTCATCGATGATGCGACGCACTTCCTCGTCGATCAGTTTGGCAGTCTCGCCGGACACATTGCTGGCCTGGCTGCCCATGCTACGACCCAGGAAGACTTCACCCTCTTCTTCGGCATACATCAGCGGGCCCAGCTTCTCGGACAGGCCCCACTTGGTGACCATGTTCTTGGCCAACTGGGTGGCGCGCATGATGTCGTTCGAGGCGCCCGTGGTGACACCATCGAAACCCAGGGTCATTTCTTCGGCGATACGGCCACCGAACAGCGAGCAGATCTGGCTGATCAGGGCGCGCTTGCTGAGGCTGTAACGATCTTCTTCCGGCAGGAACATGGTCACACCGAGGGCACGACCACGCGGAATGATGGACACCTTGTAGACCGGGTCATGCTCGGGCACCAGACGCCCAACGATAGCGTGGCCTGCCTCGTGGAAGGCGGTGTTGAGCTTCTCCTTGTCGGACATGACCATGGTCTTGCGCTCGGCGCCCATCATGATCTTGTCCTTGGCCAGCTCGAATTCCTTCATTTCCACCAGGCGCTTGCCAGCGCGAGCGGCGAACAGAGAAGCTTCGTTGACCAGGTTGGCCAGATCGGCACCGGAGAAACCCGGGGTACCGCGCGCGATGACCGCCGGATTGACGTCGTCGCCCATCGGCACCTTGCGCATGTGCACTTTCAGAATCTGTTCGCGACCGCGAATGTCCGGAAGACCCACGACGACCTGACGGTCGAAACGGCCAGGACGCAGCAACGCCGGGTCGAGAACGTCCGGACGGTTGGTGGCCGCAATGACGATGATGCCATCGTTCATTTCGAAGCCGTCCATCTCCACCAGCAACTGGTTGAGGGTCTGCTCACGCTCGTCGTGACCGCCGCCCATGCCGGCGCCACGATGGCGACCCACGGCGTCGATCTCGTCGATGAAGATGATGCACGGCGCGTGCTTCTTGGCCTGATCGAACATGTCGCGAACACGGCTGGCGCCCACACCGACGAACATCTCGACGAAGTCGGAACCGGAAATGGTGAAGAACGGTACCTTGGCTTCGCCGGCAACGGCCTTGGCCAGCAGGGTCTTACCGGTACCCGGCGAGCCGACCATCAGCACGCCGCGCGGGATACGACCGCCCAGGCGTTGGAACTTGCCCGGATCACGGAGGAATTCGACCAGCTCGCTGACTTCTTCCTTGGCCTCGTCGCAACCGGCAACGTCGGCGAAGGTGGTCTTGACCTGATCCTCGGAGAGCAGGCGTGCCTTGGACTTGCCGAAGCTCATCGGCCCGCCCTTGCCGCCGGCGCCACCTTGCATCTGGCGCATGAAGAACATGAATACGGCGATGATCACCAGGATCGGGAAGCTGGCGACCAGCAACTGAGTCCAGATGCTCTGCTGCTCAGGCTGCTTGCCTTCGATGACCACGTTGTTGTCGATCAGGTCGCCGATCAGGCCGCCGTCCTGAATCGCCGGACGGATGGTTTTGAAACCCTCACCGTCGGTACGCTTGCCGGTGATCACGTAACCATCGACGGTCACGCGCTCGACGCGCCCTTCCTTCACCTGTTCGATGAATTGCGAGTAGCTCAGGGTCTGCGGCTCGCTCGGGCTGGAAAAGTTGTTCATCACGGTAACCAGCACCGCCGCGATGATCAGCCACAGAATCAGATTCTTTGCCATGTCGTTCAATTAGCTACCCTCTGAAGCAGGCCTCGTGGCGAAGCGGGCTTCCCATGACGACCAATGATATACCGACTAACTTACACCAAACGCCCGCGTCCCGCAGGCGCCGTCTGTAACCCTTTATGAGGTTTCTGCCACTGAGATCGACAGGGCGGACAACCGTTTCAACTCATACGCCGCGAAAGCCACGCGCCAGCATATATTGCTCACGGGAGCGATCACGCGAGGACAGCGGCTTGCGCATCTGCACCTTGTCGAAGGTCTCACGCACCTGCCTGTGGTAGGCGTCGAAACCTTCACCCTGGAAAATCTTGATCAGAAAATCGCCACCTGGACGCAGCACACGCCCGGCCAGGTCCAGCGCCAGCTCGCACAGATACATCGCGCGCGCCTGATCGGCGGTTCTTACCCCACTCATATTGGGGGCCATATCGGAAATAACAAGGTCCACCGGATTTTCGCCGATGGCCTCGAGAATCTGCGCGAAGACAGCGTCATCGGTGAAATCACCCTGAATGAAGGTGACATCGGGAATGCTGTCCATCTCCAGGATGTCGGAAGCGATCAGCCGCCCCTTGTCGCCGATCACCCGACTGGTGACCTGCGACCAGCCGCCTGGCGCCGCGCCAAGGTCGACCACGGTCATGCCCGGGCGCAGGATGCGATCCTTCTCCTGGATTTCCAGCAGCTTGTAGCTGGCGCGCGAACGATAGCCGTCCTTCTGCGCCATCTTCACGTATGGATCATCGAAATGTTCTTTCAGCCAACGCTGGCTGGTCTTGGAACGTGCCACTGAAACCTCTGACTCAACGGGTCATGAATAACTGCGCGGGCTCGGGTAAGATAGGCGCCGTTTTCCAGACCGAATTAGGTACTAACGATTATGCCGCTCACTCAAGAGCAGAAGAAACAATTCAAATCTATCGGCCACCACCTGAAACCTGTATTGATCGTGGCTGACAATGGTTTGACCGAGGGCGTGCTGGCCGAACTGGACCGCGCCCTGAACGATCACGAGCTGATCAAGGTACAGCTGCGCCTCACTGAACGCGAGGATCGCCAGGCGGCCATTGTAGCCCTGTGCGAGAACGGACGCGCGGAACTGGTCCAGTCGATCGGCAAGGTCGCCCTGCTCTATCGCAAGAACCCCAAGGCGAATCGCAACCTGTCCAACGTTATCCGTTACCAGGGGTGAGGCGCTTGCATCGCGATCACGGGCAAGCATGGCGTGCCCTGATCGCGAATCAATTCGCGCGTGAAAGCGTCGTTAGCGCCTGACCGGCGCACCGGGCACGGGCTGCAGCACCAGCAACAACCCGCAAAATGCCATCACCAGATAGCTGAAGCGCAGCCAGTATTCGACCTCGGGCCAGTAGCGCAACACAGCGAAGTAGCTCAGGGCCATGACCGCAACGGTCAGCAGCAGTTGCCCACGCATATCCCGCAACAGGCTCGACAGACCTTCGCTGCGCAGCAAGGCAAAAGCCTGCAGCGCAACGCACACCGCCGTCAGACCGACCAGCAGCGGCACCAGCCGCGTGGCTATCTCCTGCACCAGCAGAGGCGCCAGACCGCTTTGGCCGATGGCCGGCAGAATGACGAACTGCAACAGCCACAAGCCGCCCACCCAGAGGGTCTGGGCCAGCTGCCAACTGACGGCAGCCGCCCGAGACGGTTGTTGCGGTTCAGATATGACGGACTTCGACAATTTCGTACTCGATCAGGCCACTGGGGGTCTGCACCGCGACTACGTCACCCTCGCTCTTGCCGACCAGGGCACGGGCGATGGGCGAGCCGACGGAGATCTTGCGCTGCTTGATGTCGGCTTCGTCCTCGCCAACGATCTGGTAGGTCACGCTTTCGTCAGTCTCGACGTTGGCGATTTCCACCGTGGCGCCGAAGATCACCTTGCCGGTGTGCTCGATGGTGGTGACATCGATGATCACTGCATTCTGCAGACGACCTTCGATATCACGCACACGCGCCTCGACCATGCCCTGCTGCTCACGTGCAGCGTGGTACTCGGCGTTCTCCTTGAGATCACCCAGTTCGCGGGCCTCACCGATGTCCTGACTGAGTTTCGGGCGAACCACCTTGGTCAGGTGCGCCAGCTCTTCTTCCAGGGCGCGAGCGCCCTGGACGGTCATTGGGTATTTGATCATGCCTTGATTCCTGCATGCAGATCCTGCAGCCGGCGCACAGTCTTCTCCGGGCCGAACTTGAGCGCTTCACAGACCGCCTGCCCCGCCGCGATGGTGGTGGTGCAGTAGATCTTGTGCTGCAGGGCGTTACGACGGATCGAGTAGGAGTCAGCAATCGACTGACGCCCCTCGGTGGTATTGATGATCAGGGTCACTTCGTCGTTCTTGATCATGTCGACGACATGCGGACGACCTTCAGTCACCTTGTTCACTCGGCGAACTGGCAGACCAGCCGCCTCGATCACCTTGGCAGTGCCGGCAGTGGCAACCACTTCGAAGCCCAGCGCGACCAGATCACGGGCGACCTGAACGGCTTCCGGCTTGTCATCTTCACGTACGCTGATGAAGGCGCAACCGGAGTTCGGCAGGATTTCGCTGGCACCCAGCTGGGCCTTGGCGAAGGCTTCGCCGAAGGTGTCACCGACACCCATGACTTCACCGGTGGACTTCATCTCCGGGCCGAGGATCGGGTCGACGCCCGGGAACTTGGCGAAGGGGAATACCGCTTCCTTGACGCTGAAGAACGGCGGGATGATTTCCTTGCTGTAACCGGCCTCGGCCAGGCTCTTGCCGGCCATGACGCGCGCAGCCACCTTGGCCAGCGACTCGCCGACGCACTTGGAGACGAACGGCACGGTGCGCGAGGCGCGCGGGTTCACTTCGATGACGTAGATGTCCTCGCCCTGCACGGCCATCTGCACGTTCATCAGACCGACCACGCCGAGTTCCAGGGCCATTTTCTTGACCTGGTCGCGGATCTCGTCCTGGATGTGCATCGGCAGCGAGTACGGCGGCAGCGAGCAGGCGGAGTCACCGGAGTGCACGCCGGCCTGCTCGATGTGCTGCATGATCGCGCCGATCACCACGGTCTCGCCGTCGCACACCGCATCCACGTCCACCTCGATGGCGCAGTTGAGGAAGCGATCGAGCAGCACCGGGCTGTCGTTGGAGACCTTCACCGCTTCGCGCATGTAGCGCTTGAGCTCTTCTTCCTGGTAGACGATTTCCATCGCCCGGCCGCCCAGCACATAGGACGGACGCACCACCATCGGGTAACCGATGTTCTTCGACAAGGCCAGCGCTTCGTCTTCGCTGCGCGCCGTGGCGTTGGCCGGCTGGCGCAGGTTCAGGCGCTGCACCATCTGCTGGAAGCGCTCGCGGTCTTCGGCGCGGTCGATGGCCTCCGGGCTGGTGCCGATGATCGGCACACCCGCTTCTTCCAGCGCGCGGCAGATCTTCAGCGGGGTTTGGCCGCCGTACTGGACGATGACGCCCTTGGGCTGCTCGACGCGGACGATTTCCAGCACGTCTTCCAGGGTCACCGGCTCGAAGTACAGGCGGTCGGACGTGTCGTAGTCGGTGGAGACGGTTTCCGGGTTGCAGTTGACCATGATGGTCTCGTAACCGTCTTCACGCATGGCCAGCGCGGCGTGTACGCAGCAGTAGTCGAACTCGATGCCCTGACCGATACGGTTGGGGCCGCCACCGAGGATCATGATCTTCTCGCGGCTCGATGGATTGGCCTCGCACTCTTCCTCGTAGGTCGAGTACATGTAGGCGGTGTCGGTGGCGAACTCGGCGGCGCAGGTGTCCACGCGCTTGTACACCGGCAGCACCTTGAGCTTGTGGCGATGGGCACGCAGGCTCTTCTCGGACACACCGAGCAGCTTGGCCAGACGCGCATCGGAGAAGCCCTTGCGCTTGAGCTTGAACATCAGGTCGCGATCGATGGCCGACAGACCCAGGGTCTGCACGGTGGCCTCGTCCTTGACCAGATCCTCGATCTGCACCAGGAACCACTCGTCGATACGGGTCAGCTCGAACACCTCGGCAACGCTCTTGCCGGCACGGAAGGCATCGGCCACGTACCAGATGCGGTCGGCACTGGGCACGGTCAGTTCGCGGCGCAGGGTGCTTTCGGCTTCCGGATCGTTCAGGTCGAGCTTCGGATCGAAGCCGGCAACACCTACTTCCAGGCCGCGCAGGGCTTTCTGCATGGACTCCTGGAAGGTACGGCCGATGGCCATGACTTCGCCCACGGATTTCATCTGGGTGGTCAGGCGGGCGTCGGCTTTCGGGAATTTCTCGAAGGCAAAGCGCGGCACCTTGGTCACCACGTAGTCGATGGCCGGCTCGAACGACGCCGGGGTGCGACCGCCGGTGATGTCGTTGGACAGTTCATCAAGGGTGTAACCGACAGCCAGCTTGGCGGCGATCTTGGCGATCGGGAAACCGGTGGCCTTGGAAGCCAGCGCCGAGGAGCGGGAGACGCGCGGGTTCATCTCGATCACGACCATACGGCCGGTGTTCGGGCAGATACCGAACTGCACGTTGGAGCCGCCGGTTTCCACGCCGATCTCGCGCAGCACCGCCAAGGATGCGTTACGCAGGATCTGGTATTCCTTGTCGGTCAGGGTCTGTGCCGGCGCGACGGTGATCGAGTCACCGGTGTGCACGCCCATCGGGTCGAAGTTCTCGATGGAGCAGACGATGATGCAGTTGTCCTTCTTGTCGCGGACCACCTCCATCTCGTATTCCTTCCAGCCGATCAACGACTCGTCGATCAGCAGCTCGCTGGTCGGCGACAGGTCGAGACCGCGAGCACAGATTTCTTCGAACTCTTCACGGTTGTAGGCGATGCCGCCACCGGTGCCACCCATGGTGAAGGACGGCCGGATGATGCACGGGAAGCCGACCTTCTCCAGTACGCCGTAGGCATCTTCCATGCTGTGGGCGATACCGGATACCGGGCAGGCCAGGCCGATGTCCTTCATCGCCTTGTCGAAGCGCGAACGGTCTTCAGCCTTGTCGATGGTGTCGGCGTTGGCACCGATCATCTCGACGCCGAATTTCTCCAGCACACCATGGCGCTCCAGATCCAGCGCGCAGTTCAGCGCGGTCTGGCCACCCATGGTCGGCAGCAGGGCGTCGGGGCGCTCCTTCTCGATGATCTTGGCCACGGTGGCCCACTTGATCGGCTCGATGTAGGTGGCGTCGGCCATCGACGGGTCGGTCATGATGGTGGCCGGGTTGGAGTTCACCAGGATGACGCGGAAACCTTCTTCCTTCAGCGCCTTGCATGCCTGGGCGCCGGAGTAGTCGAACTCGCAGGCCTGACCGATGACGATGGGGCCGGCGCCGAGGATCAGGATACTTTTGATGTCTGTACGTTTTGGCATTTTTTCTCTCTCGAATCCTTGGGTCAGTCGGCGGGCTTAGCGGCGCTTGGCCATGGCTTCGATGAAGCGGTCGAACAGCGGGGCGACATCGTGTGGGCCCGGGCTCGCCTCAGGGTGGCCCTGGAAGCTGAAGGCGTCCTTGTCGGTACGCTCGATGCCCTGCAGGGTGCCATCGAACAGCGACTTGTGGATCGCACGCAGATTGCCTGGCAGGCTGCTTTCGTCCACAGCGAAACCGTGGTTCTGGCTGGTGATCATCACCACGCCGCTGTCGAGATCCTGCACCGGGTGGTTGGCGCCGTGGTGGCCGTGGCCCATTTTCAGGGTCTTGGCACCGGAAGCCAGGGCCAGCAACTGATGGCCGAGGCAGATGCCGAATACCGGGATATCGGTTTCCAGAACGTCCTTGATCGCCTTGATCGCGTAGTCGCACGGCTCGGGATCGCCAGGACCGTTGGAGAGGAACACACCATCAGGATTGAGCGCCAGCACGTCGCTGGCTGGCGTCTGTGCCGGTACCACAGTCAGGCGGCAGCCACGCTCGACCAGCATGCGCAGGATGTTCAGCTTCACGCCGTAGTCGTAGGCGACCACGTGGTAAGGCAGCTCACTGGCCGGAATTTCCGGATGGCTGTCGGACTGCAGGTTCCAGGTGCTTTCGCGCCACTCGTAGCGCTCGGTGCAACTGACCACCTTGGCCAGGTCCATGCCCTTGAGGCCCGGGAAGCTGCGCGCCAGCTCCAGTGCTTTCTCTTCCGTGGCGTCGTCACCGACCAGGATGCAGCCATTCTGCGAACCCTTCTCGCGCAGGATGCGGGTCAGGCGGCGAGTATCGATGCCAGCGATGGCGACGGTGCCGTTGGCCTTCAGGTATTCGTCCAGCGGTTGCTTGTCGCGCCAGTTGCTGGAGATCAGCGGCAGGTCACGAATGATCAGGCCAGCGGCCCAAACGCGGTTGGACTCGGCATCTTCCGGCGTGGTGCCGGTGTTGCCGATGTGCGGGTAAGTCAGGGTAACGACCTGCTGGGCATAGGATGGATCGGTAAGGATTTCCTGATAGCCGGTCATGGCGGTGTTGAACACCACCTCTCCGATCGTCTGGCCATCGGCCCCGATGGAATCGCCGCGAAAAATGCTGCCGTCAGCAAGGGCCAAAATGGCAGGTTTGGGGGCTGGCTTAGTCAAGAAGACCTCCGTCTCGATCAAGGCTTGAAGCAAACGCAGGTTGTAAAAAAGCGGGATGACGTGTGAAGGTCATCCCGCTTTTTTATTTGAGCCATTCTGCGTAACTTTTAGTGGACACACTAAAACAGGAAGCTTACAGGAAAACCCTTTTTCGGTCCACCCGATAAGACGCCTCAGCCACACATTCGCATCAGCGCAGACCCAGCACGTCCTGCATGTCATACAGAGCGGCATCACGCCCCTGCAGCCACAGCGCAGAACGCACCGCGCCCTTGGCGAAGGTCATGCGACTGGAGGCCTTGTGCGTGATCTCCACACGCTCGCCATCGGCGGCGAACAGCACGGTGTGATCACCCACCACGTCACCGGCACGCACGGTGGCGAAGCCAATGGTTTCGCGCTCACGCGCGCCAGTCTGACCTTCACGACCGTAGACAGCGACCTTCTGCAGATCACGCCCCAGCGCATCAGCAACCACTTCACCCATGCGCAGCGCGGTGCCGGATGGCGCATCGACCTTGTGCCGGTGGTGGGCTTCGATGATCTCGATATCCACGTCATCACCCAATACACGGGCAGCGGTATCCAGCAGTTTCAGGCACAGGTTGACGCCGACGCTGAAGTTGGCGGCGAAGACGATAGGAATCTGCTTGGCCGCTTCGCTCAGCTGCTGCTTCTGCTCAACGGTGAAACCGGTGGTACCGATGACCATGGCCTTGCCCGCCTGGCGGCAGACTTCCAGGTTCTTCAGCGTCACCGAGGGATGAGTGAAGTCGATCAGCACGTCGAAATCATCGACCACTGCGGCCAGATCACCCGCCAGGGTCACGCCGATCTTGCCCAACCCCACCAGCTCACCGGCATCGGCACCGATCAGGCTGCTATCGGCGCGGTCGATGGCGGCGCTGAGTTTGGCGCCCTCGGCCTGGCTGACAGCCTCGATCAGGGTCTTACCCATACGCCCGGCGGCGCCCATCACTGCAATACGTTGCATACATCAGCTCCAAGCTGTCGCCCCGGCATCACCGGGGCGCTTTGGGATTAAACGTCGCCGAAGAAGCGCTTCACACCCTCGAACCAGCCACTGGCCTTGGGCGAGTGAGAATCGTCACCCTGCAGCGACTTGCGGAACTCATCGAGCAACTCGCGCTGACGCTTATTCAGGTTGACCGGCGTCTCTACCGCGACGCGGCACATCAGATCACCCGCCGCACCACCGCGCACCGGGGCCACGCCCTTGCCACGCAGACGGAACAGTTTGCCGGTCTGAGTACCTTCCGGAATCTTCAGCTTGACCCGACCGTCGAGGGTCGGCACTTCCAGTTCGCCACCCAGCGCCGCATCCGCGAAGCTGATCGGCACCTCGCAGTACAGATGCTTGCCATCACGCTGGAAGATCGCATGCTCACGGACGTTGACCACCACATAGAGGTCACCGGCCGGGCCGCCATGCGTACCGGCCTCACCTTCGCCGGACAGACGAATGCGGTCACCGGTGTCGACACCTGGCGGCACCTTGACCGACAGCGTCTTGCTCTCTTCCACGCGCCCCTGACCATGGCAGCTGCCGCAGGGGTCGGTGATCATCTTGCCGCTGCCGTGGCAGCGCGGGCAGGTCTGCTGTACGGAGAAGAAGCCCTGCTGCATGCGCACCTGACCGATACCCCCACAGGTGGTACAGGTAACCGGGCTGGTGCCCTTCTTGGCGCCTGAACCATCGCAGGTCTTGCAGCCGACCAGGGTCGGTACGCGGATGGTCACGGTGGTGCCGCGCACCGCTTCTTCCAGATCCAGCTCGAGGGTGTAGCGCAGATCCGAGCCGCGCTGGGCGCCGCCACGCGAACCGCCGCGAGCGCCGCCGAAGAAGTCGCTGAACACGTCGCCGAAGATATCGGAGAAGTTGGCGCCACCGAAACCGGCGCCACCGCCGCCGCCCATCTGCGGATCGACCCCGGCGTGACCGTATTGGTCGTAGGCCGAACGCTTGGCCGCGTCGGAAAGTACTTCGTAGGCCTCGTTGGCCTCCTTGAACTTCTCTTCGGCGTCTTTGTCGTCCGGGTTGCGGTCCGGGTGATATTTCATCGCCAGGCGCCGATAGGCCTTCTTCAGCTCGGCTTCGCTAGCGCCGCGCTCGACCCCCAGGATCTCGTAATAGTCACGTTTTGCCATAGTTGTGCTGCACTCTCAGATTCGTGAGCTCCAGATACGCCGACGCGGGAGAAGGCTCCCGCGCGGCGAATCCTGCCCGTCGCGAGCGACGGTGGAGCGTAAAGAAGAGGCGGCCCGCCGAGCAGGCCGCATCCCTTACTTGTTCTCCTTGACCTCTTCGAACTCAGCGTCGACTACGTCGTCACCGGCATCCTTGGCGTCGCCAGCGTCAGCCTGGGCGGCACCGCCCTGCGGCTGCTCGGCATACATCTTCTGCGCCAGCGGCGTGGTGGCTTCGGACAGTGCGTTCATCTTGGCCTCGATGGCAGCCTTGTCGTCACCTTTCACGGCCACTTCCAGTTCGCCAATGGCCTTCTCGATGGCCGCCTTCTCGTCGGCAGTGGCCTTGTCGCCTGCTTCGGTGAGCATCTTGCGGGTGGCGTGCACCAGCTGATCGCCCTGGTTACGCGCAGTGGCCAGCTCTTCGAACTTGCGGTCTTCCTCGGCGTTGGCCTCGGCATCGCGCACCATGCGCTCGATTTCATCATCGGACAGACCGGAGTTGGCCTTGATCACGATGGACTGTTGCTTGCCAGTGGCCTTGTCCTTGGCGGAGACGTGCAGGATGCCGTTGGCATCGATGTCGAAGGTCACCTCGATCTGCGGTACGCCACGCGGAGCCGGCGGAATCTCGGCCAGGTCGAACTTGCCCAGGGACTTGTTCTGCGCGGCCTGCTTGCGCTCACCCTGCAGCACGTGAATGGTCACGGCGCTCTGGTTGTCATCGGCAGTGGAGAACACCTGCGACTTCTTGGTCGGAATGGTGGTGTTCTTCTCGATCAGCGCAGTCATCACGCCACCCATGGTTTCGATACCCAGGGTCAGCGGGGATACGTCGAGCAGCAGCACGTCCTTGACGTCACCGGCCAGAACGGCGCCCTGGATGGCTGCCCCCATGGCCACGGCTTCGTCCGGGTTGACGTCCTTGCGTGCTTCCTTGCCGAAGAACTCGGTCACCAGCTTCTGCACCAGCGGCATGCGGGTCTGGCCGCCGACCAGGATCACATCGTTGATCGAACCGACGTCGACACCGGCATCTTTCAGCGCGATGCGGCAAGGCTCGATGGTGCGCTGCACCAGATCCTCGACCAGCGATTCGAGCTTGGAACGGGAGATCTTCACGTTCAGGTGCTTCGGACCGGTGGCATCTGCGGTGATGTACGGCAGGTTGACGTCGGTCTGCTGGCTCGAGGACAGCTCGATCTTGGCCTTCTCGGCAGCTTCCTTGAGGCGCTGCATGGCCAGCGGGTCACCCTTGAGGTTCATGCCGGTTTCTTTCTTGAACTCGTCGACGAGGTAGTCGATCAGACGAATGTCGAAGTCTTCACCGCCAAGGAAGGTGTCACCGTTGGTGGCCAGCACTTCGAACTGGTGCTCGCCATCGACTTCGGCGATCTCGATCACCGACACGTCGAAGGTACCGCCACCCAGGTCATAGACGATCACGGTGTGGTCGCCCTTGGCCTTGTCCATGCCATAGGCCAGCGCAGCCGCAGTCGGCTCGTTGATGATGCGCTTGACGTCCAGACCGGCGATGCGACCGGCATCCTTGGTGGCCTGACGCTGGCTGTCGTTGAAGTAGGCCGGAACGGTGATGACCGCTTCGGTGACCGGCTCGCCCAGGTAGTCCTCGGCGGTCTTCTTCATCTTCTTGAGAATTTCAGCCGAGATCTGCGGCGGCGCCATCTTCTGGCCGTTGACTTCGACCCAGGCGTCACCGTTGTCAGCCTTGGCGATCTTGTACGGCACCATCTGAATGTCTTTCTGTACGACTTCTTCGTCGAAGCGACGACCGATCAGACGCTTCACCGCATACAGGGTGTTGTGCGGGTTGGTCACGGCCTGACGCTTGGCCGACTGACCCACGAGAATTTCACCGTCGTTGGCGTAAGCGATGATGGACGGCGTGGTACGAGCGCCTTCGGCGTTCTCGATGACCTTGACGTTGCCATTTTCCAGAATGGAGACACAGGAGTTGGTGGTCCCCAGGTCGATACCGATAATTTTGCCCATGAATGTTCTCCCGAAACTTTGATTTTTCCGTCGCCTCGTTTCTCGGGCGCCGGCAGCACTAAAACGCTTGACTTAAAAATGGGGTCGTTACGGCTGATTTCAAGCCTGCTCGTCGATACTCGGCGGCGGCGTCATTGGCGCCTTGCTGACCACGACCATGGCCGGACGCAGCAGGCGACCATTGAGCAGATAGCCCTTCTGGAACACCTTGAGCACCGAATTCGGCTCGGCATGAATGCTCTCTTCCATGGCCATGGCCTGGTGATGCTCCGGGTTGAACGGCGCACCATGCGGGTCGATGGCTTCCAGGTTGTAGCGAGCCAGGGTGTCGTGGAACAGCTTGAGGGTCAGCTGCATGCCCTCACGCACGGCCTTGATCGACACATCGTCAGGGCTGGACAGCTCCAGGCCGCGCTCCAGGCTGTCGATTACCGGCAGCAGATCGCCAGCGAACTTTTCCAGCGCAAATTTGTGCGCCTTCTCTACATCCTGCTCCGCGCGACGACGCACGTTCTGCAGGTCGGCAGCCATGCGCAGCGACTGATCCTGCGCAGCGGCCAGTTGCTCTTCCAGCGTTTGCACGCGAGCAGCCAGGTCGTCACCAGGCACCACAGCCTCTGCTGCCTGCGCCTCGGAATTCTGCGTATCCAGGGTCTGTTCGTCAGCCATGCCTTTCTCCTCTCGAAAAAACTGGCGCGATACCGACTCGCGCTCCTGCCGCCTATATGGAGTCAATTCCACAGGTTTCAAGGGGCAATAGGGAGGATTGCCAGAGAAAGAAAAAACACTGTATAAATAACCAGACATCAATTCGGGAGCGTTCGCCATGCTGGTGCACCTGTCCATTCACAACTACGCCATCGTCGACCACCTGGACCTCGAGCTGGATGCCGGCATGAGCGCCATCAGCGGCGAGACCGGTGCCGGCAAGTCGATCATGCTCGACGCCCTCGGCCTGTGCCTGGGTGATCGCGCCGACAGCGGCGTGGTGCGCCCGGGAGCGGACAAGGCGGACATTCTCGCCAGCTTCGACCTGGCGGACATTCCCGAAGCCCGTACCTGGCTCGCCGAGCGGGATCTGGACAACGACGGCCCGTGCATCCTGCGTCGGGTGATCACCGCCGAAGGCCGCTCGCGCGGCTATATCAACGGCAGCCCCTGCCCGCAGGCCGACCTCAAGGCCCTTGGCGAGCTGATCATCGATATCCACAGCCAGCACGAGCATCAGTCGTTGCTCAAGACCGACACCCATCGCCGCCTGCTCGACGAATATGCCGGCAGCCAGGATCTCGCGCGCCAGGTGCAACTCGCCGCGCAGCGCTGGAAGCAGACGCGCAACGAGCTGGAACGTATTTCCAGCCAGGGTGACGAACAGCGCGCGCGCCACCAGTTGCTCAGCTACCAACTGGAAGAGCTGGAAAATCTGGCGCTGGGCGACAACGAACTGGAACAGCTGGAACAGGAGCACAAGGCCCTGAGCAATGCTGAAGCGCTGCTTGCGGCCTGTCGCCAGGTGCTCGACCTGTGCAGCGAGAGCGATGCCGGCAACGTCCTGTCGGCGCTGACCGCCAGCCTCAACCGCCTGGGCGCCTTTGGCGGCCAGGGCGGCGCCTTGAACGAAGCCAGCAACCTGCTGGCCAGTGCGCAGATCCAGGTGGAAGAAGCCGTCGGCGAGCTGAATCGCTTCCTCGATCACTTCGACGCCGACCCGGAGCGTCAGCAGTTTCTCGAAGAGCGCCTGGACAGCATCTACACCCTGGCACGCAAGCACCGCATCCAGCCCACCGAGCTGGCTGCCTTGCAGCAGCAGTTGTTCGAGGAGCTTGAAGGCCTGAATGCCGACGACCAGGCCAGCGAACGCCTGGCCGAAGAGCTGGCCGCCTATGAACGCCATTACCAGGAAAAGGCTGTCGAGCTCAGCGCACTGCGCAGCAATGCTGCCGAACGCCTGGCCGCTGCAGTTGCGCAGGAAATGCAGGCACTCGGCATGCCTGGCGGTCGTTTCAACATCCAGCTCCAGGCCATGAGCAGCGAAGAACCGCATGCCAGTGGCCTGGAGACAGTGGAGTTCCTGGTCAGCGCCAACCCTGGCCAGCCGCTGCGCGGCTTGGCCAAGGTGGCCTCGGGCGGTGAGCTGTCACGTATCAGCCTGGCGATCCAGGTGATCACCGCACAGACCTCGCGCGTACCGACCCTGGTGTTCGACGAAGTGGACGTCGGTATCGGCGGCCCGACTGCCGAAGTGGTCGGACAATTGCTGCGCCGCCTCGGCGAGCGCGGCCAGGTATTGTGCGTCACCCACCTGCCGCAAGTCGCCGCGCAAGGTCATCAGCATCTGTTCGTACACAAGCGCCGCGGCGAAGATGCCACGTCTACCGCCGTGAGCAAGCTGGACGAGAGCGGCCGAGTCGAGGAAATCGCCCGCATGCTCGGCGGCGTCGACCTGACCGAAGAGTCCCTGGCTCACGCCCGCAAGATGGTCACCAGCGCCCAGGCTGCCTGAAGCAACGTAGCCGGATGCGATCCGCGAGCGCCAAGCCACCGGATTGCATCCGGCTACGGCCAAGCAAAAAGGCGACCCGAGGGTCGCCTTTCTCATAGCGGCAGAAGAATCAGCTCTTCTTGCGTACGTACAGCACCAGGTTATGGTCGACCAGCTCGAAACCGTGCTCTTTGACGATCTCCTTCTGGCGCTTCTCGATCTCGGCGTCGAAGAACTCGATCACTTCACCGGAGTCGACACAGACCATATGGTCGTGATGGCCGCTGTCAGCCAACTCGAATACGGCATGGCCGCCATCGAAGTTGTGACGCACCACCAGGCCGGCGGCCTCGAACTGAGTCAGCACGCGGTACACGGTGGCCAGGCCAACGTCCTCACCCGCCTCCATCAGGGCCTTGTAGACATCCTCCGCACTCATGTGGCGGTGCTCGGCGTTGTCGAGCATCTGCAGGATTTTGACTCGTGGCAGAGTCACCTTCAGTCCAGCTTTGCGCAGTTCGTTATTTTCAACCATGGTCTGCTTTCTCATGGATGCTGCTTCGCAGCACCCTTCAATACGGGTATGATCCGGGGTTCAAGTTGCCCAAGATAGTGGAAGTCACCCTCCGATGCAAAAAACCAAGCTCTTGCTGACCAGCCTGTCGCTGACCGGGCTCTTCGCACTCGCCGGTTGTTCATTCCCCGGGGTTTACAAGATCGACATTCAACAGGGCAATGTCGTGACACAGGACATGATAGACCAGCTGCGCCCGGGAATGACCCGACGCCAAGTGCGGTTTATCATGGGCAACCCGTTGATCACCGACACCTTCCATGCCGATCGCTGGGATTATCTGTACAGCCTCCAGCCTGGCGGCGGTCAGCGCCTGCAGGAACGCGTCAGTCTGGTATTCGACGGCAGCGACCAACTGGTCGGTCTGGCCGGTGACTTCATGCCCGGCGTCAGCCGTGACCAGGCCATCCTGGGCGAAGGCAGCGACACCAGCAGCGCGCAGCCGCAGGCCAAACCACAGGACGAAACTCCGCCGGCACCAGGCTCCTTGCTGGAGCAGATTCAGCGTGAGGTGGATCAGGTCGAAACCGTTCCGGTCCCGACTCCCGAGCCGCTGGACACCGATCCGCAGTAACACGCGGACACGAAAAAGCCCGGAGCGAATCCGGGCTTTTTCATATCTACCGCCTTACGACCAAACGGGTCAGCTCGACTCTTCGCCGTCCTCCCTGGCCTTGGCTTTGGCCGCACGCTGCTTGCGTACCTCCTTCGGGTCGGCGATCAGCGGCCGATAGATCTCGACTCGCTCCCCTTCCTCCAGCACTCGCTCTTGCGGCTTGCCTACAGCCTTACCAAAAACACCCAGTGGCGCCTGGCTCAGATCCAGCTCCGGAAAGAACTGCTGCATACCCGAACGCAGCGCGGCCTCGCGCACCGTGGTGCCGACTGGTACGGACAGACGCAGGAGCTTCTGCCGTTCGGCAAGGGCGTAGACCACTTCGATGGCGATACTGGGCTTATCCATACAGCTGCTTGGCTCGCTGGCAGAAGGCATCGACCATGGTATTGGCCGCCTGATTGAACAACGGGCCCAGCGTGGCACGCACCAGTGGCCCGGCATAGTCGAAGGTCAGGTCCAGACTGATCTTGCACGCCTTGTCACCCAACGCCTTGAATTCCCAGACACCATGCAGGCTGGTGAAGGGCCCTTCCTGCAGGTTCATCTCGATACGCTGCCCAGGCTGCAGGACATTACGCGTGACGAAGCGCTGGCCGATGCCACCCTTGGCCACTTCGAGGCTGGCCAGCATGTGCGTTTCGCTGACCTCCAGTACCTCACTGGCGCTGCACCAGGGCAGAAACTGCGGGTAACCGGCCACATCGTTGACGAGATCGAACAGTGCCTGAGCCGGGTACGGCAGCAACGCCGAACGCTGGATTCGAGTAGCCATTTACTTGCTCAGCTCCGCGATGAAAACGATCAGCACGCCGATTGGCGCCACGACGCGAATCAGCCAGAGGGCCAGATTGAACAGCAGCGGGCTTCTGATGGACAACTCTTCACGCACAGCCTCACGGCTCAGCACCCAACCGGCGAACATGGCGAAAGACAGCCCGCCCAGCGGCAGCAGGATACGGCTGGTGAGGTAATCGATGCTGTCGAAGAACGTCTTGCCGCCCTCGGCGCCCCACTGCAACAGATGGAAACCGTCTTCGGCAAAGACGAAGAACTTGGCCTCGGCCCAAAGATTGAACGACAGCACCGTGCCCATCCCCAGCAGCCAGCACAGCAGCGCCAGCACGGCGGTTACCTGCGCGCGGCTGCGCCCGGTCTTCTCGACGAAGTAGGCCACGGCCGGCTCCAGCATGGAGATCGACGAACTCCATGCTGCGACAGCCACCAGCACGAAGAAGATCAGCCCCATCACCTGACCGAAAGCGATATTGCCGAAGGCAATCGGCAGGGTGACGAACATCAGTCCGGGGCCACCACCCGGCTCCAGGCCGGCGGCAAAGACGATGGGGAACAGCGCCAGACCCGCCGTCAGCGCCACCAGGGTATCGAGCACACCGACGGTCAGCACCGTAGCGCCTATCGAAGCCTTCTTCGGCATGTAAGCGCCGTAGACCATGATCGAACCCACACCCACGCTCAAAGTGAAGAAGGCATGACCCATGGCAGCCAGAATGCCGTCCTGCACCTTGCTCGGGTCGAAATGGAAGAGGAAGTCGAAACCTTCGCGGAAATGCCCGGTGGTAAAGCTGTAGCCCAACAGCACCAGCAACAGCACGAACAGCAGCGGCATCATGATACGCAAGCTGCGCTCCAGACCCGCCACCACCCCCTTGGCGATGACGAACGCGGTGATCAGCATGAACAGGCTATGCCACAGGGTCAGGCGCCACGGATCGGAAGTCAGACCGCCGAACGCCGCACCAGCCCCATCGGCGCTGATGCCGGTGAAGTCGCCACGGCCCATGCCGATGATGTAATCCAGCGACCAACCGGCGACCACGCTGTAGAACGACAGAATCAGTAGCGCGGCGACCATCCCCATCAGCGCAGCCAGCGACCAGTGCTTCGAGGCTCCGGCTTCGATCGCCAGGCTCTTCATCGCATTGACCGGGCTCTGCCGGCCGCGACGACCGATCAGGGTTTCCGCCAGCATGATCGGCACCCCCACCAGGGCGATGCAGAACAGGTACATGACGACGAACGCACCGCCGCCGTAGACCCCGGTCATGTAGGGGAATTTCCAGATATTGCCGAGACCGACCGCCGAACCGGTCGCTGCCAGAATGAACACCCAGCGACTGGCCCAGGCACCATGAATCGAAACGTTGTCGCTCGCCATTGCGGCCAAGACCCCATACTGCGGGAAAAAAGATCGCGCATTGTCGGAGATTCATCCGGCAGGCTCAAGCGCAAGCCGGCAACCGGCCAGGAGAGCCCCATAGCGCAGGCGCGGCCGACTCCCTATAATGCGTGCCCTATGGCTAAGCAAAAGAAACATCCTCAAGGCACCATCGCGCTGAACAAGAAGGCGCTGCATGACTATTTCATCGAACACAAGTTCGAGGCCGGCCTGGTGCTGTCCGGCTGGGAAGTGAAGAGCCTGCGTGCCGGCAAGGCACAGCTGGTCGACAGCTACGTGCTGCTCAAGGACGATGAGGCCTGGTTGATGGGCTGCCACATCACGCCACTGAAAACTGCCAGCACCCATGTCATCGCCGACCCGACCCGCACGCGCAAGCTGCTGTTGAACAAACGCGAGCTGGAAAAGCTGTTCGGCTCCGTACAGCAGAAGGGCTACACCGCCGTGGCGCTGTCGCTGTACTGGAAGCAGCATCTGGTCAAATGCGAGATTGCCCTGGCCAAGGGCAAGAAGGACTTCGACAAGCGCCACACCGAGAAGGAACGTGACGCCGACCGCGAGGTTCAGCGCGCGATGCGCAGCAAGGGCAAGGACGACTGAACGCAGCGGCAAGCTTCAAGCCGCAAGCCTCAAGAAAAGCTCAAGACGCAGGGCGAAGCGAAACGCAGGCAGACAGTCCGCCGCAACGCAGGCCGCCGCCGGTGCGGTGCGTGCGGCCTCGGCCGCAACATCCCGGAGGGTGCACCATGCGCACCAATCGCCCTTCGAGTCACAACCGGATTAGCGCAACGAGGGCCAGCAGCCGTGCGCAGGGCGTACCTACGGCCTGATAGCCCCGCGCCGCTGCGCCCGTTCCACCCGCCGCGCCTCCAATTGCACCTCCGACAGCACTTCCTGCACATAGTCGATGTGCTGATTGGATAGCTCGCGGGCCTCTTCCGCGCGCCCTTCGATGATCGCCTGGTACAGCGCGCGATGCTGCCCGATCAGCATGTCGCGGGTCTCTTCGCGCTGGGCATACATGCCACCGATGTTGGTCACCACGTTGCGCTTGAGCAAATCGAACAGACCACGAATGGTGTGCAGCAGCACCGCGTTGTGGCTGGCTTCGGCAATCGCCAGGTGAAAACGCGCATCGGCCGCCCCCTCCTCGGCGCGAGTCACCTTGCCGACTCGCGCGTAGCAATCCTGCAAGGCTTCGAACGCTTCGGTGAGACGCTGCCGGTCGATATCCGTGGCGCGCCTGGCCGCGTAGTAGGCGCAGGAGCCTTCCAGTGTGTGACGGAATTCCAGCAGGTCGCGCTGGGCATCCTCCTTGTGCTCCAGCAGTTGCAACAGCGGGTCACTGAAGGTCGAGCCAAGTGATTCGGCGACATAGTTACCGCCACCCTGACGACTGACCAGCAGCCCCTTTGCCACCAGTTTCTGGATCGCTTCACGCAGGGACGGACGAGATACACCGAACTGCTCGGCCAGCGCACGCTCTGCAGGCAGTCTCTCACCGGCACGCAAGGTGCCCTCGAGAATCATGGTTTCCAGTTGCGCGACGATGTCATCGGAGAGACGACGCTGCCGCACCTGACCTACTTCCATCACCCACATCTCCATTGGTTTGACCAGGCTGAAGGCCCGACAGGGCAAGCCTATAGCGCCCTTCTTCGCTGAACAAGCAAGCACACTACGACCAAAGTCTTAGCCTCCCGATTTGACAGTCCATTGAGCAACTTTTAACCTGAGCCCGCTGTTTTGTAAATTGGTATTACCAATTTAACCAACAAGAACAACAAACCATCGAGGTCACGCCATGACAGCCCTACGCGCTGCAAGCCTGTTCGATCACGCCTCATCCCTGCCGCGCCAGCTGCGCGTTCGTGTGGAGTAAGACTCAATGTCCAACGGAATTCTCGCCCTGCTGGCGTTCTCGCCGATTCTGCTCGCTGCCGTTCTGCTGATCGGTCTGCGCTGGCCGGCCAAACACGCCATGCCGCTGGTCTACCTGGTGACTGCCGCTGTCGGCCTGTTCGCCTGGGACATGACCTTCAACCGCGTCCTGGCCTCCACCCTGCAAGGCTTGCTGATCACCCTCGGCCTGCTGTGGATCATTTTCGGCGCCATCCTGCTGCTGAACACCCTCAAGCACTCCGGTGGCATCACCGCCATTCGTGCCGGCTTCACCACCATCAGTCCTGACCGGCGCATCCAGGCGATCATCATTGCCTGGTTGTTCGGCTGCTTCATCGAAGGCGCATCGGGCTTCGGTACGCCAGCCGCCATCGCTGCACCGCTGCTGGTGGCCATCGGTTTCCCGGCGATGGCAGCCGTGCTGATGGGCATGCTGGTACAAAGCACGCCGGTATCCTTCGGCGCCGTCGGTACACCGATCATCGTCGGCCTCAATACCGGCCTGGATACCGCCACCATTGGTGCACAGCTGGTCGAGCAGGGTTCGTCCTGGGCGCAGTTCCTGCAGTTGATCACCAGTGAAGTGGCGATCATCCATGCCACCGTTGGCGTGGTCATGCCGGTCATCATGGCGATGATGCTGACGCGCTTCTTCGGTCAGGAGAAAAGCTGGAAAGCTGGCCTGGAGGTCATGCCGTTCGCGATTTTCGCCGGGCTGGCCTTCGTCGTACCGTATGTCTTCACCGGCGTCTTCCTCGGCCCGGAATTTCCGTCGCTGCTGGGCGGCCTGATCGGCCTGGCCATCGTCACCAGCGCCGCACGCTTTGGCTTCCTGGTGCCGAAGAAGACCTGGGACTTCGCCCCGGCGGACAAATGGCCGAGCGAGTGGCTGGGCACCGTCGAGATGAAACTGGACGAACTGACCGCCAAACCGATGAGCGCACTGCGCGCCTGGCTACCCTATGTGCTGGTCGGCGCCCTGCTGGTTATCAGCCGTGTATTCCCGGAAGTGGGCAACGCGCTGAAAGCGGTAGTGGTGAATTTCCCGGACCTGATGGGCGAAGCCGGCGTCAGCGCCAACTTCCAGCCGCTGTACCTGCCGGGCGGCATTCTGGTTGCCGTGGTGCTGGCCACCTTCTTCCTGCATGGCATGAAGGCACGTGACCTGGGCAAGGCGGTGAAAGAGTCGTCCAGCGTATTGCTCAGCGCCGGCTTCGTGTTGCTGTTCACCGTGCCGATGGTACGTATCCTGATCAACTCCGGCGTCAACGGCGCCGAGCTGGCCAGCATGCCGATCCTCATGGCGCGCTGGGTGGCCGACAGCGTTGGCGGCATCTATCCGCTGCTGGCCCCGAGCATCGGTGCCCTGGGTGCCTTCATCGCCGGCTCCAACACCGTCAGCAACATGATGTTCAGCCAGTTCCAGTTCGGCGTCGCCAGCAGCCTGGGCATCTCCAGCGCGCTGATCGTCGCGGTCCAGGCCGTAGGCGCCGCCGCCGGTAACATGGTGGCAATCCACAACGTGGTAGCGGCTTCGGCCACCGTTGGCCTGCTCGGCCGCGAAGGCAGTACCCTGCGCAAGACCATCTGGCCGACGCTGTACTACCTGCTGTTCACCGGCATCATCGCGCTGGTCGCGATCTACGTGCTGGGTGTCAGCGATCCACTGATGCCCCGCTGATCCACCGGCAGTACCCGCCCCGACATCGTCGGGGCATTTGCCGTCAGGCTACGCTTCCCCTTTTCAGCAACAGGATGAGCCCATGATCATTTCTGCCTCGACCGACTATCGCGCAGCCGCTCAACGCAGGCTGCCGCCCTTCCTGTTCCACTACGCCGATGGCGGCGCCTACGCCGAGCACACGCTGCGCCGCAACGTCGCCGACCTGTCGGACATCGAACTGCGCCAGCGCGTGCTGAAGAACATGTCCGAACTGGACCTGTCCACCGAACTGTTCGGCGAGAAGATGTCGATGCCTGTCGGCCTGGCACCCGTCGGCCTGACCGGCATGTTCGCGCGCCGTGGTGAAGTGCAGGCCGCCAAGGCAGCAGCGGCCAAGGGCATTCCCTTTACCCTGTCCACCGTTTCGGTGTGCCCGATCGAGGAAGTGGCCCCGGCCATCGACCGGCCGATGTGGTTCCAGCTCTACGTGCTGAAAGACCGTGGCTTCATGAAGAACGCACTGGAGCGCGCCAAGGCCGCCGGTTGCTCGACGCTGGTGTTCACCGTCGACATGCCCGTACCCGGCGCCCGCTACCGCGACGCCCACTCCGGCATGAGCGGCCCGAACGCCGCACTGCGTCGCATGCTGCAAGCCATGACTCACCCGCAGTGGGCCTGGGACGTCGGCCTGCTGGGCAAGCCGCATGATCTGGGCAACATCTCCGCCTATCGCGGCAACCCGACCGGCCTGGCCGACTACATCGGCTGGCTGGGCGCCAACTTCGACCCGTCGATTTCCTGGAAGGACCTGGAGTGGATCCGCGACTTCTGGGACGGCCCGATGGTGATCAAGGGCATTCTCGACCCCGAAGACGCCCGCGATGCCGTGACGTTCGGCGCCGACGGCATCATCGTCTCCAACCACGGCGGCCGTCAGCTCGACGGCGTACTATCCAGCGCCCGCGCTCTGCCGGCCATCGCCGACGCGGTCAAGGGCGAACTGAAGATTCTCGCCGATTCCGGCATCCGCACCGGCCTCGACGTGGTGCGCATGCTCGCCCTTGGCGCCGACACCGTGCTACTCGGCCGCGCCTTCCTCTACGCCCTGGCCGCAGCCGGTGGCGCCGGGGTGAGCAACCTGCTCGACCTGATCGAGAAGGAAATGCGTGTGGCCATGGTGCTGACCGGCGCCAAGTCCATCGCCGAAATCACCCCGGACCTGCTGGTAAAGGAGCGCTGAGCCAATGACTGCTGCCGCCTCCATCACCCGTGACGCCCTGCTGGCGCAGATGCGCCAGATCGTCGGCAGCAGCCACGTGCTGACCGACGAACAAGCCACACGGCGTTTCCGCAAGGGCCACCGTACGGGGGAAGGCAACGTGCTGGCGGTGGTGCGCCCAGGCTCCCTGCTGGAGCAATGGCGCATCCTGCAGGCGGCCGTAGCGGCCGACCGCATCGTCATCATGCAGGCCGCCAATACCGGCCTGACCGGCGGCTCCACCCCCGACGGTGCCGACTACGACCGCGAGATCGTGCTGATCAGCACCCTGCGCATCACCGGCGTACAGCTGATCAACGATGGCGAGCAGGTGGTGTGCCTGCCCGGCGCCACCCTCGACCGCCTGGAACAGGCGCTGGCGCCACTGAATCGCGAACCGCACTCGGTGATTGGCTCGTCCTGCATCGGCGCCTCGGTGCTGGGCGGCGTCTGCAACAACTCCGGCGGCGCCCTGGTGCGTCGCGGCCCGGCCTACACCGAGCTGGCACTCTATGCGCAGGTAAAAGATGACGGTTCGCTGGAGCTGGTCAATCACCTGGGAATCGAGCTGGGCAACGATCCGGAGGAAATCCTCACCCGCCTGCAGAGCGGCGACTACACACCGCAGCAGGTACGCAACGAGACAACCGCCAAGGCCTCCGACGCTCGCTATGGCGAACACGTGCGCGACGTCGATGCCGACACTCCAGCGCGCTTCAACGCCGACCCGTCGCGCCTGTTCGAGGCCTCCGGTTCGGCCGGCAAGCTGTGCCTGTTCGCCGTGCGCCTGGACACTTTCCCGAAAGAGCCGAGCACGGTGTTCTACATCGGCAGCAACGACCCGCACGACCTCACCGAAGTGCGCCGTCACCTGCTGGCCAGGCTGCCGCGCCTGCCGATTGCCGGCGAGTACATCCACCGCACGGCCTTCGACATTGGCGAGAAATACGGCAAGGACACCTTCCTGGTGATCGACACCTTCGGCACATCCAAGGTACCGGCCGCCTTCGCGATGAAGAGCCGGGTCGATGGCTTCTTCGAGCGTTTCGGCCTGCGCGGGGTGACCGACAAGGTGATCCAGACCCTGATGAACCTGCTGCCCAGCCACCTGCCGGCGCGCATGCGCGAATACCGCGACCGCTTCGAGCACCACCTGCTGGTGCGCGTCTCCAACGACACGCTGGAGCAGACCCGCAGCTTCCTCAGCGAGTACTTCGCGAACAGCGCCAGCGGCGCCTGCTTCGAGTGCGATACCGATGAAGGGCGCAAGGCCTTCCTGCATCGCTTCGCCATTGCCGGTGCGGCGATCCGTTACCGCGAGTCACACCGCAGCAGCGTCGAGGACATCCTCGCCCTGGACATCGCCCTGCGCCGCAATGATCGTGACTGGGTCGAGACGCTGCCGGCCGAGATGGAAGAGCAGATCATCCACAAGCTCTACTACGGGCACTTCTTCTGCCATGTGTTCCATCAGGACTACATCGTCAGGAAGGGCATCGACCCGATCGAGATGGAGCACCGCATGTGGAAGCTGCTGGACGCGCGCCGCGCCGAGTACCCGGCCGAGCACAACGTCGGCCACCTGTACGTGGCAAAACCGGCGCTGGCGGGCTTCTACCGCGAGCTCGACCCGACCAACACCTTCAATCCCGGCATCGGCCATACCTCGAAGAAGAAGCATTGGGGCAATTGCTGCTAAGACGCTGAAGCTTTACGTAGGAGCGGCTTCAGCCGCGAAGGAGAAGAAATTCGCGGCTGAACCCGCTCCTACTAATCAGGTTTGATCGAGGATCGTAGATCCTATGTTCGGCCGCAAGCCTGTTGTCCGATCCTATTGCGATCAAAGGGTATTCCGGAACGCCAGACGGCG
>NZ_JBLWTV010000022.1:0-95260 GCF_048269965.1 Pseudomonas sp. | reverse complement strand
TTCATGCACGAGCAGGGCGACCTGCCGATCCCGGGCATCGCGCATATCCCGCAGCCGTACTGGTTCGGTGAGGGTGGCGAGCAATCGCCGGACGCATTTGGCATCTGGGCCGCCGACCAGCTGGAGAAGAAGATTCTCGAACTGGGTGTGGACAATGTGGCGGCCTTCATCGCCGAGCCGATCCAGGGCGCCGGCGGCGTGATCATCCCGCCGGACAGTTACTGGCCGCGCATCAAGGAAATCCTCGCCCGGTACGACATCCTCTTCGTCGCCGATGAAGTGATCTGCGGTTTCGGCCGTACCGGCGAATGGTTCGGCAGCCAGTACTACGACCTCAAGCCCGACCTGATGACCATCGCCAAGGGCCTCACCAGCGGCTACGTGCCGATGGGCGGGCTGATCGTCAGCGACAAGGTGTTCGAGGTGATCGAGGCGCACGGCGACTTCAACCACGGCTTCACCTATTCCGGCCACCCGGTGGCGGCAGCGGTGGGGCTGGAGAACCTGCGCATTCTCAAGGAAGAAGGCATCGTCGACCGGGTGAAAGCAGAAACGGCACCGTATTTGCAGCGTCGTCTGCGTGAGCTGGCGGATCACCCTCTGGTGGGCGAAGTGCGCGGTGTCGGCATGTTGGGTGCCATCGAACTGGTGCAGGACAAGGCGACGCGCAAACGTTATCCGGGTGACAAGGCGGTAGGCATGATCTGCCGCGGCCACTGCTTTAATAATGGTCTGATCATGCGCGCCGTGGGCGACACCATGATCATCGCGCCGCCACTGGTGATCAGCCAGGCGGAAGTGGATGAACTGGTGGAGAAAGCACGCAAGTGCCTGGATCTGACTCTGCGTGACCTACAGGTCTGAAAGCCCGCAGTCACGGAAAGTTGTCAGCGGTGCCATGACCTTGCCAGACTGCGCCAGAGTCCGTGAACCAGCCCGATTCGAACGGCTTGCGCGACCTCTGGAATATCGACACAACAACAGGAGCTGTACGCATGAAAACATTCGGCAAGACCCTTCTCGCGTTGTCCCTGACCGCAGCCGTGGCAAGCGCTGCTCAGGCTGACGACAAGGTGCTGCATGTCTACAACTGGAGCGATTACATCGCCGAAGACACCCTGGCCAACTTCGAGAAGGAAACCGGCATCAAGGTCGTCTACGACGTCTTCGACAGCAACGAAGTGCTGGAAGCCAAGTTGCTGGCCGGCAGCTCCGGTTACGACGTAGTGGTACCGTCCAACCCCTTCCTGGCCAAGCAGATCAAGGCCGGCGTGTTCCAGAAGCTGGACAAGTCCAAGCTGCCGAACTGGTCGAACCTGGACAAGGACCTGCTCAAGGCACTGGACCCGAGCGATCCGGGCAACCAGTACTCGATCCCCTACATGTGGGGCACCATCGGTATTGGCTACAACGTCGAGAAGGTCAAGGCCGTACTCGGCGAAGACGCGCCGGTCGACTCCTGGGATCTGGTGTTCAAGCCGGAGAACATGGAAAAGCTGAAGTCCTGCGGTGTTTCCTTCCTCGACTCGCCGACCGAAATCCTCCCTGCCGCTCTGCATTACCTGGGCTATGCCCCGGATAGCAGCAAGGCCGACGAGCTGAAGAAGGCCGAGGAGCTGTTCCTCTCCATCCGTCCTTCGGTGGCCTACTTCCACAGCTCCAAGTACATCTCCGATCTGGCCAACGGCAACATCTGCGTCGCTATCGGCTACTCGGGTGACATCTACCAGAGCAAGGCGCGCGCCGAAGAAGCCAAGAACGGCGTGCAAGTTGGCTACAACATTCCGAAGGAAGGCGCGGGTTCCTTCTTCGACATGCTGGCCGTGCCGGCTGACGCCAAGAATGTCGAGTCTGCCCACGTGTTCCTCAACTACCTGATGAAGCCTGAGGTGATGGCCAGCATCACCAACTACGTGCAGTTCCCCAACGGCAACGCCGCTGCCACCGCGCTGGTGGATGAGGCGCTGCGTACCGACCCGGGCGTATACCCGACCCCGGAAGTGCTGAAGAAGATCTACACCTTCCCGGACCTGGCGCCAGCAGTGCAGCGCAACATGACCCGCAGCTGGACCAAGATCAAATCCGGCCGCTAAGCAACGAAGCAACGCCGCCTGGCGGGTTCGCCCGCCAGGCACCCAAATCGCAAGAAGAGGAAACGTTATGCGTCGTTCTACCCTGCTGGCTGGCCTGGTCGCCGCCGCCATTGGCATATCTGTAGCCCATGCAGATGATCGCGTGGTCAAGGTCTACAACTGGTCCGACTACATTGCGCCGGACACCATCGCCGAGTTCGAGAAGGAAACCGGTATCAAGGTGGTGTATGACGTTTTCGACTCCAACGAAACCCTCGATGGCAAGCTGGCCACCGGCCAGAGCGGCTACGACGTGGTGGTGCCTACCAACCACTTTCTGGCCAAGCAGGTACGTGCCGGCACCTACCTGAAACTGGACAAGTCCAAACTGCCCAACCTGGTCAATCTCGATCCGACCATCATGAACAACCTGGCCGCGGGCGACCCCGGCAACGAATACTCGGTGCCCTACCTGTGGGGCACCAATGGCATCGGCCTGAACGCCACCAAGGCGCGCGCCGTGCTGGGCGACGATGCGCCGCTCGATTCCTGGGAACTGCTGTTCGATCCGAAGTACGCCGAGAAGCTCGCATCCTGCGGTATCGCCCTGCTCGATTCAGGCGACGAAGTGCTGCCACAGACGGTCAACTACCTGGGCCTGTCGCCGCACACCACCAAACGCGAAGACTACGAGAAGGCCGCCGAGCAACTGATGAAGGTGCGTCCTTACATCACCTACTTCCACAGCTCGAAATTCATCTCCGATCTGGCCAACGGCAACATCTGCGCCGCTTTCGGTTACTCCGGTGACGTGCTGCAGGCTGCCGACCGCGCGGAAGAGGCCGGCCGCAGCGACGAGATCATCTACATCATTCCCAAGGAAGGCACCGCCATGTGGGCGGACCTGCTGGCCATCCCCAAGGACGCCAAGAACGTCGACGAAGCGCACGAGTTCATCAACTACCTGCTGCGCCCCGACGTGATCGCCAAGATCAGCGACTACGTGGCCTACGCCAACCCCAACCTCAAGGCCACCGAACTGGTCGATGAGAGCGTGCGCAACAATCCGGGTGTGTACCCCGGCAAGGACGTGATGGCCAAGCTGTATGTCGCCGAGGAGCGTTCGCCGCAAGTGCAGCGCTGGCTGACCCGTGACTGGACGCGAATCAAAAGCGGCCGCTGATCGACGAACGATTTTCCTATAAAGTGCCGCGCCTTTTCCGCTCGGCACACAAAAACGAGGACGATACTGTGCGAGTAACCCTGCCCAAGTCTCTGATCGCGATGGCGGCTTCCGCCTTCTGTGGCGCCGCTCTGGCCCAGCCCACCGTGCATATCTACAACTGGAGCGATTACATCGGCGAAGAGACCCTGGCCAAGTTCGAGGCGAAAACCGGCATCAAGCCGATCTATGACGTCTTCGACTCCAACGAAACCCTCGAAGGCAAACTGCTCGCCGGCCGCAGCGGCTACGATGTGGTGGTGCCTTCCAACCACTTTCTCGGCAAGCAGATTCGCGCTGGCGCCTTCCAGCCGCTCGATCGCAGCAAGCTGAGCAACTGGGACAATCTCGATCCGGCGCTGCTCAAGCAGCTGGAAACCAACGATCCCGGCAATCAGTATTCGGTGCCCTACCTGTGGGGCACCAACGGCATCGGTTACAACGTCGAGAAGGTCAAGGCCGCACTCGGTGTCGAGGAGATCGATTCCTGGGCCGTGCTGTTCGAGCCGGACAACCTCAAGAAGCTCAGCCAGTGCGGCGTCGCTTTCCTCGATTCCGGTGACGAAATGATCCCGGCCATGCTCAATTACCTTGGTCTGGACCCCAACAGCACCAATCCCGACGACTACGCCAAGGCCGAAGCCAAGTTGCTGGAGGTGCGCCCCTACGTCACCTACTTCCACAGCTCCAAGTACATCGGCGACCTGGCCAACGGCAACATCTGCGTGGCTGCCGGTTTCTCCGGCGACATCCTGCAGGCCGCCGACCGCGCCGACGAGGCCGGCAAGGGCATCGAAATCGCCTACAGCATTCCCAAGGAAGGCGCCAATCTCTGGTTCGACATGATGGCCATTCCCGTCGATGCGGCGAACGCCGAACAGGCGCACACCTTCATCAACTTCCTCCTCGAGCCCGAGGTGATCGCCGAAGTCAGTGACTACGTCGGTTATGCCAACCCCAATACCAAGGCGGATGAATTCATGGATGAGGAGGTCCGCAACGACCCGTCCGTCTACCCGTCACAAGCGGTGCTGGACAAGCTGTACATCTCCGCCGAGCTGCCGGTTCGCGTGCAGCGCCTGATGACCCGCAGTTGGACCAAGGTCAAGTCGGGTCAGTAATCGTTCCTGCCCGGCCGCAGGGGTCGGGCACAATCTTCCGGGAGTTTTCCAATAATGGCTGTTGCCTCCAGCGCCTACAAAAAAGCCCTCGAGGGGGATCAGACACCGAAAGAGGTGCTGGTCAAGATCGATCGGGTGACCAAGAAGTTCGACGAGACCGTGGCCGTCGACGACGTCTCGCTGACCATCAACAAGGGCGAGATCTTCGCCCTGCTGGGCGGCTCCGGCTCGGGCAAGTCGACCCTGCTGCGCATGCTCGCCGGCTTCGAGCGGCCGACCGAAGGACGCATCATTCTCGATGGCGTCGACATCACCGACATGCCGCCGTATCAGCGGCCGATCAACATGATGTTCCAGTCCTATGCGCTGTTCCCGCACATGACCGTGGCGCAGAACATCGCCTTCGGCCTGCAGCAGGACAAACTGCCGAAGGCCGAGATCGACGAGCGCGTGGCCGAGATGCTCAAACTGGTGCACATGACCCAGTACGCCAAGCGCAAGCCGCATCAGCTCTCCGGTGGTCAGCGTCAGCGCGTGGCCCTGGCCCGTTCCCTGGCCAAGCGCCCCAAGCTGCTGCTGCTCGACGAACCGATGGGCGCGCTGGACAAGAAGCTGCGTTCGCAGATGCAACTGGAGCTGGTGGAGATCATCGAGCGGGTCGGCGTGACCTGCGTGATGGTGACCCACGACCAGGAGGAGGCCATGACCATGGCCCAGCGCATCGCCATCATGCACCTGGGCTGGATCGCCCAGACCGGCAGCCCGATCGACATCTACGAGACGCCCACCAGCCGTCTGGTGTGCGAGTTCATTGGCAACGTCAACCTCTTCGATGGCCAGCTCACCAGTGACGAGGCCGACCACGCGATCATCGACTGCCCGCATCTGGACAAGCCGATCTACATCGGCCACGGCGTCAGCACGCGCGCCGAGAACAAGTCCGTCAGCTACGCCCTGCGTCCGGAAAAACTGCTGATGGCCACCGCGTTGCCGGAGGACCACGAGCATCCCGAGTACAACTGGAGCCGTGGCCACGTGCACGACATCGCTTACCTCGGCGGTCACTCGGTGTACCACGTCAAGCTCACGTCCGGGCAGATCGTGCAGTGCTTCATCGCCAACGCCGAGCGCCGTGGCAAGCGCCCGACCTGGGACGATCCGGTGGTGGTGTACTGGGAAGATGACAGCGGCGTGGTACTGCAATCATGAAACCGAGCAAACTGGCGCGCTATCTGCCCACCGGGCGGCATGCCGTTATCGGCATACCTTTCCTCTGGCTGTTCATGTTCTTCCTGCTGCCCTTCATCATCGTGCTGAAGATCAGCTTCGCCGAAGCCGACGTGGCGATTCCGCCCTACACGGAAATCTACCAGTGGGCGGACAACAAGCTGACGCTGCTGTTGAACTTCGGCAACTACATCTTCCTCACCGAGGATGCCCTGTACCTGTCGGCTTACCTGGGCTCGCTGCAGATCGCTTTCTTCAGCACCTTGCTCTGTCTGCTGATCGGCTACCCGATGGCCTATGCCATCGCGCGTGCGCCGAAAGAACACCAGACCGTACTGCTGCTGCTGATCATGATGCCGACCTGGACCGCGATCCTGATTCGCGTCTATGCCTGGATGGGTATTCTCGGCAACAACGGCCTGCTCAACAGCCTGCTGATGGGCATTGGCCTGATCGATACGCCGCTGCAGATTCTCAACACCAACACTGCGGTCTATATCGGTGTCGTGTATTCGTACCTGCCGTTCATGATCCTGCCGCTCTACGCCAACCTGGTGAAGCACGACCTCAGCCTGCTGGAGGCCGCGTCTGACCTTGGCTCGAGCAATTTCAACAACTTCTGGAAGATCACCGTGCCGCTGTCGAAGAACGGCATCATTGCCGGCTCGATGCTGGTGTTCATCCCGGTGGTCGGCGAGTTCGTCATCCCCGAGCTGCTTGGTGGCCCGGAGACCCTGATGATCGGCAAGGTGCTGTGGCAGGAGTTCTTCAACAACCGCGACTGGCCTGTGGCTTCCGCTCTGGCTGTGGTGATGCTGGCGATCCTGATCGTGCCCATCATTCTGTTCAACCGTAACCAAGCCAAGGAACTGGAGGGCCGGCCATGATTCGTTCAATCACAGTGAGCCCATCATTCTGTTCAACCGGCTCTTTAACCAGAAGCGGAGCCAAAGAGCTGGAGGGACGGCCATGAAGCGTTTCAGTTTCTCCAGCATCATGCTCTGGGCCGGCCTGGCATTCATCTATCTGCCCATGGTCATCCTGGTCATCTACTCGTTCAACGCCTCGCGGCTGGTAACCGTGTGGGGCGGCTGGTCGGTGAAGTGGTACGTCGGCCTGCTGGACAACACGCAACTGATGAACTCAGTGATGCGCTCGCTGGAAATCGCCTGCTACACCGCCATTGCGGCGGTGGCGCTGGGCACCCTGGCGGCCTTCGTGCTGACCCGCATCACCCACTTCAAGGGACGTACCCTGTTCGGTGGCCTGGTCACCGCGCCGCTGGTGATGCCGGAAGTGATCACCGGTCTGTCGTTGCTGCTGTTGTTCGTGCTGATGGCGCAACTGATCGGCTGGCCGATGCAGCGTGGCATGACCACCATCTGGATCGCCCACACCACCTTCTGCTCGGCCTATGTGGCGGTGGTGGTGTCGTCGCGTCTGCGTGAGCTGGACATGTCCATCGAAGAAGCGGCCATGGATCTGGGGGCGCGGCCGTGGAAAGTGTTCTTCCTGATCACCGTGCCGATGATCGCGCCGTCGCTGGCAGCGGGTGCGATGATGTCCTTCGCCCTGTCGCTGGATGACCTGGTACTGGCCAGCTTCGTTTCCGGTCCTGGTGCGACCACCCTGCCGATGGAGATCTTCTCTGCCGTGCGCCTGGGGGTTAAACCTGAGATCAACGCGGTGGCCAGCCTGATCCTGCTGGCTGTATCGTTCGCCACCTTCCTGGCCTGGTTCTTCGCCCATCGCGCCGAAGAAAAGCGCAAGAAGGCCATGCAACAAGCCATGGACGAGACCGCCAATCCGTCCTGGCAGCAGGTCGTCGACAGCCGTCGCAATCCCAGCAGCAACTGAGCTGCACGCTGAAATGAAAAACGGGCCCTGCGGGGCCCGTTTTTCATGGTGCCGCTGGTTGGCGGCACTGGCGGTAGGGTGCGCTGTGCGCACCGAGTCTTGCGCTATCTGACCAACGCCTTCCAGGCCTTGAGGCTGCTCACGATCTGCGTCTGAGTCGCACGCAGCTGGCGCTGTTCTTCGTCCAGGTCCTGCTGAGCCAGGCCGTACAGCTTGTTCAGCTCGCCATACAGGCGGTCGACCTCGGGCACTTCCAGCACGCTTCGCGCCAGTCGCAGCCAGACCAGCAAGCGTTCCAGACGTGGCATCTGCTCGGCCAGGTCTTCCGGCTGCTGTTGGTAGCGGCGCAGTTGCAGGGCATTACCTTCTTCGCTCAGCAGGGTCGGTAACCAGTTGCCCAGGGCTGCATTGCCCTGGCGATTGCCGCGATTGTTGCGCTCCAACGTCCAGTTGCGCTGCAGCAGCCAGTGCGACAGCTTCAGCGACAGCAGGCCCCAGCGGCAGCCATCCAGTTCGGCAGCGAACAGTGCCGGGGCGTTGCGCCGCATGCTGTCATCGTTCTGCCCGGCTGCCAGGCGCGGCCGCCAGTCGTCGAGCAGGGCATCGAGCGCTTCGCGCAATTCACGCGAGCTGCTGCGGGGCGCCGCCTGACCGAGGCTGGCGAGCAGGGCGCGCAGGTCGATCAACTGCTCCAGCCATTGTTGCAACAGGCTCCAATGGCCGTTCCAGCGATATTGCTCGGCCAGGCGTTGGCTGGCGCCGAGCAGGTGCCAGGCAAGCGCGGCGAAGGCATCGTCCAGGCTCATCTCGGCGTCAAGCTCGGGGGCTGGCAGGCTCAGGTTGTAGCTGCCGGCATCGAACAGGCGATAGCCGCGCTCGGCCTTGCTGATGTCGCAGGGCATCAGCGGCAGCTCGGCGGCCAGTTCGCAGGCCAGCTCCAGCAGGGCGGCGGGCTCGCCCTGGCGCAGCTCCAGCTCCAGCTCGCAGATCTCTTCTTCGCCCTCGCCGGCGATGACCTTGCCCAGATCCAGCGCGGCTTCGATGATCACCTTGGCCTTGCCACGGCCCCAGGAGATCTCGGCCTTTTCGCGAACGAAGTCGGTGGTGAACAACGGCTGCAGGGTTTTCTTGTCCAGCTCCGCCAGGCTGGCTGGCCAGCAGCTGTCATCGAGCTTTTTCAGGTCGAGCTTGGCCTTGCTCAGGTACCAGTCCCACTCGTTGCGCTCGGACAGGCCGGCGACGCTCTGGCCACGGCTCTTCAGGGTCTGGATGAACTGCTCGCCATCGCGGCGCAGACGCAGGGCGACCTTGGCACTCGCCAGCTCGCGGTCCGGCGTGTCGTAATACTGGTTGAACAGCTCGCCGCGCTGCCAGCCACTCTTGTTGCGTTTTTTCAGCAACGGGTGTTCACGCAGGGCGGCCAGGGTGGCGCGGCTGGCGCGCAGTTTGATTTCGGTTTCTTTGACCATGGTGGAGAGCTAGATAGCCTTTTATGAAAATGTGACAGAGCGATGACACGCGCTGGCGAATGACGAAGCCGGTCCCTATACTTGCGACCTTCTCAAAACGGGGGCTTACCCTATGCCTATCAATCCCTTTGTCAGCCTGTTCGGCCGTTCACCCATCGGCCCCATGCAACAGCATATCGCCAAGGCTCACGAGTGCGCGGCGAACCTGGTGCCTTTCTTCGAAGCCATAATGGTCGAGGACTGGGCCAAGGTGGAACAGGTACAACAGGAGATGTCCCGGCTGGAGCACGAGGCCGACAAGCTGAAGAAAAGCGTGCGCCTGCACCTGCCCAAGAGCCTGTTCCTGCCGGTGCCGCGTTCGGACCTGCTCGAGCTGCTCAGTGTACAGGACAAAGTCGCCAACCGTGCCAAGGACATCGCTGGGCTGATGCTCGGCCGGCAGATGGCCATTCCACAACCGTTGCAGCCGCTGATGCGCACCTACGTGCAGCGCAGCGTGGATGCCAGCGCTCAGGCGCTGAAGGCAATGAACGAATTGGACGAGCTGCTCGAGACCGGTTTCGCCGGCCGTGAAGCTGTACTCGTGGAAACCCTGATCGAGGAGCTCGGTTCGATCGAAAACGATACCGATCGCCTGCAGATCGAGGTGCGCCGCAACCTGTTCAAGCTGGAGAAGGACCTTCCCCCGGTCGATGTGATGTTCCTCTATCAGATCATCGACTGGGTCGGCGATGTCGCCGACCGCGCCCAACGAGTGGGCAACCGACTGGAACAACTGCTGGCGCGCTAAGCGCCAGTGTCCTTTCTGGGATCTACGGAAAACTAATTTATGTCTCTTATTGCGGACTACGGGCTCGTTCTGCTCGTTCTTGCCTGCCTTTTCGGTTTTTTCATGGCCTGGGGTGTTGGAGCCAACGATGTAGCCAATGCTATGGGTACATCCGTTGGCTCGCGTGCATTGACCATCAAGCAGGCGATCATCATCGCCATGGTCTTCGAGTTTGCCGGTGCCTACCTGGCTGGCGGCGAGGTGACCGAAACCATCAAGAGCGGCATAGTCGATGCCTCGCTTATCAGTCCCAACCTGATGGTGCTGGGCATGATGTCGGCGCTGCTGGCAGCGGGTACCTGGCTGCTGGTGGCTTCCACCAAAGGCTGGCCGGTCTCCACCACTCATTCCATCGTCGGTGCCGTGATCGGCTTCGCTGCGGTCGGCGTGTCGATGGATGCCGTGCACTGGAGCGGTGTCGGTCCCATCGTCGCCAGCTGGGTGGTGTCGCCCGTGCTGTCTGGCGTGGTGGCTTTCGGTGTGTTCATGAGTGTGCAGAAGCTGATCATCGACACCGATAGCCCGTTCGCCAACGCCAAGCGCTACGTGCCGGTGTATATGTTCCTCACCGGCTTCATGGTTTCCATCATGACCCTGACCAAAGGGCTCAAGCATGTAGGCCTGCACCTCAGCGCTATTGAGGGCTTCCTCCTCGCGGCAGGTATTGGCGTGCTGGTGATGCTGATCGGCATTGCTCTCCTCAGCCGCATCAAGGTGGATGTCGAGGCCGACAAGAGCTTCCACTTCGCCAGCGTGGAGAAGGTGTTCGCCGTACTGATGATCTTCACCGCCTGCGCCATGGCCTTCGCTCACGGCTCCAATGACGTGGCCAACGCGGTTGGTCCGCTGGCGGCCATCGTTGGCGTGATCCAGAGTGGTGGTGAAATGGTCGGCGCCAAGGCAGCGCTGCCAGCCTGGGTATTGTTGCTCGGAGCGGTGGGTATCGTGGTTGGCCTGGCCACCTATGGTTACAAGGTGATCGCCACCATCGGCAAGGAAATCACCGAGCTGACCCCAAGCCGTGGCTTTGCCGCTGAGTTGGCGACCGCCACTACCGTGGTTGGTGCTTCGGCCATCGGTTTGCCGGTTTCCACTACCCATACCTTGGTCGGTGCGGTACTCGGCGTCGGTATCGCTCGCGGCATCGGTGCGCTCAACCTGAGCGTGATCGGCAGGATATTCATGTCCTGGCTGATCACCCTGCCGGTGGGCGCTGCGCTGTCGATCTTCTTCTTCTTCATTCTGCGCGCGCTGTTCGGCGGGGTCTGATCCTGCGCTGACGGTTTCCCCTGCGGTTGGATGCTCCTATGATGGAGCTCCGACCCAGGAGAGTGCTGATGCCCTTGCCGTCCTTTCAAGAGCAGTTCGCCGCGCTGATCGCCGCGCCTTCGGTGAGCTGTACCCAGCCGAGCTGGGATCAGAGCAACGCGCCTGTGATCGAGCTGCTCGCCGCCTGGCTCGGTGATCTCGGTTTTACCTGCGAAACCCAGCAGATTGCCCCCGGCAAATTCAACCTGCTTGCCAGCTATGGTTCAGGCCCTGGCGGCCTGGTGCTGGCCGGGCACAGCGATACCGTGCCGTTCGATGCTGCCCTGTGGCAGACCGACCCGCTCAGGCTGACCGAAGTCGGTGACCGCTGGGTGGGCCTTGGCAGTTGCGACATGAAGGGTTTCTTCGCCCTGGCCATCGAAGCCGTGCGGCCGCTGCTCGATCAGCCCTTCAGGCAACCGCTGCTGATCCTCGCCACCTGCGACGAGGAAAGTTCCATGGCCGGTGCCCGCGCCCTGGCCGAGGCCGGCCGGCCGCTTGGCCGCGCGGCAGTGATCGGCGAACCGACCGGGCTCAAGCCCATCCGCCTGCACAAGGGCGTGATGATGGAGCGCATCGACATCCTCGGCCAGAGTGGCCATTCCTCCGACCCGGCGCTCGGCCACAGCGCGCTGGAGGCCATGCAGGACGTGATGGACGAGCTGCGCGGCCTGCGTGCCCAGTGGCAGCGCGAATTCAACAACCCGCAATTCGGTGTACCACAGCCGACCCTGAACCTGGGTTGCATCCACGGCGGTGACAATCCCAACCGCATCTGTGGCCAGTGCGCGCTGGAGTTCGACCTGCGCCCGCTGCCGGGCATGGACCCGGAACAACTGCGTGCGGCGATTCGCGGCAAGTTGCAGCCGTTGGCGCTCAAGCACCAGGTGCGTATCGACTACGGCCCGCTGTTCCCGGCCGTGCCGCCCTTCGAGCAATCTGCCGATGCCGAGCTGGTACGCCTGGCCGAGCGTCTGACCGGGCACAGTGCGCAAGCGGTGGCATTTGGCACCGAGGCGCCTTATCTTCAGCAACTTGGCTGCGAGACGCTGGTGCTCGGCCCCGGCGACATCGACTGCGCGCACCAGCCAGGGGAACACCTGGAGCTGGCGCGCATCGAACCTACCGTGGCGCTGCTGCGCCAACTGATCCAACACTATTGCCTGACGCGGAGTGAAGACGTGCAACGACGATGAGAGCCAGCCCCGAGCCTGCCCTATTGCACATGCGGGTTGCACCCGCCCTACGACTGGACGCTGACGGGCATGTCCTCCTTCATCTGGCGCTTCGCGCCATCTTCTCCCGGAAGGGGAAGTGTACGAGGAGGGCGTCGCTGCGCGACTTTCACGCTAACGGATCTCTACATGCACGACTACGTCACCTGGTTACGCCACGCTTCGCCCTACATCAACGCCCATCGCGACTGCACCTTCGTGGTCATGCTGCCGGGCGAGGGCGTTGCCCATCCGAATTTCGCCAACATCGTCCATGACCTGGTGCTGCTGCATAGCCTCGGCGTGCGCCTGGTACTGGTTCACGGCTCGCGCCCGCAGATCGAGGCGCGCCTCGCTGCCCGTGGCCTGATCCCGCATTACCATCGCGACCTGCGCATCACCGACGCACCGACCCTGGAATGCGTGATCGATGCCGTCGGCCAGTTGCGCATCGCCATCGAGGCGCGCCTGTCGATGGATATGGCCGCCTCGCCGATGCAGGGCTCGCGCCTGCGTCTGACCAGCGGCAATTTCGTCACCGCCAGGCCGATCGGCGTGCTCGATGGCGTCGACTATCACCACACCGGCGAGGTGCGGCGTATCGATCGCAAGGGCATCAATCGCCAGCTCGACGAGCGCAGCATCGTGCTGCTGTCGCCGCTGGGCTATTCGCCCACCGGGGAGATCTTCAACCTGGCCTGCGAGGACGTCGCCACCCGCGCGGCCATCGATCTGGGTGCGGACAAGCTGCTGCTGTTCGGCGCCGAAGACGGTCTGCTCGACGAGCAGGGCAGGCTGGTGCGTGAGCTGCGTCCGCAGCAGGTGCCGGCGCACCTGGCGCGGCTGGGCAGCAACTACCAGGGGGAATTGCTCGATGCCGCGGCCGAGGCCTGCCGTGGCGGCGTGGGGCGCAGTCATATCGTCAGTTATGCCACCGATGGTGCGCTGCTCAGCGAGCTGTTCACCCGCACCGGCAACGGCACCCTGGTCGCCCAGGAACAGTTCGAATCCCTGCGTGAGGCGACCATCGAAGATGTCGGCGGCCTGATCGAGCTGATCAGCCCGCTGGAAGAACAGGGCATTCTGGTGCGTCGTTCGCGCGAGGTGCTGGAGCGCGAGATCGAGCAGTTCAGCATCGTCGAGCGCGAAGGACTGATCATTGCCTGTGCGGCGCTGTATCCCATTGCCGATTCCGACTGTGGCGAGCTGGCCTGCCTGGCCGTCAATCCCGATTACCGCCACGGCGGTCGCGGCGACGAGCTGCTGGAGCGGATCGAGGCGCGGGCACGGGCGCAGGGGATCAAGACCCTGTTCGTGCTCACTACCCGCACCGCCCACTGGTTCCGCGAGCGCGGTTTCGAGCCGAGCAGCGTCGAGCGCATGCCCACCGCGCGGGCCTCGCTGTACAACTACCAGCGCAATTCGAAGGTGTTCGAGAAGGCCCTGTAGTGTGAGCTGTGTGCACCGAGTAGACGGAAATGCACCGGATTGCATCCGGCCTAGGGCCCTTCAGGCGTAGGGTGGATCACGCTTCATCGATCCACCGTTTGGTGGATGTAAAAGGCGACATCCACCCTACCTGCAGAATCCATCTCAGCTCAGTAGGGTGCGCTGCGCGCACCGAATAAGAAGGGATATTCCCGGATTACATCCAGGCTACGTGCTGTAGGAGCGAATTTACTCGCGAGCTTCGCGGCTGAAGCCGCTCCTACAGAATAGATGCTGACCGCAATGGCTCGTCAGGCGCTATGCTGCTGCAGGCGCATCTGCTCGAAGCCGTCGTCCCAGCCGGCTTCCCAGGCGGCAGCAGGGATTTCCTCGGGGTAGGGCTGGCGGGTTCTGGGCTGGCCGGTAAGACCGGCCATATAACCTTGCTGGTAGGCCTTGGTCAGGCTTTCCAGGCTCCATTGCGGCGTGGCGTCGTCGGCCATGGGCGCTGCTCGTCTATCGTCCTTTACCCGGCAATGCTAGCTGGCCGGGCGGCCAAGGGAGTGGCCGCCCATCCTGGCTTTTGCTCCGCTGGTTGGCTTTGTGACGCAGTCGACTAATCCGATTTGGCCATTGGCAAGCACCTGATGTTGCCGGGTGTCGCGTAGGTTGCGCCGTGCGCACCGCCTGTATCCTGAGTCGCTTGGCGCGCACGGCACACCCTACGGCGCAGCTCGACCGGCTTCAGCTACACGGCCAACGCCAGAATGCTCGCCTGGTAGGCCGCGACGAACGCATCGAAATCACCCTGGGGTTGGGCCTCCAGTTCTGCCTGCGCGGCCAGTGAATCGTGGGCGGCTTGTTCGAAGGCCTGCTGCTGCTGCGTGCCGAGCGGCTGAGCGCGGAAGTATTCGGCGTGGCGCAGGCTCTGCTGCAGGGCGAACTCGGTAAAGCTCTTGCCTTGACGCAGAATCGCCAGCACCTGCGCCGATGGCGTCATCGCCACATCCGCGACCTTGGCTTGCTGTTGCGCCAACGCCTCGATGTGCATGCTGCTGCCCTGGCTGCGGTCGAGCAGTTCGGCCAGCGGCAGGATGCGTTCGAGCAGTTCGCTGGCCCAGACCTTGAGTTCCACCTGCTGCTTGCCTTTGTGCAGGTGCAGACCGGGACGACGGCCTTCCTTGACCACCTTGAGGAAGTTGCTGGTGCAACTGCTGCACTCGCCGTTCTCCAGCAGCGGGCTGTCTTCCAGTGCGCAGAACAGCAGGAAGGCGTCGATGAAGCGCGCCTGCGCCACGTCGATGCCCAGCGGCAGGAAGGGGTTGATGTCCAGGCAGCGCACTTCCACGTACTGCACGCCACGACTCATCAGCGCCTGGATCGGCCGCTCGCCGCTGTAGGTGACGCGTTTCGGGCGGATGCTCGAGTAGTACTCGTTCTCGATCTGCAGGATGTTGGTGTTCAGCTGCAGCCACTCGTCGCCGCGCTTGATGCCGGCCTCGACATAGGCCGGGTAGGGCGTGCCGACCGCGAGGCGCAGGCTGTCGGTGTAGCTGGTCAGGTCGTTGTAGCAGGGGGTCAGGCCGGACTGTGCGCTGCTCTGATAGCCCAGGTCGCTCATGCGCAGGCTGGTGGCGTAGGGCAGGTACAGGGTGCTGGCGTCCAGTTCCTGAAGGTGGTGCGCACGGCCGCGCATGAAGCCCTTGTCCAGCGCCGGCGAGGCGCCGAACAGGTACATCAGCAGCCAGCTGTAGCGGCGGAAGTTGCGGATCAGCGCGATATAACGCGCCGACTGGTAGTCACGCGCACTCTGCTCGCTGCCTTCGCTCTGCTGTTGCAGCTGCCACAGCCCCTCGGGCAGGGAGAAGTTGTAGTGGATGCCGGCGATGCACTGCATGGTCTTGCCGTAGCGCAGCGCCAGACCCTTACGGTACACGTACTTGAGGCGGCCGATGTTGGAGCTGCCGTAGCGGGCGATGGGAATCGTCTCCTCGTCCGGCAGGGCACAGGGCATCGACGGGCTCCACAGCAGTTCGCCATCAAGCTTGTCGTAGGCGAAGCGGTGAATGCTTTCGAGTTCGGCGAGGGTGGCGGCCGGGTCGTTGGCAGTGCCGGTGATGAACTCCAGCAGCGACTCGGAATAGTCGGTGGTGATCTGCGCATGGGTCAGCGCCGAGCCCAGCGCCTGCGGGTGCGGGGTCAGGGCCAGCTGGCCGTCGCGATCGACGCGCAGGCATTCGCGCTCGATACCGTGCAGACACTCACCCAGCAGGGACAGGTTGGCCGGCTCGCCGAGCAGGGCCAGGCGGCGGGAGAGAAGATCGCTCAAGATGCAATTCCTAACTGGGCAATCGCCACAATATGGGGATCGCCCCTGCACTCTGCAAGGGGCGAACGGTTTGCCAGATTAGACCAGACCGAGCGGAGGCGATTACACGCAGGCGAAGGTGCCTTGCGCCTTGGCGACCAGCTTGTCGCCCTGCAGCACTTCGGCTTCCACCACCTGGGTGCGGCGACCGGCGTGCAGCACCTTGGCATGGCACAGCACGCTGCCCTCGGACACCGGGCGGATGTAGTTGATCTTGCATTCCAGGGTCACGCTGCTCGGGCCGCCATCGCCCAGGCTGTGGCTGGCCTGCCCCATGGCGGTGTCGATCAGCGAGAACAGCGCACCGCCGTGCAGCTTGCCGTGCAGGTTGCGCAAATCGTCGGTGAGGGTCAGGCGCACGCGCGCCTCGCCGCCGCCGACCTGGAGGATCTCCAGGCCGAGCAGGCGGGAAAAGGCGCTGCTGGCGCCCACGTTGTCGGTCGTGCTCATTTCTTCAACTGCTTGGCGTTGGCGAACAGGGCGGCCATGCCGCCGGTGGCGGGGGCCGGTTTGTCCTGGCTGGAGTGGCGCTCGCTGCGCGGCGCATTGCCGCCACGACTGCCGCCGCGCGATTGACCGCCTCGCGGTCCCTCGACCTTCTCGCCCGGCGTGTCGCCCATGCGCATGGACAGGGCGATACGGTTACGTGGGATGTCCACCTCCATCACCTTGACCTTGACCACATCGCCGGCCTTGACGGCCTCGTGCGGGTCCTTGATGAACTTCTCCGACAGCGCGCTGATGTGCACCAGGCCGTCCTGGTGCACGCCGATGTCGACGAAGGCGCCGAAGTTGGTGACGTTGGTCACCACGCCTTCGAGCACCATGCCCAGCTTGAGGTCCTTGAGGGTTTCCACGCCTTCCTGGAATTCGGCGGTCTTGAATTCCGGGCGCGGGTCGCGCCCAGGCTTGTCCAGTTCCTTGAGGATGTCACCGACGGTGACCAGGCCGAAGCGTTCATCGGTGAACCTGGCCGGGTCGAGGCGCTTGAGAAAGCCCGAATCGCCGATCAGCGAGCGGATGTCGCGGCCGGTGTCCTGGGCGATGCGCTCGACCAGCGGATAGGTTTCCGGGTGCACCGCCGAGGCGTCCAGCGGGTTGTCGCCGCTCATCACGCGCAGGAAGCCGGCGGCCTGCTCGAAGGTCTTCTCACCCAGGCGCGGCACCTTTTTCAGCTCGGCGCGCGAGGCGAAGGCGCCGTTGGCGTCACGGTACTGCACGATGTTCTGCGCCAGGGTCGCGTTGAGGCCGGAGATGCGTGCCAGCAGGGCGGCAGAGGCGGTGTTCACGTCCACGCCGACGGCGTTCACGCAGTCCTCGACCACGGCGTCCAGGCTGCGTGCCAGCTTGAGCTGCGAGACATCGTGCTGGTATTGGCCGACGCCGATGGATTTCGGGTCGATCTTCACCAGTTCGGCCAGCGGGTCCTGCAGGCGACGGGCGATGGACACGGCGCCGCGCAGGGACACGTCGAGATCGGGGAATTCGCGGGCGGCCAGTTCCGAGGCCGAGTACACCGAGGCGCCGGCCTCGGAGACCATCACCTTGGTCAGCTTCAGGCCCGGCACCTTCTTGATCAGTTCGGCGGCCAGCTTGTCGGTCTCGCGGCTGGCGGTGCCGTTGCCGATGGAGATCAGGTCGACGCCATGCTTGGCACAGAGCTTGGCGAGGATGGCGAGAGTGCCGTCCCAGTCGTTGCGCGGCGCGTGCGGGTAGACGGTGGCGGTTTCCAGCACCTTGCCGGTGGCGTCGACCACCGCCACCTTGCAGCCGGTACGCAGGCCCGGGTCGAGCGCCAGGGTGGCGCGCGGGCCGGCGGGGGCGGCCAGCAGAAGGTCATGCAGGTTGCGGGCGAACACGGCAATCGCCTCGTCCTCGGCCTTCTCGCGCAGCTCGCCGAGCAGGTCGGTTTCCAGATGGTTGTAGAGCTTGACCTTCCAGGTCCAGCGCACCACCTCGGCCAGCCACTTGTCGGCGGCACGGCCTTGCGCGCTGATGCCGAAGCGCTCGCCGATCATCAGCTCGCACGGATGCATGGTGCCGGGCAGCTCCTCGCCGACCTTCAGGCTGGAACTGAGAATGCCTTCGTTGCGGCCGCGGAAAATCGCCAGCGCGCGGTGCGACGGCACGCCCTTTAGCGCTTCGTCGTGCTCGAAGTAGTCGCTGAATTTGGCGCCTTCGTTCTCCTTGCCCGGCACCAGGCGAGCGCTGAGGGTGGCGTTGTCCTTGAGGAAGCTGCGCAGCTTGTCGAGCAACGCGGCGTCTTCGGCGAAGCGCTCCATGAGGATGTACTTGGCGCCTTCGAGCACGGCTTTTACATCCGCGAAGCCCTTTTCGGCGTCGATGAAGCGCTCGGCTTCCTGGTCCGGCGTCAGGCTCGGATCGTTGAACAGCGCATCGGCCAGTTCGCCGAGGCCGGCTTCCAGGGCGATCTGGCCCTTGGTGCGGCGCTTCTGCTTGTACGGCAGGTACAAGTCTTCGAGACGGGTCTTGGTGTCGGCGAGGTCGATCTCGCGCTTGAGTTCGGGGGTCAGCTTGCCCTGCTCCTCGATGCTGGCGAGTATCGCCACACGGCGCTCATCCAGCTCGCGCAGGTAGCGCAGGCGCTCTTCCAGATGGCGCAACTGGGTGTCGTCGAGACTGCCGGTCACTTCTTTACGGTAACGGGCGATGAAGGGCACGGTGGAGCCTTCGTCGAGCAGGGCCACGGCGGCGGCAACCTGTTGCGGGCGCACGCCCAGTTCATCGGCGATGCGGTTGTTGATGCTGTCCATATAGAAACTACCCACTGAAGCGACAGGGCGGCCGCAAAGATGCTGGCCAGACACGAAAGCGGCGCATTATAAACACCGCATTCGCGAGAGCTGCGAACCGTTGGGGAAAAATCTGCTAACAATGGCTGAAGCGCCCACCCATGCGCCTGAGCGATAATGCCGCCACTTGCCGTCCTCAGTACGGCTGTCCAAGGAGACGCCATGACCCAGTCCGCTGCCCCTGTCGCCGAAGGCGAGAAGATTCTCATCGTCGATGACGACGCCCGTCTGCGCCGCTTGCTCGAGCGCTTCTTCGATGAGCAGGGCTACCGGGTTCGCGCAGTGGAAAACGTCGAGCAGATGGATCGTCTGCTGGCGCGCGAACTGTTCAATCTGGTGGTGCTGGACCTGATGTTGCCGGGCGAAGACGGCCTTTCTGCCTGCCGCCGCTTGCGTGAAGCCGGCAACCAGATGCCGATCATCATGCTCACCGCCAAGGGCGATGAGTCCAGCCGTATCCAGGGCCTGGAACTGGGTGCTGACGACTACCTGGCCAAACCCTTCAACCCGCGTGAGTTGCTGGCGCGGATCAAGGCGGTGCTGCGCCGTCAGGCGCCAGTGGTGCCGGGTGCGCCGGGCAGCGAAGACGAGAGCGTCAGCTTCGGCGAATATGAACTGTCCCTGGCCACTCGCGAGCTGAAGAAGGGGCAGGAGGTGCACATGCTCACCACCGGCGAGTTCGCCGTGCTCAAGGCGCTGGTGCAACATGCGCGCGAACCGCTGACCCGCGACAAGCTGATGAACCTGGCCCGTGGCCGCGAGTGGGACGCGCTGGAGCGCTCCATCGATGTGCAGATCAGCCGCCTGCGTCGCCTGATCGAGCCGGACCCGTCCAAGCCGCGTTATATCCAGACCGTCTGGGGTGTGGGCTACGTGTTCGTGCCCGACGGCAACAAGTGACCTGTAGGAGCGGGCGCTGCTCGCGAAAACGTGGTTTCGATTCGCGAGCTGGGCTCGCTCCTACGGTTCTGCATTGATGAAAGCCCCCTACTGGTTCCCGCAAAGCTTCTTCGCCCGCACTCTCTGGCTGGTGCTGGTGGTCGTGCTGTTCTCCAAGGCACTGACGCTGGTGTACCTGATGATGAACGAGGACGTGCTGGTCGACCGCCAGTACAGCCACGGTGCGGCGCTGACCCTGCGGGCCTACTGGGCGGCCAATCCCGACGATCGCGACCATATCGCCCAGGCCGCCGGGCTCAAGCGCATCCCGCGCGACAAGGTGCCGGCCAGTGAGCAGCACTGGCCCTACAGCGAGATTTTCCAGCGGCAGATGCAAACCGAGCTCGGTCCCGATACCGAAACCCGCGTGCGCGCCACCACGCCACCCGCGCTGTGGGTGCGGGCACCGAGTCTCGGCGATGGCTGGGTGAGGGTGCCGATGTATCCGCATCCGCTGCGTGGCCAGCGCATCTGGAGCGTGCTCGGCTGGTTCCTGGGTATCGGCCTGCTGTCCACGGCCGCCGCCTGGATCTTCGTGCGCCAGCTCAATGCGCCGCTCAAACGCCTGGTCTATGCCGCTCGCCAGCTCGGTCAGGGGCGTAGCGTGCGCCTGCCGGTGGGCGATACGCCAAGCGAGATGACCGAGGTGTACCGCGCCTTCAACCAGATGGCCGAGGACGTCGAGCAGGCCGGGCGCGAACGTGAACTGATGCTGGCCGGCGTGTCTCATGATCTGCGCACGCCGCTGACCCGTCTGCGCCTGGCCCTGGAGTTCATGGAGCACGATTCCGAGCTGACCGAGGACATGGTGCGCGATATCGAGGACATGGACGCCATCCTCGATCAGTTCCTCGCCTTCATCCGCGATGGGCGCGACGAGCCACTGGAGGCGCTGGACTTCTCCGAACTGGTGCGCGAAACCCTGGCGCCCTACAACCAGAACGGCGAGCGCGTGCGCCTGTGCCTCGAGCCGATCCCTCCCTTCCCGCTGCGCCGCGTCTCGACCAAGCGTCTGCTCACCAACCTGGTGGAGAATGCCCTCAATCATGGCGGTGGTGATGCCGTCGAGGTGGTCGCCAGCCTGGCCGGCGATCACAACGCGCCTTATGTGGTGCTGAGCGTGCTGGACCGTGGCAACGGTATCGATCCAGCCGAGCTGGACAGCATCTTCAACCCCTTCATTCGCGGTGATCGGGCGCGTGGTGGGCGCGGCACAGGTCTTGGTCTGGCCATCGTCAAGCGCATCGCGGCACTGCATGGTGGCAGCGTCGAGTTGCGCAACCGCTCCGGCGGTGGCCTGGAGGCGCGGGTGCGCCTGCCGCTGGGGCTGCTGTTGCCGCGCGACGCGGTGTAGCTGACGACCGACCGTCCAGGTGACGGCCAGGGTGCTGGCAATATGCTGCCAAGCGCTCTGGCGCTGGGCTATGCTGTGCCAGCGCATCAACTCGAGGCCTGCATGCCCGCCGCCTGCCCTGACCGCTTGCCCAACTGGACCTGGTGGCTGCCGCTGCCGATTTTCCATCTGGCAACCTGGATTTCCCTGGCGACCCGCCTGAATGACGGGGTGGCGTTGTGTTATCTCCCCCTGGTGCTCGGCCTTGCCTTGTGCCTGTGGTGGGGGCCGCGCGTGCTGCCGGCGTTGTACCTCAATGCCTTGTTCAGTGCGCCGCTATGGGGCCTGCCCTGGCAGTGGTCGCCGCTCTATGCGTTGCCGGAAACCGTCGCCGTTGCCCTGGGCTGGTGGCTGTTGCGGCGTCAGCCTTTCGATCCTGCCCTGGGGCGTTTGAGCGATCTGCTCAGGTTCCTCGCCTTCGCCGTGCTGATGCCGAGCGCCTTGGTGGCGCTCGGTGTGCAGAGCAACCTCTGGCTGAGCGGTTTTCAGGCCAGCGAGCAGTGGGCGCAGGACGGCCTGGCGATCTGGTTGAGCGATACCATCAATATGCTTGCCCTGACGGCGCCCTTGCTGACGTACGGTACCCCACTGCTGCGGGCGCGCGGCTGGATCAGCGAGCCGCTGACAGATAGCGCGCCGACGCTGAGCATCAGTCGCTCGCCGGGTGGTTGGTTGTTGGCGACTGGCGTGTTTCTGGTGCTGATGCTGCTCAGCGCCAGCCTGCCGGCTCAGCTCGCCCTGCCGCTACTTGGCCTGAGCATGCTGGTACTGGCGCTACGGCACGCCTTTGCCGGTGCACTGTATGGTGTGCTGCTGGTGTACGCCGCCACCCTGCCGCTACCGCTGTTGCGCGGCAGCCCGAGCTTCGGTGAGCTGGATCTGCAGCGTAGCCAGTTGCACTTCGCCGTCGTGCTGCTGATGGGCGCCACCTTGCTGGTGGGGCGTGCGCTCGGCGATCTGCGCCAGGCGCTGGCGCGCAGCGCGCAGATGCAGCAGCAACTGGCCCGCGCCAATCTGGCGATGGAGGCCAGCCCGCTGGGCGTGACCATCGCCGATGCGCGCCAGGCCGACATGCCTTTGGTGTACTGCAATTTCGCATTCAGCCAGATGACCGGCTACAGCGCCGAGGAGGTGCTGGGGCGCAACTGCCGTTTCCTGCTCGGCCTGGATCGCGCCCAGCTCGAGCTGCAACCGTTGCGCCGTGCCCTGCGAGAGGGGTGCAGCGGCCATGCCGTGGTGCGCAATTATCGCAAGGACGGCAAGCCGTTCTGGAACGAGGTGGTGCTGGCGCCGATGCGCGACGAGCAGGGCATCAGCCATTTCGTCGGGCTGCAGCATGATGTCACCGAGCGTGTCGAGCTGGCGGCCAAGGTCGAGCTGCAGCGAGCGCAGCTACTGCGCCAGAGCCATCTGTTCAGCCAGACCGAAGACATTGCCAACCTGGGCGGCTGGGTGCTGGAGGTCAGCGACTACTGCATGTTCTGGAGCGATGGCTGCTACCGCATCGTCGACCGCGACATCCATCCTGGGCCGCCGAATCTCGAGCAGGCGCTGGATTACTTCGACACGCCGAGCCAGGCGCTGATCATGCAGACCCTGCAGGCCGCCTTGAGCGGGAGGGATGACCTGGATATCGAGGTGCGCCTGGCAGCACGTCTGGGGGGACGCCTGGTACGCCTGCGCGGCATGGCCGAGCGCGACAACGACGGCAGCCTGGTGCGCATCTACGGCGTGGTGCAGGACATCAGCGAGCGCAAGCGCACCGAGTCGCAACTGCGCGAGCGAGACGAACGCCTGCGGCTGTTCTTCGAGGCGCCGCTGATCGGCATGGCGCTGACGACCCAGAGCTTTGGCTGGGAAGAGGTCAACCAGAAGCTGTGCAGCATTCTCGGTCGTAGCCGCGACGAATTGCTCGTCAGCAGTTGGCAGCAACTGTCGCACCCGGACGATCTGCCGGCGGAGCAGGCTCATGTGGAGCAGGTGCTGCTGGGCAGCAGCGATGGCTTCGAGATGGACAAGCGCTTTCTGCGTGCCGATGGCTTGGTGGTCTTCACCCGTGTCAGCCTGCGCGCCGTGCGCGGCGGTGGTGGCCGGCAGACGCTGTTCCTGCTGTTGGTCGAGGACATCAGTGCCCGGCGCGAGGCCGAGGCGCGCTATCGAACGCTGGTCGAGCACGCGCCCGAGGCCATCCTGCTGTTCGACCCGGAGGGCGGCATCGTCGAGTGCAACGCGAATGCCCTGAGCCTGTTCCGCTATCGCCGCGATGAGCTGCTCGGCAAGTCGATTCAGAGCATCAGCCCGGTACGTCAGGCCGATGGTCGGCTGTCTTCTCGCGCCGGCAAGGCATTCCTGCGCCGCGCCATTGCCGGTGATGCGCCGGTGTTCGAATGGAGCCATCGCGACAGCGCCGGTCGCCAGTTGCCCTGCGAGGTGCGCCTGGTGCGCATGCCTGGGGAGAAGCTGCTGATTCGCGCCAGCGTCACCGACATCTCCGAGCGCCAACGCTACCAGCGCGAGATCGAGCGCCTGGCCTACAGCGACGAACTCACCGGCCTGCCCAATCGCCGCCTGCTGCTCGATCGCCTGCAGCACGCCATGGATCGCGAGAGTCGTGAGGGCAGCCTGGGCGCGTTGCTGTTCATCGATCTGGATCACTTCAAGACGGTCAACGACAGCCTGGGTCATCTGGTTGGCGACGCCCTGCTGGTCGAAGTGACCACACGCCTGGCCCGTGAGCTGCGCACTGAAGACACCCTGGCGCGCCTCGGCGGTGACGAGTTCGTGGTGCTGCTCGAAGCGCTGGATCATGAGCCGCAAGCGGTTGCCGAGCAGGCCGCAGCCGTGGGCGAGAAACTGCTGCGCGGCCTGCATGGCAGTTGCCTGATCGACGGCCATGAGCTGGCGATCAGCGCCAGTATCGGCATCGCCCTGCACCCGCTGGGCCTGCAGCAGGCCTCGGACATTCTCAAGCAGGCCGATACCGCCATGTACCGGGCCAAGCATGCCGGGCGCAACGCCCTGCATTTCTTCGCCCCGCAGATGCAGGTTGCCATCGACCAGCGCCTGCAGTTGCAGAGCGAGTTGCGCCAGGCCATCGCGCGTCAGCAACTGCAGCTGGTGTTCCAGCCGCAGCTGATCCTGGCCGACGACAGCGTGGCAGGCGCCGAGGTGTTGCTGCGCTGGATGCACCCCGAGCGTGGTGAGATCGGGCCGGATCAGTTCATTCCCCTGGCCGAGGAAACCGGGCTGATCCAGGACATCGGCCAGTGGGTGCTGGAGCAGGCCTGCGCGGCACTGGCACGCTGGCAGGCGCAATGGCCGCAACTGGTGCTGGCGGTCAATCTCAGCCCGCGTGAGCTGCGTCAGGCGGGCTGCGTGGAGCGTGTCGAGCAGTGCTTGCGCCAGCACGCCGTACCGGCCCAGTCCCTGGAGCTGGAAATCACCGAAGGCGTGCTACTCGAAGATGTCGAGCGCTGCATCGGCAATATGCAGCAGCTCAAGGCGCAGGGCGTGCGCTTCGCCATCGACGACTTCGGTACCGGCTACTCGTCGCTGACCTATCTCAAGCGTCTGCCGCTGGACCGGCTGAAGATCGACCGCAGCTTCGTCGCCGATCTCGACGCTGAAGCGAGTGGGCGCATGCTGGTGCAGACCATCCTGATGATCGCGCGCAACCTGGGCCTGGAGTGCGTGGCCGAGGGTATCGAACACGACAGCCAGCTGGCGCTGCTGCGTGAGCAGGGCTGTGCCCTGGGCCAGGGTTACCTGTTCGGCCGGCCGATGAGCGAAGCGGAGTTTCTCGCCTGGATGCAGGCGCGTCAGCGCTGAACCGCGTTACCAGCTCAGGCTGCCGCCGCCCAGGCGCGCCTGCTGGCCATAAGGCCAGGGATAATTGCTGTCGCCATGGCCGCTGGGCAGTTCGCCGTACAGCGCGATGCCCAGCGGCGCGAGGTATTCACCGATGATCTGTTCCAGGCTGTGGTGCACGCCGCGCCGTGGACAGTCGGTGAAACTGCCCAGGCACACCGCGCGTGGCCGCTTCCCGGCGAAGCTGTGCAGCAGTTGCCAGAAACTGCGCTCAAGGCGGTAGTAGGGCTCGCCGACGTCCTCCAGGATCAGGATCGAATCTTGCGCCAGGCGCAGCTCGGCATGGGTGCCGCAGACGCTGGCCAGGGCCGTCAGGTTGCCGCCCTGCAAGGTGCCCTCGATGGCATGCTGCGGGCCGCTTATATGGCGCAGCGGCAACTGCCGGTGCTGGCCCTTGAGCAGGCTCCATAGCGCCTGCATCGAGGCCAGGCGTTCCCGCTGACCACCGGGCGCTGACAGAGCCAGATGGCCGAGCGCCGTGGCCACCGGCCCATGAATGGCTGGCAGCCCCCGTTGCGCAAAGGCCTCGAGCAGAATCGACAGATCGGAGAAACCGATCAGCGGGCGCGGGCTGGCCTGGCGCAGCAGCGCCCAGTCGATATCCGCCACCAGCTGCGCGCAGCCGTAGCCGCCGCGCAGGCACCAGACGGCGCTGATATCCGCCAGGGCGAAGGCCTGGTGCAGATCGTCCAGGCGTTGCTCCGGCGTGCCGGCCAGGTAGCGATGGCGGGCGCGCACGTGCTGACCCAGGTGGTAGCGGATGCCCAGCACGTCGAGCTGCGCCAGGGTCGCCTCGAGCACGTCTTCGGCGATGGCAGAGGCTGGCGCGATCAGCGCCAGGCGGCCGTCGAACACTGGGCTCATCCGCGGCCCTTGGTGCGGGTCTGGCCGGGTTCGGCGTTCTTTTCCAGGTACTGGATGATCATCCCGGCGACGTCCTTGCCGGTGGTGGTCTCGATGCCCTCCAGGCCGGGCGAGGAGTTCACCTCCATCACCAGCGGGCCGTGGTTGGAGCGCAGGATGTCCACCCCGGCGACGTTCAGGCCCATCACGCGGGCCGCGCGCACGGCGGTCATGCGCTCTTCCGGGGTGATCTTGATCAGGCTGGCGCTGCCGCCGCGATGCAGGTTGGAGCGGAACTCGCCGGACTTGGCCTGGCGCTTCATCGCCGCGATCACCTTGTCACCAACCACGAAGCAGCGAATGTCGGCACCGCCGGCTTCCTGGATGTACTCCTGGACCATGATGTCCTGCTTGAGGCCGAGGAAGGCCTCGATCACCGACTCGGCCGCCTTGTGCGTTTCGGCCAGGACCACGCCTATGCCCTGGGTGCCTTCCAGCACCTTGATCACCAGCGGCGCGCCACCGACCATCTGGATCAGGTCGGGAATGTCGTCCGGGGAGTGGGCGAAGCCGGTCACCGGCAGGCCGATGCCCTTGCGCGACAACAGTTGCAGGGCACGCAGCTTGTCGCGCGAGCGGCTGATGGCCACCGACTCGTTGAGCGGGTAGACGCCCATCATCTCGAACTGGCGCAACACCGCGCAGCCATAGAACGTCACCGAAGCACCGATGCGCGGAATCACCGCATCGAAGCCCTCCAGCGCCTGGCCGCGATAATGGATCTGCGGTTTGTGGCTGGCGATGTTCATGTAGGCGCGCAGGGTGTCGATCACCTGCATCTCATGGCCCTGCTGCTGACCGGCCTCCACCAGACGGCGAGTGGAATACAGACGCGGGTTGCGCGACAGCACGGCGATCTTCATTGGGCACCTGGAAGGGACGAGGAGAGTGAGGGTTTGTCCTGCACATAGCTGAGTGCCGGATTGACCACCAGTTGGCCGGTGATCAGCGCCTTGGAACCGAGTAGTACGCGATAACGCATGGTCTTGCGGCAGGCCAGGGTGAACTCGACCGGCCACAGGCGATCGCCGAGGGCCAGGTGCGTGCGGATCACGTAGCGGCTCTGCGCCTGGCCATTGGAGCTCTTGATGCGTTTCACCGAGACCATCTGCGCCTCGCAGCGATGGCGGCGTTGCACCTGGGTACCGAGGTAGGCGGTGAAACGCACCCAGTCCTCGCCGTCCTTCTGGAACGTCTGGATATCGCTGGCGTGCAGGCTCGAGGTGCTGGCTCCGGTGTCGATCTTGGCGCGCAAGCCGATGATGCCGAGCTCGGGCAGATTGATCCACTCACGCAAGCCGATCACGCTGAGCTGGTCGAAAGTCTTCAAGGCGGCGTTCCAGGGTATTTGGATGGGCATTCTAGACAGGGCGTATGACAACCGCACCTGCCCACATGTTTTTTGCTTGATTCAGTTGTCACCTTTTTCTTTTAGGCATATAAGCAATTAACTAAATTGTTAATTATGGTGGCGCGAATGGACGCTAATCGGATTTTTGAGGCGCTGGCTTCAACGCCGCGTAGGCAGATACTGGCCTATCTCTCCGCGCAGGAGCTGACAGCGGGGGAAATTGCCAGTCGCTTCGAGATGAGTGCCCCTGCTATTTCCCGTCATTTGTCTGTACTGACGACAGCCGGATTGGTCGTAAGCGAGCGACGTGGGCAGTTCGTGGCTTACCGGCTTAACCCCGAGAGTTTGCTGAATACCCTGCTCGGTTTTGCTTTTGAGGTCTGCCCGACGGGCGGGCAACTCAAGCGCGAGTCTGAGGCGCAGGCCAAGAAAGCGTCTGAATGAGCCGGTGTCCCGGCGGAGGAACATATGGATATATTTCCGCAGAGCCTGAAAGATCACCGAGTCCAGTTGGGTGCGGACGTCGAGAACGGTGAGGTTCATTGGGAGCCGATACGTTCGCTCTGGTTCAGCACGATGGCCCTGGGAGCCTTGGTTGGCGGTACGCTGACATTCAGTTGGTCTGCATTTGTGCTGTTTGTGGTGACGACTGCTTTCGTCTTGCTGTGCGGGCATTCGTTGGGCATGCACCGAAAGCTCATCCACGAAAGCTTTCAGTGCCCCAAGTGGTTGGAATACTTCCTGGTCTATTGCGGCGTGCTGGTGGGGCTTAGCGGACCACTCGGTCTGCTGCGTACCCATGATTTGCGCGACTATGCCCAGCGGCAGAAGGCGTGCCACGATTTCTTTGGCCATCGGCGTTCGCCGTTGGTGGATGCCTGGTGGCAATTGCATTGTGAATTGCGCCTGAGACGGCCACCGGACATTCTGGTTGAGGCACGGGTCGAGGAGGACCCGGTTTATCGTTTCCTGCAGAAAACCTGGATGCTTCAGCAACTGCCCTGGGCTCTTCTGTTCTTTGCTATCGGTGGCTGGGGTTGGGTGTTCTGGGGTGTCTGCGCCCGAGTCACCGCTGGGGTATTTGGTCATTGGCTGATTGGGCATTTCGCCCACCGCCATGGTGACCAGGCGCATATCGTGGAAGGTGCGAGCGTGCAGGGTTACAACGTGCCTTTCGCTGTCCTGCTGACAATGGGCGAATGTTGGCATAACAACCACCACGCGTTCCCAGGGTCTGCAAAACTGGGGTTGTATGAGGGCGAGTGGGACCCGGGATGGTGGGTGCTTTTGGTGCTTCAGCGAATGGGGCTGGTGTGGAACTTGAAAACACCCGCCGACCTGCCTGTACGTGAAGAGTTGCGCCATGTTCACCGCCGTTGCAGGTGTGAATGTGGGGGACGGGCGGGCAGGCATGAAGCGATGGTTATGGAGTTGAAAGAGCATTGAGCGAAAAAGACGACGACAAGATCCGCCTGGACAAATGGCTGTGGGCGGCACGCTTCTTCAAGACGCGCGCCCTGTGCAAGGCCGCCATAGAAGGTGGCAAGGTCCATCATCGTGGCGAGCGCTGCAAGCCGGGCAAGGAGCCGAGGATCGGCGACGAATACGTGCTGCGCACCGGTTTCGACGAACGCACCGTGGTCGTGCTGGCATTATCCAGCGTCCGCCGTGGTGCGCCCGAGGCGCAACTGCTGTATCGCGAGACGGAAGAAAGCATCGCTCGCCGCGAGCAGGCTGCTGCGATGCGCAAGGCTGGCGCCGTGGGGATGCAGACCGACGGCCGGCCGAGCAAGAAGCAGCGGCGGCAGATCCATCAGTTCAACGAACAGCAAGAAGGTGGCCTGCGCCATCCCTGGGCGGATGAGGACGAATAGCGTTACCTCGCCGTAGGCTGTGCTGTGCGCACCGAAACTTCGCCGACCGCTGTTGGTGCGCACGGCGCACCCTACGGCCGGCGGGTGCAGCGCGCTTGCCAAGCCCGGATGAAATCCGGGAAATCACACCGACCATTCCCGGATAGCATTCAGGTGACCTCTTTCAGCGTCCGCTGACGATGCTCAGGCGCCCCAGCAGTGGCAGCTTGGCCAGGCGCGAGGTGATCGGCAGGGTGATCTTCTCCAGCCATTCGCTGGCGTGATGACCCAGGGGGGTGTAGCAACCCCAGGCCAGAGCCAGCAGGCTGAGGAGTACGCCGCCGACTAAGGCATCCGCTCCCCAGTGGGCGCCGGCCACCAGGCGCGGCAGTATGCCGATCAGAGTGATTGCCCAGACCAGCAGCAGGCGCCAGCCACGGGCAAAGAAACTCATGAAATAGGCCCAGATCAGCAGCACCGAGGCGTGATCACCGGGAAAGCTGCGACTGGCGCTGTCCTTGAGGTTCCAGCGTTCTTCCCAGGCGGGGAACATCTCGGTCAGGCGGGCGCTGCCTTCTACCACCAGCGACGGGCTGGCGTGCTGCCAGCCCATGTACTCGACCAGGTCGGAAAACAGCACACGCATCAGCAGCATCACCGTCAGGGCGACCAGAAAGGCGAACAAGGCCCGGCGCACCTGATGGCCTTGGAAGACCAGGCCGGCCTTGAGCATCACCGCCAACATCACCACGCCGACACCCAGATCCACCGGGCGCATGCTGCCGATTGCCCAGATCTTGGCCCACAGGCCGGCGGCGTGTACCGGGTCGTTGAGCAGCTTGAACAGCCACAGATCGAAGGCGTCCCACAACTCGCGTGTGGGCTGCCACAGCCAGCTGACGAGCAGTGCGATGGCCAGGACATGGCAGACCAGCATGGCGCGTAGGTGCCAGTGGCGATTGATGAACGTGCTCGACATGGAAAATCCCTTTGCAGTTTTATGACAGGCCAACCCCAGGCGCGCGGATGATAGGCAGTGCGGGTGGCAGTGCAAGGGCGGCCGAGCGCTCGTTCAGTCGAGGTTCAGGGCCTGGCTTGTGCCGTGTGAGCAGACGCACATGACGGTCGGGCCTTGGTTGTGATGGCGTTTGTGCATAAAATCGCCAGCCTTTTTACAGACCCTGGGCCAGCCGCCATGAACGACTTCAGTCAACGCTTTCTCTTCGACGACACCGACGTGCGGGGCGAAATGGTCGCGTTGCGCGAAAGCTACGCTCATGTGCTGGCCAAGCACGCCTACCCGCAGCCAGTGGCGCAACTGCTTGGCGAGATGATGGCCGCCGCCGCCCTGCTGGTCGGTACCCTCAAGTTCGATGGCCTGCTGGTGCTGCAGGCGCGCGCCGAAGGCCCGCTGTCGCTGTTGATGGTGGAATGCTCCAGCGCACGTGAACTGCGCGGTATCGCCCGCTATGAAGCCGAGCAGATCGGCGCCGATGCCGACCTGCAAAGCCTGATGCCCAATGGCGTGCTGGCGATCACCATCGATCCGACCCGGGGCCAGCGTTACCAGGGCATCGTCGACCTGGATGGCGTCGACCTGGCCGAGTGCCTGTCCAACTACTTCGCCAGCTCCGAGCAGTTGCCGACGCGCTTCTGGCTCAAGGCCGACGGCCAGCGTGCGCGCGGCCTGCTGTTGCAACAGCTGCCGCCGCATCACCAGATCGAGCCCGAGGCGCGCGCCGAGAGCTGGAACCACGTGCTGACCCTGGCCGACACCCTGAGCGCCGAAGAGCTGCTCGGCCTGGACAACCCGACCCTGCTGCATCGTCTCTACCACGAAGACAACGTGCGCCTGTTCGACGAGCAGCCGCTGGAGTTTCGCTGCAGTTGCTCGCGCGAGCGCTCGGCCAGCGCCTTGGCCAGCCTCGGTCAGGCCGATGCCGAGCTGCTGCTGGCCGAGCAGGGTGGCAGCGTGGTGATCGATTGCCAGTTCTGTAACGAGCGTTATGCATTCGACGCTGCCGATATCGCCCAGCTGTTCGCCGGGGCTGGCAGCGAGGCACCGTCGCATACACGACATTGATGAACTTTTCTGAACGATAGCCGTTCTCTATCAGATCGGAGGATGCCAAGCAGTTCGCTTTTCTGGCATACTCCCGCGACTTTTTTACCGTGTAGTGCAGTTGCCCCTGCACTACACAACGTTCGGAAGACTCGGCCAGTGGCCGACGGGGACCCTCATGACGCAAGCCAACAACGCCGTGTACACCGACATCAGCGCCGCGCAACTGGTCGAAGAAGCCATTCGCCGTGGTGAAGGGGAACTGGCCGCCAATGGCGCGCTGGTCGTACGTACTGGTCATCGCACTGGCCGCTCGCCGGCTGATCGCTTCATCGTTCAGGAGCCGAGCACCGAGGCGCAGATCGCCTGGGGCGCCATCAACCGTCCGTTCCCGGCCGACAAGTTCGACGCCCTGTGGGATCGCGTCGCCGCGTTCAACGACGCCCAGGAGCACTTCGTCTCCCACGTTCACGTCGGTTCTGCCGAAGAGCATTACCTGCCGGTCAAGATGACCACCGCGACCGCCTGGCAGAACCTGTTCGGCCGTCAGCTGTTCATCAACCCGACCACCTACAACCAGGCTGGCAAGGCCGAGTGGCAGATCCTCAACGTCGCCAACTTCGAGTGCGTGCCTGAGCGTGACGGCACCAACTCCGACGGCTGCGTGATCATCAACTTCGCTGCCAAGAAAGTGCTGATCGCCGGCATGCGCTACGCCGGTGAAATGAAGAAAGCCATGTTCTCCGTGCAGAACTTCCTGCTGCCGGAAAAAGACGTGCTGCCGATGCACTGCGCCGCCAACATCGGCGAAGAAGGCGATGTCACCCTGTTCTTCGGCCTGTCCGGCACCGGCAAGACCACCCTGTCCGCCGACGAGTCGCGTTACCTGATCGGTGACGACGAGCACGGCTGGGGCGAAGGTGTGGTGTTCAACGTCGAAGGCGGCTGCTACGCCAAGTGCATCGACCTGTCCGAGAAGAACGAGCCGGTGATCTGGAAAGCCATCCAGTTCGGTACCGTGCTGGAAAACGTCGTGCTCGACGAGCAGCGCGTTCCCGATTACGCCGACGACAGCCTGACCCAGAACAGCCGCGCCGCCTACCCGCTGGAGTACGTCGAGAAGCGCAGCGAGAAGAACCTGGGCGGCGAGCCGAACGCCGTGATCTTCCTGACCTGCGACCTGACTGGCGTGCTGCCGCCGGTGTCGATCCTCAACAACGAGCAGGCGGCCTACCACTTCCTGTCCGGCTACACCGCGCTGGTCGGTTCCACTGAAATGGGCTCGGGCGGCGGCATCAAGTCGACCTTCTCCACCTGCTTCGGTGCACCGTTCTTCCCGCGTCCGGCCGGCGTTTACGCCGAGCTGCTGATCAAGCGCATCAATGCCTTCGGCTCCAAGGTCTACCTGGTCAATACCGGCTGGACCGGTGGTGGCTACGGCGTCGGCAAGCGTTTCAACATCCCCACCACCCGTGGTGTGATCGCCGCCATCCAGAGCGGCGCGCTGATCGGTGCCGAGACCGAGCACCTGCCGATCATCAACCTGGATGTGCCCAAGTCGGTTCCGGGCGTCGAGACCAACCTGCTCAACCCGCGCAACACCTGGGCTGACAAGAATGCCTACGACGAAGCTGCCAAGGGGCTGGCCAAGTTGTTCATCGACAACTTCCAGAAGTTCGATGTCAGCGACGCCATCAAGAACGCCGGCCCGCAGCTGTAAGCTGAGCCCTGCTCTCTGACAAAGCCGCCTTCGGGCGGCTTTGTCATGTGTGGGCGTGGTGGCCGCGTAGCCCGGATGCAATCCGGGATGGCCGGTGACCCTTCCTGGATTGCATCCGGGCTTGTACAGCGGAGTAGGGCGTACTCGCCGAAGGCAGTACGCCATTGGTGCGCCAGGTGCAGGTTGCGATGCCGAACCTGGCAGGGCCGGCGGGCTGTTCGCTGGCGCTCCTGAGCCCGCCCTACGCACTGCAATACGTTGGTGCGCATGGCGCACCCTACCTAACCGCGTTATGGTCATGGGCCATTCGGCGGTCAATGGAGTGACAGCGCATGTCCACCCTCAAACGTGTCTTCGGTTTCGATCACCTGCGTCCCGGTCAGGAAGCGGTGATCAGTGCCGTGCTCGCCGGTCGTTCGGCGGCGGCGATCTTCCCCACCGGCTCCGGCAAGTCGCTGTGCTACCAGTTGCCGGCCTTGCACCTGCCACACCTGACAGTGGTCATTTCGCCGCTGCTGGCACTGATGCAGGACCAGCTGGCCTTCCTGCATGCCCATGGCATCGCGGCGGCGAGCATCGATTCGGCGCAGAGCCGCGAGCAGGCCGCCGAGGTGATGAATCGCGCGCGCAGCGGCGAACTGAAGATCCTGATGATCTCGGTGGAACGCCTGAAGAACGAGCGTTTTCGCAATTTCATCGCTCAGGTGCCGATTTCCCTGCTGGTGGTTGACGAGGCGCACTGCATTTCCGAGTGGGGCCACAACTTTCGCCCGGACTACCTCAAGCTGCCCGACTATCAGCGTCAGTTCGGCATTGCTCAGGTGTTGTTGCTCACTGCCACGGCCACGCCGAAAGTTATCGCCGACATGCGCGAGAAATTCGCCATCGCCGAGCCGGACGTGGTCACCACCGGCTTTTACCGCGCCAACCTCAACCTGCTGGTCGAGCCAGTGCCTGGCGGCGCCAAGTTGCAGCGTCTGCAGCAATGGCTGGCGCCGCGTCGCAGCCAGGCGAGCATCGTCTACGTCACTCAGCAGAAAACCGCCGAGCAGGTCGCCGAGCGCCTGGCGCGAGACGGTCTGGCGGTGAGCGCCTACCACGCCGGCATGGCACATGAGGCACGCGAGTCGATTCAGCGGCGCTTCATGGCTGGCGAGCTGCAATGCATCGTCGCCACCATCGCCTTCGGCATGGGCATCGACAAGCGCGACATTCGCAACGTGGTGCACTTCGACCTGCCCAAGTCGGTGGAGAACTACAGCCAGGAAATCGGTCGCGCCGGCCGTGACGGTCAGGCCTCGGACTGCCTGGTGCTGGCCAGCCGCGACGGGCTCAGCGTGCTGGAGAACTTCGTCTATGGCGATACGCCGGAGCTCGACGGGATTCTTGCCGTGCTCACCGACCTGCGTGCGGTCGGCACGGGCGGGCAATGGGAGCTGATGCTCGGGCAACTGTCGGAGCTGAGCAATATCCGCGCGCTGCCGCTCAAGACCCTGCTGGTGCAGCTTGAACTGCGCGGCATCATCGCGCCACGCTACGCCTACTTCGCCGAGTACCGCTTCAAGCTGTTGCTGGACGACGCGGCGTTGCTGGCGCAGTTCGAGGGCGAGCGACGTCAGTTCGTCGAGGCCATCCTGGCCAGCTCGCGGCGTGCGAGGACCTGGAACACCCTGGATTTCGATGTGCTGTATCGCGACCATGGCGCCGAGCGCGCGCGGGTGGTCAAGGCGCTGGATTACTTCCAGGAGAAGGGCTGGCTGGAGCTGGAAAGCAAGCAGATGACCGAGGTCTATGCCGTGCTCGATGGCGGTTTCGAGGTCGAAGCCCTGGCCAATGATCTGCACGCACACTTCCGCGCCCATGAAGCCAGCGAGATCGCCCGTATCCAGGCCATGCTCGCGCTGTTCGAGAGCCGCGAATGCCTGAGCCGGCGCCTGGCGCTGTATTTCGGCGATGCGCAGGCGCCCGAGCGCTGTGGGCACTGTTCGGTGTGTCGAGGACAGGTCGCCACGTTGCCACAACCGCCCGAATTGCCCTCTCTGCAAGGCCGCGATGCGCAGGCGCTGTGCGCCGCCTTCGTCGAGAAGCACCAGCAGCACGCGGGCCACAGGCCGAGCCGCGAGTGCCTGACGCGCTTTCTCTGCGGCGTGACCACACCGTTGTTGACCAAGCTCAAGGCGCGCCAGCTGGCCGGCTTTGCCGCGCTGGAGGATTACCCCTACGCCGAGGTGCGTGCCTGGCTTGCGGCAACCGGGGGCGATTGATCAGTTCGGTGAGGGTAGGGTAGGACATGGCGAAGCCTTGTCCACCGCTTGGGGCTGGCGGACAAGCCTTCGGCATGTCCGCCCTACGATTTCTCCGCATACACAAGGAATGTGGCTATGCCGAATTACTGGCGAGTTTGGATTACGGACGGGTCTTATTTCTTTACCGTCAATCTGCAGGATCGCCAGAGCGATCTGTTGATTCGCGAGATCGATTTGCTACGGCATGCCGTGGCTACCACCAAGGAGCGCCATCCTTTCACTATCGATGCCTGGGTGGTTTTACCGGAACATATGCACTGCCTGTGGACATTGCCGCCTGGCGACAGCAATTTCGCCAAGCGCTGGATGGTGATCAAACAACTTTTCTGTCGAGGTTTGCCCGTGAGGCATGAGCCAGGTCCGCGACGTGAGCGGGGCATCTGGCAGCGGCGCTATTGGGAGCATCTGATCAGGGATCAAGAGGATTGGAATCGACATTTCGACTACATCCACATCAATCCGCTTAAACATGGCTGGGTTGAGCGTGTGCGGGACTGGCCATATTCCAGCTTTCATCGTGCTGTACGCGAAGGCTCGTATTCGCTGGATTGGGCGGGAGATAGCGAGTTGAGGGTGCCAGGCGGTGATTGAGATCGTTGGCAAGTGGCGGACAAGCCTTCGGCATGTCCACCCTACGGTTGCTAGCCCTGTCCTCCGTTCGGTTCAGCGGCTGCGTTGCCCTTCGGCCAGCGTCCAGTCCACCAGCTCGCGGGACAATCGATCCCCCGCCTGGCCGAACGCAGCCACCACGGAGGCAACCGAGGTATCACCCGCCGGCTGGCTGACGCTGAAGCGGCGGCTGGCGAGGATACGCTGGTCGCGTGCATCGACCAGGCGTGCATCGAGCTGGATCAGCGCCTCGGGAATGCCGTCGCGATACTGGCTATGGAAGCTGCGCAGGTCGCTGACCAGTTCCAGATCGGCCTGCAGGCGCTGCTCCTCGTTGCTCAGCGCCTGAATCCGCCCGTCGTCGTGGAAGGCATCGAGCAGGCGGCCGCGCAGCAGCTGCGGCGTGCGCTCGCTCCAGCGCACCCCCTGATAGGTGTTGACCCGACCCGGCTCGGGCAGCACGACGATGCGCGTACCGTCGAGCAACTGGTTGCTGACCGGGCTGTTCACCCGCAGCGACCAGCCGACGCGCTGGGTTTGCGCCGGCAGGGCGGCGCCCGGCAGCAGGTAGATATCCAGTGGTTCGCTCTGCGGCAGGATCGAGCAGGCGCCGAGCAGGCCGGCGGCCAGCAGCAGGGACAGGCGCTTCATGGTTGGAACTCCTTGATGCTGTCGTTACGCAGCAGGTAGCCGGTGGGGTCCTGCTCCAGGCGACGGGAGAAGCCGCGCAGGGCGCCGAGGGTGTCGCGCAGTTCGCTGATGGCGGGGCCGAGCTCGCCGACGCCCTGCATGCCACTGTCCAGTGCGCTGCGGTTGCTCTGTAGCAGCTCCTCGATGGTGCGACTGCTGCGCTCCAGCGAGACCATCAGGCGTTCGGCGCTTTCCAGCACCTGGCTACCCTGGTTGTCGAGCAGTTGATTGGCGTTCTGCATCAACGCGGCGGCTTCACGCGTGGCGGCACTGGTCTGGCGCAGCGCTTCGCCCAGCTCGTCACGCTGGTCGGCGATGCCGGCGGTGGCCTGCTCCAGATTCTCTAGGGTGCGTGATACGCGCTCGGCGTTCTCGCGCGAGAGCATGCGGTTTGCGCGGTGGAGCAGGCGAGTGATGTTGAGCACCAGGTCTTCGCCGTTGGCCATCAGCCGCGACAGTGGCGAGCGGTCGGCGATGATGATTCCCGGCTCGCCATCCTTGCCCTTGAGCGGCGGGCTTTCCGGACTGCCGCTGTACAGCTGGATCACGGCCAGGCCGGTGATGCCGGTGATCGCCAGGCGGGCGCGGGTGTCCTGCTTGATGGGTGTGTTGCCGACGATGCGGATGCGCGCCCGCACGGTACGCGGATCGTCGGGATCCAGGCCAAGGCTGATCACGTCACCGACCTTGATGCCGCTGTATTGAACGGCGCTGCCCTGCGACAGCCCGGTGACCGCTTCGTTGAAGATCACTTCGTAGTCGGTGACGGCACGATCGGCCCCGGTCTTGTTCAGCCAGAGGCCGAACAGCAGCGCAGCGCTCACCGTGAGTACGGTGAATAAGCCGATGAGCACGTGATGGGCTCTGGGTTCCATTCATTGACTCCCTGCCGCCGCAGCGGTCTGTGCGGCTGCGCGTCCACGCGGGCCGTGAAAATATTCCTGAATCCAGGCATCGTCGGTGGCGGCCACCACGTCCAGGCGGTCGGCCACCAGCACCTTCTTCTGGGCCAGCACCGCGACCCGGTCGCAGATGCTGTAGAGCGTATCCAGGTCATGAGTGACCAGAAATACACTCAGGCCCAGGCTGTCGCTGAGGGTGCGGATCAACTGGTCGAAGGCCGCCGCGCCAATCGGGTCGAGGCCGGCGGTGGGTTCGTCGAGAAACAGGATGTCCGGGTCCAGTGCCAGGGCGCGGGCCAGTGCCGCGCGCTTGACCATGCCGCCGGACAGCGAGCTGGGGTATTTGTCGGCAGCATCCTGCGGCAGGCCGGCGAGGGCGATCTTGACCCTGGCCAGGCGTTCGGCTGCTGCGCGCGTCAGACCGGCGTGCTCGATCAGTGGCAGGGCGATGTTCTCGCTGACGGTCAGCGAGGAGAACAGCGCGCCGCGCTGGTACAGCACGCCGAAGCGCCGCTCCAGCTGCGAGCGCCGCTCGGCTGGCAGGCTCAGCAGCTCTTCGCCGAACACCCGCACGGTGCCGGCATTGGGTTGGCGCAGGCCGACGATGCTGCGCAGCAGCACGGACTTGCCGGTGCCCGAGCCGCCGACCACGCCGAGGATTTCGCCGCGATAGAGGTCGAAGTTCAGATGCTGATGCACCACCTGTGTGCCGAACTGGTTGCACAGGTCGCGTACCTCGATGACGGTTGCCTGACTCACCAGCCCATCTCCATCAGGAACAATGCCGCCAGGGCGTCGAGCAGGATGACGACGAAGATCGACTGCACTACCGCCGAGGTGGTGTGCTCGCCCACCGATTGTGCGCTGCCGCTGACCTTGAAGCCTTCCAGGCAGCCGATCAGGGCGATCAGGAACGCGAAGATCGGGGCCTTGAGCAGGCCGACGAGCAAGTGCTGCAGCAAGTCGCTGTCCTGCAGGATCGACAGGTACATGGTCGGCGAGATATCCAGGCTCAGTGCACAGACCAGCGCGCCGCCGAGCATGCCGCTGAGCATGGCGATGAAGGTCAGGATCGGCAGGGCGATGAGCATGGCGAACACCCGCGGCAGCACCAGCAGTTCGACCGGGCTCAGGCCGAGGGTGCGGATGGCGTCGATTTCCTCGTTGGCCTTCATCGAACCTATCTGTGCGGTGAAGGCGCTGGCGGTGCGCCCGGCCATGAGAATGGCGGTGAGCAGCACACCGAATTCGCGCAGGAAGGAGAACGCGACTAGGTTAACCGTGTAGATGCTGGCACCGAAGTCGGCGAGGATGGTGGCGCCGAGAAAGGCCACCACGGCGCCGACCAGGAAGGTCAGCAGCGCGACGATGGGCACGGCGTTAAGCCCGCATTGCTCCAGATGGACCGCCAGTGAGGTCAGGCGCCAACGTGCCGGGCGTATCAGTATCGCCAGCATGCTGGTCAGGGTCAGGCCCATGAACCCGAGCAGCGCACGGCCCTGGCACCACAGGCTTTCGACCACTTCGCCGATATGCCCGAGTACCTCGCGCAGTGCCGAAGGCGTGGCGTGTTCCTGCACCGGCGCAGTGCCTGCCATGGCGTCTGCCACTGCCAGCAACAGGGCGCGGCGCTCGGTGCTCAGGGTGTCCTGTTGCGCCAGTTGGCGCAGGCGTTCGCTACCCAGCAGTTCCACCAGCAGCGCAGCGCCGGCGGTATCCAGCGCGGCGAGTTCGTCGAGGTCGATGCGTTCCTGGCCGTGCAGGCGTTCGCGCAGGGCCAGGACCTGAGGTTCGAGTCGGCTGTAATGGGCCAGCGTCCAGTCGCCACCGATGCGCAGTCCGTTGGCGGCATCCGTGCTGCTGGTCTGGAGCGGGGTCAGGTATGGCGTGGTCATGGCGACAGCTTAGCGCTGCCGGGGCCCGGCAAGCCAGTCGCATTGGCCAGACTGTGTCGGAAGCACGGTGGGCGAGCCGTTCGGCCACACTAACGATCGAATGACGAGCGCATGGACTAAGGTGATGCTCATTGCCCGAGTTGCGTGAGCGTGCGCCATGTCCGTGGAACATCTTGATGTCCTGATCATCGGTGCCGGCCTTTCCGGTGTCGGCGCCGCCTGCCATCTGCAGCGCCATTGCGCGGGCAAGCGCTTGGCCATTCTCGAAGGCCGAGAAGCACTCGGTGGTACCTGGGATCTGTTTCGTTATCCGGGTATCCGCTCCGACTCGGACATGTACACCCTCGGCTACAACTTCAAGCCCTGGAGCGACCCGCAGGCCATTGCCGACGGCCCTTCGATCCGCCGCTACATCGAGGAAACCGCAGGTGAACATGGCGTCGATGGGCTGATTCGCTATCGGCACAAGGTGCTCAACGCGGATTGGTGCAGTGCCAGCGCCACCTGGCAGTTGCTGGTGCAGCGCGGCGACGAGGACGAACCGCTGCGTCTGAGCTGCCAGTTCCTGATGATGTGCACCGGCTACTACCGCTATGAGGCCGGCTACACCCCCGAGTTCGTTGGACGCGAGGATTACCGGGGCACGTTCATTCATCCGCAGCTGTGGCCCGAGGGCTTCGATTACAGCGGCAAGCGCATCCTGGTGATCGGCAGCGGCGCCACCGCCGTGACCCTGGTACCGGCACTGGCCGAGCGCGCGGCGCAGGTCACCATGCTGCAGCGTTCGCCCAGCTACGTGATCAACCTGCCGCAGCGCGATGCGCTGTCCAACGCACTGCGGCGGGTATTGCCGGAAACCTGGGTATATCGCCTGGCGCGCGGGCGCAACGTGACCCTGCAGCTGGTGTTCTACAAACTGGCCAGGCGCTTTCCGAACCTGGTGCGGCGGGTCCTGCTGGGGCTGGTGCGGCGGCAACTGGGTGAACGGGTCGATCTGCGCCATTTCAGCCCCCGCTACAAGCCCTGGGACCAGCGCGTCTGTGCGGTGCCCGACGGTGATCTGTTCCGCGTGCTGCGCCAGGGCAAGGCGCAGGTGGTGACCGACGAGATCGAGCGCTTCACCGCTCAGGGCATCCGCCTGAAAAGCGGCGAGGAGCTGGCTGCCGACGTGATCGTCAGCGCCACCGGTCTGCAGTTGCAGTTGTTCGGTGGCATCGCCGTGAGTATCGATGGCACGCCCTTCGAGGCACCGAAAAGCATGGGCTATCGCGGCATCATGCTGCGTGATCTGCCCAATCTGGCGGTGGTGATGGGCTACACCAATGCCAGCTGGACGCTCAAGGCCGATCTTTCCAGCGAGTACTTCTGCCGCCTGATCCGCCACATGGACGCCATCGGCATGCGTCAGGTAACCCCGCGCGACACCGACGGTCTGGCGCGGCCGGAGCCGTTTCTCGATCTGCAGTCGGGCTATATCGAGCGGGCTTCACACCTGCTGCCGGCGCAGGGTGATCGGGTGCCCTGGAAGTTGCATCAGAACTATCTCTTCGATCTGGCGCAGCTGCGTTACGGCAATCTCGAGGACGATCATCTGGTGTTTTCCGCCCCTCAGGGCGAGCAGCAAGGCGTGTTGGCGCAGCCCTGATCCAGCGCTGGCTATAGCGAATGTCCTACAAAAAGTTGCACAATCGCGCCGCTTTCTTTCCTGGCATTGCGCCACTACCATTTTGCGATATGTGTCACGGATGAGCCAGTGGTTGCAGCGTCACCCATCACCTGAGGAGTCGGCCATGAAGGAACAGCGCCACCTGCCCGCACTGCGGGCCCATATCGAGCAGTTATTGAGCAAAGGCTGGGTCATCGCCAGTCGCAGCCCCATGACGCTACGCAACGGCAGCCGCTGCTATCTGGTGTCCCACGGCATGCTGATCAGCGAGTCCGCCACGCGCGCGGCCTGACAACCGTTTCCCGACCGCTGCGCCGTTATCCCGCCTGGCGCAGCGGCGTTTTTGGTTACCGGATATTGCGTCCGCAGCCTGCTGCATTTCCCCTCTCTCTCCCGTCATAGCCGGGCTGCAGGTGTTTCACCGGCCTGTTCCGTTACCCCGATACCTGACAGCAGCGGCTGTAACCTCTTGGTCTGAGCGTGGTCAGTGCCTATAACCAACCGGTCACTGTCAGAGGAGCCACGCCATGCCCAGTCGTCGTCGATTCCTGCACGGTAGCGCCAGCCTGGCGGCATTGGCCGCCCTGATGCCCTGGTTGCCATCATCCGCCTTCGCTTCCGGCACCTTGCTGAGTCGGGCGATTCCCAGCAGTGGTGAACTGCTGCCGGTGATCGGTCTGGGTACGTCGCGCACCCACGATGTGGCGATGACCGATGAGGCGCTACAGCCCTTGCGCGAGGTGCTGCAGGCGCTGGTCAACGGTGGCGCCAGTCTGGTGGATACCGCGCCCAGTTACGGGCGAGCCGAGGCCGTGTGTGGTGCGTTGGCTGCAGAGGGCGACATGCGCAAGAAGCTGTTCCTGGCCAGCAAGGTGTCCTCCTCCGGGCGCGCGGCAGGTGAGCGGCAGGTCGAGGCCAGCTTCGCAGCGCTCAAGACCGACACCATCGACCTGATGCAGGTGCACAACCTGCAGGACACCAGCACTCAACTGGGTCTGCTGCGCGAGCTGAAGGAACAGGGCCGGGTACGCTACATCGGCGTGACGCATTATCTCGATTCCGCCCATGAACGCCTGCTCGAGGTGTTGCGCCGGGAGCCGGTGGATTTCGTCCAGTTCAACTACTCCATCGGCGAGCGCAACGCCGAGCGCGAGCTGTTGCCCTTCTGCGCCGACAAGGGCATCGCGGTACTGATCAATCGGCCCTTCCAGCGCGCGGCACTGTTCGATCGGGTCAAGGGAAAGAACCTTCCCGACTGGGCTGCGGTGGAGCTGGATGTCACCTCCTGGGCCCAACTGATGCTCAAGTTCATTCTCGCCAATCCGGCGGTGACGGCGGTGATTCCGGCCACCTCCAACCCGCGTTACATGGCCGACAACATCCTCGCCGGTCAGGGCCGCCTGCCTGACGCGGCGCAGCGCCAGCGCATCATCGAGTTGTTCGCCTGAGATGCAGGCGCTGACCCGGCGCCTGGCGCGGGCGATCAATGCAGAAGGTGAGGAGCTGGCGGCCGTTCTGGCTGGCTTCACCCTGTTCTTCTGCCTGTTCGCCGGCTACTTCATGCTGCGGCCCATCCGTGAGGCGATGGGCATCACCGGCGGGGTGAACAACCTGCAGTGGCTGTTCACCGCCACCTTCGTGGTGATGCTGCTGGCGGTGCCGCTGTTCGCCTGGCTCAATTCGAAAGTCCCGCGCATTCACTTCATCGACTGGGTGTACGGCTTTTTCTGCCTCAATCTGCTGGTCTTCGTCCTGCTGTTTCGCGTCGATCACGGCAGCGTGTGGCTGGCGCGGGTGTTCTACGTATGGATCTCGGTCTACAACCTGTTCGTTGTCTCGGTGGCCTGGAGCCTGATGGCCGATGTGTTCGATGGCGCCCAGGCGCGGCGGCTGTTCGCCTTCATTGCCGCGGGCGCCAGCGTTGGCGGGCTGTGCGGGCCGCTGCTGAGCGCCTTGTTGATCGGCGCTATCGGCGAGCCCGGGTTGATGCTGATGGCCGCGGTGCTGCTCGGTGCAGCCATGGTGCTCAAGCGTTACCTGATGGGCTGGCGCGAGCGCCAGGGTGCCGGACGAGCTGGGGCGGTACCCAGCGAGAGCCCGCGCAGGCCGGTGCCGGGCAATCCGTTCAGCGGGCTGACGCGTATGCTCGGTTCGCGTTACCTGCTGGGTATCGGCGTGTTCATTCTGCTACTCACTTCGGTGAGCACCTTCCTCTACTTCGAGCAGGCGCGCCTGGTGGCCGAGCTGTTCCCGGATCGTGCCGCGCAGGTGCGGGTGTTCGGCGTGATCGATTTCGTCGTGCAGGCCGGTGCCCTGGCGACTCAGGTATTCATCACCGGCAGGGTGGCGCAGAAGCTCGGCGTACGCGTGCTGCTGTCGCTGGTGCCGGCGCTGGTCTGTCTGGGCTTTGTCGGCCTGGCGCTGGCGCCGACCTTCGCCATGCTGGCGGGGCTGATGATCGTTCGGCGCATCGGTGAATACGCCTTCGTCCGGCCGGGGCGGGAAATGCTCTTCGCCCCGCTCGATGCCGAGAGCAAGTACAAGGCGAAGAATTTCATCGATACCGTGGTCTATCGCGGCGGCGATGCCCTCAGTGGCTGGGCCAAGGCAGGGCTGGACATGCTTGGCCACGGGGCCTGGCTGGTGGCCATGGTCGGTGCGCTTTGCGCCGCGCTATGGGGTGTGCTCGGTTGGTACCTGGGTGGCCGCGCCGATCGCCAAGTCGAGAGGTAGGCTGTGCTGCACCACCGTAGATCGAAGAGTGGCCGGTGTGCACGGCCTGTGTCGGCCCCGCGACACCCTAGGGGGTGGCCACTGCGACGATTTCCTCGATCAGCCACTGCAGCGCGGCGTCGCGCTGGCGCTGCGTCAGGCTGACGACTTCGAGGTGGAAGGGCCCGAGGGTGAAGGGCAGATCGAACAGTTGCAGCGGCAGCAGCGTGGCGAAATGGCGGGCCAGTGCGGTGGGCAGCACCGCTGCCAGTTCGCTGCCGGCGACGATATGCGCCGCCTGCAGGTAGTTCGGCGTGGTGTAGAGGATCTGCCGCGACAGCCCCTGTTCCCCCAACCACTGATCGACCATGCCGCGGGTCTGCCCGCCGTGTACCCAGAGGTGACGCAGGCGCAGGAAGGTCTCCAGATCCAGATGGCCTTGGCGCAGCAACGGGTGCTCGCGGCGCACCGCCAGCTTGAGCGTCTCGCTCATCCAGTGGCGGCGGGCGAAACGTGCGGGTATCTCGTCGAAACGGCCCAGCACCAGGTCCAGCTCGCCCTTGTCCAGCGCCTCCGTCGGCAGGCTCGGGCTGAGGTGGCGAATGTCGATGCCGATGCCCGGTGCTTTCTGGCTCAGACGGTCGAGCAGGCGTGGCATGCATACCAGCTCGACGTAGTCGGTAACGGCAATGCGAAAGCGCTGGCGGCTTTCACCCGGCTCGAAGGCCTCGCCAGCGCTCAGGCTCTGTTCCAGCTGACGCAGGGCGCTGCGGATCGGCGCCTCCAGCGCCAGCGCCCGCGGTGTCGGCTGCATGCGCCGGCCCGCGCGCACCAGCAGCGGATCGCCGAGCAGTTCACGCAGGCGATTGAGCGCATTGCTCACCGCCGGCTGGCTCAGGGACAGGCGTTCGGCGGCGCGCGAGACGTTCTGTTCGCGCAGCAGGGCGTCCAGTACGCGCAGCAGGTTGAGGTCGAAGTTGCTGAAATTCATCTGCTGAATACGTCGTATCACAAGACTAAATTTCAAAAATAGTAGCGGCTTGCTTATCGTGACCCAAGCTTTTCTATTGGTTCTCTAGAGGAACAGCAATGACTCAAGTCGTCTCGCCGCTTCGCTGTGCCGCCGTGATCGGCGCCGGCACCATGGGCCGTGGCATCGTCATCAGTCTGGCCAATGCCGGCCTGCGTGTGCTGTGGCTGGACAACAACCCGCAGATGGTCGAGCAGGGCCTGGAGATGGCCGAGCAGACCTGGGCGCACAACGTCGCCAAGGGCCGTATCGATTCGGCCGAAGCCGCGGCACGACGAGTGCGCGTCGAGGCAGTGGACGGCTATGCGGCCCTGGCCGACGCCGACCTGGTGATCGAGGCGGTGTACGAGAACCTCGAACTCAAGCAGCGCATCTTCCGCGAGCTGGACGCGGTGCTGAAGCCTGGCGCCATCCTCGCCAGCAACACCTCGGCGCTGGATGTCGACGCTATCGCTGCGGTCACCACGCGACCGGAATCGGTCCTGGGTCTGCACTTCTTCAGCCCGGCGCACATCATGAAACTGCTGGAAATCGTCCGTGGCGGCAGGACTGCGCCCGCCGTGTTACAGGCCGCCCGGGAGTTGGGCGAGCGCATGGGCAAGGTGGCAGTGGTGGCCGGTAACTGCCACGGCTTCATCGGCAACCGCATGCTGCACACCTACGTGCGCGAGGCGCGCATGCTGCTGCTCGAAGGCGCCTGGCCGCATCAGGTGGATACGGCGCTGCAGGGCTTCGGTTTCGCCATGGGGCCGTTCCGCATGTACGACGTGGTCGGCATCGACCTCGAATGGCGCGCCCGTGAACTGTCCGGCCAGGGCCAGGACGATCCGGCGGTGCAGGTGGATAACCGCCTGTGCGAGTTGGGGCGCTTTGGCCAGAAGAGCGGCAAGGGCTATTACCGCTACGCGCCGGGAAGTCGCCAGGCCGAGCATGACCCGGTCGTCGACGGGCTGGTGCAGATGCAATCGGAGCGCCTGGGCTTCACCCGCCGTGACATCGGTGACGAGGAGATTCTCGAGCGCTGCCTACTGGCACTGGTCAACGAAGGGGCGAAGATTCTCGAGGAGAGCATTGCCGCCAATAGCCGCGACATCGATCTGGTCTACCTCAACGGCTACGGCTTTCCCGCCGAGCGCGGCGGCCCGATGAGCTGGGCCGACGGTGAAGGTGTCACGGCCATTCATCAGCGTCTGTTGCAGCTGGCCGAGCGCTTCGGCGCGCACTGGCAACCGGCGGCGCTGATCCAGCGGCTGGCCGGCGACAACAAGCGCTTCGGCGACGTACAGGAGGGAGAGGTATGAGCTATCAGGCGCCATTGCGCGATATGCGTTTCGTGCTGCACGAGCTGTTCGACGCTGCCGGCCACTGCGAACGTCTGGGCAACGGCCTGGATCGCGAGTTGATCGACGGCGTGCTGGAGGAGGCTGCCGCCTTCGCCGAGGGCGAGGTCGCACCGCTCAATCGCAACAGCGATGAGGAGGGCTGCCACCTGGAAAACGGCCGCGTCAGCACGCCCAAGGGCTTTGCCGAGGCCTACCGGCAGTACGTGGACAACGGCTGGGCGAGCATGACCGGGCCGGTGGAGTACGGCGGCCAGGGCTTTGCGCAACTGGTGGCCTTTGCCTTCCACGAAATGCTGATGGGCGCCTCGCTGTCCTTTCGCGTTTACTCCGGGCTGACCGAGGGCGCCGTGCTGGCGCTGCACAAGCACGGCAGCGAAACGCTGAAGCAGCAGTACCTGGGCAAGCTGGTCAGCGGCCAGTGGACCGGCACCATGTGCCTGACCGAGCCGCAGGCCGGCACCGACCTGGCGCTGCTGCGTACCCGCGCCGAGCCGCAGGCCGACGGTAGCTACCGCGTCAGCGGCAGCAAGATCTTTATCAGCGGCGGCGAGCAGGACATCTCCGAAAACATCATCCATCTGGTGCTGGCACGCCTGCCGGATGCGCCTGCTGGCGTGAAGGGCATTTCATTGCTGCTGGTGCCGAAATTTATCGCTGCCGCCGACGGCACACCGGGTGAACGCAACAGCCTGTCGTGCGGTGCCATCGAGCACAAGATGGGCATCAAGGGCGCCTCCACCTGCGTGATGAACTTCGACGGCGCCACCGGCTGGTTGGTGGGCGAAGCCAACCAGGGCCTGGCCTGCATGTTCACCATGATGAACGACGCGCGCTTTCAGGTCGGCCTGCAGGGGCTGGGCATTGGCGAGGCGGCCTTCCAGGGTGCGCTGCGCTACGCCCGCGAGCGCCTGCAGTCGCGTGGCCTGGCGGGTGTGCAGGCGCCGGACAAGGCGGCCGATGCGATCATCAATCATCCCGACGTGCGGCGCATGCTGCTGACCCAGAAGACCCTGGTCGAAGGCAGTCGCATGCTCGCTGCCTATACCGCGCGCCAGCTGGATCTGGAACACGGCGCCGACACGGCCGAGGCACGCAAGGCCGCCGGCAAGCGCGCGGCGCTGCTGATTCCCATCGTCAAGGCGTTCTTCACCGACATGGGCCAGGAAGTGGCCAGCCATGGCGTGCAGGTCTACGGCGGGCATGGCTTCATCCGCGAGTGGGGCATGGAGCAACTGATGCGCGACAGCCGCATCACCCAGCTTTACGAAGGCACCAACGGCATCCAGGCGCTGGACTATATCCGTCGTAAATTGCTGGGCGACGGTGGTGCGGAGTTGTCCGCGCTGCAGGCCGAGTTCAGCCAACTGTGCGACATGCAGGCCAGTCGCCCGGCATTGGCGCAGATGGCGGCCGTGGTACAGGCACGCCTTGGCGAATGGCGTGAGCTGAGCAGTGCGGTGATCGCTGCGTGTCAGCGCGATCCGCAGGAGATCGGCGCCACTTCGGTGGATTTCCTCCAGTACTCGGCCTATGTGCTGCTCGCCGGTTTCTGGCTGCAGGCTGCGGCGCGGGCTCAGGATGCGTTGGAAGCGGACAGCGGCGAGGCGGCTTTCTACCAGGCCAAGCTGCACAGCGCCGATTTCTATCTGCGCCGCGTGCTGCCGCGCGCCAGCGCGCACCGCGAAGCCTTGCTGGGCGGGGCGGATTGTTTGATGGCCATGGCCGAGGACTGTTTCGCGTTCTAGCGCAGGCCATTGCTGCGCGCGGCGCACCCTACGGGTTTTGGCGCGTTACCTAGGGTGCGCCGCGCGCACCGAAAGAAATCAGACAACAAGAGGAGCACCCCATGCACCCATTCAGCTTCGCCACCACCGCGCAGATACTCTGCGAATCCGGCGCCAGCCCGCGTCTGGCCGAACTCTGCCGTGAGCGCGGCGCCCGGCGCGTGCTGATCGTCACCGATCCCGGCATCACCCGCCTGGGTCTGCTCGAACCGCTGCTGCCGGGCTTCGCTGGTGCCGGCATGAGTGTGCAGGTGTTCGACCAGGTGCTGGCCGACCCGCCCGAGGTCGTGGTGCTGGCTGCCGTGGCTCAGGCCCGTGAGCTGCAGGCGGAGTTGGTGGTCGGCTTCGGTGGTGGCAGCTCGATGGACGTGGCCAAGCTGGTGGCTCTGCTGGCGCATCCAGACTGCGCCCAGGCGCTGAGCGAGATCTACGGTGTGGGTAACGCGCGCGGTCGGCGCCTGCCGCTGATCCAGGTGCCGACCACGGCCGGCACTGGCTCCGAGGTGACGCCAATCGCCATCGTTACCACCGGCGAGACCACCAAGATGGGTGTGGTCTCGCCCCTGCTGCTGCCGGATCTGGCCCTGCTCGACGCCGATCTGACCCTCGGCCTGCCGGCGGCGGTGACCGCTGCCACCGGGATCGATGCCATGGTGCATGCCATCGAGGCCTACACCAGCGCGCTGAAGAAAAATCCGCTTTCCGACCTGCTGGCACGCGAAGCGCTGCGCCTGCTGGCAGCCAATCTCGACGAGGTGGTGAGCAACGGCAGCAACCGCGACGCCCGCCAGGCCATGCTGCTCGGCGCCTGCCTGGCCGGGCAGGCGTTCGCCAACGCCCCGGTGGCAGCGGTGCATGCCCTGGCCTACCCGCTGGGCGGGCATTTCCATATTCCCCATGGGCTGTCCAACGCCCTGGTGCTGCCGCAGGTGCTGGCCTTCAACGCACCGGTGGCCGCGCCGCTGTACGCCGAGCTGGCGCCGTTGGTGCTGGGTGGGCGTCTGCGTGCTGGCAGCGCGGCGGCGCAGGCCGAACAACTGATCGAAGCGCTGGCCGGCTTCAGCCAGCGCAGCGGCCTGCCGACGCGCCTGCGTGATGCCGGCGTGAGCGAGGCGATGTTGCCCACGCTGGCGGCGGACGCCATGCTGCAGCAGCGTCTGCTGGTGAACAATCCGCGCGAGATGAACGAGCAGCAGGCCCTGGCCATTTATCAGGCTGCTTACTGATTCAGGTCGCGGCTAAAGCCCCTCCCATAGATCCGCAAGCTTTGTGGGAGGGGCTTTAGCCGCGATTCCAACCCAAGGATCATCGATGAACCAACCCCAGCACCTGCGCGGCGACTACCGCCACTTCCAGCCGATCACCACGCGCTGGCACGACAACGACCTCTACGGCCACGTCAACAACGTGACCTACTACAGCTACTTCGACAGCGCGGTGAACGCCTACCTGATCGCCGAGGGCGGTCTGGACATCCACGACGGCGCGGTGGTCGGCTTCGTGGTCAGCTCCAGCTGCGACTACTTCGCCTCCATCGCTTTCCCTGATGCCATCGAAGTGGGGCTGCGCGTCGGCAAGCTGGGCAACAGTTCGGTGCAGTACGAGCTGGCGATCTTCAAGACCGGTGAGGAGCAGGCCTGCGCCGCCGGGCGTTTCGTCCATGTATTCGTCGACCGTGCGAGCAATCGTCCCGTCGCGATACCCGAAACCTTGCGCGCGGCGATGGCGGCATTGCGGGTGGACTGAACGCGCCGCACACAGCGCACGCCACTTTGGGTGTGGTCACTGGGTAGGGCGCGCCGTGCGCAGCTGCTGCCCCGGCCTGCTAGGCTGTGGGCAATTATCCGCCAGGGAGTGCCCATGTCCGATCTTGAGCGTGAGCAGGCGCAGCAGCGCGCCATGCGCATTGCCGCCTTCCGCGAGGAGCTGGCCGAGCTGCGCCAGGAGCAGGTGTTGCAGCTGAGCGAGGTGCAGGAACAGGCCGTCGCCAGCCATCATCGCCAGTTGCTGGCGCATTTTCGTCAGACCCTGGATATCGACGCCGATGCCCGCGCTCGCCAGCTGTCGCTGGGCATGCGCCTGGCCTCGCTGTTCGGCGCGCTGGCCCTGGCGGCCGGGCTGTTCTTTCTGTTCTACCAGTTCTGGGGGCTGTTCGATGCTGCCGCGCAGGTCGCCATCCTCCTCGGCAGCAGCCTCGGCGGTCTGCTGCTGTGCTTCTGGCTACAGGCGCGCGATACCTCGGGCTACTACGCCAAGCTGGCCGCCGTGCTGGCGTTCGCCTGCTTCGTGCTGAACCTGTCGATGCTCGGGCAGATCTTCAATATCACCCCGTCGGACAAGGCCCTTTTGCCCTGGGCGGCGCTGGCGCTGTTACTGGCCTACCAGTGCCGCCAGCGGCTGCTGCTGGTGGTGGCGCTGCTGTGTTTTGGTCTGTTCGTCGCGGCTCGTCTGGGTGATTGGGCGGGTTGGCACTGGTGGTCGCTGGGCGAGCGACCGGAGTTGTTCATGCCACTGGCGGCGCTGCTGCTGGTGCCGCAATGGTTCGATCAGCGGCACTATGCGGGTTTCGCCGCCTGCTACCGAGCGGTCGGGCTGCTCTACCTGCTCGGCCCGGTGCTGGTGCTCTCCTACTGGGGCGGCGGCAGCTACCTTGATTGGCCGACGGGCTGGATCGAGGCGTTCTACCAGACGCTCGGCTTCGTCCTCGCCGGGTTGACGGTGTGGTTGGGCATTCGCCGTGGCTGGGGTGACGTGGTCAATACCGGTCTGGTCTTCGCGTTGATCATGCTTTTCGCCAAGCTGTTCGACTGGTGGTGGCAGTTGCTGCCGCGCTACCTGTTCTTCCTCTTGCTCGGGCTGATCGCCGTGCTGCTGCTGGTGGTGTTGCAGCGCTGGCGGCGCAGCGCGCCGGGAGGTGCGCAATGAAGCGGTCAGCGTGGCTTGCTCTCGGCGTGGTGCTGTTGAGCAATGCCGTTGCCCTGGGTGGCGTCTGGTACAACCGCAGCGGTGAGCCCGAGGCGCAGTTGCTGCTCAGCGAGCGCGAGCTACAACGCGTCTACGTTGGCTGGTTGCGCGATGAGGACGATGGCGTGCTGCGTCTGCAACTGAGCTGGCAGCGCCCCGGTGATGGCTGGCAGTTGCCCTGGTTGGATGAGGCCAAGCTGCGCGAGCTGGGGTTCTCTGCCAGCGATGAGTACGCCTTGAATCGGCAGCCGGCACGCGAAGTCTGGTTGGTGCTGGAGCTGGATGGGGCGCTTTACCGCAGTCAGGTGGAGCAGGCTCGTCAGGCATTGGTCGCTGCTGAGCATGAGTTGCAGGCCAAACCCGAGAGTGAGGTGTTGCGGCAGGAGCGCGATGATCGCCAGCGCCGCCTGCAGTTCGTCGAGCAGCAGGCCAGTCGTCTGATGCTGGTGGATGCGGGAGTGGATGCGCAGGTGCTGCGCCAGCGCTGGCCGGATCGGCAGCGCCAGGTATTACTGGCCGGACGTATCGAGCCCTATCGCCAGGGTGCCGAGGCCGGTTATGGCGCGACCATTCGCCTGCAGAACGACCGCCTGAGCGTTCCCCATGCCTATCGCGAGCTGGCGAGTGGCTGGGAGCGTAGCTACGAACAAACAGGGTTCAAGGCACAGATCGAAGTCGCCTTCGGTCGTCGCCATGAACCCTGGGTGCTCGGCATCCGTCAGTGACGGCGCCAGTGCTTGTGGTGCTTCTTGTGTTTCTTGCCATGGTAGTGGCGGTGATGCTTGCCACGACGATCATCGTCGTAGCTGGCATTGCCCATGTAGTTGCCCAGTGCGCCACCGGCGCCGCCGCCGACTGCAGCACCGACCACGCCGCCGGTGTTGCCACCGACCTGCTGACCAACGACGTTGCCGCCGGCAGCGCCCAGTGCGCCGCCAATGGCGGCTTCGGTACGGCTGCGACGGTCGGCACCGACCATACTACCGGCTGCGCCGCCGAGACCGGCGCCGACTGCCGCGCCTGTGTTGCCACCGACCTGCTGGCCAACCATCGCCCCCACGGCGCCACCCAGGGCACCACCCAAACCGGCTTCGGTATTGCCGGCAAAGGCAAAGCCGCCGCTGCTCAGGCCAAGGGAAAGAAAGAAGAATTGCAGAGACTTCATGGACACCTCGATCACAGGATTCGCCGGTCAATGGCGAGCGTTACGCCATTGACCGGTGATCTGCGCAGGAGGTTCCTGGCCGCCTGTCAGCTCGCTGCGCTGCTGCCCAGCAGGTTGCCGCCGCTGGCCGCCTGCAGGCGGATGGCGACGAACTTGCTGGTCGGTGTGCTGCTGCCGACGCCGGCGCTTTCCAGCGGCACCAGCGGGTTGGCTTCGGGGAAGTAGGCAGCGGCCTGGCCGGCCGGAATGTCGAAGGCGAGCAGGGTGAAACCGCTGACGCGGCGTTCGATGCCATCGTTCCACAGCGAACGGATGTCCACCTTCTGGCCGGGCTTGAAGCCCAGGCGGAGGATGTCCGCCTCGTTGGCGAAGAGCACGTCACGCTGCCCGCGCACGCCCCGGTAGCGGTCGTCGAGGCCATACACCGTGGTGTTGTACTGGTCGTGCGAGCGCAGGGTCTGCAGGATCAGATCCGGTGTTTCACCGCTCTCGCGCACCTGTGGCGGCAGCAGATCGGTGAGCAGGGCATTGGCCTTGAAGTTGGCCTTGCCGGAAGCGGTTTTCCACTGCCGTGCGCCGGCCGAGTTGCCGAGGTAGAAACCACCGGGGTGAGCGACGCGCTGGTTGAAGTCGTGGAAGCCGGGAATGGTGTCGGCGATCAGTTCGCGGATACGGTCGTAGTCGGCGATCAGCGCGTCCCAGTCCACCGGGTGGTTGCCCAGGGTGGCCTTGGCGATCCCGGCGACGATGGCCGGCTCCGAACGCATCTCGCTGCCGGCAAGCGGTTCGAGCTGGCCGTAGGAGGCGTGGATCATGCTGAACGAGTCTTCCACCGTCACCGCCTGCGGGCCACCGGCCTGATGGTCGATGTCGGTACGGCCCAGGCACGGCAGGATCAGCGCGTCACCGCCGACGGTGAGGTGGCTGCGGTTGAGCTTGGTGCTGATCTGCACGGTGAGGTCGCAGCTCTGCAGCGCCTTGTGCGTGCGCGGGCTGTCCGGCGTGGCCTGGGCGAAGTTGCCACCGAGACCGATGAACACCTTGGCCTGGCCGTCGATCATGGCGTTGATCGCCTCGACGGTGTTGTGGCCGTTCTCGCGTGGCACCTTGAACTGGAAGCGGTTTTCCAGGGCATCGAGCAGCGTCACCGGCGGGCGGTCGTTGATGCCCATGGTGCGGTCGCCCTGCACGTTGCTGTGGCCGCGCACCGGGCACAGGCCGGCGCCGGGGCGGCCGAGATTGCCGCGCAGCAGTTGCAGGTTGACGATTTCCTGGATGGTGGCCACCGAGTGGTGGTGCTGGGTGATGCCCATGGCCCAGCAGATGATCACGCGCTCGGCGCGGCGGTACATGCGCGCGGCCTGTTCGATTTCCTGCAGGCTGAGGCCGGACTGAGCCTGCAGCGCCTCCCAGCTGCAATCGTCGAGCAACTGCAGATAGGCCTCGACGCCGTCGGTGTGCTCGGCGATGAAGGCATGGTCGAACACCGCCGGTTCGCCCTTGGCCTGCGCCTCGCGCTCCCACTGCAGGAGGAACTTGGCGATGCCGCGCAGGGCGGCCATGTCGCCGCCCAGCGCCGGACGGAAGAACGCGGTATTCAGTGGCTCGGAGCCGTTGGTGAGCATCTCCAGCGCGTGCTGCGGATGCTGGAAGCGCTCCAGGCCACGCTCCTTGAGCGGGTTGAAACAGACCACCTGGGCGCCGCGTTTGACCGCTTCGCGCAGCGGCTCGAGCATGCGCGGGTGGTTGGTGCCGGGGTTCTGGCCGAGCACGAAGATGGCGTCGGCATGCTCGAAATCGGCGAAGGTCACGCTGCCCTTGCCGATTCCCACGCTCTGGCCGAGGGCGACGCCGCTGGCCTCGTGGCACATGTTCGAGCAGTCGGGGAAGTTGTTGGTGCCATAGGCGCGCACGAACAGCTGATAGAGAAAGGCGGCCTCGTTGCTGGCCCGGCCGGAGGTGTAGAACTCGGCGTGATCCGGGCTCGGCAGTGCCTTGAGGTGCTGCGCGATCAGAGCGAAGGCGTCATCCCAGCTGGTCTGCACGTAGCGATCGGTGCTGGCGTCGTAGCGCATCGGATGGGTCAGGCGGCCCTGGTACTCGAGCCAGTAGTCACTCTGCTCGCGCAGTTGGCTGACCGTGTAGCGGGCGAAGAAGGACGGATCGACGCGACGCTTGGTGGCTTCCCAGTTGACCGCCTTGGCGCCGTTCTCGCAGAACTTGATGTGACCGTCCTCGGGCGAATCGCCCCAGGCGCAGCCGGGGCAGTCGAAGCCGCCGTTCTGGTTGGTCTTGAGCAGCGCGCGCAGGTTCTTGAACGGCTGTTTGCTGTCCAGCCAGAAACGGGTGACGGCGTTCAGCGCGCCCCAGCCGGCAGCAGGGCCACTGTAGGGCTTGTAACGGGGATTGACGGGTTGCAGGCTCATGGTCGTTCTTCTTCGTCAGGCGCGGGGCTGTAGACCCGCGGCGTGCTGTGATGGGGCAGGTGGATCAGGTTGAGGCGGTGGCGCCGCGCCCAGTCCACGGTCAGGGCGGTGGGCGCGGACAGGCTCACCAGGGTGCCGATGCCGGCACGCACCGCTTTGTGCAGCAGCTCCAGGCTGCAACGACTGGTGACCAGGGCGAAGCCGCCAAGGGTGTCGATGCGCGCGCGAGCGATGGCGCCGATCAGCTTGTCCAGCGCGTTATGGCGACCGATGTCTTCGCGGCACAGACGAATCTCGCCGCTGGCGTCGATGAACAGGGCGGCATGCAGCGCGCCGCTGTGGCGTGCCAGTTGTTGCTTGTCACCGATGCGCTCGCGCAAGCCTTTCAGGTGGTCGAGCGGCGGCAACGCTGCGCCGGGCAGGGCAGTCAGAGCCGGCAGCGCCTGCTCCAGAGCATCCACGCCGCACAGGCCGCAGCCACTGGTGCCGGCCATTTGCCGGCGTTGCTGCTTGAGCGCCCAGAAGGCTCTGCTGCTGACCTGCAGGCGCGCTTCGCGGCTGTCACCGAGGCCGCGTAACTGGATGTCATAGATGTCGTCGATGGACTTGATCAGGTCGTTACCGAGACTGAAACCGACGGCAAAGTCTTCCAGATGATGGGGGGAGACCATCATCACGGCCTGGTTCAGGTCGTTGTAGCTGATCGCCAGGGCACATTCTTCGGCCAGTGCAGCGTGCTGCGCACGACCGTCACCGAGTTCGGCGTAGGTGTAGGCACTGGCGATGTGCGACTGGGCGGCTGGCTTGGCCATCGAGGCGCGCTCTGTGACAGATTGACACAGCCAAGCCTAGGCCCATGGGCGGGGAGCGTCTAATCGTTGGTTTTGATGTTCTGATCGAGCAAATCTATCAAGCGTCCGCCAGCCACTCCCGTGCCTCTTCGAAGCAGGCTTGCGCGAGCGGTGAGGCAGGGGCGCTACGACGCATGATCAGGCCTTGAGGTGCCAGGGTATGAGCCCCCTCGATGGGCAGAAGGCGCAGGTGACCGTCGGTCGGAGCGCCATCGGCCGGCAACGGCATGACGCTGCAGCACAGACCGGCGCTGACCGCTTGAGTCAGGTGGTGCACGGCATCGGCCTCCAGGCGCACCTGCGGGCTGAGGCCGCGAGCGCGGAAGCTGTGATCGATGGACTGGCGAAAGTGCATGCCGGTCGAGAGCAGGCCCAGGGGCAGGTTGGCCAACTGCTCCCAGCGCAGGCTGCTGCTGACGAAGTGGAAGTGACGCTGATCGTAGAGCAGGCCCATGCGTGCTTCGGCCAACTCCAGGCTGGCGAAGTGCTCGCGGTCGAGTCGGTCGAGATAGGACAGGCCAAGGTCGAGCTGATTACGTACCAGTCCCTCGAGAATCTGATCGCTGCTCAGCGCATGCAGCTGAAAGCGCAACCCGGGGTGACGCTCGGCGAACAGGCTGATCAGGCGCATCGGGTCGAAACTGGCCAGCGGCACCACGCCCAGGCGTAGGGTGCCCACCAGATGTCCACGGCAGGCGGCAGCCTCGGCAAGCAGGCCATCCTGCGCTGCCAGCAGGCTGCGCGCCCAGGCCAGGATGCGCTCACCTTCGGCGCTGAAGCCCTCGAAACGCTGTCCGCGGCGCACCAGCTCCAGGCCCAGCTCGTCTTCCAGCTGGCGCAGGCGCATGGACAGCGTCGGCTGGGTCACGTGGCAGCGTGCAGCGGCCTGACCGAAGTGGCGGGTCTCGTCGAGGGCGACGAGAAATTTCAGCTGCTTTATATCCATGGGGGCTCCTGGTTTGCCCGGATTCTAATGCGCGAATGCTAATCAAGGGTGTTTCCTGAACTAGACTTTGGTCTCCGGGCGGTTTGCCCGGCCATTCACAAGGAACGAGAGGAATCGCCATGAGTCTGTTTGCCTTTGTCAAAGACGCCGGGGTCAAGCTCTGGGAATCGCTGGTGGGTCAGGAGGCGCAGGCCGCCGAGTCACTCAAGGAACACGTTACCAAGGTTGGCCTGGGTCACCCGAACATCGAGGTCAGTGTCGAGGGTGACAAGGTCATCGCCCGTGGCGAAGTGGCCAGCCAGGAAGAGAAGGAGAAGATCCTCCTGGCGCTGGGCAACGTCGTCGGTGTCGGTGAAGTCGAAGACCAGATCAACGTGACCACGCCGGCCCCCGCAGCGCGCTTCGTCACGGTGAACAAGGGCGACACGCTGAGCGCCATCGCCAAGGCCGAATACGGCAATGCCAATGCCTACATGAAGATATTCGAGGCCAACAAGCCGATGCTCAGTCACCCGGACAAGATCTATCCGGGGCAAGTGCTGCGGATTCCGTAGGGCGGATGTCGCTTTTTACATCCGCCGGAACGGCCTCAGGTAGCCACAGGTGGAAAACGCTTCGCGGTTTTCCACCCTACAGCCCCTGCACCAAGTCCCGGTAATCCTCCACCGCCGCGAATTCCTCGGTGTCCTTAGCGCCGGCCTGACTGTCCGGCTGGCGCACGGCAAGCAGATGGGCGACACCGAACTGCCCGGCGCTGCGCAGGATCGGCAGGCTGTCGTCGATGAACAGGCTGCGCGCGGGGTCGAAGTCGACGTCCTGGCGCAGGGCGAACCAGAACTGCTGATCTTCCTTGGGGAAGCCATAGTCATGGGAGCTGATCAGGCGCTCGAACCAGGGCGCCAGCTCGACGCGCTCCATCTTCAGCGACAGTGAATCGCGGTGCGCGTTGGTGATCAGCACCACGCGCTTGCCTGCTGTGCGCAGGGCTTTCAGAAACGACTCGGCATCCTCGCGCAGGGCGATCAGATGGGCGACTTCGCGCTTGAGATCGCGGATCGACAACTTCAGCTCGCGGCTCCAGAAATCGGTGCAGTACCAGTTCAGCGTACCGGCATGCTGGCGAAACAGCGGCAGCAGCTCGGCCTGGGCCAACGCCAGGCTGACGCCGTGATGCTCGGCATAACGCTGCGGCAGGTGGGTGAGCCAGAAGTGATTGTCGAAGTGCAGATCGAGCAGGGTGCCATCCATGTCCAGCAGGACGGTGTCGATCTGGTGCCAGGGTAATGCGGGCATGCGCGCGTCTCGGTTGAGGCGATGGTTTCGCCTTGATGCAATCTCGGTCAGGGATAATACGAAAAGCCGCTGTATGATAACCCGCTCGGTCCCGCCAAGGAGTTGCCTCATGCGCCAAAAACCCACGGTCCTCGCCCGCGAAATCGTCGCCAGCAGCCGTCTGTTTCGTGTCGAGGAAGTGCAGTTGCGCTTCTCCAACGGCACGGAACGCACCTATGAGCGACTGGTCGGCAGTGGCTCGGGCTATGGCGCGGTGATGGTGGTGGCGATGCTCGACGCCGAGCACGCGGTGCTGATCGAGGAGTATTGCGGCGGCACCGACGACTATCAGCTGTCGCTGCCCAAGGGGCTGATCGAACCGGGTGAAGACGTGTTGGTGGCGGCCAATCGCGAGCTCAAGGAAGAAGCCGGTTTTGGCGCGCACGAGCTGGAGTACATCACCGAGCTGAGCCTGTCGCCCGGTTACATGAGCCAGAAGATTCAGGTGGTGCTGGCGCGCAATCTGTACGAAGAACGCCTGCCCGGCGACGAACCCGAGCCGATGCGGGTCGACCGCATCAGCCTGCGCGAGCTGTCCAGTCTGGCCCAGCACGAGCAGTTCAGCGAAGGGCGTGCCCTGGCGGCGCTGTACCTGGTGCGCGACCTGCTGACCCAGCGCGGGGAGTTCTGCCCGTGAGTCATCCTTTCATTCCTCAGGTGATCGAACTGGTACGCGCGGCTGGCGCCGCGACCCTGCCGTACTGGCGCAGCGGTGTGGCGGTGACGGAGAAGGCCGATGCCTCGCCGGTGACCGCTGCCGACCTGGCCGCGCACCATATCCTGCTCGATGGCTTGCAGGCGCTGGCGCCGGAGGTGCCGGTGCTGTCGGAAGAGGCCGCCGATATCCCGCTGGTCGAGCGCGCCGCCTGGACGCGCTGGTGGCTGGTCGATCCGCTCGATGGCACCAAGGAATTCATCGCTGGCTCCGAAGAGTTCACGGTCAACGTCGCCTTGATCGAGCGTGGCCGTGTGGTCTTTGGCGTGGTTGGCATTCCGGCCAATGGTCGCTGCTATTACGGCGGCGCGGGCCTCGGTGCCTGGCGCAGCGACGTGCCGGGCGAGGAGCAGTCGATCAGCGTGCGTCTGGCGCCCGCGCAGGGTTTTACCCTGGTGGCCAGCAAGCGTCATTCAAGCGCGGCGCAGGAATCCTTGATGGCAGGTTTGGCCGCCCGTTTTGGTGAGCCGGCGCTGGCCAATATCGGCAGTTCGCTGAAGTTCTGCCTGCTGGCCGAAGGCAATGCCGACTGCTATCCGCGCCTGGCGCCCACCTCGCAGTGGGATACCGCCGCCGCGCAGGGTGTGCTGGAAGGGGCGGGGGGCGAGGTGCTGGATCTGGCCGGCGCAGCGCTCACCTACGAGGCACGCGAATCCTTCCTCAACCCCTCTTTCCTGGCCTTGCCGGCCGCCGCGCCGTGGCGTGGCGAGCTGATCGAGCTGGCGCGGGCGCTTCAATCGTAGGGCGGGTGAAACCCGCCGCGACATTGGCGGGTTGCACCCGCCCTACAACGCAACATGCTCAATCGAGCATATCGCTGTAGCGCGCGTCCTTCTTGAACACCAGCGGCTGGTCGAAACCCGGCACCTTCACTTCTTCGGTGGTGATGGAGATCGCCTGGTCGTCGATCATGTCGTTGCCGAAGTTGTAGATGATGTCCAGCTTGCCCTGCAGCGCCTGGCTGTCGTAGGCGGCAGCGGCGGCACGGGTGCCTTCACGGCGCGCCAGGTAGGCGTCGAAAGCGGCCTGGCCATGACGCTTGCGCAGCATGCGTTCGGTGACGTGCGGAGCCAGCACCAGGGCGCTGGCGTTGTTGCCGCCGAAACCCTTGGAGTTGATGAAGGCCACGTCCAGCGCCTGCTCACCCACTTTACGGTCTTCGGTGGACAGGCTCAGGTGAGCCTGGTGCACGTCGCCGGCGACCGCGTCGATGGTCTTCAGGCCCGGCAGGATGCCGTACTTGAAGGCGCCGAGGGCCGCGATCACCTGGTCGCCGCTGGCGGTGGCCAGGGAATGGCCGACGAAAGCCTTCACTGCAGTGACCGGCCACTGTTCGATGCCGAAGGCCGCCGCGACGCGGTCGAGAATCTCCGACTCGGTGACGCGGTTGGCCGGCGTGCTGGAACCGTGGGCATGGACGAAACTGCGGTTGCGTACGGCGTCCAGGCCGAGCAGCTGTACGGCGCTGGCCACGGCCTTGGCCACGGTCAGGTAGTTGCCCGGGCCGGGGGCGGAAATGGATTTCTTGAAACCATCGGCGTTGATGAACACGTCCGGCACGGCGCCATGAATGTCGGCGCCCAGTTCCAGGGCCAGTTCGTCGTCCATCAGCACCACGAACTGGCAGGCTTCGGCCAGGGTGAAACCGCAGTTGTCGCCGAACGGGCGGCTGGCGCGGCGGAAGTCCACTTCGCGCTTGCCCTCGATCTGGCGCAGGCCTTCTTCGGTGGCCAGTGCGCCCATGGCGCCGTAGCCCTCGATGCACTCCTGATTGATCGGCGCCTCGCTGCTGCCGACGATCACCACACGCGCCTTGCCCGAAGCGATCTGCTCGATGCCCTTCTGCAGGTTGTAGAGGAAGGTGGCGCAGGCGCCGGTGATGCTGCCGGTGGTGCCGACGCTGCCGAGCACGTAGGCGTTGATGAAGTCGGCCGGCATGGTGTTCAGGCCCAGGGCCAGTTGCTTGGCGGTGACGCGGCCGCCCTTCAGGCGCGACTGCATCATGCCACCGAAGCCGTTCTCGTCGAGCTGGCTCATGATGCAGCTGGCGAACACGGCGATCTCGTCTGGTGCGACATGTTGCACGATGCGCTGCCAGTCGATGCCCACCGAACGCAGGGCGTCGGTGACGCCGACCACGGTCATGGCCAGGCCGCGCGGGTGGAAGCGTGCGTTGTACAGCTCGCTCGGCTCGAAGCCGGTGGGCAACTGGCCGGCGGATTTCACCGCCAGCGGGCGGTAGCTGTCGACCTTGAATTCGCAGCTGTCGTGCAGGGTGACGCGCACTTCATTGCCTTCGAGTTCTTCCAGTGACCAGTTGGCCGGCAGCGGCTCGGGCAGTTGCTTGCGCTGGGTGATGAAGCTCAGGCTGGCGCCATTGGTGGGGGCCACGCTGATGTTCTTCTGCCAATGGGCAGCGTCCGGGTCGAGATGCTGCTTCTCGAGACGGCGCACCAGGGTGCCGGCCAGGATTTCCTTGGCGTAGCGGCTTTCGATGTCGGCGAGGCTCAGCGCCTGGCCGTCCTGATCCTGGTACTGGCCATCGACCACGCGCACCAGCTTCATCATCTGCGCCAGCCCGGCCAGGGTTTCCTGGCGAGCCTGGGGTTCCAGCGACTCCTGCACGGTGCGACGGAAGCCATGGTGGAAGGAGCTGCGCCCGGCTGCGTTGTAACCCCCAAAACCCACGATCACAGGTAAGCGCGACATAAATCAAAAGCTCCTGAACAAGGCCAGCGCGACGCCAGGCCGGCGCCTCAGGGCGCGAGCAGGGTCATAGGGCGGTGGCGTTTGGAAAATTTCGGCTGCCTAACCTGACGTGGATCATGACTGTCGAGTCACTCATTCGTCCAATGTCGTGGCGAGCGCGACCTGTGTCGCGGATGGGAAGGTCGCTGGGGCGTAGGGCGCGCCGTGCGCCCCGCAGCATTCGGAGACTGGTGCGCACGGCGCACCCTACGGCACTGCATAGTGGCTGGCGAGCCCGCCGGGTGGCGGGCTCGTGATGGTTCAGCCCTGGTAGCTGATATGTCCGTCGACCAGCGTGTAGCGCACCGCGCCGGGCAGGCAGTGGCCGAGGAAGGGGCAGTTGCTGCCCTTGGAGTACCACTGCTCACCGGCGACGGTCGAGGCTCCTGCATCGAACAGCACGATATCGGCAGCGCCGCCGACGCGCAGTGAGCCGGCCGGCAGCCGCAGTGCGGCCGCCGGGCCATTGGTCAGGCGTGCCAGCAGCGTTGGCAGGTCGAGCAGGCCGTCCTGCACCAGACTCAGGGCCAGCGGCAGCAGCAACTGCACGCTGCTGATGCCCGGCTCGGTCGCGGCGAAGGGCGCCAGCTTGGCGTCGCGTTCGTGGGGCTGGTGGTGGCTGGCGATGGCGCTGATGACCCCGGCTTTCACCGCTTCGCGCAGGCCATCACGGTCGGCCTGCGAGCGCAGCGGCGGTTGCACGTGATAGAGGCTGGAGAAGTCGATCAGCGCCTCGTCGGTGAGGATCAGCTGGTACAGCGCCACATCGGCGGTCACCGGCAGGCCACGGGCCTGGGCGGCGGCGATCAGCTCGGCGCCCCGGGCGCTGGTGATCTGGCTGAAGTGTGCGCGCACGCCGCTCTGTTCCACCAGCAGCAGGTCGCGGGCCAGTGCCACGGTTTCGGCGGTTTCCGGGATGCCGGCCAGGCCGAGGAAGCTGGCGGTCGGGCCTTCGTGGGCCAGGCCGCCTTCTGCGAGATCGGCGTCCTGCGAGTGGAAGATTACCTGCAGGTCGAAGGTGGCCGCGTATTCCAGTGCGCGGCGCAGGGTGCGGCTGCTGCGGAAGTTGTCCAGGCCGTTGCCGAAGGCCACGCAGCCGGCGTCGCGCAGGGCGACCAGTTCGGCCAACTGTTCGCCGGCCAGGCCTTTACTCAGCGCGCCAATGGGGAAGACCTTGGTGTGCCCGGCTTCACGAGCACGGTCGAGGATCAGCTCGGCCACCGCCGAGGTATCCAGTACCGGCTTGGTGAAGGGTGGGCAGCACAGGCTGGTGACACCACCGGCCGCTGCGGCCAGGGTTTCCGTGGCAATGCTGCCCTTGCGGCTATAGCCGGGCTCGCGCAGGGCCACCGACAGGTCGACCAGGCCGGGCGCCGCGATCAGACCCTGGGCGTCGAGGCGCTTGTCGCTGACGAAGCCAGCTGGCGCCTGACCAGTGGCGACCAGCTTGCCGCCGTCTATATATAGGTCGGTGACCTGATCCAGACCGCTGGCCGGGTCGATCACGCGGGCGCCGAGGATTGCGGTACGCATCAGTTGGCCTCCTCGGCGTTGAGTTGACGTTGGGCGTTCTGCCCGCTCATGGCCATCGACAGCACGGCCATGCGGATGGCGATACCGTAGGTGACCTGGTTGAGGATCACCGACTGCGGGCCGTCGGCCACTGCCGACTCGATCTCCACGCCACGGTTGATCGGGCCCGGGTGCATCACCAGGGCATCCGGCTTGGCCAGCTTGAGACGTTGCTCGGTGAGGCCGAACAGGCGGTAGAACTCGCCCTCGCTGGGCAGCAGGCCGCCCTGCATGCGCTCGCGTTGCAGGCGCAGCATGATCACCACGTCGACGTCCTTGAGGCCTTCGTTGGCATCGCTGAACACGCGCACGCCGTAGCTTTGTTCCAGGCCGATGGGCAGCAGGGTCTTCGGTGCGATCACACGGATATCCGGGCAGCCCAGGGTCTTCAGCGCCAGCATGTTCGAGCGCGCCACCCGCGAGTGCAGGATGTCGCCGACGATGGCCACCGACAGATTCTCGAAGTCGCCCTTGTGCCGGCGAATGGTGAGCATGTCGAGCATGCCCTGGGTCGGGTGCGCGTGACGGCCGTCGCCACCGTTGATGATCGCCAGGTTCGGGCACACGTGCTCGGCGATGAAGTGCGCGGCGCCGGAGTCGGCATGGCGCACGACGAAGATATCGGCGGCCATGGCTTCGAGGTTGCGCAGGGTGTCGAACAGCGTCTCGCCCTTGCTGGTCGAGCTGGTCGAGACGTTGAGGCTGATGACGTCGGCCGACAGGCGCTGGGCGGCCAGCTCGAAGGTGGTACGGGTGCGCGTGGAGTTCTCGAAGAACACGTTGCACACGGTCTTGCCGCGCAGCAGCGGGACTTTCTTCACCGCGCGCGCGCCGACTTCGAGGAAGGAGTCGGCGGTGTCGAGGATTTCGGTCAACAGCTCGCGGGGCAGGCCGTCGAGTGAGAGGAAGTGGCGCAACTGACCTTGGTCGTTCAGTTGCAGCGGGCGCTTGGCGGCGAGTGGCGTCATCGCGGAGGGTCTCAGTTGTCGAGCGTCTGGAGTTCGAGGGTCAACGGCGTGGGGCCGGACAATTTTACCCGCTCGTTGGCGGCCAGCGACAGGGTGGCACCGACCACGTCAGGGCGGATCGGCAGCTCACGGGCATTGAGGTCGAGCAGGCTGACCAGGGTCACGCTGGCCGGACGGCCGTAGTCGAACAGTTCGTTCAGCGCGGCGCGAATGGTGCGCCCGCTCATCAGCACGTCGTCGATCAGCACCAGGTGCTGGCCTTCGATCTCGAACGGCAGTTCGGAGGGTTGCACTTGAGGATGCAGGCCGTTCTGGGTGAAATCGTCGCGGTAGAAGGACACGTCGAGAATGCCCAGTGCGTCATCGCGCCCCAGTGCTTGCAGCAGGGCTTGGGCAACCCAGACGCCGCCGGTGCGGATGCCGATGAAGCGCGGCTCGCTGATCTGGCGCTGATTCAGGTGTTGAGTCAGGGCGCTGGCCATGGCCGGTAGCAGATCGTTGGGGTTGGGTAGCATGGCGAAACTCCTTGATGCGGGCCGAGTCGCTCAACCCGGACAGTTTTCCTCTAGCCAGCCCTGCAGTAGCAGGGCTGCGGCAATGGCGTCGACCGGGCGCTCGCGATAACCGCCGCTCTGGCCTTCGCGCAGGCGTTGGCCCTTGGCTTCGAAGGTGGTCAGGCGTTCATCGTGGGTGTAGGCCGGCAGGTTGAAACGGCCGTTGAGGCGGCGGGCGAATTTCTCGGCGCGGGCGCTCATTTCGCTTGGCGTGCCGTCCATGTTCAGCGGCAGGCCAACGACTACTGCGTCTGGTTGCCACTCCTTGATCAGCGCCTCGACGCGGCTCCAGTCCGGCACGCCGTTCTGCGCCTTGAGCACGCAAAGCTCGCGCGCCTGGCCGGTGATCACCTGGCCGACGGCGACGCCGATCTGCTTGGTGCCATAGTCGAAGCCCAGCAGCAGGCGCAGTGGCTTGTCGCTCATCAGGCGTGCCCGACCTGCGAGGTCAGCAGGCTGAGGTTGATCCCCAGGCGTGCGGCTGCGGCATTCAGGCGTTGATCGAATGGCAGGTCGAACAGAATGCTGCTGTCGGCGGGGCAGGTCAGCCAGGCGTTATCGGCCAGTTCAGCCTCCAGTTGCCCGGCATCCCAGCCGGCGTAGCCGAGGGTGATCAGGTAGCGATCAGGGCCGCTGCCGTCGGCGATGGCGAACAATACGTCCTGCGAAGTGGAGAGGCCCAGCTCGCCCAGCTCCAGGGTTGCCTGGAACTGCGGGCCGGCGGGGTGCAGGACGAAGCCGCGATCGGTCTGTACCGGGCCGCCGGCGAAGATCGGCAGGCTGTGGCACAGTGCCGCAGGCTCTTCGTCAGGACGCAACTGTTCGAGCACATCAGCCAGATTCAGGCCGTTCGGCTTGTTGATCACCAGGCCCATTGCGCCCTGCTCGTTGTGTTCGACCAGGTAGGTGACGGTCTGTGCAAAGTGCGGATCGGCCATGTGCGGCATGGCAATCAGGAAGTGGTGCTTGAGCGAGGTGGCGGCTGATTTCTTCATGATGGCTAGTTTCGGCTTTAAGGCGCCGGGCTTCAAGCTGTAGGGCGGACTCAGGAGCGCAGCGAACAGTCCGCCGCTCTTCGGCGCCTCACAAATCCCCTGGTGTAGTGCTTCCGAGCTGCCATCGCACCGGTACGTCCTACTGCGCGTGCGCCCGTCCGTCAGTCCGTAGCCCGGATGAAATCCGGGAGCGGTACTGAAATTCCCGGATTTCATCCGGGCTACGGTCAACAAGCGACGTTGCCGGGTTAATTGCTCGACAATCGATCACCGCGTTCGAAGCGCCAGGTGCGGATGATTTCAAGGCGATCGATGTCGGCCAGGTCGCCGGTGAAGGGCGCGTAGGGCGCGGCCAGGCGCACGATGCGTTGTGCGGCCTGGTCGAGCACGGCATGGCCGGAAGATTCCAGCACCTGTACCTCGTACAGCGAGCCATCACGGTTGATCGACACCAGCAGGCGCAGGCTGCCGTATATACGTTGGCGACGGGCATCGTCGGGGTAATTGAGGTTGCCGATGCGTTCGACCTTCTTGCGCCATTCGTCCTTGTACCAGGCGCCCTTGTCGCGCATGGTCGAGGCGGCATTGAGGCGGTGGATCTTCGGGCGCTTGGCGTACTGCTGAACTTCCTGGGCCAGCTCGGCTTCCAGGCTGGCGATCTCGGCTGACAACTGCGCGGAGTCGAACACGGGGGCGGGCCGGGTCTGCGGAACCGGTTTGCTCTCTTCGCGTTTGACCGGGGTTTTCTGCTGCTGCGGCGCGCGCGTGGCGACGGCGGCCTTGGGGGCTTCCTGCCTGGTGGCAGGCTGCTGTGGCGTGGTTGGCGGTGTGACCTTGCGCACCTCGCTGTCCTGGAAGGGCGCCTGCTCGGTGGTCTTGGGTGCTGCGGCGTGTTCAAGCGTGCCGCTGCCCTGCTGGTTGTCCTGCGCCAGGAAATCCGCTTCCTTGGGCTTCTCTTCACTCTTGAAGGTGGACAGCGTGATTTCCAGCGTCTTGCTGATTTCCGGCGGCGACTCCAGGCTGAAGCCGACGCCGAGGATCAGGGCCGCGTGCAGTGCTGCCGCGAGAAACAGGGTGAATCCCAGGCGGTCCGCCGGTCGGGCGTTGGCGGAGGAGGTGGTCGGTGGGGAGGCGGCTGCGTTCATCGCGTATCGGGTCTGCTTTCGAATGTCGCGCAGTCTGCCGGGTAGCAGTAGGCGCCTGCAAGTTGCGGGCGCCAGGCTGCCACCTGCGTCAAGCTTTTAAGCCGCGTTTGCGTGCAATGCAGTCCATCAGCTGTTCGCCGATGCGGGTGTCGAACGCGGCATCTATCTCACGGATACAGGTCGGGCTGGTGACATTTATTTCCGTCAGATGATCACCAATCACATCGAGCCCGACGAAGATCAGTCCCTTTTCGCGTAGCGTAGGGCCGACTGCCGCAGCAATTTCGCGATCACGTTCGGTCAGCGCTCGCGCCTCGCCACGGCCGCCTGCGGCCAGGTTGCCGCGGGTCTCTCCGGCCGCCGGAATGCGCGCCAGGCAATAGGGTACCGGTTCCCCGTCGATCATCAGGATGCGTTTGTCGCCGTCCTTGATCGCTGGCAGGTAGGCCTGCGCCATGATCTGCTGGTGGCCGTGCAGGGTCAGGGTTTCCAGAATCACCGAGAGATTCGGGTCGCCTTCGCGGTGGCGAAATATCTGCGATCCGCCCATGCCATCAAGGGGTTTGAGAATGATGTCACGGTGCTCATGGGCAAACTGGCGCACAATGTCGGGACGCCGGCTTACCAGAGTCGCTGGTGTGTATTGGGGAAACTGGGTGGCGAAGAACTTTTCATTGCAGTCGCGCAGACTCTGCGGCCGATTGACCACCAGTACGCCGTCGCGCTCCGCCTGCTCGAGCAGGTAGGTGGAGTAGACGAATTCGTTATCGAAGGGCGGGTCCTTGCGCATCAGGATCACGTCCAGTTCGGCGAGCGGCGTGTCCTGTTCCGTACCAAGGGTGAACCAGCGCTGTGGGTCGTTGAACACTTCCAGAGAGCGCAGGCGGGCACGGGCCTGGCCGCGAACCTGATAGAGATCCTGCTGCTCCATGTAGAACAGCGACCAGCCGCGTGCTTGAGCGGCCAGCAACATGGCCAGCGAGCTGTCCTTCTTGAAGGAGATGCTGGCAATAGGATCCATGACGATCCCGAGACGAAGGCTCATGGGGGGTAAACTCCGTGAGATAAGGGCGAAGGCCGGGTTGGCCGCGCCGAACGATGGCTGTCAGGGTGGCGCCGGCCGGGCCGCGTGGTCAAGGGCGGAGCTGCCCTGGCAGGCTTATAGCTTGCATCTGGAGAGTGTGCTAAAAAGGCCCGACGATTGGGTCAAGCCCCATCGAAGACTGGGCCTCAGGCATACTGATAACACGAATATAACGACTCACCGAGGCGATGGTAGGGCGAACATGGAACAGCATACCGAGGGTTTGAAAGTGATGGTGATCGACGATTCGAAAACGATTCGTCGCACCGCTGAAACTCTGCTGAAAAAAGTGGGTTGTGATGTCATCACTGCGGTCGATGGCTTCGATGCCCTGGCCAAGATTGCCGACACGCATCCCAGCATTATCTTTGTCGACATCATGATGCCGCGTCTCGATGGGTATCAGACCTGTGCCCTGATCAAGAACAACAGTGCTTTCAAGTCCACGCCTGTGATCATGCTGTCCTCCAAGGACGGTCTGTTCGACAAGGCCAAGGGGCGTATCGTCGGCTCCGATCAGTACCTGACCAAGCCTTTCAGCAAGGAAGAGCTGCTCGGTGCCATCAAGGCTCACGTGCCCGACTTCACCCCAGTGGAACAAGCCTCCTGACGTTCCGGCCTGACCGCCGCACGCCACTTCTGTATTGGGAAACACCATGGCTCGAATTCTGATTGTTGATGACTCCCCGACCGAGATGTACAAGCTGACCGCCATGCTGGAAAAGCATGGGCATCAGGTACTCAAGGCGGAAAACGGCGCCGATGGCGTGGCTCTGGCCCGCCAGGAAAAACCCGACGCGGTGCTGATGGATATCGTCATGCCAGGCCTCAACGGCTTTCAGGCGACCCGTCAGCTGACCAAGGACGCCGAGACCAGCCATATCCCGGTGATCATCGTCACCACCAAGGATCAGGAAACCGACAAGGTCTGGGGCAAGCGCCAGGGCGCCAAGGATTACCTGACCAAGCCGATCGACGAAGATACCTTGCTGAAGACTCTCAATGCGGTACTGGCCGGCTGATGCCGTGCTGTTCGCTTACTAGCTAAAAAGAAGGCCAAGGCTGGCATGTCCGTGCAGACTCCTTTCCAGATTCTCCTTGAGATTGATCAGCGTTGCCGGGTCTTGGCGGCTGGCCTGCCGTCGCAACAGGCGGCGGTACAGAGCTGGAGCGGTATCGGCTTTCGCATGGGCGAGCGATTCTTCGTCGCGCCGATGGGGGAAGTGGGAGAGGTGTTGCACGAGCCGCGCTACACCCTGCTGCCGGGTGTGAAGGGCTGGGTCAAAGGGGTGGCCAACGTGCGTGGCCGCCTGCTGCCGATCATGGACCTGTGCGGGTTCTTCGGCAATGAACTGTCGCCGCTGCGCAAGCTGCGGCGAGTGCTGGTGGTCGACCACCAGGAAATCTTCGCTGGCCTTACGGTCGACGAGGTTTTCGGTATGCAACATTTTCCCGTGGATGCATTTTCCGAGCAGTTGCCGCCTCTGGAGGCGAGCATTGCGCCGTTCATTCATGGTGTTTTTCAGCGGGAACAACCCTGGTTGGTGTTCAGCCCTCATGCGCTGGCAATCGATCAGGTCTTTCTCGATGTCGCTTATTAGCAGGCCGTTCAAAAAAGTGTAGGCAGCGACTGCATGGATGCAGAAGGTAGGGTGAAGCAGGAAGCCCGAGTCGATGCAGGCAAGACAAGGCGAAAGCGGTCGAAAAGCGCTATTTACGACTGTAAATGAGCATTTCGAGGTCGCTTTCAACGCAGTGTTGCCAACGCAGGTAGTTTTTAAAGAGCCTGCGGATTTTCGGTTGGGTCGGTTGTTCCGACCCTTTGGCGTTACATGGGAACCGTAGTGCGGTCGGTCCAGGCGGGGGCCAGAAAATGAAAAAATTCAATGCAGGTAATTTGTTGGTCGGAGCACGCAGCAGCACGCTGATCGCGTCGCTGTTCGTCGTGCTCATCGTGTCCATCGTGCTGTTGTTCGCGAACTTCGCCTACATCAACACCCAGTCCAACTACGATACCGAGTACATCAGTCACTCCGGTGAACTGCGCGTACTGTCCCAGCGTATCGCCAAGAACGCCACGGAAGCGGCGGCAGGTACTGCCGAAGCCTTCGGTCTGTTGCGTGATGCGCGCAACGACTTCCAGCAGCGCTGGGGTTACCTGACCGATGGTGATGCCAGCAGCGGTTTGCCGCCGGCGCCCGAGTCGGTACAGGCACAGATGGCTACCGTGCAGCAGGACTGGGACAGCCTGCGGCAAAACACCGACGCCATTCTCGCCAGTGAGCAGACGGTACTGTCGCTGCACCAGGTAGCCGCCACCCTGGCGGAAACCATCCCGCAGCTGCAGGTCGAGTACGAGGAAGTGGTCGACATCCTGCTGGAAAGCGGTGCACCGGCTGCCCAGGTTTCCGTGGCCCAGCGTCAGTCGCTGCTGGCCGAACGTATCCTCGGTTCGGTGAACAAGGTGCTGGCGGGTGACGAAGACTCGGTGCAGGCCGCCGACATGTTCGGTCGTGACGCCAGTCTGTTCGGTCGTGTACTGGCGGCGATGCTCGAGGGCAACGCAGCGATGGAAATCAGCCAGGTAACCGACGAGGAAGCCCTCGAGCGTCTGGCCGAGATTTCCGAGCTGTTCGAATTCGTATCCGGCTCGGTGGACGAAATTCTCGAGACCTCGCCGGAACTGTTCCAGGTGCGTGAATCGGCGAACTCCATCTTCACCGTGTCGCAGACCCTGCTGGACAAAGCCTCCGAGCTGGCCGGCGGCTTCGAAGACCTGGCCTCGGGTCGCGCCATCAACACCCTGTTCGGCTACGTGCTGGGCGCCTTGGCGCTGGGCTCGATCATCCTCATCGGTCTGGTGATGGTGCGCGAGACCAACCGTCGTCTGGCCGAGACTGCCGAGAAGAACGAACGTAACCAGGCGGCGATTCTGCGTCTGCTCGACGAAATCGCCGACCTCGCAGACGGTGACCTGACCGTGGCCGCGACGGTAACCGAAGACTTCACCGGTGCCATCGCCGACTCCATCAACTACTCCATCGACCAGCTGCGTGACCTGGTAGCCACCATCAACCTGACCGCCGTTCAGGTAGCCGGTGCTGCCCAGGAAACCCAGGCCACGGCGATGCACCTGGCCGAAGCGTCCGAGCACCAGGCGCAGGAAATTGCGGGTGCCTCCGCAGCGATCAACGAGATGGCCGTGTCGATTGACCAGGTATCGGCGAACGCTTCTGAATCCTCTGCGGTAGCGGAACGTTCCGTAGCCATCGCCAACAAGGGCAACGAAGTCGTACACAACACCATCACCGGCATGGATAACATCCGTGAGCAGATCCAGGACACCTCGAAGCGGATCAAGCGCCTCGGTGAATCGTCCCAGGAGATCGGTGACATCGTCAGCCTGATCAACGACATTGCCGACCAGACCAACATCCTCGCACTGAACGCCGCGATCCAGGCCTCCATGGCCGGTGATGCGGGCCGCGGCTTCGCCGTGGTAGCGGACGAGGTACAACGCCTCGCAGAACGTTCTTCGGCGGCGACCAAGCAGATCGAGGCGCTGGTAAAAACCATTCAGACCGACACCAACGAAGCCGTTATCTCCATGGAGCAGACGACTTCCGAAGTGGTGCGCGGTGCTCGCCTGGCGCAGGACGCCGGTGTGGCACTGGAAGAGATCGAGAAGGTATCGAAAACCCTCGCGGCCCTCATCCAGAACATTTCCAACGCCGCCCGTCAGCAGGCCTCTTCGGCCGGCCACATTTCCAACACCATGAACGTGATCCAGGAGATCACCTCGCAGACGTCCTCGGGTACCACCGCCACCGCCAAGAGCATTGGTAACCTGGCCAAGATGGCCAGTGAGATGCGCAAGTCGGTGTCCGGTTTCACCCTGCCAGACGCCTGATAAAGGAGTGCGAAGGCTGGCGGCAGCCTTCGCTACACAGCCATGACTCAGGGCGAAGGTATGCAGTCAGCGGGCGTTTGGGCATTGCGCCCGGTGGCCGATATGTCGCAAGCCGATTTTCACGACTGGCAGACGCTGCTCGAGGCGCGTACCGGTGTGGTGATCAGCGAGCAGCGGCGCGCTTTTTTGCAGACCAACCTGAGTGCGCGCATGCGCGAACTGGGCGTCACGGATTACGCCAGCTACTACCGTCAGGTCACCGATGGCCCACGTGGCGCGGTGGAGTGGTCGAACCTGCTGGATCGTCTGACCGTGCAGGAAACCCGCTTCCTCCGTCATCCGCCCTCGTTCGAGGTGCTCTCGCAGTATCTGCAGGAGCGTCTGGCGGCTGGCCTGGGCAAACCCTGGGAGTTGTGGAGCGTGGGTTGCTCCAGTGGTGAGGAGCCTTATTCGCTGGCGATTCAGGCTGCGGAGGTTCTTCAAGGCAGCGAGTTGCCCGAGCATTTCGCGGTGACCGGTACGGATATCAGCCAGGGCGCACTGGGCAAGGCACGCGAGGCGTGCTACTCGGCGCGACGCCTGGAGCAGGTGAGTGACGAGCTGCGCGAGCGCTATTTTCTCGCCCAGGCCGATGGACGCTTCAAGGTAGTGCCGAGCCTGGCAGCGCGTGTGTGCTGCGCCAAGCTCAATGTGTTGGAACTGGCCAAGGCGCCGATGTCCGGCATGGATGTGATTTTCTGTCAGAACTTGCTGATCTATTTCCGCCGCTGGCGTCGCCGCGACATCCTCAATCGCCTGGCTGAAAGCCTGGCGCCGGGTGGCCTGCTGGTCGTGGGTGTGGGCGAAGTAGCCGGTTGGCAGCACCCGCAACTGGTGCCGGTGGCCGACGAGCGAGTTCTGGCGTTTACCCGCAAGGGATAAGGCCAAGTTTATGAGTGGAGTGGCTATGGGTGATCGGCATGATTATGTCGCCCTGGAGTGGGTCAAAGGCGAGATCGGGGAAACCCTGAAGCAGGCGCGGCAAGCCCTGGAGGCGTTCGTCGAGAACCCGCAGGACCCTACGCGCATGCGCTTCTGCCTGACCTACGTGCACCAGGTTCACGGCACCTTGCAGATGGTCGAGTTCTACGGCGCTGCTCTGCTCGCCGAGGAAATGGAGCAATTGGCCAAGGCGCTGATGGAAGGTCGCGTGGCCAACCAGGGCGAGGCCCTGGAAGTGCTGATGCAGGCCATCCTGCAGCTGCCGGTTTACCTCGACCGTATCCAGACCGCTCGCCGCGACCTGCCCATGGTCGTGCTGCCGCTGCTCAACGACCTGCGTGCCGCCCGTGGCGAAAAGCTGCTGTCGGAAACCAGCCTGTTTTCCCCGGACATGTCCGCACGTCTGCCGGCGCTGCCATCCGATAGCCTGGCGCGGCTGCGTACTGCCGAGCTTCCGGTGCTGTTGCGCAAACTGCGGCAGATGCTGCAAATGGCCCTGGTCGGCGTGATTCGCAATCAGGATCTGGCGACCAATCTCGGTTACATGGCGCGCGTTTTCGCTCGCCTGGAGACGCTGTGCAAGGACGCCCCGCTGGGCGGTCTGTGGCAGATTGCTTCGGGCATGGTCGAAGGCCTGGCCAACGGCAGTGTGGTCAACGGTACCTCGGTGCGGACCTTGCTGCGTCAGGTCGACAAGGAGCTCAAGCGCCTGGTCGAGCAGGGTGCCGATGGCATCAACCAGCCCGCTGCCGATGAGCTGACCAAGAACCTGTTGTTCTACGTGGCCAAGGCGCCGGCGCAGTCGCCGCGTATTCGCGCGCTGAAGGAACAGTATCGTCTCGACGAAGCGCTGCCTGACAACGAAGTGGTGGATGAGGAACGTGCCCGTCTGGCCGGCCCCGACCGCGATGCCATGCGTTCTGTGGTGGCGGCGCTCTGCGAAGAGTTGGTGCGGGTCAAGGATAGCCTTGACCTGTTCGTGCGCAGTGATCGCAGTCAACCCCGTGAGCTGGATGCCCTGCTGGCGCCGCTCAAGCAGATCGCCGATACCCTTGCCGTGCTCGGTTTTGGCCAGCCGCGCAAGGTCATTCTCGACCAGATCGACGTCATTCACGGCCTGTCCCTCGGCCAGCGCGAGCCCAGCGATGCTGTGCTGATGGATGTGGCTGGCGCGTTGCTCTACGTCGAGGCGACGCTGGCCGGCATGGTCGGGCCGAGCGATGACAGCAAGAACGAGCAGAGCCATCTGCCCACCACCGATGTGGCGCAGATTCATCAGGTGGTGATCAAAGAGGCGCGCAACGGTCTGGAACAGGCCAAGGACGCGATCATCGAGTTCATCGCCTCGCAATGGAATCACGAACACCTGGCGCGTGTACCTGGCCTGCTGACTCAGGTCCGTGGCGGCCTGGCGATGATTCCGCTGCAGCGCGCAGCCGACCTGCTCAACGCCTGCAACCGCTACATTCAGGAACAGTTGCTGGCACGCAAGGCCGTGCCCAACTGGCAGAGCCTGGACACCCTGGCCGATGCCATCACCAGCGTCGAGTATTACCTCGAGCGTCTGGCCGAGGACCATGGCACGCAGGGTGACCTGATTCTCGACGTCGCCGAGGAAAGCCTGGAAACACTGGGTTATCCGCTCAAGGAAAAGCCGTCGATTCTCGACCGCGTCGAACCGCAGGCGGAAAGCCTGGCGCCGCTGGCTGACCCGCTGCAGGAAATCGAACTGCTGGGCGCCGAGGACGAACAGCTCGAGGAGCCCCTCGCCGAGATCGAGCCGCTGGCCTTCGAGTCGGTCGATGTACCTGAGGAAGCTGTCGCCGAGTTGGAACTGGCCGACGTCGAGCCTGACCTGCCGACCGTGAGCGAGAGCGCCGAGACCTTCACCTTCGAACTGGGCGAGCTCGAAGAGCTGCCCTCTGCGCAGAGCGAGGAGATCATTGCTGCGCCATTGTTCGACGCCGAGCCCGAGCCCGAGCCCGAGTCCGAGCTGGAGCTGGAAGAGCTGAGCCTGGAGCAACTGGCCGAAGCGAATCACTGGGACGAGCTGGAACTGGCCGATCTGGAAATACCGGAAGTCGAGCTGCCCAGCGCGCCGCCAATCCAGCTCGAGGAGCCGCTGGCAGACAAGCCGCTGTCAATGGCTGAGGTGATGGCCGCGCCAGTACAGGAGATCAATCCGCCTGCCGCCGATGTGCCGCCGAGCCTGTTGCCGCCGCCTGCCGATGAAGAGCCGGTGGATGAGGAGTTGCTGGAAGTCTTTATCGAAGAAGTCGGCGAGGTGCTGGAAACCATCGGCGAATACCTGCCGCAGTGGCAGGCCGATACCGAGAACAAGGACGCGCTGATCGAAGTGCGTCGAGCCTTCCACACACTCAAGGGCAGCGGCCGCATGGTTCGCGCGCTGATCATCGGCGAACTGGGCTGGTCCATCGAGAACCTGCTCAATCGCGTGCTTGATCGCAGCATCGAGCCAAACGCACCGGTGCAGCAGGTGGTGCTCGACGTAGTGGCGCTGATGCCGGCGCTGGTCGATGAATTCGCCGCCAAGGCTCAGCGTCAGCGCGATGATGTCGATCTGCTGGCGGCCACCGCGCATGCCCTGGCCAAGGGGCTGACGCCCCCAAAATCTGACGCCCCGGCCGCCCAGAAGGTAGCCGAGCCCGTGGGCGTTGACGACGCTACCGAGGTCGTCGAGCAGGTCGAGTCGGTCACCGACCAACCGCTCGATGGCGAGCCCCTCGACCCGCAGTTGCTGGAAATCTTCCGCAACGAGGCGGAAACCCATCTGGATACCCTGGTCGGCTTTCTCGCCGATTGCGCGCAGGAACTGCCGCAGCCGGTCACCGACGACCTGCAGCGTGCCCTGCACACCCTCAAGGGCAGCGCCTATATGGCCGGCATCCTGCCGGTGGCAGAAATCGCTGCGCCGCTGGAGAAGCTGGTCAAGGAGTTCAAGACCAATCTGATCCAGGTGGATCTGGCGGCCGCCGAGTTGTTGAGCAGCGCCGAAGGCGTGTTCCGTATCGGTCTCGACAACCTCGAGAGTCAGCCTCTGGCACCTATTCCTGGCGCCGAGGCATTTCTTGCCCGTGTGCAGGCGCTGCACCAAGAGCATCTCGCAAACGCCGAAGACGAGCGGATGGCACAGAGCGGGGAAAGCCGCGATCCACAGATGATCAGCATCTTCCTCGCCGAAGGCATGGACATCTTGCTGGATGCCGAGGACCTGCTGCGCAAATGGCGCGAGCATCCGTCCGAGCGTCAGGAGCTGTCTGCGCTGCTGGAAGAGCTGACCACGCTCGGTCGTGGCGCAGAAATGGCCGAGCTGCCGCAGATCGACGAACTCTGCGAAGCCCTGCTGGATCTCTATGGCGCTGTCGAGGAAGGCAGCCTGGCCGTCAGCGAGCGCTTCTTCGACGAGGCGGAAAAGGCCCACGAAGCGCTGATCGGCATGATGGATCAGGTCGCTGCTGCCTTGCAGGTCAGCCCGCAACCCGAGCGCGTACAGGCGCTGCGCGATCTGCTGAGCGAAGCCATCGATCCGCATACCCTGGCCTTGCTGGCGCCTGGCGCCGAGGGGCTGGAAATCATCGAGCTGGACCAGGCCACTGCCGAGCTGGAGCAAGCCGAGGCGGAGCCGGTGCAGTGGCAAGAGACGCCCGTCGAGCCGGAAATCGTCGAGGCCGCCGGCCTGGAGCAGCAGACCGAGACCGAGCTGGGTTTCACCCCTGTCGACTCCGACCTCGATGAAGAAATGGTCGAGATCTTCCTCGAAGAGGCTGTGGATATTCTCGACAGTGCCGCTCAGGCACTGGAACGCTGGCTCGGTGAGCCTGACAACACCCTCCCGTTGTCGTCTCTGCAGCGCGATCTGCACACCCTCAAGGGCGGTGCACGCATGGCCGCGATTCGCCCGATTGGTGATCTTGGCCACGAACTGGAGTCGCTCTACGAGGGCCTGGTCGACCGCCGTTACAGCTATTCGCCGACGCTGGGCAGCCTGCTGCAGCAAAGCCATGACCGCCTGGCGCAGATGCTCGATCAGTTGCAGGCCCGCCAGCCGCTGATCTCTGGTGACGACCTGATTCAGGCCATTCGCCAGTTCCGCCAGGGTGGTACACCGCAGAGCCTGTCGGCCGCTGTCGCTCAGGTTGAACCGGTGCTGGACGACGATCTCGTCGAGCCGATCGAAGCGTTGGAGCCGGATAGCGTCGAGCTGCCACCTCTGGCGCTGGTCGAAGACGAAATCGTGCTCGACGAAGCGCCACAGGCAGAGCCTGAGGCGGGGTTGCCGCTGATCGACGAAGTCGAACTGGTGCTGCCAGAAGACGAGCTGCCAGCTCTGTCGGAGGCTATCGTCGAGCCAGAGCCAGAGCCAGAGCCAGAGCCAGAGCCGCAAAGCACGACGCTGGCCAACTGGCATGAAGAACGCGATCCCGAACTGGTGGAAATCTTCCTCGAGGAAGGTTTCGATATCATCGACAGTGCTGGCGCCGCTCTTCAGCGCTGGATGGGCGATGTCGACAACAGCCTTGAGCTGGAAGCCCTGCAGCGTGACCTGCACACCCTCAAGGGTGGTGCGCGCATGGCCGAAATTCGCGAAATCGGCGATCTGGCCCACGAGCTGGAGTTCCTGTACGAAGGCCTCGGTGGCGGTCGCCTGCGAGCCAGCCAGGAGTTGTTCACGCTGCTGCAGGCCTGCCATGACCGTTTGGCCGAGATGCTCGACGCTGTGCGTGGTCAGCGAGCGGTGCCGCAGGGCCATGCCCTGATCGAGACGATCAAGCGCTTTCGCGCCAATCCTGACGAGCAACTGAGCATGCCGTCGGCGGTCCAGCTCAGGGCCGTGGTCGAGAGCGACGAAGCCGATGAGGCTGACAGCGACATCCTCGATATCTTCCTCGAAGAAGGCGATGATCTGCTCGAAGCGATGGAGGCGGCGATCGGGCGTTGGGAAGAACAACCTGATGATGCCAGCGCCATCGACGACATGCTGCGCACGCTGCACACCCTCAAGGGGGGCGCGCGCCTGGCCGGGCAGAAGCGCCTGGGCGATCTGAGCCACGACCTGGAGCAGCACCTCAGCGAGGCGTTGCAGCAGGGCGCACCCTGGCCGGAGAGTCTGCTGCTCGACGTGCAGTCCGGTTTCGAAGGGCTGCAGAACGAGCTCGACGTGCTGCGCCAGCGCCTTAGTGCCAGCCTCGGCGATGAGCCGGTGGTGGTCGAGGCCGAGCCCGCGACAGCGCCTGCGAGCAATCTGCTCAACCCGATCATTGCTGCCAGTGACGTGCCGAACCAGTTGCAGGCGCCGAAGGTGCTGCCGTTCGTTCAGCGTGCGCAGGAGGCCGCGCTGGAGGCGGCATCTCGCCGCGCGCCACAGGAGCTGGTCAAGGTTCCAGCCGAGCTGCTCGAAGGTCTGGTCAACCTGGCCGGTGAGACCTCGATCTTCCGTGGCCGTGTCGAGCAACAGGTGAGCGACGTCGGTTTCACCCTGAGCGAGATGGAAGCGACCATCGACCGCGTGCGTGACCAGCTGCGCCGTCTCGATACCGAGACCCAGGCGCAGATCCTCAGTCGCTATCAGGCCGAGGCCGAGCGCGCCGGTTATGAAGACTTCGACCCACTGGAGATGGACCGCCACTCGCAGTTGCAGCAGTTGTCCCGTGCGCTGTTCGAGTCTGCCTCCGACTTGCTCGATCTGAAGGAAACCCTGGCGGCGAAGAACCGTGACGCCGAGACCCTGCTGTTGCAACAGGCGCGGGTCAACACCGAGCTGCAGGAAGGTCTGATGCGCACCCGCATGGTGCCGTTCGATCGTCTGGTGCCGCGTCTGCGCCGCATCGTGCGCCAGGTGGCCGGCGAGCTGGGCAAGCAGGTGGAGTTCGTCGTCGGCAACGCCGACGGTGAAATGGACCGTACCGTGCTCGAGCGCATCGTCGCGCCTCTGGAGCATATGCTGCGTAACGCCGTCGATCACGGCATCGAGCTGGCCGAAGCGCGCCGCGCTGCCGGCAAGCCGGATACCGGCACCATTCGCCTCAACCTCGGTCGTGAGGGCGGCGACATCGTGCTTACCCTGAACGATGACGGTGGTGGTATTCGTCTGGAGGCTGTGCGGCGCAAGGCTATCGAACGTGGGCTGATGGATGCCGACAGCGATCTGAGCGATCACGAAATCCTGCAGTTCATCCTCGAAGCGGGTTTCTCCACTGCCGAGAAGGTCACGCAGATTTCCGGTCGCGGCGTCGGCATGGACGTGGTGCATTCCGAGGTCAAGCAGCTTGGCGGTTCGATGAGCATCGACTCGACGCTGGGCCAGGGTACGCGCTTCACCATTCGCCTGCCGTTCACCGTGTCGGTCAACCGCGCGCTGATGGTGTACTCCGGTGAAGACCTCTACGCCATCCCGCTGAACACCATCGAAGGGATCGTGCGAGTGTCGCCGTTCGAGCTGGAGGCCTACTACGCGCCGGATGCGCCGCGCTTCGAATACGCCGGACAGGCCTACGAACTGAAGTACCTGGGCGATCTGCTGAACAATGGCCAGCAGCCCAAGCTGGTGGGCCAGAGCCTGCCGCTGCCGGTGATCCTGGTGCGTTCCAGCGAACACGCCGTGGCGGTACAGGTGGACAGCCTGGCCGGTTCGCGCGAGATCGTGGTCAAGAGCCTCGGCCCGCAGTTCGCCGGGGTCCACGGGATCTCCGGTGCAACGATCCTCGGTGACGGCCGCGTGGTGGTGATTCTCGATCTGCTGGCGACCATTCGTGTGCTGCATGCACATCTGCAGAATCAGCTGATGCCGCGCCTGGCTTCGCGTCAGGCTGCAGCCAATGAAGAGGTCGAGGCCGACCGGCCGCCGCTGGTCATGGTGGTGGACGACTCGGTCACCGTGCGCAAGGTCACCAGCCGTCTGCTCGAGCGTAATGGCATGAACGTGGTCACCGCCAAGGATGGGGTCGATGCCATCGCCCAGCTGCAGGAGCACAAGCCCGACATCATGCTGCTGGACATCGAGATGCCGCGCATGGACGGCTTCGAGGTGGCCACGCTGGTGCGCCACGACGAGCGCCTCAAGGATCTGCCGATCATCATGATCACCTCGCGTACCGGCGAGAAGCACCGCGAGCGGGCCATGTCCATCGGCGTCAATCAGTACCTCGGCAAGCCCTATCAGGAGTCCTTGCTGCTCGACACCATCGCTCAGTTGGTGGATAGCCATCGGGTCAAACGGACATGACAGACAAAACCTCCGCGCGTATCGCAGTCATCGCCGACACCTCGCTGCAGCGCCATGTGTTGCAGCAGGCATTGGCCGGTGGTGGTTATCAGGTAGTGCTCAACAGCGACCCGGCGCGCCTCGACGAGGAGCAACTGGCAGCCTGCGAGACCGACCTGTGGTTGGTGGACCTGGCTCAGTCGGAAGATTCGCCGCTGGTCGACAGCCTGCTCGAGCGCGTCAGCGCCCCGGTGCTGTTCGGCGAGGGGCATGCCCCCGAGCGCCATTCGGAGAACTACCCGCGTTGGGAGCGCAGTCTGTTCGGCAAGCTCAAGCGTCTGGTCGGTGATCCGACCCAGGCGGTCGGGCCGAGTTTGCAGGCACTGCTCGATGAAGCGCAGCGTCCGGCGCGTCTGGAGCTACCGCAAGCACTGGCCAACACGCCGCTGAAAGCTGGCGAGCCGGCGCGTCAGGTATGGCTGCTGGCGGCCTCGCTGGGTGGTCCGGCGGCGGTCAAGGCATTTCTCGATGCCCTGCCGGGTGGCCTGCCCATCGGTTTCATCTATGCCCAGCATATCGACGCCAGCTTCGAGGCCGCGCTGCCACAGGCGGTCGGTCGACACAGCCAGTGGCATGTCAATCCGGCGCGCCAGGGTGACCCGCTGCGTTGCGGTGAAGTGGTGGTGGTGCCGATCAGCAACGAGCTGGGCTTTGCCGAAGACGGTGCGATGCAGATCGCCGAACGCGGCTGGCCGGAGCCCTACAGTCCTTCCATCGATCAGATGATGCTCAACCTGGCGCAGCAGTTCGGTGCCCAGTGCGGTGTGATCGCGTTCAGCGGTATGGGCAGTGATGGCAGCGCCGCCGCCGCCTACGTCAAACGTCAGGGTGGCGTGATCTGGACCCAGCGCGCCGACAGCTGCGCCAGTCCGAGCATGCCTGACAGCCTGCGCGAGGGTGGCTACAGCAGCTTCAGCGCCGATCCGCGTGAGCTGGCCGTGGCCCTGGTCAATCACCTCGCCGAACATTGCAGTTGAGGACGTTTCAATGAGCCAAGCCGTCGCCACCCAGAACAGCGCAGCCAGTCTCACCGGCTTGCTGGTGCCTCTGGCCGACCGCACCCTGCTGCTGCCCAACGTGGCGGTGGCGGAGCTGATTCCCTATCGCGCGCCGCAGGTCACCGAAGGCACTCCCGACTGGTTTCTCGGCCAGATCGCCTGGCGTGATCTGCGCTTGCCGCTGCTCTCCTTCGAGGCCGCCAGCGGCGGCCAGGCGCATGTCGCCAGTGGTGCCCGCGTTGCGGTGATCAACGCTCTGGGCGGTCGGCCCAAGGTCAAGTTCATCGCGCTGCTGGTGCAGGGTATTCCGCGCTCGCTGAAGGTTGGTAGCGAGCTGCAAGGCGCCGATGTCGAGCTGGCGCCGCTGGAGCTGGGTGCAGCGCGCATCGGTGAGGAAGTGGTGCGTATTCCTGACCTGGCCGCACTGGAGCAACTGCTCGCCGATGCCGGCCTGATCTGAACCGACCCGGCGCGATCACATCGCCCATGAAAAAGCCCCGGCATTGGCCGGGGCTTTTTCGTTACTGCTGAGTGGTTATCAGCGCTGCGGTTGCTGCGCTTCGCCCTTCTCGGCAGTCAGGTTCTCTTCCGAGGTGCTGCCGGTCCAGTAGTCGGCATTCTTGATACCGAGCTTCTCCGGGTGGAAGACCGGGTCCTTGCCCTCGTCCAACTGCTGCTCGTAGTCCTTCAGGCACTTGTAGGCGACCTTGTGCATGAGCAGGATGGCGATGATGTTCAGCCAGGCCATCAGGCCTACGCCGAGATCACCGAGGTCCCAGGCGAAGGTGGCAGTGTGCACGGTGCCGTACACGGTAGCCGCGATGATGCCGAACTTCAGCAACAGGGTGAGGATGGGACGCTTCACCTTGCGGTTGATGTAGGCAATGTTGGTCTCGGCGATGTAGTAGTACGCGAGGATGGTGGTGAAGGCGAAGAAGAACAGGGCGATGGCGACGAAGGCGTTGCCGAAGCCGGGCATCATGTTCTCCATCGCGGTCTGCACGTACCCCGGACCTGCGGCTACGCCAGCGATACCGGTGAACATCGCGCTGCCATCCGGGGCCTGCACGTTGTACTGACCGGTGATCAGCAGCATGAAGGCGGTGGCGGAGCAGACGAACAGGGTGTCGATGTAAACCGAGAAGCCCTGAACCAGGCCCTGCTTGGCCGGATGGCTGACAGCGGCGGCCGACGAAGCGTGCGGACCAGTACCCTGGCCTGCTTCGTTGGAGTACACACCGCGCTTGACGCCCCACTGAATGGCCATGCCGACGATGGCGCCGAAACCGGCTTCGAGGCCGAATGCGCTCTTGACGATCAGGGCGACGACTTCCGGCAGCTTCTCGATGTTCAGCAGGATGATGACCATCGCCACCAGGATGTAGCCCAGCGCCATGAACGGCACGACCACCTGGGTGAAGTGGGCGATGCGCTTGACGCCGCCGAAGATGATCAGACCGATCAGCACGGCCAGTACAGCGGCGGTGACGTTCGGGTCGATACCGAAGGCGGTGTTGACGCTGGAGGCGATGGAGTTGGCCTGTACGCCCGGCAGCAGCAGGCCGCAGGCGAACACGGTAACGATGGCGAACAGCCAGGCGTACCACTTCAGACCCAGGCCGCGCTCGATGTAGAAGGCCGGGCCGCCACGGTATTCACCGTTGAGCTTTTCCTTGTACACCTGGCCGAGGGTGGACTCGACGAATGCCGAGCTGGCGCCCAGGAAGGCCACCATCCACATCCAGAACACGGCACCCGGACCACCGAAGGTGATGGCGGTAGCCACACCAGCGATGTTGCCGGTACCGACGCGACCGGCGAGGGTCATGGTCAGGGCCTGGAAGGAGGTGATGCCATGCTCATCGGTCTTGCCGGTGAACATCAGGCGAATCATTTCTTTGAAGTGGCGAACCTGGAGAAAGCGGCCGCGCAGGGAGAAGTAGAGACCAACGCCAAGACATAGATAGATCAGCGCCGGGCTCCAGACCAGACCGTTTAGGGTCGAGACCAGTTCGTTCATGCAATGCTCCTGGGCATGCGGCCGCCTTTTGGGCGGGGCCGAAGCCCGTTGTTTGTTATTGGAAGAGGGACGACGCTGCGGGGCGCCGGCCTCGGCCGCGCGCGGATGGCTGGTGAGCGGGTCGCGCGAGCGGCGCGCAGAGCATGACAAAGACTGTCGGTCTTGCAATCTCTTGAGGTCACATTTTGTTACGCCAAGGCGACATTTTACGCCTGGAGGTCGCCCCAGAGCTGTTGGGCGACGCTCAGCGCCACCACGGGAGCCGTTTCCGTGCGCAGAACGCGGGGGCCCAGGCGGGCGGCATGGAAGCCTGCGCCTTTGGCCTGATCCACTTCGGTATCGCTCAAACCGCCTTCCGGACCGATCAGAAAGGCCAGGCTGTTCGGTTTTTCGTGGCTTTGCAGGGACGTTGCGAGCGGGTGCAGGACCAGCTTCAGGTCGGCTTCGATGCGTTGCAGCCAGGCGGCAAGCTCCAGTGGCGGGTTGATCACCGGCAGCACCGAGCGGCCGCATTGTTCGCAGGCACTGATCGCCACCTGGCGCCAATGGGCCATGCGCTTGTCGGCGCGTTCGTCCTTCAGGCGTACCTCGCAGCGCGCCGAGATGATCGGGGTGATCTCGTTGGCGCCCAGTTCGGTGGCTTTCTGGATGGCCCAGTCCATGCGTTCGCCGCGCGACAGGCCCTGGCCGAGATGAATGCGCAGAGGGGATTCGCCGAGGCCGGCGATGGCTTCGCGCAGTTCGACGCGTACGCTTTTCTTGCCCACTTCGATCAGCTCGCCGAGGTATTCCTGGCCGCTGCCGTCGAACAACTGTACGGCGTCGCCCGCCGCGTGGCGCAGCACACGGCCGATGTAATGGGCCTGGGCCTCTGGCAACGCGTGTTGGCCGAGGGAGAGAGGGGCATCGATGAAGAAACGGGATAGGCGCATAAGGGTAGCTGCAGGCGGCAAGTTCGAAGCGGCGAGTTTAAAGCGCTGGTGCGCGTGGCGCACCCTACGCAAAAGCGCTGCCCTTGCCCTAGGGTGCTGCGCACCGGGTTTCGCCAATGGCTCGCTCAACCCGGATCGCGATGATCGGGAAAACGATTGTCCACCGCCACGCTGACGGACGAACGTGTGGCGATATCGATGCCTTCGCTGGCCACCTCGGCGAGGAAATCGATCTCCTCGGGTGTGATGACGTAGGGCGGCAGGAAATACACCACGCTGCCCAATGGGCGCAGCAGCGCACCCCGCTCCAGTGCGTGCTGGTAGACGCGCAGGCCACGCCGTTCCTGCCAGGGGTAGGCTGTCTTGCTGGCCTTGTCCTGCACCATCTCGATGGCCAGGGCCATGCCGGTCTGGCGCACTTCGGCAACATGCGGGTGCTCGGCCAGGTGCGCGGTGGCGCTGGCCATGCGCGCAGCAAGGGCCTTGTTGCGCTCGATCACATTGTCATCACGGAATATGTCCAGGGTCGCCAGGGCGGCGGCGCAGGCCAGCGGATTTCCGGTGTAGGTATGCGAGTGAAGGAAGGCGCGCAGGGTGGCGTAGTCGTCGTAGAACGCGCTGTAGACGTCATCGGTGGTCAGCACTGCGGCCATCGGCAGGTAGCCACCGGTCAGTGCCTTGGACAACACCAGGAAATCCGGGGTGATGCCAGCCTGTTCGCAGGCGAACATCGTGCCGGTGCGGCCGAAGCCGACGGCGATTTCGTCGTGGATCAGATGTACACCGTAGCGGTTGCAGGCCTCGCGCAGCAGCTTGAGGTAGACCGGGTGATACATGCGCATACCGCCAGCCCCCTGGATCAGCGGCTCGACTATCACTGCTGCGACCTCATGATGGTGCTCGGCCAGCGTCCGTTCCATATGGGCGAACATGGCGCGTGAGTGCGCCTCCCAGCTCACGCCCTCGGGGCGCAGGTAGCAGTCCGGGCTGGCCACCTTGAGGGTGTCGAGCAGCAGGGGTTTATAGGTGTCGGTGAACAGCGCCACGTCGCCCACCGACATCGCCGCGACCGTTTCACCGTGGTAGCTGTTGCTCAGGGTGACGAAGCGCTTCTTGCTCGCCTGGCCGCTGTTGAGCCAGTAGTGGAAGCTCATTTTCAGCGCCACTTCGATGCCCGATGAACCGTTGTCGGCGTAAAACACCTTGTTCAGGCCGGACGGGGTGATCTGCACCAGGCGCTCGGACAGCTCGATGACCGGTTGGTGGGTGAAGCCGGCGAGCATCACGTGCTCGAGACTGTCCAACTGATCGCGAATGCGCGCGTTGATGCGCGGGTTGGCGTGGCCGAAGACGTTGACCCACCAGGAGCTGACCGCGTCCAGGTAGCGCTTGCCGTCGAAGTCCTCCAGCCATACACCAGAGGCCTTGCGAATCGCCACCAGCGGCAGGCGCTCGTGATCCTTCATCTGGGTGCAGGGGTGCCACAACACGTCGAGGTCGCGTTGCATCCAGTGGTCGTTCAGGCTCATGAGAAATCTCCCAGTGTTCGGCGGCACAGCCTACCAGAAGCCACCACAGAGACGTGGTCGTTGCCGCTGGTCTGGTGCAATGCACCGTCCGTGCTGCTGGTGGTGAACTCTGCAATGAGCGCGTTGAACTAAACTGATTGGCTAAGCGACGCTGGAATCAAATATCGCATTTCTCGATGTTTCATAGCGAGATTTTCCGCTTTAAATCGATATATTTGTCGTTAATCTTGCCCGCACCCAGGACTAGGGAAGTCTTCTATGCAATTTCGCAATACCTCTGCTCGTTATGGTCTGGTCAGCGTCGTGCTGCACTGGCTGGTGGCCTTGGCCGTGTTCGGCCTGTTCGCCCTCGGCTTCTGGATGGTGGGGCTCAGCTACTACGATCCGTGGCGCCAGAGTGCGCCTGATCTGCACAAGAGCATCGGCATCCTGCTGTTCGCCGTGATGCTGCTGCGGGTTCTGTGGCGTTTGTGCAGCCCGGCGCCGGCAGCCCTGGCCAGTCACGGCCGGCTCACGCGCCTGGCCTCCAGGTTGGGGCATGGCGCCCTCTATCTGGGTCTGTTCGGCGTGATGATCTCCGGCTACCTGATTTCCACCGCCGATGGCCGTGGTATCGAGGTGTTTGGTCTGTTCAGTGTGCCGGCGACCCTGACGGGTATCGCGCAACAGGAAGACATTGCCGGAGCCATTCACGAATACCTGGCCTGGGGCCTGGTGATATTCGCCGGTCTGCATGGCCTGGCGGCACTCAAGCACCATTTCATCGACCGCGACAGCACCCTGCTGCGGATGTTCGGGCGCTGAAGCAACTCACAACCGGGCCAATGCCCATCTAGATCGACAACCTCGCAAGGAGAACACCCCATGTTGAAGAACGCCCTCGCTGCACTGGTTCTGGGCTCCGCTCTTATCGGCGGCCAGGCCATGGCGGCCGACTACGCCATCGACAAGCAAGGCCAGCACGCCTTCGTCAACTTCAAGATCAGCCACCTGGGCTACAGCTGGCTGTACGGCACCTTCAAGGACTTCGACGGCACCTTCAGCTTCGATGCCGCCAACCCCGAGGCGAGCAAGGTCAACGTGACCCTGAAGACCGCCAGCGTCGACACCAATCACGCCGAGCGTGACAAGCACATCCGCAGTGCCGACTTCCTCAATGCGAGCAAGCATGCGACTGCCACCTTCGAATCCACGTCGGTCAAGTCCACTGGCGAAGGCACTGCCGACGTGACCGGCAACCTGACCCTGAACGGCGTGACCAAGCCGGTGGTGATCGCTGCCAAGTTCATTGGCGAAGGCAAGGACCCGTGGGGCGGCTACCGCGCAGGCTTCGAAGGCACCACCACCCTGACGCTGAAGGACTTCGACATTTCCATGGATCTCGGCCCGGCTTCGCAAACCGTCGAGCTGATCATTTCGGTCGAAGGTGTTCGTCAGTAATAAAAGGGGCAAGGCGGGTCATCGGTGCGCACGGCGCACCCTACGCAACGGACACGCCAGCGCACCATGAAAAACGCCGCCCAATGGGCGGCGTTTTCGTTAGCGCGGCAGCTTACTCTTCGCGGTTACGCGTCAGCAGCGCCGGCTTCTCGCTGCGTGGGCGAGTGCTGTTGCTCAGCTCGTCGAGCTGCTCAGCGCTGGGGAAACGATCCAGGCGCGAGCCCTTGTGCACGATGATTGGCTGCTTTTCGCGCGGGTTGCGCACGGCCGCTTCGGCGCGTGGCAGCTCGTCGCGATCCAGCGAGGTGATACGACCGTCCGCCGGTCGGCCACGACCACCGCCGTTACGGCCTTGACCACCCTGACCACCTTGACGGCGATTCTTGCCGGGGGGGGCGCCCGCATTGCTGCGCGGCGGCCTGTTGTTGCTGTTGGCTTTCTGGCCCTGGCCTGGAGCCGCGCCATTACCAGCAGTCCCGCCGCCTGGGCGACGGCCGCGGCCTTGCGGCTTGTTCTGCACCGGTACGTAATCGGCACGGTTGCCGAAATTATCGATTTCGTCGTCGAGGAACTCTTCCGGGTCGCGATCCGGAGGCAACGGTGGAACAGCCGGAGCTGCGCCACGACTCTGGTTGCGAGGCTGCTGACCACGGCGGTTCTGGCCCTGACCTTGCTGCTGCGGCTTGGCTTTCTGCTCCTTGCCGCTGTCCTTGCCCTTGTCTCTGCGACCACCGTTGTTGCGCTCGCCCTTGGGCTTGTCGCCGCCCTGGGCGTTCTGCGCCTTGGCCGGCTTCTGCCCGCGCGGCTGGCGCGGTTCGCGGGTTTCCGGGCGCTCGGCCTCGACGGTGCTGGCATCGAAGCCCAGCAGGTCGCCGTCGGGGATCTTCTGCTTGGTCATGCGCTCGATGCTTTTCAGCAGCTTCTCTTCGTCCGGCGCGACCAGCGAGATGGCCTCGCCGCTACGGCCAGCGCGGCCAGTACGGCCGATGCGGTGAACGTAGTCTTCCTCGACGTTGGGCAGCTCGAAGTTGACCACGTGCGGCAGTTGGTCGATATCCAGGCCGCGTGCGGCGATATCGGTGGCCACCAGGATGCGTACCTGGTTGGCCTTGAAGTCGGCCAGGGCCTTGGTGCGCGCATTCTGGCTCTTGTTGCCATGGATCGCGGCAGCCGGCAGACCATGCTTGTCGAGGTACTCGGCCAGGCGGTTGGCGCCGTGCTTGGTGCGGGTGAACACCAGCACCTGTTCCCAGGCACCCTGGGTGATCAGGTGGGCGAGCAGGGCGCGCTTGTGGCTGGAAGCCAGGCGGAACACGCGCTGTTCGATGCGCTCGACCGTGGTGTTTGGCGGCGTGACCTCGATGCGCTCGGGGTTGTGCAGCAGCTTGCCGGCGAGGTCAGTGATGTCCTTGGAGAAGGTCGCCGAGAACAGCAGGTTCTGGCGCTGTGTCGGCAGTTTGGCCAGCACCTTCTTGACGTCGTGGATGAAGCCCATGTCGAGCATGCGGTCGGCTTCATCGAGCACGAGGATTTCGACGTGAGACAGGTCGATGGCTTTCTGATTGGCCAGGTCGAGCAGGCGACCGGGACAGGCCACCAGTACGTCGACGCCCTTGGCCAGGGCCTGGACCTGTGGGTTCATGCCAACGCCGCCGAAAATGCAGGCGCTGACGAATTTCAAATCGCGGGCATAGACCTTGAAGCTGTCATGCACCTGGGCGGCCAGCTCGCGGGTGGGTGTCAGCACCAGCACGCGCGGTTGTTTCGGGCCGTGACGTTGTTCGCGATCCGGATGACCGCCCGGAAACAGGCGTTCGAGGATCGGCAGGGCGAAACCGCCCGTCTTACCTGTACCCGTCTGGGCCGCCACCATGAGATCGCGACCTTGCAACACGGCGGGAATGGCCCGCTGTTGCACCGGCGTGGGTTGGGTGTAGCCGGCGGACTCGACCGCACGGACTAGAGCCTCGGAGAGACCGAGGGAGGCAAAGGACATGAGCAATCCTGTACTAAGTGAGGGCGTGGCCCTGGGGGTGTAGAGCCTGGCTTGAATCACGCGTGGGGGGCGTGATCCCGTCCGGTACTGCTGGCTTCTGGGAGCTAGCATCCGGGCGCAAGCCTGGCGGGAAGTCCCGAGTATAACAGAGCTGACGCCTTGCGCAGCTACCAGCCTGTCGGTTGGTTCACGGCTTGAGCCGTTCAGGGCTGGCGTAGCGCTGCTGCAACTGGGCATAGGCAGGCTCGCGCTTGAAGCGGCGCAGCTCGTCAGCGAAGTCTTTGGCCAGGTGTGCCAGGGCAGGGTCGTGGCGCAGTGCGAGGTACATGCGGTCATGGCCGACCGCCTTGCGGTTGTAGTCGACCTGCTGTTGCAAGCCCAGTTGCGTCGTCAGATAGAGGCCGGCGCGACGGTCATTGATGACCAGGTCGACGCGGTGGCGGATCAGCTTGCCCAGATTGGCCTCGTGAGTCGGCGCCTCTTCGCGACTGAACAAGGGCGAGTTGCGGAAGGTTTCGTCGTTGTACCAGTAGCCCGGCGAGATGCCGATCACCAGGTCGCGCAGGTCTTCCAGGCTCTCGTAGGGGTAGGGGCGGTTGCGTGCGTAGAACAGCACGAGTTCGACGTCACTCAACGGCTCTTCGACGAAGAGCATGCCCGCCTCGCGCTCGGGCAGATGGAAAATATCCAGGATGCCGTCTGCATGGCCCAGTTCCAGCTCCAGCAGGCAGCGCTTCCAGGGCAGAAATTGCAGGTCCAGATTTACTCCCAGGCGCTGGAGCACCTCGCGGGTGATCTCGTAGTCGAGGCCGGCGGCCTGGCCGTTTTCCTCGTAGACGTAGGGCGCCCAGGCATCAGTGACCAGGCGCAGCGTTTCACCGCGGGCGGAGAATGCGCAACAGCATAGCAAGAGGGTGGCGATAATCTGGCGCTGGAATAATGGCATCGCGCCAGATTAGCGATTTTGCCGGTGCCTTGAAAGTGCGTCTTGCGCAGCCTCAGTCGACGACCCGATAGCAGGGCTCATAGGCACTGCCACCTGGCAGCTTCATGCGGTGCTGCTCGACGAAGGCCTGCAGCAGGCGATCCAGCGGGCGCATGATGGTGGTTTCACCGCGAATCTCGTAGGGGCCGTGCTCCTCGATCAGGCGGATGCCGTTCTCCTTGACGTTGCCCGCGACGATGCCGGAGAACGCACGACGCAGGTTGGCGGCCAGGTGATGCAGTGGCTGTTCGCGGGTCAGGTTGAGACCGGCCATGGCTTCGTGGGTCGGCTCGAACGGGTGCTGGAAGCTTTCGTCGATCTTCAGCAGCCAGTTGAAGTGGAAGGCGTCGTTGCGCTCGCGGCGGAACTGACGCACGGCCTTGATGCCGACGGCCATCTCGCGGGCGACCTCGGTCGGGTCGTTGACGATCATGCGGTAGCGCTGCTGCGCGGCCTCGCCGAGGGTCGCGCCGATGAAATCATGCAGCTGCTGCAGGTACGGGCCGGCGCTCTTCGGGCCGGTAAGGATGACCGGAAAGGGCAGATCCTGGTTGTCCGGGTGGGTGAGGATGCCCAGCAGGTAGAGGAACTCTTCGGCAGTACCGGCACCGCCGGGGAAAATGATGATGCCGTGGCCGACACGGACGAAGGCTTCCAGACGCTTCTCGATGTCCGGCAGGATCACCAGTTCGTTGACGATCGGATTCGGCGCTTCGGCAGCGATGATGCCGGGCTCGGTCAGGCCCAGATAGCGGCCTTTGAGGTTGCGCTGCTTGGCGTGGCTGATGGTGGCGCCCTTCATCGGCCCCTTCATCACGCCCGGGCCGCAACCGGTGCAGATGTCCAGGCCGCGCAGGCCGAGTTCGTGACCGACCTTCTTGGTGTACTTGTATTCCTCGGTGCTGATCGAGTGGCCGCCCCAGCACACCACCATCTTCGGTTCGACACCGCTGCGCAGGGTCTGGGCGTTGCGCAACAGATGGAAGACGTAATCGGTGATGCCTTCGGAGCTGTCCAGGTCGATGCGCTTGTTCTCCAGTTCGCTCTGCGTATAGACGATATCGCGCAGGGCGCTGAACAGCATCTCGCGGGTGCTGGCAATCATCTCACCGTCGACGAAGGCGTCAGCCGGCGCGTTGATCAGCTCCAGGCGGATGCCGCGATCCTGCTGGTGAATCTTCACTTCGAAGTCCGGGTAGGCTTCGAGGATGGTCTTGGCGTTGTCGCTGTGCGAACCGGTATTGAGGATCGCCAGTGCGCACTGGCGGAACAGGCGATAAACGCTGCCGGAGCCGGTTTCGCGCAGTTGCTGTACTTCGCGCTGCGAGAGGGTTTCCAGGCTGCCCTTGGGGCTGACCGAGGCGTTGATCTTGGTGCGTTTGAGCATGAGGGGCGATCCTTCGGCGGCAAGGCGGGAGGGTGAAGCGAGCAGGCTACCCAAGCTGGGCAGCCTGTGAGCAAGCGGCCCGTTAACGCGGCAGCTTGAGATTGTTCCAGATGGCCAGGCTGGGGCCAGCCAGGTTCATGCTGTAGAAGTGCAGGCCGGGCGCGCCGCCTTGTAGCAGGCGTTCGCACATCTCGCTGATGACCTGTTCGCCGAAGACGCGAATGCTGTCGGCGTCGTCGCCGTAGGCTTCCAGCTGCTTGCGTACCCAGCGTGGGATTTCAGCGCCGCAGGCGTCGGAGAAGCGCGCCAGCTTGCTGTAGTTGGTGATCGGCATGATGCCCGGCACTACCGGAATGTCCACGCCCAGTTTCTGCACGCGCTCGACGAAGTAGAAGTAGCTGTCGGCGTTGAAGAAGTACTGGGTGATGGCACTGTCGGCACCGGCCTTGGCCTTGCGCACGAAGTTGGCGATATCGTCCTCGAAGTTGCGTGCCTGCGGATGCATCTCCGGGTAGGCGGCGATTTCGATATGGAAGTGATCACCGGTTTCGGTACGAATGAACTCGACCAGCTCATTGGCGTAGCGCAGCTCGCCACTGGCCATGCCCATGCCGGATGGCAGGTCGCCACGCAGGGCAACGATGCGCTTGATGCCGGCATTCTTGTACAGATTCAGCAGCTCGCGCAGTTCGGCCTTGCTGTCACCTACGCAGGACAGGTGCGGGGCGGTGGGCACCTTGATCTCGCCGTCGAGTTGCAGCACGGTGTTGAGGGTACGGTCGCGGGTCGAGCCGCCGGCGCCGTATGTGCAGGAGAAGAAATCGGGGTTGTAGGTCGCCAGTTGGCGCGCCACGTCCATCAGTTTTTCATGCCCGGCTTCGGTCTTGGTGGGGAAGAACTCGAAGCTGTAGCGGCGTTCTTGGCTCATAGGGTTTCTAGCCTTGGAGACGTAGGGTGGATGGCGTTTTTCCATCCACCTTGCGGGGGGCGGCGGTGGATAAGCCAAGGGCTTATCCACCCTACGCATTAGTAGCGGTAGGCGTCCGGCTTGAACGGGCCTTCCACGGCCACGCCGATGTACTCGGCCTGCTGCTTGGTCAGTTGGGTGACCACGCCGCCGAAGCCCTTGACCATTTCCAGCGCCACTTCTTCGTCGAGCTTCTTCGGCAGTACTTCGACGGTCAGGCGCTCTGCCTTCTTCTCGGCGGACAGGTCGGCGAACTTCTGCTCGAACAGGAAGATCTGCGCCAGCACCTGGTTGGCGAAGGAGCCGTCCATGATGCGGCTCGGGTGACCCGTGGCGTTGCCCAGGTTCACCAGACGGCCTTCGGCCAGCAGGATCAAGTAGTCGTCGTTGGTCGGATCGAAGGTACCGGCACCGGTGCGGTGGATCTTGTGTACCTGCGGCTTGACCTCTTCCCACGCCCAGTTCTTGCGCATGAAGGCGGTGTCGATTTCATTGTCGAAGTGACCGATGTTGCACACCACGGCGCGCTTTTTCAGGGCCTTGAGCATGCCGGCATCACAGACGTTGACGTTACCGGTGGTGGTGACGATCAGGTCGATCTTGCCCAGCAGTGCGGCGTCGACGCTGGCTTCGGTGCCGTCGTTGAGGCCGTTCTTGTACGGCGAGACCAGCTCGAAGCCGTCCATGCAGGCCTGCATGGCGCAGATTGGATCGATCTCGGAAACCTTGACGATCATGCCTTCCTGACGCAGCGACTGCGCCGAGCCCTTGCCCACGTCGCCGTAGCCGATGACCAGCGCCTGCTTGCCCGACAGCAGGTGGTCGGTGCCGCGCTTGATGGCGTCGTTGAGGCTGTGGCGGCAGCCGTACTTGTTGTCGTTCTTGCTCTTGGTCACGGCGTCGTTGACGTTGATCGCCGGGACCTTCAGGGTGCCGGCCTTGAGCATGTCGAGCAGGCGGTGCACACCAGTGGTGGTCTCTTCGGTGACGCCGTGGATGCGCTCGAGCATCTGCGGGTATTTCTTGTGCAGGATCTCGGTCAGGTCACCACCGTCGTCCAGCACCATGTTGGCGTCCCACGGCTGGCCGTCCTTGAGGATGGTCTGCTCGATGCACCATTCGTACTCTTCTTCGGTTTCGCCCTTCCAGGCGAACACCGGGATACCGGCGGCGGCAATGGCGGCAGCGGCCTGATCCTGGGTGGAGAAGATGTTGCACGACGACCAGCGTACTTCGGCGCCCAGGGCGGTCAGCGTCTCGATCAGCACGCCGGTCTGGATGGTCATGTGGATGCAGCCGAGGATCTTGGCGCCTTTCAGCGGCTGGCTGGCGGCGTACTTGCGACGCAGGCCCATCAGTGCCGGCATCTCGGATTCGGCGATGATCAGTTCCTTGCGGCCCCAATCGGCCAGGGAAATGTCGGCGACTTTGAAATCGTTAAAAGCAGCGCTCATGAAAGCTCTCCATTCGTTGTCTGCGAATGGGCGCCGTTGATGCGTATGGTTAACGCCCCATCCGAGCCTGACAGGTTGCCCTGCTGCAGCGCCCCTCGGACAGGTGGCGGGAGCGACCGGAGCTGTGCCGGTCGTTTGAAGCTGGCCGATTATAGCTGCGTGCGGCGTGCAGCCCAAGGCTTTCCGTCGCTCCGTGCGCTGCGTCGCTGGCATCTGCCACTGAGGGATTGGCCGGATCGCCGCCCACATACTCGCGCCGAGCCATGGACGTCAGTCTGGGGCTGGCGCAGGCTGCACCTTCCACTGTCTGAATGCGGAGCCTCCATGACCCTCGCCTACTGGTGCGTGCTGATCGCCATCTTTCTGCCCTACCTGGGTACTGCCACTGCCAAGTTCCTTGGCCCCGGCTACGGACCGCGCGCCAATCAGGATCCGCGCGCGTTCCTGAGTACCCTGGACGGCTGGCGCAAGCGGGCCAACAACGCGCAGCTCAATGGCTTCGAGGTGACCCCGGCGTTCGCCGCTGCGGTGATCATTGCCCATCAGGCTGGTGGCGCCGAGCAGGGGCTGCTCGACCAGTTGGCCGTGGCCTTCATCGTCAGCCGCGTGCTGTATTTCATCTGCTACCTGGCTGACTGGGGTCCGGTGCGCTCGCTGGTGTGGTTCGCCGGGATGGGGCTGATCGCGGCGTTGTTCGTGGTGTCCGCCTAGTCGGCCTTTGCTGCCGACTCTGAAGGAGGCGCTGAGAAGGCGCGTGACTTGTCAGTCATTGTGCCATTTTGGTGCGTTTCATGCGGATAATCAGCCTCCAGAGCGGCTGGCCGTTGGCCACTTTCTTGCTTGCTCCCGGTTATTTGGCGGGGATTGCCGCCGCCTGCCAGGGAGCCTCTCATGTCCGCCACCGCCTTTTTCGATCGACTGCTCTGCGCCATTGGCCTGCGCACGCTGAATCAGCAGTTTCTGTTTTCCTATGCGCTGATGTTTCTGCTTGCGGTGGTCGCCTCGGTGGCGCTGTACCTGAGCATGTCGGTGTCGCCGGAGACCATCAATGTCGCCGGCGCGCAGCGCATGCTCAGCCAGAAAATGACCAAGGAGGCGCTGCTGCTGCGCGAAGGTGTCCTGCCTGCAGCGACGCTGGAAGCCACCATGGCGCAGTTCGATGCCGCCCATCGCGACCTGTTGAGTGGCAACGCGGCGCGCAATATCAGCGCCATCGCCGAGCCCAGCGTCCAGGCGCAGATGAACAAGGTCGGGGGCCTCTGGCAGGGCTTTCGTGCTCAGTTGCAGCGCGTTGTTGCGGGCGATGTGGCAGTCGATCTCAAGGCCCTCGAGCAGCAGTCGGTCGAGCTGCTGCGCGAGATGAACCAGGCCGTCGGTTTGATGGCCGCGCATGCTGAAGGCAGCCAGCGCCGCCAGATGTGGCTGGCGTTCGGTTGCGTGCTGGGCATTCTGGCGCTGGTGGTGCTGGGCCGCCAGTTCGGCCTGCGTCCGCTGATGCACAACCTCAATGCAGTGGAGGGGGCGCTGACCCGAGTCGGCTCCGGTGACTTCACACGTAGCCTTGAAGGTCGTCAGGGTGACAACGAGATCGGCCGCATCTTCGCGGGCTACAACCGCATGCAGGAGCAGGTGCGTGGCTTGCTGGCGGAGGTCAAGCGCAGCGGTGAGCGTACCGGGGAGCATGTCGGCAGTGTGGTCGGTGCCGCTCAATCGGCGGGCGATGGCGTGCGGCGCCAGTACGAGGATCTCGATCAGGTCGCCACCGCGATGAACGAGATGAGTGCCACCGTGGCCGAGGTCGCGCGTCACGCTGCCCATGCTGCCGAGTCGGCGCGCAGTGCCGATGATTGTGCGCAGAGCGGCAAGCAGGTGGTACAGCGCAGTGTGTTCAGCCGGGGGACATAGGTAACGGGTGTCGGGAGACATAGGTAACGCATTTAGGCTTACGGAGTTCATCGAAT
>NZ_JBLWTV010000021.1:0-97215 GCF_048269965.1 Pseudomonas sp. | reverse complement strand
GGCAGGTAGGCGCGCGAGGTGACGTAGCCCCGGTCGATGTAGAACTGGGTGATGGCCTTGAGTAGCTCGTTGAGCTGACCAACGCCCAGACACTCGCCAGCGAAACGCTGCAGAATGGCCTGCTGGTCGTCCTCTGCGAGAAGAGTGGCGCCTTCCAGACGAATCTGCTCGATCGCGAAGCAGCGCTCGTCTTCGACCGAGGCGGTTTGCAGTTTGGGGGCTTCACCGGGCAGTTGCTGCAGCTCCTCGAGGCGCCGCTGCTGCTCTTGCAACAGGCGCTCCTGGCGCTCGCGGATCAGCTCACGGTCGCCCGGCGTCTGCGCCAGCGCGATAGTGGGAAGGGAAAAGAACAGCCATAGGGCCCAAAAAAGGCCGGGAGCCACTTTTAACGTCGCGCAGCGACGGCCCGCAGGGTGGCCGCCAGGGATGGCAGGCGATAAAGGGCTAATACGAAGAGGCATGCCTTCAGCCCTTTGAACAGCAGAAAAACGGCGCCTGAAAATCGGCGGCGATTAAAACACATGGCACCTTGACATCAAATAGGGTTTTGATGAACGGCGTCACAATCACTGGCTCGCAACCCTTCCAGCCGACAAATGGCATATAGCCACCAGCCTTCTCGTCCCTTGCCCTCACTCCGCCTTACTGCCTAGGCTGTGCCCTTTCACTTGATTTGGACCTTGCCATGGAAAACCGGCAGAGCTGGCGCCAGCGCCTTTACATCATCATTTTCGAAACCAGCACGCCGGCAGCGCAGCGTTTCGATAACTGGCTGCTGGTGGCGATTCTCGCCAGCCTGGTGGTGGTGATGCTCGACAGCATCGAGCGCTTCCACAACCAGTACGCCGATGTGTTCGGCGCGCTGGAGTGGTTCTTCACCGCGCTGTTTGCCATCGAGTACGGCCTGCGCCTGTATAGCTCGCCCAAGCCGCTGCGCTATGCCTTCAGTTTCTTCGGCCTGGTGGATCTGTTGGCGGTGCTGCCGGCCGTCCTGGCGTTGGTGTTTGCCGATGCGCAGTACCTGATGATCGTCCGGGCCATCCGCATGATCCGCATTTTCCGCGTGCTCAAGATGCGTCAGTACCTGACCCAGGCCAACTTCCTGCTGGTGGCACTGCGCGGCAGCAAGCAGAAGATCGTGGTGTTTCTGGTCAGCGTCTCGACTCTGGTCACGGTGTTCGGTGCCCTGATGTACGTCATCGAAGGCCCGGCCAACGGTTTCACCAGCATTCCCACCGGCATCTACTGGGCGGTGGTGACGCTGACCACCGTGGGCTTCGGCGATATCACGCCGAAGACGCCCATCGGCCAGATGCTGGCCACGATGGTGATGATCACCGGCTACTCGATCATCGCCGTGCCCACCGGCATCTTCACCGCCGAGCTGGCCAACGCCATGCGCCAGGACGGGCTGATGGAGCATGACTGCCCGCACTGTCGGAAGAACCGCCACGAGCACAGCGCGGCGTTCTGTAGTCGCTGCGGTGGGCCGCTGTTCAGCAGACAGGCCGGGCCGTCATCATCGGCGCAAAGCCCGCCTGAAACAGACTGAAGCAAAACCGATCGACCACCACGTGGTCATAAAGTCGCCCTGTGGGCTATAAAGCCCGACTTTTTAGCTGAAGGAAGCGCGCCATGGCCGTTACCACCAATGAATCCACGGCACCTGCCAAGGCTGCCTGGATTGGCCTGATTCTGGGCCCCTTGCTACTGCTCGTCTGCCTGGTCACCGAACCACCAGCCGGCCTCTCCAGCACCGCCTGGGCCACCATCGGCCTGACCCTGCTGATGGCCACCTGGTGGTCGACCGAAGCCATTCCGATCCCGGCCACTTCGCTGCTGCCGATCCTGCTGATCCCGGCGTTGGGCATCGACAGTCTCAACGCCGCGACCGCGCCCTACGCCAACCCGACCATCTACCTGTTCCTCGGTGGTTTCGTGCTGGGCCTGGCCATGGAGCGCTGGAACCTGCACAAGCGCATCGCGCTGATGACGCTGCTGGCGATGGGCAGCAAGCCGAGCCGGCAGATCGCCGGGTTCATGATGGCCACGGCCTTTCTCAGCATGTGGGTGAGCAACACCGCCACCACCATCATGATGCTGCCCATCGGCCTTTCGGTGATCGGCATGCTCACCAGCGAGCAGAGCACCGGCGAAGCCGACCGTGAGCGCTTCGCCACCGCACTGCTGCTGGCAATTGCCTATGCCGCCAGTGTCGGCGGTATCGCCACGCTGATCGGCACCCCGCCGAATGCTTTGCTGGCCGCCTTCCTCGCCGACAACTACGACGTGCAGATCGGCTTCGGCCAGTGGATGCTGCTGGGCGTGCCGGTGGCGGTGATCATGCTGGCGTTCATCTGGTGGTGGCTGACCCGTGGCGGTTTCAACCTGGCCGGGCATGACAGCACGCAGCTGATTCGCAGCGAGCTGGCCGAACTCGGCCCGTTGAGCCGTGGCGAGAAGCTGGTGGCGCTGGTATTCGTGGTCACCGCACTGGCCTGGGTATTCCAGCCGTTGATCTCCGGCTGGGTGCCCGGCGTCAATGACACCAGCATCGCCATCGCAGCGGCGATGGCGCTGTTCATGATTCCGGTGGACGTCAAACAGCGCGTGTTTCTGATGAACTGGGAAAGCGCCAGCAAACTGCCCTGGGGCGTGCTGCTGCTGTTCGGCGGCGGCCTGTCGCTGGCCGGCGTGATTCGCAGCACCGGCCTGGCCGAATGGATCGCACAGAGCCTCGGCGCCCTGAGTGCGCTGCCGGTGATCGCGATGATCGGCGTGGTGGTGCTGGTGATCATCTTCCTCACCGAAGTCACCTCCAACACGGCCACCGCTGCCGCCTTCCTGCCGCTGCTGGGGGCACTGGCCGTGGCCCAGGGCATGCCGGCCGAGCTGCTGGCGATTCCAGCTGCCATCGCTGCCAGCTGCGCCTTCATGATGCCGGTGGCGACGCCGCCCAATGCCATCGTGTTCGGCACCGGGCACATGAAGATACAGTCGATGATCAAGGCGGGCTTCGTCCTCAACCTCTTCGGTGTGGTGCTGGTGACGCTGATCTGCTACCTGCTGGTGGGCATGATCTGGGCGCATTGAGCCTGGATCGCAGCAACAAGAACGGCGCCTTCGGGCGCCGTTTGCATATGCGGTTGTAGGGCGGGTGCAACCCGCCAGGCCGATTGGCGGGTTTCACCCGCCCTACGCGATCAGCGGTTCTGGTACTGGCGAAACAACCCCGGCGGGATGCCCGAGCTGTCGGTAGCCTTCCACGGCCCGCCGGCTTGCGACGACCAGCTCCAGCCACCGTCCCAGCGGTAGAAGATGCGCTCGCGGTAGTATAGATCACGTGCGCCTTCGACCACATAGACGCCCAGAGCCGGGTTCCAGTGGCTCTTCACCCCAGGCGGTGGCGCGTAGCGCGGGTGCGAGGGCTGCTGCACCGGCGGCAGTTCGCCGACCGGTACCCTCGGTTGCTGCAGTACGCAGCCGCTCAGGCCGAGTCCGAGTGCGCAGGCCAGCACCAAACGCTTCACTGTGGCTGCCCGTCGCGGCTGTCGATCAGCAGCGCCTGCACGTCACGGGCGGTGTTGGCCACCGGGCCGGTCTGGCCAGTCCATTCGCCCTGGGTGGCGTTACCTGCGCGGGACACACGCGCCACCAATTGAACCTGGTCGAATCGGGAAATCTTCAGTTCGGGCATCATCGCATCCACATCGGAGAGGCTGATCTGCACCGGCAGGTCGGAGACCTTCAGGCGCTTGACCGCCAGTGGCATCGGCGGGCCACTGAGGGCGCGGGCGAAGACGAATACGGCATCGTCCGGCTGAACATTCTGCTGCACTTCAGGTGACAGCGATACGCTGACCTCCAGCGCATGCACCTTGGCGCTCGGCTCGGCAGCCGCGCTGGGCTGCTCGCCCTCGCCCATCTGCTGACGGGCGCGTTCGATACCGCCGGCGATGGCCGCACGCGACGGGTCCTGCTCCGGCAGCACGGCGACCAGGCGTTCCCAGTAACCCACGGCATCGGCATAGCGCTGGCTTTCATAGGCGGCGATGCCGAGCAGGCCGAGGCTGGTGACCTCTTGCGGATCGGCCTTCAACGCTTCGTCGGTGAGCGCCTGCATCTGCTCGCTCCACTGCTTGCCTTCGGCGAAGTACAGCGCCTGCGCCCATTGGCCGAGTAGTTCCGGGGCACGCCCGGCGATCGCCACGGCACGCTCGAACGCCTTGGCGGCATCGCCGGCACGCTCCTGCGCCATATAGGTACGACCGAGGAAGTACCAGGCCTCGGCAGACTCCGGCTGTTGCTGCACGGTCTGCTCCAGGCGCGCGGTCATCTCCTCGATGCTTTGCGGCTGCGCAGCGGCCATTTGGCGAGTCTGTACCACCTCATCGACAGCGCCCCAGTGCAGATAAAGGGCCACACCCAGCACCGGCACCAGCAGCGCCGAGATCAGCGGAATCTTGCCGCCAAGCACGCTGCTGCGGCGCTGCACGCCTTCGGTGTCATCCAGCAGCTCGCGCGCTGCCTCGGCGCGACCGGCCTCCATCTGCGCTTGATCGAGCACGCCAGCCTGGAGTTGGTTTTCCAGCTCCTGCAGGCGCTCCTGATAAAGGGTGACGTTGAGTGCGGTGCGGTCTTCTTCGGCCTGCAGCTTGCGAATGCGCAGTACCGGAATCAGCAGAAACGCCAGGGCAGTCAGCAACAGCAGCCCGGCGGGCAACCAGAAATCGATCATCGGTCTTTCTTGTCCTGAGAGGCTTGTTCGAGCAGTGCGGCGAGGCGCGCCTGCTCATCGACGGAGAGGCCGGCAGCCGAGCGGTCCTTGTTCTGGCCACGGCGGCGCAGGACAATCACCCCGAGCACACCGAAACCTATGACCAGCAGGCCGGCCGGGCCGTACCAGAGCAGCAGCGTGCGGCTGGTCAGCGGCGGTTTGTAGAGCACGAAGTCGCCGTAACGCGAGACCAGGAAATCGATGATTTCCTCGTTGCTCTTGCCCTCTTCGAGCATGCGGTAGATCTCGCCGCGCAGATCCATGGCGATCGGCGCATCGGAGTCGGCGATGTTCTGGTTCTGACACTTCGGGCAACGCAGCTCTTCGATCAGAGTGCGATAGCGCTGGCGCTCGGCCTCGTTGGCGAACTCGAAGGTATCGATGGCGGCATGCGCGCTGGCCAGCAGGCCCAGCGCCAGACCGGCAGAAATCAGCAGACGCTTCATGGCTGGGCCTCGTCGACCAGTTGCTGGTAAATCGGCGCCAGCTTCTCGCGCCAGACGCGCTCGTCGATGGTGCCGACGAACTTGTGACGGATGATGCCCTTGGCATCGACGAAGAAGGTCTCCGGCGCGCCGTACACACCCAGGTCCAGCCCCAGGCTGCCCTTGGCGTCCTCGATGTTGAGCTGATAGGGGTTGTGCAGGTCGCGCAGCCATTTCTGCGCCGGCTCGCGCTTGTCCTTGTAGTTGACCCCATGGATCACCACACCGGCCTCGGCCAGCTTGTTCAGCACCGGATGCTCGTGGCGGCAGGCCGGGCACCAGGTGGCCCAGACGTTGACCAGCGCAGGTCGGCCCTTGATGTCGGCCTCGCTGAGAGTGCGCTCGGGATCATCCAGCGACGGCAGGCTGAAGGCCGGGAACGGCTTGCCGATCAACGCCGAGGGCAGTTCGGACGGATCGAGGAACAGACCGCGATAGAGGAAGACGGCAATCGCCAGAAAGGCCAGCAGCGGCAACAGCAGGAGCAGGCGTCTCATGCGCTGGCCTCCTGCATGCCCAGGGCTTCACGCACGCGGGTTCTGACCTTGATGCGGTAGCGCTTGTCGGCCGCAGCGAGCAAGCCGCCGAAGCCCATCAGCAACGCGCCCAGCCAGATCCAGCGGACGAACGGCTTGATGTGCACACGCACCGCCCAGGCGCCCTGCTCCAGCGGCTCGCCGAGGGCGACGAACAGATCACGGGTGAAGCCGGCATCGATGCCCGCCTCGGTCATGGTCGCTTGCTGCACGGTGTACAGGCGCTTTTCCGGGTACAACACACTGATCAGCCGCTCGCCGTCGAATACGCGCACCGTGCCCTTGTCGGAGATGAAGTTGGGGCCTTCATGATGCACGGCGCCGTCGAACTGGAAGCGGTAGCCGCCCAGCTCCACCGACTCACCCGGCGCCATGCGCAGATCGCGCTCGTAGCTGCCGAGACTGGTGAGCACCACACCCAGGGCGCACACGGCGAAGCCGAAGTGCGCCATCTGCATGCCCCAGTAGCTGCGGCCCAGGCTTGGCAGGCCCTTGATCAGGCCCTTGTGGCGCGTCTTGTCGAGAATGTCGCGCACGCCTGCGAGGATCACCCAGAAGGCCAGCAGGCAGACGGCCAGCACGGCCCAGTTGAAATCGCCATGCAGGAAGGTGGCAACCACAGCCAGCACCACGCTGGCCACCAGCACCGGCGTCAGCATGCTACCCAGCCATTTCAGCGGGGTGTCCTTCCAGCGCACCAGCACGCCGACACTGATCACCGCCATCAGCAGCGCCATCAGCGGCAGGAACAGCGCGTTGAAGTAAGGCGGGCCGACCGACAGCTTGGCGCCGGTCAGCGCGTCGAGCACCAGCGGGTAGAGCGTGCCGAGCAGGATCATCGCGGCCGACACCACCAGCACGATGTTGTTGACCAGCAGCAGCGTCTCACGCGACCACAGACCAAAGCCGACCTGGCTCTTGACCACCGGCGCGCGCACGGCGAACAGCGCCAGTGAACCGCCTACCACCACCAGCAGGAAGGCGAGGATGAACACGCCGCGCTCCGGATCGGTGGCGAAGGCGTGTACCGAGGTCAGTACGCCGGAACGCACCAGGAAGGTCCCCAGCAGGCTCAGGGAGAAGGCGGCGATGGCCAGCAGCACGGTCCAGCTCTTGAACACACCGCGTTTTTCCGTCACGGCCAACGAGTGAATCAAGGCGGTGCCTACCAGCCAGGGCATGAAGGACGCGTTCTCTACCGGGTCCCAGAACCACCAGCCGCCCCAGCCGAGTTCGTAGTAGGCCCACCAGGAGCCCAGGGCGATGCCGATGCCGAGGAAGGCCCAGGCGACGATGGTCCAGGGCCGCGACCAGCGCGCCCAGGCGGCGTCCAGCTTGCCGCCGAGCAAGGCGGCGATGGCGAAGGCGAAGGCCACCGAGAAACCGACATAGCCCATGTACAGCATCGGCGGATGCACGATCAGGCCGAAGTCCTGCAGCAAGGGGTTGAGGTCGCGACCATCGGCCGGCGAATTCGGCAGCAGGCGCTCGAAGGGGTTTGAGGTGACGATCAGAAACAGCAGAAACCCGACGCTGATCATGCCCATCACCGCCAGCACGCGGGCGAGCATCTCTTCCGGCAGGTGGCGCGAGAAGATCGCCACGGCGAAGGTCCAGCCCGCCAGGATCAGCGCCCACAACAGCAAGGAGCCTTCGTGCGCGCCCCATACCGCGCTGAACTTGTAGTACCAGGGCAGCGCGCTGTTGGAGTTGTGCGCCACGTAGGCGACGGAGAAGTCGTCGACCATGAAGGCATAGGTCAGGCAGATGAAGGAAAACAGCAGGAAGGCGAACTGACCCCAGGCGGCCGGCTGCGCCAGGCTCATCCACTGGTGGTCACCACGCCAGGCACCGATCAGCGGCAGCGTCGCCTGCACCAGGCACAGGCACAGCGCCAGGATCATCGCCAGATGGCCGAGCTCGGGAATCATTGTGCGCTCTCCTGCTGATAGCCCTGTTTGGCGGCTTTGGCCTCATTGTGCTGCTGCATCATTCCGCTCTTTTCCAGCGCCTGCATGACTTCAGGCGGCATGTAGTTCTCGTCGTGCTTGGCCAGCACCTCGTCGGCCACCAGCACGCCCTGTTCATTGACCCGGCCGAGCGCGACGATGCCCTGCCCCTCACGGAACAGGTCCGGGAGGATGCCGTGGTAGCGAATGGTCACGCCGTGGGCACCGTCGGTGACGACGAAGTCGACTTCCAGGGTATCGGCGGAACGCTTGACGGAGCCCTCCTCCACCAGGCCGCCGGCACGAATGCGGGTATCGACCGGCGCCTCGCCATTGGCGATCTGACTCGGGGTGTAGAACAGGTTGATGTTCTCCTGCAACGCGGTCAGCGCCAGCGCGACGGCGATGCTGACGCCGCAGAGGATGGCCAGAACGATGTACAGGCGTTTCTTGCGAACCGGATTCACTTCGACTTCTCCCGGCGCAAACGGCGCGCCTCGTCTTGCAGGTAACGGCGGCGTGCCAGGATTGGCAGCACCACATTCAACGCCAGGATCGCCAGGCTGATGCCGTAGGCGCTCCAGACGTAGGGGCCATGAGTACCCATGGCGAGAAACTCGGAGAACGACGCGAAACTCATGCCTTGCCCTCCACCAGCGTCTGCACTTCGGCTTTCACCCAACTGCTGCGCGCTTCGCGCTTGAGCACTTCCAGGCGCATGCGATAGAGCAGCACGGCACCGAAGAAGCAGTAGAAACCCAGCACCGCCAGCAGCAGCGGCAGCCACATTTCCACCGGCATCGCCGGTTTTTCGGTGATCTTGAAGGTGGCGCTCTGGTGCAACGAGTTCCACCATTCCACCGAATACTTGATGATCGGGATATTGATCACACCGACGATGGCCAGCACGGCGCAAGCCTTGGCGGCGCTGTCACGGTTGCTGATGGCATTGCCCAGGGCGATGACGCCGAAGTAGAGGAACAGCAGGATCAGCATCGAGGTCAGGCGCGCGTCCCAGACCCAGTAGGTGCCCCAGGTCGGCTTGCCCCAGATGGCGCCGGTGAGCAACGCGATGGCGGTCATCCAGGCGCCGATGGGAGCGGCCTGCTGCAAGGCGACGTCGGCCAGCTTCATCTTCCATACCAGCCCGACCAGCCCGGCAATGGCCAGGGTCACGTAGATCGACTGGGCGAGGAAGGCCGCCGGAACGTGGATGTAGATGATGCGGAAGCTGTTGCCTTGCTGGTAATCCGGCGGTGCGAACGCCAGGCCCCAGATCAGGCCTGCGGCGATCAGCACCACGGCAGCGATGCTGAGCCAGGGCAGCCAGCGGCCACTCATCTCATAGAACCACTTGGGCGAACCCCACTTGTGAAACCACGTCCAGTTCATTCAGTCGACTCATCATCTACACGTAGCCCGGATGCAATCCGGGCTACATCACGGTTCGTTCTTATTCGCCGACACTGATGGTCAGACCGGCGGCAATCGCAAAAGGTGTCAGGGTCACCGCCAGGGCAGTGAGGCTCGCCAGCCACAACAGGTGGCCGCTAGCCGGCAGTCCTTGCAAGGCCGCCTGCAGCGCCCCGCTGCCAAGAATCAGCACCGGGATGTACAGCGGCAGGATCAGCAGCGCCAGCAGCAGGCCGCCGCGCTTGAGACCAACGGTGAGCGCCGCGCCCACCGCGCCGAGCAGGCTCAGCACCGGGGTGCCGAGCAGCAGGGAAATCAGCAGTACCGGCAGGCAACGCCCAGGCAGACCGAGCATCAGCGCCAGTACAGGCGCCAGCAAAACCAGCGCCAGACCACTGAAAAGCCAGTGTGCCAGCACCTTGGCCAACACCAGAAGAGGCAGGGGGTGCGACGAAAGGACCCACTGTTCGAGCGAGCCATCCTCGAAATCACTGCGGAAAAGCCCGTCCAGCGAGAGCAGCACGGCCAAAAGCGCTGCGACCCAGACCAGGCCCGGAGAAAGGCTTTGCAACAATTGCGTCTGCGGCCCTACCGCCAGAGGGAACAGGGCGATGACGATGGCGAAGAACACCAGCGGGTTGGCCAGGTCGGACGGACGGCGAGCGAGCAAACGCATTTCGCGCGACAACAGCTGAGTGAAGACGTTGCTCATGCGGCGTGCTGCCCCAGATCCAGATCACGATACGTCGCCGGCTTGTGCTGCAGGCTGTGGTGAGTGGTCAGCACCACCACACCGCCACGCTCGCAATGACCGGCCAGGTGCGCTTCGAGTTGCGCCACACCGCTCTTGTCCAGCGCGGTGAACGGCTCATCGAGCACCCACAGCGGCGGCGTGTCGGCCAGATACAGACGTGCCAGGGCGACACGGCGCTGCTGGCCGGCCGACAGGGTATGGCAGGGAACATCCTCGAAACCGCGCAGGCCGACCGCCTCCAGCGCCTGCCAGATAGCCTCGCGACTGGCCGGACGATGCAGGGCGCAGAGCCAGGCCAGATTCTCTTCGGCAGTCAGCAGACCCTTGATGCCGGCGGCATGGCCGATCCACAACAGGTTGCGCGCCAGCTCGCTGCGTTGCTCGGCCAGGGTCTGGCCCTGCAGGAAGATGTCGCCGCAGGTCGGCTGACGCAGGCCCGCGATCAGCCGTAGCAGGCTGGTCTTGCCGCTGCCGTTGGGGCCGCTGATCTGCAACATGTCGCCTGGCTGCAGGGCGAAATGCAGCTGCTCGAAGAGCATGCGCCAGTCCCGCTCACAGCTGAGCGCCACGGCTTCGAGAAGGGGAACAGGACGGGTCATCGATACCTGGCAGGGTTAAAGTCGACGGTGCTCCGGCCGCTATACTGACGCGTGCCGGAAGTGCGCTGCGCAACGGGCCGGCATTATACATGGCGCATCACTGTCCCCGCAGTCAGCATTTTCGACAGGGTGTTAATCGCGTAGGGTGTGCCATGCGCACCAGCAGTCGAAACCGCTGCGCATGGCGCACCCTACGGCACCGCACAGGACGGAGCTTCACCAAAGCCGATGAGCGAAATCAGCAGCCCACGCCCACTTCCCCCTTCCGTGCCGGTGATCCGCAACACCGCGACCGCAGCAGACCTTGCCGTGCGCCTGTTACAGCCGCTGGAAGGCATGCTGGCGGCCGGCGAAAGCGCCAAGGCCGAAGTCGTGGCGATTCGCGAGCAGGCGCAAAGCTTCCAGTTGCTACTCAAGCTGACCCTCGCAGGTGGCAAACAGGCGACTCTGCAAGCCGAAAGCCCCAGGCCACTGGCCCAGGGCAGCGCGCTGGTGGTCACCGCCCTGTCGGATACGCGCCTGGCGCTGGCGTTGCAAGCGGGCGGCGACAAGCCGCTGACCAGCCTCGACCTGCAGCAACTGCCGCCCGGCACTTTGGTCCAGGGCAAAGTGGTCAGCCGCGACGCGTTGCCGCCACAGGGCGCGCAGACGCTCTATCGCCTGGTGGTGAACCTGCTCAACACCCCGCTCGCCGGCAGCCAGCTGGCGCTCGACAGCCCGCTGGCCCTGCCGCTCGGCAGCCTGCTCAGCGCCCAGGTGCAGGGTAGCCAGAGCCTCGCCTTCCTGCCGCTCAGCGGCCGCCTCGATCAATTGGTGCTGGGCCAGCAACTGGCCGCCCAGCAGAATCGCCAGGCGTCGCTGGAGGGCTTGTTCAAGGGCCTGCAGAAGCTGAGCGGCGGCGATGAAGCGCTGCGCGGCAGCATCGACAAACTGCTTGGCGCACTCCCCGACAGCACCCAGCTGAGCACCGCCAAAGGCCTGGCGCAGGCACTCGAAGGCAGCGGTGTGCTGCTCGAAGCCAAACTGCTGCAGGGACAGACCGGCACATTGCCGCAGGACCTGAAGGCCAACCTGCTGCGCCTGATCGCCCAGCTGATGCCGCAATTGCCGGGCGCCTCCGGCCCCCTTGCCGGCCTGCAGAACGCTCTCAATCAGAACCTGCCCAACCTGGCCCGACAACTGCTCGGTGCAGGTGCTACCGGCTCGGCGCGCCAGCAGGCACTGACCTTTCCCCTGCCCTCGCGCCTGCTGCAGAACATGGATGACGAGGCCGACCTGGAAACCCTGCTGAAGCTCGCCGCAGCAGCCGTTTCACGACTGCAGACTCACCAGCTATCGAGCCTGGCGCAAACCCAGGTCGACGCCAACGGCAACCTGCTGACCACCTGGCAGTTGGAGCTGCCCATGCGCCATCAGCAGGAGGTGATTCCCCTTCAGCTCAAACTGCAGCGCGAAGACAGCGGCAAGGCGGAAAAAGCGGAACAGAAGGAAACGCTCTGGCGCGTGGAACTGGCCTTCGACCTCGATCACCTTGGTCCGCTGCAGGTTCGTGCTCAGCTGCTACGCGGCAGCCTCTCCAGCCAGTTATGGGCCGAACGCGCCGACACCGCATCGCTGATCAGCGCCGAACTGGGCAACCTGCGTGAGCGCCTGCAGGCCGCGGGTCTGGAGGTGGGCGAACTGGCCTGCAGCCAGGGCATGCCGCCGCAAGGACCGAAAACCTCGCTGGAACAACGCTGGGTGGATGAAACCGCATGAGCCGCAAGCCGCAGTCCGAAGCGCGTCAGGCCATCGCCCTCAACTACGACGGGCAAAACGCGCCGATACTCAGCGCCAAGGGCGATGACGAACTGGCCGAAGCCATTCTCGCCATCGCGCGCGAATACGAAGTACCGATCTATGAAAATGCCGAGTTGGTGCGTCTGCTGGCGCGCCTGGAACTGGGCGACGCCATCCCTGAAGCGCTGTATCGCTGCATCGCCGAGATCATCGCCTTCGCCTGGCACCTGCAGGGCAAGGCCCCGCCGGGTTTCGAGGCGGATGCCGAGCGCGACGTCAGCGCGCCGCTGCCCTTGCTCAAGGGGCCGGCGAACTGAGCGCCAGTCGCTCGCTGGTGCCGCCCTTGCTGCTTGGCATATCGAACAGCTGCCAGGCGAAGTAACCGCCACGAAAATAGAACACACGGGTAAAGCCCCAGCCCACTGCCTGCTCGACCGCAACGGCACTCTGCGCGCACACCTCGCTGTCGCAGTAGATGACCAGGGGCACCTCGCGCGGCCACGGCACCTGCGCCAGCGATGCAAAATGCTCGCGCAGGTCGAGATGAATGGCACCCTCGACATGCCCCCACCCCCACTCGCGGGCCGGCCGCACATCGATGAACAGTGCGCCATGGTCGTGCAGGTGCTTGGCCTGCATGACGTTGACCGTGATCGCACCCGCGACCTGCAGCGGCGCCTCCTGAGCAATCAGGGGCTGGCAGAGCAGCCAGCCAACGAGAAACACAACCAGACGATGCATGAGCAATCCCCCGTGACGACCACAGCCGGACGAGCCGCTGCCTTCTATCAGCGTAGATGGACGCACAGGGACGCTAGGATTGATTGCGCAGACGGCGAGGCCTGCTAAGAACGCGCTCGACTATGCGTCAAGGCGCGGGGACGGCTATTGCGACTGGCCTGCCTTGGGCGTGTGCAGGCGGCTGATCAGCTCGGCCTCGGCCTTGCTCAGGCCACAGGACTGGGTCAGGTCATCGACGCTGGCGCCCATGCCCACCAGGCGCGCAGCCTGGGTGAAGGACAGGCTGCTGGGGTCGCGCTGTTCGATCTGGCTGACCTTGTCCGGCAGCGGCGCCACCACACGGCGCAGCTCATGCAGCTCTTCGCCCATGCGAATGCTGCCGGTCAGGTAGGCGTCGAGACGTTTGCTCAGCTCCCTGATCCGCGCATCGCGCACGGCATCACGCTTGGCCTGCTCGTCCAGCAGGCGCTGCTGGTTGCGGTACAGGCCTTGGCAGACGAAGCCCAGTGCCACGCATAGCAGCGCCACGAAGGCCAGGGCCGCGGCAAGCATGGCGAACTCGGACATGGCTCAGATGCTCTCCAGCTCCGACCACTCTTCCTCGGACATCATCTTGTCCAGCTCGACCAGGATCAGCAGCTCGCCGTTCTTGTTGCACACGCCCTGGATGAACTTGGCCGACTCGTCGTTGCCGACGTTCGGTGCGGTCTCGATCTCGGACTGACGCAGGTAGACCACTTCGGCCACGCTATCGACCAGGATGCCGACGACTTGCTTGTCCGCTTCGATGATGACGATACGGGTATTGTCGGTGACCGGCGCCGAACCCAGGCCGAAACGCTGGCGGGTATCGATCACGGTGACCACATTGCCACGCAGGTTGATGATGCCCAGCACATAGCTCGGAGCACCCGGTACCGGGGCGATCTCGGTGTAACGCAGGACTTCCTGCACCTGCATCACGTTGATGCCGTAGGTCTCGTTGTCCAGGCGAAAGGTCACCCACTGCAGAATCGGATCTTCGGCACCTTGTGCAGAACTTTTCTTCATGTCCCTAGCCTCATCAAAAACCGCTCAGTGCGGCATGCGCGGGTCGACCCGCTTGTCATCAACTATAGAGCCCGTTGGCACAGGCTCACCCATTCTCAATGCAGTTTTCCGCCATTCAGGCGCTTCGCCCCGCCGCTGGCGATCAGCTCGGCCAATGCCGCCACGTCGAGCAGCGCGCACATGTGCTCGATCACCGTGCCGGCCAACCAGGGACGCTGGGTACGCTGACTGCGCCACTTGACCTCGCTCGGGTCCAGGCGAATCGAACGGCTGACCTGATGCACCGACAGCCCCCACTCGTAGCCCTGCACGGAAATCACGTACTGCAGGCCTTCGCGGAAGTCCTCGCGGTAACGGTCCGGCATCACCCAGCGCGCGGTGTCCAGCACCTTCAGGTTGCCCGCCTGGCTCGGCAGGATACCGAGGAACCAATCCGGCTGACCGAACAGCGGCGTCAGCTCCTGACCTTCCAGCGGGTAGATCGACCCCAGGCAGATCAATGGCACGGCCAGGGTCAGCCCGGCAACGTCGAACAGCAGGCATTCGAACGGCTCCTCGGCCCAGGCAGGGCGACCATCGGCCAGCGCAGCAGCCGGCTGCGGCGCCAGTTCGGCAGCAGGTGCAAGCACTGGCGGCGCCTCGTCGATGACCGCAGCCGGCATCGGCGCGAGCAATTCAACCGGTGCCACGGCCACCTGCACCTGCGGCTCGACCACGCTGGCGAGCACCACTGGCTCGACCAGCCGCGCATCGCGCACCTGCTCCTCGAGCACGGCGGCCTCGAACTCGTCGAGACTGACGGACATCTCCAGTTCGGCGGCAGCCTCCTGCAGCAACCCGTCGAGGTAGGACTGCAGGGCCAACTGGGAACGCGTGGCGGTGGCGAGGTTACGACTCATGACTGGAACCCGGAATAAGATCTTGACAGCCTATCGGCCGCTGCATGCTCCGACTTGAGTGTCGCAGTTCAACACAGACGCTCATTTCAAGCCACCTGCGCCGCCGGCTGATGGCTCAACAGATGCTTGAGCAGCGCACGATAGGCGATCACCCCACGGCTGCCCGCATCGAACTGCGAGGGCGTGCGCCCTGCCCGGCTGGCATCACGCAAACGCGTATCGACCGGGATATAGGCCGGCCACAGGTGCTCGGGATAGGTATTGCGCAGCAGCCGCAGCGTGCTCATGGACGCCTGGGTACGACGGTCGAACAGCGTCGGCACTATGGTGTAGGGCAAGGCCTGCTTGCGCGAACGATTGATCATCGCCAGCGTGCTGACCATGCGCTCCAGGCCCTTCACCGCGAGGAACTCGGTCTGTACCGGAATCACCAGTTGCTGGCTGGCGGCCAGGGCGTTGACCATCAACACACCGAGCAATGGCGGGCTGTCGATGACGGCGTGATCGAAATCTTCCCACAGCTGCGCCAGGCTCTTGGCGATCACCAGGCCCAGGCCACTCTGTCCCGGCGACTGGCGCTCGAGCGTGGCCAGCGCGGTGCTCGACGGCAACAGGGAGATATTCTCGTGACTGGTGCTGTGCAACAGCTGCCTGGGCAGGCCTTGCGGCACGTTGCCCTGGTGCAGGAACAGGTCGAAGCAACTGTGCTCCAGCGCATCGGGGTCATGACCGAAGTAACTGGTCATCGACCCATGCGGATCGAGATCGACCACGACCACACGCTTGCCGGCATCGGCCAACAGGCCTGCCAGGGCGATGGAGGTGGTGGTCTTGCCGACCCCACCCTTCTGATTGGCTACTGCCCAGACTTTCATCTTCTCTCATCCTCCCGGCAAGAGGCGCTCAGGCCGAGAATGGCTGTCGCCTGCACGAAGTAGGCGACTGGGATTTGACGGCTCACGACTGTGGAACCCCCGACGCAGACGCTGGTGCAGGTTGCGTGCCAGCCCCTGACTGCTGGGTCGCGGCACTGCCAGCGCCACGTCGCGTGTCGAGGTTGCGCGAAATCACCAGCACGACCCGGCGATTACGCCCCCTGCCCTCGGCAGTGGCATTGTCCGCCACCGGCTGGAACTCACCGTAGCCGACGGCCGCCAGACGTGAAGGGTCGACGCCATCCATGGCCAACATGCGCACGATGCTCGCCGCCCGCGCCGAAGACAACTCCCAGTTGGTTGGGTATTGAGCGGTCTGGATCGGCAGGTTGTCGGTGAATCCCTCCACCTTGACCGGATTCTGATAAGGCGCCAGGATTTTGGCGACCTTCTCGATGATGTCGAATGCCTGGTTGTTCGGAATGGCATCACCACTGGGAAACAACAGGCTGGAGCTGAGCTCGATCTCGATCCACATCTCGTTGCCGCGCACGGTCAGCTGATCACTCTTGATCAGTTCGCCAAAGACCTCGCGTACGCTGGAGGCAATGCTCTGCAGGGTCGAATCCGAGCTGGGGTCGTCAATCGAGGTGTTATCGGGCTCGCTGGTGCGCGGCCGTTCCTCGACGACCGGAATCGGCTTGATCGAGCGATCGGGCTGATTGAACACACCGGTCAGCGACTCCGAGAGGATCTTGTACTTGCCTTCGTTGATCGAGGAAATCGAGTACATCACCACGAAAAAGGCGAACAGCAAGGTGATGAAGTCGGCATAGGAGACCAGCCAACGCTCGTGATTCTCGTGCTCTTCATGATGCCGCCTGCGCGCCATGCCATACCTCCATCAGTCCATGAAGCCTTGCAGCTTCAGTTCGATGGAGCGCGGGTTCTCACCCTCGGCGATGGACAGGATGCCTTCGAGGAGCATCTCGCGGTAACGCGACTGGCGCAGCGCGATGGCCTTGAGCTTGTTGCCCGCCGGCAGCAGCAGCAGGTTGGCGAAACCGACGCCGTAGATGGTGGCGACGAACGCCACGGCAATGCCACTGCCGAGCATGCTCGGATCAGCCAGGTTGCCCATCACGTGGATCAGGCCCATCACCGCACCGATGATGCCAATGGTCGGTGCATAACCGCCCATGCTCTCGAACACCTTGGCGGCCTGGATATCGCGCGCTTCCTGAGTGTAGAGATCAACTTCCAGAATGCTGCGAATGGATTCCGGCTCGGCACCGTCGACCAGTAACTGCAGGCCCTTGCGCGCATAGGGGTCAGGCTCGGCATCGGCCACCGCTTCCAGGCCGAGCAGGCCTTCCTTGCGCGCCACCATGCTCCACCCGGTCACACGATTGATGCCGCCGACCAGATCGATGCGCGGCGGGAAGAAGATCCAGCGCATGATGCTCATGGCCCGCTTGAACACCTGCACCGGCGCCTGCAGAAAGGCCGCGCCCAATGTGCCACCGATGACGATCAGCGCCGCCGGACCGTTGAGCAGGGCCCCAGCATGGCCGCCTTCGAGGTAATTGCCGCCCAGAATGGCAACGAACGCCAGGATGACGCCAATCAGGCTCAGTACATCCATGCGCATGTTTCCGACTTAGCGTTCGTCACTGGCAGGCCTCGGTCAGGTGCCGGCCGATGTCATCCAGGCCGTAGACCGCATCCGCCAGATTGGCTTTGACCACGGCCATGGGCATGCCATAGATCACGCAACTGGCCTCGTCCTGCGCCCACACCTGGCTGCCGCCCTGCTTGAGCAGACGCGCGCCCTCACGACCGTCTGCACCCATGCCCGTCAGCACCACGGCCAGTACCTTGTCGCCATAGGACTTGGCGGCAGAGCCGAAGGTGATATCGACACAGGGTTTGTAGTTGAGGCGTTCGTCACCCGGCAGGATTCTTATCGCGCCACGCGCATCGACCATCATCTGCTTGCCACCAGGAGCCAGCAGCGCAAGGCCTGGGCGCAGAATATCGCCGTCCTCGGCTTCCTTGACCTGAATGCGGCACAGCTTGTCCAGGCGCTCGGCGAAGGCCTTGGTGAAGGCTGCCGGCATGTGCTGGATCAGAACCAGCGGCGCCGGAAAATTGGCCGGAAGCTGGGTCAACACGCGCTGCAGCGCCACCGGGCCACCGGTCGAGGTGCCGATGGCCACCAGCTTGTAGGCCTTGCGTTTAGGCGCTGATGACGTAGGGGCTGCGCCTGCTGGGCGCGCTGGCGCAGCAGCGCCCGGTGCGGCAGATCGCGCCGAAAGGGCTGGACGAGCCGTCGGCGCCGCACTCGGACTAGCCGCAGTCGGCGCCGGAGCCACCGCGGCCGAACTGAAACGGCGATTGCTGCGCGCGATGCTGTGCACCTTCTCGCACAGCATCTGCTTGACCTTTTCGGGGTTGCGCGAGATGTCTTCGAAGTTCTTCGGCAGGAAATCCACCGCACCCGCATCCAGCGCATCGAGCGTGACGCGGGCGCCTTCATGCGTCAGCGAGGAGAACATCAGCACCGGTGTCGGACAGCGCTGCATGATGTTCCGCACCGCGGTGATGCCATCCATCATCGGCATCTCGTAATCCATGGTGATCACGTCGGGCTTGAGCGCCAACGCCTGATCGATGGCTTCCCGCCCGTTGGTGGCCGTGCCCACGACCTGAATACTGGGGTCAGCAGACAGAATTTCCGACACGCGGCGACGGAAGAAACCGGAGTCGTCCACCACCAAGACCTTGACTGCCATACACACTCCTAGACGGCGTGGACCTCGGGTCCACGCCGCGAAACATCAGAAACGTCGAGCGTAGCGCTTGAGCATGCTCGGTACGTCGAGAATCAACGCGATGCGTCCGTCGCCCGTGATCGTGGCACCGGACATTCCGGGCGTGCCTTGCAGCATCTTGCCCAGTGGCTTGATTACCACTTCTTCCTGGCCGACCAGTTGATCGACGACAAAGCCGATGCGCTGACTGCCAACGGTGAGAATCACCACATGGCCTTCGCGCTGACCTTCATGGAAGGCCTGCGGCACCAGCCAGCGCTTGAGATAGAACAGTGGCAGCGCCTTGTCGCGCACGATCACCACTTCCTGACCATCGACCACGTTGGTGCGCGACAGGTCGAGATGGAAGATCTCGTTGACGTTGACCAGCGGGAAGGCGAAGGCCTGGTTCTCCAGCATCACCATCAGCGTCGGCATGATCGCCAGGGTCAGCGGCACCTTGATGATGATCTTCGAGCCCTGGCCTTTCTGCGAGAACACGTTGACCGTGCCATTGAGCTGGGAAATCTTGGTCTTCACCACATCCATGCCGACGCCACGGCCAGACACGTCGGAAATCTCGGTCTTGGTCGAGAAGCCCGGGGCGAAGATCAGGTTGTAGCATTCGAACTCGTTGAGGCGATCGGCGGCGTCCTTGTCCAGCAGGCCCTTCTCCACGGCCTTGGCGCGCAGCACGTCGGCATCCATGCCTTTGCCGTCATCGGTGATCGACAGCAGGATATGGTCGCCTTCCTGCTCGGCGGACAGCACCACGCGCCCAGCACGGGCCTTGCCGCTCTTCTCGCGTTCTTCCGGCGTTTCCACGCCATGGTCGACGGCGTTGCGCACCAAGTGCACCAACGGGTCAGCCAGGGCCTCGACCAGGTTCTTGTCGAGATCGGTTTCTTCGCCCACCAGTTCGAGGTTGATTTCCTTCTTCAGGTTGCGCGCCAGATCGCGGACCAGACGCGGGAAACGGCCGAACACCTTCTTGATCGGCTGCATCCGGGTCTTCATCACCGAGGTCTGCAGATCGGCTGTGACCACATCGAGGTTCGACACGGCCTTGGACATGGCCTCGTCGCCGCTGTTCAGGCCCAGGCGCACCAGGCGGTTACGCACCAGCACCAGCTCGCCGACCATGTTCATGATCTCGTCGAGGCGCGCAGTGTCGACCCGTACCGTGGTTTCCGCTTCGCTCGCGGCCGATGCCTTTTCGGCAGCGGGCGCCGGCGCGGCAGCAGCACGAGCGGCAGCAGGCTCAGCCTTGGCTGCTGCGGGTTTGGCAGGTGCAGCGGCCTTGGGCGCTGCTGCGGGTTTAGCCGCAGCGGCAGGCGCGGGCTCAGCCGGCGGGACGAACTTGCCCTTGCCGTGCAATTGATCGAGCAGCGACTCGAACTCGTCGTCGGTGATCTCATCACCCGCCGGAGCGGGCGCTGCAGCAACGGCTGCAACCGGCGCAGCGGCTTCGGCCGTGGCCGAGAACTGGCCCTTGCCATGCAGTTGATCGAGCAGCGCTTCGAATTCATCGTCGGTGATGTCATCGCCTGCCGCTGCGCCAGCAGGCGCAGAAGCGACTACCGCAGCGGCGGGCGTTTCGACCGTACCGGCGAACTGGCCCTTGCCGTGCAACTGATCGAGCAGCGACTCGAACTCGTCATCGGTGATCTCGTCGCTGGCACTGGCCTGCGCACTCGGGGCGGCAGCCGGCGCTTCACCCAACGCCTCGAGCAGTTGCTCGAACTCGCTGTCGGTGATGTCGCCTGCGGGAGCGGAAGGCGCAGCGGGCTGAGGCTCCGGCGCGGGTTCCGCTTCGGCTTGCTGCACGGGCTCAGGAGCCGCTTCGGCGCCGCCCGGTTCGGCCAGGCGAGCCAGTGCCGCCAGAAGTTCAGGCGACGCGGGCGTCGGCTCGCGGCGCTCACGCACTTCGCCAAACATGCCATTGACTGCATCAAGAGCCTCGAGCACCACATCCATCAGCTCCGAATCGACGCGACGCTCACCCTTGCGCAGGATGTCGAAGACGTTTTCGGCGATATGGCAGCACTCCACCAGCTCGTTGAGCTGGAGGAAACCCGCTCCGCCCTTGACGGTATGGAAACCGCGAAAGATGGCGTTGAGCAGGTTCATGTCGTCCGGTCGGCTTTCCAGCTCGACCAACTGTTCGGACAACTGTTCGAGAATCTCGCCGGCCTCTACCAGGAAATCCTGGAGGATCTCTTCATCGGCGCCGAAGCTCATATTTGTGTGCTCCTTAGAACCCTAGACTGGACAGCAGGTCGTCGACATCGTCTTGACTGGAGGCGACGTCATCACGCTTATCGGCATGAATCTGCGGACCTTCACCCCGCGATGGCTCTTTTGATTTTTCCTGTTCGCTACGCAGCGCTTCGTGGTCGTGCTGAATACCGGCAAAACGGTCGACCTGGCTGGCCATGAGCATCAGCTTGAGCAGGTTGCTTTCCACTTCGGTCACCAGCTGGGTGACACGCTTGATCACCTGGCCGGTAAGGTCCTGATAGTCCTGCGCCAGCAGAATGTCGTTGAGATGGCCGGAGAGCTTTACGCCATCTCGCTCACTGCGGGCGAGGAACAGCTCGACACGCTTGGCCAGCTCACGAAAACCGTCGGCCCCGATTTCACGGCGCATGAAGCGGCCCCACTCGGCGCTGAGGCTCTGCGCTTCGTCACTGAGGTCGTTGACCAGCGGCGCACTCTGCTCGACCAGATCCATGGTCCGGTTGGCGGCCTTCTCGGTCATGGTCACGACGTAGTTCAGGCGCTCGGTCGCGTCGGCGATCTGCGACAGCTCCTGGGCATGCGGCATGCGCGGATCGAGTTGAAAATTGACAATGGCGTTGTGCAGTTCACGGGTCAGTTTGCCGACCTCGTGATACAGCCCGCGATCACGGACCTTGTTCAGCTCGTTGATCAGTTGCACCGCAGCGCCGAAGTTACCTTGTTCAAGGCTGTCGACCAGATCGCGGGCATTGTTTTTCAGGGTCGACTCGAGGTCACCCAACGTGGAGTCATCGTGTTCCATAGCACCCTCGCGGCTGACATCAGCCGTTGACCCGCTCGAAGATCTTCTCGATCTTTTCCTTCAACACCTGAGCGGTGAAGGGTTTGACCACGTAGCCATTCACACCGGCCTGGGCCGCCTCGATGATCTGATCGCGCTTGGCTTCAGCGGTCACCATCAGCACCGGCAGGTGCTTGAGGCGCTCGTCGGCACGTACGGCGCGCAGCAGGTCGATGCCGGTCATGCCGGGCATGTTCCAGTCGGTCACCAGAAAGTCGAAGCTGCCGCTTTGCAGCATCGGCAGCGCCGAGGTGCCGTCATCGGCTTCCGCGGTGTTGGTGAAACCCAAGTCCCGCAAGAGGTTCTTGATGATCCGTCGCATCGTCGAGAAATCGTCAACGATGAGGATTTTCATGTTCTTGTCCAAGTCGACCTCCGTACAGTCCCAAACGTATTGCGCTCGCAACTACGTCCTTTAATCATGAAACCGTTTGCGCCTGCGAGTACGCCGCGTTCAGCCAGCGCGCCATTCACTCAGCCGCGAGCGCAAGCGCGCCGCGCATTGGCTGTGCAACTGACTCACGCGTGACTCGCTAACCCCCAGCACTTCACCGATTTCCTTCAAGTTCAGCTCTTCATCGTAATACAGCGCCAGCACCAGACGTTCGCGCTCCGGCAAGCCGGCGATGGCACCGGCCAAGGCCGCCTGGAAGCGTTCGTCTTCGAGGTCCCGCGAAGGTTCGAGGTGAGAGTGTCCGGCGTCTTCGTGCAACCCGCCATGCTCGCCGTCCTGCAGCAGGTCGTCGAAGCTGAACAGGCGGCTGCCCAAAGTGTCGCCAAGAATGCCGTAGTAATCCTCCAGACTCAATTGGAGTTCGGCCGCAACCTCGTGATCTTTAGCGTCACGCCCGGTTCTTGCTTCGACGACACGAATGGCATCGCTGACCATACGGCTGTTGCGGTGTACCGAACGCGGCGCCCAATCACCCTTGCGCACCTCATCGAGCATGGAGCCGCGAATACGGATACCGGCGAAGGTCTCGAAACTGGCACCCTTGCTGGAGTCGTATTTGCGCGAGGCTTCGAGCAGGCCGATCATGCCGGCCTGGATAAGATCGTCGACCTGCACGCTAGCCGGCAGACGGGCCAGCAGGTGGTAGGCGATACGCTTGACCAGAGGCGCATAGCGCTCGATCAGCTGGTGCTGGGAGTCCTGCGCCTGAGCCTTGTTGTACATACGAAGTCCAGAGGCTGCTGTCATACGGCCGAGTCTGCGGTCGGTTGTTGCACCAGACGCTCGACGAAAAACTCCAGATGACCACGGGGATTGGCCGGCAACGGCCAGGTGTCTACCTTCTGGGCTATCGCCTTGAACGCCAGAGCGCACTTGGAGCGAGGGAAGGCTTCATAGACGGCGCGCTGCTTCTGCACGGCCTTGCGCACGCACTCATCGTAGGGCACGGCACCGACATACTGCAGGGCGACATCGAGGAAACGATCCGTCACCTTGGTCAGCTTAGCAAAGAGATTGCGTCCTTCCTGCGGGCTGTGAGCCATGTTGGCCAGTACGCGGAAGCGGCTGATGCCATGATCGCGATTGAGCAGTTTGATCAGCGCGTAGGCGTCGGTAATCGAGGTGGGCTCATCGCAGACCACCACGAGGATCTCCTGCGCGGCTCGCACGAAGCTGACCACCGCATCACCGATACCGGCAGCGGTGTCGATCACCAGCACGTCAAGATTTTCGCTGATGTCACTGAACGCCTGGATCAACCCGGCGTGCTGCATCGGCGTGAGGCTGACCATGCTCTGCGTACCGGAGGCTGCCGGCACGATGCGCACGCCGCCTGGCCCCTGCAACAGAACATCGCGCAGATCGCATTCACCTGCGATGACATCGGCCAGGGTGCGCTTGGGCGTCAGGCCCAACAGAACGTCGACGTTGGCCAAGCCAAGGTCGGCGTCCATCAACATCACCCGACGGCCGAGATCGGCCAGGGCCATGGACAGATTGACCGACACATTGGTCTTGCCGACGCCACCCTTGCCGCCAGTCACCGCAATCACCTGTACGGGATGCATACCCATGTTCTTTCTACACCTTGTCTAACTTCGACTTGGCCCTGCAGGCCGTTGAAAACCACCTGTCGGGCCGTTCACTCCCGCACCACGTGGCGAGAGGGTGCAACAATTTCGCTGCTTCAGCCGGCCCGCTTGGCCGGATGCTGATAAAGGCCGGCGAACATCTGCGCCATGGCGTCTTCACTCGGCTCCTCGGCAGCCTGCAGCCCCACGGCACGGCTGACCAACTGATGACTACGCGGCACGTGCAGATCATCCGGAATCCGCGGCCCGTCCGTCACATAGGCTACCGGCAGTTGCTGGCCTATAGCCAGACCTAAAACCTCGCCCAGACTCGCGGCTTCGTCCAGTTTCGTCAGTATGCAGCCTGAAAGGCCACAACGCTTGTAACTATGGTAGGCGGCCTTGAGCACTTGACTCTGACTTGTTGCGGCCAGTACCAGATAATTCTTCGCCTTGATGCGCGCCGAGGCCAGGCTTTCCAGCTGCAGACGCAGCGCCGGGTCGTTGCCTGGCAGGCCAGCGGTATCGACCAGCACCACGCGCTTCTTGGCCAGCGGCGCCAAAGCCTGCAGCAGAGACTGACCAGGGTCGATCTGCGTCACCGACACACCGAGGATGCGCCCCAGGGTCTTGAGCTGCTCCTGCGCGCCAATACGGAAGCTGTCCATGCTCACCAGAGCGACCTGCTGCGAGCCATACTTAAGCACATAACGCGCAGCCAGCTTGGCCAGAGTCGTCGTCTTGCCCATGCCGGCCGGACCGACCAGGGCGATCACGCCACCCTCTTCCAGCGGCTCGACCTTGGGCGTGGTGATCGCGTGAGCCAGATGCGCCAGCAGCATGCGCCAGGCCTGACGCGGCTCGGCCACGCCGGCCACCTTGCTCAGCAGCGCCTGCGACAGCTCGGCAGACAGCCCCATGCGCTGCAGGCGGCGCCACAGATTGGCCTGCTGGGGGCGGCGATTCTGCAACTGACCCCAGGCGATCGAACCCAACTGTACTTCGATCAGCTCACGCAGGCCGTGCAGCTCGAAGCGCATGGCTTCCAGTGCGCGCGGGTCGACCGCAGGCGCAGCCGCTACCGGGGCCTCGAGCGGGCGCTGCGGCTTGACCAGGGTCGCCGGCAGTTCGGGCGCCAGCAGCGACTCGTTGGCGAACAGTTGACGATCCTTGCCGGCATCCTGCTCGGCACGCGTGGTCAGCTCAGCCTGAGCGCTGGCGATGCGCGCCTGGGTCTTGCGCAGCTCGGCTTCCAGCGCCGGATTCGGGCGCACCGGCATCGGCGCCTGATAATCCAGCGCTGCAGTCAGCTCGACACCACCGGCGACACGGCGATTGCCGATGATCGAGGCGTCGGCGCCCAATTCGTCACGCACCAGTTTCATGGCGGTTCGCATATCGGCGGCGAAGAAGCGTTTGACCTGCATGACCCTTTACCTCAGTTCTGGCCAACCGTAGCGACTATGGTGACCTGCTTGTTGTCCGGAATTTCCTGGTAGGCCAGCACGTGCATGCTGGGTACCGCCAGCCGCGCGAAGCGCGACAACATCGCCCGGACCGGTCCGGCCACCAGCAGAATCACCGGTTTGCCGAGCATTTCCTGGCGCTGCGCCGCTTCCACCAGGGAACGCTGCAGCTTCTCGGCCATGCCCGGTTCGAGGAGGATGCCATCCTCACCGCCCTGACCGGCCTTCTGCAGACTGTTGAGCAAGATCTGTTCCAACCTTGGCTCGAGGGTGATCACAGGCAGCTCCGGCTCTAGTCCCACGATGCCCTGGACGATGGCACGGGCCAGCGAGACGCGTACCGCAGCGACCATCGCGGCGGGATCTTGACTCTTCGGCGCGACGTTGGCGATGGCCTCGGCGATGGTGCGGATGTCGCGCACCGGCACCTGCTCCTGCAGCAGCGCCTGCAGCACCTTGAGCAGGGTCGACAGCGATACCAGCCCCGGCACCAGTTCCTCGGCCAGCTTCGGCGAGCTCTTGGCCAGCAACTGCATCAGCTGTTGCACTTCCTCGTGCCCCAGCAGCTCGTGGGCATGCTTGTGCAGGATCTGGTTGAGGTGAGTGGCGACCACGGTACTGGCGTCGACCACGGTGTAACCCAGCGATTGCGCCTGATCGCGCTGAGTAGGGTCGATCCACACGGCCTCCAGACCGAACGCCGGATCCTTGGCGGCGATGCCATTGAGCGGACCGAACACCTGGCCAGGGTTGATCGCCAATTCACGATCCGGATAAACCTCCGCCTCGGCCACGCTCACGCCCATCAGCGTCAAACGGTAGGCATTGGGCGCCAGATCGAGGTTGTCGCGGATATGCACCGAAGGCATGAGAAAGCCCATTTCCTGCGACAGCTTCTTGCGCACCCCCTTGATCCGCGCCAGCAGTTGCCCCCCCTGGTTGCGGTCGACCAGCGGAATCAGGCGATAACCCACTTCCAGACCGACCATGTCCACCGGGGTGACATCGTCCCACCCCAGCTCCTTGACCTCCTGCGCCTTCTGCGCAGGGATCAGTTCCTGCTGACGCTGGACCTCCTTGACCTCTTCTTCCTTGGTCTTGCGCTGGCGATTGGCGATCCAGTAGGCGCCGGCAGCGGCGATCAGGCCGAGGCTGATGAAGGAAAAATGCGGCATGCCCGGCACCAGGCCCATGGCGATCATGATTGCCGCCGCCACGGCCAGCGCGCGCGGCGAGGCGAACATCTGCCGATTGACCTGCGCGCCCATGTCTTCAGAGGAAGAAACACGGGTCACCATCACCGCCGCGGCAGTGGACAGCAGCAGGGAAGGAATCTGCGCCACCAGGCCGTCGCCGATGGTCAGCAGGGTGTAGACCTTGCCGGCGTCGGAGAAAGCCAGCGAGTGCTGGAACACGCCGATGGCGATACCACCGATGAGGTTGATGAACAGGATCAGCAGGCCGGCGATGGCATCGCCACGGACGAACTTGCTGGCACCGTCCATGGAACCGTAAAAATCGGCCTCCTGAGACACTTCACTGCGGCGTTTCTTGGCTTCGTTCTGATCGATCAGGCCAGCGTTGAGGTCGGCGTCGATGGCCATCTGCTTGCCGGGCATGGCATCGAGGGTGAAGCGCGCACTGACTTCGGAGATACGCCCGGCACCCTTGGTGACCACCACGAAGTTGATGATCATGAGGATGGCGAACACCACGATACCCACCACGTAGTTGCCGCCGATCACCACTTCACCGAAGGCCTGGATCACCTGGCCAGCCGCTCCATGCCCCTCGTGACCGTTGAGCAGCACCACGCGCGTCGAAGCCACGTTCAGCGCCAGACGCAACAGCGTGGCTGCCAGCAGGATGGTGGGGAATACGGCGAAGTCCAGCGGCCGCAGCGCATAGATACTGACCAGCAGCACCACGATCGACAGTGCGATGCTGAAGGTGAACAGCACGTCGAGCAGGAAGGCCGGGATCGGCAACATGACCATGCCGAGCATGACCAGCAGCAGCAGGGGAATACCCAGATTGCCGTGACGCAGGCCCGCCAGATTGCTGCGGACATCACCGATTAACTGTGCGCGATCTACTGCCACGTCCCTACCCCAAGCCATTCAATCTTTTGACGCGAAAGTGCGTCCTGAAGAGGTAATGGCAAGAAGCGTTCCAGAAATGACAGGGCAGCGTACAAGACGCCCTTTACGAGTCGCGACGTAAATCCGGCGGAATCGGCAGATCCGGCAACGGACCAGGCCGCTTGCCCTTGCCCGCCCGGTACTGTCGCAACTGATAGACGTACGCGAGCACCTGCGCCACGGCCAGATACAGGCCAGCAGGAATTTCCTGGTCCAACTCGGTCGAGTGATAAACCGCCCGGGCCAGCGCCGGCGACTCCAGCACCATCACCTGGTGCTCCTGGGCAATCTCGCGGATCTTCAATGCCAGGAAGTCGCCCCCCTTGGCCAGCAACAACGGCGCGCTGCCCGTCTCGGGGTCATATTTGAGCGCCACGGCAAAGTGCGTCGGGTTGGTGATCACCACGTCGGCCTGGGGAATGGACTGCATCATGCGCCGCTCAGCCATCTCGCGCTGCAGTTGCCGAATGCGTCCCTTGACCTCAGGCTTGCCCTCGGTGTCCTTGTACTCGTCGCGCACTTCCTGCTTGGTCATCATCAGCTTCTGCTTGTGACTCCAGAGCTGGAACGGCACATCCACTGCGGCGATCAGGATCAGCCCGCAGGACAACCAGAACGCGCTCCAACCGACCACATTGAGGCTGTGCAGGATAGCGGGCTCGACCGGCTCATTGGCAATCGCCAGCAGATCGTCCTGATCCGCCGAAAGCACCACCAGCGCCACCGCAAGAATGACCAGAAACTTGGCCAGTGCCTTGAACAACTCGGCCAGCGCCTGAACCGAGAACATGCGCTTGAGGCCTGCCAGCGGGTTCATCCGGCTGGCCTTGGGCTGCAACGCCTCGGCTGAAAACAGCCAGCCACCCAGGGCAATGGGGCCGGCGATGGAGGCGATGAGCAAGGCAAGCAAGAACGGCTGCGTCGCCAGCAGCGCCTGCTTGCCCGACGCCAGCAGGTACTGGGCCATGCTGCCTTCGTTCATCAACACCTCACGCGGCAGGCTGAAGTTGCCGCGCATGATGTCCATCAGCACATTGCCCATATAGGCGCCGAAGATGATCAGCGCCACGGTGCCGGTGAGGGTCACCGCCAGCGTATTGAGCTCCTTGGAGCGAGCGATCTGGCCTTTCTTGCGCGACTCTTCAAGTCGCTTGCCTGTGGGTTCCTCGCTCTTGTCGGCGCCACTCTCGCTCTCAGCCATGCTTGCTCCTCATCGCGTCAGAGCGAATTCGCCCAGCTGCTGCAGGGCTTCGCTGGCCAGCGCCTGGAACAGGTTGCCGAAATCGGAGAGGCTCACCCAGAAGATCACCAGACCCATGGCCAGGGTCAGCGGGAAGCCGATGGAGAAGATGTTCAGCTGCGGTGCCGCGCGCGTCATCACGCCGAACGCCAGGTTGATCACCAGCAACGCGGTGACGGCCGGCAAGGTCAACAACAGGCCGGCACCGATCACCCAGCCCAGCTTGCCAGCCAGCGCCCAGTAATGATTGACCATCAGGCCCTGGCCATATGGCAGCGTGACGAAACTCTCTGCCAGAATCTCCAGCGCCACCAGATGGCCGTTGATGGCAAGAAACAGCAACGTCACCAACATCAGCATGAACTGCCCGAGCACCGGCACCGATACGCCATTGGTGGGGTCCACCATGGACGCGAAGCCCAGCCCCATCTGCATGGCAATGATCTGCCCGGCCACCGCGAACAGATGAAAGAACAACTGCAGGATGAAGCCGAGCATGGCGCCGATCAGCACCTGCTCGAGAATCAGCAGCAAGCTGCGCAGGCTGAGCGCATCGACCTGCGGCATCGGCGGCAAGGACGGTACCAGCACCACGCTGATCGCCAACGCCAGATAGAGACGCACACGATTCGGCACCAGCTGGGTACCGATGATGGGCATCACCATCAGCATCGCGGCGATACGAAACAACGGCAGCATGAACTGGCCGACCCAGGCGCTGATCTGCTCGTTGCTCAATTCCAGCATCGCGCCCAGCCCCTCAACCTATGAGGTACGGGATGTTCTGGATCAACGTCTGGGTGTACTCCATCAGCTGACTCACCAGCCAGGGTCCGGCCCAGATCAGGGTGATCAGCATCACCATCAGACGCGGCAGAAAACTCAGCGTCTGCTCGTTGATCTGCGTGGCGGCCTGGAACATCGCCACGATGAGCCCCACCACCAGGCTGGGCACGACCGCCAGGCCGACGATCACGACAATCAGCCACAGTGCTTCGCGAAACAGATCAACCGCAACCTCGGGAGTCATCAAAGGCCTCGCTATAACGTGCCGAAACTGGCGGCCAGGGTGCCCATGATCAGCGCCCAGCCGTCGACCAGGACGAACAGCATGATCTTGAACGGCAATGAGATGATCAGCGGCGAAAGCATCATCATACCCATCGCCATGAGGATACTGGCGACCACCATGTCGATGATCAGAAACGGAATGAAGATCATGAAGCCGATCTGGAACGCGGTCTTCAGCTCGGAGGTGACGAACGCCGGCACCAGAATGGTCAACGGCACGTCCTCGGCGCCGGCCAGGTCGGTACGCTTGGACAGCCGCACGAACAGCTCCAGGTCGCTTTCGCGAGTCTGCGCCAGCATGAAATCGCGGATCGGTCCTTCTGCCCGAGTCAGCGCCTCCTGAGCGACGATCTCCTCGTTCAGATAAGGCTGCAACGCATCGCTGTTAATCCGGTCGAAAATCGGCGCCATGATGAACATCGTCAGGAACAGCGCCAGGCCGACCAGTATCTGGTTCGAGGGTGTCTGCTGCAGGCCCAGCGCCTGACGCAGGATGGAGAAGACGATGATGATGCGGGTGAAACTGGTCATCAGCATGACGAACGCCGGGATGAAACTCAGCGCCGTCATGATCAGCAGAATCTGCAGGCTGACCGAGTACTCCTGCTGGCCCTCCGCGTCCGTCGACAGGGTAATGGCCGGGATCGACAGTGGACTGTTGCCCTGCTGAATCAGCGTGCTGGCGCCAGGCGGGTCTTCGGCGAACGCCAGCGATGCGGCGAGACTCAGCACCAGCACCAGCAACAAACGCAGCATCAGGATTTGTCCTTCTGATCCTTGCCCAGCAGCTCCATCAGGCGCTGAGCGAATTCCGGTGTGGCCTGCTCGGCGTCGGCCAGGTGCACGGGTTCCTTGAGCACGTGCAGCGGAGTGATCCGCCCGGCAGACAGGCCCAGCAATATCTGTTCGTTGCCCACCTGCACCAGCACCAGGCGATCACGCGGGCCCAGCGCCTGAGTCGCCAGCAGCTTGATCACCTGACCACCGCGTGGAGCCAGTTGCTGTACACGACGCAGCAGCCAGGCGAGCAGGAAGATCAGGCCGATCACCAGCAGCAGGCCGAGCAGCAACTGACCGAGCTGGCCGGCTATGTCGCTGCCAGCCATGGGCGTCGCCGCCTTGCCGGTGGGTTCGGCAGCCATGGCCGCCAGGGGCATGCTCAGAAACAGAGCGAGAAGACGAGCCATGGTCAGCGCAGCTTCTTGATACGTTCGCTGGGGCTGATCACGTCGGTCAGGCGAATGCCAAACTTCTCGTTGACCACCACCACTTCGCCATGGGCGATCAACGTGCCGTTGACCAGCACGTCGAGCGGCTCACCGGCCAGACGATCCAGCTCGATCACCGAGCCCTGATTGAGCTGCAGCAGGTTGCGGATCGTGATATCGGTGTTACCCACTTCCATGGAGATGGACACTGGAATATCCAGGATCACGTCAAGATTGGGCCCATCCAGATTGACCGGCAGGTTGCTGGTAGGCGGCGCGCTGCCGAACTCTTCCATCGGTGCACGCGGCGCGGCAGGTTGCGCCGCCTGAGCGGCACCCTGCCCGGCCAGCATGGCATCGATGTCGTCCTGATCGGCATCACCTGCCTCGGCCAGCGCTGCGGCCCATTCATCGGCCAGTGCCTGCTCCTCGGGGGAGGTGTTCTCTTCGTCTGCCATCGTGGTTCCTCGCCTGGCTTCTGCTATTCGTTCGCTTCGGGCCTGGTGGCCCTACGGAGGTGCCAGCGCCTCAGCGTTGGCGTTCGATTGGTTCCAGTACCTGCAGGGCCAGATTGCCCTTGTGCGCACCGAGCTTGACCTTGAAGGTCGGCACGCCGTTGGCGCGCATGACCACGTTGTCCGGCAATTCCACGGGGATCACATCACCCGGCTGCATATGCAGGATGTCGCGCAGTTTCAGCTGGCGACGGGCCACGGTGGCGGCCAGCGGCACGCTGACATCGAGGATGTCCTCGCGCAGGGCCTTGATCCAGCGTTCGTCCTGATCGTCGACATCGGACTGAAAGCCGGCATCGAGCATCTCGCGGATCGGCTCGATCATCGAGTACGGCATGGTGATATGCAGGTCGCCGCCGCCGCCGTCCAGTTCGATATGGAAGGTGGACACGACCACCACCTCGCTCGGACTGACGATATTGGCCAGCGCCGGGTTGACCTCGGAATTGACGTACTCGAAGTTGATGTCCATGACCGCGTGCCAGGCTTCGCGCAGGTCGACGAAGGCCTGGTCGAGCACCATGCGCACGACGCGCAGCTCGGTGGGGGTGAATTCACGCCCTTCGATCTTGGCATGGCGTCCATCGCCGCCGAAGAAGTTGTCCACCAGCTTGAACACCAGCTTGGCGTCGAGGATGAACAGACCGGTGCCGCGCAGCGGCTTCATCTTCACCAGATTGAGACTGGTCGGCACGTACAGCGAATGCACGTACTCGCCGAATTTCATCACCTGCACGCCACCGACGGCCACGTCAGCCGAACGGCGCAACAGGTTGAACATGCTGATGCGGGTGTAGCGGGCGAAGCGCTCGTTGATCATCTCCAGCGTCGGCATGCGCCCACGGACGATACGATCCTGACTGGTCAGGTCATATTGCTTGACGCTCCCCGGCTCTGCGGCGTCCTCGGTTTCGACCAGGCCGTCATCGACGCCATGCAACAGCGCATCGATCTCGTCCTGGGAAAGCAGGTCTTGCACGGCCATCTTCGGCTCCCGCTACTGCAACACGAAATTGGTGAACAGCACCTGCTCGACCACAGTGCTGCCGGTTTCCTTCTGCGCCAGCTCCTGCACGCTGGCCAGCGCCTGCTGCAGAAGCATCTCCTTGCCCAGCGGCGTTTGCAGCGCGGCAAAATCCTGACCGGAGAGCAGCATCACCAGACGGTTACGCAACACCGGCATGTGCACCTTGAGCTTTTCCATGCCGGCGGTATCGCGACTCATCAAGGCCATGCTGACCTGCAGGTAGCGGGTACGGTTCTGGTGATTGAAATTGACCACGAAGGCCGGCATCAGATCCTGGTAGATGGCCGGCTGGCGCACTGGAGCCGCCGGTGCTGCGGCCTCTGCGGGCTCAGCCGCCTCGCTCTTGTCGCCCTTGCTGAGAATGAACCAGGTGCCGCCCACGGAAAGGCCGACGGCCAGAAGCAGGCCCACCACGATCAGGATGATGAGTTTGAGCTTGCTCTTGCCGGCGGGTTGTCCGTCGGCAGCCGGTGCCGCTTCTTTCTTAGCCATGCCAATAATCCGTCAGTACCTACGTTCTTTCCGCATTCAAAGGGTTATGAGCAAGTGTTATGCCAGCATATGAGCAGGCTTGTCTAACTCTGGGCTGCGGATTTAACAGCTCCAGCTCCCTGCTGTCACCCAAAATGCATTCGCCCGAGCACCTTTCGGCAACCCGGGCGAATGCAAGTCTAGCGGAGGAACACCGATCTTCGGGCATTGCCCAGTGTCGATACGGTACCTGGCCGCTACTTATGCGTAGTAGTCGACCAGCCCACGGCCAGTGGTCAAGCGCTCACTGCGCACTTCCTGATGGACGCCAGGCTGCAACTCGTCACCGGCAAGCAGACCATCACGCGAGCCGGAACCACCACGACCACCCTCGCCCTGCCCTTGCCAGCCACGGTTGAGCGACTGATCGGAAACGTTGGCATCGGCCAGGTTCATGCCTTGCTGCGCGAACAGCTCACGCAGACGATGCATCTGCCCTTCCAGCGCTTCACGCACCCCGGCATTGGGGCTGGCGAACGTCACCTGGGCCTGATCCTGAGACAGGTTCACGCGCACCTCGAGACGCCCGAGATCTGCCGGGTCCAGCTGAATCTCGGCCGATTTGAGGTTCTGGCTGGAAAGCCACATGACGCGATCCACCACGGCCTCGCTCCAGCCGCCCTGCTGCATGGCGACCGGCTGACCAGGCACCAATGGCAGACGCTGCGCGGCACCAGCCTGATGATTGAATGCCTGCGTCAGCGCATTGAGCTTGCTGACGAACTGATCTGGCCGAGTGGGCTGAGCACTGTCCTTGAGACTCTCCAGCGCCTCCTTGGCCAGGCTTTCCAACGGCAAATCCAGGGTCGTTTCTTCAGTGTTCTCCACTGACGCCTCGCCTTTGCCCATGGCCGCCATGGCTGCGGCGAAGTCCGTGCTGGTCGCCACACGCGCGCTCTTGATCGCGGCGTCCTGCGGCAACTGGGCCTTGCTCGCCTCTGGCGCCGGTTGCTTGAGCAGCGCCAGCGGGTCGAGCGCTTCTTCCTCCAGCGCCGGCTCGGCAGTCTCGGCGCCATCGCTGCCTGCGCCGGTAATCACCAGCGCCGGCAGCGCCGACGACTCCTCGGTTAGCGGCGCGTCGTCTACCTGAGCCTGGATACCGCCCAGTGCCATCGCCAGCAACGGATCGAGCTCTTCTTCAGTGCCCTCCTGCGTCGGCAAGGAATTGCCGGGGGCGGCAACCGCAGGCTGCTCGGCGGCAGCAGAAGCGGCATCGGGCTCCTCTGCTGATGGCGCAGACTTCTGCTCCTGGCTGGTTTTGTCGGTATTGCCAGCGCGCTCGCCAGGCTTGGCCTGACGCTCCTTGGCATACACCTCGGCAAAGCTGGAAGCACCGTTCTTGCTGGGCTCCGGCGCTTTGGCCGGCGGCTTCGCTTTGCTCTTCACCTCAGGCGTAGCCTGCAGGCGTAGGTCGGGCAACACGGACATGGACGCTCTCCGTCTGATGGGTCGTGACAGGATCAGAGCAAAGGGCGGGCCAACTCGGGAAAAGTCGTCAGAGCCTGTTCAATGCCTGCTGCGTTTAAAGCAGGCACTCAGACGCGATAGCGCTGACGCTCGGACTTGAACAGGATGCGGACGATGGCGAACTCGCGCTCGATCTGCTCGATCAGGGCCGGAGCCGGATCCAGAACCTCGCGCCGCCCCGCGTCTTCGAGCTCCTTGCACAGGCTGGCCAGAAGCACCGCCCCCATGTTGCTGCAGCTGCCCTTGAAGCTGTGTGCAGCCAGGCGCAGGCCCTGCGCGTCACCCTCGACCGCAGCTTCATGCAGCAGACGCAGACGCTCCTCGGAATCGGCCACGAAGGTATCGAGCAGAATCGGGTATTCGTCTTCCATGACGTCCTGCAGAGCCGCCAGGACGGCATCGTCGAGATGGATATCGGACACCGGGTCACCCCCTGAACAACAGCCTCGCATTATGCCTCAGAGGACCAGCAAAACTCCACGCTGACCCCCTGGCCAACCGGGGCGATCTGGAAACCATCACTGAGCTGACGCACCAGGGCAAGACCACGACCACACAGGGCTTCGTCACCACGCGCCATGACGGTGACCGGATCGAATCCGGGGCCACTGTCCTCGACCCGGACGATCAGTCGCCCTCCCCCTTCTTCCGGCAGCATCTGCACATGAAATCGGACATAGCCATCCTGCAGGGACGCCAGACGCAGACGTCGCTCCCGATAGTACTCGGCAAAGCCACTGGCATCCTGCTTGAGCGAGGAATCCAGCCCCATAACCCCATGCTCCAGGGCATTGGAATAGAGCTCGGCGAGCACGGTATACAGCTCGCCACCACGCGGCCGCAACGCCCGCACGTCCAGCAGCAGCTGCAGCAGAAATGGCAGAGGATTGAAATGACGCAGGCTCAGCGCACGAAACTCGAAACTGGCCGACCAGTCCATCACGCTGCTCTGACCACTGTCAGCAAAGGCCAGTGGGCGAGGACGCTCATCGTCTTCGCCCAAGCCGACCTGAACCATGCTGACGTCATCCTGTTGCTCGCCACGGAACGCCGCCAGCGCCAGCTGGATTTCCTCGAACAGTGCCTGCGGCTGACGATTGGCCTCCAGAAGCTCGAGCAGGCGCGCTTCGCCGAATAGCTGCCCTTGCCGATCACTGGCTTCGAGCACGCCATCACTGAGCAGGAAAATACGATCTCCCGGCGCCAGCGGATAGACCTCGCAGCGATCACTGAACGCCGCTGGTTCGAGGATGCCCAGAGGCAGGTGGCGTGACACCAATGACTGACGCGGGCGACCATCGCCATGTAGCAGGTAGCCATCCGGCAACCCGCCACTCCACACCTCGAGCATGCCTCGCTTGCTGCTGATGTTGAGCACGGTGGCGCAACAGAAAACGCCGACAGGCAGGATGCGCTTGAGCTTGGCGTTGATCTCGCGAAGGATCTCGGCAAGGGCATGGCCTTTGGCAGTCATGCCGTAGAACACCTCGGCCAGCGGCATCGCGCCAATAGCCGCCGGCAAACCATGGCCGGTGAAATCGCCCAGCATCACGTGCATGCCGCCAGACGGCTTGTACGCCGCCAGCAGCAAATCACCGTTGAACAGCGCGTAGGGTGACTGCATGTAACGGATATTGGGCGCATCCAGACAGCCGGAATGCGCCACCTTGTCGAATACCGCCTTGGCCACGCGTTGCTCGCGCAACAGATGCTCATTGTGCCGAGCGATCAGGTCGCGCTGTTTCAATACCGTGTCATGCAGCCGGCGCAGACGATCCATCGCACCGATCTTGGCCTCGAGGATCACGCGGTTGTAAGGCTTGGCGAGAAAGTCGTCGCCACCGGCCTCCAGACAACGCACCAGTGCTTCGCCCTCGGTCAACGACGTGAGGAAGATGATCGGCACCAGCGCCTCGCCGGCCTGATCCTTGATCCGTCGCGCCGCCTCGAAACCATCCATCACCGGCATCAGCGCATCCATCAGAACCAGATGTGGACGCTCCTGCTCGAACAGGGCCACCGCCTCCAGGCCATTGCTGGCGGTCAGGACACGGTGACCCTGACGGCTGACGATGGTGGACAGCAGCATACGGTCGGCCGCGTTGTCCTCGGCGATCAGGATGGCAAGACGCTCAGGCATGCTCAGCTGATCTTGAACAGCTGCTCGAAGTTGGAGATGGCGAGGATCTTGCGCACGTCACTGCTGCAGTTGAGCAGGCTGATCTGCGCCGAATCGCCGCCAGCATGGTCACGCAACAGCAGCAACATGCCCAATGCCGAACTGTCCAGATAGCTGGTGTCGCGCAGGTCGACCTGATAGCGCCTGGGCGTCTGATCGACGCGCTCATAGGCGTCACGAAATTCCTGGTGGGAGGCGAAGTCGAAGCGTCCTCGAATCACGATGGTCAGCTCTTGCCCGTCTGCCGAGGGCTGCGAGGTAATGGCCATGTCTACTCCTTTGTCGAGACTTTGCCAGATAGGGCCGTTCACGTTTGAAGGTGTAGCATCTGGTCGGCGCCGAAACAACCTCTATTCAGGGCTCACCACGGTCGATCAGGCGTTGCGCCAGCTCGTCGAGCAGTTTCTGTTCGCGCTTGTCTTCGGCCAACCGGGCTTCATCGATGTAGCGCTGCACCAGCTTGCGCAGCCCCTCGAGACGCGCATAGCGCTGCTGCCAAACGGCACGCACTTTTTCAAGATTGGCGCGATGCCACTCCAGACTCTGCTGCTGCTGGCCGACCGCCGTCTCCAGCTGCGACAGAAAGCGCTGATAGTTCATCAGCCACTGGCCGGAAACGCCCTTGCTGCCTTCGCTGATCCACTGCTGCTGGTAGTCACCACGGAAACGCTCCAGCTCACCCAGCTTGGCTTCGGCCTGGCCAACCAGCCCCTGGCAATGCCCGAGCTGGCGCGCGGCCTCGCGCTCGGCCTTTTCTGCCATCTCGACGACCGGCTGCAGACGCTTGGCGCGACTGAGACTCATCGATGCACGACCTCAGCGATGACGAAAAATACCCTGATCAACGCCATCATTGCCCCAGCAAGGCCGCCAGTTGCTCACGACTCTGTGGCATGCCCACACTGTCGTCCAGCCCCTGACGCAGGTACTGAGCCATGACCGGCTGGCGGGCGATGGCCAGGTCGGTGTCCGCGTCGCCACCCGGCACATAGGCACCCACACTGATCAGATCGCGGCTCTGCTGATAGCGCGACCACAACTGTTTGAATCGCTGCGCCTGCTTGAGCTGCTCGGGCGGCACCACTTGCGGCATGACCCGGCTGATCGAGGATTCGATATCGATCGCGGGATAGTGCCCTTCCTCGGCCAGGCGGCGCGACAGGACAAAGTGCCCGTCGAGCACGCCCCGTGCCGCATCGGCGATGGGGTCTTGCTGGTCATCGCCTTCACTGAGCACGGTGTAGAACGCGGTGATCGAACCGCCGCCGGCCTCGGCATTGCCGGCACGCTCGACCAACTTGGGCAACTTGGCGAACACCGACGGCGGATAGCCCTTGGTCGCTGGCGGCTCACCGATGGCCAGGGCGATTTCACGCTGGGCCTGGGCGTAGCGCGTCAGTGAATCCATCAGCAGCAGAACGTTCTTGCCCTTGTCACGGAAGTACTCGGCGATGCGCGTGCAGTACTGCGCCGCACGTAAACGCATCAGCGGCGCTTCATCGGCCGGCGACGCCACGACCACGGAACGCTTGAGGCCTTCCTCGCCGAGAATCTCGTCGATGAACTCCTTGACCTCACGCCCGCGCTCACCGATCAACCCGACCACGATGATCTCGGCCTCGGTAAAACGCGTCATCATGCCCAGCAGCACCGACTTGCCCACGCCGGTACCGGCGAACAGGCCCAGGCGCTGACCGCGCCCGACGGTAAGCAGGCCGTTGATCGAACGAATGCCGACATCCAAGGGCTGGCTGATGGGGTCGCGATTGAGCGGGTTGATGGCAGGGCCATCCATCGGCACCCAGTCCTCGGCCTTCATCCCGCCTTTGCCATCCAGGGCGCGGCCGGTGCCATCGAGCACTCGGCCAAGCATGGACATGCCCATGGGCAAGCGCCCGGCATCGGGCAATGGCACGACGCGCGCACCCGGCGCGATACCCGCCAGACTGCCCGCCGGCATCAGATAGATCTTGCCCCCGGAAAAGCCCATCACCTCGGCCTCGACCTGAACCGGATGGTAGCTGTCTTCGTTGATGACCAGGCAGCGGCTGCCGATGGCCGCGCGCAGCCCTTCGGCCTCCAGGGTGAGACCGACCATGCGCAGCAGGCGGCCTTCGAGTATGGGCTGGCTGGGCAGGCTGATCGCATCACTGTAGCCCTCCAGACGCCGGGCGAAACTCACGCGGTCAACGCGCATCGTCGCGATCCAGGTCCAGATTGATGTCCGCTTCCGGCGGCTGGGTGCTCTGCGCGCGCTGCTGCTCGAACAGCTGCTTGAGTGCCTGCGCCATGCGCGTCTCGACGCTGGCGTCGATCTGGCTATGCTCCGACTCGATACGACACCCGCCTGGCAGCAGGCTGTCGTCCTCGAGGATGCGCCAGCTTTCCTCATGACGCTCGCGCAGCGCCTTGATCGCCTCGAAGTCCTGGGGGTTGACCTGAATGCGCACGTTGCCCGCCCCCATCGGCAGCAGTTTGAGCGCTTCGCGCAGCACCTGGCGAATCTGACTGGAGTCGGTGCTCAGTTCGCGCTGAATCACCTCGCGCACCATATGGCTGACCAGGCGCACCATGGCCACTTCCATCTGCTGATCCTGCTCGGCAATCGGATCGAGCAACTGCGTCATGAGCGTTTCCAGGCTGCCGACCTTCAGCGCCAGGGCCGCGTCGGCCTCCTGCCTGGCCTTGATCTGGCCGGCATGAAAGCCGTCCTTCTCGCCCGTGGCGAAGCCTTCGTTGTAGGCATCCTGGCGGATGGCTTCGAGCTCATCGAGCGTCAGCGGTTTGACATCTTCGAGTGCGACCTCTTCGATCTGCGCGGTGTCCTGTTCCTCGACCTCGACTGGAGGCTGCGCCTGTTCATCAGCAACAGCTTCGGCCGCTGCCGGCCCTTCACCTGGCGCATCGAAGCTGGGCAACGCCCAGCGGTCGAACGTGCCGAGATCCTTGGCGCGAATCAGCTCGCTCTCGGGCTCCTTGGCAGCCATGGCTTAAACCATCTCCTCGCCACCCTTGCCGCCGAGCACGATCTCTCCGGCTTCGGCCATGCGCCGGGCGATGGTGAGAATTTCCTTCTGCGCCCCTTCGACGTCGCTGACGCGCACCGGCCCCTTGGCCTCCAGGTCGTCGCGCAGCAGCTCGGCTGCACGTTTGGACATGTTCTTGAAAACCTTGTCCTTGATTGCCTCGTCGGCGCCCTTGAGCGCCAGCACCAGGACCTCGGAGGAGACTTCGCGCATCAGTGCCTGGATGCCACGGTCGTCGACATCGGCCAGGTTGTCGAAGACGAACATGAGGTCTTCGATCTGCGTCGACAGGTCTTCGTCCACCTCGCGGATGGAGTCCATCAGCTGACCTTCCACCGAGCTGTCGAGGAAGTTCATGATGTCCGCCGCACGCTTGACGCCGCCCATGGTGGCGCGTGTGGTGTTGGCACTGCCGGAGAACTGCTTCTCGAGGATCTGATTGAGTTCCTTGAGCGCGGACGGCTGCACGGTATTGAGCGAGGACACGCGCAGGATGATGTCCAGGCGTACCTTGTGGTCGAAATGGCTGAGCACTTCGCCGGCCTGGTCCGGGTCGAGATAGGCGACGACGATGGCCTGGATCTGCGGGTGCTCGTAGCGGATCACGTCGGCGACGGCGCGCGGCTCCATCCACTTCAGGCTGTCCAGGCCACTGGTACTGCCGCCGAGCAGGATGCGGTCGATCAGATTGCCGGCCTTGTCCTCACCCAGCGCCGAGGTGAGCATCTTGCGGATGTAGGCGTCGGAGCCCACACCGAGGCTGGTCTGGTCGCCGACTATGTCGACGAACTCGGCCATCACCTGCTCGACCTGCTCGCGATGGATATTGCGCATGCCGGCCATGGCCACACCGACGCGCTGCACTTCCTTCGGCCCGAGGTGACGCAACACCTGTGCGGCATCGGTCTCACCCAGCGAAAGCAGCAGAATCGCAGCCTTGTCGACCTTGTTCAGCTTGGTAGCGGTACGATTCTCACTCATCGGCGTTGATCCACTCTTTCACGACCTGGGCGACGCGGCCAGGATCTTCCGCCACCAGACTCTTGATAGCGTTCAGCTGTGCATCATACCCCTCGCTGGGGCTCGGCAACATGATGCTCTGCGGCCCACCGAGGCTGACGCGGTCGTCGGACAGCTCGCCGTCCAGGCCCGCCATTTCGCCAAGCTCCACATCGCCGGAACCGGCCAGATCCTTGCCCCTGCCGCCGCCGGTAATGTTGTTGAGCACCGGGCGCAGCACACCGAACACCAGCACCAGGATGAACAGCACGCCGAGCACCTGCTTGACGATGTCCCAGAACCAGGGCTGGGTGTAGAACGGAATATCGGGGATTTCCTCGCCCAGCGAGGCAGTGAAGGCCGTGTTGATGACACTGACGCTGTCGCCGCGGCTGGCATCGAAGCCCACCGAATCCTGGACCAGACGGGTGAAGCGCGCCAGATCATCGGCCGTCCACGGCACTCGGCTGCTCTCGCCAGTGGCCGGATCGACACGTACCTGGTCATCCACCACCACCGCTACCGACAGGCGACGCAGGCGCCCCTGCTGCTGACGGGTGTAGCTGATGGAGCGGTCCAGTTCGAAGTTGCGGGTGGACTGCTCACGCTTGTCTGCCGGGTACGGTGCCAGCATCGGCTGGCCGGTTACCGGGTCCATGATCTGCTGGCCATTGGCATCGACCAGCGGCTGACCCGCGGCGACCGGGCCGGCCGGGGCAGCAGCGCCAGCAGCCTGCTCCGGAGCGGCAGCCGGCCCCGGTGGCTGATTGGACAACGCACCCGGCACGCCCTGCGGCGGCAGGCTGCTCTGGCGTTGTTCGTTGACCTGTTGCTCGCTGCGCAGCGCGGGTTGGTCTGGATTGAACATTTCGGAGGTGGATTCAACCGAGCTGAAATCCACGTCAGCCGATACTTCCGCCTTGTAGCGACCCGTGCCCAGCACCGGCTGCAGAATGTTGTGCACGCGTTGAGTGAACAGCGTTTCCATGCGGCGGGTGTAGTCGAACTGCTTGCCAGCCATGCTCAGTTCGGACAGTTCCTGCTGATCGGAGAGCAGATTGCCCTTCTGGTCGACCACCGTGACCTGGCCCTTGTCCAGCTCGGGCACGCTGGTTGCCACCAGGTTGACGATCGCCATGACCTGGCTGGGCTCCAGCCCACGTCCCGGGTACAGCTCGACCAACACAGAGGCGGACGGTTTGCGCTCATCGCGCACGAAAACGGACGCCTTGGGCATGGCCAGGTGCACCCGCGCCGCCTTGACGTTGTTGAGGCTGGCAACCGTACGCGCCAGCTCGCCTTCGAGGCCACGGCGATAACGGGTCGCCTCCATGAACTGGCTGGTACCCAGACCCTGCTCACGGTCAAGGATTTCGAAGCCGACGCTGTTATCGGTCGGCGCCACGCCAGCGGCAGCGAGGCGCATGCGCGCACGCGCCAGATCGTCAGCCTTGACCAGCAGCGCGCCGGAGTTGGGTTCGATGGTGTAATCGATGCCGGAGGTGGTCAGGGTATCGACCACCTGGGACGCATCCATACCATTGAGGCTGCCGTACAGCGGACGATAGTCCGGTTGCTGCGACCAGAGCACCACGGCAAAACCGATCGCCACGCTGGCAGCCAGACCGACCAACAGGCCGAGCTGACGCAGCACCGACATCTCCGCGAGGTTTTCCAGGAAGCTGAGGCCGAACAACGGCTTCTTGGGCTCACCGGCGTCGGCCTTGGCCGGTACGTTTGCTACTGCTGCTTCAGCCATGAATCAATCCTCAGACCGGCATCTGCATGATGTCTTGATACGCCTGGACCAGCTTGTTACGCACCTGGGTCATGGCCTGGAAGGATACGCTGGCTTTCTGCGAGGCGATCATCACGTCGGTCAGGTCGACCCCGCTCTGCCCCATCTCGAAAGCGGTCGCCAGTTTGTTGGAAGCCTGCTGGGTCTCGTTGACCTTGTTAACCGCCTGGCCGAGCATCTCCGAGAAACTCGGCGCCCCTTGCACTGGCTCGCTCGCAGCAGGTTTCTGACGCGCCATGGCCTCAGCCTGCATGGAACGCATTTCCAGCATCAAGCGATTGAATTCGACACCTTGGCTCATGACTTCCTCCACTGCCCGCTTTTTGACACTAGCGGCGCTATGCAGGGGTATTTGCAACAAGGGTGCCAAAATGAACGGAAATTCGGAGAGCGGTACGACCGAGAAGCCGGTCGCGATGATCAGTGCGCACAGTGTTCAGCCGGCGCCTAATGTAGGGTGCGCCGTGCGCACCGCGAAGCTGACGACACACATGAACCGCCATGGAGCGCTGCACCTGACCGGCTACGATGCTACCGACGATAAGTCTCAGCTGGCGTACAGATACGCCTCGACATCCATCCCGGCATCACGCATCTGCGCCAGCTTGTAGCGCAGCGTACGCGGGCTGATGCCCAGGCGCTCGGCGGCCTCCTTGCGACGACCACGCTCGGCACGCAGGGTATCGATGATGACCTGGAACTCGCGACGGCGAAGATCCTCGCCCAGCGCGCCGGCATCGACCGCACCCGGCGACTCGACCGGTTGCGCCATTGGCGGCGCAACGCTCGGCACCACGGCCAGGCGCGGCGCCGCAGCCTGCACCGATTGGCCGATGGGCGCATGCAGGCACAGGTCCTGCGCCTGAATCACCCCGCCCTGCTGCAGGATCAATGCGCGCTGAATGGCGTTGTCCAACTCGCGCACATTGCCCGGCCACTGATGCTGCACCAGGCTTCGCGCAGCCGACTCGGACAGCCTCACGTGCGACTGATTCATTTTTTTGACGTGCTTGGCCAGCAGTCGTTCGGCCAGCGGCAGAATATCGGCAGGCCGCTCACGCAGCGGTCGCCAGGCCAGGGGGAAGACCGACAGACGATAATAGAGATCCTCACGGAAGCGCCCCGCCGCCACCTCACTGGCCAGATCACGGTTACTGGTGGCCAGCACACGAATATCCAGGTTGATCGGTTTGCGCGCCCCGACCCGCTCCACCTCACGCTCCTGCAGCACACGCAGCAACTTGGCCTGTAGCCCCAGCGGCATTTCGGAAATTTCGTCGAGCAAGATGGTGCCGCCGTCGGCCAGCTCGAACTTGCCCGGCTGAGCGTTGACCGCACCGGTGAATGCGCCCTTCTCATGCCCGAACAAGGTGGCCTCGAGCATGTTGTCGGGAATCGCCGCACAGTTGATGGCGATGAAAGGCCCGGATGCGCGCGGCGACTGCTGATGGATATAACGCGCCAGCACCTCCTTGCCGGTACCGGACTCGCCGGTGATCATCACCGTCGAATCACTCTGCGCCACGCGCGACGCCAGCTCCAGCAGCTGCACGCTGGCCGGCTCGAGCGCCACCGGACCGTCACGATCTCCCGCCGTCAATTTTCCGAGTGCATGCCTGGCCACCAGCTCCAGCAACGTGCGCGGCTCGAACGGTTTGACCAGATAATCAGCGGCGCCCTGGCGAATGGCATCCACCGCCCGCTCCACCGCGCCGAAGGCGGTCATCAGCAATACCGGCAGTTGCGGATAGCGGCCACGAATCTGCGCCAGCAGTTGATGGCCATCCATGCCCGGCATGTTGACGTCACTGACCACCAGCCCGAACGGTTCTTCGGTCAACGCGACCAACGCCGCCTCGGCACAATCGACCGCCCGATAATCATGCCCGCCCAGGCACAGGGTATCGGCCAGGGCTTCGCGCAGCGCGCGGTCGTCTTCAACCAGCAGGACTTTGGTAGCCATGGGTTACTCCTGATTCGAGTGAGGCGCTGCACCTTGCAGCGGTAAGGAAACGATGGCGCAGGTACCACGACCCGCACGCGATTGCAGCAGCAGCTGGCCCTGATGAGCACGCGCCACCGCCTTGACCACCGCCAGCCCGAGGCCGGTCCCGGTGGTCTTGGTGGTAAAGAAGGGTTCGCCAAGGCGCGCCAGGGTTTCCCGGCTCATCCCTGGCCCGTTGTCACTGACACAGAGGCGCAACTGATCACCACGGCGATAGAGATGAATCTTCAGGCGCGCATCGCGCCCGGCAGCCTGAATGGCGTTGTCGATCAGGTTGAGCACGGTACCGACCAGCGTGTCGCGATTGCACAACAGCTCGCCCTCGCGCACATCGCACTGCCAGCGCACGGCCATATCGCCCACATGCGCATCGGCAGCCGCACGCAGCGCATCGAACAGGACCGGCGGCGACAGGCGATCGGGCAGCGGCAGCTCGCCACGGGCGAAGATCAGCATGTCGCGCACCTGGTTTTCCAACTCGTGCAGCCGCTCCTTCAAGCGCCCGGCGAAGCGCTGCTGCTGTTCGGCCGGCAGTACCTGCTCGTTCAGGTGGCTTGCATAAAGCAGCGCAGCGGAGAGTGGCGTACGAATCTGATGGGCGAGAGAGGCGACCATGCGCCCCAGCGCCGATAGACGCTCATGGCGAGAAAGCTGATCCTGCAGGCGACGGGTTTCAGTGAGGTCGGTCAGCAGCACAAGCTGCCCCGGCTCCCCGTGCAGAGAACGCGTGGCGATGGATAGCCGGCGGCCGTCGCGCATGGAGATTTCATGACCATCGTCTTCGCGCGGCGCGAAGTTGCGAGCGATCACCTGGCGCCAGAGCATACCCACCAGTGGCTGCCCGAGCAGTGCACGCGCGACGGGGTTGGCCTCACGCACGACACCCTGACCGTCGATGACGATCACACCGCCAGGCAGCAGATCCAGCAGGCTTTGCAGGCGATGAGCCAGACGCTCCTTCTCCGCCAGTTCCTGCATGCGCTGAGCACTGACCAGCGCCAGTTGCCCCTTCAGCTCATTGACCCGCGCCTCGAGCAGGCTGTAGGACTCGCTGAGCTGATTGGACATCTGATTGAACAGGGCAAAGGCCTGCTCCAGTCCTGCGCGGCTGGCGTGTTCGAGCGGCGCAGGTACGCCTGGCTCGGCTGACTCGGTAGGACGAAGGTTGGCTTCCATCTGCTTCTCTCGTACGACGCACCGTCAGAAGACGGTCAGATACAAGAGCTATAGCAATCCCCGTGCCTACTTTTTTATCCTTATTTATCAATCACTTGAAAAAACAAAGCCGGAGCTTGCGTCAAAGCTCCGGCTTTTGGGTCAGCAATCACTCGCAGGGTGCGCCATGCGCACCAGCTCTACAGGATCATGACCTGCAGAGCTGCGCGGCCGCTCCCAGCCAGGTCAATCCTCGTCCTGGCCGTCCTCTTCGCGACGGCTCATGCCGTACTTGCGCATCTTCTCGACCAGGGTGGTACGACGAATACGCAGGCGCTCGGCCGCACGTGCCACCACGCCACCGGCATCATCCAGCGCCTGCTGAATCAACCCCTGCTCCAGATTGCCGAGGTAGTCTTTCAGGTCCAGCCCCTCCGGCGGCAGCATGGCGGGTGTGTCGAGGCCCGGCAGACCGGCCATGATTGCGGCGCGCTCTTCCATTTCATCGCGCAAGCTGGCCGCAAGCTGCTCATCCTCGTCATCGACATGACGGAACTTCTTCGGCAACTCGCCCACCCCGATCACCCCATAGGGATGCATGATCGCCATGCGCTCTACCAGGTTGGCCAGCTCGCGCACGTTGCCTGCCCAGTCATGGCGACACAACGACATGATGGCGGCCGAATTGAAGCGAATGGAGCCACGCTTCTCGTGCTCCATGCGCGAAATCAGCTCGTTCATCAGCAGCGGGATATCTTCGATACGCTCGCGCAGCGGCGCCATCTCGATGGGGAAGACATTGAGGCGGTAATACAGGTCCTCACGGAAACTGCCGTCCTCGATCATCCTCTCCAGATTCTTGTGCGTGGCAGCAATGATGCGCACATCGGCCGTCTGCGTCTTGTTGCTGCCCACACGCTCGAAGGTGCGTTCCTGCAGGACGCGCAGCAACTTGACCTGCATCGGCAGCGGCATGTCACCGATCTCGTCGAGAAACAGCGTGCCGCCGTTGGCCAGCTCGAAGCGCCCTGCCCGACTGGTGATGGCCCCGGTGAAGGCGCCCTTCTCATGACCGAACAGCTCACTTTCCAACAATTCGGCCGGAATCGCGCCACAGTTGACCGGCACGAACGGCGCCTCGCGACGCTTGGAGTGGTAGTGCAGATTGCGCGCCACCACTTCCTTGCCGGTCCCGGACTCGCCGAGGATCAGCACGCTGGCCTCAGTGTCGGCGACCTGCTGCATCATCTGCCGCACCTGCTGAATGGCGCGGCTGGTCCCGACCAGGCTGCGGAACAGGTTGGGCTCGCGCTGCCGACCACGATCACGGGCCTGATCGTACATCTCGCGATAGACCTGGGCACGGTGCAGCGAATCGAGCAGCTTGTTGTAGCTGAGCGGAGTCTCCAGGCTGGCCAGCACACGCCTGCGCAAATCCTCCGGCCATTCGACGACGCTGGAGTCGCCAACCGTCAATAGCGGCAGGAACTCATCCCAGCCGGCAATCTGCTTGGTCAGCTCGAGTGCGCCCCCCTTGGTCTCGACATCACCCAGCAAGACGCTGAGCACTTCGCGACTGGACGCGAGCTCGGCCACGGCATTGCGCCAATCCTGACTGGTACAGGCCAGATGCTCTTCCCCGAGAAAACTCAGAATGATCGCCAACTCGTGGCGGCGCGCAGCATTGTCATCGATCAACAGGATTTTGGTTTCACGCCACATCTTGTGCTTGTCTGACCCGAGAAGTGAGGGGAGTTGCGCGCCAGATCTTCGGCACACACCGGCAATTAGCCACTAGTAAAGTCAAAAAATTGAAGCCAGTCAATTTTATGGCGTAATTTTTTCGCCCGCCAATGGAATTAGCTAAGCAGCTGTTTGCAGAGTCGGGTAGTAGCAGCCGATAAAAAAGCAGGAAAAACGAAACAGGAGGGAGGGGACAACCGAGCCGAACCTGCGGGTTAAACTCGGTAAACACCGGGTTATCAGCCGAAAAGCTGATAAACCTTGGCCCCCTGGTGGGATTGATTGAGCTGCACCAATTCGCCAGCCAGACGCTGCTGCTCGGTCTGACAAACGGTCACCAGCTCACGATACAGCGACAGCAGATTTTCCAGGCCACTGCGCAGCTCTTCTTCGTCATCACTGTCGACCATGGCCGCATCGACTACCATGCGGCATTGCAGATCGAGCTCGCCAATCGCGGCCCAGTCCTGTTTGGCCAGAGCATCGCGCAGGGCCGAACCGGTCGCTTGCAAACGCTGGACGGATGAACTCATTCGCTTCTCCTCCGATGCTCGCTCACTACTGAGCGATGGCATCCCAACCCTGTTTGACGTTACGCAGCAGCACTGAAACCTCTTCGAGAAGCTCCGGCTCGTTGCTCACATTGGCCTCGGTCAAACGGGCGATCATGTATTCGTACAGGCTATCGAGGTTACCGGCCAGCTCGCCACCTTGCTGGTGGTCGAGACTCTCGCGCAGTCCCGCGACGATGGCAATACTCTTGCCGATCAATTCACCTTTCAGCGCTGTCTGACCACGCTCCATGGCACCACGTGCCTGAGCGATGCGAGACAGACCACCTTCCATCAACATCTGGATCAGTCGATGAGGGCTGGCCTCTGCGGCCTGCGCTTGGTTGTTGACGGTCTGATACTGCTTGAGGGCCGCCATTGCGTTCATAATCGCTCTCGCTCTACCGATGGGCTGATACCTCAGGTATCGGCCCTGCGACTCAAAGCTTTAACGCTTTTGTCGCTGAAACGGCCCAGCCAAAACGAAAAAGAAACGATCGGTCAGCCAGCAGGCGCCGGCTCGACCTCCGGACCAATGGCATCCCAGGCACTTTTGATATCACCCAGCAGCACCTGAACCTCTTCCAGGGTGCGCGGCGTATCGTCCAGCGCGACACCCGCCAGGCGACGCGTCATATAGTCGTACAGTGCATCCAAGTTCTCGGCGATTTCACCCCCCAGTTCCTTGTCCAGCGCTGCCTGCAGCACGCCCAGAATGGTGATGGTGCTGCCTACTGCCATCCCGCGAATTTCGGTATCGCCCTCGGCCTGGGCCTGCTTGGCGAGCATCACGCGCTGCAATGCGCCTTCGAGCAACAGCTGTACCGTGCGATAGGGCGAGACCTCCTGGCTGGTCTTGACCTGTTTGTAGGCGTCTATCGGGTTCTTGCTCATTGCTTAATCCTTTTTCACGAAACCAGGGAGGTTGGCGAGCATGCCGCTCAGACTCTCACTGGTACGGGTGAGCTGCCCGACCAAGGAGTCCATGGCGTTGTACTGGGCATAGAGACGGGTTTGCAGGCTTTCGACACGCTTGTTCAGGCTTTCGCGCTGAGAGTCAACGCTCTTCAGGGTATCGCGCAAGGCACTGTCACGCTGCTTCAATACACCATCGGTCGCCACATAGTTGGATACGAAACCAGACAGACGCCCCATCAGGCCGTCACTGCCAGTGAGGTAAGCCCCCACCTGATCGAAATTGGTGTCGAGCGCCTTGGTCAGCGTGTCGTCATCGAGAGACAACTTGCCGTCCTTGTCGGTAGTGATACCCAAGTCGGCCAGGGCACGCACACCGGCGTCCCCGCCACCGGTCATGCTGACGATCTCATTGCGCAGGCCCGCCAAGATGCTGCGCACCGTGGAATCGCCAACCAGAGGGCCAGCCACAGGCTTGGAGCCTTCCACTTCGACGACCGCCGTGAGCTGCGCCGAGGACGTGATCAAGGCGTTGTAGGCATCGACGAACTTCTGCAGATTACTCTTGACGCTCGACTTGTCGACACCAACGGTGAGGTTGATGGTCTTGCCATCCGTCAGGTCGGTAGCGCTCTGCGCTGCCACGAGATCAAGCGTAACGCCTTCGAGCGCGTCCTCGATCTTGTTGCTGTCACGCACCAGTTGCAGCCCGTCGATGGTGAGCTTGGCCGATTTGGCCTGGCTGATCACACCGCCCGCCCCACTGTCCGAGCTGGGCTTCAGGAAAGCACCCTCATTGTCGGGATCTGCGACAGGCGCGAACGCCTGAGTCGTCAGGGCGTTATTACCCGTAGTTTCGCCGTCTTCGGTAACTGCCACCTGGATGTCGTTACCTTCACCCGTCTTGGTGGAGTTCAGCACCAAGCGGGAACCGGAATCATCGGTAATGATGGTGGCGCTTATGCCGCTGTCTTTCCCGGCTTCGTTTATCGCGTCACGCATACCGGCAAGTGTGTTGTTGGCCGCGGTGACATCGACACTGATGTTGGTGCTTCCGACAGAAATCTCGAGCGTGCCGCTGTTGAACGTTGCCCCCGTACCACCTGATACGGACTGCAGGGCAACCTTGCTGCTAGCAGCCAGTTGCTGAACCTGAACACTGTAGGTGCCGGCAGGCGCCGTGGCCGTTGCCGCAGCCTTGAGTACGCTGCTGTTGGACGTGCTTGCTGTACGCGACTCGAACAAGGCAGGCTTGTTGAGCGCGTCGAGGGCTGTCTTGAAGGAGTTCATCGCCCCCGTGAGTGTGCCGATCGCAGAGATACGGGTAGTGGTCTGCTTCTCGAGATTGTCGAGCTGGTTGGTCTTCGGCGCTTTCTCGGCATTGACCAACGCAGTGACAATCTCGTTGATGTTGAGACCTGAACCGATTCCCGTGATACCTGCCATGATCCTGCACCTCGTCAAAAATCCGACTGCACCCTGTCAATTGAAGGGTATCAATCAAAACTCATGCCAAGACGTATCTTATGCCTCGGCCTGAAACAAAAGGCTGCGTACCTCTGACAGGTTCTCTGCCAACTTCAACGCTTCCTCTGACGGAATCTGTCGGATCACATCACCCGAGCCAGCATCCGTTACCTTGACAACCACACGCCCAGAGCCGTCATCGACTGCAAAGTTGATGCTGCGACGAACCGACTGCACGAATTCCTGAATGGTCGCTACCGCATCCTCGACCTGCTCACGACTCACTTCCTGAGCGGGTGTGAGCGCGCGCGCAACAGACTGCTTATCAGCAGACGAACCCGCTGCGACATTGGAAGGGTCTTGATTCTGCCGTGATTCAGCAACATTGGAGACGCCACCATCACGGACAACCGTGGAGTTGACCTGGGGCTTTATTGAGCTGACGTCCATAACTTACTCCTCAGAATGAGGTAACGGGGAGAAGAGCCAGGCCCTTCCCCCCGTAGTCTAGCGCCTTTGACCTTAGCCCAGCAGGCTGAGTACGGCCTGCGGCAACTGGTTGGCCTGAGCCAGGATCGCGGTGCCGGCCTGCTGCAGGATCTGGTTCTTGGTCAGCTGCGAGGTTTCGGCAGCGAAGTCAGTATCCTGAATCCGGCTACGAGCGGCCGAGGAGTTCTCACCGATGTTCTGCAGGTTCGAGATGGTGTTCTCGAAGCGGTTCTGCACGGCACCGAGCTGAGCACGCTGGCTGTCGATGTTGGAGATCGCACCGTTGATGATACCCAGAGCGTCCTGAGCGCCGGTAGCGGTGCTGATGTCGATTTCCTTGACCGAGTTCAGCGCACTGAAGGTGTCTGCACCAAGGCCGCCAGTCATACCCGTTACCTGGAAGGCATCAGCCGCTTCGAGCTGCACCTGGCCATCGACTCGGGCACCACCGCCTGCAGCGATAGTAGCCGCTGTACCGACATCGTTCTCGCCCTTGAAGTCACGTGCGGTCAGCTCGGCAGCCTGAGAGGACTCGGTGATCATGATCGCATCGCCACGATCGTTGACCAGTTCGATGGTCGAGCCCTTGGATACTGCCGAGATGCCCGTCTTGCCGGTTTCCTTGTTGATCGCGTCAGCCAGAGCCTGCAGGTCTGTCACGTCGTTCACTACCGCAGAAACGGTGGACTTGTCGGTTTCAACGGTCTTGCTGTTGGCACCGTAGAGCGAGAACGAGATGGTACCGCTGGTGGCGAAGCCACCCAGAGTTGCAACGGTACGGGCATTGGCAGTAACGCCAGTGGTATCGCTCTTGGCATTGATGGCACTGGCGACTTCACTGGCCGAGCCGCTGGCGGTCAGGGCAATAGCCTCTGCGCCGTCGGACAGCTTGGAAGTGATGCTGAAGCCAGTGGAGGTGTACGCACTACCGGAGGTGGCGCTGAACGCTGCACCACTGGCAATCGCAGAACCGGCGGCACCCGAAGTGGTGACACGGTTGATGCCGATACGGTCAGTGGCTGCCGAGCCGATGGAAACGCTGATGGTCTCGTAAGCGTTGGCGCCGACCTGGAAGCTTTGCGAACCAAAGCTGCCATCGAGGATTTTACGACCACCGAAGCTGGTGGTATCGGAAATACGGTTCAGCTCCTGTTGCAGCTGAGACACTTCGCCTTGCAGGGCGGCACGCTCGGTGGCGCCGTTGGAGCCGTTGGCAGCCTGCAGGGACAGGTCACGCATACGCTGCAGAATGCCGGTGGACTGCTGCAAGGCACCTTCAGCGGTCTGCGCCAGGGAGATACCGTCGTTGGCGTTACGGGTAGCCACACCCAGGCCATTGATCTGGCTGGTCAGGCGGTTGGAGATTTGCAGACCAGCAGCGTCGTCTTTGGCGCTGTTGATGCGGAAGCCGGTGGACAGGCGCTGGAGGGAAGTATCCAGACCTTTGGACGAGCTGTTCAGGTTACGTTGAGTGTTGAGGGACGCAACGTTGGTGTTGACTGTAAGGGCCATGGTATTGCCTCCAGATGACCTTAGAACCGTTTGTCTGAGCTTGCGAGCTCGGGCCTGCATGCTCAGACGCCCATAGAGTTCGCATTCGATCCTTGTATCGGCCCTCGAGCCTGGAGCTTTAGTGGCAATTTAAGCTTTTTTGCGGATTTTTTTTCTGCTTTACCGTCAATTGGTTAGCGTAATGCAACCGCCTGAGGCAGAGGTTTTGGCGGGATTCCGACGGGCAATTGGCCATTGCCCGTCGGCATTTCACTTCAATCCGGCAACCAGGCACGCCGCCAGAGCTCGAGATTCGCGCTCTCAAGCATCCAGTCGCGCATGACTGCAGCCTTCAACGCATCGCCCTGGCGAGCGGACGCATCAAGGTCGTTGACATGCATGCGGATGGCATCGACCCAATCCTTGAAGCGGTTTTTCACTCGCGTCACAGGCAGCTCGCCCTCGTAGCAACGCAGATCGCTACACACCACAGGGAAACCACAGGCGCCATATTCCAGAAGGCGCAGGTTACTCTTGCACTCGTTGAACAGGTTCTGCTCCACAGGCGCCAGAGCCAGGTCCAGGTCCAGGCTTGCCAAGGCTGCCGGGTAGGCGTTGATATCTACGCCGGCATGCACTTCCTGCACGTAGGGGCGGATGCGATCCGGGCACATCCCCATGAATACCCACTCGACCTCACCGGCCAACTCCTTGACCACATCGGCGATCAGCTCCAGATCCCCCGTATGACTGACCCCCCCTGCCCAACCGACGCGAGGCTTGCGCCCACGTCGACGCTGAGTGGTCAGGTTCTGCCACCACTCGCGCGGCAATCGGTTTTCGATCACCCGGATATCGGCGTGCAAGCCCGAGAAGGCATCAGCCAATGCCTCGGTGGACACCACGAAACGGTCAACGAACCCCAGACCCTTACGCAGCGATTTCAGCACATCTCTGGGCATATGCTCGCGGTGCAGGCTCTTCATCGGCAGATTCGGCAGGTAATCATCCAGCTCGTAGACCTTGAACGCTCGCGACAGCGTCTTGATCCTGCGCATGGCTTCCAGACGCTCGTCTCCCAGCTGGCGCTGAAGCACCAGTACATCAGGGTCGTAACGCGCAAGATCAGCCACCTGCAGGAGCCCATCGGAAAGCATGCCGTCGATCAGACCCGCATCGCGCATCGCCTCGAATGGCTTGATGACCCTGTAGTTGCCGCACCCCCAGGGGTCAGCCGGGTGAGCAAGCACGACGGGCAGTGGACGCCAGCTATCCAGCGGACGCCAGGTCAGCTGCGCGTCGGCTTCCAGAGCAAATCCGGCTCCGCTCAATGAAAGGTTGCGGTTGTAGGCAGGATCGGCGGCGATCAACGGCAACCATTTGGCATACATGGCATCCTGCTCGGCAACGAAGCGCTTGCGCTTGGCCTCCTGAGCGGCCGGATCGACCCTGGTCTGGCTGACGCTGCCCTCGTGCATCACGACGGCGTGCGGCGTCCATACCGTGAGGTAGCCGGCCTCACGCGTCTTCAGGCAAAGATCGACGTCGTTGTAGGACACCTTGAAGGCTTGCTCATCGAGCCCGCCCACTTCTTCGTAGAGGGACTTGCGGATCATCAGGCAGGCTGCCGTCACTGCGCTGTAGTTCTGATCAACCTGCAGCCGTTGCATATATCCCGGCGCATCCATGGCCTCGCCAATGAAGGGGTGATCTGCAGGTCCACGCAGGCCGAGAACAACCCCGGCATGCTGGATGCGGCCATCCGGATAGAGCAGCTTGGCACCGACCACACCGACTTCCGGACGCTGCGCGTGATTGAGCATGGCATCGAGCCAATCCTCACGCAGGATGGCCGTATCGTTGTTGAGCAGCACCAGGTACTCGCCGCGTGCGGCCTGGGCCGCCATATTGTTGATGGCCGAATAATTGAACGGATACGGGTAGCGCAAGACCCGCACCAACGACTCGCCCCAGCTTTCCACACCAGCCAGCCAGGCCTGCGCCTCGGACGTCTGGCTGTCGTTGTCGACTATCAGAACCTCATAGTTCGGGTAGCGCGTTTTCTCCAACAGGCTTTCCACGCAGCGCTGCAGAATCGGCAACTGATCCTTGGTGGGGATGATGATCGACACCAAGGGCTGCGCCGAGTGACCGTAATCGATGCGGTAGCGCCCCGGCATATGGGGTTTCAGCGAAGCCTGGTAGCCACGCAATGCCAAGTGACGCAACAGGGTGGCGCGTTCGCACTCATTGTCCTGCAGCCTGGGCGCCTCGGCCACGACCAGGGCCTCATCGATATGACCAAGACCGGCCATGCCGCCCTGCTCGATCAACCTCAGCAGCAAGTCGAACTCCACGGCCTGATCGAACATCGGATCAAAACCACCCGCAGCAATCAGAGCGTCGCGCCGAAAGAACCAGTGACGCGCCATTAGCGCTGGAAAACTGAGCAGCATGTCCAGATTGAAGTCTGGCCTGAAGCAGGCACCCAGCGTGCCATCCGACAATCGCTGGATCTCATCGCCGTACACCGCAAGGCAATCTGCGGGCGCGACACTCAACTCCAGTGCAGCCATGGGCAGGCCGCTGTCGGTAAGGGTTTCTCCAGCGCGGAGCAACATCAGCCAATCACAGGTATCGGCCTGGACCAGTTCGTTGAGAAGCCCGATGGCATTGCGGCCGGCTGTGTCGAAGAACTGCACCCCGAGCACATCATGCTGGACAGGCGCTCCTGCAGCGCTCAGAACGACAATCCTGGGCACCAACTGGGTAAAGACTGCACGGCTCAAACTGCCGAGGGTATTCGCCAGGCCATCGGCATCTTCGCTCGGATCAAGTACGTAGAACGTGAATGCTGGGGTTCTGTACTTGTTAAAACGCTCATTTATCAACTGCACCTGACTCGGCGTGAAAGCCCGCTGAGCCAGCCATTGCTCGATGACTTCCGTTCCTTTTCCTCGAGCAGGCCCCGGCCCCATGCCGGAGCTGGATCGCCTCGATCCGGGCAGGTCTACCCTCCCCGCAGCCGTCAACTGCTCGCTCCATCGTGTCAGTTCATCAGAGTCGGTCTGCTGGGCGAGCAGTCGAGTCAGTTCGCGATGGAAAGGGTACTGTTCGAATGCCGTACGTAGACTTGCTCGGAAGCCATCATCAAGAACCTCAAGCGAGCATGCTTTCGCCACAAGGCCGTCTTGCACGGCCAGCACATGCTTTAACTGACTGACCTGCAGCTTCCCCACCGGCTCAACGCGAATCAAAAGATCCACCGCCTCCAGCACATCAAAGAACGGCCGGTTGTAGAAAGGCAACTCCACAAACTGCTGGGGCTCGAATCGCCACAACGGGTGCTCGGAGAATGCAGGCCATTCGGAGTGGAATATTTCCTGAACGGTCAGGGAGTGCTGAGTAGAGAGACATGTGGCCAAGCGCTCGCACGCTGTCATGAAAAGCTCACTGGCCTGGCTATGAGAGAAGCCCATCTCCCCGAGCAATGTACATATGAAGCTGTGGAATTTTTGACGTTCCAAGCTCAGTACTGGTGACTCATGAGATAACGCCACCAACAAATCGGTGCCATGGTCCGAGACAGGATAATTTACTTCTCGAATAACGTAGGGTCTTTCCAATATCCGCGCCTTGGCGCGAGCCAGAAAGTAGAACGCGTGACCAAACTCCTGAAACTCCATCCCCGTATCACGGGGCATCTTCGAGTACCAATCCTTGACGATGTCTGTACGCAGAACGGCATACCAGGGCGGAATGTAGTTCGACATGAAGGTAGCAATTCGCTCGTCAAGGGATTCACTTGAGAAATCCTCGACAACCTTCTTGTCGCGCAGAAAATAATGAACCTTATCCTTCTCAGGTAGGTACATGAGGCAGTAGCCGTGGCAGATCCCATAGTCCGAGTTGGCCTGGAGGAATTCAATCGAGTCAGCGAGGGCATCGTGCAATACGAAATCATCGTCAGCCACAAAAACCATATAGGGCGTATCGACGAGTGAAACGCCTCGCTCGAGCTTCTCACGAAATCCCTGATATCCGTATTCGGGGCAATGGATGTAGAGAATATCCGGATTGGCGGAGCAACCTCCATCTATCGCATCGCTCGATGAATCCAAAACAATGACATTCGCCCCCAGTGCCTCGTAGTACCTGAGTGAGCGCCGGACAAAATCCGGACGGCCATGGGTGCACAGCAACAACGTCAAATCATTCTTCATCGATGTAAATCTCTTTTGCCCTTCGACCTGCAAGCAGTGGGCACGACAGCGCCTTCATGCGCAGAACCTGGAGGCTCGTTTATTCGTGTGCACATCGCTCACTGCAGTACGTGAAGACGTTCTTGCACCAGCATGCACGTCATAGCCGGAAGAAGTCCGCGAGGATGTCATGCTTGGGCGGCTTGGTTACCACAGTCCCGCCTGGTCCCTGATAAACACAGCAGGCGCCTGGCGTATCGGTGTTGAGGACAGTGACTCCTTGCGAAACGAAGCTGCGGTCACCCAGGCGAGAACGCCCGATCACCGCACTGTTTGGATACAGGATTACACCTTCGCCCAGTACAGGGGCCACCCCATGGTTTTTACCGACGGTCGAGTTCTGATACAGCACCAGGAACTCGCCATAGATCGCTTTGGCCAGAACGATGCCTACCGAGTGACCAATGAAGAACACCTTGGGCATCTCGATTTCATAGAACAGATCAATACCATTCAATGTCTTGTTGAGATAGAAGAGCTTGGCACAGACGCGCGGATCGCCGCCTGCCCGCCAGAGTGTATTGGCCAGGTAGTATAGAAAGAGGGTGTATTGTGTGGAGTGCAGATAATCGAAGCGACCTTTTTCCCACATCTTCACGCCATCGATACAGTGGCCGACGCGCGCCAGGCCTTCATCCAGGCAGCGCTCTATTTCGCCTCTGCAACTCACACCATCCGGGAAAAACGTATCCAGTTGCCGGCACAGGTAGTCCAGCAGCGCCTCGCGACTCGTCCCCTTAAGCTCCATGATTCGACCCTTTCAGTCGTTCCAGCATTGCTGGCAAGTGGTCGAGTAGCTGTCGCGGCCGGAAGCCGAATGCCTGGCTAGCTTTTCCATTGGAAACCCGGGGCATGTGCTGAGTGTCCGTGCGACTGCATGTCACTCGTGCACCCGTAATTCTCCTCAGCTCCATCATCAATTGCTCATTGCTGGTATTACCACCGGCGCATACGTTGTAAATACCATTGCCTGCGCCGACCAGCATGTCCTGCAACAATGCTGTCACATCGTCGATATGCACGTAGTCGCGGGCGTAAGCGGCAGAGCTGTCGAGCGTAAATGTTTCGCCACTCAATGCCCGCGGCAAAACCTGCGCGAGAAACCCTCCCTCCCTGAGTGTGTCGCTGTAGACACAGGAAAGCCTGGCAACACATGCCCGGTCACCGGAGTGATTCAGGCAGAGGTTCTCACCCAGCGATTTCGACAGGTCATAGAGGCTTCTCGGGTTTGCTGTATCAAGCTGCAACACGGTGGACTCGTTTACACAGTCGTCGGGTAACGCATCGTACAGCCGCGTGGAAGACAAATAGACCAGACGCTCGAAGCGACCGGCGCGCAAAACCCTGGCCAGCAACGCACTGTGTGCCTCCACGGTATCGAAGGGGCGATCATAAAAATCGTTGGTCAGACCTACGCAGTAGAAAACATGCCCCAGGTTCTCATCCAACCAGCTCTGATCTTCACGAGCAGGCGCATGAACCCTGTGGCCTTGGTCGCTCAGCCTGGCCAGAAGATGCGAACCGACGAAACCATGTGCCCCCAGAACAGTGAAAAGCATGCGCTGTCCCCATCAATTCAGCGGATGGTGCAAAGCCGGATCTCGGTGCCATAACAGCTTCGGGCTGACCCCTTCGCAATACGCGACATCCAGCCCCTCGAGGGTTCTGGGGTCCTTGATAGCCAGCATGTTGAAACCGTGCGGCGGTCCCTCCAGATAAACCTTGTCGACGGCAATCAGCTCAATCGGCCTTCCGGACATATCCACGTTGGAGTTGAAATCACGCACCGCAAACAGGCGATATCCGTGTCCGGCAAGCAAGCGTGAAATTGGCGCATTCTCGAGCCCGGCGGACCAATCGACATAGTGCCTGTGTACTTCGAAAACGATGTCAGGCGCTTCACCGGCGGGACGAGCAAGCTGCTCAACCGCGCCCTCCAGCACTCTGCTCTCCGCCCCTTCGATATCCAGCATGATCAGACCGAGCCGCTTGATGTTCTGTCGAGTGCAGTATTCGTCCACGGTAATGGTGGCGAAGCTATCCTCACTGTCGCTGCCAGCAGGCTCGGCGTGGGCAAAAGAATCGTTACCGACCAGGCGCAGCTGCTCGCTGCTGTCGGACCACAAGCCCAGCTCCCATGCATGAATGTTCTGCAAGCCATTGAGTCGAGCATTGTGGCGCAGCATCTCTAGTTGCGCCTTGTTTGGCTCAAAAGCATGGCAGTGTCCGCCGCTGTCGCGCATGGCTCGAGCCATGAGCACAGCCTGATCCCCGAAATAAGCACCGCCCACCAGTACATCCTGGCAGCGTGAAGCAAAATGAACCAACAGTCTGGTGGTTTGTGGCTCCCAGACGTGGTCTGGGTTGACCGGCGAACTGAGGACAAAATCACGAGCGATCTTGGTTCGGTAGAGAAAATCAAAGACCGCACCATCTGCCAGCACCTTGCGCACGACCTGACTTTCATCATGCAAGGCATCTACGAGGGGTCCCGTGATGTCATCACGAACGCTACCCGGATAGTCCGTTATGTCTTTTTCAATCGCCTTGCACAGCACCAGGAATTTCTCGCGCGCCGCATCGTTGCTGCCAATGGCTCGCAGCGCTGGCGCAACCTGCTCGATCTCGAATTTTTCATTGCTCATTGAGTTCTCCCACTGGCACTAGCGCTTGGCAAAAAACGAATAACCGGTACGGCAACCAGGAGACGCCCACCCCAACTTTGGACATAAGCCAATTCAGTGGCCAGTTCATCACTCAGGTTCCAGGGTAACAGCAGCACATAATCCGGCTTCTGCTCGGCGATTTGCGCAGGAGCAAGGATGGGTATGCGACTGCCAGGTAGAAACTTGCCCTGTTTGTGCGGATTTGCATCAGCCACCCACGCCAGTAGATCACTGCGTACACCCGCGTAATTGAGCAGCGTGTTCCCCTTGGCCGCAGCCCCGTAACCTACGACTTTTTTGCCGTCGGCCTTGGCCTGGAGCAGAAAGCGCAGCAGCTCATGCTTGATGCGCTCGGCAGCAGGTGAAAGAGTTGCGTAGTAATCGGCGGTTCTCAAACCAGATCGTTCTTCTCGCGCCAGCATCGCATCGACGGCAGGATCAACCGGGTGTCCTCCCTTGGCACGCTGCACAAACACTCGCAGCGAGCCTCCGTGGGTCGACAACTCCTCGACGCAGAAAACAGTCAGACCGTTACGCGCACAGAGCGCCTGCACTGCTATCAGTGACAGGTAGGAGTAATGCTCGTGATAGAGCGTGTCGAACTGATGCTCGGTCATCAATCGCAGTAGATGGGGAAACTCGAAAGTAGCGACGCCATTGGGCTTGAGCAGCGCAGCGAACCCCCTGAGAAAGTCGTTTATATCGGGCACATGAGCCAGCACATTGTTGGCCACCATCAGGTCGGCACTCCAGCCCTCATCCGCCAGTTGGCCTGCGACCATCTGACCGAAGAAAAGCTCGCGAATCTCGAGCCCTTTCTTGCGAGCGGCACATGCTGTACTTGCCGTGGGCTCTATACCCAGGCAGGGAATCCCGTGGCCGGCGAAATACTGCAGCAGGTAGCCGTCGTTCGCCGCCACTTCCACTACCTTGCTCCCGGCAGTCAGGCCGAAGCGCTCGATCATGCTGACTACATAGCGTTCGGCGTGGGCGAGCCAACTGCTGGAAAAGGAGCTGAAGTAGGCGTAGTCCGCATCGAATAGGCTATCGGCCGCACGGTAGTCCTCAACCTGCACCAGCCAGCAGGATTCGCATACCCGGACTCGCAGAGGGACCCACTGCTCCGATTGATCGAGCTGTGCAGCACTGATGTAAGCGTTCGAAGGCGGTGCCGTCCCCAGATCGATCATCGTCAGGTGTACCGGCATACCGCAACCACGGCAATTCACAGGCGCACTCCCTGAAAATGCTCATCCAGAACGGGGTGGGAGGCATCACGGACCGATACGTTTCTCAACGGCAACGGCCATTCCACACGCAGACGCGGGTCGCTGACGGATAGCCCACCTTCATGGCCAGGTTCGTAGTCGGCACTATGCAGATAAAGTAGCTCGACATCATCTGTGAGTGCCTGGAAACCATGAGCGAACCCCGGCGGCAGCAAAAGGCTGCGGCCATCACCGGCCTCCAGTCGCTCGGCATGCCATTGCAGGAAGGTCGGCGAGCCCTGACGAACGTCCACCGCCACGTCCCACACCTGGCCACGCAGACAGCTGATCAGCTTGCACTCGGCATGTGGTGGGTACTGGAAGTGCAGGCCGCGCACCGTACCGCGCTCGCGGGTCAGAGACCGATTGATCTGACGCACATGGAAGGGCTGACCGAACGCCTGCAGACTCCCTTCGCAATACAAGCGGGCGAAACGTCCGCGCTCGTCCTGATGCTCGCGGTGCTGCAGGGCAAACAGGCCGGGCAACGGCAGCTCGATCAACTGCAGCTCGCTCATGCCTGCTCCCAATAGTTGGCCAACTGCGCCAGGGTCACCGCGCGCATGTCTTCACCACGTTGCCAGGCCAGATGCCAATCGAGAGTCCGCTGCAGGCAATCGTTCAGGGACCAACGCGACTGCCAGCCGAGCAACTGCCGCGCACGACTGCTGTCCAGACGCAACAGCCCCGCCTCGTGCAGTTCGCCGAGTTCGACCCTGACACCGGGAGCCTGCGGCCAGCGCGCCGCCAGGCGTTGCACCACATCGCCAACGTTACAGGCGTCACTATCGGCGGGACCGAAGTTCCAGGGGCCGGACAAGGACGCACCCTGTTCATGAAGACCTTGTGCCAGCAGCAGATATCCGGCAAGCGGCTCCAGGGCATGCTGCCAGGGACGCACGGCCTGCGGATGACGCAGGGTCACGGGCTCACTGCGGGTCCAGGCGGCCAGCACGTCCGGCACCAAGCGGCCGGCAGAAAAATCACCGCCACCCAGCACATTGCCAGCTCGCGCGGTCGCCAGCGCGAAGCCGTGCTCGGCATACCGGGAGGCCGGAAAATATGACGCTGTAAAAGACTGCGCCAGCAATTCGCAGCACGCCTTGCTACTGCTGTAAGGATCGTGGCCACCAAGCGCCTCATTTTCGCGGTAGGGCCAGGCCCATTCTTTGTTGGCATAGACTTTGTCGGTAGTGACCGCCACGCAAGCTTTTACCCCGCCCGTCTGGCGAATGGCCTCCAGCAGGTGCAGAGTGCCCATCACGTTGCTGGAGTATGTGCCCAACGGGTCGTCGTACCCCTCACGCACCAGTGGTTGCGCCGCTAGATGCAAGACGATTTCCGGCCGCACCTCGGCCACCACCGCCGACAGGCTCGGCAGATCGCGCAGATCGCCGATGCGGCTATCAATGCCCTCACTCACTCGCGCCAGTTCGAACAGGCTTGGATCAGTCGAAGGGTCGAGGGCGAAGCCGGTAACCCGGGAGCCCCAGCGATGCAGCCACAGCGCCAACCAGCCGCCCTTGAAGCCGGTATGGCCAGTAATCAGGACGCGCTTGCCGCGCCAAAACTCTGGATTCAGCTCCACTGCTTCCAAGGTGCTTCTCCGCTCTGCCACAGCTGTTCCAGATAATTCTTGTCGCGCAGGGTATCCATAGGGTGCCAGAAGCCCCTATGTTCGAATGCCATGAGCTGGCCCTCGGCAGCAAGGCTGCTCAGCGGTTCAGCTTCCCAAGCCGTGTCGTCCGCAGCGATATAAGGCAGTACCTTGGGCGACAAGACGAAGAAACCGCCGTTGATCCAGCCACCATCACCCCGCGGCTTCTCGACGAAACCAGTTACCAGCCCCTCCTTCCGGTCCAGAGCGCCATAACGACCAGGCGGCTGTACGGCAGTGACAGTGGCCAGCTTGCCGTGCTCTTTGTGAAAGGAAACCAGAGCAGCAATATCAAGGTCGGAAACGCCATCGCCATAAGTGAAACAGAAAGCTTCGTCCTCCTTGAGGAACCGTTCGACCCTGCGCAAACGCCCGCCGGTCATCGTGTCTTCGCCAGTATCAACCAGTGTCACACGCCACGGCTCGCTGAAGTTCTGATGCACATCCATCTGGTTGTTGCGCATATCAAAGGTGACATCAGAGGTATGCAGAAAGTAGTTGGCGAAGAAATCCTTGATCGCATAGCCCTTGTAGCCCAGACAGATCACGAAGTCCTGGATACCGTGAGCCGAATACTGCTTCATGATATGCCAGAGTATTGGCTTGCCGCCGACTTCGATCATCGGCTTGGGTCTGAGATGTGACTCTTCACTGATGCGTGTGCCCAACCCACCGGCAAGAATGACCGCCTTCATAGCTACTCCCGTGCGCGGAACCCGATCAATTCGTCAATTGGTCGACATTTTGTTGTCCGATATACAGGTTTAGCAACAACCGGGCCAGTCCAATCGGGGGCGTCATATATCCAAGCGACAAGAGCTAGCGTGCCGGACCACGAGCGGTGACTACCGCGACTGAGACACACTGCAGCGCCCCCGTAAGCACCACGCTCATGAATGGCGACCCTGGAAGAAAAGAGAGGAAGCAAATTCAACGCAACTGGTTGAACAGATTCAACCCCGAGATCTTCACATAGCTCTGCTGCGCCGCCTCGAGAATGATGGTCTGGAACGACAGGCGCGACAACGCCTCGGCGTAATCGAGTTCACGCAGCTCGGCCTGTACCGACTTGTTCACCAGCGTCACGTCCTCATTGTCGATACCGGTGGTCTCGATCAGGTTGAGACGCGCGCCGATTTCGGTCTGTACTTCCAGCACGTTGCCCATACCGTTGTCGAGATTCTTCAGGGCGATGGCCACTTCATCGCGCACGCCCAGGTTGCCCGCCGGCGAGGTCGGCGATGACTCCAGTGCCTGGCGCAGGCGCGAGATGGTGTTGAGGATGCTGCGCTGTTCCTGAAACTGCGGCTTCACGCCAAATTCGTCGCCACCCGCGACAGCAGCAGGGCCGGAAAGGGTGAACTCGGCGCCATAGACGTTGAAGGTCGCGGGATACGGAGCGGTAACCGTTCCAGTAGTGAGCACCGGGCTGTTAGGCCCCACTGGCTGGGCATACACCTCATAGTTGGTGTCATCGGTAAAGCGCAGTACCACGCCAGAGGTCGGGAACTGGCTATCGAACACAGCCTGGTTGACGATGTTGCCCCCGGCCACCACGGCGGCAGAGCCATTGGTGGAGGCACGGGTCACGGCGAACTCGGTGGACGCGGACTGCAGGGTGAAACTGTGGGTGCCGATGCCTGGCGAGCCAGCAGTCGCGGGCGGCTGGATATCGGCCAGCAGGTTGTCCAGATCCAGGGCGTTGTCGCCCTCTTTCAGCACCACGTCGAGCTGAAAACGCATGCCACGGAAGTTGATGACGTTGCCGCCATTGACCAGCGGATCGACCTTGCCGCCTCCGGGGATCTCGGAAGTGACATCGGCACCGCTGGCGTCGTAGATGCGGAATTCAGTACCGCTGACGAAGGCCAGCGAATAGGGTTCGCCGCCGCGGAAATCGGAGTTGAACGCGCGGTTGTCCTCGACCAGCCCCGGCGAAATGAATACCCGCTGCTCATCGGTGGGCACGGCGGGAATGGTGGTTGCCGGCAAGGGCGGCGACGGCAGCGCCGGGTTATTGACTCCATTGCCATTGGCGACGCGGTTGGCGTTGGTGACGGCTTCGAACAAGCGCTTGCCGTTGTCGTTGATCGCCACATTGGTGGAACTGGCGACCTGCAGCGTCCGCTGCCCTTCGTCACCGAAGTAGGAATAGGTGCCGTCCGGGTTGCGCACGAAGGGTTCGGTCTTGCCCAGATTCCCCGCAAACAGGTACTCCCCCCGGGCGTTGCGGCTGTTCATCAGGTTGAGCAGCTCGGCCTCACGCTCGGAGAGTTCCTTGGCGATGGAGTTGCGGTCCTCCGCCGACAGCGAACCGCCACCGGCCCGCACCGCCAGCTCGCGCACACGCTGCAGCACGGTATTGACCGAGTTCAGTGTGGTCTCTTCCTGGGTCAGGCTGTTGTTCGCGGCAGTCAGGTTGTCGCTGTACTGCTTGAGCACTGCCTGTTGCTGCTCGAGTTGCAACAGGCGCACCGAGGCCACCGGATCATCCGCCGGGGTGAGGATGCGGTTGCCACTGCTGATCTGCTCCTGAGTGCGAATCAGATTCGAATAGTTGCGCCCCAGGCCGGAAACGCCGTTATTGAACGCCTGAATGGATGAGATGCGCATGACCATGGGGCTTGCCTCTTGCAACGCCTGTCATCAGTACAGGCCGCGCTTTCCCGAACTCGGGAAAGCGATTATCAGAATGAAGTGATCAGAGTATCGAACAGGTTACGCGCAACTTGAATGATCTGCGCGGATGCCTGGTAGTACTGCTCGAACTGGATCAATTTGGCCGCTTCCTCATCCAAGTTGACCCCGGAAACCGAGTCGCGATTATCGGAGGCTTGCTTGAGGATCGCCCCGGTCGCCTCGCCGTCCACACGCGCCTGGCTGGTCAGCGTACCGACCCGCTCTACCAGGTCACCATAGGAGTCGGAAAAGCTCGAGCCCGTGGTGTCAGGCGCAGCCGGGTTGACTCCGATCACGGCTTTTTTCTGCAAATCGACCAGGTTCAACGCATTACGGTTGTCCGACACGCCATTGGTGTTGAACGACACCGAGAAGTTGTCGCCAGCAGAGGGTCGCCCGCTGATGCTCACCTGATAGTCGAAAGCAGCCGGTACATCTGGCGGGTTGGCCGGCACGCTGATGGTCAGTGCGTTGTCCTGCCCTGGAACGATGCTACCCGTGTCGATCACGTTGCCGTTGATATCGACGACATCATAGCTCTGTGTCGCGCCCCCTGCGGCCCCCATCACGATCCGCAGCGGCGGCGCATTGCGCAGGCTGGTTTCCAGATCGGCCTGTGCGACCGGGTCATAGATGTCGATCTCGGTGAGCAGGGCCGGCTGGGTGATCTTGCCGGTGCCGATGTTGGCCGGGCTGGTTTCCGCTTTCAGCGGCGCGGCGAAGGCGAGTTCTTCGGCATTCTTCATGTCCGCGCGGATGTCACGGCCGGCGTTACGGGTCGGCATCACCTGAAAACGATCACCGGCAGCGAAGGTGCCACTGGCCACGCCAAGGGAGAAACCATCCACTTCGGGTGCCGGCACCGTGGTGATATCGAAGGTCGCAGGACTGGCCGGAAACTGCGTGCCATCGGAGAGGCGCCGAATCGTGTACTCGGTCGCGCTGGTGAACTGGACTTCGTAATCGCTGGTGGTCAGTTGCGTGGTGTCGGTGATCGTGACATTGAGGTTGGCGTTCGGGTCGCTGTTGCCGACGCGCGCCAGGCTGCGCTGGCCGAGCAACTGCGGGTCATTGATCGAGCGGAACAGGTCGTTGCCGAACTGACCATTGAGGTCCAGGCCCTGGCCCAGCTGCCGGTTGATCTGGTCGGTGATCGACAGGGCCAGACGGCCCACGGCGTTCAGCGAGGTGTCGAGCACGTCTTCGCGATAGCGCAGCAGGCCGCCCATCTCGCCACCGGTGATCAGGGAGGTGACGTTCTGCCGCGAGTTGCCGCTGACGAACTGGATTTCGCTGCGCAGCGGGTCGGACTGCCCCGGCACCACTTCGAGACGCGCCGCATCCTTGCCAACCACCAGGGGCTGGCCGGAGCCGATGAACAGGTTGTAGGTGTTGTCGTCCTGAGGAACAACCGTCACACCGACGAACTCGGAAAGTTTGCGCACGGCCTCCTCACGGGCGTCGAGCAGGTCGTTCGGCGCCTGTCCGTTGGAAGCTGCGATGGCAATCGCGTCGTTGTAGCCGGCAATCGAGGTCGCCAACTGGTTAACCTGATCGGTCACCGCCGACAGCTGTTTGTTGATGAATGCGTTCTGCTCGTTCAGACGGTCGTAGACGGTATTGAAACGCTTGGCCAGCCCCTCTGCCTCCGACAGCGCCAACTGCCGTGCAGGTACGTTGGCCGGGTCTTCGGCTGCGGTTTGCAGAGCAGAGAACAGTTTCTGCAGGGCTGGGGTGACACCGGTGGTGCTACCCGCGAGCAGGGAATCGAGCTGGTTGATCTGACTCAGGTAGGCCTTGGTATCACTGTTGAGCGCCGTACTGCTGCGTACCTGGGTAGTGAGGAACTCGTTGTAGATGCGACGAACATCAGTCAGGGTCGTACCCGAACCGATATAGCCGGCGCCACTGAACTGCGGCGTGCGCGTGGCCTGGATCGTGTCCTGCCGCGAGAAACCAGGCGTATTGACGTTCACGATGTTATGGCCGGTAACAGCCAGCGAAGTCTTGTTCGCCGCCAGCCCCGAGAGGCCTATGTTCAATAGGTCAGCCATGGTTCAACCTCAAGTCCTTGTGGTGGCGCTATCGGCAGCGGCGATTGCTTGGTAGGTCTGCATCTTGCGAGCGATCTGCGAGATCTTGCGCGCATAATTAGGATCGGTGGCGTAACCGGCCTGCTGCAGCTCCTTGACGAAACGCTCCGGGTTCTCGGTGACGTTCAGCGCTTTTTCGTAGCGACCGTTGTTCTGCAGAAAGCTGACGTAATCGTCGAAGCTCTGCGCATAGGAGTCATAGGCACGGAAGCTGGCTGCCTCCTTGACCGCCTTGCCACCCTTGTATTCCGTGGTCAGCACGCGGGCCGACTCGCCCTCCCAGCTGCCATGGGACTTGATACCGAACAGGTTGTGGCTGCTTTCGCCATCACGGGTGCGGATGATCGACTTGCCCCAACCGGTTTCCAGCGCAGCCTGGGCCACCAGGTAACGCGGGTCGACACCGATCTTCTCGGCAGCGGCCTCCGCCATCGGCAGCATGGTGGCGACGAATTCCTGGGGTGAGCTGAATGCGGCCTTGCCCGGCGCCAGCGGCGGCTGAGCAATACGACGGCCCGTCAATGCATCGCTATTGCCAAGGCTCAGGCCTCGATCCTTGGGCGCGGCGCTGGCCTGCGCCGGAATCCAGTCACTGCCGGCCAGGGTCTTGCCCTCGCCTTCTGCAGCCGATGGCACGATACCGGCCAACAGGCGATCTGCCAGTTTGCCCGGCACGGAGAGACGACGGCGATTGAGCATCGCCACATCATCACGAAAGCCTTCGCTAGTGGCGACCTGGTCAGCCTTCGACTCGCTCACGGCCGCGACCGGTTGCTCGATCTGCGCGAAGGGATTTGGCCGGCTCGATGGCTGCTTGATCTTCGACATCTGCCGCACCAGCACGTCAGCCAGGCCGATGCCACGCCCTTCCTTGGAGAGCGTCACCGCCAGTTGCTGGTCGTGCATGTCCTGATAGGTCTTGCTCTCGTTGCTGTTCATGAAGTTGCCCTCGCCGAACACGGCGTTGGCCGAACGCATGGCTTTGAGCATTTCGTTAAGGAACAGCGATTCGAACTCCTGCGCAACCTTGCGGATGTTCTGCTCGGTGTCACCGCCCACCTTGAACTGGTTGAGGCGGTTCAGGTCGGTGTAGGCACCGCTGTCGATCGGGCTTTTACCGCCTGCCAGCAGACCGGCTGAAAGTCGAGAGTCCATAGGTTGTGCCTCTTTAAATCACGATCAGGTCAGCCTGAAGGGCGCCGGCTTGCTTGAGCGCCTCCAGGATGGCCATGAGGTCGGACGGCGCTGCGCCTACCTGGTTAACTGCACGGACAATCTCGTCCAGGCTGGTACCAGGGCCGAACTTGAACATCGGTTTGGCCTCTTCCTCGGCGTCCACGCGAGAATTGGGCACCACTGCGGTCTGGCCGCCGGAGAATGCCTCGGGCTGGCTGACGATGGGGTCTTCGGTGATGGTCACGGTCAGGCTGCCGTGTGTGACTGCCGCCGGCTGTACCTTGACGTCCTGACCGATGACGATGGTGCCGGTACGCGAGTTGATGATGACCTTGGCCACCGCTTTACCTGCCTCGACCTGCAGGTTTTCGAGGATCGACAGATAGTCGACGCGCTGGTTCGGATCGAGCGGTGCGCTGACGCGAATCGAGCCGCCATCGATGGCCTGGGCGACACCAGGGCCAAGCAGGTCGTTGATCTGATCGACGATGTTCTTCGCCGTGGTGAAATCGGGGCGATTGAGGTTCAAGGTCAGGTAATTGCCCTGATCGAAACCACTCGGCACCGGACGCTCGACGGTCGCCCCACCGGGAATACGACCGGCAGACGGCACGTTGACGGTGATGCGCGAGCCATCGGCGCCGCTGGCGTCGAAACCACCGACCACCAGGTTGCCCTGGGCGATGGCGTAGACGTTACCGTCAATGCCCTTGAGCGGCGTCATCAGCAGGCTGCCACCGCGCAGACTCTTGGCGTTACCGATGGAGGAAATGGTGATATCAATGGTCTGTCCCGGCTTGGCGAACGCCGGCAGGTCGGCATGCACCGACACGGCTGCGACGTTCTTCAGCTGCACGTTGCCGCCTGGCGGCACCTTGATGCCGAACTGCGCCAACATGTTGTTGAAGGTCTGCACGGTAAAGGGGGTCTGCGTGGTCTGGTCGCCGCTGCCATTGAGGCCGACCACCAGGCCGTAGCCGATCAACTGGTTGCTGCGCACGCCCTGGATCGACGCCAGATCCTTCAAACGCTCGGCCTGGGTCGGCAAGCTCAACAACAGGCACGCCAGCATGGTTGCCAGCAGCAGCCAGTCGTTGGCACCACGGCGGCGATAGCCGCGATGAGCGACCGCGAACTGTCGACGGCACGCCCCGGCTTGTGTCGACTCACTGCCATGAGCTCGCCCCCCTCGCCGGGTAACCGAAGTCACTGCGAAAGCCTTGCGCGCCGAGCCGCCGGTCGTCACTCGCGCGTACCAATTGGACAGGTGCTCGAGTAACAGGGACGGAGAATGAGTCAGCCAGGTTTTCATCTACAGCACCCCGAGATCAGAACGGCCACAGCGGGCTCATGAAGAAACGACTCATCCAGCCGGGCTGACTGGCATCGGCGAAGGCGCCAGTCCCGGAATAGGTGATGCGCGCATCGGCAACCCGCGTGGAAGACACGGTGTTGTCAGTGGAGATGTCGTCGGCACGCACCAGGCCGGAGATACGCATGAGTTCGTCGCCGGTATTGAGCGTCATCCACTTCTCGCCACGTACGGCCAGAATGCCGTTGGGCAGCACTTCAGCGACGGTCACGGTGACCGAACCGGACAGGCTGTTGCTCTGCCCTGCCTGACCAGAGCCTGTGGCGTCACGCTGGGAATTCCAGCTCGAATCCAGGCTCAGATTGTTGTTGGTCATACCCAGGGCACTGAGGCTGCGCAGCGGGTTGTCCGGCGCAACGGTCATACCGAACAGGCTGGGCACGCCCATCGTGGCGCTGCTGTCCTTCTGGATATTGCTGTTGGCATTCTTGCTGGCCTGGGTACGCTCGTTCAGGGTGATGGTAATGATGTCACCCACGCGAAATGCCTTGCGGTCGTCATACAGGCCATTTTCGAAGCCGGCCTGATAGATCGAGCCATTGTTCTGCGCAGCCGGCAACGGCGTGCGCGGCAACACCGGCGCGTAATAGGGATCATCCGGCTTGGCTGTTGGCGCTACGCAGCCGCTGCCCAGCAGCAGGCCAGCCAACAGGGGTAAACAGAGAATTTGCCGGTTCATAACCACTACCTCGCGGCGTTCACAACAGTGTCAAGAAATCAGAGGTTCTGCGTCACGAAGGACAGCATCTGATCGGCGGTGGAAATCACCTTGGAGTTCATTTCGTAGGCGCGCTGGGTGGTGATCATGTTCACCATCTCCTCCACCACGCTGACGTTGGAGTTTTCCAGGGTGTTCTGCAGCGTGGTGCCCAGACCGTTGAGGCCGGGGTTGCCCACCTGCGGCGCGCCACTGGAACCGGTCTCCAGGAACAGGTTGTTACCGATGGCCTCCAGGCCAGCCGGGTTGACGAAGTCGGCCAGCTGGATATTGCCGATGATCTGCGGCTGCGGATTGCCGGTGGTGGTCACCGAGACAGTGCCGTCCTCGCCGACGGTGAAGGTGCGCACTTCGTTCGGCAGCACGATCGCCGGCTCCAGGGCAAACCCCTGGGACGTGACGATCTGTCCATCGGAGTTCAGGTGAAAGCTGCCATCACGGGTATAGGAAACGGTGCCGTCGGGCTGCAGGATCTGGAAGAAACCACGACCATTCACCGCCATATCCATCGGCTGCTCGGTGGTTTGCAGACTGCCGGCGGTGAAGATCTTCTGCGTACCCACCACCCGCACACCGGTGCCGAGCTGCAAACCTGAGGGCAACTCGCTGTCCTGGCTGGACTGGCCACCCGGCTGACGACGGATCTGATAGAGCAGATCCTCGAATTCCGCGCGATCACGCTTGAAACCAGTAGTCGCGACGTTGGCCAGGTTGTTGGAAATGGTGGTCAGGTTCATGTCCTGAGCGGACAAACCGGTCTTGCTGACCCACAGTGCCGGAAGCATATCGATTCTCCTCGGACGCCGGTTTTACGGCGCCGCGTGCTGGTAATTAGCTAATTTGCAAAACCCGCGCCATGGCCGACGAATTGTCCTCGGCGGTGCGCATCATCTTGACCGACAGCTCGAACTGACGGGACAGGGAGAGGATCGCGGTCATTTCTTCAACGGCATTGACGTTGCTCGCCTCGAGGAAACCCGATGTCACCTGAACGGTCGCATCGGCCTCTACCTCGGGCCGGCCCTTGACGCGGATCAGACCATCGGTGCCCTTCTCCATGCTTTTCGGATCAGGGTTGACCAGCTTGATGCGGTCGACCTCCGCCAATACGTTGGGATCTTCACCAAGCGCACGAATACTGATGGTGCCGTCCTGGCCAATCTCCACCTTCTGCTCTGGCGGCACGGCAATCGGCCCGGCATTGCCCATGACCGGCAAACCATTGCCGGTACGCAGCACGCCCAGAGCATCGATATTCAGGCTGGCAGTACGTACGTAGGCCTCGCTGCCATCGGGTGTCTGCACGGCGATCCAGCCTTTGCCACCAATGGCGACATCCAGGTCACGACCGGTTTCCTGCAGCGAGCCCGGGCGAAAATCCGTAGCCGGACGTTCGCTCATGGCAAATACACGCGCCGGGTGGGTTTCACCGAACAGCGGCATGGAGCGCGCCTGCTCGAAATCGCGACGAAACCCCGAGGTGGAAACGTTCGCCAGGTTGTTGGCGTGGGCGCGCAGGGCCAGTGTGTTGTTCTGCGCTCCGGTCATGGAGACGTACAGCATCTTGTCCATGGTAATTCTCCGAGTGGGCGACACGCCCTTGGCTCTTTGCATTGACTACAGCAAGTGCCGTGCCAGTCTCGAAAAACAAACACAAGATACTGATTTGAAAGGACTTTATAGGAAAGACAAGATCACAAGGAAATGCCGGCGGCGGGGTTTTGCCGGCTCTGCAACGGCAAAGCGGCAAGCCAGGCTTGCCGCTTTGCTTCAGCCCCGACTCATCAACGCAGGTTGATGATGGTCTGGGTGATGGCGCTTTCGGTTTCGATGGTCTTGGCGTTGGCCTGGTAGTTGCGCTGAGCCACGATCAGATTGACCAACTGATCCGACAGCTCGACGTTGGAGTCTTCCAGCGCACCCGCCTGCAGAGCACCCAGGGTACTGCTGCGCGGCGTGCCGATCACCGGCTCACCGGACTCGAACGACTGCGCCCAGGCCGTCTTGCCCACAGGGGTGAGCCCCTGGACGTTGGCGAAGTTCGCCAACAGCACCTGCCCTTGCACCTTGGACTGGCCGTTGGTGTAACGGGCGAAGATCACCCCGGTGTCATCGATCTCGATACCAGCCAATTGGCCGGTGGTGTAGCCGTCCTGACTGACGGCGTTGACGCCGAAGGAGGCGGCGTACTGGGTCGAGCCGCGCATGTCGAAGGTGAAAGCCTCACTGTCGGCACCGTTGGGCACCAGAGTTCCAGGATTACCCGGATCCTCTTCGGCAGGCACCCAATCGGTATCCGCCAGAGCGAAGATGCCATTGGGCGTCCCCCCCGGAATGGCCGGCGCATCAAGGGCCGGGTTGGCCGGCGTGCTGGCCAGCGGGGTGAATGCAGGTGTCGACAGCTGCCCGGCGGCATCGAAGTTCACCGCATAGCTGAATGGCTGGGCACTGGATGGGTCGCGCGGGTTGACCCCATCGATCAGCACGTGCATCACCCAGCCGTTGTTGGCCGGCGCTTCGTTCTTGACGAAGTACTGGCTCATCACGTGAGCATTGCCCTGCGAATCGTAGATATTGGTCGACGTGGACCAGTTGAAGGACTTCGAATCGCTCGGGTCGAAGGTCGGTGCCGCCATGGTTCCTGCGTTAGCGGGCCGCACGGCATTGGAGTTCAGGTTGAGGCGCTGGGTAACGCTGGTGGTCGCCCTGGGCTCCTGCTGACCGGCACTGATGCGCAGATCAGACTGCACCGGCAGGATATTGCCGCTGTCATCAGCCGCATAACCTTGCAGGCGGTAACCGAAGTTGTTGACCATATAACCATCGCGGTCCGTACCGAAGTAACCGGCGCGGGTATAGCCAATCTCACCGTTGTTGCTGGTCATGAAGAAGCCGTTGCCATTGATGGCCAGATCCAGAGCGTTGTTCGTGTAGTTGACGTTGCCCTGGTTGAACAGCTGCGACACGTCTGCCAGCAGTACACCACTGCCCTGCGCATTCTTGCCGGTACCCAGAACGGAAGCGGCATAGACATCGGCGAACTCGGCTCGCGACTGCTTGAAACCTGCCGTACCGGCGTTGGCGATGTTGTTGCCGGTGACGTTGAGGTCGCTGGTCGCGGCACGCAGGCCGCTGAGACCGATATTGAACGACATGGAAAACTCCTTTGCCGGAACTGCCGGCGGCAATAGTTATTGGCCGATGACCTGCACTTGAGAAAGCGGAACGCTGCCCAGGCCGGCGAGGTTGAGCATCAGCTCGCTGCCGCCCAGGGTGACGCTGTCGACGTTGGCCGGCAGCATGGTGTACAGCCCCTTGGTTTCACTGCCGTAGGTGGCCTGCGCCTCGAACTTGTACGTGCCCGGCGGCGCCACGTTGCCATCGGAATCCTTGCCGTCCCAGATGAAGCTGACGTTGCCGGCTTCCTGCTCGCCGAGATTGACGCGGGTAACCAACGCCCCGGAATTGTCATAGATGTTGACGTAGACGTTGCTGCTGCTCACCGGCAGAACCGTGCTGGCCTTGAAGCTCTCACTGGTATCGACCACGGCCTTCTCGCTCGGCACGATCACTTTGCGGCCGACCAGAGAAGACGCCTGCAACGCCTGCGAAGACTGAAAGCTGGAGAGCATCGAGCCCATGCTGGTGTTGAGCTTCTCGATGCCTTCGACCTGGCTGAATTGCGCCAACTGGGCGATGAACTCACCGTTACCCTGAGGCTCCAGCGGGTTCTGGTTGTTGAGTTGCGCCACCAGCAAGTTGAGGAACTCGTTCTTGCCCAGGTCATTGCTTTTCGGTGCATCCTGTTTGAGCTGGTACTGATCCAGTACCGAGCTCGTGCCGTTTACGGTGCTCATACCCTGATTTCCTCGTCTCGTCTTACTGACCCAGGGTCAGCACGCGCTGCAGCATCTGTTTGGCGGTATTCATCATTTCAACGTTGGTCTGGAAGGCACGACTGGCGGAAATCATGTCGGCCATTTCCTCGACCACGTTGACGTTCGGGTAGTAGACGTAACCATCGGCGTTGGCCATCGGATGATCAGGCTCATAGCGCGGCATCAGGCTGCCCTGATCCTCGATCACGCCCAGCACCTGCACACCGCGCCCGGCTTCATCCTGCTCGGCGAACAGCGAGCCACGGCCTCCGTCTTGCGCCTGCTGAAAGACGGTGGCGAACACCGGGTGGCGAGCGCGGTAGGTCTGATCCAGGCTCGAGGAAACGGTCTCGGCGTTGGCGATGTTGCTGGAAATGGTGTTCAGGCGAGTGCTCTGGGCGCTCATGCCGGTTCCGGCGATGTTGAAGACACTGGCAAGGGACATGGTCGCGCTCCTTATTCGCCGCGCAGGGCATTGGTCAGCCCTTTGAATTTGCTATTGAGAAAGGTGAAGCTGGCCTGGAATTGCACCGAGTTTTCGGCGTAGTTCGATTGCTCGATCTGCAGGTCGACGGTGTTCTGATCCAGCGACGCGTGGAACGGCGTGCGATAAGGCAACTCAGCCTCGCCACTTTTCACGCCATCGGCCGGGATGTGGCGACTGTCGGTGCGATTCAGGGACACGCCGCCACGCTGCATGCGGCTGTTCTGCTCGGCCAGCACACTGGCGAAGTCCAGATCACGGGCCTTGTAATTCGGCGTATCGGCGTTGGCGATGTTGTTCGCCAGCACCTCGGCACGCTGGGCGCGAAAGCCGAGTGCCTGCTCATGGATGCCGAGTGCTCTGCCGAAGTTGATGCTCATGCTCTGAACCTTTGCCGCAAGGGCCGTCTGATCACTGTTGCCAGAGATACAGCAAAGGCTGTGCCATATATTTAATTACTTATAAATCAATGATTTGAGATGAAATCGACTGGTCGAATGCGGCAAAGCGGCAAAGCATTACCGCCTCCAGGCAAGGAAGCGGCAAAGCTGACCGGGCAGATTGCCGCCGCCCCTCTTCACCATCACACCAAACCACTGGTGCGCACGGCGCACCCGACCGGGCCCAGGGTTTTCAGAGCCCGGAAACGCAAACGGGAGGCCAAAGGCCTCCCGCTGCTGATACCAAACATGCCTTGCGCCTATTTGGCCTTGTAGATGATCCCCGGACTGCACTGCACCATCTGGTACTTGTCCGGCAGGCCATTGAGTGCCTCGGAGGCGCCGAGAAACAGATAACCGCCCGGTTTCAAGGTGGCGTGGATGCGCGTGAGGATGTCCTTCTTCACGTCTGCCGAGAAGTAGATCAGCACGTTGCGGCAGAAGACGATGTCGAATTTGCCCAATGCCGCGTAGCTGTCCAGCAAATTCAATGGGCGGAACTCGACACGGCTCTTGATGGGAGCCTTGACCTGCCAACGCCCCGGTCCCTTGGGATCGAAATAGCGCTGCAAACGCTCCTGTGCAAGGCCTCGCCCCATGGCAAGGCTGTCGTACTCGCCGGATTTGCAATTGGCCAGCATCGACGGCGAAAGGTCGGTGGCAACGATCTGCACACCGGCCTTGAGCTGACCGAGGTTGGTGCGTTCGAACTCATCGATGGACATCGACAGCGAGTAAGGCTCCTGACCGGACGAGCAGGCCGCCGACCAGATGCGCAGGCGCTGGGCCGGATAAGCCTTGATCAACTCCGGCAGCACGCGGTTCTTGAGCACCTCGAAGGGATACGTGTCACGAAACCACAGGGTCTCGTTGGTGGTCATGGCATCTACGACCTGCTCGCGCAGCCCTCCGCGCGGCTGGCTTTGCATGCGCTGCACCAGTTCGCCCAGAGTCTTGATGCCGTTCTGTTCCATCAGCTTGTTCAGACGGCTGGAGACCAGGTACTGCTTGTTGCTGCCAAGCAGAATACCGCAGGCCTTTTCCAGGAAAGTCCGGAACTGCTCGAAATCCAAATTACCTGAAGACACTAGTGCCGCCTCTGCAACCATAACGTTCGCCGAAGGTCACCCTTCAGCCCCCATCCGATACACGAATGCGATCGACCACCCGCGCCGCCAGATCATCTGGCTTGAACTTGGCGAGGAAGTCGTCAGCGCCGACCTTCTTCACCATCGCCTGGTTGAACACACCGGAAAGCGAAGTATGCAGGAGGATATGCAGCTTCTGCATGCGCGGATCGCTGCGAATCTCCGTGGTCAGCGTATATCCGTCCATCTCGGGCATCTCGATGTCGGAAATCAGCATCAGCAGTTCCTTGTCGGGATTATGCCCCTCGTCCGCCATTTTCTTGAGGTAATTGAGCGCCTCACGACCATCGTTCAGAGCCGTAACCTCGACGCCAACGGTCTGCAGACAGCGCGAAACCTGTTTGCGTGCCACCGAGGAGTCATCGACGATCAGCACATGCTTGGTCACCGCCTGACTCTGCACCTGATCATCGATCACGCCAGCGGAGATCACCTCCGAGGTCGGCGCGACTTCGGCAAGAATCTTCTCGACATCGATGATCTCGACCAACTGCTTGTCGAGCCGGGTGACCGCTGTCAGGTAGTGATCGCGCCCGGTGCCCTTGGGTGGCGGATGGATCTCCTCCCAGTTCATGTTGACGATACGTTCGACCGAGCGCACCAGAAAACCCTGCACCTTGGTGTTGTACTCGGTGATGATCACGAAGCTGGTCTTCAGATCTTCCAGCGCGGCACTGCCGGTAGCGATGGAAAGGTCGAGAATCGGAATGGTGCCCCCACGAATGTTGGCCACCCCCCGCACCACCGGACTGGACTTGGGCATGATGGTGAGATTCGGGCACTGCAGCACCTCTTTCACCTTGAATACGTTGATACCGTAAAGCTGCGGGCCTTCCAGGCGAAACAGCAACAACTCCAAGCGGTTCTGCCCCACCAGCTGAGTACGCTGGTTAACCGAATCCATCAACCCGGCCATGCCCGGACTCCTTCTTGTCTAGTAACGCCGACCCCGTTGAGCCTAGCAGGCGGCACGGGGCTTGCTTTGCATTGCTTATGAAGCAGAGAACGTCATCATTCCGTCAGCTACTGGCAAAGTGCCTTTCCCCTTTGCCCGTTTTACTCGCTTTGCCGACACTCGGCTACAGCGCTACGGCGGCTGCCACCTTTACCAGCACTGAGCAACTTATCGGCGCCACCGAGGCCTTTCTTGAGCAGGCGACCACTGAATATCTACAGCGTAGCGAAATTCAGGGCCGCCATGAGATTCGCGTCAACCGTCTCGACCCGCGGCTACGTCTGCCGCTGTGCGATCAGCCGCTGAGCACCACGCTGGAGAGCCCGGCACAGCCCTTGGGCCGCGTCACCACGCGGGTGCGCTGCGACGGCAGCGCCCCGTGGACCGTATTCGTGCCGGCTGAAGTGCGTTTGTATCGCCCAATCGTCGTACTGACTCGCCCCCTCAAGCGCATGAGCGTGGTCAAGGCTGCGGATCTGAGCCTGGTCGAACGCGATGTCGGGCAATTGGGGCAGAACTTTCTCACCGAGCTGAACCAGGCGATCGGCAAGAAATTGACACGACAGCTCGGTAACGGCCAGGTTCTTCTTTCTACCTACCTGCAAGTCGCCGAGGTCATTCGTCGGGGCGATCAGGTGGTGATCAGCGCTCGCGGTACCACGGTCAACGTGCGCATGCCCGGCGAAGCCCTGACAGACGGTGCGCCAGGTGAGCAGATCAATGTACGCAACCTGCGCTCGCAGCGAGTCGTTCGCGCCCGCGTGGTCGGCCCTGGTCAGGTGGAAGTAGCCATGTAGGCATGTTTCTTGTAGCGCAAAAGCGTGGCGATTCCCTACACTGTTCAACGACGCGATGAAATTAATCCTAAAGTTTTCCCGGCTGCAGCCGAGAAGCATGGCAAGCGTCCACCATATCGTCCGAGGTTCTGCATCATGGTCATCGACTTCAACCGGCTGAACAATGCCAATACGCCCGCCAATGCGGGGCGTACCGGTGCGACTCAGGCTGGCAATCGCAATGAGTCGGCACAGCCGAACCAGGCGCCTGCCATCGGTAACGATGAACAAACCAACGCCAAGAGCGGCGAATCGGTGCAACTGAGCCGCGAGGCACAGCAGTTGCAAGCAATCGGCGAGAAGCTGCGTGATCAGCCCATCGTCAACAAGGAGCGTGTGGCCCAGCTGAAACAGGCCATCGCTGATGGCAGCTATCAGGTCGACAGCAAACGCGTCGCCCAGAAACTGCTCGACTTCGAATCCCAGCGCTAGTCTCAGGGCTGCGCTGGGGGTGTTGGACGCCCGACCCCCAAGAGCCCGCGATGAACGACACAGCCTTGCTTGACCTCTTCACCAACGATATCGGCACTGCAAAGCAATTGCTTGAGCTGATCGATAGCGAATTCCAGGCCCTTACCGAACGCGACCTGTCGCGCCTAGACAGCCTGCTCAGCGAAAAACAACCGCTGCTTGCCCTGCTTCAGCAGCATGGCAACGAACGCAGCCGTCTGCTGCAGAACGCCGGCCTGAGTGCTGATCGCGAGGGGCTCACCGCCCTGGCGAGCACGTCCTCCGCAGGCGATCAACTGCTGGCGCGCAGTGAAGAGTTGTCCGCTCTCCTGCAGCGCTGCCAGGAAGCCAATCTGCGCAATGGCCGTTTGATTCGCGCCAACCAGGCCTCGGTCGGCAGCATCCTCGGCATTTTGCGTGGCGCAGAGACTCCCGGCCTCTATGACAGCCGCGGCAGTGCCGCTAGAATCGCGCAGCACAGGCCGCTCAGCCAGGCCTGAGCCATCCCCCCAACAAAAAGCACAGGGACATGCAGGCACTCTGCCAGTATTCTAGTGCCGTTGTAGTCCATGACTCGGAGAGTTCCGAACTGTGTCCAGCGCGTTCAACGACGAGAGCGGTCCTCAACCGCCCAAGCTGCTCAAGACATCCGTCGAGATCATTGCCACCCTGCGTCAATTGCAACAGAACCATGATCCCCTGGTTATCCAGTTCAAGGACCGTGGCCAGCGTTTTCAAAGCTACCTCGTCGAAATCGATAAAGACCGTGCGCGTCTGGCGCTGGACGAGATCATCCCTACCGATGGCGAACGTTTTCTCAAGCAAGGCGAAACCTTCAACGTCGAGGCATTTCGCGACGGGGTGCGAGTAGCCTGGACCTGTGATCACGACGTGCAGCTTGGCGAACTCGAGGGAGCCCCCTGCTACTGGGCACCGCTGCCCAGCGAAGTGATCTATCACCAGCGCCGCAGCGCCTTCCGTGCACCACTGAAACAGAGCGATCTGGTCAAGGTCGTACTCAGCGGCGACAAGCTGCGCGAACCGCTGTCAGGTCATCTGCTGGACATCTCGGCCACCGGCTGCAAACTGCGTTTCGCCGGCAACCTCAGTCAGCAACTGAGCAATGGCCAGGTACACGAGCGACTCACTGCCTATCTGCCCTTCGGCAACATGACCTGCGCCGTGGAGTTACGTCACGTGCAATACGAGGACAAGGTCGACATGACGTTCATCGGCACGCGTTTTCATCGTTTGAACGGCCTGGAGCAACGTCAGGTCGAGCGCTTCGTCTATCAGTTGCAGCGCGAGGCGCGTCGCACCGAGAGCGACGGCCCCTTCTGACGCCCACAGCCCTTACTGGCCCGCCTGGGTTTTCTGCTGATCCTCCTCAGCCGCTGCTGCTGCAGCGGCGGCTGGTTCCTGCATCTGCTCCTGCACCGCCTGCTCATCGACCCTCGGGTCGAGCGCAGCGACCAGCGGTGAGCTGGTGACGTTACCCGGCATGGCCATATGCTGCAGCGGCGCATCGTCGACCTGATGCAGATGGGTCACCACTTCAGGACGAATGCGCCAGATCAGAATCAGCGCGCAGACGCTGACGAATACATAGAGCATGTTGGCGCCGTAGAAACGCATCAGCACACCGGCCAGCAGCGGACCGATGCAGGCACCCACGCCGAAGGTGACCAGCAGCATGGCCGTCAGTGACACACGGCGCTCAGGCTCGACGTGGTCATTGGCCAGGGCCACCGCCAGCGGGTAGAGGCTGAACTGCATCAGGCTGACCAGAAAGCCGACGCCGAACAGCAAGCCGAGGAAGACCTCCGGCAGTGCAGCCAGCGGCAGGGCAGCCAGCAGCAGCAGGACCGAGCAGCCGCGAATCAGGCGCACACGGTCATGCCGATCGGATAGCCAGCCCAGCGGCCACTGCACCAGCAGGCCGGCGAGAATGCAACTGCCCATGAACAGGCCCACCTGCTCGGTCGACAAGCCCATCCGCGTGGCATACAGCGGTGCCAGACCGTAGAACGAGCCGATCAGCAGACCGGCTACCGAGATGGTGGTCAGCGACAGCGGCACGCGAGTGAGGAAGAAACGCAGCTCCAGCGGCGCCGGATGCAAAGGTGCCGGGTGCAGGCGCCGGGTCAGTGCCACCGGCACCAGACACAGCGCAAAGCACAGGGCGACCAGCATCAGCAGCTCCAGCCCCAGCGTCGGGTGCAGGACCAGAGCCAGCTGGCCAAGGATCAGCCCCAGATAGGAGGCCGCCATGTAGCCACTGAACACCAGGCCGCGCTGCCTGGCTTCAGCCTGCTCGTTGAGCCAGCTCTCGATCACCATGTACTGGCACATCATGCCCAGGCCCACCAGCATGCGCAGGAACAGCCAGAGCGGCAGCCACTCCACCAGGCCATGGCCGAGCACCGCTGCGGTGACGACCCCGGCGCAGGCCACGTAGGCACGGATGTGCCCCACCCGACCGATCAGCCGATGCCCCAGCTTGCCACCCAGTACCAGGCCGAAATAGTTGGCCGCCATCAGCGCACCGACCCACAGACCATCCACGGTGTCGGCCAGACGCAACGCCAGATAGGTACTGAGCAGACCGGAGCCGAGCAACATCAGCAGAGTGGCAAAGTACAGCGAGCGGAATGACTTCCAGATCAGTCGCATTGGCGGGTAAAGCTCCTTGTACGGTAACCGGGAATGGCGTCACGCCTGTGCGGCGAGAACACGACGCTCCCAGGGCGTAATTTCATCGTAGAAGCTGGTCAGCTCCAGGGTCTTGCTGGCGATGTAACCTTCGATGAATTCCGCACCGAACAGTTCGATTGCCAGCTCGCTGCGTTTCAGACGCTCGATCGCGGCGTGCATGGTACAGGGTAGCGCCAATTCTTCCGGCACCTCGAACTCACCCTGGATCGGCGCACCGGGTTGCAGCTCGCGCTCCAGACCATGCAGCCCAGCTGCCAGGCTGGCAGCCAGGGCCAGATAAGGATTGGCATCGGCACCCGGCAAGCGATTCTCCACCCGCCGCGCCACCGGTGCACTGGCCGGAATCCGCAGCCCCGCAGCACGGTTGTCAGCCGACCAGCAGGCGTTGTTCGGCGACGCATAGGGATGGCACAGACGCTGATAGGAATTCACGTGCGGTGCGAACAGCAGGGTGAAATCGGCCATCGCCGCCTGCTGACCGCCGATGAAGTGATAGAAAGCCGCTGTCGCCTCGCCATTCTCCGCACTGAAGATGTTGCGAGCGCTACCCTGCTCCACCACGCTCTGATGGATATGCATGGAGCTGCCCGGCGTATGCGCCAGCGGTTTGGCCATGCAGACCACGGAAAGGCCATGCCTGAGGCCGACCTCCTTGAGCAAGTGCTTGAACAGGAAGGTCTGATCGGCCAGTTGCAGCGCGTCACCGTGCAGCAGGTTGATCTCGAACTGGCTGACGCCCATCTCGTGCATGAAGGTATCGCGCGGCAGCCCCAATGCCTCCATGCATCGATAGACCTCGGCGAAGAACGGCCGCAGACCATTGCCGGAGCTGACGCTGAACGCCGAACCGCCGTCCTCGCGGCGTCCATCCAGCCCCACTGGCGGCTGGAACGGCTGCTGTGGATCGGGATTGGCGGCGAACACGAAGAACTCCAGCTCGGTGGCTACCACAGGCTGCCAGCCATGCTCGGCATAGCGCGCCAGCACACGCTTGAGCAGACCGCGAGTGGACAGCCCGGAGCTGCGCCCGTCCAGTTCGTCCGCGTCGCAGATGGCCAGTGCACGCGGCGACTCGCTCCAGGGCAGGCGGTGTATCTGGCGAGGTTCGGCATTGAGCACCAGGTCGCCATCGTCACCACCGTAGAAACGTGCCGGCGGATAGCCGCCCATGATGCATTGCAACAGCACCCCGCGAGCGAGCTGCAGGCGCCGTCCCTCGAGAAAACCCTCGGCCGTCATCACCTTGCCGCGCGCAACGCCGTTGAGGTCCGGGGTTACGCAATCGATCTCATCGATACCCTGCAGCAGGGTTTCCAGTGCCTGGCGGCTGGCAGTGCTCATCTTTTGTTGTCCTTGAATGACGCGGATACCGCCTGACGGCGACGATTCGTACAAAATACGCACCAGTCGTTCGATATTTCAAGCAGGCAAAGCTTGCCGAGATGCGACACCGGCTTGCACCCTGTCGTCCAGATGCCTGCGGCTGGCTCGAAGCGCCGTGGGGCTGTGCTAGAGTCGCGCGCTATTTTTCGGCCGCCCTTCCACAGGCCGCGCTGAAAGCCCTCTCGACCCAGGCGCGACGGCCTTTGCCACACGCCCAGCAACCAGAGAACCACGCGATGTCCCAAGCCATCCACCCTGCCCTGCAGCTACTCAACCGCACCAGCCTGGTGACGCAGATCATCATCGGCCTGCTCGCAGGTATCGCCCTTGCCGTCATCGCCCCGCAGGCAGCGCTGTCTGTCGGTTTCATCGGCAACGTGTTCGTCTCGGCGTTGAAGGCGGTGGCCCCGGTACTGGTGTTCATCCTGGTGATGTCGTCCATCGCCAACCACCAGCAAGGCCAGCAGACCCACATTCGCCCGATCCTGCTGATGTACCTGATCGGTACCTTCAGCGCAGCCCTGGTGGCGGTGGTTGCCAGCTTCGCCTTCCCGTCGTCGCTGGTGTTGAGCAGCCAGGCCGCTGAGCTGACGCCGCCCGGCGGCATCGGCGAGGTGCTCAAGACCCTGCTGATGAACGTGGTCGACAATCCGCTCAACGCCCTGCTGCGCGGCAATTTCATCGGCATTCTGGCCTGGGCCATCGGCCTCGGCTTCGCCTTCCGTCACGCCAGCGCCAGCAGCAAGCAACTGCTGGGCGATCTGTCCAGTGGCGTTACGGCCATCGTCAAGCTGGTGATCCGCCTGGCACCGCTGGGTATCTTCGGCCTGGTCGCCGCGACTCTGGCCGAGTCCGGTTTCGACGCCCTGCTCGGCTACCTGCATCTGCTGATCGTGCTGGTCGGCTGCATGTTGCTGGTGGCCCTGGTGGTCAACCCGGCGCTGGTGTACTGGAAGATCCGTCGCAACCCTTATCCGCTGGTGTTCACCTGCCTGCGTGAAAGCGGCATCACCGCCTTCTTCACCCGCAGCTCGGCCGCCAACATCCCGGTCAACCTGCAACTGAGCCAGCGTCTGGGCCTGCACGAGGAAACCTATTCGGTCTCGATCCCCCTGGGTGCCACCATCAATATGGCCGGTGCAGCCATCACCATCACCGTGCTGACCCTGGCAGCGGTGCATACCCTGGGTATCCCCGTCGACCTGCCCACCGCCCTGCTGCTGAGCATGCTGGCCTCGATCAGTGCCTGTGGCGCATCCGGTGTCGCCGGCGGCTCGCTGCTGCTGATCCCGCTGGCCTGCAGCCTGTTCGGCATCCCCAACGAAGTGGCCATGCAGATCGTCGCCATCGGCTTCATCATCGGCATCGTTCAGGATTCGGCGGAAACCGCGCTGAACTCCTCCACCGACGTGCTGTTCACTGCCGCTGCCTGCCTGGCACAAGAGCAGCGTCAGGCCTGATCGTCCATCAGACGAGCCCACTGTCCGCCAGCGGTGCGCGCAGCGCACCCTGCGGATCAGGAATACGGCAGGCACCACAAAATTGATAACGATTAGCGTTTGAATTAGATTGACGCCCTTCGCAACCCCACAGCGGACGGCTTCATGTTCGAATTGCAAAGCGTCAGTTTCAGCATTCCTGAACGCACCCTGCTGCATCCCCTGAGCCTGCACATCGATGCCGGACGCATGGTCGGCCTGATCGGCCACAACGGCTCAGGCAAGTCCACCCTGATCAAATTGCTCGCCCGCCAGCAGTCTCCCAGCGGCGGCCACATCCTGCTCGACGGCAAACCGCTGCCGGCCTGGGGCCAGCGCGACTTCGCCCGGCAGGTGGCCTACCTGCCTCAGCAGTTACCGCAGACCGAAGGCCTGACCGTACGCGAGCTGGTGGGCTTCGGTCGTTACCCCTGGCACGGCGCCCTTGGCCGTCTGGGCAGCGAAGACCGCGCGCACATCGAGCGCGCCCTGGACCTCACCGATACCGGCGTGTTTGCCGATCGCCTGGTCGATCATCTGTCCGGAGGCGAACGCCAGCGCGTCTGGCTGGCCATGCTGCTGGCGCAGAACACCCGTTATCTGCTGCTCGACGAACCCACCTCGGCGCTGGACATCGCCCACCAGGTGGAGGTCCTGTCACGCGTTCATGACCTCAGCCGCGAGTTGGGCCTGGGTGTGCTGGTGGTGCTGCACGACATCAACATGGCCGCGCGCTATTGCGATCACCTGCTGGCCCTGCACAGCGGCCGCCTGCTGGCGCAAGGCAGCCCGGCCGAGCTGATGCACGGCGAAATCCTGGAGCGCATCTACGGCGTACCCATGGGCGTGATGGCCAATCCGGCGGACGGCTCGCCAATCAGCTACCTGTACTGACCGGGTCGCATCAAGACGCCGAACCGGCCGCCTGCGCTGGGGGCTCATCGAGCAGCGGGCAGTTCTCGCACAGTTCCAGTTCGGGCAGCAGATAGCGAATGCAGCACACCCGCCGTTGCCGCCACGGCAGGGCAGCGCCCTGCAGCTCGACATAACGCACCGGCTGATACAGCAGGTTGCGCCGTCCATCAGGCTGCAGGGTCGCCTGCAGGAGGCTGAAACCATCGGCCAGCACGGGCGCAGGCAGCACCTTGCCCAGCGCCGTCAGAATCCACTCGAAGTAATTGCCGGCGTTGCTCCAGAGCACCTTGGGCGCGATCTTCACCTGCGCGGTGAATGCCTGAATCAATGGCGCCAGATGGTCGTGCTGGAGATGGGCAAAACGCTCGAAGGGATCACCAGGGGCGAAGGGTTCACCCGCATCGCGCAGCTTGAACGCCTGTGGCAGGTACTGCGCATCGAACACCACCTCGATGTCGTCGAGGTGCAGCGGCAGGCGCCGGTTCAGCACCAGCGCGGCGGCCACCACTGGCGGGATCAGGCGTACGAAATAATGCTTCGACCACTGCGACAGCAGCGCGCGGCGGTCACCGCCGGTGTACGACTCGCCGAAACGCGCCAGCAGCACCGGTAGCCCCTCGTCGCTGAGCAGTTCGCGCAGCGGCACCGAGGGCCGTGGGTCGTCGTGCAGCACCAGGGTGTCCCGATAAGAGGAGAAATCGCCGATGAACAGCGGCGCCAGTGCCTCAATCACCCTGAGCGATTCCCGATACGTTCAACACAGTACCCCGCTATCAAAAAAACGCTCGCGACCGATCGCCATCAGCGCCGCGCGCTTGTGAGGAAAATCGAACTCCTTTTCTCGGTAGTAACCCAGCGTTTGCATATAACCGATCATCTTCGCGTTGTCCGCACGTGGCTCGGCCACCACCAGGCCTGTGCGCGGATCGTCGAGAAAGGCGTAATGGGTCAGCGCCGCCAGCCAGCTGGCCACCTTGTGCGGCCCGCGATGCGCCTGCTCACCCACCAGCATGTGAATGCCGCGATCATAGTCGTCCACGCGATAGAAAGGCGCAATGCGGTCTTCCCTGGCCCAGTAGAGCTCGAAGTAGGCGAAGGGCTGGTCATCGAAGCAACCGATCAGGCTGTAGACATGCGGATCGGCAGCGATGGTTTCGAGATAGCTGCGGTGCTGCGCCAGATCGCCGCCCTCCTGCCAGAAATGCAGGACGCGCGGCGTATTCTGCCAGCGATTGAAGCGCTCCAGGTCCTGGTCGATGTCCAGCGTCCGCAGGGATATCAAGGCACCCAACCGTGCATCGAAGCGCCGGTAGACCTCGCCCTGGGGCTTGGCCCGGCGCCGGGGATGGCGCTTGCCGTCGCTCATCACCATCTGCTGCGGATAAGGCGGCAGCGCCTGGCGCAACCAGGGCTGCGGCAACTGCCAGAACACGCCGCGCTCGACCTGCGCAAGCGGCGTACCGGCATCACCACGCAGCCAGTCACCACAGGCCTGCAGTGCCTGCTGATCCAGCCCCTGCCAGAGCAGTCGAGGCGCCTGCGGATGAGTGGCGAACCACCAGTAGCTGGCGCACCACAGCGCATCGGCCAGATCGGCCGTAGCCACTTCCAGCACCTGCAGGGCGTTTGCCTCGCCCATGCGCAACTGCATCAGCGGCCGGCCGTCGCAACTCAGCCAGATCGCCGACTCGCGCGACTCACCTTGCAGCACGCGCCCGTTAGGCAAAGGTAGTGCATTCATTGGAAACCCTCCCGGCCATAGGCCTCGGCCATCGCCACCACCACCTTGCGCGGCCCCTTGAAGGGATCGCGGGCATGGGCCGTGAGCATGTTGTCGAGCATCAGGATGTCGCCGTCACGCCAGGGGAAACGAATGGTGCAGGCGTCCAGCACACCGCGCACCTCGTCCAGCAGGCTGGCCTCGATGGGCGTGCCGTCGCCGAAATAGACGTTGCGCGGCAGGCCCTCGAGACCGACCGCGTCGATCAGCACGTCCTGGGTATCGGCGTCCAAGGCCGACAGGTGGAACAGGTGCGCCTGGTTGAACCAGACCCGGTCACCGGTACGCGGATGCTGGGCAACGCCCTGGCAAAGCTGACGCGTGCGCAGCTCGTCATCGCCGAGCCATTCGAAGTCGATACGGCGGGCACTGCAGTAACGCTCGACCGCCTGGCGATCTTCGGTATTGAAGACCTGCTGCCAGGGCAGATCCAGACCATTGCCGTAATTGCGCACATAGAGCAGGCCGCGCTCGGCGAAGCGCTGGCGGATGGCCGGATCGATGCGCCGAAAGACTTTACGGCTATCGGCAATCGGTGTCTCGCCGCCCTGCTCGGCCGCCTGGGCGCAATAGAACCAGATGCGCAGCGGCCATTCGGTGGTGTAGGCCTGCTCGTTATGCAGCGGAATCGGCCGATGGGCTGGAAACTCGGTGGAGGTATACACGCCACCGGCGCTCACCCGGCTACGCGGTGTGGAGCCGAACTCGTAGCTCAGCAATGGATGGCCAAAGGCGCCGGCAAACTGCTGGAAGCTGGCCACATCGACATCGGCGAAGCCACTGAACAGCAGGCCACCGCTCACTTCAAGATGCTCGGCCACCAACTGCTGCAGAGCTGGCAGATGTTCGTGCAGGCCCTGCCCGGCCTGCAGCGGACTGACGCGCATGGGCAGGCCGGCCTCGATGCTCAGGGCGGCCTGCGCCAGATCGATCACTTGATTCATCGTCGCGCTCCCCGCAGGTCGCTGTTCACGCCATGGCCTGACGCAGGCTCAGCGGGCGCATGTCGGTCCACACCTCTTCGATATGGGCCAGGCAGGTCGCCTTGTCGCCGGACACGCCCACGGCGGACCAGCCTTCGGGAATGGCCTTGTACTCGGGCCAGATGGAATACTGCTGCTCATGATTGATCACGACCAGAAAGCGCGCGTTCTCGTTGTCGAAGCTCATGCGATGACCTCTGTGAAAATGACTTGCCCCTGGCCAATAGCGATAGCCATCAGGATTCTCTTAAAGGACGAATGGCCGGGGACAAAATTCAACGATTCATCGCCTCGATCGCCTCGCGCACCTGCGTCGCGATGGCGGCCGTCGAGCGCGGGCCACCAAAGGTCCAGTACGGCGTGGGGAGAAAGGCATAACGCTGCTGCTGGGCGACCGGCAGGGCCTTCCACAGAGGGCTGGCAAAGAACGGCGCCTGCGCCTGTCCACCGATGAACAGTACGCGCAGCCCCGGCTCACTGGCGAAGCGGCGCATGTCGATGCGCCGGTGCAGGCTGTGCGCGGAACGCAAGGTCCAGGGCGAGCGCACCTCTAGGCGGTTCATCAGACTGCCGATCAGTGTCTGCTGGTTGAGGGCGATGAAACTGCCCTGCTGCACCAGCGGATAGAGCACGGCCACCGGCTCGCCCTGCAGGCCTCGCGCGCGAACGGACTGACGCGCGGCAGCCAACGCCTGCCGGCCTTCGCGGATCACGGCAGCGGCCTGCGCCTGCCGCCCGGTCAAGCGACCGAGATGCTCCAGCATGGCCTCGCCGATGGCCACGCCGTCGTAGCCAGTGGATGCCAGCGACACCTGATAGATGAGGGTCGGCGCCAGGCCATCGAGACGCTCGAACAACGGCAGGTGCAGGTAGGCCGCGCCGACGATCAGGTCCGGCTGGAGCCGGGCGATGGCCTCCAGATTGGGCTGCTGCGCGCTGCCCAACGCCACGCTGCTTTCGAGCAGGTCGTTGCCGATGCCGATGTAACGGCGATAGCTGGCCAGGTTGGCCACCCCGACCGGCTCGATCTCCAGCGACACCAGCAACTCGGTACTCAACTCATCGAGGCTGACGATCCGCTGCGGCACATCGCCGATGCCGCTCGACTGTCGGGCCACCAGTTGTGCATCGGCCGCCCAGGCGCCATGCGCCAGACAGAGCAGCAACACCCCATAGACAAGACGCAGCATCGCCACCGCACTAACTCCTTTTGTCACTGAAATAGACGCGGCTGAGCAGCAGCAGGAAGCACGGCGCACCGATGGCGGCCGTGGCGATCCCCAGCGGAATGTCCAGCGGCGCGAGCAGCACGCGCCCGAGCAGATCGGCCGAGGCCAGCAGCGTCGCGCCCAGCAGCGGCGCCGCCAGCAGGCGTTGACGGGCACGATGAAAGCCCAGCAGCCGCACACCATGCGGTACCAGCAAACCGATGAACGCCACCGGCCCGACCACCGCCACGGCCGCGGCGATCAGCGCACTGGCCAGCACGATCAGCAGCACCCGCCGGCTCGGCACTGACAGCCCGAGGCTGCCGGCCACGCCATCGCCCAACTGCAGCAGATCCATCCAGCGCGTGGTCGCCGCGCACAGCGCCAGGCCAATCACCAGCCAGGGCAGCATGACCTGCAGATCACCCCAGGTGCGCCCGTAGCTGCTGCCCACCATCCAGATCAGCGCCTGGGCGATATTGCTGGTGAACTGCGCCATCAGCAGGCTCACCAGGGCCAGCACCACACCGCTGATGGCAAAGCCGGTGAGCGTCACGCGCAACGGCTCCAGGCCATGGCGCAGGTTGAGGCCGATGACGATCACAAGCGCCAGGCCGGCACCCAGCCAGGCCAGCGGGAAGCGCCAGGCCACTGCCAGCTCGGGCATGAAGATCAGCGCCAGCAAGACCACCAGCGCTGCCATCTGGCTCACCCCGAGAATTTCCGGGCCGGCCAGCGGGTTGCGCGTGACCGCCTGCAACAGCATGCCGGCGGTCGCCAGCAATGCCCCGGCAGCCATGTCCACCAGCAGGCGCGGCAAGCGCAGATCGAGCAGGGTCATGGCCAAGGGCTCGCCCATCCATGCCCGCTGCCAGAATACCCAGACGCCCGACTCGCCCTGCGCGGTACCGCCCACCAGCAGCGCCAGGCAGATCAGCACGGCAAGCACGACGAACGACCACAGCGGCAGGCGCATGGCCCGGTTCTCACCCGGCATGCTCGCCGTGACCGCCGCCACCGGCGCGCTGCGCCCGTAGCGCAGCAGCAAGAGAATCGCCAGCGAACCGAGAATGGCCGACAGCACCCCCAGCGGCAGCTGGAACCAGGGCTCCACCGCCGCCACCAGCGCATCGGCGAGCACCGTCAGCAGCGCGCCCCAGATCGCGCACAAGGGGATCAACCGCGAAGGTCGCACCACGGCGAAGGCAAAGCGCAGCAGGTTCGGCGTGATCAGCCCGATGAAGCCCAAGGGGCCTGCCAGATGAATGGCCAGCGCGGCCAGCAGGCTGCCCAGGACGATGCTCAGCCCTTTCAGCCAGGCCGGCGAAAGCCCCAGCGCGCGCATCTGCCCATCGCCCAGCACGGCCAGGTTCATCGGCCGCATCAGCACCAGCAGGGCCAGGGCAATCAGCGGCAACAGATACAGGGCCGGGTGCATCGCGCCCCAACCCAACTGCTGCAGCGAACCGGTATTCCACAGCGATACCACCATCGCCGCCTGGTCGTTGAGGCTGAGAAACAGCGCGATCAGTGCGGCGAAGGTCTGCGCCACCGCCACCCCGGCCAGGGTCAGGCGCAGCGGCGAGGTGTTCCAACCGCCAGCCATGAGGAAAGTAAACAGCGCCGCCAACAGACCACCGACGAAGACCAGCGGCAGGCCCAGGGCGCCGGGTAGAAGCATGCCAAGGATCACGCCCAGTTGCGCTCCGGCGGTGATGCCGAGCAGATCCGGCGACACCAGCGGGTTGCGCGTGATCAGTTGCATGATCGCCCCGGAAACGCCCAGGCAGGCGCCCACCAGCACTCCGGCGAAGGCACGTGGCAGTTGGCTCCACCACAGCAGCAGCCCCTCCAGCGATGGCGTCGACGACAGCGGCGCCAGCCAGGCCTCGGCCGTTGGCCAGGGGTGGCGCAACACGCCCTGCCACAGCAGCATGGCCAGCAGCAGCGCGAGCCCCAGCAGCGCCAGGCCAGCGTGACCGAGCCCGCGTGCAGCGGCTGGCTGCCCGGGGCGACTCAAACTCGTCATCCGTTGTCCTTAGTTACGCAAAAAGGCGAAGGGTGTCCCCCTCGCCTTGGTCTGCTCACTCGGTTGCCGCTTACCAGCGCAGCGATACGCTACCGAGGAAGGTGCGCTCGTCGCCCCAGTAGCAACGCCCGGCATTGTTGCAGCCTGCCACGTACTCCTGATCGAAGAGGTTCTTGGCATTCAGATCGACCGACCAGTTCTCGTCGATGTCGTAGCCGATGGCGGCATCGACCAGGGTCACATCGCCGGTGTCCAGCTTGCCGTAGAGACTCTCGGCGGTGTAGGCAAAGGTGCTGTCGAAGTGGCGCACGCCGCCGCCCAGACGCAGGCCACGCAACGCGCCATCGAGGAAGCGGTAGTTGGCCCAGATCGATGCCTGGTTACGCGGTACACCGGTCATCTGGTGATCTTCGAGCAACGAGCCCGGCGCATCCTTGGTAATCCGTGCATCGGTGTAGGTGTAGGCGGCGGTGATATTCAGGTTGGCGCTGATATCACTGCTGACTTCCAGTTCGACGCCCTTGGAACGGCTTTCGCCGACCTGGCGGTAATCACCACTGTCAAAAATGACGTCATTCTCTTTACGCAGATCGAATACGGCAGCAGTGAACATGGTGTTCCAGCCCTTGGGCTCGTACTTCAGACCCACCTCGTACTGCTCGGCGGTAATGGGATCCAGAGGCCCGTTGGCGCTGGTGGTCTGCTGCACCGGAACGAACGAGGTGGAGTAGCTGACGTAGGGCGACAGGCCGTTCTCGAACTGATACATCACACCGGTCTGCCAGGTGAAGTCGCGGTCGGTGTAATCCAGATCGGACTCGGCGTTGCTGACCGGGCTACTGGCGTCACGCTTGTTGCGATACTGGCTATCCACCGTATCGAAACGACCGCCAAGCAGGAAGATCCAGTTCTCGTACTTGCTCTGCAGCTGGCTGTAGAGACCGGTCATCTGCTGATCGAGTTGCGAGTTCTGGATGGTGAACGGCGTGGTCGGCTCACTGGTCCAGACCGGATTGAATACGTTGATCGACGGGCCGAACCCTGCACTCCAGTCCTGGTTGAAGGAAGTACGGTCGAAACTGGCGCCGACCAGCAGCGTGTGCTGCAAAGCACCGGTATCGAACTTGCCTTCGAGCTGGTTATCCAGCGAATAGGTGATGGACTTGTTGTAGCGGTCGTAAGCCTGCGAACTGACGTTGGTACCGAAGCCCGCGTTGTTCAGTGCGCCCGGCCAGATCTCGTTACGCTGGATGCGCGACTGCATGTAGCGCGAGTTCTGGCGGAACTGCCAGTCGTCATTGAAGCGATGGGTGAACTCGTAACCCAGGGTCCACACCTCGCGCTCGAAGGTGTTCCAGTCCTCGTTACCGAGGAAGGTGTCCTTGTCGAGCTTGCCATTCGGATTATTCAGCAGCGTACCGGCCGCCGGCAGGCCCAGCTCCAGCTTGGTGCGGTCCTTCTGGTAGGTAGACAGCAGGGTCAGGCTGTTGAAATCGTCGAAGTTCAGCGTCAGCGACGGGGCGATATAGATGCGGTTGTCCTGCACGTGATCGACCTGGGTATCGGCCTCGCGACCGACCATCACCACGCGCCCCAGCACATTGCCGCTGTCATTCAGCGGGCCCGAAACATCCACGTTAAGCTGGCGGCGGTTGTTGGAGCCGTAGTTGAGCTGCACTTCACCCTGCGGGGCAGCGGTCGGGCGCTTGCTCACCAGGTTGACCAGGCCACCCGGCGCGTTCTCGCCATAGAGAATCGAGGTCGGCCCACGGAACACTTCCACCCGCTCCAGGCCATAGGGCTCGCTGGTGGTGTCGTAGCGGTTGCCCTGCACGCGCAAACCGTCACGCAGCAGGCCGTAGCCGTAGTCGGTGGCGTTGAAACCACGAATGAAGAACAGATCACCCGCCAGGCCATCACCGGCAGCGAATGGCGGCGCGAAGATACCCGGTACGTAGCCCAACACATCGGTGAGGCTCTGCGATTTCTGGTCTTCGATGCGCTTGCGCGTCACCACCGACACCGAACGCGGCGTCTCCGACAGCGGCGTGCTGGTCTTGCTGGCGGTCAGGCTTTTCTCGGCCTTGTAGCCGTAATCCGGGCCTTGTGGGCGGTCCAGTTCACCTGTGACCGTTTGCGCAGGCAATGTCACCTGATTGGCCTCATCGCTCTCCTGCGCCTGAACCACGCCATGGCATGTGGCTGCAATCACCACGGCCAGGCACTTCAGTTGAAAACGTCCAGCACCTTGCACTGCTTTCGACATCATCTTCTCCCCGATACCGCCAGCCAATCCGCTGGCCTGTCAAAAAAACGCTGGCTAGCCTAACCAATATCAATGCAAAACTAAATAGTAATTTTTATCATTTAGATGGCAATTTGATACAACCTTGCCGTCACCCGTTAAAGGGGCACGTTCTGCTATCGATTGATTAGGTAGTCGATTAAATGGCTGTGATTCCCCGCTCAGGCGGGGAGCCCACATCGAATAGGCTCCCGCCTTCGCGGGAGTGACGGTGAAGCGTTCTTAATGGTTGACCGCAGCGTCGAGGGCGCTGGCGAAGATCTCTGCCACCTGATCCACCTGCGCCGCCGTGATGATCAATGGCGGCAGCAGGCGCAGAACGCTGGAATGGCGCCCGCCCACCTCCAGAATCAGGCCCCGACGCAGGCACTGTTGCTGCACGGCCGAGGCCAGCGCGCGGTTGTGCGGCGCATGCCCCATGGTGTCCGCCCTGCCCTGTGGATCGACCATTTCCACCCCGAGCATCAGCCCCCTGCCGCGCACCTCGCCAATCTGCGGGTAACGCCCCTGCAGTGCCTGCAGGTGAGCACAGAGGCGTTCACCCATGGCGGCGGCGTGCTGGTCCAGGCGCTCCTCGCGGATCAGGCGCAAGGTGGCTGCGCCTGCCGCCATGGCCATCTGGTTGCCACGGAAGGTGCCGGCGTGCGCGCCTGGCTGCCAGCGGTCGAGATCCTTGTGGTAGACCACCACCGCCAGCGGCAGGCTGCCGCCGATGGCCTTGGACAGCACCAGCACGTCCGGTGTGATGCCGGCATGCTCGAAGGCGAACAGCTTGCCGGTACGCCCGATACCGCACTGCACCTCATCGAGAATCAGCGGCACGCCGGCCTCACGGGTGATGCGCCGAATGCCGCGCAACCAGTCGGCGGACGGGGCGATCACCCCGCCCTCGCCCTGCACCGTCTCGAGAATCATGCCGGCGGCCGGCAGCACACCGCTTTCCGGATCGCACAGCTGATTCTCGATGTAATGCAGGCCGACCCCTTCGCCCTCGGCACCGCCCAGGCCGAACGGGCAGCGATAGCCGTAGGGGTACGGCAGCATCTGCACGCCGCTGATCATGCCGTCCAGATACTGCTTGGGCCCCAGGCTGCCCATCAGGCTCAGGGCGCCCTGGGTCATGCCATGGTAGGCGCCGTGGAAAGCCAGCATCTGGCTGCGCCCGGTGGCCGTGCGCACCAGCTTCAATGCCGCCTCCACCGCATCGGTGCCGGCCGGCCCACAGAACTGGATGCGCGCATCGCGGGCGAACTCGGCCGGCAGGCAGGCGAACAGCTCGTTGATGAACTCGTCCTTGGCTTCGGTCATCAGGTCCAGGGTGTGCAGCGGCCGCCTGCCATCGAGCAGGCCACGAATGGCCTGCAACACGACGGGATGGTTGTGCCCCAGGGCCAGGGTGCCGGCACCGGCCAGGCAATCGATGAACCAGCGGCCCTCGCTGTCCTGCACGTGGATGCCCTCGGCGCGGCGCAGCTCCAGCGGGATGCGCCTGGGATAGCTGCGCGCGTTGGACTCCACCTCGCTCTGGTGCTGCAGCCTGGCCGTGCTGGCGAAGCGATAGTCGGCGCCGCGCAGCGTGGCCTCCGGGCCGAGATCGAGCGCGACAGGCATCGGCAGCGGATCGTAATGCGGTTCAATTTGCATGATCGTGACTCTCCAGGCCCAGTGGCCGTGACGATGGATCGAGCGCGGCCAGTTGCCGGCCCAGGTGTTCGATGAAGGACGGATCGCGGACGATGCCCAGGTGGTCGGCCTCGACCCAGCTCGACAGGTGCAACTCGCGGCCCAGGGCGCTCTGCAGCAGCGCCTCGCCGTTGCGGTTGTTCTCCGGCGAGTGCGCGGCCCACCAGGCCTGCACCGGGCTGCGCAGCGGCTGGATGTGCCGGTGTTGCGCGGCCAGCGCGTGCATGTGCCGCTCCAGGGCGAGCAACTGTTGCCAGTCGTCGTCGCCCGAGGTCGACTCATCTGCCACGGCAGCGCGTGGTGCGCGGGCCAGACCGGCGCCGGGTACATAGCCGTCCACCAGGCCGACGAAGGCCACCGTCTTGCCCAGGCGCTCCAACAGCCGGGCCATGGCCAGCACCAGGGCGCCACCCATCGACCAGCCGAGCAGGTGGTAAGGCCCCTGCGCCTGGGTTTCCAGCATCACCCTGACGTAATCGCGGGCCATCTGTTCGAGGCTCTGGTCACGCCAGGACGGCTGTAGCAATTGCCGGTTCTGCAGGCCGAACACCTGCCAGTGCGGCGTCAGAGCGCGGGCCAAGGGGTAGTAGCCGACCAGCGTGCCGCTGACCGGGTGAACGCAGAACAGCGTGGGCCGTTCGGCAGCCGCCTGGTTCAGGCGCAGCAAGGGGCTGGGCGCGTTAGCCGTCGGGGCTTCCTGGCGTGGTGCAGACGCGGCCGGCGTGCCGTCGATCAGGGCTTGCAGCGCATCGCCCACCGCCGCCAGCAACGCCTCGATGCGCTGCACGCGATGGCGCTGGGCGCTGAAACGACAACTGAGACTCAGACGGCCGGCGAACACCTGGCCGTTGATTTCCAGCTCGCGGGTCAGCGCCGTGGCCGGATCGACCAGAGTGCCCGGCGACTCGCTGGCGGGTGCGAAGTGACCATCGCCGAGCTGCGCGTCGAACTGCCCCAGGTAGTTGAAGGCAATCTCGGGCTCGCCCAGCTCGGCCAGGCTGCGGCGTTGTTCCGCGTTACCCAGATGGCGCAGCAGGCCATGCCCCAGGCCCTTGTTGGGCACGCCGCGCAGGCGCTGGCGAACGTCGGCCAGGGTCTGCGGCAGCGTTTCCTGCGCCTGCAGACGCAGCGGGTAGAGACTGGTGAACCAGCCCAGCGTACGGCCGATATCCTGCTCGGCGTGCTCGTCGAGCCATTCGCGCCCATGTCCTTCCAGGGCGATCAGGCTGTCGTCGAGGCCGGCCCAGCGGCGCAACCCTTCGGCCAACGCGGCGAGCAGCACTTCGTCCATGCGCGCATCCTGCTGCTGCAGGGTCTCGCGCAGCAGGCGCTGGGTCTGCGCTTCGCTCAGCTGCCAGGTACAGGTCTGCACCTGGGCATGGCTGGCCTCGCCGGCCGGGTCATCCACGGGCAGGCGTTGGCTGACACGCTGCGCCTGCCAATAGTCCATCTCGCTGGCCAGCGATGCACTCTGCGCGTGGCGCCACAGGTGCTCGGCCCAGGCCTGATAGCTGCCTGGCCGCTCACCGAGATCGACCGGCTGGCCAGCCACAGCCTGCTGGTAGGCGCGGGCCAGATCATCGAGCAGGATGCGCCAGGAAACGCCATCGATGATCAGGTGATGAGCAGCGAGCAACAGGCGCTGGCCGCCATCGGGCATGTCCGCAAGCAGCACCCGCAGCAGTGGGCCGTGCTGCAGGTCCAGGCTGCGCTGGGCAGCCTCGCATTGCGCCTGCAGGGCCGCGTCCGAGTCGATGCGGCGCTGCCACAACAGACGCTCGGCCTGCTCCTCGTCCCGATAGAAGGCCTGCCAGTTGCCCGCTTCATCCTGGCGGAAGGCCAGGCGCAGCGCATCGTGATGCGCGATCAGCCCCTGCAGCGCACGCTGCAGATGCGCGGCCTGCAAGGGTCGACGCACGTCGAGCAGCAATGCCTGGTTCCAGTGCGCACGGTTGGCCATGGGCAGCGAGAAGAAATGCGCCTGGATCGGCGTCAGCGGCAGCTCGCCACTGGCGCGCGGTACCACCAGGTTTTCACTGCCGAGCGGTGTCAGCACCGCCGCCAGATCGGCCAGGCGCGGATGCTGGAATACCGCCTTGGGCGTCAGCTCCCAACCGGCCTTGCGCAGCCGCGTTACCAGGCTCAGGGACTGGATCGAGTCGCCGCCCAGGGCAAAGAACTGGGCATCGCGGCTGATCTGACCAATACCGAGCAACTCGCTCCACAGCCCGGCCAGCAACTGTTCCTGCTCGGTACGCGGTGTCTGGTACGCACCTGCCTCCACCTGCGGTTCGGGCAGGCTCTGCCGGTCCAGCTTGCCGTTGGGCAGCAGCGGCAGACGATCCAGCGCCAGGATATGGCTCGGCACCATATGCGCCGGCAGACGCTGCTTG
>NZ_JBLWTV010000020.1:0-98061 GCF_048269965.1 Pseudomonas sp. | reverse complement strand
CCTGGCAACAGGTGCTGCTGGAATGGCAGCGCGACTGGAAGAACCGCGACACCTACGACGCCGTGATGGCCCTGGTCAAGGAGCACTCCGGCGCCTACGGCATGGGCGTGGACTACGCCTACACCATGGTCCACAAGGCGCCTGAGCGCGTTGAGCACGGTCCGACCCTGGCCCCTGTTGCGGCGCCCATCTGACCTCATGACGGCGGAAACGCCCTCGACTCGACCAGCGGCGCGCATCGGTGCGCGCCGCTGGATCGACAAGACCAAGGCCTCGAGCAGAGTCTCCAGCATGAGCGAGACGCAAGCAGAAACCGTCACCCTGGTGGTGCGCCATCAGGTTCGCCCCAACCACGTGCCCCATTACGAGGCCTGGCTGCGCCGCATCATCGCCACTGCCAGCCAATGCCCCGGCCACCTCGGCGTGGACGTGGTGCGCAGCCGTCAGCCTGGCGTGACGCAGTTCACCTGCGTGCTGCGCTTCGCCAGCCTGCAGCAGTTGCAGAACTGGATCGAATCGGAACAACGACGCCAGTTGATCGCCGAAGTCGAGCCACTGCTACGCGCCGGCGACCAACTGGAGATCGCCGAGAACAAGGAATTCTGGTTCGTGCCGGAAACCGCACAGGCACCGCCGCCCCGCTGGAAACAGGTCTGCGTCACCTTCCTGGTGATCCTGCCGCTGAGCCTGCTGATACCGCTGCTCTGGCAACCCCTGTTCCACCTTGTTCCCTGGCTCGGCGATTACCTGCCAAGCAACGTCCTTATCACCCTGAGCATCGTCCTGCTCGTGGTGTACCTGTTCATGCCCGTGGCCACGCGGCTGTTCGACGCCTGGCTGAACCCAACCGTAGACGAGGATCGACCATGAGCCAGGACCCCTCCGACCCGAAACGCCGCCACTTTCTCGCCACCAGCAGCGTCCTTGGCGCGGCCGGGGCATTGTGGTCAGCCATGCCCTTCGCGGCCATGGCCAGCGACTCATCCGTCAGTTCATCAGGAGGCAACATGAGTGCCGATCTCATTCTCTACAACGGTCGCCTGCACACGGTTGATCGCGAAAAGCCCCAGGCCAGCGCCGTAGCCATCAAGGACGGGCGCTTCGTCGCCGTCGGCAGCGACGCCGAGGCCATGGCCATGCGCGGTGATGCCACCCGCGTGGTCGACCTGCAGAAACGCACGGTCATCCCTGGCCTCAACGACTCGCACCTGCACCTGATTCGCGGCGGCCTCAACTACAATCTGGAGTTGCGCTGGGAAGGCGTGCCGTCGCTGGCCGATGCCCTGCGCATGCTCAAGGATCAGGCTGACCGCACGCCGACGCCGCAGTGGGTGCGCGTGGTCGGCGGCTGGACCGAATTCCAGTTCGCCGAGAAACGTCTGCCGACCCTGGATGAGCTGAACAAGGCGGCGCCGGATACGCCAGTGTTCGTCCTCCACCTCTACGACCGCGCCCTGCTCAACCGCGCGGCATTGCGCGCCGTGGGCTACGACAGGAACACGCCGAACCCGCCCGGCGGCGAGATCCAGCGTGATGCCAGTGGCGAGCCCACCGGCATGCTGATCGCCCGGCCCAATGCACTGATCCTCTACGCTACCCTGGCCAAGGGGCCGAAGCTGCCGCTGGAGTATCAGGTCAACTCCACCCGCCAGTTCATGCGTGAGCTCAACCGCCTGGGCGTGACCAGCGCCATCGACGCCGGCGGCGGTTATCAGAACTACCCGGACGACTACCAGGTGATCCAGGAGCTGGCCGACAAGGATCAGCTCACCGTGCGCATCGCCTACAACCTGTTCACCCAGAAGCCCAAGGAAGAGCTGACCGACTTCAAGAACTGGACCAGCAGCGTCAAGCTGCACCAGGGCGATGACTTCCTCCGTCACAACGGCGCCGGCGAGATGCTGGTGTTCTCCGCTGCCGACTTCGAGGATTTTGTCGAGCCGCGCCCGGACCTCGCACCGAGCATGGAAGCCGACCTGGAGCCGGTGGTGCGTCATCTGGTCGAGCAGCGCTGGCCGTTCCGCCTGCACGCCACCTACGACGAATCCATCTCGCGCATGCTCGACGTATTCGAGAAGGTCGACCGCGACATGCCGTTCAACGGCCTGCCCTGGCTGTTCGACCACGCCGAGACCATCAGCCCACGCAATATCGAACGGGTACGCGCGCTGGGCGGTGGCATCGCCATCCAGCACCGCATGGCCTTCCAGGGCGAGTATTTCATCGACCGCTACGGCGCCAAGGCCGCCGAAGCCACGCCACCGATCCAGCGCATGCTGGCCGAAGGCGTGCCGGTCGGCGGCGGCACCGATGCCACCCGCGTGGCCAGCTACAACCCCTGGACGGCGCTGTACTGGCTGGTCAGCGGCAAGACCGTCGGCGGCACCACGCTCACCCCGCAGGGCCTGTCGCGCGCCACCGCGCTGCAGCTGTTCACCCACGGCAGTGCCTGGTTCTCCAGCGAGCAAGGCAAGAAGGGTCAGATCAAGGTGGGCCAGCTCGCCGACCTGGTGGCCTTGAACGCGGACTTCTTCAGCGTCGAGGAAGAGCAGATCAAGTGGCTGGAGTCGGTACTCACCATCGTCGGCGGCAAGGTGGTGCATGGCACCGGCGAGTTCGACAAGCTCGCCCCGCCGACGCTGCCGGTCTTGCCGGACTGGTCGCCGGTGGCCATGGTGCCTGGGCACTGGAAGCCGGCAGCGGCGCCCATGGCCGCCAGCATCCACCAGTGCATCGGCGCCTGCGCCGTGCATCAGCACCAGCATGACCGCGCCCGCCGCAGCAGCATGCCGGTGAGCGACCACCAGGGCTTCTGGGGCGCCTTCGGCTGCTCGTGCTTTGCGTTCTGACATGACCGGGGAAAAAGCTTCGCCGTGGAGCGCACTCAACCACGTCACGTTTCGTTGGCTGTGGCTGGCCAGCATCGCCTCGAACATCGGCACCTGGATGCACGAGGTCGGTGCCGGCTGGCTGATGACCGGCCTGTCGAGCAACCCCATGCACGTGGCACTGGTACAGGTCGCCGGCTCCGCGCCGATGTTCCTTCTGGCGCTGCCGGCCGGGGCCATGGCCGACATCGTCGACAAGCGTCGCTACCTGCTCGGCGTGCAATTGTGGATGGCGGCAGTGGCAACGCTGCTGGCCATCCTGACGCTACTCGGCCTGACCACGGTCTGGCTGCTGCTCAGCCTGACCCTGGCCATGGGTGTCGGTACCGCGCTGATGATGCCGGCCTGGTCGGCGCTGACCCCAGAGCTGGTGAGCAAGCGCGACCTGCCCTCGGCCATCGCCCTGTCGAGCCTCGGCATCAACGTGGCCCGCGCACTCGGCCCGGCCATCGCCGGGGTACTGGTCAGCCTCAGCGGCCCCTGGGCGACCTTCGCCCTCAACGCCCTGTCGTTCTTCGCGGTGATGGCGGTGCTGCTGACCTGGAAGCGTGAGCGCCAGGTCGCTGCCTTCCCGGCCGAACGCCTGCTCGGCGCCATGCGTGCCGGCTGGCGCTACAGCCGCGCATCGCGACCACTACAGGCCGTACTGGTCCGCGCCGCAGCGTTCTTCGTCGGTGCCAGCGCCGGCATGTCGCTGCTGCCGTTGATCGTACGTGGTGAATTGCAAGGCAGTGCCAGTGACTTTGGCCTGCTGCTGGGTAGCGTCGGTATCGGCGCAGTGCTCGGCGCCATGCTGCTGCCCAAACTGCGTGAGCGCATCAGCTCCAACACGCTGGTGGCCGCGGCCAGCCTGCTCTACGCACTGGTGTTGCTGGCCCTGGCCTGGGTGCGAGATTTCGCCGTGCTGCTGCCGGTGATGCTGCTCAGCGGTGCGGCGTGGATCGCCGTGCTGTCGAGCCTGCAGGTCAGTGCGCAGACTTCGGTGCCGGACTGGGTGCGAGCCCGCGCGTTGTCGGTGTATATCCTGGTGTTCTTCGGCAGCATGGCCGCTGGCGGTGCACTCTGGGGCTATGTCGCCAGCCAGGCGTCGATTCCGGTCGCCCTGTTCGCCGCCGCTGGTTGCCTGGTGCTGGGCTTGTCGCTGACGCTGCATTTCCCGCTGCCGGTTACCGAAAGCGAAGACCTCGCCCCGTCGCTGCATTGGCCAGCGCCGATTCTGGCTGACCAAGCCGATCTGGAGCGCGGCCCGGTCATGGTCACGCTGCAGTACGACATCGCAGCGGAGCATGCAGCCGACTTCCGCCAGGCGATGGCCGAGGTCGCTCGCATGCGCAGACGCAACGGCGCGTTCTCCTGGGGGCTGGTGCAGAACAGCGAGAATCCTCGCCACTGGCAGGAGTTCTTCTTTGACGAGTCCTGGCTCGAACACCTGCGCCATCACGGCCGGGTGACGCGCGCCGAGCAACGCATCGAGGCGGCGGCCAGGCATTTCCAGAACCCGGACGTGCCCGTGCACATCGAGCACTTTCTGATGCCGGCCAAGGATGCGCCCCATGCCACCCCCTGACGACGGCAACTGCCCGAATCAGGGCGTGACAGGTTGAGTGCAGCATGCCTCGTCATGCCCTGTTCATCCACGGCATCTGGCTCACGCCAGCGATCTGGGAGCCATTTCAGAGGCGTTTCAGCGCCTGCGGTTATCGCTGCACGGCGCCGCCCTGGCCGGTTAGCACTGAGGGTCGACAACCCGGCATCAGCACCCTCCTGGCCCATTACGAAACGCTGGTACGCAAGCTGGAGCAGCCGCCGCTGCTGATTGGCCATGACCTCGGTGGTCTGCTGGTGCAATTGCTGCTCGACCGCGGCCTGGGCCAGGCCGGTATCGCCATCGCTCCACTGGCGCCACGCGCCGGTTTGCTGGGATTGCATAGCACCTGGCCATGGCTGTTGCCCTGGGTGGGTTGGCGTGACCTGCTGTACATGACACCGCAGTATTTCGCGCGCAATATGGCGCAGACGCTGACACCTGCAGAGCAAAACGCCGCCTATGTGCGCCACATCGTTCCGGCGCCCAGCCGGGTGTTCGTCGAGGCTGCGCTGGGCATCGGTAGCACCGTCGACTTCGCCAACGGCGAACGTGCGCCTCTGCTGTTGCTGGCAGCAGGCAATTCCCACATCGTTCGCGCCAGCGTAGTGGCCGCCCTCTATCGTCGCCACCGAGACTCGTCAGCCATCACCAGCTTCAAGCAGTTCCCCGGCTACAGCCACTGGCTGATCGCCGAACCCGGTTGGGAGAGAATTGCCGACTACAGCATCGAATGGGTTCAGAACCAAGTTGGACGTTTTTAAAGCACATACCCCACAAGCTCGCCTCGGCGTCATGGCAGGCCTGCTCTGCCTGGTGTTTTTCAGCGTTGCCGCGCTGGCCGACAGAAGCGCTCTGCAGCAGCAGCTGGAGCATCGGCGCTGGACGCTCAACGACAACAGCCCCAGCCAGATCGGCGCATTGGCCGAAGCCCGGGACGGTTACCTGTGGCTGGGCACTCACGACTCCCTGTATCGTTTCGACGGTTTCGAGTTCACCCGATATCGCACGCCTGGTGGCCATGAACTGGGTATCGTATCCAGCCTGTTGGCCAGCGACGCCGGGCTTTGGGTCGGCTTGCGCAACGGCGGCGTTCACCTGATCGCATCGGCGGAGGAACGTCCCGGCAGCTTCGATCTGGCCCGAGGGGTCATCTACGCCCTGGCCCAGACAGCAGACGGCAGCGTCTGGGCTGCAGCCAACGACGGCCTGATGCGTTTCGACGGCAAGCGCTGGCAGCAACTGGGTATCGCAGAAGGTTTTATCGGCGAGAATGCCTACAGCGTCTTCGTCGACAGCAGTGACCGTCTCTGGGTGGCCGATGAACAGCGCCTTTATGTCCTGCCACCCGGGGCCCAGAAACTGCACGACACCGGCGTTCGCAGCCAACGTACGCGTCAGATGGCGCAAGCCGCTGACGGTGCACTGTGGCTGATCGAGCGCGACCGCGAGAGTCTGCTGCGAGTAAGGATCGATCAGCCGCACCTGCAGGCGACCCGCATCGCACTCGGCGAAGCAGCCAACGCCATGTTGTTCGACCAGCACGGCTGCCTCTGGCTGAGCACCGCCGGCGGCGGCCTGCTGCACGTGGCCAAACCCAACGAACATGGCCGTGGCCGCTTCGATGATATCGAGCGGCTTTCTTCACGTGATGGTCTGAGTTCCGACTTCGCCTGGCCGCTGCTCGAAGACAGCGAAGACAGCCTGTGGGTCGGCACACAGAACGGGCTGGATCGGCTGCGCGAACGCCCTCTGCGCCCTGCCGGCTTTCCGCCCGAGGCGAACAACCTGGCGATTGCCGCCGATGACGCCGGCAATCTCTGGGCCGCCAGCAGCAACCTGCCGCTCATGCGCCTGGATGAACAGGGTTTGCATGAGCTGCCGCTGCGTACACCGATCAGCGCGATCAGCAAGGACCCTGGCGGTTCCGTCTGGCTGGCCGGCTCCGAGGGTATCTGGCGCAGCACGGGCAAGCAGCTGGAAAAAGTCTCCGCCCTGCCGATCGAGCGTGATCTGGATTCCTCGGTGCGCACCCTGTTGATCGACGCTAAAGGCGCGCTCTGGCTCTCGCTCAACCGTCAGGGTCTCTACGTGCTGCGCGATGGCAACTGGCGACGGCTTCCCGCCCCCAGCAAGGACCCGGCGCAACTGATGCCGGTGAGCTCCGCCCTCGCCCCTGATGGCAGGCGCTGGTTCGGCTATCGCAACAACCTGATCGTCAGCCATGACGATCAGGGCGAACGCCACTGGGGCAGCGCCGACGGGCTGGATATTGGCCACGTGACGGCGATGGCTCATTTGCAGGGCCACAGCTGGTTCGGTGGCCAACACGGCCTGGCGCGCTTCGATGGCAAGCGTTTCCAGCATCTGCCGCTGAGCGAGAGTGGCCTGTTCGACAATCTCTACGCGATCATCCCGGTTACCGGCCCTCAAGGCGAAGACCTCTGGCTGCAAGGCAAAGGTGGCGTCTTCCAGTTACCGGCCGCAGAAATCGAAAAGGCCCTGAACGATCCCAAATACCATATCCGTTACCGTACCTACGATCTGCAAGGCGGGCTCGCCAACGACCCGCACCAGGTGCTCGCGCTGCCAACGGCCGTGCGCAGCAGCGATGGTCGCCTGTGGTTCGTCACCCGCAACGGCGTGGCCGGTTTGAGCCCGGACAGGGCGATGCATAGCAACAAGCCGCCCAGGGTGCGTATCGAATCGTTACTGGCTGACGGTGCGACCATCTCCTTGCAAACGCCGCCAATCCTGCCCGCAGACAGCAAACGCCTGGTCATTCACTACGGTGCCCTGAGCCTGTCTGCGCCCGAGGGGCTGCATTTTCTCTACCGTCTCGATGGCTTCGACAGCGAATGGCATTCCGCCGGACGTCAGCGCGAGGCGACCTATACCGGCCTGCCGGCCGGCGACTATCGCTTTCGCGTACGAGCGCTCAATCAAAATGGCGTGGCCAGCGAGCAGGATGCCGAACTCAGGTTCAGCATCGGGCAGGTGTTCTACCACCATCCGCTGTTCATCCTGGCCATGGCACTGGTCGTGCTGCTGACCCTGCACCTGCTCTATCGCAATAACATGCAGCGCGCGGCCGAACGCCTGCGCACACGCCTGGAAGAACGCCACGACGAACGCGAGCGCATCGCCCGCGAACTGCACGACACCTTGCTGCAGGGCGTGCAGGGGCTGATGCTCCACGTGCAGGCTGCGGCAGACAGTCTGCCAGCCGATCAAACGGTGCGAGGCAAGCTTGAGAATGCCCTGGATCGTGCCGATCAGGTCATCGCCGAAGGTCGTGATCGGGTGCGCAACCTGCGCCACGCCGAGGAGGCGTCGAACGACTTGCCGCAGACGCTGCAAGAGCTCGATCAATTGCACGAACATGCCGACACCGAGTATCGGGTCGAGATCGCAGGCACGCCCTGCGCCCTCCACCCGGTGGTGCATGACGAACTCAGCCAACTCGCACGCGAGGCGGTCAGCAATGCCTTCCGTCATGCCAGGGCGCGCCACGTGTGCGTGCAGCTGGATTACCAACCCCGACAGTTGTCATTGTGCGTGAGCGACGATGGCCGCGGCCTGCTGGCCGAGTACCTGCAGGGCGCGGAGCCGGTCGATCACTGGGGCCTTACAGGCATGTACGAACGCGCCGCCAAGATTGGCGGCACCCTGAACATCGACAGTACCCCAGGCCACGGCTGCCAGGTACGAGTGACCCTGGCCGGACCATTGGCCTATCGCCCGTCGCCCCCTCGCGCGCGGCGCTGGCTAAACTGGAAACGATTGAACAGGAGCTCGCAGTCATGACCGCTGCCACCCCCATCCGCGTGCTGGTCGCCGACGACCATCCTCTGCTGCGCGAGGGCATCGCTGCCGTGCTGGCCGGGCAGGCGGATATCGATCTGGTCGGCGAAGCCAGCGATGGTCGTGAGGCACTGGAATGCTTTCGCCAGCTACGGCCCGACGTCACCCTGATGGACCTGCAGATGCCGCGCATGAACGGCATCGACAGCATCCTGGCGATTCGCGGCGAATGCCCGGATGCACGCATTGCCATCCTCACCACCTATCGCGGTGACGTGCGTGCGCTGCATGCGATCCAGGCGGGCGCGCAGGCTTATCTGCTGAAAAGCACCCTGCGCAAGGAGCTGGTGGAAACCATTCGCAGCCTGGCCGCCGGCAGACGCCATATTCCGCCCGAGATCGCCGCCGACCTGGCCCAGCACATCGGCCAGCAGTGTCTCAGCCCGCGTGAAGTTGAGGTGCTGCAGGCGGCCGCTCTGGGTTATTCGAATCGCGATATCGCACTGCAACTGCGCATCACCGAAGACACGGTCAAAGGCCATATGCGCCTGATCATGGACAAGCTCCGCGCCAACAATCGCACCCACGCCGTGGCCATCGCCGTGCAACGCGGTGTGCTGGAGATCGGCACCCCACTTTAGTGTTGTCACCCTTCCCCTCCTTGTGAGCTGTGCACCATCGACGGCGCCGCGCATGCTCTGCAATCAATCATCCAAGGAGGTTTCGCAATGGGCTCGTTCGGCGAACTTCAGGCAATTGCGCCCTGCCTGCACCAGGCCGGGCACGACCCGCAGCTTCTTGACCGTATCGCGGCCTTGCTCGCCGAGGCTGAAACGCAGCTGCTGGAGGACACGCAAAGCGCCTACTTGCAGGTCGAGCAGGCCATGACGCTGCTGCGCCAGGTCAACGCCTGCAAGCAGTGTGGCATTCGTCAGTGCGCGAACGGTCTGACACGCTGGCAGACGCGACGCCTGGATCAGTACATCGGCGACAACCTGGCCACCGCCATTCGCACCTGCGACCTGGCAGCCCAGCTCAGCCTGAGCAGCAGCCATTTCTCCCATGTGTTCAAACAGACCTTCGGCGTCACGCCGCTGGCCTATGTGGCACGCAAACGCATCGAGGCGGCCAGGGAGATGATGCTGTCCACCGATCAACCATTGACCCAGATCGCGCACGCCCACGGGTTCTGCGACCAGTCGCATTTCACCCGCACCTTCCGCCGCGAGACCGGACTGAGCCCTTTGATATGGCGGCAGCGCTGCACAGCAAAGTCCAAAGCCACCGCCGAGCCGTGATCAGCCGAGCATGGTCACGTGGCGTGGGTGACTGGCGACGCGCTCGAGCCAGGCGCGCACGGCCGGGAAGGCCTCCAGGCTGAAGCCGCCTTCGTCGGCCACGTGGGTGTAGGCATACAGGGCGATATCGGCGATGGAGTAGTGCTCACCGACCAGGTAAGGAGTGCGCTCGAGCTGCTTCTCCATCACCTTCAAAGCCTTGTAGCCAAGCTTCAGGCAGCGCGCGTGCTCCTCGCGGCGCTCCTCCGGCATGCCCTGGTAGAGCTGGATGAAACGCGCCACCGCGACGTACGGCTCGTGGCTGTATTGCTCGAAGAACTGCCACTGCAGCACCTGGGTGCGCAAGCGCGGCTCGCTGGGCAGGAACTCGCTGCCATCGGCGAGGTAGTTGAGGATGGCGTTGGACTCCCACAGGCAGGTGCCGTCTTCCAGCTCCAGCACCGGAATCTTGCCGTTGGGGTTCTTGGCCAGGAAGGCTTCGCTTTGCGTTTCGCCCTTGAGGATATCGATGGCAATCCACTGGTACTCCTTGCCCAGCAGATGCAGCATCAGCTTGACCTTGTAGCAGTTGCCCGAGCGGTAATCGCCGTAGACCTTGAACATCGCATTGCCCTCCCCGTGTTTCCTTCTTTTACCTGTAGGAGCCGGCTTGCCGGCGATCAGCCCTAGCAAGCGCATCGCCGGCAAGCCGGCTCCTACGCTACAAGCTTCTACTTCGCCTGCGCCTCTTGAATCACCGCCGCCAGACGGCGCAGCCCCTCGCCCAGACGCTCCGGCGCCACGTGGCTGAAATTCAGTCGCAGGTGGCCGGGATTGGCATCCGGATCGATGAAGAACGGCTCACCCGGCATGAAGGCGACGTTCTGCGCCAGCGCCGCATCGAGCAGCGTGCGGGTGTCGAGCGGTTGCTTCAGGGTCAACCAGAAGAACAGACCGCCCTGTGGAATTTCCCACTCGGCCAGGTCGCCGAAGTGCTCCAGCAACGCCGCCTGCATGGCGTCGCGGCGAATGCGGTAGAAGTCGCGCAGCTCGGCCAGGTGGCCACGGTACTGCTCGCTGCCCAGCCACTGCAGCGCCTGCCACTGGCCGATGCGGTTGGTGTGCAGGTCGGCTGACTGCTTCAGGCGCAGCAGGTGCGGGTAAAGGTCCTGGGTGGCGATCAGGTAGCCGACACGCAGGCCCGGCAACAGTGTCTTGGAGACGGTACCGGTATAGATCCAACTGGCCTTCTTCAGGCGGCTGACGATGGGCGTGGCGCTACCGGCATCGAACACCAGCTCGCGGTACGGCTCGTCCTCGATCAGGGTCACGCCGAACTCGTCGAGCAGCGCCGCCACGGCTTCACGCTTGGCTTCGCTGTAACGGGTGGCGGACGGATTCTGGAAGGTCGGGATCAGGTAGGCGAAAGCCGGCGTGTGATTTTCCAGACGCTGACGCAGCGCCGCCAGCTCGGGGCCGTCGGCCTCCTGCGGCACGCTGATGCAGTCGGCGCCAAACAGCTGGAAGGCCTGCAGGGCCGCCAGGTAGGTCGGCGCTTCGAGCAGCACTTCGGTGCCCGGATCGATGAACAGCTTGGAGGCCAGGTCCAGGGTCTGCTGCGAACCGCTGACGATCAGTACCTGGCTGGCATCGCAGGGCACACCCAGCGCGCGTGCCTCGGCGGCAATGGCCTCGCGCAGCGCCGGCTCGCCTTCGCTCATGCCGTACTGGCCCATGCTCGCCGGCATCTCGGTCCAGTCCACCTTCGGCAGCATCGGCTCGGCCGGCAGGCCACCGGCGAAGGACATCACTTCCGGACGCTGCGCCGCGGCAAGAATTTCACGGATCAGGGAGCTTTTCAGGCGGGCGATGCGTTCGGAGAAGGCCATGGGATGTCCTGGGGTGCAAAAGTCATTGGAATTAAGTCAAACTGCTTGACCGAAACTACGCCGCCAACCAGAGATACGTCAATATGACTGACCTAAAAAATTTCCCCGAGAAATTTTTCACGTCGCCCGCCGAGGGCACGCAGGCCGGCCGTCATGGCGCGCAGGTCATCAAGAACGCCGCTGCTCAGCAGGCCGCCATGGAAGCCTTCTTCTTCGGCTACCAGGCCTTCACGGCCAAGCCCGACGAAATGCTCGCCAAGCGCGGCCTGTCGCGCGTGCATCACCGCATCCTGTTCTTCATCGCCAAGTACCCGGGCCTGAACATGACCGAGCTGCTGGGTTACCTGGGCGTGAGCAAGCAGGCGCTGAACATGCCGTTGCGCCAACTGATCGAAATGAACCTGGTGCAGAGCGAGGCTGCCGCAGACGACAAGCGCAAGCGTGTTCTCGGCTTCACCCTCGAGGGCGCCAAACTGGAGCAGGCCCTGCGCCGCGAACAGGCGCGCCTGTTGCAGCGCGTGTTTGGCGAGATGGGCGAAGAGGCCGTGCAGGGCTGGCTGGACGTCAATCATGCGCTGGCGCGCAGCCGCCAGGAACGCACCTGAGCATCACGCCCATATCCCGCTCGCAGGCGCTCGCATACCCATTCATTCGCAAACAGAGCTCGCGCCCAGCGATTCAGCCTGCCTCCTTGGTTCCTCTGCGCCGCCGGTCACGCAGGCCATCAGGTGATTGCACCCTGACACGACCTCTGCGATCATATGCGAATCATTATCACCTTAACTTAGATCTCGCGAGGTGCGCGTGTCGGTTCAGGATTCCAGCAATCAGCAACTGGTCGGTCTGCTTTATCGCGATCACCGTGACTGGCTGTTCGGCTGGCTGCGCAAAAGCCTGAATTGCGCGCAACGCGCCGAAGACCTGAGCCAGGACACCTTCGTCCGCCTGCTCGGCCGCGCCGACCTGCACCACCCGCGCGAGCCCAGAGCCCTGCTCACCACCATCGCCAAAGGGCTGCTGGTCGACCAGTTCCGCCGCCATGCGCTGGAACGTGCCTATCTGGAAGAACTCGCGCTGGCTCCGCAAGCCCTGCAGCCCAGCCCGGAAGAACAGGCGCTGGCACTTGAGCAACTGGCCGAGATCGACCGCCTGCTCGGTCAACTGTCGAGCAAGGCACGCGCGGCGTTCCTCTATAACCGTCTGGACGGCCTCGGTCATGCCGAAATCGCCGAGCGTCTTGGTGTGTCCCCGTCGCGCGTGCGCCAATACCTCGCCCAGGGCCTGCGCCAGTGCTACATCGCACTGTACGGAACGCCGCAATGAGTCAGGTATCGGCTCGCGTGCTCGATGAGGCCATCGCCTGGCAGCTGTGCCTGGACTCGGGTGAAGCCAGCGAGCAGCAGCGCCACGACTTCGCCGACTGGCTGGCCGCTCACCCGGCGCATGGCCTGGTCTGGCGACGCCTCGGCGGCATCGACCAGCAACTTTCTGCCGCCAGCACGCCGATGGCGCGACGCGCCCTGTTGCAGAGCAGCGTCAGCCGTCGGCGCAGCCTGCGCCGTCTCGGCGGTAGCGCCCTGAGTCTGCTGCTGGCCACAGGTGTAACGCTGGCGCTGCTGGCTCAGCAACGCCCGCTTGGCGACTACCTCGCCGACTACCATACCGCCAGCGGAGAACAACGCGACCTGCTGCTCGCCGACCGCAGCCAGGTACGCCTCAACAGCCGCAGTGCGCTGGATATCGAATTCGACGACAACGAGCGGCGCCTGCACCTGCGCAGCGGCGAAATTCTGGTTCAGACCGCCAAGGGCGATACCCGCCCCTTCATCGTCGAAACGGAGCAGGGACGACTGCGTGCATTGGGTACGCGCTTTCTGGTCCGACGCGAAGGGGCTGCGACCGAACTGATCGTGTTGCAGTCAGCAGTCGCTGCCAGGCCGCTGACCGGTTCGCAGGAACGCATCATCCACAGCGGCGAGCAGGTGCGCATGGACAGCCAGCACCTCGGCGACAGCCATCCTGCCCCCGTCAGCGCCGACGCCTGGAGCCGCGGCATGCTGGTGGCGGACAACCTGCCACTGCAGCGCCTGATCGATCAGCTTGGCGAATACCGCAGCGGTTATCTGAGCCTCGACCCGAGCCTGGCCGGGCTGCGCATCAGCGGCAGCTTCCCGCTGCACGACAGCGACAAGGCACTGGCCGCCCTGGCGCTGAGCCTGCCCGTGCGTACCGAGCAATTGGGCCCCCGGTGGACCCGCGTGGTGCCGGCAGAAAAATAATTTTCTGCGCCCCTGTCATTTTTCTTTCCTGCTTCGGCAAAAGGACATTGAGATACATTAACTCTTAGGAGACGTTCGCAATGTCCTTCCGCCCCGCTCCCTTCCGCCACACGCTGCTGGCCCTGACCATCGCCTTTGCCGGCCATGCCGGGCTGGCCCATGCCGAGGTCTACCAACTGCCTGCCGGCCCTCTGGCCGCCACGCTCAACCAGATCGCCAGCCAGGCCGGCGTGACCCTGAGCATCGATCCGGCCCTGACCGAGGGCAAGAACTCGGCACCGGTCAGCGGCGACTACGAAGCCATCGAAGCCCTCGATCAGGCACTGCGTGGCACCGGCCTGCAGCTGCAAGGCGGCAGCGGTGGCACCTACAGCCTGGCCCCCGCGGCCGAAGCGGCAATGGCGCTGCCGGACGTGACCGTGACAGCCAGCGAACAGGCCGCCGAGACCGCCTGGGGCCCGACCCGTGGTTATCTGGCCAACCGCACCGCAACCGGCACCAAGACCGACACACCGTTGCTGGAAACGCCACGCTCGATCTCCGTCGCTACCCGCGAGCAGATGCAGGACCGCAAGGTGCAGAACCTCGATGATGCCGTGCGCTATATGCCGGGTGTCATCGCCAGCAGCTACGGCAGCGACAGCCGCGCCGACTGGATGAAGATCCGAGGTTTCGAACCGATCCAGATGCTCGACGGCCTGCCCCTGCCCAAGGGCAGCTACACCATGGCCAAGCTGGAAACCTGGAACCTGGAGCGCGTCGCCGTGCTGCGCGGCCCGGCCTCGGCAGTGTATGGCCAGACGCCACCCGGCGGCCTGGTGGATGCGGTCAGCCGCCGCCCGCAGGCCGAAAGCAGCCATGAAGTGCAGGTGCAGGTCGGTAATTACAATCACAAGCAGATCAGCTTCGACAGCACCGGCAAGATCGACGATGAAGGTCGCTTTCTCTACCGTTTCAGCGGCACCGGTCGCGACAGTGGCACCGTTATCGAGCACATGGACGACCAGCGTTTCAACCTGGCGCCCAGCCTGACCTGGAATATTGCCGACGACACCAGACTGACCTTCCTCGGCCAGTTCAACCGTGACGATACCGGCGGCACCAGCCAGTTCCTGCCCCTGCAAGGCACCAAGCTGGGCACGCCAGCCGGCAAGGTCGATTACAACAAGAACCTCGGTGACCCTGACTGGGAGTTCTACGACAAGACGTTCTACGCACTGGGCTATGCCTTCGAGCACCGCATCAACGATATCTGGCAGTTCAATCAGAACCTGCGCTACAGCAAGCTCGAACTGGACAACCAGATCATCACGGCTGGGGGCTCAGCATTCTCGGTCGCTGCCGACGGCACAGTCGATCGTGGCGCCAACATCTACGACGAAAACATCAGCCACTTCGCCGTGGACAACAACTTCCAGGCGAACTTCAACACTGGCGCAATCGGGCACACCCTGCTGCTCGGCGTGGATTATCTGCGCGTCAACACCGATTACCGCTGGCTGTACGGTACGGCGCCCGACAGCAACATCATTCGCCCGATCTATGGCCAGGACTTCAGCGCTGTCACCTACACCGCCTTCCAGAACTACAACCAGAAGCGCAGAAACACCGGCCTCTATCTGCAAGATCAGCTGGCACTCGACGCCTGGCGTCTGACCCTGGGCGGCCGCTGGGACCGGCTGGACACCGACTCGGTGTTCCATAACGCCAATAACGCCAAGGACAGCCGTCGCGACAGCCAATTCAGCGGCAACGCAGCGCTGAGCTACGTGTTCGATTCCGGTTTCACGCCCTACGTGTCCTATGCCGAGTCCTTCCAGGCCGAAGCGGGCGGCAACAGCGGCGCGGCGTTCAAACCCAGCACCGGCAAGCAGTACGAACTGGGCATCAAATATCAACCGCCAGGCAGCGACATGCTGTTCACCGCCGCCGTCTATGACCTGAAGCGGCAGAACATCGTCACCACCAACACCGCCGGCGCCACCGAGCCGGTGAGCGAGGTGCAAGTGCGCGGCCTGGAGCTGGAGGCTACCGGTAACGTCACCGAGAATCTCAGCCTGACGGCGTCCTACAGCTATACCAACAGCAAGATGACCGAGGTCGGTGACCCGCGCGACAAGAACCGCGCCCTGCCGCTGATCCCCGAGCATCAGGCGTCGATCTGGGCCGACTATGACTGGAACCAGGGCGTGCTGGCGGGCTTCGGCGTCGGCTTTGGCGCCCGCTTCGTCGGCTCCACCGATAACATCGCCGTTGGTAGCATGGGCTTCGCCCGTGATCCTTCCGACGGCCACAGCAGCGCCTACACCGTCTACGACGCCGCAGTGCGCTACGATCTCGGCCAGCTCGATGCCGACCTGCGTGGCGCCAGCGTATCGCTCAACGCCAACAACCTGTTCGACAAGGAATACCTTTCGACCTGCGATGGTTTCTATTGCTACGCAGGGGACCCGCGCCGGGTCACGGCCAGCCTCGATTACAAGTGGTAAGCTGCTGAAAAACAGGAGCCGCCCGATGGGCGGCTCCTGGCATTCACGTCACAGTCAGCCGGCAGTCTTCTGCAACTCGGCAGCGCCCTTGAAGAACACCAGCATCAGCGCCACGCCGGCCCCAAGCAACGGCAGCAGCGCCACCAGCATCAACAGCACGCTGGCCAGCATCAGCCCTCCGACGATATCGAGCCAGGCCATCACCTTCAGCGACGGATAGGGATATTGCAGTTTAAGCAACCGTATCCCCAGCCAGGTGGTGCAGAGCCCCGTCAGGCACAGCAGCGCCACATAACTCAGCGTCTGCCAGTCCAGCCCTGCAAACAGCTGCTCGCCGAACAGCAGGTCGGCCAGTTCCATCAGCAGGGAAACCACCAGCACGGCCCATACCGGTACGCTCAGGTTGCGCGCAGCGAAACGTACTTCGGCAAAAGCCTTGAAACGCAGCAGCAGATAGCAACCGAGTAGTGTCAGCGCCAGCCTCAGCCAGTCGGTGTAGCTAAACAGCCGTTCAGCCTCATGTGCCTCCAGCAGCGCACCGGCGAACAGCAGCCCGACTACCAGGACATTGACCACTACCGAGACCAGTGCCAGCCAGCCCAGCACCTGCAACTGCCTGGCGCTCCAGCCTGGCAACGACTGCACGCCCGTGCTATCGAGCAATTCCACCTGCGGCGCACTGTAGGGATTGTCCGGTTGCATCGCCTTTATCCTTGTTCGGCAAAAACCCGAGGCTAACCATCCGGGCAGCGCTTGACCAGACTGTACGGTTCAACCCACCGGTGGCTGTACCGCGACGCCACTGCAGCCGCGCAATAGGCTTTGCCAGTCACCGGAGAACGACCATGTCCACCGAACTGCTGCTCGCCTTCATCGCCTTCGCCTTCGTCACCTCGGTGACGCCCGGCCCCAACAACATGATGCTGCTCGCCTCTGGAGTGAACTTCGGCGTGCGCCGCAGCATTCCGCACATGCTCGGCATCAGCCTGGGCTTCATGCTGCTGGTGGCTGCCGTGGGCCTGGGTCTCGGCCAGGTATTCCAGCGCCTGCCGATGCTGCACGACGTGCTGCGCTATGTCGGCGCCGCGTACCTGCTCTACCTGGCCTGGAAGATCGCCCAGTCCGGCGCGCCGCAAAGCCAAGAGAACCCTGAAGCCAAGCCGTTCACCTTCATCCAGGCGGCGGCCTTTCAGTGGGTCAACCCCAAGGCGTGGATCATGGCCATCGGCGCCATCACCACCTACACGCCGCAGGATGGCTTCTTCAGCAACGTGCTGCTGATCGCCGCGCTGTTCGCGCTGGTCAACTGCCCAAGCGTGGGTCTGTGGACCGTCGCCGGCAGCCTGCTGCGCAAGTGGTTGAACAACCCACGCGCACTGCGCGCCTTCAACATCGGCATGGCGCTGCTGTTGGTCGCCTCGCTCTATCCCATCCTCGTCGACACTGGAATGTTCTGATGCAAGACGCCGCCCCTACTCGTCTGCGCCCACTGGCGGACACCTCCACCTCGGCCGTGGTCGCCGGCTTCATCGCCATGCTCACCGGCTACACCAGCTCCCTGGTGCTGATGTTCCAGGCCGGCCAGGCTGCCGGCCTCACCGCCGGGCAGATCTCCTCGTGGATCTGGGCCCTGTCGATCGGCATGGCGCTGTGCTGCATCGTGCTCTCGCTGCGCTATCGCGCGCCGGTGATGATCGCCTGGTCCACCCCCGGCGCCGCGCTGCTGATCACCAGCCTGCCGCAGGTGTCCTACGGTGAGGCCATCGGCGCCTACATCCTGGCCTCGGGATTGATCGTGCTGATCGGCCTGACCGGCACCTTCGACCGCCTGATGCGTCGCATCCCCGCCTCCATCGCCGCCGCCCTGCTGGCCGGCGTGCTGTTCAAGATCGGCCTGGAAATCTGCGTGGCCGCCGAGCAGCAGCCAATTCTGGTGGTTGCCATGCTGCTCGCCTACCTGCTCGGCAAGCGCCTGTGGCCGCGCTACTCGGTACTTTCTGCGCTGATCGTCGGCAGCGTGCTGGCCGGGGTCTTCGGCCTGCTGGATTTCAGCGACTTCCAGCTGCAACTGGCCACGCCTGAATGGACGGCGCCAAGCTTCTCGCTGGCCGCCGCCATCAGCATCGGCATCCCGCTGTTCATCGTTGCCATGGCCTCGCAGAACCTGCCGGGCATGGCCGTATTGCGCGCCAATGGCTACGACGTGCCAGCCTCACCGCTGCTGACCAGCACCGGCCTGGTGTCGATTCTGATGGCGCCGTTCGGCAGCCATGGCATTCACATGGCGGCCATCAGCGCCGCCATCTGCGCCGGCCCGGAGGCCCATGAGGACCCACGCAAGCGCTACACGGCGGCGGTCTGGTGCGGGGTGTTCTACGCCATCGCCGGCACCTTCGGCGCCACCCTCGCTTCGCTGTTCGCGGCGTTGCCGGCGGCGTTGATCCTGTCCATCGCCGCACTGGCGCTGTTCGCTTCGATCATCGGCGGCCTGACCCAAGCCATGAGCGAGCCCAACGAGCGCGAAGCGGCACTGATCACCTTTCTGGTCACCGCCTCCGGCATGAGCCTGGCCGGCGTCGGCTCGGCCTTCTGGGGTATCGTTGCTGGCCTGTTGACCCTGGCGATCCTCAACGCCGGCAAACGCTAGCCACCCCGTACGGAAAAGCTCTGCAAGACCGCCCCGGATTGCATCCGGGCCATGGTTCCGGGGCAGCAGTAGGGTGCGCCGTGCGCACCTCCAGCCACGCGGCCTTTCCGGTGCGTGCAGCGCCCCCTAGCGTTCGGCCACCGCGTCGTGGGCCAGTTCGGTGCCATGCACGCGGTTGACCCACAGCCCGAACAGCGCTGCGGTCACGAACATGATCAGGCTATAGATGGCCGCCGGAATCGCCATGGTCGGGTTGTTCAGCAGCGCCGGGCTCAGGGCCAGGGCGATGGCCAGGGTGCCGTTGTGGATGCCGATCTCCATGGCGATGGCAATGGCCTGGCGCAGATTGAGCTTGAGCAGCCTGGGTACGCAGTAGCCTACCGCCATGCTCAACAGGTTGAACGCCAGTGCCGCCCCACCCACCGACGGCGCGTATTCCACGAAGGTGCGCCAGTCCTTGGCCACTGCCAGCAGGATGATCAGCAGCAGGAACAGCGCCGAGATGATCTTCACCGGCTTCTGCATGCGCTCGGCGAAGTCCGGAAACCGGCTGCGCAGCCACATGCCGATGGCCACCGGGCCGAGGACGATCACGAATACCTGCACCACCTTGGCGAACTGCAGCGGGATGGCCTGATCGGCAGACATGAAGTACGCCAGCGACAGGTTGACGATCAGCGGCATGGTCAGAATCGCGATCACCGAGTTGACGGCGGTGAGGGTGATGTTCAACGCCACGTCGCCGTGAGCCAGATGGCTGTAGAGATTGGCGGTGGTGCCACCCGGCGAGGCCGCCAACAGCATCAGACCGACGGCCAGTGCCGGCGCCAGGCCAAAGGCATTGGCCAGGAAGAAGCACGCCAGCGGCAACAGCAACAGCTGGCAAGCCAGGCCGATCAGCACGGGTTTGGGGAATTTGGCCACGCGGGCGAAATCGGCCAGGCTCAGTGACAAGCCAAGCCCGAGCATGATGATGCCCAGCGCAGCGGGAAGGAAAAACGTCAGCAAGGGATCGGCGGTCATTATTGTTATCGCTCCAGTTGAACCTGGCAGGATTGTGCTGAGTCAGGACCACTGCGGACAGTGGCCCTGCGAGCCAACCTTAGCCTGCTTGCAGACGACCGGGATAGAGCCTTTATATCGCCGTGGCCCCGCCGTCCACCGCCAACGCCTGGCCGGTGGTGAATGCCGCGTGGTCGCTGCACAGATAGAGCACGGCAGCCGCGATCTCCTCGACCTTGCCGATGCGCCCGACGGGGTGCATGGCGGCGGCGAACTCGGCCTTCTTCGGATCGGCTTCATAGGCGCGGCGGAACATGTCGGTGTCGATCACGGCCGGGCAGACTGCATTGACTCGCAGCTTCTTCTTGGCGTACTCGATCGCTGCAGATTTGCTCAGACCGATCACCGCGTGCTTGGAGGCCGCGTAGATGCTCATCTTTGGCGCCGCACCCAGGCCGGCCACCGAAGCGGTGTTGACGATGGCGCCGCCGCCCTGGGCCAGCAGCAAGGGGATCTGGTGCTTCATGCACAGCCACACGCCCTTGACGTTGACGCCCATGATAGCGTCGAACTCGGCTTCGTTGCCGTCGGCCAGCTTGCCCTGTTCGATCTCGATACCGGCGTTGTTGAAGGCATAGTCCAGGCGGCCGTACTGCGCCACGGTGGCGTCCATCAGCGCCTTGACCTCGGCATCACGGGTCACGTCGCAACGCACGAAGCAGGCCTCGCCGCCGGCCGCACGAATCAGCTCGACGGTGCCCTCGCCGCCGGCCACATCCACGTCGGAAACCACCACCTTGAGCCCTTCGGCAGCGAAGGCCTGGGCGGTGGCACGGCCAATACCGGCGGCAGCGCCGGTGACCAGGGCAACCTGGCCGGAGAACGTCATGCTCATGTCTGCTTCCTCGCAGCGATTCTTGTTGAATTGGCGAGGAGTCTAGCCAGGCGGCCGCACGCAGAGCAGCACTATCAGGCTCTGGAGTGGCGAGTCATGCAGGGCGCTGATGGCGACTCCACCAGCGCGGTGCCGCGATCAGCGGGTAGGGACAGATCGGACGGCATATCAGACAGCCCCGGAGTTCATCCGGGCTACAGGGCTCAGCCTTGCAGTTCGGCAACCACCGCAGCCAGTGCCTGGGCCGGATCGGCAGCCTGGCTGATCGGGCGACCGATCACCAGATAATCGGAGCCAGCATCCAGCGCCTGACGCGGGGTGAGGATGCGTTTCTGGTCATCGGCGCTGCTGCCGGCAGGACGAATACCCGGTGTCACCAGTTGCAGCTGCGGCTGTGCGACCTTCAGCGCGCTGGCTTCCTGCGCCGAGCAGACCAGGCCATCGAGCCCGGCCTCGGCAGCCAGCCCGGCCAGACGCAGCACCTGTTCCTGCGGCGGCACGTCCAGGCCGATGCCGGCCAGGTCCTGCTGCTCCATGCTGGTCAGCACCGTCACGCCGATCAGCAGCGGCTTGGCGCCCGCGAGCTTGTCCAGCTCGTTACGACAGGCCGCCATCATGCGCAGACCACCGGAACAGTGCACGTTGACCATCCACACGCCCAGCTCCGCAGCGGCCTTGACCGCCATCGCCGTGGTGTTGGGAATGTCATGGAATTTCAGATCGAGAAACAGCTCGAAACCCTTGGCCTGCAGCGCCTCGACCACCTGCGGACCACTGCGGGTGAACAGTTCCTTGCCGACCTTGACCCGGCACAGCGCCGGATCGAGCTGAGCGGCCAGCGCCAGAGCGGCATCACGGCTGGGAAAGTCGAGGGCGACGATGATCGGGGTTTGGCAGACAGGCATGGGGTGGGTCTCGAACAGGATGAAAAACGCCGCGCATTGTAGCGCAAAGCATCCTGTCACTGGTCGCGGCCGAAGTCCCTGTCCAGGGCAATCGCGCTATGCGTTCAGGGACCCGAGGATGCTGCATCGGTAGGGCGGGTGAAACCCGCCAATCGCCTCTGGCGGGTTTCACCCGCTCTACGAATCTGGCCTTGCCCCGTAGGAGCGGCTTCAGCCGCGAAAGCTCAGGGCAGCCAAACGGTCAGGCGATCAGCCGCTCACGCAGACGCCCGAGCATGCCCATCAGGCTGCCCACTTTCTCCTGCTCACGCTCGTCACGCGGCACCTCGGCCAGGCGAGTAACCACCTGCTGTGGTTGAGCGCGCCAGATCAGCGCCTGTTCGGCAGCGGCCTTCAAACCCTTCTCGAACAGACCACGACGAATCGGCTTGGGCAGGTAGCGGAAGATCTGCGCCTCGTTGACCAGACGCAGCAGCGCCTGGGTGTCCTGAAATGGCGTGACCACCAGGCTGAGCAGGCGCGGGTGGGCTTGCGCCAGGGTCTTGAGCAACGGCGCGGTGTCTTCGCCGGCCAACTTGAGGTCACTGACCAGAATGTCCGCGCCTTCGTTGTTGAGCTGCAGCATGGCTTCGGCCAGATTGCGTGCGCGCAGCAGGCGATGCCCGCCCACGACGCAGAACTCGCCAACGACGGCAAGCGTGTCCGGCTCGTCGTCCAGCAGCAGCACCGACAGCGGTGCACTCAACCCTTCGCTGGCGACAGCTTGCAGCGGCTGCGCCTGGCGAACGGCCAGCTCAGCCGCCTGGCGCAGGGTGAAGGCCATTTCCTGTTGGTCCCAGGGCTTGGTCAGGTAGCGGAAGATGCCGCCGTTGTTCAACGCCTCCACCGCAGCATCCAGATCGGAATAACCAGTCAGCAGGATGCGCAGCGTGTTCGGCGCAATCTCGCGTGCCTCGGCCAGCAGTTGCGCCCCACTCATCTGCGGCATGCGCTGATCGCTGACCAGCACATGGATATCTTCTTCACGCAGACGTTGCAGCGCGCGCAGCGGATCGCTCTCGGTCAGCACCTCGTAGTGACGGCGAAACTGCAGGGCAAGGCTGCGCAGAATGCGCTCCTCGTCGTCGACGAAGAGAATGCGAACGGGTGCGGACATCAGGCGCTCCTTTTCATGGCGACGGTAGCGGGCAATGGCAGGCTGACAAGAAAACGCGTGCCACGCCCGGGCTCGGAGGCGACGCGAATCTGGCCGCCGTGGTCCTGGACGATCTTGTAGCTGATGGACAACCCGAGGCCGGTGCCCTGGCCGACAGGTTTGGTGGTGAAAAAGGGATCGAAGATCTTCGCCATGACGTCCGGCGGCATGCCACGGCCGTTGTCCTGCAGCGACACATGAACGCCCTGGGCATCGGCCCAGCTGCGGATCTGGATGCGTCCCAGACCATCGATGGCCTGTGCAGCGTTGGTCAGCAGGTTGAGCAGCACCTGGTTGATCTGTGAGGGCGCACAGGCAATGCGCGGCAGCTCGCCGAGCTGCTGCACCACTTCGACCTTGTCCTTGATGTGGTTGCGGGCGATCAGCAGCGCGCTGCGGATGCAGTCGTTGAGGTCGACCTCCTCACTCATGGCGCGGTCGAGACGGGCGAAATCCTTGAGGCCAACCACCAGCTCGGCAATCTGTTCCAGGCCATACAGGGTGTCGCCATAGAGCTGCTGCAGGTCCTCGGCAAGCAGCTCCGGCGCCGCCTGCTGGCGAGCCTGTTCGGCGGCCTGCAGGGCCTGGGCGAGGCTTGCTTCGTCGCAATCCGGGTCGCTCAGGCATTGACCCAGTCGCGCCTGCGCGGCGGCCAGTTCGAACAGCGGCTCGCTCAGCTCGCGCAGCAGTTGCACGTTGTTCTTCACGTAGCCCAGCGGCGTATTCAGCTCATGGGCGACGCCGGCGACCATCTGCCCGAGCGACGCCATCTTCTCCGACTGCAGCAGTTGCGCCTGGGATTCCTTGAGGTCCACCAACGCCTGGCGCAGCACACGATTGCGCTGGGCAACGCGCGCTTCCATGGCCTTGAGCAAATCCAGCACCGTGCCCAGACCGCAATATTCACCCTGGGCATCGATCAGGATGAAGTCCTCGGTGATCGGGTACTGCAACTGCGCGGTAACCTGCTTGGCAGCCTCTTCCAGGCTGGTTTCCAGGCTGACGATCAGCGGCGCCTGGTTCATCACCTCGCCCACCGGGTGGCGACCGCGCAGGTCGCGTCCAAAGCGCTGCATGAAGATGTCCTGCAGGGTGGCGCGACTGACCAGGCCAAGCGGCCGGTTGTGCTCATCGACCACCGGCAGAGAGAGAAAGGCGCGGTGCTCAGCCGCCAGGAACAGATCGGCAACCTCGTTGATATTCATCGCAGCGGCAAGCGGCGTAACGGCTCGCATCAGCGATTGCAGCGCTCTGGCATGGGTCACGAACGGCCTCCCCGTGCGATCGGAAAGCCGACATTCAAACAGCACCAAGTTGCCATCATGTGACAGACATCACGATGCCGACGCGCTAATCTGATGCACCAGTCTCAGCCCTGCACCGTTTTCAGGCTTCCGAGATATTCGGCCGCGCCTGCGGACCACCAATCACCGGCGGCAAGCCCGCTGGCATGAGCACTGCACGGCAAGCACATCCTCTTGCAACGGGTCGCAGCCATGCCCTATCAAACCACCATCGGCAGCCTGGTCTACCGCTTCGCGGACCTCAAGACGCTGCTGGCCAAGGCCAGCCCGGCGCGCTCCGGCGACTACCTGGCAGGACTGGCTGCCGCTAGCTACGAAGAGCGCATGGCGGCCAAACTGGCCCTGGCCGAGGTGCCGCTCACGCGCTTTCTCGACGAGGCGCTGATTCCCTACGAGCAGGACGAAGTCACCCGTCTGATCATCGACAGCCATGACGCCGCCGCCTTTGCCCCGATCAGCCACCTGAGCGTGGGCGACCTGCGCGACTGGCTGCTGCTGGAGAAGACCGACAGCGCACGCCTGGCAGCCGTGGCCGCCGGGCTGACACCGGAGATGGTGGCCGCCGTGAGCAAGCTGATGCGCAATCAGGACCTGATTCTGGTGGCGCGCAAGTGCCAGGTGATCACGCGCTTTCGCAACACCCTGGGCCTGCCCGGTCATCTGGCCGTGCGCCTGCAGCCCAACCACCCCACCGATGACGTGCGCGGTATCGCCGCCAGCATGCTCGACGGCCTGCTCTATGGCTCCGGCGACGCCACGGTCGGTATCAACCCGGCCAGCGATTCGCTGCCGACGCTGATGCGCCTGTGGCAGATGATGGACGAGGTGCGCCAGCACTTCGAAATCCCCATGCAGAGCTGCGTGCTGACCCACGTCACCACGCAGATACAGGCCATCGAAGCTGGCGCGCCGATCGATCTGGTATTCCAATCCATTGCCGGCACCGAAGCCACCAACGCCGGCTTCGGCGTATCCCTGGCTATCCTGCGCGAAGCCCATGAAGCCGCGCTGTCACTGGGGCGCGGCACCCTGGGTGACAATGTCATGTACTTCGAAACCGGCCAGGGCAGCGCGCTGTCGGCCGGCGGCCACCATGGTGTCGACCAGCAGACCTGCGAGGCCCGCGCCTATGCCGTGGCCCGCGAATTCCGCCCGCTATTGGTCAATACCGTGGTCGGTTTCATCGGCCCGGAATACCTCTACGACGGCAAGCAGATCATCCGCGCCGGCCTGGAAGACCACTTCTGCGCCAAGCTGCTCGGCCTACCGATGGGCTGCGACGTCTGCTACACCAACCACGCCGAAGCCGATCAGGACGACATGGACAGCCTGCTCACCCTGCTCGGCGCGGCCGGTATCAACTTCATCATGGGCATCCCGGGTGCCGACGACATCATGCTCAACTACCAGAGCACTTCGTTCCACGATGCGCTGTACCTGCGCCATGTGCTGGGCCTGAAACGCGCACCCGAGTTCGATGCCTGGCTGGCGCGCATGGCCATTACCGAACCGGGCGGCCGACTGCGTGAGATCGGTAGCGCTCATCATCTGCTCAAGCAGTTGCCACAGATCTCCGGAGCAGCCTGATGAAGGATATCGACCTGATCCAGCACAACCCCTGGGACGAGCTGCGCGCGCATACCTCGGCACGTATCGCGCTTGGCCGCGTCGGTTGCAGCCTGCCCACCCGCGAGGTGCTGAAGTTCGGCCTGGCCCATGCCCAGGCGCGCGATGCCGTGCATCGCCCGCTGGACTTCGGCGAACTCAAGCACCAACTGCATGCGGCGGGTTTTCGCACCCTGAAAGTACGCAGCAACGCCGAAGACCGGCAGACCTACCTGCTGCGCCCGGATCACGGCCGTCATCTGCACGGCGACTGCCAGGTGCAACTGCAGCACGAACTGCCCGCCCCTGAAATCGCCATCGTGCTGGCCGATGGCTTGTCGGCCGTCGCCGTGCAGCGCCACGCCCTGCCGCTGCTGCAAGCCTTCCGCGAGCGCTTCGACACCGACTGGGCCAACACTCCGGTGGTGCTGGCCGAGCAAGGCCGCGTGGCAATTGGCGATGGCATAGGTGAAGCGCTGCGCGCGCGTCTGCTGATCGTCATGATCGGCGAACGTCCTGGCCTGACCTCGCCGGACAGCCTCGGTCTGTACCTGACCTACGCACCGCGCGTAGGCTGCCTGGACAGCGCACGCAACTGCATCTCCAATGTGCGTCCCGAGGGTCTGCCCTACGAGCTGGCAGCACACAAACTCGACTACCTGGCGCGCCAGGCGCTACGCCTGCAACTGAGCGGCGTGCAGCTCAAGGACGACAGCAACCTGCGCCCGGTCCTACAGGCAGACTGACAAGAACCTGAACGCGCGTTATGGTGACAGCTCCATTCCTTGTGAGGAGTCGTCATGCCCTGGTACGTCTGGCTGCTGCTGGTGCTGGTATTCGGCTCGGTGATCGGCAGCCTGCTGGTGCTGCGCAGCAGCGCCAAGAAAATGCCCCTGAGCGAAGACCAGCTCGAACGCATGCGCAAGCGCGCCATCGAGCAGGAAGCCAAGGACGAGAGCGAGCGTCAGCGCTGAACGCACTCGTCCCGTCAGGTAACGCCAAGACTGCCCGCAACGCAGCCTGCTAGCAGGTGGATGAAAAACGTAGGCGACGACTGCATGGATGCAGGAGCCAAAGCCGAGGTAGTTTTTCGACTGCCTGTTAGACTGCGCGCCTTCTCAGGAGGAGGTGCCATGCCCCTGCATCTGCGCTTGCTGCTCCCTGCTCTGACCCTGGCGCTGGGCACCGGCCTGGGTTTCATCCACCCCCTCGGCCTGCTGCTGGGCAGCGCATTCGTCATCGTCCTGTTGGCCGGACAATCGCGCCTGCCCAACTGGCTGTGGCTGCCTCTGATCCTGCTCGGCGCAATCGCCCTGGCGGCGCACCTCATACCCGGCTTCAGCCCCTGGCAGTTGTGGCAGCCACGTCTCATCAGCCACGATGCTGCTCCCTATGGCCTGCGCCTGTCCTGGGACAAACTGCTGTTGGGCAGCGCCCTGCTCGCCTGGTGGCTGGGGCAGCCACGCAGCCCTGTGATTTCGCAGAAACATGCCTGGCTGACGTGCGTCGCCACCCTGCTGCTGGTGCCGCTATTGGCCATGGCGCTGGGCCTGGTCACCTGGCAACCCAAATGGCCGCAGGGCCTGCTGCTGTGGCTGGCGGTCAATCTCGGCGTAACGGTGCTGGCGGAGGAATTGCTCTTTCGCGGCCTGCTCCAGACCGCCCTGATCAAGCGCCTGGGCATCTGGCCTGGCTTGCTGTTGACGGCGGGTCTGTTCGGCTCGGCGCATCTGCCCTTCAGCACGCTATTCGCCGTGGTGGCGACCTGCGCGGGGCTGGGTTATGGGCTGGCCTTTCATTGCAGCGGCCGCCTGAGCCTGGCCATCGCCCTGCACACAGCGGTCAATCTTCTGCATATATTGCTGTTGAGCTATCCGCTACGTCTGGCGTGACGGCAATGCGGTAAGGCGAAAAGATGCGTTGCAGCTCGCCTTTCGCCCTCAACTGCTCGAGCAGGGCGGCGAAACGTTCAGGAGTTATCGGTGCGCCGGCGCGAATCATCGCATGATGGCGATAGACCTGATCGACACGCTCGGAGATCAGTAACTGCCGTGCATACTCGCGATTGCGCTCGAGAAAGTCATAGAGATTGGAGCGTGTCACCAGCGCGACATCGGCGCGCCCGCGTATCACCATCAGCAGGTTGCTGTCGTGGGAGTGACCAAGGCTGGCATTGAAGGCGCTGGTAAGGAACTCCGGGTCGCTGTTGAACTGGGCAAAACCGTAGTGATAGCCGCGATAAAGCGCCAGGCGCTTGCCTTCGAGCTGCTCGAAGTAACGCTGGTCGCGCAGCGCCTCGTTCCTGGCGACGAACAACTCAGCATCTTCCAGCCTCATATCGACGGCTTCAGCGTCGATGTCCTGCCAGCCCCATTGCGGATTCTCGAAAATCGCCATATCGATACGCCCACGCTGCAGATCGCTGAAACGACGCACGATGGCGGTGGGCAACATGGTGAAGTGGTATTCGCTCTGCTCTCGATTGAGCGCTTCGAGCAGCTGCGGTAGCAGGCCACTGGAGTCGTGCAGGTTGGACTTGATCACATAGGGGGGGAAGTGCGCGCCACCGACCTTGACCACGTCGGCCGCATGCAGAGGATCCACCAGCAAGAGACACAAGGCACCCAAACATCCATGAAACCAGCACCGCGCATGCCGCATGTCGAGTCCCCAAAAAATTCCTTCTCTCAGTGAGCTGCACACTACTCCAGTCTCTCCTGACCGACCAGATGGATTTTCACTCTACTGACACTTTGTTACCCAATGTCAGACGATAGCGCCCAAGTAGCTTGGTTAGTTCACCACTGGCCTGCAGCCGGTTCAACAGTTCGGCAACTTCGGCCGGGCTCAGCGGCCCCTTGGGCCGCAGCAGCACCTGGTGGTGATAGAGCTGATCGGGGCGATCGGAAACCAGAAAATCGGGCAGCATTTCCGGGTGCCGATCCAGAAACAGCTCCAGATACGAGCGCGTCACCACGGCGATATCGACGCGTCGCGCCAGGAGCATGCGCAGGTTACTGTCGTGGGAATAGGTCAGCAGCGCGTTGAACTGCCGCGCGAGGTAGTCAGGGTCGGCGTCGAAACTGGCGAAGCCGTAGTGATAGCCGTTGTAGAGCGCCATGCGCTTGTCGCTGAAATTCTCGAAATAGTCCTGCCCACGCCCCGGCTCCGCCGCAGCGACATAGACTTCCGCATCGTCGATATCCAGCCCCAGGGCCAGGTATGACGTGCCCTGCCACCCCCAGCGACTGGACTCGAAGAACATCAGATCGAAGCGTCCGCTTTCAAGGTCGCGGTAACGGCGGGTCGCCGACGTTGGCACCAGCACGAAACGGTATTGCTGCTGCGACGCGTTGAGCGCGCGCAACAATTCGGGCACCAAACCTTGCGGATAGGATGATTCGGGCTTGTCCAGATAGGGCGGGAAGTGATAGCCGCCGACGCGTATTTCCTGCAGCGCAACGGCAGCAGGTACATGCAACAGCCACAGACAGCACAACAGGCAAAAGGCTAGTGCGCGCAAACTCGACCTCTCGTCACGGATGACAACGCGGGAGTACCCCAACGCCCGTGTTCGAGCCGAAAACCGGCAGATGCTCCTATCCTAGCCTCAGGCTTCCTTGCATACCAATGACAATGCTTCTTCGGCCAACTGATCCAGCGTCATGGGTCCCTGCGAACGGAACCAGGTATTGGTCCAGCTCAGCGCACCGGTGAGAAAACGCCGCTGAATGAAGGGATCGCCCCTGAAGTAACCGGCCTCACGCGCCTCGCCCAGCACCGCCAACCAGATCTGCTCGTAGGTATCACGCAGGGCCAGTACCTGTGCCTGCCCCTCTTGCGAAAGCGAACGCCATTCGTAGACCAGCACCGCCATGGCCTCGCCGGTACCGCCCATGATCGATTGCAGCTCGCAGCGGATCAGCGCCAGCAGCCGCTCGCGGGTGCCCTGCGCCTCGGCCAGTGCAGCGCGCATCAGGGCGGTGTTGTAAACGATGGTTTCCTCCATCACCGAGCGCAGGATTTCGTCCTTGCTCTTGAAGTGGTGAAAGATGCTGCCCGACTGAATGCCGATGGCAGCGGCCAGATCGCGCACCGTGGTGCGCTCGTACCCCTTGCTGCGGAACAGGTGGGCGGCCATCTGCAACAGCTTGCCGCGGGCACTGTCCGGATCGGTTACCTGGCCGCTGGCGACCAGTTCCTGCATCACGGCCTGGGCTCTGTGTTCGTCCACGCTGACTTCTCCCCTGATTGCCCTGCACGGCGATTGTTCTGATGAATTCTCTATGCTGCCGGCAAGTGCTTGTCTTGCTTGACGAAATGTATGCGGCGAGAGCTGACCAAGCAAGCGCTTGGGCGCATTTTTGGCCGAATTGGCGTCTTTCGCCACTTTTAAACCAAGCGCTTGCTTGGTAGTGTGAGCTCACCTTCTCAATGTGTGACGGGCCAATTCCAATGAGCAAAACCGTACGCATCGGCTGCGCCTCCGCGTTCTGGGGCGACACCTCCACTGCTGCCGCCCAGCTGGTTCATGGCGCCGAACTGGATTACCTGGTGTTCGACTACCTGGCCGAGATCACCATGTCGATCATGGCCGGCGCCCGCATGAAGAAGCCTGACGATGGCTATGCCCGTGATTTCGTCGAGGTGCTCACGCCGCTGCTGGGCGAGCTGGCGGCGAAGAAGATCCGCGTCATCAGCAACGCCGGCGGGGTCAACCCGATGGCCTGTGCCACCGCCCTGAGCACTGCCTGCGAGCAGGCCGGCGTGCAACTGAAGATCGCCGTGCTGCACGGCGACAACCTGCAACCCAAGCTTGGCGAGCTGGTCAAGGCCGACACCCGCGAGATGTTCACAGGCGCCGCGCTGCCGCCCTTCTGCGTGTCGGTCAACGCCTACCTGGGCGCGCCGGGCATCGTCGCCGCGCTGGAACAGGGCGCCGACATCGTCATCACTGGCCGCGTGGTCGACAGCGCCGTGGTCAGCGCCGCCCTGGTGCACGAGTTCGACTGGGCCTGGAGCGATTACGACAAGCTGGCCCAGGCCGCGCTGGCCGGGCACATCATCGAATGCGGCGCGCAGTGCACCGGTGGCAATTTCACCGATTGGCGCGACGTAGCGGATTACGAGCACATCGGTTTCCCCATCGTCGAAGTCGAAAGCGATGGCCGTTTCGTCGTGACCAAGCCCGAGGGCTCCGGCGGCCTGGTCACGCCTTTTACCGTTGGCGAGCAGATGCTCTACGAGATCGGCGACCCGCGCGCCTATCTGTTGCCGGACGTGATCTGCGACTTCACCCTGGTCGAACTGCGCCAGGTCGGCGACAACCGCGTGCAGCTGCAGGGCGCGCGCGGCCTGCCGCCTAGCGATCAGTACAAGGTCAGCGCCACGCACCCGGACGGTTTTCGCTGCACTGCCAGCTTCCTGCTCGCGGGTATCGATGCCGTGGCCAAGGCCGAGCGGGTCAGCCAGGCGATCATCAACAAGACCGAAGAGATGTTCGCCGAGCGTGGCTGGGGCCGTTACCAGGAGGTCAGCGTCGAGCTGCTCGGCAGCGAGGCCACCTATGGCGCCCACGCTCAGCACCAGGACAGCCGCGAGGTGGTGGTGAAGATCGCCGCACGCCATGCCAGGAAGGAGGCGCTGATCCTCTTCTCCCGCGAGATCGCCCAGGCCGCCACCGGCATGGCGCCGGGCCTGACCGGCATCGTCGGCGGGCGCCCTACCGTCTACCCGGTGATCCGCCTGTTCAGCTTCCTGGTGGACAAGAGTGCCTGCGCCTTGGGCGTCGAGATCGATGGCGAGCGCCAGCCGGTCGCCCTGCCCCAGGTCGATGCCTTCGACCCGGCTCAACTGCGCGCACCGGCCGCGCTGCCCGTGCCCATGGGCGAAGCGGACGCTACCGTACCGCTGATCCGCCTGGCCGTGGCGCGCTCCGGCGACAAGGGCAACCACAGCAATATCGGCGTGATGGCCAGAAAGCCCGAATACCTGGCGTGGATAGCCGCTGCGCTGACACCCGAAGCCGTGGCCAGCTGGATGGCACATACCCTGGATGCCGAGCAGGGTCGCGTCAGCCGCTGGTACCTGCCGGGCAGCCACAGCCTCAACTTTCTGCTGGAGAACGCGCTGGGCGGTGGTGGCGTCGCCAGCCTGCGCATCGACCCGCAGGGCAAGGCCTTCGCTCAGCAACTGCTGGAATTCCCGGTACCGGTGCCCGGGGCGCTGGCCGGGACCTTGACTGGTGCGCACGGCGCACCCTACACCCCGTAGGGTGCGCTGCGCGCACCGGTATCACTCAGGACAACCAGAACAATGAGCTACGACTCCGTATTCAAACCCGGTCTTTTCAATGATCAGACCAGCCTGGTCACCGGCGGTGGCAGCGGCATCGGTCGCTGCGTGGCCCACGAGCTGGCCTACCTGGGCGCCCATGTGGTGCTGGTCGGGCGCAAGCAGGAAAAGCTGGAGAAGACCTGTGCCGAGATCATCGAAGACGGCGGCAGCGCCAGCTTCCAGGTCTGCGACATCCGCGACGAAGACGCGGTAAAGGCCATGATTGCTGCAGTGATCGAGGAGCGCGGGCGCATCCATCAACTGGTCAACAACGCCGGCGGCCAGTTCCCGGCGCCGCTGATCGGCATCAACCAGAAAGGCTTCGAGACCGTGGTGCGCACCAACCTGGTGGGCGGTTTTCTGGTGGCCAGGGAAGTCTTCCTGCAGAGCATGAGCAAGCACGGTGGCGCCATCGTCAACATGCTCGCCGACATGTGGGGCGGCATGCCCGGCATGGGCCACTCGGGGGCGGCGCGGGCGGGCATGGAGAACTTCACCAAGACCGCCGCCTACGAATGGGGCCACGCTGGCGTGCGGGTCAACGCCGTGGCGCCGGGCTGGATCGCCTCCAGCGGCATGGACACCTACCCCGAGTCGATGAAGAACATGATCCGCAACCTCAAGGATCACGTGCCGCTGCAGCGCATCGGCAGCGAGTCCGAGGTAGCCGCAGCCATCGTCTTCCTGCTCAGCCCCGGCGCCAACTTCATCAGCGGCAACTGCATCCGCATCGATGGCGCCGCCAGCCAGGGCACCCGCGCCTGGACGCTGGGCAAGGCGAGAAACAGCGAGCCCTACAACGGTTTCCATCGGGCCTATGTGCCCGATGTATTGAAAGATCAGGAGTAAGGCGATGCCCGTGATCCAATCGGAAATCGATGTGCATGGCGACGCCTTCGCGCAGAACCGCGAGGCCATGCTGGCGGCCATCACGGCCTTCCGCGACGTCGAGCAGAAGGTGCAGGACAAGGCGCAGGAAGCCAAGGCCAAGTTCGAGAAGCGCGGCCAGTTGCTGCCGCGCGAACGCATCAACCTGCTGCTCGATGCCGGTGCGCCGTTCCTCGAGCTGGCCTCGCTGGCCGGCTACAAGCTGCATGACGACAAGGACGGCAGCCAGGCCGGCGGCGGCCTGATCGCCGGCATCGGCTACATCGCCGGCGTGCGTTGCCTGGTAATTGCCAACAACAGCGCGATCAAGGGCGGCACCATCTCCCCCAGCGGCCTGAAGAAATCCCTGCGCCTGCAGCAGATCGCCTTCGAGAACAAACTGCCGGTGGTGACCCTGGCAGAAAGCGGCGGCGCCAACCTCAACTACGCCGCCGACATCTTCGTCGAGGGTGCGCGCGGTTTCGCCAACCAGGCGCGCATGTCGGCCATGGGCCTGCCGCAGATCACCGTGGTGCATGGCTCCAGCACCGCCGGCGGGGCCTATCAGCCCGGCCTGTCGGACTACGTGGTGGTGGTACGCGGCAAGGCCAAGATGTTCCTCGCCGGCCCACCACTGCTCAAGGCCGCCACCGGCGAGATCGCCACCGACGAGCAACTCGGCGGCGCCGAGATGCACGCTCAGGTCGCCGGCACCGCCGAGTACCTGGCCGAGAACGACGCCGACGGTGTGCGCCTGGCGCGTGAGATCCTCGCCATGTTGCCCTGGAACCAGCAGCTACCGGCGCGTCCGGCGAAAACCTGGCGCGAACCGCTGTACCCAGCCGAGGAACTGCTCGGCCTGGTACCGGCCGACGCCAAGAAGCCCTACGACGTGCGCGAGATCATCGCGCGCATCGCCGATGGCTCGGCGTTCCTCGATTTCAAGAACGAGTTCGACAGCCAGACCGTCTGCGGCCACTTGCAGATCGAAGGCCTGGCCTGCGGCTTCATTGGCAACAACGGCCCGATCACCCCGCAGGGCGCGGCCAAGGCAGCGCAGTTCATCCAGCTGTGCGAGCAGAGCAACACACCGATCCTGTTCTTCCACAACACCACCGGTTTCATGGTCGGTACCGAGTCGGAGCAGAACGGCGTGATCAAGCACGGCTCGAAGATGATCCAGGCCGTGGCCAACGCCACCGTGCCCAAGCTCACCATCGTCGTCGGCGGTTCCTACGGCGCCGGCAACTACGCCATGTGCGGCCGAGGCCTCGACCCGCGCTTCATCTTCGCCTGGCCCAACAGCAAGACCGCCGTGATGGGTGGTGCCCAGGCCGGCAAGGTGCTGCGCATCGTCACCGAGGACAAGCACACCAAGGAAGGCAAGGAAGCCGATCCGAAAATGCTCGACATGCTCGAGCAAGTCACCGCGCAGAAGCTCGACAGCCAGTCCACCGCGCTGTACGGCACCGCCAGCCTGTGGGACGACGGCCTGATCGACCCGCGTGATACGCGCAAGCTGCTGGGCTTCTTGCTGGACATCTGTGCCGAGGCCAACCTGCGTCCATTGAAGAAAAGCAGCTTCGGCGTGGCGCGATTCTGACCGTAGGGCGGGTGAAACCCGCAAAGCATGCGGCGGGTTTCACCCGCCCTACCGACCCATTCGATACGGAGTACAACAACAATGATCTTCACCCAGGAACACGAAGAACTCCGCCGTACCGTCCGCAACTTCGTCGACAAGGACATCAATCCGCACGTCGATGCGTGGGAAAAGGAAGGCCGCTTCCCCATCCACGACATCTTCAGGAAGGCCGGCGAGCTGGGCCTGCTGGGCATCTCCAAGCCGGAGAAATTCGGCGGCATGGGCCTGGATTACAGCTATTCGATCGTTGCTGCCGAAGAGTTCGGCACCATTCACTGCGGCGGCATCCCCATGTCCATCGGCGTGCAGACCGACATGTGCACCCCGGCCCTGGCGCGCTTCGGCTCCGATGAGCTGCGCGAAGCGTTCCTGCGCCCGGCCATTACTGGCGAAATGGTCGGCTGCATCGGCGTCTCCGAAGTCGGTGCCGGCTCCGACGTGGCCGGTCTGAAGACCACCGCGCGCAAGGACGGCGACGACTACGTGATCAACGGCAGCAAGATGTGGATCACCAACTCGCCGTCAGCCGACTTCATCTGCCTGCTGGCCAACACCAGTGACGACAAGCCGCACGTCAACAAATCGCTGATCCTGGTGCCGATGAAGACCCCGGGCATCACGGTGAGCCCGCACCTGGACAAGCTCGGCATGCGCAGTTCGGAAACCGCCCAGGTGTTCTTCGACAACGTGCGCGTGCCACAGCGCTATCGCATCGGCCACGAAGGCGCCGGCTTCATGATGCAGATGCTGCAGTTCCAGGAAGAGCGCCTGTTCGGCGCGGCCAACATGATCAAGGGCCTGGAGCACTGCGTCGACACCACCATCGACTACTGCAAGCAGCGCCACACCTTCGGTCAGCCGCTGATCGACAACCAGGTCATTCACTTCCGCATGGCCGAGCTGCAGACCGAGATCGAGTGCCTGCGCGCGCTGGTGTACCAGGCCACCGAGCAATACGTGAAAGGCCGCGACGTGACCAAGCTGGCATCGATGGCCAAGCTCAAGGCCGGGCGCCTCGGCCGCGAGGTGTCCGACGCCTGCCTGCAGTACTGGGGCGGCATGGGTTTCATGTGGGACAACCCGGTGTCGCGCGCCTACCGCGACGTGCGCCTGGTCAGCATTGGCGGCGGTGCCGACGAAATCATGCTCGGCATCATCTGCAAGCTGATGGGCATCCTGCCGGGGAAGAAAAAATAACGTCGCGCAGCGACGGCCCGAAGGGTGGCCGCCAGGGACGGCAGGCCATAAGGAAGGTTTGATCGTAGGGGGGATCACGCTTTATCGATCCACCATGACGGTGGACGTAAAAAGCGACGTCCACCCTACGCACCGTAGGAGCGGCTTCAGCCGCGAATCACCGAAATCAAAGGTGTATCCATGAACGACCTGCCCCACTGCGACACCCTGCTGCTCGACCTCGATGCTGGTGTGCTGCACATCACCCTCAACCGTCCGGACAGCCGCAATGCCATGAGCCTGGCCATGGTCGGCGAACTGCGCGCGACCCTCGAAGCCGTGCGCCATGACCCGAACGTGCGCGCCCTCGTGCTGCGCGGTGCGGGCGGCCATTTCTGTGCCGGTGGCGATATCAAGGACATGGCCGGTGCCCGCGCCAAAGGTAGCGATGCCTACCGCGCGCTGAACCGCGCCTTCGGTGCGCTGCTGGAAGAGGCCCAGGCCGCGCCGCAGGTGCTGGTGGCGGTGCTGGAAGGCGCCGTGCTCGGCGGCGGTTTCGGCCTGGCCTGCGTGTCCGACGTGGCCATCGCCGCCAGCGGCGCCAAATTCGGCCTGCCGGAGACCACACTGGGCATCCTGCCGGCGCAGATCGCCCCCTTCGTCGTGCATCGCATCGGCCTGACCCAGGCCCGCCGCCTGGCCCTGACCGCCGCCCGTTTCAACGGCCTTGATGCCCTGCGCCTGGGCCTGGTGCATTACTGCGAAAGCGATGACGCCGCCCTGCAGCAGCGCCTGGACGAGACCCTGGAACAGATTCGCCAATGCGCGCCACAGGCCAACGCCCAGACCAAGGCCCTGCTGCTGGCCAGCGAACGCGAAGCGCTCGGCCCGCTGCTCGACCGCGCCGCCGAACAGTTCGCCACTGCAGTGACCGGCACCGAGGGCGCCGAAGGCACTCTGGCCTTCGTGCAGAAGCGCAAGCCGAAGTGGGCTGCAGATTGACTCTGTTGGAGGGCCCGGCGGCGCTCCGCTTCAGCCGCGACCTGTAGCCTCGTCGCGGCTAAAGCCCCTCCCACGCAAACCAGAACCTAGGGTGGGTCGGGGCGCGCAGCCGTCGCTCTTCACATCCACCAATGACACAAACGGTGGATCGATGAAGCGCGATCCACCCTGCGCCAGAACACCCTAGCCCGGATGCAATCCGGGGATCGTCCCACAGGAGCACGAAGATGCCCGCATTCAACAAGATCCTCATCGCCAACCGTGGCGAGATCGCCTGCCGGGTGATGCGCACCGCCCTCGAACTCGGCTACCGCACCGTGGCGGTGTACTCCGAGGCCGATGCCGATGCCCGTCACGTGCAGATCGCCGACGAAGCCGTGTGCATCGGCCCGGCACAGGTGAGCCAGTCTTACCTGCGCATCGACGCCATCATCGAGGCCGCGCGCAAGACCGGCGCCGACGCCATCCACCCCGGCTATGGCTTCCTCTCCGAGAACGCCGACTTCGCCCGCGCCTGCGAGGCGGCCGGTATCGTCTTCATCGGCCCGACCGTAGAGGCCATCCACCTGATGGGCAGCAAGCGCCTGTCCAAGATCGCCATGCTGGAAGCCGGCGTGCCCTGCATTCCCGGTTACGAAGGCGCCGCCCAGGATGACGACACCCTGGTCCGCGAAGCCGAGCGCATCGGCTACCCGCTGATGATCAAGGCCAGCGCCGGTGGCGGCGGCCGTGGCATGCGCCTGGTACATGAATCCTCCGAACTGCTGGGGCAGATCCGCACCGCTCGCTCGGAGGCGCAGAACGCCTTCGGCTCCGGCGAGCTGATCCTCGAACGCGCGGTGATCCGCCCACGCCATGTGGAAATCCAGGTCTTCGGCGACCAGCACGGCAGCATCGTCTACCTTGGCGAGCGCGACTGCTCGGTGCAGCGTCGCCACCAGAAGGTGGTCGAGGAAGCGCCCTGCCCGGTGATGACGCCCGAGCTGCGCCGCGCCATGGGCGAGGCGGCGGTGAAGGCGGCGGCTTCGGTCAACTACGTTGGCGCCGGTACCGTGGAGTTCCTGCTCGACGCCAGCGGCGAGTTCTTCTTCCTGGAAATGAACACCCGCCTGCAGGTGGAGCACCCGGTCACCGAGCTGATCACCGGGCAGGATCTGGTGGCCTGGCAGATTCGCACGGCCTCCGGTCTGCCCCTGCCGCTGCAGCAGGACGAAATCCGCCTCAGCGGCCACGCCATGGAGGTGCGCCTGTACGCCGAGGACTCGGCCGCCGGCTTCCTGCCGCAAACCGGCCAGGTGCTGCGTTGGGAGCCCGAGCTACTGGCCGGCGTGCGCATTGATCACGGTTTGGTCGAGGGCCAGGCGGTCACGCCCTTCTACGACCCGATGCTGGCCAAGGTCATCGCCTACGGCGAAACCCGCGACGAAGCCCGGCGCAAGCTGGTGCGCGCCGTAGAGCAATGCGTGCTGCTCGGCGTGAACGGCAACCAGCGCTTCCTCGCCAACCTGCTCAAGCACCCGCAGTTCGCCGCCGGCAACGCCACCACGGCGTTCATCGCCGAGCATTTTGCCGCCGATCCCAGCCTGCACCCGCACAGGGCCAGCCTGGCCGAGCTGGCCATGGCCGCCGCCCTGCTCTATCAGGCCTCGGCCAACGCCCGCGCGCACCAGCCCGGCCTGTCCGGCTGGCGTAGCGCGGGCAGCGCGCCCTGGCGTTTCGTTCTCAAGCAGGGGGAGCACAGACACGCTGTGGAACTGGACGTGCTCGCCAGCGGCCCACAAGCGCAGCTTCGCGTGCACCGGGGTGAAGAGCAGCTGTCTGTGCGCCTGCTGGCCAGCGACGGTCGTTGGCTGACCCTGGAACTGGACGGCGTGCGCCGCCGCCAGGCCTACCACATCGAAGGCGAGCGCCTGTGGCTCTACGGTGAACACGGCAACCTGGAACTGCTGGACGTCACCCACGAGCCGGCCGGCGGGCAGGACGCCGCCAGCAGCGGCGCGGTAAAGGCACCGATGGATGGCGCCATCGTCGACGTGCTGATCGCCGAAGGCGACAGCGTGAGCAAGGGACAATTGCTGGTGGTGCTGGAGGCGATGAAGATGGAGCACCCGCTCAAGGCCGGTGTCGACGGTATCGTCCGTCGCGTTGGCGTGAGCCGGGGCGAGCAGGTCAAGAACCGTCAGTTGCTGGTGGAAATCGAAGCGGCTTCGTAGGGTGCGCGCGCACCTGGATTGACAGGCGGTGCGCACGGCGCACCCTAAGTGTTCGAACAACAAGAGGAACGCCCATGTCACTTTCCGGCAAGACCCTGTTCATCACCGGCGCCAGCCGTGGTATCGGCCGCGAGATCGCCCTCAAGGCCGCCGCCGATGGCGCCAACATCGTCATTGCAGCCAAGAGCGCCGAGCCGCACCCGAAACTGCAAGGCACCATCTTCAGCGTCGCAGCCGAGGTCGAAGCCGCTGGCGGCAAGGCCCTGGCGTTGCAACTGGACGTGCGTGACGAACAAGCCGTGGCAGCAGCCATGGCCAAGGCCGCCGAGCATTTTGGCTGTATCGATGCACTGATCAACAACGCCGGGGCGATCAAGCTGGTGGGCGTGGAGAAACTGGAACCCAAGCGCTTCGACCTGATGTACCAGATCAATACCCGTGCGGTGATGGTCTGCAGCCAGGCGGCGCTGCCGTACTTGAAGAACAGCAGCTCCGCTGCGGGGAAACAGAGCTCGGGCGGGCACATCCTCAACCTCTCTCCGCCGCTCAACCTCGATACCAGGTGGTTCGCCCAGCACGGCCCCTACACCGTCACCAAGTACGGCATGAGCATGCTCACCCTGGGCATGAGCGAGGAATTCAAGAAGTACGGCATCAGCGTCAATTCACTGTGGCCGAAGACCATGATCGCCACCGCCGCCATCGAGTTCGAACTGGGCAGCCGCGACGCCTTCAAGCGGGCACGCACCCCGGCGATCATGGCCGACGCGGCTCATGCGATCCTGGCCAGTCAAGGCCGCAGCATCACCGGGCGCCTGCTGATCGACGAGGACATCCTGCGCGAACAGGGCATCAGCGACTTCGAGCAATACCGTTTCGATCCTGCTGGCGGCAGCCTGATACCGGATCTGTTCGTCGATTGAGTCAATCTTCGGCTGCTCATCGGGCCTGCAGCAAATACCGAATGTGCGCCTGAAAGAAGTCAGGCACAATGCCACTACATGCCAGGCATGTCAGGAAGCCGTATGCAGGGAAGTGCAATCTGAACCCTCCCGCCGTACCGCTGATACAAACGCGTCGCATCGCTCGCCTGGCAGTTGCCAGGTAGCGCAGGGAGCAGTCATGAACAAAGCTTTTAGTATCGTCTGGAGCTTTACCCGCAACAGCTTCGTGGTTGCCGATGAACATGCCAACCTGCATGGCAAGCGCAGTGGCGGCGCACTCAAGCTCGCAGGTGTAGCCCTTGCCCTGACGACAGCTGGAGCAGCGCAGGCCGTCCCGGGTATTTGCGGGGCTGGCAACAACACCATCAGCGGCAACGAATCCTACAGTTGTTATCTGTACGGCAATGACAGCCTGACAGTGAGTAAATCCGGCAGCATCACCACAGCCAATGAGTCAGCCGTTTTCAGCGATTTCGGTTTCGGCAGCATCAGCAATGCCGGGATCATCCGCAATACCAGCGGCACCTATTACCTGGACGGTTCCGGCATTTATCTACAAGCCAGCGGCAGCAGCATCAGCAACCTGGCAGGCGCCACCATCGAAGGCTCCTTCGCCGGCATTACCCTGGATGGTCTGGCGCAAACGGTGACGCTCGACAGCCTCGGCAATGCCGGCACCATCACCGGGGGTATCGGTGTTCTGGCGACCGGAGCTGTGGACATCAGCACCATCGTCAACAGCGGCACCATCAGCGGCATCGGTACTGATGGTGTCGGCATCGGTATTGATACTGGCACGACCATCGACTCAATCAACAACAGCGGCACCATCAATGGCACCCTGGCGGGGATTCAGGTCTATGACAGCGCCATCGGTGCCATCACCAACAGTGGCACCATCTCGGGCACAGACTTCTCGATTGCAGATCAGGCCGGCAGTGGGATGGCCATTGATATTACCGGCCAGAAGGCACGCCTGGTGGGCGACGTCAGAGCCCAGTACAGCACCCTCACTCTCAAGTCTGGCGCAGTGTTCAGCACCGAGAGCGCGGTCGACGTCGACCGCTTTGTGATCGAGAACGGTGCCACTCTGAAGATGGGCACGGGCCTCAGCACATCTGGCACGATGGACGACGGCATCGTTGTCTTCAGCGGCCTTAGCAACGCGGGCACCCTTGGCCTGGCAGCGGGCGTCACCGGCACCATTTATGGCGACTACAACCAGGCCAGCAGCGGCGCCTTGAAGATTGGCGTGGCGGATGACAGCACCTACGGCAAGCTGGTGGTAGACGGCACCGCTACCTTGCTCGGCAATGCCAAGATCATGGTGGACGTCAGCAATCCCGGCTACTCCTTCACGGCCAGCACACTCGACGATGTACTCAGCGCCAACGACCTGATCAGCGACGGTACCTTTGCCGTCAGCGACAACTCCCTGCTTTTCGACTTCGGCGCGGTCAAGGACGGTAATACCGTCGACCTGACACTGGCCAAGGCCGAGACTGCCGGCGTGCTGGACAGCGTCATCAATACCGGCAACAACCCGGCACAAGAAGCAGCCCAGGTGCTCGACAAGGCACTAGCCGAAGATCCGACTGGTGAGCTGGCGTCCAACTTCATCGGTCTGACCAGCGAGCAGGAGGTCTCCAACGCAGTCACCTCTACCCTGCCCACTGTCGCCGGCAGCGCCAGCAATGCCACCAACAGCACATTGGCCGGTATCAACCGGGTGATTCAGGCCCATCAGGACAGCAATCGCGGCCTGTCTTCGGGTGACGCCCTGAGCAACGGCAATCTCTGGATCAAGACCTTCGGCTCCTGGGCCGAGCAACATGAACGTAGCGGTATCTCTGGCTACGACGCCGACACCAAGGGCCTGGCTATCGGTGCCGATACGGCCGTTTCCCAAACCACCCGGCTTGGCCTGGCATTCGCTTACGCACAGACCGACCTGGACAGCGACTCACCGATTGCCCCGCAAAGCGCCCAGATCGATACCTTCCAGCTGATAGGCTACGGCAGTTACGCCCTGAGTGCCGATACCGAGCTGAACTTCCAGCTGGATGCCGGGCAGAACCGCAACGAAAGCAAGCGCCACATGCCTTTCGCAGATGCCACTGCCCACGCCGACTACAACGGCTACAACGTCCATGCCGGCATTGGCATCGGTCACAACATGCACCTGTCCGAACAGCTGACCTTCGTGCCTTCGGCCCGCGCGGACTACACGTGGATAGGCACCGATTCGTATCATGAGAAAGGTGCTGGCGCTCTTGATCTGGACGTAGACAGCAACGACACCGAAGAGCTGCTGCTCAGCATCGACGGAAAACTCAACTACGCCTTGAGCGAAGCCACCCTGCTCAGTGCCAACCTCGGCGCCGGCTACGACGTGATCGACGAGAACGGCGCAATCACGTCCACCTACGCTGGCGCCCCCGGTGCCGCCTTCAGAACCCAAGGGCTGGACCTGGAGCCCTGGCTAGCCCGCGCCGGACTGGGTCTGACCCACACCCTGAGCGGAGGCACCGAAGTCAGCCTGCGGTACGATGCAGAGGCGCGTAGCGACTTCACCAACCAGGGTGCCTCAGTGAAAGCACGCTGGGCCTTCTGAGCCCCGTGTCGCGACACCAAGGCCACGCTCAATGCCGTGGTCTTCGGGTGTTGGCGCTCAGCACGGATGAGCAAGATGAAACGACGGCGCGCGACACCCCGCTCCATCTGCAAACAGCTCGGTCAGCTGAGGTAGATATGCATCCATGCGCCTGAGCCCCCTATTCCTGCTGGCAGGAACATTACTGCTGGCAGCCTGCACCTCCTTTCCCAGCCCGGGCGAGCGGCGTCAGCAAGCATCCACGCTCGCGCACCAGCAGAACTGGCAGGCGCTGCAACTGCAGGGCGGTGTCTTTCGCCTGCAGGCCTTTGCGCCTCAGACCAGAGGTGATGAGCTGACGATCTATCTGGAGGGTGATGGCTTTGCCTGGATCAACGCTCGCCAACCCTCCAGTGACCCGACCCCTCTCGACCCGATTGCCCTGCGCCTGGCATTGGCACAACCCCGAGGCAACGCTGCCTATCTGGGCCGCCCATGCCAGTATCTGGATGCCTCTCGCCCACCCTGCCAAAGACGCTACTGGACTGACGCCCGCTTCGCCGAAGAAGTGGTACAGAGTCTTGATCAGGCTGTTGAGCAACTGAAAGACCGAGCTGGCGCTCGGCGCCTGGTGCTCATCGGCTACTCGGGCGGTGGAGCCCTGACATTGCTCCTCGCGGCGCGGCGTGACGATGTGAAGCGCATCGTCACGATTGCCGGCAACCTCGATCATGCCGCCTGGACCCATCACCATCGAATCTCCGCCCTGAACGGTTCACTGGACACTGCGCCCCTGCGTGCGCGGTTGGCGAATATTGAACAGTTTCACCTGGTAGGAGATGAAGATCGCATTATCCCCCCCCGATTAACCGAAGCGTTCCTGGCGGGCTACCCTCCCGGCCACCGCGCGCAGCGCAAGGTAGTACCTGGCTATGATCATCGCTGCTGCTGGGCACAAGGCTGGCCTGCCCTTTGGGAGCATATCGAGGCCTGGCAACCGGGCTCACAGGATTTCTAAACGACGATAGCAACGCCATTTGCCGATCTGCCCACCGAAGCGCGCGCCAGGGCCATGGCTGCTATGCGCCACGCTGACTAGAGTCAGGACTCGCCTCTCATTCATGACATCCCAAGTGCGAGCCCCATGAGCCAAGCCGATCTGATTTCGCCCTTCCGCTTCCTGGCCCACCTGCCGCAGCACCTGCCGCGAGTGCCGCGCATGCTGCGCGGCCTTTACTACGCCGGCATTCGCAACCGCGAGAAGAACCTGTCGCTGGCCTGGGCCCTGCAGCGCGCTGCCGAACGCCACCCCGAGCGTCCGGCACTGATGGATGAAAACCGCCAGCTCAGCTATCACGCGTTCAACGCCTGGGCCAATCGCCTGGCCTGGACGTTCAAGGCCGAGGGGGTCCGGCATGGCGACGTGGTCGCAGTGATGCTGGAGAACCGCCTGGAACTGCTGGCGATCCTCGCCGCGTTGAGCAAACTCGGTGCGGTCGGCGCACTGATCAACACCACTCAGCGCGGCAAGGTGCTGGCGCACAGCTTCAACCTGGTCAGGCCCGGCTTCCTGGTGATAGGTGACGAACTGCACGGCGTCTTCGACGAAATAGCCGACCAGCTGCATGCCCCATGCACTCGCCGCTACTGGATCGCTGACCGGGACTGCCTGAGCGATGCCGGCCAGGCACCGGACGGCTGGCTCAACCTCATGCAACTGGCCGCCGCCCAGGCCGAGGACAACCCGCCGGACAGCCTGCGCGTGCGCATGAAGGACGCCTGCTTTCTGATCTACACCTCCGGCACCACCGGCCTGCCCAAGGCCTCGATCATGAGCCACGGCAAGTGGATCAAGGCCTATGGCGGCTTCGGCCACTCAGGCCTGACCCTGAGCGAGCGCGACGTGCTCTACCTGACCCTGCCCTGCTACCACAACAATGCCGTCACCGTATGCTGGAGCGCAGCGCTGGCCGGCGGTGCGGCCATCGCCCTGCGCCGCAGGTTTTCCGCCAGCGCCTTCTGGAGCGACGTGGCGCGCTACCAGGCTACCTGCTTCGGCTACATCGGCGAACTGTGCCGCTACCTGCTCAACCAGCCCGTGCACCCGGCGGAACAGGACAACAGCCTGCGCTGCATGATCGGCAACGGCCTGCGCCCGTCGATCTGGAGCGACTTCAAGCAGCGCTTCGGCGTCGAGCAGATCACCGAGTTCTATGCCTCCAGCGAAGGCAACATCGGCTTCACCAACGTCTTCAACTTCGACAACACCGTCGGCTACACCCCCGCTACCTACGCCATCGTCCGCTACGACCTGGAGAATGATCGGCCGATCCGTGGCAACAAGGGTTTTCTGCAGAAGGCCGACAAGGGCGAAGCCGGCCTGCTGATCAGCGAGATCAGCGCCAAATGGCCGTTCGATGGCTACACCGATCCGGCCAAGAGCGAGGCCGCGATCCTGCGCGACGTGTTCAAGAAGGGCGACGCCTGGTTCAACACCGGCGACCTGATGCGTGACATCGGCTGCAAGCACGCGCAGTTCGTCGACCGCCTCGGCGACACCTTCCGCTGGAAGGGCGAAAACGTTTCAACGACCGAGGTGGAGAACGTGCTCGGCGCTTTCCCAGGCGTGGAGGATGCAGTGGTTTACGGCGTGGAGATTCCCGGCACCAACGGCCGCTGCGGCATGGCAGCGCTGCGCCTGGCACAAGGCTTTGAGCTCGATGGTGCGGCGCTGGGCGCCCACCTCGACGCACAATTGCCAGCCTACGCGGTGCCACTGTTCGTGCGCTTGCTCGGCGAAGTGGAGACCACCGGCACCTTCAAGTACAAGAAAGCGGATCTGAAACAGGCCGGCTACGATCCGCGCCAGGTCGACGGCCCGCTGTTTGTACGCCTGCCGAGTTCGACGAGCTTCGAGCCGCTGGATGATGAGCTGCATGCGGCCATCGCACGGCAGGTCTATCGCTTCTGAGCGCAACCTACGCCCGACAAGTCTCGCCAGCAGGAGACCGCCAGCTCTGTAAATGCCTGCTGTCCAGGCGATGCCAGTGCACGGCATCGCTCAGCTGTTCGGCAAGCAACCAGATATCACCAGTGCGAATCAGCATCTGTCGGGGTAACGCCAGCAGTGTCTCCATCGCGACCAACTGCACCTGTTGCTCGACACCACTGACATGCAGGCCGGCAGCATCGAACGCCTCGAAGCATGGCATCGCAGCCATAGGCTGGGGGGCGTGGCGCAGCGTGTGATCCTGAGTATCCAGCAGCAGCAGGTGCCACTGTACGGTCTCTTCGCCGATCACTCGACGACTCAACGCCAGATAACGGCCGTCCGCCGACCAGACCATCGAGGGGGCGAGATCCGCCACGCCGCAACCGGAGGCGGTCAGGACGCACGCCCCGCCTGGCAGCGCATTGCCTTCGCGCACGTAGCTGTCGAGTCCGAACAGCCAGGCAGCATCCCCTGCGCCAGGCGCAGCGAGCAGGTAATCACCCTGAGCACTGGCAGGCACAGGGCGCCATTGCAGACGCCAGTTGGGCAACAAACGCAACGACCAGGGATCGACCGCAATCTGCGTGATGCGATGATGCAAGCGGCCAAGCGCAACGAAGGCATCGGCCTGCTCCGCCGCCGGCGCCAGCGCCTCGAGATGCGGCAAGGGGCCGGTACCCATGGCACTGGCCCGCCTGCCGACTATCTGCTGCAGACGAATGACACCGTCCTCGAACGCCTCTAGCCTGGCGATCAGCAGCGGCTCATCGAGCCTCAGCAGGCGACGCGCCAGCACATCAGCCACGACCAGTTGATGAGGAATGGCGGGCGCCTCGGCAAAAGCGATCAAGGCCAGATAGCGCCCGCAGTCGGAAATGCGGTGATCGAGACACCACAGCCCCGGCAACTGCCAGGCACCGATATGGCAGGCAAAGGCATGGCGGCGGCCATCACGGCTCTTGCGCAGCAGGGTCAGGCAGGGTTGCGCGTCGTCCGACATCGACGCTGGCTGCAGCGATACAGTGCCAGCCCGCGCCCCTTCCAACTCGCTGCACAGTGTCAGACTCACAGATCGCTCAGCTTGCGGCCCATGCATCAGTGCATCGTAAAAGAGACGCCCGCCCTCCAGGCGCACGGGTGCGCCCCACTCCAGCAAGGGCTCGTCGACGAGCGACTGCCAGGGCTCTTCCAGCGGGCGCCAGCCGGAGGCTGATCGCCAAAGCCAGGAGGTGGTTTCTTCTACGGACTGGCTCTCGGCACGCGCGAAACAGACTAGCGACTGACCGTCATCGCTCCACAACACCGAGGCACCCTGTTCGAGCAACAGTCCGGTGGGCTGGTCATCCAACCAGAGACCAAAACCTGGCGCGCCTTGGCCGTCCACTGCGCTGAACGGCTCGCCACGAAGCATGTGACTGCCCCGCGGCGCATTGAAGATCAAGTGGCCGCTGTCGTCGATCTGGCCTTGGCAACGGTGCCCAGGCGTCGGCGTGCTGACAACGACAGGCGGCTCGGTTGGCGCAGGTGAAGCAGCCGTTGCTCGGGCGATGGGGCGCGACCACTGATCGACTCCAGCCTGAAGCTGCTCACTCACCCGCCCATCAATGGCCCAGGCAAAGCCAGCTATGGTTCTGGCCAGCCAGGCGGTGCCATATTGGGGCAGGTAATCCGAACGGGAAGTCGGCTCCCAATCTACTTTTCTGCCATGAGATGACAGGGTGTGACAGTATCTGAAGTCTTTGCTGGTGAGGCCCAGAAACTGCATCCAGAAAAAAAGATGCACACCGCTAAACAGCAGAACGAACAGCCCGACGAAAAAGCCGAGGACACCAGAAACCTCTCCCCAAAGATTAAAACTGAAGCCCAGAATCAGGCTCATCAGCGGTAGCGGAAAGTGCTTGTAGAGTCCGCGATGACCCGTAATGGCAACGACACCCAAAGCTATGATCGCCGCCTGAATCAGACCCAGTACCTGCTGCCATTGCAGGAGAATCCCCAGAGCAAGCGGAACGCCAAAGCTCGCCAAGGCGGCGACAATTGTCAACGCCGCAGGGCTGTCGTACTCATCGGTATTGGCAGACATTCGGCACTCCTTTGCCAGTGATTCAGTGTGCAGGCCGCGATCATAACGGCACAGCCCCCACGCGGACTTGCGCCAACCCGCAATCCCGTTCATTCATGACCGCCAGGTACGGCAGTCGAGTCGGCTCGACTTACTGCTTGAACTCGAACTGCAGCTCAGCGCCTTCGATGGAGTCCCAGTAGTCGTCGACCCGTTCGTTGCTGATCAGCCGGCCACTGATCTGGAACGGGCTCTGGACTTCGGGTTTCTCGCCAAACAGCGGTGGCAGCACCGGTGAGAGATCCTCACGCGTTTCACTTTCCAGCGCCTGCTCGAACAGCTCCTGCGGCACGCTCAGATCCAGCACCAGTTTCGACTCGGGCTCTGCCGGCTTGGGCTGTGGCGCTGCAGCAGGCTTGGGCTTGGCGGCGACGGGTGGTTTGGCGGGTGTAGCCACCGGTTTGGCCTCGACCGGCTCTGGCTTGGCAGCAGGCACCTTGGCCGGCGTCGCAACCACTGCAGGCTCTGGCTCGGGCTGCTGCGCAACAGGCTCGGGCTCACGCTCACAGGCGCTCAGCCAACCCAGGCACAGCAATAGAACAATGGACTTACGCATCATGGGACAAGATCAACTCGATCAGTAACGCGCCCATGCTCCTCCGCATGGGCGCGCCTGACAAGCCGACTTACACGACTTTTACTTCGGTGCCTGCGCGGCCAGGTGTGCGAGTTCGGCTTCGATATCCAGCTGCGGATAGTCGGCCTTCAACTGCTCCAACAGGCGCTGCGCCTCGTCCTGCTCGCCCGCCTTGCGCAGCTCCAGCAGACGCAGCAGCGCCTCGCGCGGCTCGCTCTGGACCACCAGCTCGGCCATGGGCGCCAGCGCAGCGCTGCTGGCCATCGGTGCCTCAGCCCTATCGGCAGCAGGCGCCTGGCGTGCCATGGCCTGGCTTCTCATGCGTTCCTGCGGGGCCGCCACAGGCGCAACCGCCTCCTGCTCTGGCGCACGTTTGGCCGCCATCGGCGCCGGCGCGGCCGGGCTCATCGCAACGCTGGGCGGTACCGCATCGAAGGCATCCGGCGTCTGCTCCAGCGTGCGCCAGGTCAGGCTGACACCGATCCCCACGCAGGCCAGCCCAGCCACGGCCACCGACCAGCGCTGACGGCCACTACCGAACAGCCACTGGTGCAGGCGCTGCGCCCAGCCGGATTCAGCCTCGTTGGGCTGATGCGCTTCTCGGGCAGCCGCACTGGCCGCCGCCAGGATACGTGCATCCAGCTCGGCCGAGGGCTCGCCGCTGCCATGGGCACGGAAATGCGCCAGCAGCGCCTGTTCGCGGTCCAGAGGTTCTCGTTCATGGGTCATGCGGACAACTCCTCGGTGGCCAGCAGCCGGCGCAATTTCTGCAGGGCATAGCGCAGACGGCTCTTGACCGTCTCGGCCGGCGTGCGGGTCAACTCGGCAATCTCGTTCAGTTCCAGGTCGCCATGGGCGCGCAGCAGGAACACTTCGCGCTGATCTTCCGGCAGGTCGGCCAACGCCGCCTGTAGCCGCTCACTGTCGCGACTCAGGCTCCACTGCTGCTCAGGGCCGGGCTGTGGATCGGCCTGGGCGTGCTGGCCCTCATCGTATTCGTCGTGTCCGGCCTGATGGCGGCCCGTCTTGCGCCAGTGGTCGATCAGGCGGTTGCGGGCGATCTGGTACAACCAGGTCTTGAACAGCACCGCCTCGCGCTGCTCGCTCTGACTGCGCACCAGGCTCATCCAGGTGTCCTGGAACACTTCCTCGGCCAGGGCGTGATCGCCACACAGGCCAAGCAGAAAGCGGAACAGGCCAAGACGATGGCGCTGGTAGAGCAGGTTGAAAGCGGCGGCATCGCCGCGGCGGTAACGCCGCAATAAAGCGGCGTCGTCATCCGTGAGAGGTGCGTTCACTGCTGAGCTCGTGCAGGGGTTGAAGCCGAAGTGTGCAGGCTCTGGGCGATTTCGGCCAGTTGGATGAACTCGCCACGCAGGCCGAAGCGATCCTCGCCCTTGGCCGAGCGCGCCAGCGCGATGCTCTGCGCCAGATCGAAAGCGCCGGTGTAGCGCCCGTCCTTGAGCTGCTGGGCGAATGCAGCCACCGCTGCGGCAAAGCGCAGATCCTCGCTGGCAGTCGCGACCGGCTTGGCCTCGGCACTGGCGATGGGGCGCTCCAGCAGACGGCTGGCCGCCTCGCCTGGAGCCTTGTAGCGAATCCGCAGCCAGGCCAACTCGCCGCTCTTGCTCGCGGGCTGGACAGCAGCCTGATAGCGCAAGGGCTCCAGCCAGCCTTTGGCGCCCGCCGGGACGATCTCGTAGAGCGCGGTGACGGTATGCCCGGCGCCGATATCACCGGCGTCGACCTTGTCATTACTGAAGTCCTCGCGCTTGAGCGCCCGGTTCTCGTAGCCCAGCAGACGATACTCACTGATCTCGCTCGGATTGAACTCCAGTTGCAGCTTCACGTCGCTGGCCACCGTGGCGAGGGTGGAAGCGAGCTGATCCACCAGCACCTTGCGCGCTTCGCGCAAATTATCGATATAGGCGTAATTGCCGTTGCCGGCGTCGGCCAACTGCTCCATCAGGCGCTCGTTGTAGTTGTCCACGCCAAAGCCAAGGGTGGTCAGCGAGACGCCTGTCTTGCGCTTGTCGGCCGCCAGTTGCTTGAGGCTGTCGAAGTCGCTGATGCCCACATTGAAGTCGCCATCGGTGGCCAGCAGGATGCGGTTGATGCCGCCATCGATCAGGTGCTTGCTCGCCTGCTGGTAGGCCAGCTGGATACCCGACTCCCCTGCCGTCGAACCGCCAGCGCTCAATTGATCGATGGCGGCGCGGATCCTCGCCTTGTCGCTGCCGGGCGTGGAGTCCAGCACCACCTGGCTGTCGCCGGCATAGGTGACCAACGAGACGCGATCCTGCGGGCGAAGCTGATCGACCAGCAGCTTCAACGTGCCCTGCACCATCGGCAGGCCTTCGCGGCGATGCATGGAGCCGGACACGTCGACGAGGAATACCAGATTGGCCGGCGGCAGTTCCTCGACACTGCGATCCGACGCCTTGATGGCAATGCGCAGCAGGCGCGTCTGCGGGTTCCACGGCGTCACCGCCAGTTCGGTGCTGACACCGAAGGGCGCGTCGCCCTGAGGCAGCGGATAGGTGTAAGGGAAGTAGTTGACCAGCTCCTCCAGGCGCACGGCATCCTTCGGTGGCAGTTGCCCGCCATTGAGGAAGCGCCGCACGTTGGCGTAGCTGCCGGTATCGACATCGATGCTGAAGGTGGACACCGGCGTCTCGGCGACAGCGAACACCGGATTATCGGCATAGGCCTGGTACTGCTCGCGCGATTCGTCACGGTAGCCCGGCGGCAGGACATCGGCGCGGGGAGACGGTGCGTAGGCCAGAGTCGCCAGGCGTTTGTGGCTGGCCTCGGCCGGCATCTCGGCCACGGCGGTCGCAGCCAGGCGCTCACGCACCAGCGGTGACGCTGGAGCCGGGCTGGCCTGGGCTTCCGGCTCCGGGCCAGAGGCGCTGCACGCGGCGAGCAGCAGCAAGGCGCTGGCCGAAAAACCGACGGCGAACGGACGAACGAGCAACGCGGAACAAGCGGACATGGTGCACCTCCTGAGCAATGGCACGAGACCTTCGCTCAGGTAGACGCAGCCCCTCGATGAAACGGGTTAACCCAGGACGTACTTTCTCAGCCCTCCCAGGAACCGCCCGCCTCCTGGCACAGCTGCGTGGCCAGCATGCCGAGGGTCATCAGCGCCCTCTCCGCCTCACGGTTCCACGGAATGCCGCAGTTGAGCCGCACGCAATGATTGAACTGCTCGGTGTTGCTGAAGATCAGCCCCGGCGCGATCGAGATGCCCTGCTGCAGCGCGCGCACGTGCAGATCCTTGGTATTGACCCGCGCCGGCAGGCTGACCCAGAGGATGAAGCCGCCCTTGGGCCGGGTCATCTGCGTGCCGATCGGGAAATACTGCTGCACCGCCAGTTGGAAGGCATTGAGGTTCTTGCGATATTCCTGACGGATATGCCGCAGATGACGGTCGTACCCCCCATTTTCCAGATAAGCCGCTACCGCCATCTGGGTGACGCTGCACGCCGAATGGGTGGAAAAGGTCTGCAGTCGCTGGATCTCGTCCTGATACTTGCCAGCGACGATCCAGCCAATGCGCACACCCGGCGACAGCGTCTTGGAGAAGCTCGAGCAATAGATCACCCGGCTGTCGCGATCATGTGACTTCAGCGCCTTGGTCGGCCCCTGCTCGAACATCAGCTCGCCATAGATATCGTCCTCGACGATCTGGAAATCGTAATCGCCAGCCAGGCGCAACAACTGACGCTGACGCTCCTCGGGAATAGTGCCGCCCAGCGGGTTGGACAACCGCGCAGTCAGCACCAGCGCCTTGATCGGCCACTGGTTGGCCGCCAGTTGCAGCGCTTCGAGACTGATGCCGGTGGTCGGGTCACAGGGAATCTCGATGACCTTGAGGCCGAGCAAGTCGGCCAGTTGCAGCAGGCCGTAATAGGTTGGCGACTCCACCGCGATCAGGTCGCCCGGTTTGGTCAGCACACGCAGGCTCATCTGCAGCGCATCGACGCAACCGTGGGTGATCACCACCTCGGACGGATCGACCACCACGCCGGCATCGCGCATGCGGATCGCCACCTGGCGGCGCAGCGGCTCGAAGCCGGGACTGAACATGTAGCTGAACGCGCGCGGGCTGTGAAAACGGGTGACCTTGGCCAACTGCTGGTGCAGCGCACGCACCGGCAGGTAATCGACATGCGGCACCGCGGCGCCCAGCGGGAACACGCCCTCACGACGTGACTCGGTGAGCACCTGATTGATGATGCTGGCGCGGGTGACCAGGCCTGGCCGCTCCACCTTGGCGATATCCGGCGTCGGCGCGGTCAGCGCTGGCGTCTGGTGGACGTAGAAGCCGGATTGCGGGCGTGCACGGATCAGCCCCTGATCCTCGAGGTTGGCGTACGCCTGCAGAACCGTGGCATGGCTGACATTGAGCTGCGCACTCATCTTGCGCACCGAAGGCACGCGCTCGCCGGGCTGGTAGACACCGCGACGAATATCTTCGGCCAACTGCTGGGCGATACGTTGATAGAGCAGCAGATTGGTCATGGCGATATCCTCCGGATCACTGGAGCATAACAGTAACCTATTGCTACACAATTGTACCGGCACAGATGCTATCTGTTTTTCCGATACGCCATGACGTGCCGAGATAACACGGCGCAATCGCCATTTTCAGCGCACAAAAAACCCCGGACGCTGCCGGGGTCTCGTCAGACTCGGCGCCAGGCATTCAACGCGCGGCGCCTAGCTGGCCTCGCTCGTCGGAGAAGACGATCTCCACCCGCCGATTCTGCGCCCGGCCACGTGCCGAAGCGTTTTCCGCAACAGGGAAGTCGACGCCGTAACCGGCCACCTGAATACGCTTGGCATCCACGCCCAGGTCCACCAGCAGATCGGCTACAGCCTGTGCGCGTGCGCGCGACAGCTCGAGATTCTCGGCAGCATCGCCGGTATTGTCGGTGTAGCCCTCGATCCGCACGCGGCGCTGCGGATTGATCTGCAGGAACTGCACGAGCTTGAGCACCGTGCGGTTGGCTGCCGGTTGCAGCTCGGCACGACCCGCGTCGAACAGCATGTCGCCCAGGGTCATCACCAGGCCGCGCTCGCTCTCGCTGGTGGCGAGGCTGACCATCTGCTCCTCCAGCCAGCCGTTGTGCTGCTGCACGCTCATCAGCTTGGCCTCGCGCAACGTCAGTTGCAGGCGCTGGCGCTCCAGCTCGAGCTTGGCTGCGCGCTCCTGATTGAGGCTGATATCGCTGTGCTGCCTGGCGATCGCGGCATAGCGCTGGCTGAGGTAAGCGTAATGACGCACATCATCGCCACTGCCCCAGTAACTGGACAGACGCTCGGCACGGGCCAGCGATTCGCCTGCGCGAATCACGTCCTTGGGTGCCGCGCGCAACACGCTGGGATCTTCCTTGACCGACTGGAAGCTGAGGCGCGCCTCTTCCAGGGCCTGCTCACTCGCCAACTCGCCGGAGGCACAGCCACTCAGCAGCGTACCGACCAGCATCAGAGCGCTCAGATGAGCAAAAGCCTTCATCACATGGCTCCCAGTTGCTGGCGCAGACGGCCGATGCGCTGATTGAGCTCGGTCAGCTGTTCGCGTCCCTTGCCATTGAGGTACTCGGCTTCGGCCAGACGCGCATCCAGCTCGGCCTGCTCGGCCAGCAGCCGCGCCTGCTTGTTTTCACCGTCCTGCGTGGCCACCTGGGCCTGCGCAAACTTGTCTTCAGCCTGGCGCAGTGACTCGGACTGCTCGCTGACTACCCCCAGGGATCTGGTCTGCGCCAGCGCCTGTTCGGTCAGCCGCATCTGCTCGGTGGGAGCTGGATCGCTTGCGCAGGCGGTCAGGCCCAGCGCCAGCAGCAAGGGAAGGGTTCGATTGATCACGAAAATTTCCTACTGAGTGACGTCGCCAACCGGATCGGGCTGCATCTGCTGCGCCTTCCACAGTTCCAGATTGCTTTGCAGGAGCTGCTCAGGCAGTCCGGCGGCGACCATTTCTGTCATTTTTCGCGCCAGCTGGCCGCGTAGCCAGGGCTCGTTGCACGCCGAATTGTGCGACAGGGTAAGGTAGAGGCCTTCGCTGGAAATCGGCGGGTCCAGCACCTCCAGATCATCGTCCATACCCAGCGTCTCGGCGAGCGCCAAGCCGGGGTAGCGCTCGTAGAGCACGTAGTCGGTGCGACCCAGCAGCAACTTCTGGAACGCCTGGGTCAAGCTGGAGACGCCCTCGAGCTTCAGGTTCTGCTTGGCGAAGGTATCGAATTGCTGGCCAAAACTGTTGCCCACCAGGGTATCGCCGGTATGCCCCTGCAAGTCGATCCAGCTGCCATAGGGAAATGCTTCGCCCTTGCGCACCCAGACCACGCTGGGCGTGAAGAAGAATGCCGGGTGTACGTAATCCATGCTCTCCAGACGCGGCAGCGTCAAGAACGCCCCGGCCAGCAGATCGACACGGCCGGTACGCACTTCATCCTGCGCGCGCGACCAGGGTCCGGTGTAGATCACGTCAACCACCAAGCCGAGTTCTTTTGCCAGCTGTTTGAGCAGATCGGCATTGGCACCGATCAACTGCTGCGGGTTCTGCGGATCACGCCAGAGATAGGGAGGATATTCCGGGTTACCGGTCGCCACCAGGCGCTCGCATTTACCGGCGGCCAGGGCCGCAGTCGGCATGGCGACCAGGGCACACCACAGCAACAGCGACTTAAACAGACAACGCTCAGGCATTGGCTACTCTCGGTTTATGCGTTGATGGGCAGGATGAGCTTGGCACCCCGGCATCCTCAGTGTTCATGCTAGCTTAGTGTGCCGCCGGAATAATTCGCGATAAGGACGCGCCATGAAAAAATTGCTGCTCGCTTTGCTGCTACTGCTTCTCGTCGCCTCGGCAACGCTGTATTTCTTTCCCGCCACTCAGTTGACCAGCCTGCGCCTGATAGAACAACAACGCGCCGGGCTCAGTCATGAGCAGCTGTCTGTCGGCGATCTTAACATCCATTACTATCAGGGAGGACCAGCGAGTGGCGAAACCCTGGTGTTGCTCCACGGTTTCGCTGCCGACAAGGATAACTGGCTGCGTTTTTCTCGCCACCTGACCCAGGACTATCGCGTCATTGCTCTGGACCTGCCCGGCTTCGGCGACAGCGACCTGCCCCCGGGCAGCTACGATGTCGGCACCCAGACCGAACGCCTGGCGAATATTCTCGATGCCATGGGCATCGAGCAGGCTCATGTGCTGGGCAATTCGATGGGCGGACACATCGCCGCACTCTTCGCGGCCCGTTACCCGGATCGCGTCCACTCGCTGGCGCTATTGGCCAACGCAGGAATCGACAGCCCGCACAAGAGCGAGCTGTATCGACTGCTGACCCGTGGCGCGCCCAATCCACTGGTGGTCAAGCAGCCGCAGGACTTCGACAATCTGCTGCACTTCATCTTCGTCGAGCCACCCTATCTGCCCGAGTCGCTCAAGCGATATCTGGGCGAGCGCTCCATGGCCAAGGCTGCGCACCATGAACGGGTATTCAAGCAACTGGTGGAGCGCCCCGTCCCATTGGAGCCCGAACTGGCGAAAATCCAGGCGCCCACTCTGCTGCTCTGGGGCAGGCAGGACCGGGTGCTGGACGTATCCAGTATCGAGGTCATGCAACCGCTGCTGCGCGAACCCAGCGTGGTGATCATGGAGAACGTCGGTCACGCGCCGATGCTCGAACGCCCCGACGAAAGCGCCCTGCTCTACCGGCAGTTTCTGGAAGGCCTGAAGTGATGATTGCGCACTGATGCGCAGGCAATAAAAAACCCGCTCACCAGAGCGGGTTTTTCGTTGCAGGAAAAGCGGCTTAGACCGACTTCTCCAGCTCCGGTACGGCTTCGAACAGGTCGGCGACCAGACCGTAGTCGGCAACCTGGAAGATCGGCGCCTCTTCGTCCTTGTTGATCGCAACGATCACCTTGGAGTCCTTCATGCCGGCCAGGTGCTGGATCGCGCCGGAGATACCGACGGCGATGTACAGCTGCGGCGCAACGATCTTGCCGGTCTGGCCGACCTGCATGTCGTTCGGCACGAAGCCGGCGTCGACAGCAGCGCGGGAAGCGCCGACGGCAGCGCCCAGCTTGTCGGCCAGGGCGTACAGGTGCTTGAAGTTGTCGCCGTTGCCCATGCCACGGCCGCCGGAAACGACGATCTTGGCAGCGGTCAGTTCCGGACGGTCGGACTTGGCCAGCTCTTCGCCCACGAAGGCGGACTTGCCGGCATCGGCCGGGCCGGATACGGCTTCAACAGCGGCAGAACCGCCTTCGGCAGCAGCGGCATCGAAACCGGTGCTACGCACGGTGATCACCTTGATGGCAGCCGAGGACTGCACGGTCGCGATGGCGTTACCGGCGTAGATCGGACGCTTGAAGGTGTCGGCGCTTTCGACGGCGATGATCTCGGAGATCTGATCGACGTCCAGGGCAGCGGCGACGCGCGGCAGGATGTTCTTGCCGTTGCTGGTGGCGGCAGCCAGGATGTGGCTGTAGCTTTTGCCCAGCTCGGCTACCAGCGGAGCGACGTTCTCCGGCAGTTGGTTGGCATAGGCCGCGTTGTCGGCAACCAGGACCTTGGCCACGCCGGCGATCTTGGCAGCAGCTTCGGCAGCAGCGCCAGCGTTGGCACCGGCTACCAGAACGTGAATGTCGCCACCGATCTTCTGCGCAGCAGCAACGGTGTTGAGGGTCGCGGCAGCCAGAGCGGCATTGGTGTGTTCAGCGATAACCAGGATAGTCATTTAGATTACCTTCGCCTCGTTCTTCAGTTTCTCGACCAGTTCAGCCACGGACTTGACCTTGATGCCAGCGCTGCGAGCAGCCGGCGCTTCGACTTTCAGGGTCTTGACGGTGGAGGCGGTGGAAACGCCCAGCGCGTCCGGGGTAACGGTTTCCAGCGGCTTCTTCTTGGCCTTCATGATGTTCGGCAGCGACGCATAGCGCGGCTCGTTCAGGCGCAGGTCGGTGGTGACGATCGCCGGCAGGTTCAGCGCAACGGTCTGCAGACCGCCATCGATCTCACGGGTGACGTTGACCTTGTCGCCAGAAACTTCGACCTTGGAGGCGAAGGTGCCCTGGCCGAAGCCAGTCAGGGCGCCCAGCATCTGGCCGGTCTGGTTGTTGTCGCTGTCGATGGCCTGCTTGCCCATGATCACCAGCTGCGGCTGCTCCTTGTCGACCACTGCCTTGAGCAGCTTGGCCACGGCCAGGGAGTTCAGCTCGTCATTGGACTCGACCAGGATGGCACGGTCGGCACCGAGAGCCAGCGCGGTGCGCAGTTGCTCCTGGGCGGTAGCCGGGCCAATGGAGACGACGACGATTTCGCTCGCCACGCCTTTCTCCTTCAGGCGCACGGCTTCTTCCACGGCGATTTCGCAGAAGGGGTTCATGGACATCTTGACGTTGGCGAGGTCGACGCCGCTGTTGTCCGCCTTGACGCGAACCTTGACGTTGTAGTCAACCACTCGTTTGACAGCTACAAGAACCTTCATGGATTCCTCGTTACTCTCCGGTGAATAAGAATGTCGCCAAGGCGAGCCTGGCCGGTGATGCAAAATCGGCCGCAACCAACCTTTCAGCTCAGACGGCGAGCGCAAAACCGCCCGTATCTTGACCCCGCGGCCTGGCCTGGTCAATACAGCGAACTGGCCGGTCATCCGCGATGTAGTAGGATTCTAACAGGCCTACAGAAAATTCAAACAAACGTTTGTATTGGCCCGTCGAGAGGGTGTAGATATAATGCCCACGCCGTGCTTAGGGAGCGAGCCGCGCCCTCCAACATAAAATATCGAAGAGCCTTGAGTAGGAGATAGCCTGTGGAACGCGAATTTATGGAGTTCGACGTCGTCATCGTCGGCGCCGGCCCGTCCGGACTGTCCGCCGCCTGCCGACTGAAGCAGAAAGCCGCTGAAGCGGGTCAGGAGATCAGCGTCTGCGTGGTCGAGAAAGGCTCCGAAGTTGGCGCTCACATCCTCTCCGGTGCGGTGTTCGAACCGCGCGCCTTGAACGAGCTCTTCCCCGACTGGAAAGAGCTCGGCGCCCCGCTGAACACCCCGGTCAAGCGCGATGACATCTACCTGCTGCGCGACGCTGACAAGGCTACCCGAATTCCTGACTTCTTTGTGCCGAAAACCATGCACAACGAAGGCAATTACATCATTTCCCTGGGCAACCTGTGCCGCTGGCTGGCCCAGCAGGCCGAGAACCTGGGCGTCGAAATCTACCCGGGCTTCGCCGCCCAGGAAGCGCTGATCGACGAGAACGGCGTGGTGCGCGGCATCGTCACCGGTGATCTGGGTGTCGACCGTGAAGGCAACCCCAAGGAAGGCTACTACACCCCTGGCATGGAACTGCGTGCCAAGTACACCCTGTTCGCCGAAGGCTGCCGTGGCCATATCGGCAAGCAGTTGATCAAGCAATACAACCTCGACAGCGAAGCCGACGCCCAGCACTACGGCATCGGCATCAAGGAAATCTGGGACATCGACCCAGCCAAGCATGAGCAAGGCCTGGTGGTGCACACCGCCGGCTGGCCGATGGACATCATGGGCACCGAGAACACCGGCGGCTCCTTCCTCTATCACCTGGAGAACAACCAGGTGGTAGTCGGTCTGATCATCGACCTGTCCTATTCCAACCCGCATCTGTCGCCGTTCGACGAGTTCCAGCGCTACAAGCACCACCCGGTGATTGCCCAGTATCTGGAAGGCGGCAAGCGCGTTGCCTACGGCGCACGCGCCATCAGCAAGGGTGGCCTGAATTCACTGCCGAAGATGGTCTTCCCGGGCGGCGCCCTGATCGGCTGCGACCTCGGCACCCTGAACTTCGCCAAGATCAAGGGCAGCCACACCGCGATGAAGTCCGGCATGCTCGCTGCCGACGCCATCGCCGAAGCCCTGGCAGCCGGGCGCGAAGGTGGCGACGAGCTGAGCAACTATGTCGATGGTTTCAAGGCCAGCTGGCTGTACGACGAACTGTTCCGCAGCCGCAACTTCGGCGCGGCCATCCACAAATACGGCGCCATCGTCGGCGGCGGCATCAACTGGCTGGACCAGAACATCTTCGGCGGCAAAGCGCCCTTCACCCTGCACGACAACAAGCCGGATTACGCCTGCCTGAAGCCTGCAGCCGAGTGCGCGAAGATCGCCTACCCGAAACCGGACGGCAAACTGAGCTTCGACAAACTGAGCTCGGTGTTCCTCTCCAACACCAACCACGAAGAAGAGCAGCCCTGCCACCTGAAGCTCACCGACCCGAGCATTCCGCTGGCGAAGAACCTGCCGCTGTACGACGAACCGGCGCAGCGTTACTGCCCGGCCGGCGTGTACGAAGTGGTGACGCAGGAGGACGGCGAGAAGAAGTTCCAGATCAACGCGCAGAACTGCGTGCACTGCAAGACCTGCGACATCAAGGACCCGGCCCAGAACATCACCTGGGTCGCGCCGGAAGGTACCGGTGGCCCGAATTACCCCAACATGTAATTCGCGCCACGCATGAAAAAGGCTCCTTCGGGAGCCTTTTTCGTTTGCGTCGAATCCGTAGGAGCGAGCTCTGCTCGCGAAGGTTTCAAGAGCTCGCCCCCACAGGCATTCAGTCCTGATAGATCATCTTGCGGCTCATGCCACCGTCGATGACGAACTCCTGCCCGGTGACGAAACCGGCCGCATCGGAGAGCAGCCAGGCGACCTGCGCCGCGACATCTTCCACGGTACCGACACGACCGACCGGATGTTGCGCATGATCGAATACCGACAGCGGTTCCAGGCGCTGCTGCGACGGGTCGCGGGAGTCGATCCAGCCTGGACTGACGCAATTGACGCGCACCTCCGGCCCCAGGCTGATCGACAACGCGTGGGTGAGCGCGACAAGACCGCCCTTGCTCGCGGCATAGGCCTCGCAGTCGGCCTCGGACTGGCTGGCGCGCGTCGAGGCGATATTGACGATGGCGCCGCGATGCCCACGCAGGTACGGCGCACAATGCTTGGCCAGCAGCATGGCGCCGGTCAGGTTGACCGCCAGCATGCGATTCCAGCGCTTGAGATCGAGCGACTCCACAGAGGGGGCGTGCGGATCGGAGATAGCGGCATTACACACCAGCGCATCGAGGCGACCGAACTGGCCGAGCACCTCGGCGACGCCGACGCTGACCTGATCTTCCTTGGCCACATCCATGGCCACGAACCAGGCGTTATCACCCAATGCGCGCGCCACCCTGGAGCCACGCTCGCGGTCGACGTCGGCCAGCACCACCTGCCAACCCTCGGTGATCAGCCAGGCACTGATGCCCAGGCCGATGCCACGCGCGGCACCCGTGACCAGGGCTACACGCCCGTTGTTGGGCGTGTCATTCGTCCCCCACTCCAACATGCTCAGAGCGCAGCCAGGCCGCGCGCCAGGTCAGCCTTGAGGTCTTCCAGCGCTTCCAGGCCCACGGCGACGCGGATCAGGTTGTCGCGAATACCGGCATTGGCGCGCTCCTGTGGAGTCAGGCGGCCATGCGAAGTGGTAGCCGGATGGGCGACGGTGGTCTTGGTATCGCCGAGGTTGGTGGTGATGGAGATGACGCGTGTGGCATCGATCACCTTCCAGGCGGCATCACGGCCGCCCTTGACCTCGAAACTGACCACAGCACCGAAGGCGCTCTGCTGCCTTTTCGCCAGCTCATGCTGCGGATGGCTGGGCAGCCCCGCGTAATGCACGCGCTCGACCTGCGGCTGCTGCTCGAGCCACAGCGCCAGTTGCAGGGCGCTCTCGCTCTGCGCCTGCATGCGGATGCGAAGGGTTTCCAGGCCCTTGACGAACATCCAGGCATTGAACGGACTGAGGGTGGGCCCTGCGGTACGCAGGAAACCGACCACTTCCTTCATCTGCTCGCTACGCCCCGCCACCACACCGCCCAGGCCACGGCCCTGGCCGTCGATGTACTTGGTCGCCGAGTGCATGACGATGTCGGCGCCGAGCTTCAGCGGCTGTTGCAGCGCCGGCGTGCAGAAGCAGTTGTCCACCGCCAGCAGCGCGCCGCGCGCATGGGCGATTTCGGCAAGCGCGGCGATATCCACCAGTTCGGCCAGCGGGTTGGATGGCGACTCGACGAACAACAACTTGGTATTGGCTTTGAACGCGCCCTGCCAGGCATCGAGATCGGCCAGCGGCACGTAATCGACCTCGATGCCGAAGCGCTTGAGGTACTTCTCGAACAGGCTGATGGTGGAGCCGAACACACTGCGCGACACCAGCACATGGTCACCGCCACTGCACAGGCTCATGACGATGGCGAGGATCGCCGACATGCCGGAGGCAGTGGCAACTGCCTGCTCGGCGCCTTCCAGCGCGGCGATGCGCTCCTCGAAGGTGCGCACGGTGGGGTTGGTATAACGCGAATAGACGTTGCCCGGCACCTCACCAGCAAAGCGCGCGGCGGCATCGGCAGCGGTACGGAACACGTAACTGGATGTCAGATACAACGCTTCGCCATGCTCGCCCTCGGGCGAACGGTGCTGACCAGCGCGCACCGCCAGGGTGTCGAAGCCCACGCCGTCGAGATCGCTATCGAGCCTGCCGGCATCCCATTCCTGTGTCATATCGCTACCTCACGCAATGTAGCCCGGATGCAATCCGGGAAATCCTTTGTGATATCCCCCGGATTGCATCCGGGCCACGGACCGGGCAGAACCGCTGCCCTGCCCGCTCGAATCAGTTGTTATACAGATCGATGATCGCGCTGACGGCCTGCGACTTGACCTTGCTGGCATCGTTGCGCGCCTGCTCGATCTTGTCCAGGTAGGCTTCGTCGACGTCGCCGGTGACGTACTTGCCGTCGAACACCGCGCAGTCGAAGTTGTCGATCTTGATCTTCTTGCTGCCACTGACCGCCTCGATCAGGTCCGGCAGATCCTGGTAGATCAGCCAGTCGGCACCGATCAGCTCACAGACCTCTTCAGTGGTCCGACCGTGCGCGATCAGCTCATGAGCGCTGGGCATGTCGATGCCGTAGACGTTCGGGTAACGTACCGCCGGGGCTGCCGAGCAGAAGTAGACGTTCTTCGCACCGGCCTCGCGGGCCATCTGAATGATCTGCTTGCAGGTGGTGCCACGGACGATGGAGTCGTCCACCAGCATCACGTTCTTGCCGCGGAACTCCAGTTCGATGGCATTGAGCTTCTGCCGTACGGATTTCTTGCGTGCCGCCTGGCCGGGCATGATGAAGGTGCGGCCGATGTAGCGGTTCTTGACGAAACCTTCGCGGAACTTCACGCCCAGGTGATTGGCCAGCTCCAGCGCCGCAGTGCGGCTGGTGTCGGGAATCGGGATGACCACGTCGATGTCATGATCCGGACGCTCGCGGAGAATCTTGTCGGCCAGCTTCTCGCCCATGCGCAGACGCGCCTTGTACACCGAGATACCGTCCATGATCGAATCCGGGCGCGCCAGGTAAACGTGCTCGAAGATGCAGGGCGCGTACTGCGGGTTGGCCGCGCACTGACGGGTGAACAGCTTGCCCTCTTCGGTGATGTACACCGCCTCGCCCGGCGCCAGGTCGCGAATCAGGGTAAAGCCGAGTACGTCCAGCGATACGCTCTCGGACGCGATCATGTACTCGACGCCTTCATCGGTATGGCGCTGGCCGAAGACGATCGGGCGAATACCGTTGGGATCACGGAAGCCGACGATGCCATAGCCGGTGATCATCGCCACGACGGCGTAACCGCCCAGGCAGCGCTCGTGCACGTGGGTAACGGCAGCGAACACGTCTTCTTCGGTCGGCTGCAGCTTGCCGCGCTGGGCCAGCTCATGGGCGAACACGTTGAGCAGCACTTCCGAATCGGAATTGGTGTTCACGTGACGCAGATCGGACTCGTAGATTTCCTTGGCCAACTGCTCGACGTTGGTCAGGTTGCCGTTGTGCGCCAGGGTGATGCCATAAGGCGAGTTGACGTAGAACGGCTGAGCTTCGGCCGAGCTGGAGCTGCCAGCAGTCGGGTAGCGCACATGGCCGATGCCCATATGGCCGACCAGGCGCTGCATGTGGCGCTGCTGGAACACGTCACGCACCAGGCCGTTGTCCTTGCGCAGGAACAGGCGGCCATCATGGCTAGTGACAATACCGGCAGCATCCTGGCCGCGGTGCTGGAGGACGGTGAGCCCGTCATACAGCGCCTGATTGACGTTCGATTTACCGACGATACCGACGATGCCACACATGTGCCACGACCCCTGCTAGATAGTTCAGGCTAATTCAGCGACCGGCGCAGCGGTTACTCCGCACCGGCCACTCTTTTAAGGCAGATCAGCTGGGTGAGCCGACCCACCGGTAAACCACTGATCGGACCACCCCAGAATGAGGTTCTTCGACCAGTCGGCGACCATCAGAAAATGCGGCACCAGCTGTGACTGTTGCCACCACGTATCCTGCTCCACGGGTGCCAGGCTGATCAGCCCGACCAGCAGCACCACCAACAAACCACCACGCGCGGCGCCGAATACCATGCCGAGAAAACGGTCGGTACCGGACAGGCCAGTCACACGGATCAGTTCGCCAATGAGGAAATTGACCAGAGCGCCCACCAGCAAGGTGGCGATGAAGAGAATGGCACAGGCTGCAATGACCCGCGCGGAAGGCGTTTCGATAAATTCGACGAGATGCTGGGCCAGCGCGCCACCGAACATCCAGGCGACCACACCTGCGATGATCCAGGTCAGCAGCGACAGGGCTTCCTTGACGAAGCCGCGCTTCAGACTGATCAAACTAGAAATGGCGATGACGGCGATGATCGCCCAATCGACCCAGGTGAATACCACGGCGCGGCCTACCAGCGGAAAAGGCGGAGCATTTTAGCAGAGCCCGGCGCATCGGGTAACCGGGCGCTGCAAAGTCCTTTGCTTGCTTAGCCCGCTTCCGGCTGGAAGCGCACGACAAAACCGCTGAGTTTGTGCTGGCGGTTGAGCTGGTCACGCAGGCGCTCGGCCTCTGCGCGCTCGATCAGCGGGCCAACGAACACCCGGTTCATGCCGTCGAAGGCGCGGATGTAGGCGTTGTAGCCCTGACTGCGCAGCGTTTTCTGCAGGTTTTCCGCTCCACTGCGACTCGACAGACTGGCCAACTGCACCGACCAGCTGATCGGCAGGCTGTTGGCGTCCAGGCGCGCTTGCGGCTTGGCAGGAGCACTGCTCGCCGCTTGCTCGGTCTTGAGCGGATCAGGCTTGCTCTGCTGGGCAACGGGCGGCGGAGTCGGCTTGGGCAGCTCTGGCACCTCGACGATCTGAGGCGCCACCTCTTCGACGGCAACCGGCTCCTGCGGCAACGCCTCGGGCTCGACGACCTCGGCAGGCTGCACGATGATCTCGGCAGCAGCCGGCGCTTGCGGCATGGCTGGCGCATCCACCACCACGCGACGCATCTCATCCTCGCGCGACAGCAACATAGGCAGGAAAATCACCGCCAGCGCCACCAGCACCAGAGCACCGACCATGCGCTGCTTGAGCCCACTGTCCAGCATTGCCATCCCCAATCCCCTTATCAAGCCGGGCGGGCCAGCCAATCCAGGGCCTCGGCCACGCAGAAAAACGATCCGAACAACAGTATCTCGTCACCCTCGGCCGCCTGTTCGCACTGCGCATCGAGCGCGGCACGTACAGCCGGGTACTGCGCCACCACCGCGCCCTGCCCCCGCAGGTGCTCGGCCAGGTCATCGGCCGAGCGTGAACGCGGCGTATCCAGCGGCGCCACGGCCCAGCCAGCAACCAGGCTCAGAAGCGGCGCAGCCACGCCGGGCAGATCCTTGTCGGCCAGCAAACCGAACACCGCCCAACGCTTCCCGGCCAGCGGGCGACTCTCCAGGCGCTGCGCCAGATAATCGGCCGCATGAGGATTATGCCCAACATCGAGCAACAGCGTGAGTGACTTGCCTCGCCAATCCAGCGCGCGGCGATCCAGGCGCCCGGTTACCCGCGTGGCGAGCAAGGCCTCGACGATCTGCCGGTGGTTCCACGGCAACGGCAGAAGCGCATAGGCCTGCAACGCCAGCGCAGCGTTTTCCATCGGCAGATCGAGAAGCGGCAACCGCTCCAGTCGCAGCATCTGGCCGTTGCCGTCGAGGCCATACCAGGACCAGTCCTGCGCCTGCACATCGAGGTCATAGTCACGACCGCGCAGGAACAGCGGCGTATCCAAGGTGACGGCCTGCTGCAGCAATGGCTGCGGAGGATCGAGGTCACCGCACAATGCAGGCATGCCGGCGCGCATGATCCCGGCCTTTTCGAAGGCGACCGATTCACGGGTATCGCCCAGCCAGTCAGCGTGATCCAGCCCGATGCTGGTGATCAGCGCCAGATCGGCATCGACCAGATTCACCGCATCCAGGCGCCCGCCGAGACCGACTTCGAGCACCACGGCATCCAGCTGAGCACGCTCGAACAACCAGAAGGCCGCCAGCGTACCCATCTCGAAATAGGTCAGGGAGATCTCGCCACGCGCGGCTTCGACCGCGGCAAAAGCCTGGCACAACGCTTCGTCGCTGGCTTCTCGCCCCTGCACGAGCACACGTTCGTTGTAACGCAGCAGGTGCGGTGAACTGTAGACACCGACGCGCTGCCCCTGGGCGGCGATCAGGCTGGCGAGAAAGGCGCAGGTAGAGCCCTTGCCATTGGTACCGGTGACGGTAACCACCAATGGCGCCGGCTTGCCCAGGCCGAGCCGCTGCGCCACCTCACGCGAGCGCTCCAGGCCCATGTCGATGGCCGAAGGATGCAACTGCTCGAGGTAGGCGAGCCACTCGCCCAGGCTACGTTCGGTCATGCAGTGGCCGGCAGGGAAACCGGAGAGGGACGATTCATCATTTGCGCGAGCAGACGCGCCAGGCGCGGACGCAGCTCATCGCGCGAAATGATCATGTCGATGGCACCATGCTCGATGAGGAACTCGCTGCGCTGGAAGCCTTCCGGCAGCTTTTCGCGCACGGTCTGCTCGATCACGCGCGGGCCGGCGAAACCGATCAGCGCCTTCGGCTCGGCCACGATGACATCTCCAAGCATTGCCAGGCTGGCGGAAACGCCGCCATAGACCGGGTCAGTCAGCACGGAGATGAACGGCAGGCCTTCTTCACGCAGACGCGCCAGGGCAGCGGAAGTCTTGGCCATCTGCATCAGAGAGATCAGCGCTTCCTGCATGCGCGCACCACCGGAAGCGGAGAAGCACACCAGCGGGCAGCGTTTTTCCAGGGCGACATTGGCCGCCTGGACGAAGCGCTCACCGACGATGGCGCCCATGGAGCCACCCATGAAGGAGAACTCGAACGCGCACACGGCGATCGGCATACCTTCGAGGGTACCGCTCATGGAGATCAGGGCGTCCTTCTCGCCAGTCTGCTTCTGCGCCCCGGCCAGACGATCCTTGTACTTCTTGCTGTCGCGGAATTTCAGGCGGTCGACCGGCTCCAGATCGGCACCGATCTCCTCGCGGCCATCGGCGTCGAGGAAGATGTCGATACGCGCACGAGCACCGATACGCATGTGGTGATTGCACTTGGGGCAGACATCGAGCGTCTTTTCCAGCTCAGGACGGTAGAGCACGGCATCACAGGACGGACATTTATGCCACAGGCCCTCGGGCACAGAGCTCTTCTTCACCTCGGAACGCATGATCGAGGGAATGAGTTTGTCTACCAACCAGTTGCTCATGCTGTCATTTCTCCATAACCGTTGGTTCGGATGAACGCCTCATCGTGAAACGCCCATCTCCAGCAATTCTTTTCTGCCGCACCCAGCACCCGTTTAAACGAGCCCATGGCGGCGTGACAGGCTAATTGACGGCCCTGCTTCAATCGCCGTCACATTGAGCATCACGCACCGCCCGCACGAATGCACGAATCTTGCCTGCATCCTTTATGCCTTTACTGGCCTCTACCCCACCACTGACATCCACGGCATAAGGACGCACCCGGCGAATGGCCCGCGCGACATTGTCCGCATCGAGGCCGCCGGCCAGGATGATCGGCTTGGCGGCCTCTGCAGGCACCAGCGACCAGTCGAACGAAGCGCCCGTACCACCCGGCACGCCCTCGACGAAGGTATCGAGCAGAATACCCCGCGCACCAGTGTAGAGCGCCATGGCTGCCGCCACGTCCTCACCAGGGCGAACCCGCAGCGCCTTGATATAGGGGCGGCCGAAGCCTTCACAGTCGTCCGGCGACTCGTCACCGTGAAACTGCAGCAGATCCAGCGGCAGGCGCTGCAGCAACTGCTGCAGCTCGTCGCGCGGCATGTCGACGAACAGCCCGACAGTGGTCACGAACGGCGGTAACGCCTGCAGGATCGCAGCGGCCTGCTCGACGCTGACTGCTCGCGGACTTTTCCCGTAGAACACCAGACCAATGGCGTCGGCTCCCGCCTCCACCACCGCCAGGGCATCCTCGATGCGGGTGATCCCACAAATCTTGCTGCGTACGACCGTCACGTTCATGCCTCTCGCCATGCGGGTTCGGATGGTAACAAAGGGTTATGGCTGTCGCACGTCCGGCAGACCGGAGAGAAAATGCGGCCCGAGATAGCGCTGCGGCAATTCGAACTCCTCCGGGTAATCGACCTGTATCAGATACAGACCGTAGGGGTGCGCCGTCACTCCCCCGCTATGTCGATCACCGCGTTCGAGCACCTCGCGCGCCCATTCCGGCGGCCGCTCGCCAGCGCCAATGGTCATCAACACACCCGCGATGTTACGCACCATGTGGTGCAGAAAAGCATTGGCGCGGATATCCAGCACGATGAAGCGGCCATGCTCGATCAACTGCAGGTGATGCACGGTCTTGACCGGTGACTTGGCCTGGCAGCGCGTCGCCCGGAAGGCGCTGAAATCATGAGTGCCAACCAGCGCCAGGGCCGCTTCACGCATGCGCGCCACATCCAGCGGGCGATGATTCCAGGTCACTTCCTCGGCCATGTGCGCCGGGCGAATCGGATCATTGTAGATCACGTAGCGGTAGCGTCGCGCCATGGCCGAGAAGCGCGCATGAAAGTGCGCCGGCATCACCTTCGCCCAGGTCACGCTGATGTCAGCGGGCAGGTTCATGTTGGCGCCCATGATCCAGGCGTGCAGCGAACGCTCGACGGTGGTATCGAAATGCACCACCTGACCACTGGAATGCACAGAAGCATCGGTACGCCCTGCGCACAGAATGCTGACCGGGGCACCACCAGCGACCTTGGACAAGGCAGTTTCCAGGTGACCCTGGATCGACGGAACATTCGCGCCCTGGCGTTGAAAGCCACGATAACGTGCGCCCTTGTATTCCAGGCCCAGGGCGATTCTGAAAAAGCCAGCGGCCGCCATTTCGGCGGCCGCTACAGGTACTGCGTCAGACATCTGTCAATCAAACCATCTTGGCAATCATCTCGCGAGCTTCCTGCTGCTGAGCATCACTGCCCTCGGCAATCACTTCATCAAGAATGTCGCGGGCACCTTCGGTATCGCCCATGTCGATGTAGGCCCGGGCCAGATCCAGCTTGGTCGCGGTTTCATCGGTGCCGGACAGGAAGTCGAAGTCATCATCGCCATCCAGATCACTGGACAGGCTATTGGCTGGCGCCTGCGCAGCGGCTTGCGGCTCTTCGAAGTCAGTCGACAGCTGATCCAGCTCAGCGCTCACCTCGTCCAGCTGCGCGGCGAAGCTGTCAGGCGCGACAGCCGGCTGAGCCGGCGCCTCGTCTTCGAGCGAAAGATCGAAGTCAGCCGGCAGATCGAGATCGGCAGACGGCGTTTCTTCGGCCAGATCGAGGCTCAGACCGGAAAGATCGTCGGCCGCCTGGCTCAGCGGCGCATCGTCATCGAGGCTCAGCAGGAAATCGTCAGCTTCGTCGCTGGCTGCCGGAGCCGACTCATCCAGGTCCAGGCTGAAGGCGGACAGATCGTCGGTCGGGCCGGACAGTTCAACCTTGTCATCATCCAGGGCCAGATCGAAGTCCAGATCGTCATCGGCAGAAGCGGCCGGCGCGGCGGGTTCATCGACCAGGCCGAAGTCCAGATCATCGTCCAGCGACAACGGCGCTTGCTCAGCCCTGGCTGACTGAACATCAGTCTCCAGATCGGCTTCCAGGTCGTCGAGGCTCAGATCGAAGGCATCATCCAGATCACCAGCAGTGGAAGCAGGCGCTTGCGCGCTCGGCTCATCCAGGCTGAGGTCATCCAGACTGAACTCGCCCATGTCGTCATCGGCGGAGGCAGCAGCCGCTGCGGCACCCGCCCCGGCGAAGGCAGCGATCGCCGGATACTTGGACTTCAGCTGCTCGGCTTCGGCATTCACGCCGCCGATCTCGCGCAGCTCGTTATCCTGGCGGGCAAAGCCTTCGCGGTCACCCAGCTCGGCGCAGACTTCCATCAGCTTCAGACGCAGATCGGCACGATGCGGCTCGTCGTTGATGGCGTTCTGCAGCAGTTCGGCCGCCTGATTGAAGCGCCCGTAAGCGATGTAGATATCAGCCTCACCCAGCGCGTCGCCGGTCTGCGCCGTAACGCGCTCCTCGCCAGTGCCCTGAGCGGCCTGGATCGGCTCGTCGTCGAGGCCTGCGAAGCTGTCTTCGGGCATGTCCAGGTCGGAGGCGAACGCCTGCTCCTGAGACAGGTCGTCGGCCAGCTCATCCTGCAGTTCGGACTCTTTCTGGGCGTTGCGGCGCGACAGCGCCATCAGGCCGACCAGCAGGAGCAGAAGCGCGCCACCACCGGCCAAACCCAGCGTCATCGGGTTAGCCATCAGGTCATCGATGAAACCCTGCGGGGCTGGCTCAGGCGCGGGCGCTGCAGGCTTGCTTGCTTCGACTGGCTTGGCCGGGGCGGCTGGCTCAACGGCAGCAGCCGGCTCACTGGCCGGCTGTTGGGTTGCGGCGGCGCTGTCCTCGACAGGCGCGGCCGGCTCCTCGGAATAGTTGTAGTCAGGCGCCGCCTCCTCAGGCGGCGTCGTCGGCGGCGTTGTCGCTTGCGCAGCAGGCGGCTCGGCTTCGGGCGCCGCTGCCGGAGTTTGCGCAGGCGGCTCTTGCGTTGCAGCAGGAGCAGGAGCTTCGGGCGCCGCCGACAGGTCGGCCTGCATCTTGGCCAGCTGACTGTCCTTCAGTTCCACCAGACGCTGCAGCTTGTCCAGCTGGCTTTGCAGATCACTGACACGGCTCTGCAGCTCGGCGTTCTCGCGACGGGTCGAATCCAGGCTTTCCTGAGTCACTGCCAGCTTGTCAGCCAGCGCCTTGCTTCCAGCCGAACCGGTATCGCTACCGCGAGTGGACTGACCAGCCTCAGCAGCAACCAGCTTGAGACTGTCGCCCGCCTCCGCAGTCGCCGGCGCTGCGCCAGCGGTGGTACGGCGAGTGGCATCCAGTTGACGCGAGGCGACGGCACGGCCTTCACGCCAGGCTGCATTCTGCTCGGAGACCTGAGCGATCGCCTCGGCATTGCTGCGACTGCGAACCTGCTGTTCGTCCGGCAGACGCAGCACCTGACCGCTCTTCATGCGGTTGATATTGCCGCCGATGAAGGCATCCGGATTCAGGTCCTGGATAGCCAGCATGGTCTGATTGACCGAACCACCGCCAACACGCTGGGCGATTTCCCAGAGCGTATCGTTGGCAGTGGTTTTGTATTCGCTACCGGAAATGGCGCGCGAGGCGGCTGCCGGCGCTGCAGGACGCGGGGCCGCGGCAGGCGCAGCGCGAGTCGGCGCAATGGCAGGCGCAGCAGACGGACGCGGTGCAGGCGCGGCGATCGGCAGCTGCGGAGCAGCGGCGACGGCCGTTTGCGCAGAATAAAGTGGCGGATCGAGCAGCAGGGTGTATTCACGCAGCAGACGACCGTTCGGCCAGAGCACTTCAACCAGGAAGTTGAGGTAGGGCTCACGCACGGTCTTGCTCGACGTGATGCGGATAACGCTCTTGCCGTTGGGCTTCAATACCGGCGTGAACTTGAGGTCGGTCAGAAAGTACTGACGATCGACGCCCGCTTTGACGAACTCCTCAGGAGACGCGAGGCTGGGAATCACCTCATTGGAAGCAAGGTCGCGCACCTCCAGCAATTCGATTTCCGCTACCAACGGCTGATTCAGCGACGATTGCAGGGTAACTTCACCCAACCCCAGCGCATGCGCCATACCGGAAGACAGCGCGGAAGCGGCTGCGATTGCCAGCACCAGTTTGCGAACCCGAACCATAGCGTTATCCCTTGTTTTATCTTTTTCTCGGCATGCGAGAGGGTCTTGAGAACTGCTGCCTGCCTCCGCTCCACGAGCGGCTCCCCATTCAGCAATCAACTCAGCCAGTATTGCCAAGCTAGAAAGATTCTTCAAATTTCTAGGTAAGTATCTTTTACAGATAGTGTTTTATCAATAACTCAGCTATCTGCACAGCATTCAGGGCGGCGCCTTTTCTTACATTATCAGACGCAATCCACAAATTGAGTTGCCTTGGATCGCTCACGCCACGACGGATACGCCCCACGTACACCTGATCCTGCCCCACCGCATCACCCACTGCAGTCGGGTAGTCGCCGGCCTCTACCAACTCGATCCCTTGCGCGACCTCGAGCAACTGCTGCACGGCACTGATATCGATATCCGAATCAGCATACACACCCAGCGCGAGACTATCGCCAAAGAATACTGGCACCAAGGCGCAGGTCGCTGCGACCGGAAGCTCGGGCAGACTCAACAATTGTCGAATCTCGGCGGCCAGACGCTTCTCCAGCTGAGCATGCCCTTGATCATCCACCTCGCCGACCTGCGCCAGCAGATTGAACGCGATCTGGCGATCCACCGTCTTCGGTTCCAGTGGGCGCCCGTTGAGCAGCTCGGCAGTCTGCCGCGCCAGCTCCTGAACACCACTGCGCCCCAGAGTGGAGATCGACAGCATGGCCGTCACCTGCAACTGCTGGGGTTGCAGTACAGGCTTCAGCGCCGCCAGCACCAACGCACAGGCAACTGCCGAAGGCGTGGGCGCACTGACGCACCAGGGCCTGGTCAGTGCCGGCAGCCCTTCGGCGCCGAGCTCGGGCAATACACAGGGCGCCTGATCCAGCGAAAAAGCAGCGCTCAGATCGATCACGGAACAACCGGCTGCGACCACGCGCTCATGATGGCTGCGTGTCACTTCAGAACCTGCGGCAAAGAAAGCCAGTTGCACCTGAGTGAAATCGAAGGCATCGAGCGGTCTGACCCGCACCTGCCGACCACGGAAAGAAAGACTCTGCCCAGCCGATTCGCTGCTGGCCAGCAGATGCAGATCCTTGATCGGGAAGTCACGCTCTTCGAGCAATTCGACCAGCGCGGCGCCGACATTACTGGTGGCGCCGATCACGGCGATATTGATGGACTGACTCATGAGCGGACCTGCGACACGGAGGGAGCGGCACTGTAACTGCGCCCCAGCGCCCAGGCAATCAGCTTGCGCACCACAGAAAACACAAAGCCCCTCTGCCGAGACAGAAGGGCTTTGTTTGACGCTGACTGGCAGCCTGGCGGTTAGCGCTCCAGCAGAATCCGCAGCATGCGGCGCAGCGGCTCGGCAGCGCCCCACAACAACTGGTCACCGACGGTGAAGGCACCCAGGTACTGCGAACCCATGTTGAGCTTGCGCAGGCGACCGACCGGAACACTGAGGGTGCCAGTGACGGCAGTCGGACCGAGGTCGCGGATGGAATCTTCGCGATGGTTCGGCACCAGCTTGACCCAGGGATTGTGCTGGCTGATCAGGCCTTCGATATCGGCCATCGGCACATCCTTGTTCAGCTTGATGGTCAGCGCCTGGCTGTGGCAGCGCATGGCGCCGATGCGCACGCAGATGCCATCGACCGGGATCGGGTTCTTGAAACGACCGAGAATCTTGTTGGTTTCGGCCTGAGCCTTCCACTCTTCACGGCTCTGCCCGTTCGGCAGTTCCTTGTCGATGTAGGGAATCAGGCTACCGGCCAGCGGCACGCCGAAGTTGTCGACCGGGAAGCCTTCGCCACGCATGGCTTCGGCCACCTTGCGGTCGATGTCGAGAATGGCGCTGGCCGGGTCGGCCAGCTCATCGGCAACGGCACCGTTGATCGCGCCCATCTGCTTGATCAGCTCACGCATGTTCTGCGCGCCAGCACCGGAAGCGGCCTGATAGGTCATGGCGCTCATCCACTCCACCAGACCGGCCTCGTACAGACCACCGAGCGCCATCAGCATCAGGCTGACGGTGCAGTTGCCGCCGATGTAGTTCTTGCTGCCAGCATCCAGCGCCTGGTCGATCACCTTGCGGTTGACCGGATCGAGCACGATCACCGAATCGTCATCCATGCGCAGGCTGGAGGCGGCGTCGATCCAGTAGCCCTGCCAACCGGCTTCACGCAGCTTGGGGAAGACTTCGTTGGTGTAGTCACCGCCCTGGCAGGTCAGGATCACGTCCAGGCCCTTGAGGTCGTCAATGCTGTAGGCATCTTTCAGCGTCGCGATGTCCTTGCCAATGGCAGGGCCCTGGCCACCGACATTGGAAGTGGTGAAGAACACCGGCTCGATCAGGTCGAAGTCCCGCTCTTCCAGCATGCGCTGCATGAGCACGGAACCGACCATGCCACGCCAACCGATCAGACCTACACGTTTCATAACGACTACACCTATATAAACAGCCCGCCGGAACCACCCCGGCGGGGCTGGGAAGATTACAGACTACGCAGCGCGGAGGCCACTGCATCACCCATCTCAGCAGTACCGACCTTGGTCTTGCCTTCGGACCAGATGTCGCCCGTACGCAGGCCCTGATCCAGTACCAGGCTCACCGCCTTCTCGATGGCATCGGCGGCAGCGACCTGGCCGAAGCTGTAACGCAGCATCATGGACACCGAGAGAATGGTGGCCAGCGGGTTGGCGATGCCCTTGCCGGCGATGTCCGGCGCGGAGCCATGGCAAGGCTCGTACATGCCCTTGTTGTTGGCGTCCAGGGATGCCGACGGCAGCATGCCGATGGAGCCGGTCAGCATCGAAGCTTCGTCGGACAAAATGTCACCAAACATGTTGTCGGTGACCATCACGTCGAATTGCTTGGGTGCGCGTACCAGTTGCATGGCGGCGTTGTCGACGTACATGTGGCTCAGTTCGACGTCCGGGTAATCCTTGGCCACTTCCTCGACCACAGCGCGCCACAGCTGGCTGGACGCCAGGACGTTGGCCTTGTCCACCGAGCACAGCTTCTTGCCACGCACGCGCGCCATGTCGAAACCGACCTTGGCGATGCGGCGGATTTCGCTCTCGCTGTACGGCAGGGTGTCGTACGCCATGCGCTCGCCGTTTTCCAGCACCTTGCTTTCGCGCGGCTGGCCGAAGTAGATGCCGCCGGTCAGCTCACGGACGATGAGGATATCCAGGCCAGCGACCACTTCCGGCTTGAGGCTGGAGGCCTCGGCCAACTGCGGGTAGAGAATGGCCGGACGCAGGTTGCCGAACAGGCCCAGCTGCGAGCGGATCTTCAGCAGGCCACGCTCGGGACGGATGGCCGGGTCGATGGTGTCCCACTTCGGCCCGCCTACGGCGCCAAGCAGCACGGCATCGGCGGCCCTGGCGCGCGCCAGGGTCTCATCGGCCAGCGGCACGCCGTAACGGTCGATGGCCGCGCCACCCAGATCATCGAAGCTCAGCTCGAAGCCCAGGGCGTACTTGTCGTTGGCCAGGTTCAGCACCTTGACCGCCTCGGCCATGATTTCCGGGCCGATACCGTCGCCGGGGAGAACCAGAATCTGCTTGCTCATTGCATCCCTCAATCTATCCGTAGGGTGGATGACGCTGTTTTCATCCACCGAAACCCAGCACGGTGGATGGATAAAGCGCCATCCACCCTACCTTCATGTATTACTTGATCGCGCCGAACAGCCAGGGGCTGCTCTGCTGGTAACCGACTTCGAACGCCTTGATCGCGTCCTGATCCTGCAGGGTCAGGCCGATGTCGTCCAGGCCATTGAGCAGGCAGTGCTTGCGAAAAGCATCGACCTCGAAGCGGTACTGCACGCCATCGGGACGGGTCACGGTCTGCGCCTGGAGATCGACGGTCAACTGATAACCCTCGCAGGCCTCGGCCTGCTCGAACAGCGCATCGACCTCTTCGTCCTTGAGGACGATCGGCAGCAGGCCGTTCTTGAAGCTGTTATTGAAGAAGATGTCGGCAAAGCTCGGCGCGATCACCGTGCGGAAACCGTATTCATCCAGTGCCCACGGCGCATGCTCGCGCGAAGAGCCGCAACCGAAGTTCTCGCGGGCCAGCAGCACGCTGGCGCCCTGGTAGCGCGGGAAGTTGAGCACGAAATCCTTGTTGATCGGGCGCTTGGAGTTGTCCTGGTTCGGCTGACCGATATCCAGGTAGCGCCACTCGTCGAACAGGTTGGGGCCGAAGCCGGTGCGCTTGATCGACTTCAAGAACTGCTTGGGAATGATCTGATCGGTGTCGACGTTGGCACGGTCGAGCGGGCAGACCAGGCCGGTGTGTTGGGTAAAGGCTTTCATCATCTAGCTCCTCAGGCCTGGATCAATTCGCGAACGTCGATGAAGCGACCGGTAACCGCCGCAGCGGCAGCCATCGCCGGGCTCACCAGGTGGGTACGGCCACCAGCGCCCTGGCGGCCTTCGAAGTTGCGGTTGGAGGTGGAGGCGCAATGCTCGCCACTGCCCAGCTTGTCCGGGTTCATCGCCAGGCACATGGAGCAACCCGGCTCACGCCATTCGAAACCGGCCTCGATGAAGATCTTGTCCAGCCCCTCGGCCTCGGCCTGCTGTTTCACCAGGCCAGAACCCGGCACCACCATGGCTTGCTTGACGGTGCTGGCGACCTTGCGCCCCTTGGCCACCTCGGCAGCAGCGCGCAGGTCTTCGATGCGCGAGTTGGTGCAGGAGCCGATGAACACGCGATCGAGCTGGATATCAGTGATCGGCTGGTTGGCGCTCAGGCCCATGTACTTCAGTGCGCGGGTGATCGAGTCCTTCTTCACCGGGTCGGCTTCGACGGCCGGGTCCGGCACGTTCTGGTCGACGGCCAAAACCATCTCCGGCGAGGTGCCCCAGCTGACCTGCGGCTTGATGTCTTCGGCTTTCAACTCGACCACGGTATCGAACACCGCATCGGCGTCGGACACCAGGTTCCGCCACTGCGCCACGGCCTTGTCCCAGTCGCTGCCCTTGGGCGCGAATGGACGGCCCTTGACGTAGGCGATGGTCTTCTCGTCCACCGCCACCAGGCCCACACGGGCGCCAGCCTCGATGGACATGTTGCAGATGGTCATGCGCCCTTCCAGGGACAGATCACGGATCGCGCTGCCGGCGAACTCCAGCGCATGGCCGTTGCCGCCGGCGGTGCCGATCTTGCCGATCACGGCGAGCACGATGTCCTTGGCGGTAACGCCGAACGGCAGCTTGCCTTCGACGCGCACCTGCATGTTCTTCATCTTCTTGGCCACCAGGCACTGGGTGGCGAGCACGTGCTCGACCTCGGAGGTGCCGATGCCGTGGGCCAGCGCACCGAAGGCGCCATGGGTGGAGGTGTGCGAGTCGCCGCAGACCACGGTCATGCCCGGCAGAGTGGCGCCCTGCTCCGGCCCGACCACGTGGACGATGCCCTGGCGTACGTCGTTCATCTTGAACTCGAGGATGCCGAAGTCATCGCAGTTCTCGTCCAGGGTCCGCACCTGAATGCGCGAAACCTCGTCGGCGATGGCTTCGAGGCCACCCTGACGCTCGGCCTTGGTGGTCGGCACGTTGTGATCCGGCGTGGCGATGTTGGCGTCGATGCGCCACGGCTTGCGCCCGGCCAGGCGCAGACCCTCGAAGGCCTGCGGCGAGGTCACTTCGTGAAGGATGTGACGATCGATGTAGATCAACGAAGAACCGTCGTCGCGACGTTTCACTTCGTGCATTTCCCAGAGCTTGTCGTAGAGCGTCTTGCCAGTCATCAGCCTTACCTCATCAGCGCCTTTTGAGCACATTCGCAAACTGCCTGCGTTATCACCGCCAGGCGTCAGAAGTGCACCTTTCTATGCCTGGGCGAAAATGGCCCTTCGGCTTATGGGGAGAATGCTATTGCCAGGCACGAAATAACTCAAATTCATATTTTTTATTCAAAGGATTCCGAATAGGAATGTATGCTCAGTGCCTCATTACTGACCCGGAGCGCTCCATGGATCTGGCCAACCTCAATGCCTTCATCGCCATCGCCGAAACCGGCAGCTTTTCCGAAGCCGGCGAGCGCCTGCACCTGACTCAGCCCGCCGTGAGCAAGCGCATCGCCGGTCTGGAACAGCAACTGGGCGTGCGCCTGTTCGACCGCCTCGGTCGCGAGATTGGCCTGACCCAGGCCGGCCGCGCCCTGTTGCCGCGCGCCTACCAGATCCTCAACGTGCTGGACGATACCCGTCGCGCGCTGACCAACCTCTCCGGTGAAGTCAGCGGTCGCCTGACCCTGGCGACCAGCCACCACATCGGCCTGCATCGCCTGCCCGCCCTGCTGCGCGCCTTTACCCGCGCCCATCCGCAGGTGGCGCTGGATATCCAGTTCCTCGACTCGGAGGTGGCGTACGAAGAAGTGCTGCATGGCCGCGCCGAACTGGCGGTGATCACCCTCGCCCCGGAAACCCGTGAGCCGATCCGTGCCGCCGCCGTATGGGACGACCCGCTGGATTTCGTCGCCGCACCGGAACACCCGCTGGCCCGCAGCCAGATGATCAGCCTGGCCGACGTGGCGCAGCACCCAGCCGTGTTTCCCGGCGGCAACACCTTCACCCATCACATCGTCCAGCGCCTGTTCGAGGCCCAGGGCCTGACGCCCAATATCGCCATGAGCACCAACTACCTGGAAACCATCAAGATGATGGTGTCCATCGGCCTGGCCTGGAGCGTGCTGCCGCGCACCATGCTCGACGATCAGGTCGCGCGCCTGCCGATACCGGGCATCCAGTTGACCCGCCAGCTGGGCTACATCCTGCATACCGAGCGCACCCTGTCGAATGCCGCACGGGCATTCATGGATCTGCTCGACAGCCAGCGGGATGATCTTGCATAGGCATCCGAACTGAGACTAACGTGGCGACATAACGACAAAAACATATCCACATGCCTCTAACAGGTCGTTGAAAAACGTAGGCGAGGCAGTCATTGCAAGGCAAAAACAGGCGAAAAAGCGCAGTTTACGAGCTGTAAATGAGCATTTTGAGCCTGTTTTTAACGCAGCAATGGCAACGCAGATAGTTTTTCAACAACCTGTTAATGCCCGCCCCGCGCATCGCGCTCTCCGGAGGAAGGTACGGCCATGGCCAGATCGACTGACCAGACCCCGCCCCTGCCACATATACCGGCGATGGATCCCGCCGAATTCGAGCAAACCTGGCAAGACGCGCCGCGTTTGCTGGCCGCGCTGAACGGCGCACATCTCGGCACCTGGTACTGGGACATTCGCAGTGGCCAGGTGAACTGGTCGCGTGGTGCCCAGGCACTGTTCGGCCTCGACCCCAATCGCCCGGTCACGCGGGAACTGCACTACATCGAGCTGATCCCCGAAGAGGAGCGCGCCGAGGTCCTGGCTAAATTCGACGCCATCCTCAAGGGCGAACAGATTGCCAACGCCCTGCGCCACCGCATCCGCTGGCCGGACGGCAGCCTGCACTGGCTGGAGATCACCGGCAGCCTGCAACGCGAGGCCGATGGTCGGCCACGGATGTTCGGCGTGATTCGCGACATCAGCGCCCAGCAGGAGCGTGCCGAGGCCCTGCGCGCCTCCGAGGAACGCTTCGCCAGCCTGTTCCGCCTGAGCCCCGACATCATGATGCTGGTGCGCTACGACAACAGCGAGATCGTCGAGGTCAACCAGCACTTCACCCAGGCTTTCGGCTGGACGGCCAGCGACATTCTTGGCCGCACTACCCATGAACTCAATCTTTGGGTACAGACCAGCCAGCGCGACCAGTTGCGCCGGCAGGCGCCGCTGAGCCGGGAGCCTGTGATTCAGGAAGTCCAACTGCGCACCCGTGGCGGCGCTGTTCTCGATGGCGTGCTGTCGAGCCAGTACATCGAGCTGCAGGGCGAGCGCCTGATGCTCTGCACCTTTCTCGACACCAGTGAGCGCAAGCGTGCAGAAGACGCCCTGCGCGCCAGTGAGGAAAAGTTCGCCAAGGCCTTCATGCACACGCCCGACGCGGTGGCCATCACTGACCGGGCGAGCGGCCGCTTCATCGAGGTCAATCCGAGTTTCGAGCAGCAATTTGGCTGGAGCAGCGCCGAAGCCGTGGGCCGCACCTCATTGGAGCTGGGTATCTGGGCTGACCCCGGCGACCGTCAACGCATGATCGACGCCGTGCAAAGCGGGCGCCTGAACAACCTCGAAGTGCGGCTGTTCAGCCGCGACGGCAGCGTCACCAGCAACTTGCTGTTCGGCGGCGAAATCGAGCTCAACGGCACCACCTGCCTGGTACTCACCGTGCGCAACATCACCGAGCAGCGCATGCAGGAGCTGGCATTGAACGAGAGCAGGCAACGCCTGCGCCTTGCCCTGGAGTCCGCCGACCTCGGTACCTGGGACTGGCACATTCCCAGTAGCCGGCTGTTTGCCAGCGCCCGGGCCTCCCAACTACAGGGCCTGGAGTCGCAACCCTTCGAAGGTGCCTTCCTCGACTTCTTCCGCCGGGTACCGATGGACGATCGACACAGCCTGCGCCAGAGCTACCAAGGCCTGGTCGAAGAGCGCCGCAGCCACTACCAGGTCAACTATCGTGTGCAGTTGGAAAATGGCGGCCTGCGCTTTCTCGAAAGCACTGCCAAACTGCAGCTCGACGAGGCCGGTCAACCGCAGCGCATGGTCGGCACGCTGGTCGATATCAGCGAGCGGCTGCTGCGCGAGCAGCGCCTGCAAGCCTCGGAAGAGAAGTTCGCCAAGGCCTTCCACTCCAGCCCGGACGCCATCACCATTACCGAACGCGACAGCGGGCGCTACATCGAGGTCAACGAAGGCTTCACCCGCATCACCGGATACCAGGGCTGGGAGGTGATCGGCCGCACGGTGCACGAGCTGAGCATCTGGGCCTACCCCGAAGAGCGCGTGCGAATGATCGAGCACCTGGCCCAGCAGGGCCAGGTGCTGCATATGGAAATGCACGGCCGGCATCGCGACGGTGAGGTGCGCCTGGTCGACGTTTCCGTGCAGCCCATCGAGCTCAATGGCGTGCCCTGTCTGCTGCTCACTGCACGCGACATCAGCGAACTGAAGCAGGCGCAGGCACAGGTACAGCACCTGGCCTACCACGATGCATTGACCAACCTGCCCAACCGGGCCCTACTGATGGACCGCCTGACCCAGCAGATCGCACTGCTCAAGCGCCATGATCTGCGCGGCGCCCTGCTGTTTCTCGACCTCGACCACTTCAAGCACATCAACGATTCACTCGGCCACCCCGTCGGCGACTCCGTGCTGCGCCTGGTCACCGCGCGCCTGGAAGCCAGCGTGCGCCTCGAAGACACCGTGGCTCGCCTGGGCGGCGACGAATTCGTGGTGCTGCTCTCCGGCCTGGAGGGCAAGCGCTCGGAGGTCACCCGCCACGTCCGCCAGGTCGCCGACAAGCTGCGCCAACTGCTCGCCGAACCGATGCTGCTGGACGGCCATCGCCTGCAGGTGACCCCGAGCATCGGCGTCGCCCTGATTCCCGATCACGGCAATACCCCGGCGGATCTGCTCAAGCGCGCCGATATCGCCCTCTACCGCGCCAAGGACTCCGGGCGTAACGCCATCCAGCTATTCCGCAGCACCATGCAGGAAGCGGCCAGCGCACGCCTGCGTCTGGAGAACGATCTGCGCCTGGCCCTGGCCCGTGGCGAGTTCGAACTGCACTTCCAGCCACAGGTGGACGCTCGTAATGGCCAGGTGGTCGGCGCCGAAGCACTGCTGCGCTGGCAGCATCCGCAGCTGGGGCCCCAGTCGCCCGCGCAGTTCATCCAGGTGCTGGAGGAAAGCGGGCTGATCGTCGAAGTCGGTGGCTGGGTGCTGGCCGAAGCCTGCCATTTCTGCTCCCAGCTACTCGCGGGTAGGCTGATCGACAGCGAACGCTTCAGCCTGTGCGTCAACATCAGCCCTCGCCAGTTCCGCCAGCACGATTTCGTCGAGCGGGTCGCGACCAGCCTGCGCGACAGCCAGTTGCCCAACGCCATGCTCAAGCTGGAAATCACCGAAGGCATCGTCATTCAGAACATCGATGACACCGTCGGCAAGATGCTGCGCCTGAAAAAGCACGGCGTCAGCTTCGCCATGGACGACTTCGGCACGGGTTACAGTTCGCTGACCTACCTCAAGCGCCTGCCGGTGGACATGCTGAAGATCGACCAGTCCTTCGTGCGTGACGCCACCAACGACCCCAACGATGCCGAGATCATCCGGGCCATCGTCGCCATGGCGCGCAGCCTGGGCCTGGCGCTGATCGCCGAGGGCGTCGAGCAGCAGGACCAACTGGACTTCCTGCAGGCGCAGGGCTGCCATCTCTATCAGGGCTATCTGTTCAGCAAACCCCTGCCGCAGGAGGCCTTTCGTGAACTGCTGGAAAGGCAGCGACCGTAACCGGACAGCACTCTCGGTGCGCATCGACGAAGCAGCCTTAGCCAGCCTGTCGCTTGAAACGAAGAAGGCGCCCCGTGGGGCGCCTTCTTCATTCCCGCCTCACCGGCTCAGCTTTCCAGTGCAGGACGCTGACTGCCGATGGGAATGCGCTTGGCCTTGGCCTCTTCCGGCACGATGCGCTCCAGCTCGACATGGAGCAGGCCATTGACCAGATTGGCGCCCTTGACCTCGATATGGTCGGCCAGGCGGAACGACAGCTTGAACGCTCGCTGGGCGATGCCCTGATGCAGGTAGCTGATGCTCTCGGCGCTGCGGTCCCGCTTGTTGCCGACCACGGTCAGCACGCCACGCTCGACCTGCAGCTCCAGGTCGTCTTCCTCGAAGCCGGCAGCCGCGACCACGATGCGGTAGTGGTCCTCGCCATGCTTCTCGACGTTGTAGGGCGGGTAGGAACTGCCGGCGTCATTGCTGCGCAGGGCAGATTCGAAAAGATCGTTGAAACGGTCGAAACCGACGGACTGGCGAAACAGAGGGGCCAGGGACAGAACGTTGCTCATGAGTAATCTCCTGAAATGTCAGCAAGTGTCATATCGCGGAACCCGACTTCGGCATCCCGCCATCACTTATCTGAGGTCACTCGGACATTTTTCAAGAGCCGGAAAATGGCTCACGACCAACAGGGCAAGAGGCACACATTCATGCCTGACAGGCGGTGCGCACAGCGCACCCTACGGAGATGGCGCAAGCAGCTGATCGATGCGCTCGCAATCCTGCTCGCGGCGCACCTCGGCGAACAGCGCGACAGCTTCCGGGTAGGTACGGGTGAGCATCGCCAGCCACTGCTTCAGCCGCCCCGGCGCATAGCGTGGCGCCAGCTTGCGCCGTGCCTGCTGCCAGAAGTCGAGCAACAGCGGCTGCAGTTCGGCCCAGCTCATTTCCTCCGGCTCTTCACCTGCCCTGACTGCCGCGATCTGCCGCGCCAGCCCCGGCCGAGAAACCAGGCCGCGCCCCAGCATGATGTCATCCACGCCACTGATTTCGCGGCAGCGGCGCCAGTCGTCCAGCGTCCACACCTCACCATTGGCGAATACCGGCACGGCGACCACCTCCTGCACCCGCGCCACCCACTCCCAGTGCGCCGGCGGCTTGTAACCCTCGACCTTGGTCCGCGCATGCACGACGATCTGGCTCGCCCCGCCCTCGGCCAGTGCGCACGCGCAGTCCAGCGCACCCTCCTTGCCCTCGAAGCCCAGGCGCATCTTCGCCGTCACCGGAATCTCGGCCGGCACCGTGCGCCGTACCTCACGGACGATGGCGTGCAGCAGTTCCGGCTCCTTGAGCAGCACCGCGCCGCCCCGTGACTTGTTCACCGTCTTGGCCGGGCAGCCGAAGTTGAGATCGATCACCGGCGCACCAAGGGTGCAGGCGAAAGCGGCGTTGTCCGCCAGGCACTGCGGATCGGAGCCGAGAAACTGCACACGCATCGGCGTACCAGCCAGGGTGCGCGAGCCGTTGAACAGCTCAGGCGCCAGCTTGTGATAAGTCGCAGCGGGCAACAGCCGTTCGCTGACGCGAATGAACTCGGTGACGCACCAGTCGATACCGCCGATGCGAGTCAGTACGTCGCGCAGAATCTCGTCGACCAGCCCCTCCATGGGCGCCAGGGCGATTTGCATGAGGTTGTCCGGGAAAAAGGGGCGCACAGTTTAAGGGGTCGCACGCGGCGCGCAAGATGGGCGACACTGCCGCTGACGCCAAACGGAGGCATTACCATGCGCCTGATCGCACCCGCCTTGCTCGGCCTGTTGTGCATGGCCGCTCTGGCCAACGATGGATTGCCCAAGGGTATCGAACAGATGCCTGCAGACCCGGTTGCCGACGCGCCGGCCCGCCTGATATTCAGCCGCGACAACAACGCGCCGAATGCCTGTGACGTGGAGCTCTACGTCAACCAGCAGGTCGTGGCGAAACTCGGCCCCGGCGAGCACAGCAGCCTGGATCTGCCCAGCGGCGAACTGAGCGTCGCCGTGGCCATGTCGCCAGATGGCTATTGCGCTGGCCACGGGCCGGATGTGGCGCAGTCCGTCATCCTGCGCCCCGGTGAGACCCGCCAGTTCGCCGTCATGGTCGAGCCGGAGCAGGTATTTCTTGCACCACTGATCGACTGAGCGGCCTTACAGCTCCAGCGGATAGGGCTGCATCAGCGCCTTGCCATAACCCTCGACGAACTCCGCTGGCATGCGCTTGGGACGACCGCTGGACAGCTCGATGCAGACAAAGGTGGTCTTGGCACGCAGCAAGGTAGCGCCATCTTCCGGGCGAACCAGCTGGAAGCGCCGATCCATCTTCAGGCGCTGGTCGGACTCGACGATCCAGGTCGCCATCTGCAGATGCTGCCCTTCGTAGGCACTGGCCAGATAGTCGATCTCGTGACGCACCACGGCCATGGCCCGATCCAGACGGCGATACTCGACCAGGTCCAGCCCGAGGAACTGCGAATGCCGCCAGGCGCAGCGCTCCAGCCAACTGACGTACACCGCGTTGTTGGCATGGCCGAGGCCGTCGATGTCCTCTGCGCTCACTTCGATATCGATGACGAAGGGGCTGGGCAACTCCCAGTTCATGACAGTACCTCCAGGTGTGCAGCCTGCATGCGGCAAGCTGGGTGATCCGATTCATCAGCGTGGCCGCCAGCATCCCGGGCGACCGTTCGGCCAGGGCCGCATGATACGCCGCGCAGCGCTTGCATGCAGTGCCGAGCTTTCATCGCGCCATCACCGCGCGCCATAATGCAGCGCACTCGCCTGAGAGCCCGAGAACGAGCAATTGACTGCCATCCTGCGCCTATTGATGCTTTTGCTGCTGCCAGCGCTGACCTGGGCAGAAAGCCTGCCACTGCCGATCGGTCAGGCGCAGACACTGCCCGGCCCCTATATGCACGTCTGGGAGGACCCGGACGGCCAGGCCGACTTCATGGATGTGCGCGCACTCCCCGACTCCGCCTGGCAGGCGGTCGCCCGGCGCGATGCCAGCTTCGGCTACAGCGGCAGCACCTACTGGCTGCGCCTGGATGTGCACAATCCGCACAACCGCTCGCTTGGCTGGGTTCTGCTGATCGGCAATCCCTTGCTGGATCAACTCGACGCCTACGGCCTGGACGGCAAGCGCATCTACCGCGCCGGCGACCAGCGTCCCTTTGACTGGCGCTGGGTCGAGCACCGGCAACTGGCACTCCCCCTCGATCTGGAGTCCGGCGAGCAGCAACGCATCTGGCTGCGCATGCAAACCGACGGCTCGGCCAACCTCAGCGCCAGCCTGATGACCCGCGATGCCTTCGACCATCAGGAACAGCGCAGCCTGCTGCTACAGGGCCTGTTCTTCGGCGCCCTGATCGCGATGCTGATCTACAACCTGTCCATCTTCTGCATCACTCGCGATCGCAACTACCTCTGGTACAGCCTGTTCGTCGCCAGCTTCGGCCTCTACCAGTTCATTCAGCTCGGCTTCGCCCTGCAATGGCTGTGGCCCAACGCCTTGACCTGGCATCAACTGAGCTTCCCGCTCAGCTCGGCACTGGCGACGCTGTTCGGCATTCACTTCACCTACGGCGTACTGGAACTGGACAAGGCCGCACGGCCTTACCGCTGGGTCGCCAACGCACTCAAGGCATGCGCCTGGCTGGTGCTGGGCATGGCGCTGTTTGGCCCCTACGCACCGGCCCTGATCGGCAGCTTCGTGCTGGTAGTCGCCTGCGCCGTGGCCGCCTTCATCATCACCCTGCTGCGCTGGCGGGGCGGTTACGCGGCCGCACGCCTGTTCGCCCTGGGCTGGTTCGTGCTGATTGCGGCCAGCCTTGCCAGCATCCTCACCGGCACAGGGCTGCTGCCCTACTCGCTGCTGACCCTGCATGCCCAGCAGATCGGCGCACTGATCGAGATGACGGTGTTCTCCATCGCCCTGGCCTCACGTATCCGCCACGTGCAGGAAGCCGAACGCCTGGCCCAGGCCAAACTGATCGACCAGGAACGCCGCCTGCGCGCCGAGCAGACCAAGCACCTGGAACTGCAAACGCAGATCAGCGACAGCCTGGAACAGCGCGTACAGGAGCGTACCGCGACCCTGCAGGACACCCTGCAGCAACTGTCCAACGCCAACCTGCGCCTGGCCGAACTGAATCGCCGCGACGGACTCACCGGCCTGTTCAATCGCCAGACACTCAGCGAAGAACTGGCGCGCGCCTGCACCCGCGCCGAGCGCAGCCGACAGTCGCTGGCGGTATTGATGCTGGATCTGGATCACTTCAAGCAGGTCAATGATCGCTACGGCCACCTGGCGGGCGATGCCTGCCTGCGTCATGCAGCCCAGCGCATTCAACAACGCCTGCGCAGCAGCGATCTGCTGGCACGCTTCGGCGGCGAAGAGTTCGCCGCCCTGCTCGACAGCACGGATCTGACCGGCGCACTCGACCTGGCCGAGCGACTGCGCGAAGACCTCGCGCACAATCCCTGCATCTATCAACAGCAGTCGATAGCGCTGAGCCTGAGCATCGGCCTGCATGCCGGAGTACCGAGCGACCCCGGCTGCGGCGAGCAGTGGCTGGAACTGGCAGACCGTGCCCTGTATCGCGCCAAGGCAGACGGTCGTAACCGCGTGGTCAGCTACGAAGCCAACGCCTTCAACGACGCCTGAGGCACCTGCTCCAGCAGCTCGAGCACGGCCTGCAGAAGCAACGGATCGCTCAACAGGCGCTGATGCCCACCCGCTGGCAGGCGCAGCAGCTGGCTGTCGAACCAGGCCTCGTGGATCAGATCGGCTTCGCTCGCCGACACCACCTGATCATCCGTGGCATGCACGATCAGGCCTGGCAATTCCAGCTGATAACGCTGCACATCGAGATGCGCGGCCGGGATGCCAGCGGTCTTTTCCACCTGCCGCACGAAATGCGCACGCGCCTGGGCAGGCAACCCCATGAATCGAGCGAAGCCACGCAACAGACCGAGAATCCGGCTGGGCGCGGCGATGGTCACCAGGGTCTCGCTGCGCAGGCCCATTTGCGTGGCCAGCAGCGCGCTGGCGCCGCCCATCGAGTGACCGATCACGGCGCGTAGCGGCGGCAGCTCACTGGCCGCTTCGAGCAACGCACGTGCGAACAGCACCACATTGGCCTGACGCCCCGGCGATCGACCATGGGCAGGCGCATCCAGTGCGACGACGCCATAACCTGCGTCGACCAGCCCGCGAATCAGCAGCGCGAACTGGGTCGGGCGCCCCTCCCAGCCATGCATCAGCAGCACCGTAGGGCCGCTGCCCCAACGCAGCGCAGAGAGACCGAAACGCAGGGTAATGCGCTCTGAACTTGCCAGCAGCGGCAGCTCCCAATCCCTCGGCGACGAAGTGCGCGGCGTCATGAAACGTTCGCGCAAACGACTGGCGATCAGTTGCGGCGCCACTCTACCCAGCGTTGCATTGACACCACGGACCCAGGTCATCTGGTTCATCACCCTCTCCTTCACGCTTGATTTCACACGACTGCCGACTTGGCAGCACGCAACACCCGGTCGGACAGTTCGCCTGGCCCCAAGGCCCGCGCCAGCGCCAGACCACCGATCATCAGCGCCAGGTCGGCCAGCGCCACATCGCTCTCTTCCGGCGCCCCACTCATTTGCGCAGTCATCAACTCGATGTGTTCAGCCAGGGTCTGGCGAAAACCATCCGGCAAGCGCGCTATTTCCGCCAGCGAACTCGGTAGCGGGCAGCGCTCGTCAGCATCGTCACGGTGCCTGCGCGACAGGTAGAACGCGGCCAGGAGCACTCGGCGCTCTCTGCCTGTGAGGCTCCGATCGACCTGCGCCAGGCGCTCGCGCCGCACCCGCAGCAACTGGCGAAAGGCCTCGAGCATCAGCGCGTCCTTGCTGGCGAAGTGCGCATAGAAGCCGCCGACCGTCAGACCCGCTTGCGCCATGACCTCAGCCACCGCCGGGTCACCAGGCCCGCGCTCTGCGAGCACACGCCCTGCCGCAGCGAGAATGCGCTTACGGGTTTCACTCTTGCGTTCGCTCATGATCGCGCCCTTCATATGATGAGTACAATATTACGACCATCATATTATTTTGCAAGTCAGCCGCTCGACCGCCGGTCAGCATGACCAGACAGACGCATCAGCCTCGGAAAAGAAGGGGGCGAAAACAAAAAAGGGGCCACTTCCGAAGAAGCAGCCCCTGTGTCCCGCAAACGCGGCAAGAAAAATGGCGTCCCCTAGGGGACTCGAACCCCTGTTACCGCCGTGAAAGGGCGGTGTCCTAGGCCACTAGACGAAGGGGACGCAAGACCCTGATCGTGAATCGACTCACATCGATTCTGGCACTCCCGAAGGAGCCGAGATTGGTGGAGCTAAACGGGATCGAACCGTTGACCTCTTGCATGCCATGCAAGCGCTCTCCCAGCTGAGCTATAGCCCCGAAACCTTGCGGTCGGTTCGCAACACTTACGCACTGCGACTGGAAAATGGCGTCCCCTAGGGGACTCGAACCCCTGTTACCGCCGTGAAAGGGCGGTGTCCTAGGCCACTAGACGAAGGGGACAAAACCTTCGAAGAACAAGGCCAGCACTAGGCTGGCCTTGTCAGTGTTTGGTGGAGCTAAACGGGATCGAACCGTTGACCTCTTGCATGCCATGCAAGCGCTCTCCCAGCTGAGCTATAGCCCCGAAACCTTGCGGTCGGTTCGCAACACTTACGCACTGCGACTGGAAAATGGCGTCCCCTAGGGGACTCGAACCCCTGTTACCGCCGTGAAAGGGCGGTGTCCTAGGCCACTAGACGAAGGGGACGCAAGACCCTGATCGTGAATCGACTCACATCGATTCTGGCACTCCCGAAGGAGCCGAGATTGGTGGAGCTAAACGGGATCGAACCGTTGACCTCTTGCATGCCATGCAAGCGCTCTCCCAGCTGAGCTATAGCCCCATCTCGAGGACGGGGCGCATGTTAAGAGCGCCCTGATTGGCTGTCAACAACATTTTTCCTGCCAGCCCAAAGTTTTTGCCACTAGAACAATTACTTAGAGCCTCACTCGTGGAGAGTTAGCTGCAACCGTGGGAGGCGCTTCAGCGGCGACAAAATCAAATCATCGCGGCTAAAGCCCCTCCCACAGTTGCACGCCTCGACTTAGCCGATGCTCGCCAGCAGCTTCTCCCACTCCTTGGCCTCTTTCTTCGAGGTGCCACCGAGCAACTCCAGCGCCTGACGCAGACGGAAGCGCGTCAGGTCAGGGCCGAGGATTTCCATGGCGTCGAGCACGGAAACCGAGCTGGCTTGGCCGGTGATCGCCGCGAACATCAGCGGCATGGCATCACGCAGCTTCAGCTCCAGATGCTCGACCACCGCCTGGATGCAGCCGGTGATGCGATCCTTTTCCCACTGACGCAGCGATTCGAGCTTCCACAGGATGAGTTGCATCAACTGGCGCACCTGATCGGCCGACAGCTTCTTGTGCTCGAAAAGCTTGGCGTCCAGATTCAGGCCGCCGGAGAAGAAGAAGCCGGCCAGCGGTGCGATCTGGCTGAACGTCTCTACCCTGCCCTGCACGTGCGGCGCGATCTTCATCAGGTAGTCGGGATTGAGCGCCCACTTCTGCACTTCGGCAGCGAAGGTTTCTACCGGCAGCTCGCGCAGCCACTGGCCGTTGAGCCAGGACAGCTTCTCCAGATCGAAGATCGGCCCGCCCAGCGACACGCGGTTGATGTCGAAGTGCTCGATCATCTCGGCCAGCGAGAATTTCTCGCGCTCGTCCGGCATCGACCAGCCCATGCGCCCCAGGTAGTTGAGCATGGCCTGCGGCAGGTAGCCCATGCGCTCGTAGAAGGTAATGCTGGTGGGGTTCTTGCGCTTGGACAGCTTGCTCTTGTCCGGATTGCGCAGCAGCGGCATGTAGCACAGCGCCGGCTGCTCCCAGCCGAAGTATTCGTAGAGCTTGATCAGCTTGGGCGCCGACGGCAGCCATTCCTCGCCACGCAGTACATGGGTGATGCCCATCAGGTGATCATCGACCACGTTGGCCAGGAAGTAGGTGGGCAGGCCATCGGCCTTCATCAGCACCTGCATGTCCATGCGATCCCACGGGATCTCGACATTGCCACGGAGCATGTCCGGCACCACGCAAACGCCTTCGCTCGGCACCTTCATGCGCACCACATGGGACTCACCCGCGGCGATGCGACGCTGCGCCTCGGCCGGCTCCAGGTGCATGCAATGACCGTCGTAGCGCGGGGTTTCCTTGTTGGCCATCTGCTGCGCGCGCACTTCGTCGAGGCGCTCGGCGGAGCAGAAGCACGGGAAGGCATGGCCTTTGCCGACCAGCTCGTCCGAGTATTTCTTGTAGATCTCACCACGCTCGCTCTGCCGGTACGGACCGTGTGGGCCGCCAACGTCCGGGCCCTCGTCCCATTCGATGCCCAGCCAGCGCAGGGCGTCGAAAATCTGCTGTTCGGACTCGCGGGTCGAGCGAACCTGGTCGGTGTCCTCGATGCGCAGGATGAACTGGCCACCGTGCTGACGGGCGAAGCACAGGTTGAACAACGCGATATAGGCGGTGCCGACATGGGGGTCGCCGGTTGGCGATGGCGCGATACGGGTACGGACGGTGGTCATGAATGCTCTCGGAAGGAAGACACGAGGTTTGAATCAAGCGGGCGATGTTAGCAGGCCGACGGCCCCCGGCTCCAGCAACCCGCCACGGGTGATGGGCAAGCTGGCGATGAGGAAGTCTAGGAAAGTCTTGACCTTCATCGCCTGAAAGCGCCGTGACGGGTAGATGGCGTAGACCTCTCCCACGGGCAGGCGCGCCTCGGCCAGCAGCTCGACCAGACGCCCGCTGCGCACCGCCTCTTCGCTGATCATCACCGGCAGTCCGCAGATCCCGGCCCCTGCCAGCGTCGCCTCACGGGCAAAGGTGATGTTGTTGCAGGTCATCACCCGCTGACACGGCAGATGCTCGCCCAACAGCGGCCAGTAACGCGGAGCGTCATGCTGCAGGAGTATCGCCCGATGCCCCTCCAGCCCAGCAACGCTGCGCGGCGTGCCGTGCGCCGCCAGGTAAGCGGGACTGGCGCACAGACGCCGGCCACTTTCGAACAATTTGCGCGCGATCAGCGTGGAGTCCTGCGGCTGACCGACCTGGATGGCGATATCCACGCCCTCCTCCAGCGGGTCCACCGATCGCGAGGTCAGTTCCACCTCGGCGTCGATCTGCGGGTACTGACGCATGAACTCGCCCAGCACTCGCCCGAGAAACAGCTGGCCGAACTCGATCGGTGAAGTGATGCGTAGCAGTCCGGACGGCTCGCGCTGCAGCTGCATCACGGCCTGCTCGGCCTCGGCGAAGTCGAGCATGATCTGCCGGCAACGCTCGTAGTAAGCCTGCCCCACCTCGGTCAGGCGCAACTTGCGCGTGGTGCGATTGAGCAGACGAACACCAAGACGCTCTTCGAGCAAGGCGATGCGCCGGCTCACCGTCGATTTCTGCATCCCCAGCCCGGTCGCCGCCTGAGTGAAGCTGTGGCACTCCACCACCCGGGTAAAAATCAAAGCGTCATCCAGCCCCATGATTGTTCCTCATACGCAACAAAGCATGCCAAGCCCAGAGTCTACTAGCGAAAAGTGAACGCTGTTAAATTTACTTACATTTCTCCGACGCCCCCCGAGCCTCAAGCATGCCCGCCAAACTGCAACGTCGCCTTCTTGTATTCGTGATCCTGCTGGCGTTGATCGCCGGCGCCCTGTTCGCCCACTGGCTGTTGATCGGTCGCTACCACGAGAGCACGGACAATGCTTACGTGCAGGGCGAGATCACGCGTCTCTCCAGCCAGTTGAACGCACGAATCGAGAAGGTACTGGTACGTGACAACCAGCACGTGGAGGCTGGCCAACTGCTGGCCGTGCTGGAGGACGCCGACTTCCGCCTGGCTCGCCAGCGCGCCCTCGCCGCTCTGCAAACCCATCAGGCCGAGCGCGTCCAGGCGCAGAGCAAACTCGACCAGCAGGCCAGCCTGATTGCCGCCAGCCAGGCCGATGTCGCCGCCAGCCAGGCCACGCTGGAGCGCGCCAAGCTCGATCTCGGTCGCGCTCAGACCCTGCGCAAGCCGGGTTACGTCTCCGAAGAGCGCGTCACCACCCTGGCCGCCGACAACCGCGTGGCCCGCTCGCAAGTGGCCAAGGCCCAGGCCGATCTGCAAGCGCAGCGTCAGCAGGTCGCCAGCCTGGAAGCCGAACTCAAGCGCCTGGATGCGCTGATTCTTTCCGCCCAGGCCGACCTGGAACAGGCCGATCTCAACCTGTCGCGCACGCAGATCCATGCGCCGATCAGCGGCATGGTCGGCCAGCGTTCGGCCCGTGAAGGCCAGGTGGTGCAGAGCGGCGCCTACCTGCTGTCGCTGGTGCCGGATCAGGACATCTGGATCCAGGCCAACTTCAAGGAAACCCAGATCGGCCGCATGCGCCCGGGACAGAAAGCCGAACTGCTGTTCGACAGTTATCCCGACACGCCCATCGAAGGCCGCATCGACAGCCTGTTCGCCGCCTCCGGCGCGCAGTTCAGCCTGCTGCCGCCGGACAACGCCACCGGCAACTTCACCAAGGTGGTGCAGCGCATTCCGGTCAAGCTGACCTTCGCCGCCGACAATCCGCTGCACGGTCTGATCCGCCCCGGTATGTCGGTGGAAGTCAGCGTCGACCTGCGTGGCGACGAACACCATGGCGGGTGATGCGCTGATCCGCCCCACGGCGGAACCCAGCCGCCGCGACTGGATCGCCGTGATGAGTGCCATGCTCGGCGCCTTCATGGCGGTGCTGGACATCCAGATCACCAACTCCTCGCTCAAGGACATCCAGGGCGCGCTGTCCGCGACGCTGGAAGAAGGCTCGTGGATCTCCACCTCCTACCTGGTGGCCGAGATCATCATGATCCCGCTCACCGCCTGGCTGGTGCAGCTGCTCTCGGCGCGGCGCCTGGCGGTGTGGGTATCGGTGGGCTTTCTGATCGCATCCTTGCTCTGCTCCCTGGCCTGGAGTCTGGAGAGCATGATTCTGTTCCGCGCGCTGCAGGGCTTCACTGGCGGCGCGCTGATCCCGCTGGCGTTCACCCTGACACTGATCAAGCTGCCCGAGCACCATCGCGCCAAGGGCATGGCCCTGTTCGCCATCACCGCCACCTTCGCCCCCTCCATCGGCCCGACGCTGGGCGGTTGGCTGACCGAGAACTGGGGCTGGGAATACATCTTCTACATCAACGTGCCGCCCGGCCTGATCATGATTGCCGGGCTGCTCTACGGCCTGGAAAAGAAGGCGCCGCACTGGGAGCTGCTGAAGACCAGCGACTACGCCGGCATCGTCACCCTCGGGCTGGGCCTGGGCTGTCTGCAGGTATTTCTCGAGGAAGGTCACCGCAAGGACTGGCTGGAGTCGCAACTGATCGTCGGGCTCGGCAGCGTCGCGCTGGTCAGCCTGGTCCTGTTCGTGCTCCTGCAGATCTCGCGGCCCAACCCGCTGATCAACCTCGGCGTACTGCGCGAACGCAACTTCGGTCTGGCCAGCATCTCCAGCCTTGGGCTCGGCGTCGGTCTCTACGGCTCGATCTACGTGCTACCGCTGTACCTGGCGCAGATCCAGGGCTACAACGCCATGCAGATCGGCGAAGTGATCATGTGGATGGGCGTGCCGCAGCTATTTCTGATTCCGCTGGTGCCCAAGCTGATGAAGATCATCTCGCCGAAATGGCTGTGCGCCCTGGGTTTTGCCCTGTTCGGCGCGGCGAGTTTCTTCTCTGGCGTGCTCAACCTGGACTTCGCCGGCGAACAGTTTCAGCACATCCAGATCATCCGCGCCCTGGGCCAGCCGCTGGTGATGGTCACCGTGTCGCTGATCGCCACCGCCTACATCCTGCCGCAGGACGCCGGCTCGGCCTCCAGCCTGTTCAACATCCTGCGCAACCTCGGCGGCGCCATCGGCATCGCCCTGCTGGCCACCCTGCTGGATGCTCGCGCCAAGGTCTATTTCGACTACCTGCGCGAATCCATCGTGCCGACCAACCCGCAGGTCGAAGAACGCCTGCACCTGCTGACGCAGACGCTGGGCAGCGAACAGGCCGCCCTGGCCAAACTCAGCCAGATCGTGCACGAACAAGCGATCATCATGGCCTACAACGACGCCTTCCACTTCATCGGCATCGCCCTGGGCGTGAGCATGCTGGCAATCCTGCTGACGCGAAAATTGCCGCAGAACATGGCAGGCGGTGGCGCGGCGCACTGAGGCCAAACCGTGAGGTGGATGCCGCTCTTTGCATCCACCGAGAGGGTGGTTCGGTGAAGCCTGCCCCCCGCATACGCACCGAAGAGCGTGGTTTCGTAGGGTAGACGACGCTTCATCCGTCCACCACCTGGCGTACCTGGTGGTGGATGAGAGAAGCGTCAACCACCAGGAGCGGTGGATCGGTGAAGCGTGATCCACCCTACTCGACTGAGGCCAAACCGTAGGGTGGACGACGCTTCATCCGTCCACCGCCTGGCGTACATAATGGTGGATGAGAAGAGCATCATCCACCCTACGCCAGCACTTCAGCCGCGACCGTTGCCGCTACGACGGCATGGATGCAGGAGGCAGAACGAAGCAGGATGCCAGCGTCGAAAGCGCCTCCCACACTCGCTGACACATCAAACCTGCAACAACCGATCCCTCAGCTTCTGAATCTCGTCACGCAACTGCGCTGCGGCCTCGAACTCCAGGTCGCGCGCCAGGGCGTACATCTTCTCTTCCAGCTGACGAATGCGCTTGGTGATCTCGCTCGGCGAGCGCAGTTCGTTCTCGTAACGCGCGCTCTCCTCCGCCGCCTTGGCCATGCCCTTGCGCTTGCTGCTGCGCGCCCCCGGCACCACGGCACCTTCGAGAATGTCCTTGACGTCCTTCTGCACGCCCTTGGGCACGATGCCATTGGCTTCGTTGAAGGCGATCTGCTTGGCACGGCGCCGTTCGGTCTCGCCGATGGCGCGCTGCATCGATCCGGTCATGTTGTCGGCGTAGAGAATCGCCCGGCCGTTGAGGTTACGCGCCGCGCGACCGATGGTCTGGATCAGCGAACGCTCACTACGCAGGAAGCCTTCCTTGTCCGCATCGAGAATCGCCACCAGCGACACCTCGGGCATGTCCAGACCCTCGCGCAGCAGGTTGATGCCCACCAGCACATCGAAGGCGCCGAGGCGCAGATCGCGAATGATCTCCACCCGCTCGACGGTATCGATGTCCGAATGCAGGTAGCGCACCTTGACGTCATGATCCCCCAGGTAATCGGTCAAATCCTCGGCCATACGCTTGGTCAGGGTCGTGACCAATACGCGGTCCCCCGCCGCCACGCGCAAACGAATCTCCGAAAGCAGATCATCGACCTGAGTGCGCGCCGGACGCACCTCGATCTGCGGGTCGACCAAGCCCGTCGGTCGCACCAACTGCTCCACCACTCGCCCGGCATGCTCGCCCTCGTATGGCCCAGGCGTGGCGGAAACGAAAATGGTCTGCGGGCTGGCCGCCTCCCATTCCTCGAAACGCATCGGTCGGTTATCCAGCGCAGAAGGCAGACGAAAACCGTACTCCACCAGTGTTTCCTTGCGCGAGCGGTCGCCCTTGTACATCGCGCCGACCTGCGGCACCGAGACGTGGGACTCGTCGATCACCAGCAGCGCCTCGTCCGGCAGATAGTCATAAAGAGTGGGTGGCGGTGCGCCGGATGGGCGGCCCGACAGATAACGCGAGTAGTTCTCGATACCGTTGCAGTATCCCAGCTCGAGAATCATCTCCAGATCGAAGCGCGTGCGCTGCTCCAGGCGCTGCGCCTCCACCAGCTTGTTCGCCCCACGGAGGTACTCCAGGCGCTGCTGCAGCTCGACCTTGATGTGCTCAACCGCCTCCAGCAGCGTTTCACGCGGCGTGACGTAGTGGCTCTTGGGATAGAAGGTGAAGCGCGGCAGCTTCTGGATCACCTCCCCGGTCAGCGGGTCGAAGGCGCTGATGCTCTCCACTTCGTCATCGAACAGCTCGACGCGAATGGCTTCGAGATCCGACTCCGCCGGGAAGACGTCGATCACATCACCACGCACGCGGAAGGTGGCACGAGCGAAATCCATGTCGTTGCGCGTGTACTGCAGCTCGGCCAGGCGCCGCAGCAGCGCGCGCTGATCCATCTTGTCGCCACGGTCGAGGTGCAGCACCATTTTCAGGTACTCCTCGGGGCTGCCCAGGCCATAGATAGATGACACGGTGCAGACCACGATGACGTCCTTGCGCTCGATCAGCGCCTTGGTCGCCGACAGGCGCATCTGCTCGATGTGATCGTTGATCGAGGCATCCTTCTCGATGAAGGTGTCCGACGACGGCACATAGGCTTCCGGCTGGTAGTAGTCGTAGTAGGAGACGAAGTACTCCACCGCGTTGTTCGGGAAGAACGCCTTGAACTCGCCATAGAGCTGCGCCGCCAGGGTCTTGTTCGGCGCCAGAACCAGCGTCGGGCGCTGCACTTGAGCGATCACGTTGGCAATGGAGAAGGTCTTGCCCGAGCCGGTCACGCCCAGCAGGGTCTGGTGCGACAGACCAGCCTCCAGCCCCTCGACCATCTGCCGGATCGCCTCGGGCTGATCGCCGGCAGGTTTGAAGCGGGTCACCAACTGAAACTCGGACATGCAGTACCTCGACAAATGGCTGTGACGCATCCTCTCGGACTGCGTCAAAAGCCATGAATTGCGGGGCGATTCAGCGATAGTTCCAGGCAGAGTCGAATTACCTGGCAAAAGGCCTTAATTCAGGGCTTTGCGCTGTCGCCCCCTGGATTCAGGGCCGTTATACTAACGCCCCGTTTACGCGCCCCCTAGCGCTTTTGTCGGGGACGCCTGGCCACCCACCCCTCACTCGAGTTGCCGCACCCATCATGAGTCTCTTCTCTGCCGTCGAAATGGCTCCGCGCGATCCCATCCTGGGCCTCAACGAAGCATTCAACGCCGACACCCGCACCACCAAGGTCAACCTTGGCGTGGGCGTCTACTACAACGAGGAGGGGCGAATTCCGCTGCTGCGCGCCGTCGCAGAAGCCGAAAAAGCGCGTATCGAGGCACACGCGCCGCGTGGCTACCTGCCGATCGAAGGCATCGCCGCCTATGACAAGGCCGTGCAGGAACTGCTGTTCGGCAAGGGCGCCGCGCTGATCGAAGCCGGCCGTGTGATCACCACCCAGGCCCTGGGCGGTACCGGCGCACTGAAAATCGGCGCCGACTTCCTCAAGCGCCTGCTGCCGGACGCCACCGTGGCCATCAGCGACCCGAGCTGGGAAAACCACCGTGCCCTGTTCGAGTCCGCCGGCTTCCCGGTGCAGAACTACCGCTACTACGATCCGTTCAGCAACGGCGTAAACCGGGGCGGCATGCTCGAAGACCTGCGCAACCTGCCGGCCCGCTCCATCGTCGTACTGCACGCCTGCTGCCACAACCCGACCGGCGTCGACCTGCAGCTGGAAGACTGGAAGGCCGTGCTGGACGTGCTGCGCGAGCGCGAGCACGTGCCCTTCCTCGACATCGCCTACCAAGGCTTTGGTGACGGCATCGAGCAGGACGCCGAAGCCGTGCGCCTGTTCGCCGAGTCGGGCCTGGAGTTCTTCGTCTCCAGCTCCTTCTCCAAGTCGTTCTCGCTGTACGGCGAGCGTGTCGGCGCCCTGTCGCTGGTCACCAGCAGCCGTGAAGAGTCGACTCGCGTCCTGTCGCAGCTCAAGCGCGTGATCCGCACCAACTACTCCAACCCGCCGACCCACGGCGCCACCGTGGTCGCCAGCGTACTCAACAGCCCCGAGCTGCGTGCCATGTGGGAAGCCGAGCTGGGCGAAATGCGCGACCGCATCCGCAGCATGCGCCTGGCCATGGTCGAGCAGCTGGCCGCACTGGGCGCCAAACGCGACTTCGGCTTCGTCGCCGAGCAGCGCGGCATGTTCTCCTACTCCGGCCTCAGCGTGGAGCAGGTCGAGCGCCTGAAGGAAGAGTTCGGCATCTACGCCGTCGGCACCGGCCGCATCTGCGTCGCCGCGCTGAACAAAGGCAACCTGGACAGCGTCACCCGCGCGATCCACGCCGTGCTGTAAGTCTCTGCGATAAACAAGAACGCCGGCCCATGAGCCGGCGTTTTTGCATGCACCAACAGCCACTGTAGGAGCGGCTTCAGCCGCGATC
>NZ_JBLWTV010000019.1:0-99292 GCF_048269965.1 Pseudomonas sp. | reverse complement strand
AGTTCGTAGCCCGGATGCAATCCGGGGCTGGGTGGAGAGAGTCCCCGGATTGCATCCGGGCTACGGCTCCTGTGGGAGGCGCTTCAGCGGCGACGGAGCAAGCCAATGTCGCGGCTGAAGCCCCTCCCACAGAGAAGGTGGTCGCTTACTGCCCCAACTGACGCGGTTGCCAGTCCTTGATCACCAGGGTCACTTCCAGGTCCTGGCCATGGAGCTTCAGGCGCTCCGGCAGGGCGTAGCCGTTCTGCTCGGTGTAGCGCTGGTATTCCACCTGCCAGCCGTCCTGTTCCAGGCGCGCCAGGTGGCTTTCGCCGTCGAGGGTGATGCGGCTGCGGCTGACCGGGGCGGGCAGGCCGCGAATCCACCAGAGCAGGTTGGAGACCGGCAGGTCCAGGCGCAGTTGCTCTTGCAGCAGCGCTTCCGGTGATTCGGCGCGGAAGCGGCCACGGTTGGACACTTCCAGCAGGATGTCACCCGGGCGGCCGGTCAGGCGTGCGGCGCCGCCGCCCAGCGGGCCGGACAGGCGAATGTCGTAGTAATCCTGGCGTTGCAGCCAGAACAGCGTGGCGCTGCCGGAGTCGCGCGGGGCGCGGATGCCGATCTTGCCGTTGATCTGCCAGCCGTCGAGCTGGGTGATCTGCTCTTTGTGGGCTTTCCACTTGGCCGGGTCGCCCTGGCCTTCCAGCGCTTCGTGCGGGGTGAGGCCGGCGCAACCGGCGAGCAGGGCGATGAGGCTGAATACGAGTAGGTGACGAAGCATCAAAGAGTCTCGGAACCGGTCAGGCGCAACAGGGTGTCACGCAGAATGGGGCTGTCGGGCGTTTCGGCGAGGGCGTCGGCCCAGATGCGTCGGGCTTCGCGCTGCTTGCCCTGGGCCCAGAGCACTTCGCCGAGGTGGGCGGCCACTTCGTGGTCGGGGAATTTCTCCAGGGCCTGGCGCAGCAGGCGCTCGGCCTCGTCGAGGTTGCCCAGGCGGTAGTTGACCCAACCGAGGCTGTCGAGAATCGCCGGGTCATCCGGGTTGAGCTGGTGCGCCTTGGCGATCAGGTCGCGCGCCTCTGCGTAGCGCGTGGTGCGGTCGGCCAGGGTGTAGCCGAGTGCGTTGAGCGCCATGGCGTGCTCCGGCTCGCGCTCGATGATGTAGCGCAGGTCGGTTTCCAGCTGCGCCAGGTCATCGCGCTTTTCCGCGAGCATGGCGCGGGTATAGAGCAGGTTCAGGTCGTTGGGAAATTGCTCCAGGCCCTCGTTGATCACCTTCCAGGCCGGCTCGACCTGCTGGTCATTGCTCAGGCCTTCGGCTTCGATCAGGTACAGCTGGATGGCGTAATCGGGCTGCGCGTCGCGTGCCTGGGCCAGGCGTGCGCTGGCTTCTTCACCGCGCTGCTCGGCGAACAGCAGCTCGGCCTGGCGTTGCTGGGCCGGCAGGTAGTCGTTGCTCGGGCCGACCAGGGCGTATTCCTGCAGGGCGCTGTCGTTGTCGTTCAGTGCCTCGTAGGCGCGGCCGAGGTTGTAGTGCGCGGCATCGACATGGCTGCGGCGCTCGACCAGCTCTTCGAGGTAGACGATGGCCTCTTCCCAGGCTTCGGCTTCCAGGCACACCAGGGCCAGGGAGAAGCGCAGGTCGTCGTCGTTGGGGTGTTCCTGCACCAGCTTGGAGAACTCGCCCTTGGCGTCGTCGAGGCGATCCTGCTCGACCAGCAGGCGCGCGTAGGTCAGGCGCAGGCGTTTGTCTTCGGGGTGGTTGCGGATGCCTTTTTGCAGCAGCGGCAGGGCTTCTTCGCCACGGCCGAGGCTCTGCAGCAGGCGGGCGCGCAGCAGGACCGGCGACACTTCGTTGCTGTCCGCCGCATGGTCTTCGAGCAGTTGCAGGGCCTCTTCTGAGCGGCCGTCCTGTTGCAGGAGGATGGCCTTGCCGAACAGCAGCTGGCTGTTGTCCGGGTTCTTGCTCAGCAGGCGATCGAAGCCCTGCAGCAGGCCGGCGCGGGTATCCGGGTCGGTCTCGGCGGCAGACAGGGCGAGGAAGTCGAAGTGGGTATCGCCCTGGCGCTGCAGCACCTGCTCCATGTAGGTCATGGATTCGTCGTAACGGCCGGCGCGGGCCAGTTGCACGGCGGCGGCGCGCTGGGCGTCGATGTTGCTCGGCGCGTTCCTGGCCCAGATCAGTGCGCTGTCGAGCGCAGCCTGTTCGGCGCCGAGGTATTCGGCGATGCGGAAGGCGCGTTCGGCGACGCCGGCATCGCCGGTGGCGTTGGCCTGCTGCACGTAGTTGCCGAGGGCGATGTCGAAGCGATTGCGCTGCCCGGCCAGCTCGGCGGTGAGCAGGGCGAACAGGGTTTCCTGGCTGAACGAGCCGTATTCGCTCGGTTCCAGCTGGGTGCTCTGGTCGGCTTCCTGTACCGGCGGCGTACCGTCCGGCTCACTGGGGGCGAAGGTTTGGCAGCCGCTGAGAAGGGCAATGGCGGTGACTAACGCGAGGGGTCTGTTCATAGTGCCTTGTCGTGCGTTATTCCGGGGCGACGGCCGTGTTGACTCGTGCCCTGCGACGTTCGCGGCATCATGACACAAGCCTTGGAGCAAGCCCACTGGCCAGGACGATGCGGCGAACTGTCTATTGGGACAATAGGTCGCGGGAGTTGTTCTCTCGGAGGCGAAGTAGGACAATTGCCGGCTTCCGTATTGCCCCTCAGCGACCCTGCATGGCCTTTATCGCCCTCGGTATCAACCACAAGACCGCCTCGGTAGAGGTGCGCGAGCGCGTTGCTTTCACCCCGGAGCAACTGGTCGAAGCCCTGCAGCAGCTGTGCCAGCTGACGCCCAGCCGTGAGGCGGCGATCCTCTCGACCTGCAACCGCAGCGAGCTGTACCTGGAGCAGGATCAGCTGAGCAGCGACGAAGTGCTGCAGTGGCTGGCCGACTATCATCGCCTGAGCGTCGACGAGCTGCGTGCCTGCGCCTATGTGCACAGCGAGGACGATGCGGTGCGGCACATGATGCGCGTGGCGTGCGGGCTCGACTCCATGGTGCTGGGCGAGCCGCAGATTCTCGGCCAGCTCAAGTCTGCCTACGCCGTGGCACGCGAGGCCGGCACCGTCGGGCCGCTGCTGGGGCGGTTGTTCCAGGCCACCTTCAGCACCGCCAAGACCGTGCGCACCGATACCGCCATCGGCGAGAACCCGGTGTCCGTCGCCTTCGCTGCAGTCAGCCTGGCCAAGCAGATCTTCGCCGACCTGCACCGCAGCCAGGCGCTGCTGATCGGCGCCGGCGAGACCATCAGCCTGGTGGCGCGCCACCTGCATGATCAGGGCATCAAGCGCATCGTCGTCGCCAACCGCACCCTGGAGCGCGCCAGTCAGCTGGCCGAGCAGTTCGGTGCGCATGCAGTGCTGCTCTCGGACATTCCCGACGAGCTGGCGCATAGCGACATCGTCATCAGCTCCACCGCCAGTCAGCTGCCGATTCTCGGCAAGGGCGCGGTGGAAAGCGCGCTGAAAAAACGCAAGCACAAGCCGATCTTCATGGTCGACATCGCCGTGCCGCGCGACATCGAGTCGCAGGTGGGCGAGCTGGATGACGTCTACCTCTATACCGTCGATGACCTGCACGAGGTCATCGAGGAAAACCTCAAGAGCCGCCAGGGCGCGGCGCAGGCTGCCGAGGAGCTGGTGGCCGCCGGCACTGACGACTTCATGCAGCGCCTGCGCGAGCTGGCTGCGGTCGATGTGCTCAAGGCCTACCGTCAGCAGGCCGAGCGCCTGCGCGACGATGAGCTGGCCAAGGCCCAGCGCATGCTGGCCAACGGCAGCAACCCCGAGGACGTACTGGCGCAACTGGCGCGCGGCCTGACCAACAAGCTGCTGCACGCACCCAGCGTGCGCATGAAGAAACTTACCGCCGAGGGGCGCGTCGACGCGCTCAGCCTGGCCCAGGAATTGTTCGCCCTCGACGAGAGCGCGCCGCAGGACAAAGGTCTGCAATGAAAGCTTCACTGTTGAACAAGCTGGACAACCTCAGCGACCGCTTCGAGGAACTGACGGCGCTGCTCGGCGACGCCGAGGTGATTGCCAAGCAGACGCAATTTCGCGCCTATTCCAAGGAATATGCCGAGATCGAGCCGGTGATCGCCACCTTCCGCGAGCTGCGCAAGGTGCAGGGCGACCTCGAAGGCGCCCAGGCGCTGCTCAAGGACAGCGACGCGGACATGCGCGAGATGGCCGAAGAGGAAGTGGCCCAGGCCAAGGACGCGCTGGTCACCCTGGAGGACAAGCTGCAGCGCATGCTGCTGCCGAAAGACCCCAACGACGGGCGTAACGTCTACCTGGAAGTGCGCGCCGGCACCGGCGGCGACGAGGCGGCGATCTTCTCCGGCGACCTGTTCCGCATGTATTCGCGCTATGCCGAGAAGCAAGGCTGGCGGGTCGAGGTGCTGTCGGCCAACGAGGGCGAGCACGGCGGCTTCAAGGAAGTGATCGCCCGCGTCGAAGGCGACAACGTCTACGCCAAGCTCAAGTTCGAGTCCGGCGCTCATCGTGTGCAGCGTGTGCCGGAGACCGAGTCCCAGGGCCGTATTCATACCTCGGCCTGCACCGTAGCGGTGTTGCCGGAGCCGGACGAGCAGGCCGCCATCGAGATCAACCCGGCCGACTTGCGCGTCGATACCTACCGCAGCTCCGGCGCCGGTGGTCAGCACGTCAACACCACCGACTCGGCGATCCGCATCACCCACATTCCCACCGGCACCGTGGTGGAGTGTCAGGAAGAGCGCTCGCAGCACAAGAACCGCGCCAAGGCCATGGCCTGGCTGGCGGCCAAGCTGCAGGACCAGCAGGAAGCGGCGGCGCACAAGGAAATCTCCGAGACGCGCAAGCTGCTGGTGGGCTCCGGCGACCGCTCCGAGCGCATCCGTACCTACAACTTCCCGCAGGGCCGGGTGACCGACCACCGCATCAACCTGACCCTGTATTCGCTCAATGAAGTGATGGCCGGTGGTGTCGAGGCCGTGATCGAGCCGCTGCTGGCCGAATACCAGGCCGATCAGCTGGCGGCGTTGGGCGATTGAGTATTGCCGTGCGCACGGAACCGTCCGTAGGGTGGATGACGCTTTATCATCCACCATCCCGCACGGTGGATCGATGAAGCCTGAGCGACGCGCTCCGATCCACCCCATGAGAGAACCATGGCCACCATCGAATCCCTGCTCAACACCGCCGACCTGCCTGATTCGCCCACGCCGCGTCTGGACGCCGAGCTGCTGTTGGCCGCCGCGCTGAACAAGCCGCGCAGCTACCTGCGCACCTGGCCGGAGCGTGAGCTGGATGTCGATCAACTGGCCCAGTTTCAGAACAACCTGCAACGCCGTCGCCAGGGCGAGCCGGTCGCTTATATCCTCGGTCATCAGGGCTTCTGGAGCCTCGATCTGGAAGTGGCGCCGCATACCCTGATCCCTCGTCCGGACACCGAGCTGCTGGTGGAAACCGCGCTCGAGCTGCTGCCTGCAGCGCCGTTGGCCGTGCTCGATCTGGGCACCGGCACCGGTGCCATTGCCCTGGCTTTGGCCAGCGAACGTCCGACCTGGCAGGTGACCGGTGTGGATCGCGTCGAGGACGCCGTGGCCCTGGCCGAACGCAATCGCCAGCGCCTGCAACTGGGCAACGCCAGCTTCCTGCACAGCCACTGGTTCTCCGCGCTGACCGGGCAACGCTATGGCCTGATCCTGAGCAATCCACCCTATATCCGCGCCGATGACCACCATCTCAACGAAGGCGACGTGCGCTTCGAGCCGAGCAGCGCCCTGGTCGCCGGCAGCGACGGGCTGGACGATATTTGTGCGATCATCCAGGCCGCGCCGCAGCACCTGCTGTCCGGTGGCTGGCTGCTGCTGGAACATGGCTTCGACCAGGCCGAGAACGTGCGCAGCTTGCTCGCCGAGGGCGGCTTCGTCGAGGTCGCTAGCCGGCGTGACCTGGGCGGTCATGAACGCATCAGTTTGGGACGTTTCGACCGTGAGTGATCAGATGCTGAGCGATGAAGAACTGCTGCGTTACAGCCGGCAGATCCTGCTGAAACAGATCGATGTGCAAGGGCAGCTGCGCCTCAGGCAGGGCCGTGCGCTGATCGTCGGCATGGGCGGGCTGGGTTCGCCCGTGGCGCTGTACCTGGCTGCCGCTGGCGTCGGCGAGTTGCACCTGGCCGACTTCGACAGGGTGGACCTGACCAACCTGCAGCGGCAGATCGCCCACGACACCGCCAGCATCGGCCAGGCCAAGGTGGATTCGGCCATGGCGCGGCTGGCCGCGATCAACCCGCTTATCAGCCTGGTGCCGCATCGTCAGGCGCTGGACGCCGACTCGCTGGCCGCCGCCGTGGGCGCCGTCGATCTGGTGCTGGACTGCTCGGACAATTTCACCACCCGTGAGGCGGTCAACGCGGCCTGCGTCGCGGCCGGCAAACCGCTGGTCTCCGGCGCGGCGATCCGCCTGGAAGGGCAACTGTCGGTGTTCGATCCCCGCAATGCCGCCAGCCCCTGCTACCACTGCCTGTATGGCCACGGCAGCGAGGCCGAACTGACCTGCAGCGAAGCCGGTGTGGTCGGGCCGCTGGTCGGCCTGGTCGGCAGCCTGCAGGCGCTGGAGGCGCTGAAACTGCTGGCCGGTTTCGGTGAGCCGCTGGTAGGCCGTCTGCTGTTGATCGATGCGCTGGGCACGCGCTTTCGCGAACTGCGGGTCAAGCGCGATCCGGCCTGTGAGGTGTGCGGTGGGCGCTAGCAGGCCGTTGAAAAACGTAGGCGAGGCAGGCAAGACAAGGCAAAAACGGCCGAAAAAGCGCAGTTTACGTGTTGTAAATGAGCATTTTGAGGCCGTTTTTAACGCAGTATTGCCAACGCAGGTAGTTTTTCAACGGCCTGCTAAGCATAGGCTGCGTAGTTGTGGGGATGATTTGAAATGAGTCAGTCGCAGGCGCCGATTGGCGTTTTCGACTCCGGTGTCGGCGGCCTGTCGGTGCTGCGCGAGATTCGTCAGCTGCTGCCCAACGAGACGCTGCTCTACGTCGCCGACAGCGGCCATGTGCCCTACGGCGAGAAAAGCCCGGAATACATTCGCGAGCGCTGCGTGCTGATCACCGAGCACCTGCTGGCGCAAGGCGCCAAGGCCCTGGTGCTGGCCTGCAATACCGCGACGGCGGCAGCGGCCGCCGACTTGCGCGAGCGTTATCCGGACTTGCCCATCGTCGGCATGGAGCCTGCGGTAAAGCCGGCAGCGGCGGCGACCCGCAGTGGCGTGGTCGGTGTGCTGGCAACCACCGGTACGCTCAAGAGCGCCAAATTCGCGGCTCTGCTCGACCGCTTCGCCAATGATGTGCGAGTGATCACGCAGCCCTGCCCGGGGCTGGTGGAATGCATCGAGGCGGGCGAACTGCAGGCAGCGGCGACCCGTGAGCTGCTGCGTGGCTACGTCACGCCGCTGCTGGCCGAGGGCTGCGACACGCTGATTCTCGGCTGCACACACTATCCCTTCCTGCGTCCGCTGCTAAGCGAGCTGGTGCCGGCCTCGGTAACCCTGATCGACACCGGTGCGGCAGTGGCGCGTCAACTGCAGCGTCTGCTCACTCAGCACGACATGTTGGCAACCGCGCCCGCACGGGCCACGCGCTACTGGAGCAGCGGAGAAACCGCGCAGCTTTGCCGCGTATTGCCGATCTTGTTGAATGAAACGGCCGAAGTGCTTTCGATTTAGTGAATTTTTTTCGGTTTGCGCTTTCTCTGATATCGAATCCTTCTATATTTTCGTAACGAGCCTGATTAAAACCTCCCGCTATAAAAAGGAATGACTCATGAAGAAGTTATGTGCCTTTGCTGCAGCCACGGCCTTGACGTTCGGAACTCTGGGTAGTGCACAGGCTGCGGATGTAACCGCAGCTATTGGTCAGAGCGGCGATTCCACCATGGTGTATCGCTTGGGCGCGCAGTGGGACTGGGACCGCAGCTGGCTGGAGAGCAGCTATGGCCGTCTGACTGGCTACTGGGACCTGGGTTACACCTACTGGGATGGCGACGAAACGGCGAGCAATCACAGCCTGTCGTTCTCGCCCGTGTTCGTCTACGAATTCGCCGGGCAGAACGTGCGGCCTTACATCGAGGCCGGCATCGGCGTTGCAGCCTTCTCCAGTACCGATCTGGAGAGTAACGAGCTGGGCTCGTCGTTTCAGTTCGAAGACCGCATCGGCGTCGGTCTGCGCTTCGCGGGCCAGGAGATTGGTTTGCGCGCGATCCACTACTCCAACGCGGGTCTGAAGAACCCCAATGACGGCGCAGAAGCCTATACCCTGCACTACCGCATGAGCTTCTAAGCGACCATCCAGGGTGCGCCGTGCGCACCGCTGGCGGTAGCGCTGGCTCTTCGGTGCGCACGGCGCACCCTGCGTCAGATGTAAGCCCCGGCGATACCGCGGCGCTCTTCCAGGCATTCGGCCGCCCCCAGCTCGAACTCGCGGCAGATCAGCGGGCGCACCTCGTAGATGGTGCAGCGCATGCTGTCGCGATCAAGCGCTATGCACCAGCCGTCGTCCAGGCGGCGCATGACCTCACCGCCCCAGTCGTCGGTATCGATGTAGCGTTGCGGCACGCCGGTGTCGCCCAGCAGCATGACTTCCAGCTGGCAGCAGCAGGCCGCGCAGGTGCTGCAACTGACCTCGGGCTCGGTTGGCAGTTGGGTATGGGGAATGGTCTGGCTCATGGCGCGGCAGTGTACGCCATGCAGTGGATACGCGGGGCTCGGGCTGACAGGCGCAGCGCCGCCATTGCGGCAGGCCGGCGAGGCGCCGCCCCTGTAGAGGTTATCGGCTAGGTCGATTGGCGGTTGCGCAGGCTCTGCTCGTATTGCGCCCGATAGAGTTTGGCGAAGCCATGCAGCACCGGCAGCACCACGGCCCAGATCAGTGCGAAGATCGCCAGGGTTGGCCAGGTGCCCAGCGGCAGGGCGACGCCGGCGATCTTGGCGCCGCCGTAGTAGGACAGCGGTGCGGAAACCGCGCCGAGCAGGCTGGCTCGCCACCAGGGCTGGGCGGTCCAGGCCAGGCAGTGATTGAGGGTGCTGGCCAGCAACAGCCAGAGCAAGGCCAGCCACAGGGGAATCAGCTGGCGCTCCTCGCCGAAATCGAACACGCCGAGGTTGAGCAGGAAGCTGTCCAGCGCACTGCCGGCGAGAAACACGCTGAGCAGCAGCTTGCCTTCGGCGGCCCAGCTGCTGACCCACAACAGGTGCACGCCGATGATCGCTGCCACCGCCAGCAGCCACAGGCTGTCACCTGCAAAGACGCAGACCAGCCAGCCGAGCTGGAACAGGAGGGCATTGGCGATCAGCTTAGGCATCGAAGTTTCCTAACAGAGGCGCAGGGCGAGCGGCCGGTTTGGCCAGTAGCAGTTGCGCGGTGCCAATGGTGCGTTCGAGGAAGCCGCCTTCGCAATAGCAGAGGTAGAACTCCCACAGGCGATAGAAGTAATCGTCGTAGCCCAGTTGCTCCAGGCGCTGCCGCGCGTGACGCAGGTTGTCGTGCCACAGGCGCAGGGTACGCGCGTAGTGCAGGCCGAAATCTTCCATGTGGTGCAGGTTGAAGTCGGTGTGCCGGGTGACCACGTCGAGCATCTTCTGCACCGAGGGCAGGGCGCCGCCCGGAAAGATGTAGCGCTGGATGAAGTCCACCGACTTGCAGGCCTGCTCGTAGCGCTGGTCGCGGATGGTGATGGCCTGCAGCAGCATCAGCCCGTCGGGCTTGAGCAGGCGCGCGCACTGCTCGAAGTAGGTGGGCAGGAAGCGATGGCCGACGGCCTCGATCATCTCGATGGAGACCAGCTTGTCGTACTGGCCCTCGAGGTCGCGGTAGTCCTCCAGCAGCAGGGTGACGCGATCCTCCAGGCCCAGCTCGCGAATGCGTTGCTCGGTGTGCGCGTGCTGCTCGCGCGACAGGGTGGTGGTGGTCACCCGGCAGCCGTAATGGGTCGCAGCATAGATGGCCATGCTGCCCCAGCCGGTACCGATCTCCAGCAAGTGGTCGCAAGGCTTCAGCGCAAGCTTCTGGCAGATGCGTTCGAGCTTGTTGAGCTGCGCCTGCTCCAGGCTGTCGTCCTCGTTCGCGAACATCGCCGCCGAATACATCATGGTCGGGTCGAGGAATTGTTCGAACAGGTCGTTGCCCAGGTCGTAGTGCGCGGCGATGTTGCGACGCGAACCCTGTCGGGTGTTGCGGTTGAGCCAGTGCAGACCCTGGATCAACGGTCGGCCGAGGCGTGCCAGACCGCCTTCCATCGCGTCCAGCACGTCGAGGTTGGCGACGAAGATGCGAATCACCGCCGTCAGGTCCGGCGTGCTCCAGTAGCCGTGGATATAGGCCTCACCCGAGCCGATCGAGCCGTTACCCGCCACCAGGCCCCAGACCGCCGGGTCATGCACCGTGATCTCGGCGCGCAGGCTGGCCTGCGGGTTGCCGAAGTGCAGGCTGTCGCCCGCCTCGTGGATGACCAGCAGGCCGTGGTGCAGGTGCTGCAGCTGGCGTATCACGGCACGCCGCAACAAGCCGGCGCCAATGCCGTTGCCACTGCGTACCAGGCTTCTGGTGGAGGTCAGGCTAGAGCTCTTCATGGTGCATGTCCTTCACTTGCGGGCGGGCGACACGGAAGCTGCCTTCCGCGGGCTTGTGGTCGAAAATCGGGATGCGCTTGAACAGCAGGCGCATCGCCTGCCAGTAGATGGCGGCCAGGGTCTTGCCGGTCATCCAGGGAAAACTGAGCAGATAGCGGTGCAGGCTGGCGCGGTCGAGGCCTTCGCGGTGCAGGCTGAGGCTGGCGTCGAACATCTTGGTTTCGCCCTGCCAGTCGGCCATGTGCACGCCCAGGCGTTCGCCGACGGCGCTGAAACTCATGCGGTATTGCAGCTCGCGCGGCAGGAAAGGCGAGACGTGAAAGGCCTTGTCGACGCTGACCTGATGGCGGCCTTCGCCCTCGGCCGGCAGCACGTAGTGATAACGCTCACGCCACGGCGTATTGCTGACTTCACAGAGAATCGCCATCAGCCGCTGGTCCGCGTCATGGCAGTAGAAAATGCTCACCGGATTGAAGGCCAGGCCCCAGCTGCGCGGCTGCGTCAGCACGCAGATGCGACCGTGCGGGCGCGTGCCCAGTGCCTGCTCCACGCGATCGCGCACCGCCTCATGCAGCGCCACGCCCTGGCGGGTGAACTCGGGCAGGTAGTCGCTTTCGCGAAAGGCGAATGGCGCCCAGCGGCCGGAACCGGCCAGCTTCGACAGGGCGAACAGTTGCGCCTGCTCGCTCAGGTCGAGGTACAGCAGGCCCATGCGGTAGCGAAAGGCATGGGCGCGCGGGGCGAAGCGGCGATGCAGCACCCAGCCGCTGTACAGGGCGCTGTGCATCAGAGGCTTTCTCCGAAGGCACGTGCCACACGCAAGGCACTGACCACGCCATCTTCATGGAAGCCGTTGGCCCAATAGGCGCCGCAGTAGTAGGTGTGCTGGGCGCCGAGCAGCTCTTGCCAGCGCGCCTGGGCTGCGGTACCGGCCAGGCTGTACTGCGGGTGGGCGTACTGAAAGCGTGCGAGGATCTTGCCCGGGTCGATGGCGGCCGTCTGGTTGAGGCTGACGCAGAAGGTGGTATCGCTGTCGATGCCTTGCAGGATGTTCATGTTGTAGGTCACGGCCGCCATCTGATCGGCGGATCGCTGCAGAGCTACTGCGCTCGGCCATGCTGCGTTTAAATCCGGCTCGGGATGCTCATTTACGCCGAGTAAACTGCGCTCCCTCGCCGGATTTCGCCTTGCCTGACCTTCGCTCGCTACGCTCTGAAGCGACCCGCAGGGCCCGCCCAGGCGATAGTTCCAGCTGGCCCAGGCCAGCTTGCGCTTGGGCAGCAGGCGCGTGTCGGTATGCAGCACCACGTCGTTGCTGGCGTAGGGCAGGGCGCCGAGAATCTCCCACTCCTTTTCGCTGGCCTGATCGAGCAGGGCCAAGGCCTGGTCGCTGTGGCAGGCGAAGATCACCTTGTCGAAGCGCTCGGCGCCGGCCGCACTGTGCAGGGTGACGCCGTCTTCATCGCGCATGACGCGGCTGACCGGGCAGTTGAGGCGAATGCGCTCGGCGAAGCTGGCGGTCAACGGCGCCACGTAACTGCGCGAGCCGCCTTCGATCACCTGCCAGGTCGGCCTGTCGCTGACCGAGAGCAGGCCATGGTTCTTGCAGAAGCGCACGAAGAACTGCAGCGGGAAACCGAGCATGTCGGCCAGCGACATCGACCAGATGGCCGAGCCCATCGGCACGATGTAATGCTCGATGAAACGGCGGCCATAGCCGTTGCTGTCGAGGTACTGGCCGAGCGTGGTGTCGGCGCCGATGCGGTTGTTGGCCAGGTCGTCCAGCGACTGGCGGTTGAAACGCAGGATGTCGCGCAGCATGCCCCAGAACGCCGGGGACAACAGGTTGCTGCGCTGGGCGAAGAGGGTGTTGAGGTCGTGGCCGTTGTACTCCACGCCGGTGGTCGGGTCGCTGACCGAGAAGCTCATCTCGGTGGGCTTGAAGCCGACGCCGACCTGCTCCAGCAGGCGGATGAAGTTGGGGTAGGTCCAGTCGTTGAAGACGATGAAACCGGTATCGATGGCGTAGCTGCGACCGTCCACCTGCACGTCGACGGTGTGGGTGTGGCCGCCGATCCAGTCGCTGGCTTCGAACACCTGGATGTCGTGCTGGCGATTGAGCAGGTAGGCACAGGTCAGGCCGGCGATGCCGCTGCCGACGATGGCGATTTTCATGCATTGTCCTCGTTGCGCGCCATGCGGCGGCCTATGGCCAGTTGCAGGCTGCTGGGCAGGCTGCCGAGCAGTTTCAGTACGGCGATGAAGGGAGTGGGAAAGGCGATCTCGTGCGGGCGCTTGTCCAGGCGCGCGGCGATATGCCGGGCGGCGCGCTGCACAGGCCAGCGCATGGGCATCGGGAAGTCGTTCTTCTGCGTCAGCGGGGTGTCGACGAAACCGGGGCTGACCAGGGTGACGTCGATGCCTTCGCTGGCCAGGTCGATACGCAGTGTCTGCATCAGGTAACGCATGGCGGCCTTGGAGGCGCCGTAGGCTTCGGCGCGCGGCAGCGGCATGAAGGTCACCGAGCTGCCGACGCCGACCAGGTGCGGACGCTCGCCCTGGCGCAGCAAGGGCAGGGCCGCTTCGATGCAGTAACTGGCGGAAAACAGGTTGGCGCTGACCACGCGTTCGATCATCGCCGCCTCGAACTGGCGCACCTCGACGTATTCGCAGGTGCCGGCGTTGAGGATCACGCAATCCAGCGCGCCCCAGTGTTGCGCGATGCGCTTGCCAATGGCGCGCACCTGCTCGGCGTCGGTCAGGTCACCCGGGGCGACCAGCACCTGGTCGCCATAGCGCGTTGCGAAATCCTGCAAGGGGCCGCTGCTACGCGCGCTCAGTGCCAGCTGATGGCCGGCCTTGAGCAATTCTTCGGCCAGTGCGGCACCGATGCCGCTGCTGGCGCCAGTGAGCCAGATACGTTTCATGCCAGCCTCCGTTTCAACCAGGCGATCACGCTGCCGAGCACTGGCAGGTGTTCGTAGAGCAGCGCGCCGGCATCGAAATAATCGCGGTGTCGATAGACACGGTCGCGCCAGAGCAGGTGCGAGCAGCCTTCGACGGCGATCTCGGCACCGCCACGCAGGCGCGGATGGCGGTAGCGCATGGTCCAGCGCAGGTAGCCTTCGCCTTCGGCAACCTGATCGAAACCGTGAAAGTCGAAGTGCAGCGCCTGCACGTTGGCGTACAGCTCGGCGAAATAGCGGCGTACCGCTGTCAGGCCGTGCACCTCATGCAGCGGGTCGCGAAACAGCACATCGTCGCTGTACAGCTCGCCGAGCAGGTCGAGGTTGTCCTTGTTCAGCGCGGCGAAGCGCTCGGCGAAGTCGTGAAGGAATGCACTCATGCCGGAACCTCCCGCGCAGGGAGGTTCTTGAACGCCGCCAGCGCGCGCTCGCGTGAGCGCGACAGGTCGACGATCGGGCGCGGGTAACCGGCGGGCGCGAACAGGCCGCCCAGCGCCGACGGATCATGGATATCGCGCGTGTTCAGCCCGGCCAGCTCCGGCACCCACTGGCGAATGAACTGGCCGTCGGGATCGAACTTCTGTGACTGGCTGATCGGGTTGAAGATACGAAAGTAGGGCGCCGCATCGGTGCCGGTGGAGGCGCTCCACTGCCAGCCGCCGTTATTCGCCGCTAGGTCGCCGTCGATCAGGTGACGCATGAAGAAGCGCTCGCCCTCGCGCCAGTCGATCAGCAGGTTCTTGGTCAGGAACATGGCGACGATCATGCGCAGGCGGTTGTGCATCCAGCCGGTTTCCAGCAGCTGGCGCATGGCTGCGTCGATGATCGGCAGGCCGGTGCGGCCCTCTTGCCAGGCGGCCAGCTCTTCCGGGGCGTGGCGCCATGCCAGCGCTTCGGTTTCCAGGCGGAAGGCCCGGTGGCGCGATACCCGTGGGTAGCCGACCAGCGTGTGCTTGTAGAACTCGCGCCAGAGCAGCTCGTTGATCCAGGTGACGACGCCCGGGTTGCCGCTGTCGAACTCGCCCTGATTGGCCGCCAGTGCGGCGTGCAGGCACTGGCGCGGCGATACGACGCCAGCGGCCAGGTAGGCCGACAGCTGGCTGGTGCCCGGCTTGGCGGGGAAGTCGCGTTCGTCCTTGTAGTAGGTCACCTGCTCGTCGGCAAAGCGCGCCAGGCGCTGCAGGGCCGCCTCCTCTCCGGCGGGCCAGAGCAGACGCAGGCTGGCGCTGGGGGTGGCGAAACCCTCTGCGGTTTCGGGTATCGCGTCACTGCCGATGGCCAGCGGCGTTTGCCCCTTCGGCAGCGCGATCAAGGTCGGCAGGGCCGTGTGCAGGCGCTCGTAGCACAGCTTGCGGAACTGGCTGTAGACCTGGAAGTAGCCGCCGGAGCGGGTCAGTACGCTGCCAGGTTTGAAGAACAGCTGATCGAGGTGGCTGTGCCAGGCGATGGCCTGCTGGCCGAGGTAGGCGCAGACCTGTTGATCGCGCCGGCTCTCGTTGATGCCGTACTCCTCGTTGACGTGCACGGCGCTGATGTCGTGTTCATGGCAGACCTCGGCGACCTGCACCGCTGCCTCGCTCCAGTCATGGCAGTGGCGCACCAGCAGCGGCACGTTGAGCGCTGCCAGGGCCTTGCTCAGCTCGGCCAGGTTGCGCAGCCAGAAGTCCACCTTGCTCGGGGCGTCGTCATGGCGCTGCCACTGGCCGGGCGTGACGAGATACAGGGCGATGGTCGCGCCGCTGCTCATGGCGCGGCTCAGGGCGGTGTTGTCCTGGGTGCGCAGGTCGCTGCGAAACCACATCAGTTGCTGCATGGGGTGACCTCTTGGGCGCCGAGCAAGTCATGGCGCAACAGCCAGGCGTGCGCGGCGAGCGGGTCGCTGGCCGACTCCAGGTCGGTCAGCGAGTCGCGGTGAATGTGGGCGGCGGGGCCGGCGAGCAGCAACGGCACCGGGCATTGTTCGGCCAGACGGGGTAACTGGCGGCGCACCAGGATGCCGTCCAGCGCTTCTTCGGCGTACAGCAGCACGGCACGCGGGGCGATGTGCTCCAGCGCCGTCAGCAATTCGTTGGGTGGCAGCGGCCAATCGAAGACCTCCACCGGGCAGTCGCTGGCGCTGGCCAGCCAGGCGCACAGCCACAGGCCCGGCTCCATTGGCGCCTCACCGAGGTTGATCAGCAGCAGTGGCGCGCCGCCGACCTGGCGATTGCAGTGATAGATGCGAGTGGCCAGCTTGCTGCGCAGCCAGGAAAGGAAGAACACCTGCTCGGCACGTGCGCCGAACTGGCCTTGCCAGCGCTGACGCAGATCACCGAGCAGCGGCCACAGCAGTTGCTCGACCAGGGTGCTGGCCGGGTAGAGCGCCAGTGCCGAGTTGAAGCGATCATCCAGGCGTCGCTCGTTGAACTGGACGATGCAACCGAGCAGCTCGTTGCGCTGCCGTGACCAGTTGTCGGTCTGGGTTGCTTGCGGCACCTGCTCATGGTCGAGCAGCGCCTTGACCTGGCCGACGGCAACGCCGCGAGCCAGCCAGGCGAGAATGGCGTTGATGCGTACGAGGTTGGCCGGTGAGTAGAGACGGTGCCCCTTGGGCGTGCGGTAGGGCACGATCAGGCCGTAGCGGCGTTCCCAGGCGCGCAGGGTCACGGCGTTGATGCCGGTGCTGCGTGCCACCTCGCGGATCGGCAGGTAGCCTTCGTCGAGCGCCTGGCGGTAGTCGTGGCCGGTTTCTTCTTCGGCGATGGTTTCGCTGGTCATGGCATCACAGCGCGTTGCGCAGGCTGAGTGGCTCGGGGTGCGGCTGCAGGTACGCCTGCCCGGCGATATAGCGATCCGGGTGACGGCGGAAGTGGTGCTTGAGCAGCGTCAGCGGTACCACCAGCGGCACGATGCCCTCGCGGTATTGACCGATCAGTTGCTGCATCTCCTGCTTGTCCTCAGGGCTCAGGGTGCGTTTGAGGTAGCCGCTCAGGTGCTGCAGCACGTTGCTGTGGGTGCCACGGGTGGCGCATTTCTTCAGCGCGCTCATCAGCTCGCTGAAATAGCGCGGCGCCAGCTCGCCCAGATCGTGCTGGCTCAGGTCGCCGAGCATGCGTCCGAGTGACTTGTAGCGCACCGGGTCGGTGGCCATCAGCAGGTACTTGTAGCGCGAGTGGAAGGCGATCAGGGCGCGACGCGTCAGGCCTTGCTGCAACAGACGCTGCCATTCGGCGTGGGCATAGACGCGGGTGATGAAGTTCTCGCGCAGCACCGGATCATTGAGGCGGCCGTCTTCTTCCACCGGCAGATCCGGATGCCGCGCGCAGAAGGCCGCAGCGAAGATGCCACGGCCCGGCTCGCTCGGGCGTCCGCTTTCCTGATAGACCTTGACCCGCTCCAGGCCGCAGGACGGTGACTGCTGCATGAAGATGTAGCCGCTGATGCCCTGCAGCTCAGTGGCCATGCGTTCGCCATAAGCGGCCAGGGCGTCGGTGACGTCGCGCGCGCGGTCGACGGTGCCGACCGCACGCGGTGCCTGTGGATCGCCGACCAGACGAATGGGCTCGCGAGGGATCGACATGCCGATGCCGACTTCGGGGCAGACCGGGATGAAATCGAAGTGCTCGGTCAGGCTGCGGCTGCATAGGCGCGACAGCTTGTGGCCGCCGTTGTAGCGGACCTCGGCGCCCAGCAGGCAGGCGCTGATACCTAGTTTGGCTTTGCTCGCTTGCATGACCCGACCTCGTTAGACCTTGTACATGAAGTGATCCATGTACAACTTGTGTCTATCATAGGTGTGCAGTTATACAAGTCAAATGTTTTGTATAGGTTTGGTATTGGTTTTCCTGTGCAGGCAAGCGGCATCAGCCAAGGGTGCCGCCACCAGGTATCGCGGTAGCATCAGCGCCAGCCTTGCAGCCAGCGTTCGCTGTCTTGCAGCTGGCGCCAGTCGAGTTGCTGGCTGCGTTGCGTGAGGACCGCCTGAAGCTCGACGCCGAGGATGTTGTCTTGCTCGTCGCGGATCAGTTCGGTCACCAGGAAATGCCGTTCGCGGTTCTGCGGCTGCGCGGCTGTCCATTTCGACAGCAGCAGTTTGCGCGGGTTGAGGCGACGTTTGTCAGGCCTGTTGCCGGGTTGGTTCATTGCAGGTGCTCGAGCAGACGGCGCGCAGCATCCTGGCCGCTGAGCCAGGCGCCTTCGACCCGCCCCGACAGGCACCAGTCGCCACAGGCATACAGGCCCAGGTCGGCGTCTGCCAGTGCCCCCCACTGATGCGCCTGTGCCGGGCGTGCATAGAGCCAGCGATGGGCGAGGGTGAAGCTCGGTGGCGGCACGGCGCAGCCGATCAGTTCGGCGAAGGCGCCGTGCAACTGCTCGATCACCGCTTCCTTGGGCAGGTCGAGGTTCTGTCGGCTCCAGGCGCTGCTGGCGTGCAGCACCCAGGTGTCGAGATGGTTGTCGCGGCCAGGTTTGCTGGGGTTGCGCGCCAGCCAGTCGAGCGGGCTGTCCTGCACGAAGCAGCCCTCGACGCGAGTGTCCAGGGGGCTGGCGAAACCCAGCGCGACCGCCCAGGTCGGGTCCATGATCACGCTTGCTGCGGCGCCAGCCAATTTCGGGGCGGCCGCCAGCAGCGCGCTGGCTTGCGGGGCAGGGGTGGCAACGATCACGTGGCTGTAAGGGCCGTGGCTGTTGCCTTCGGCATCCTGCAGGCTCCAGTAGCGGTCGCCACGGAATACTTCGGTAATGCGGCAGCTGAACTTGACCGGCAGTGCGCCGAGCATGGCGCGGGTGATCGCGCTCATGCGCGGGCAGCCGACCCAGCGCAGTTGTTCATCCGGCGAGGCACTGAGCTGGCCGTCCTGAGCGTTGTACAGGCTTGGCTGCCATTCCGCGACCCAGCCACGGGCCTGCCATTGCTGCACCACCTCGACGAAGCGGCGGTCACGCGCGGTGAAATACTGCGCGCCAAGATCCAGGCTGCCGGCGTCGCTGCGCTTGCTTGCCATGCGCCCGCCACTGCCACGGCTCTTGTCGAACAGTTCGATGTTCTGGCCGGCCGCGTGCAACGCCTGGGCGGCGGAGAGCCCTGCGATGCCGGTGCCAATGATGGCGATGGGTGCGTTCATGGTTACCTCGTCAGCGCTGAATGCTTTACAGGCTAAGGCTTGGACAAAAGCTATACAAGAGTGTTTTCATGTACAGATGTCGCCGAAAGCGGCGCTCCCTTGCTTTAGGTTTAGGACAAACGCGGCACGTATGCGCGTCATGAACCAGACTAAAGGTGAAGTTTCTTCCATTGCCATGCGAGGACGATGCCATGCATATCCTGCTGACCGGCGGTACCGGTCTGATCGGACGCGCGCTCTGTGCACACTGGGCCGAGCAGGGCCACCGCCTGACGGTATGGAGTCGTGAGCCGAGCAAGGTCGCCCCTCTCTGTGGGGCCGATGTACGCGGCATCGCCCGGCTCGAGGAACTGGGCGAAGAACCGCTGGATGCGGTGATCAACCTGGCCGGCGCACCCATTGCTGACCGCCCGTGGAGCAGCAAGCGCAAGGCGCTGCTGTGGGCGAGCCGTATCGGTCTGACCGAGCAGTTGCTGACCTGGCTGCAACGGCGCCAGCAGCGTCCCGCCGTGCTGCTGTCGGGCTCGGCAGTGGGCTGGTACGGCAACGGCGGTGAACGTGAGCTGAGTGAAGATACGCCGCAGGTCACCGATGATTTTGCCGCGCAGCTGTGCGGGGCCTGGGAAGAAACTGCACAACGCGCCGAGGATCTGGGGGTTCGCGTGGTGCTACTGCGCACCGGCCTGGTGCTGAGCCCTGAGGGTGGCATGCTCAAACGCCTGCTGCTGCCGTTCAAGCTCGGCCTCGGCGGCCGCATCGGCGATGGTCGGCAGTGGATGCCGTGGATTCATATCGCCGACCAAATCGGCCTGATCGATTTTCTCTTGCAGCAGGGCGACGCTCGCGGTCCCTATAATGCCTGCGCGCCATTACCCGTGCGCAATGCCGAGTTCAGCAAGGCGCTGGGCCAGGCGCTGAGCCGCCCGACCATTTTCCCGGCGCCGGCCTTCGTCCTGCGCGCTGCGCTCGGCGAGATGTCCGAGTTGCTGCTCGGCGGCCAGCGTGCCGTGCCGACGCGGCTGCTGGAGGCGGGTTTCAGTTTTCGTTTTACCCATCTGGATGTGGCCCTGGCGGATTTGCTGGGCCATCAATGACTAGGATTTCGCATGACCGATCACGCATTGTTGCTGGTTAACCTGGGTTCGCCCGCGTCCACCGAAGTAGCCGATGTCCGCCGTTACCTCAATCAGTTCCTGATGGACCCCTACGTGATCGACCTGCCGTGGCCGCTGCGTCGTTTGCTGGTGTCGCTGATCCTGATCAAACGCCCTGCCGCATCGGCGCACGCCTACGCCTCGATCTGGTGGGACGAAGGTTCGCCTCTGGTGGTGATCAGCCGTCGTCTGCAGCAAGCGATGAAGGCGCAGTGGACCCGGGGTCCGGTGGAGTTGGCCATGCGTTACGGTGAGCCGTCCATCGAGTCGACCCTGCAGCGTCTGGCCGCGCAGGGCATTCGTGAGGTAACCCTGGCGCCGCTGTATCCGCAGTTCGCCGACAGCACCACCACCACGGTGATCGAAGAGGTCAGGCGGGTAGTGCGCGAGCGCGGTCTGGACATGCGCCTGTCCACGCTGCCGCCGTTCTACGATCAGCCGGAATACCTCGACGCCCTGGTGGCCAGTGCCAAACCCTATCTGGAACAGGATTTCGATCACCTGCTGCTGAGCTTTCACGGCCTGCCGGAGCGCCACCTGCACAAGCTCGACCCCAGCGGTCATTGCCTGAAAGGCGACGATTGCTGCCGCAGCGCTGCGCCCGAGGTGCTCGCCAACTGTTACCGCGCGCAATGCCTGCGCAGTGCCGAGTTGTTCGCCGAGCGCATGGGCCTGCGCCCCGAGCAATGGTCGGTGAGCTTCCAGTCGCGCCTGGGCCGCGCCAAATGGATCGAGCCCTACACCGAGGCTCGTCTCGACGAGCTGGCGGCGCAGGGCGTGAAGAAGCTGCTGGTGATGTGTCCGGCCTTCGTTGCCGACTGCATCGAGACCCTGGAGGAGATCGGTGACCGTGGCCGCGAGCAGTTCGTCGAGGCCGGTGGCGAGAGCCTGCAACTGGTGCCCTGCCTGAATGATCATCCGGACTGGGCGGCGGCGCTGAAGGTGCTGTGCGAGCGAGCGCCGCTGATGATCTGAGTGACCGATGACCGCCGGGGCGAAGCATTCGCCCTGGCGGGTATGAAGCATTCGCCGGCCTGATAACACCTTCGAGCGATACTCACCACCGTTTATATCGTCCTAAGCTGACGCTTCTTTCAACCGTCGCGCGTCGCGTTCTGCGGTGCCGAGGAGAGCGTCCGTGCATAACAACAATAACGGCTATCCCTCCAGTGCCCGAGCCTGGGCTACTGTTGCCATCCTGATGGTGGCGTACGTCCTGTCCTTCGTCGATCGGCAGATTCTCAATCTGCTGGTCGAGCCCATCCGTCGCGATCTGGCGATCAACGATACGCAGATGAGCCTGCTGATGGGCCTCTCGTTCGCCCTGTTCTACACCGTGTGCGGCATTCCCCTGGGGCGTGTGGCCGATACCCGCAGCCGGCGCGGGCTGATCGCCGTCGGCATTCTGTTCTGGAGCGCCGCGACCGCCGCCTGCGGCATGGCCAAGCTGTACTGGCAGTTCCTGTTGTGCCGCATCGGCGTGGGCGTGGGTGAAGCGGCGTTGTCGCCGGCTGCTTATTCGCTGATTGCCGACAGCTTTCCTGCAGAGCGCCGTGCCACGGCCATCAGCGTCTATTCCATGGGCGTCTACCTCGGCTCAGGCCTGGCCTTTCTGGTTGGCGGCCTGGTCATTCAGTTCGCCTCGGCACAGGGCGATGTGACCCTGCCGGTGCTGGGCGAAGTGCGTCCCTGGCAGTTGATTTTCCTGATTCTCGGTGTGGCGGGGGTGTTTTTCACCCTGTTGATGCTGGCCATCAAGGAACCTGTCCGGCGCGGTGTCGGTGCGGGTGTGGCGGTGCCGCTGAGCGAAGTGGGGCGCTACATTCGCGCCAATCGCCGCACCGTGCTGCTGCACAACTTCGGTTTCGCCGGGCTGGCTTTTGCCGGTTACGGCAGTGCAGCCTGGATACCGACTTTCTACATCCGTACGTATGGCTGGGACGCCGGCCAGGTCGGCATCGTCTACGGCAGCATCGTCGCGGTGTTTGGTTGCCTGGGCATCGTCTTCGGCGGGCGCCTGGCAGACTGGATGGCCAAGCGCGGGCGCAGCGACGCCAACATGCGTGTCGGCCTCTACGCCGCACTGGGCGCCCTGCCGATGGTGGTGCTGTTCCCGCTGATGGATAGCGCCTTCTTGGCCAGCCTGCTGCTGGCGCCTGCGGTGTTCTGCCTGAGCATGCCGTTCGGCGTGGCGCCCGCAGCGATCCAGGAGATCATGCCCAACTCGATGCGCGGTCAGGCGTCGGCCATCTATCTGTTCGTCATCACCCTGATCGGCCTGGGTGTTGGTCCGACCGCCGTGGCGCTGGTGACCGATTTCGTCTTCGCCGATGACAGCGCGCTGCGCTACTCGCTGCTGATCGTCACCACCCTGGCGGTGTTGATGTCGATCACCCTGCTGGCCAAGAGCCTCAAGCCCTATCGCGAGAGCGTGACGCGCCTGGAGCAATGGGCCGCCAATCCCGCCTGAATGGGTAATGCCGACAAAGCTGCCTTGCGTAGGAGCGCCGCCCCGGGGCGCAGTTTTCAATGGCGCGCGGCCCTGATTCGCGGCGGGGCGCCGCTCCTGCAAATGCGCTGCGTTGATGCTTGACCGACATTCGCCCGAGCGGGCGCATTTTTCTGCCGTGCCACGCATTGTTGGGCACGGTTTATGCGCCAGGGCACAGGCAGTATGGAATTTTTGCGCTTTACTGAGGTTCTGAGTGTTGCGCGCGCCACTGGGGCGCGTGCCAGCCAGGGAACCTCTGCATGGGAGCGAGGCCAGCGTCTGCCGCACAGGGCAGGCCATTCGACAGCTCAATATGTTGGCAACGGTCAGTGCTGCCGGTGCTGGCCGCGCTGTTGCTGTTGGGCGGCTGCAGCGGCCGTCTGGATAACGACGCCATCGTTCACACGCGTAGCCCGATAAAGCCTGCCGAGGTGCTGCAGACCGACGTCGATCGCATGGCAACCCTGGCCATGCGCAACAACCTGAACAGCCTGTATCGGCTGATGAACAAGCTGTATCAACGCAACCCGCGCGAGTGGCGCAAGAACTCCCTGCCTGACGCCGCCGCTGCCGAGCGCGCCATCCAGTACGCCATCGAACACAATCAGGACTGGCCGACGTTGGGCGGTCGGCGTGATGTCGCGGCGCTGGATTACTCGCTGAGCCCGGGGTTCCAGGGCGACCGCGTGGCGGCCTTCACCTATGCCATCGGCAGCATGCTGGTGACGGCTCACGGTGGCCGTACCGAGTTCTACCTGACCGACAGCTTCAATGCGCAATTCATCCACAACGCCGCACGCAATCTGGAGAAGGCCGGCTGGATGCTCTCGCAGCGCCGTGATGCCACGGGCCGGCTGCTGCTGCTATCCAACGAGTTCTCCGAACAGGGCAACAACCTCAGCTACGCGGTGGAGTTCGGCAAGATGGTGGCGCGTCTCGATCTGCTTACCCATGTGCTGGAAGAACGCTACCGGCGCATGGGGGCCAACTACGCGCAGAGCCTGTTCCTGCTGAATTTCCTGCCGGTGCAGTAGCGCGTCACTGATTCCAGCGTTGCTGAATTTCGTCCAGTTTGCCGGCCTTGCGCAGGCGCACCAGTGCCTCGGAAAACTGCCGGGCGCGCTCGATATCGCCTTTGGCGAAGGCGACGAAGCGCGGCATCTGGATCAGCGCACGCGGTAGCACGCGCACTTGCTCCAGGGCGCGCTGCTCACGGATGAAATAGAGCAGCTGGGTATGGTCGCCGACGATGATGTCGATGCGTCCGGCCAGCAGCATCGACACCAGCTGCCGTGGGTTCTGCGCGCTGGTGTCACGGGCCAGATCGGCGCGGTCGAAGCGCTCTTCGTAGGCATAGCCGCGAACCTGGCCGATCACATAGGGCGACAGGTCATCCAGCGTCTTCCAGTCGCTGATCGCGGTCTTGGCGGTGGTCATGAACACGGTCGAACCACTGCGCAGCGGGCCTACCAGCTCGTACTGCTGCTGACGTTGCGGCGTGCCGGCGAACTGGAAGGCCATCTGTACTTCCCCGCGGTCGAGCATGCGCTTGACGCGTTCCCACGGGTAAAGACGAATTTCATAGGGCACCTGCGCTTCGTGCAGGACCGCGTCGACCAGCTCGACGTCGAGCCCTCGCGGGGTATCGTCCTCGGCGGTGACGAAGCTGTAGGGGGCGAACTGTTCATCGCCCACCACTCGCCAGGGCTGTGCTGCCAGCGAATGGGTCAGAGCCAGAAGAGCGAGCAGCAGGTAGCGCATGGTGGCGTTCCTCATGACCGGCCTAAGTTGAGGCTAGCCAAGTTTCATGAGGAACGCGCGAAATGCGCTGTCGAATCAGACCTTGCGCACGAACTCGGACTTGAGCTTCATCGCGCCGATGCCATCGATCTTGCAGTCGATGTCGTGATCGCCGTCCACCAGGCGAATGTTCTTCACCTTGGTGCCGACCTTGACCACCAGCGACGAGCCCTTGACCTTGAGGTCCTTGATCACGGTGATGGTGTCGCCGTCCTGCAGCAGGTTGCCGACCGAATCCTTGATCACCCGCGCGTCATCGCCGCCGTCGGCACTCTCGCCGGCTTTCCACTCATGGGCGCACTCGGGGCAGACCAGTTGGTCGCCGTCTTCGTAGGTGTATTCGGAGTTGCATTTGGGGCAGGGCGGCAGAGCGGTCAAGGGGTGTCCTCGGTGCAGGTGAGAAACCGCAGATTATATAGGGTTTTGTTCACGGGCGCCGCTCTAGGGCGTGGCGTCCTGAGAGGCGGGTGTTTTAAATATTGGACTTATTGCCAGGCGGTTGTTTGCCAGAATTGCCTGCAGACGCCTTTCAAAGGGCATTTCGTCGATGTGCGATAAATGGCTTGCTGGAAAGTTTCGAGCAGATTTGTTTGACATATTTTACGGCTCGGGCAGACTGGCTGCAGATTCCGTTGCCGAACCGGGTAACGGGCAGCGTCGCTGCAGCCCCCTCTCCGGATGGAGTTGACCCGGTTCGAGCCGCCGTCGGAAGGCGACACTCTGGCTCAGGAGGAGCTTGGGTGCACGGGGTTAGCCAAACAGGCCATGGGTGACACAGCAGAGCCTTCTGCTTGGCATCGGCTTGCACAGCAACGATAGGCCCGGCCTGTCCCAAGGTGACGTATGTCCGACAACAAGATCCGCAGCACTCCCAGCAAGAACAGTCTCCGCAAGCCCGTCGTGTTGATGTCCATGGGCGCTCAAGAGCGCAAGGGCCACGACTATCAAGTAATGACTCACAAATACATTCAGCCTCTGGTCGAGTTCTCCGGTTGCGTGCCGGTGCTGGTGCCCACCTGCTGCGGCATCGAGGATCTCGAGCAGTATCTGGACATGGCCGACGGTGTTTACCTGACCGGTGCCGGCAGCAACATCGACCCGGCGCTCTATGGCCAGGAGAACGAAACGCCGAACAAGGGCCAGGACCGCGACCGCGACCTGTTCGATCTGCCGCTGGTTCGTGCTGCCATCGCTCGCGGTCTGCCGATCTTCGGCATCTGCCGTGGCATGCAGGAAATCAACGTGGCGCTGGGCGGCGACATCTACCAGAAGGTCTACGCCGAGCCTGGCTTCAACGACCATCGCGAAAATCCCGACGACCCGGTCGAGGTGCAGTACGCCGCCAGCCATAGCGTCCGTCCGGTCGCTGGCAGCTGGTTCGCCGAGCTGATGGGCAAGGACGAGATTCAGGTCAACTCCCTGCACGGCCAGGCCATTCGCAACCTGGGCAAGGGACTGGAAGTGCTGGCTACCGCCGAGGATGGCCTGATCGAGGCGATCCACGCGCCGAGCCTGTCGCCTTTCCTGTTCGCGGTGCAGTGGCACCCGGAATGGCAGGCGGCGAAGAACCCGGATTCGGTGAAGATCTTCCAGGCCTTCGGTGATGCCTGTCACCGCCGAGTGGCTGCGCGCAACAGCCGTCAGGCTGCCTGATCGCCCTGCAGCCGTCGGCTCCTGCTTCAGTAGGGGCTTGGCGGTTGCGGCCAGTTCAGGGTGCCGCTGTCGCTGAAGCGACGGGTGCCGAACAGGCCGTCTGCGAGTTTGCCACGCAGCATGTAGGGCACCTCCTGGCCAGGTTGATAACCGGCCACGCCCCAGGCCTGACGCATCACCGAAAACGCTGAAATGCTCACCGGCACGCTCAATACCGTCTCGCCGAAACGCGGCACGCTGCCGCTCTGGTCGCTGACACCACTGGCCAGCGGCTGGCCGTTCACGTCCAGATCCAGTGCCATGCCGTTGAAAGTCACCGCGCTGTCATTGGGGTTCTGCACCCGCAGTTTGACCGCGAAACGGACCTCCAGGCCCTGACCGGGCAGGGGTTCGAGGCCGACCAGATCGACCCGCAGCGGGTCACGATTGCCCAGGCTGGCGCAGGCGCTCAGGCCTGCTGCAAGCAGGGCAACGAGGCAAAGACGAAGCAGAGGGTACATGGTGATCTTCCCTGGACGTTATGGGTTCAGGATAGAAGACCACTGCGCGCGCCGTTAGCTCCCGGCGCGTTGCCGGCTGCCCAGTACCAGCGCGATACCGCCGAGCACGGCCAGGGCACTCAGCATCAGGCGCAGTGACAGCGCCTCGTCCAGCAGCAGGCTGCCGCCGAGCGCGGCGAGAATCGGCACGCTCAGTTGCACGGTGGCGGCTTGACTGGCGCGCAGGCCGGGCAGGGCGCTGTACCAGATGGCGTAGCCGACGCCGGAGGTCAGGGCGCCGGACAACACCGCGTAGAACAGGCCAGGCCCGTCCCAGTTCAGTTGCGGCAGCAGTGCCAACGCCAACAGAACGGCAAGCGGTGCCGCACGCAGGAAGTTACCGGTGGTCACGGCCAGCGGATCACCCAGACCGCGACCGAGCAGCGAATACGCCCCCCAGGCGATGCCGGCCAGCAGCATCAGCAGTGCAGCCAACAACGGGGGCGCACTTGCGCCGGGTAGCAGCAGCGCCAGCAGGCCGGCCGTCGCCAGCGCCGTACCGAGACTGGCGCCCAGCCCCAGACGCTCACCACGTAGCAAGCCCCACAGCAGCATGCTCAACTGCACGGCGCCGAACAGCAGCAGGGCACCGACGCCGGTATCCAGTTGCAGGTAGGCAAAGGAGAAGGCCGCCGCATAGGTGAACAGCGCCAGCGCGCCAGGCCAGTTGCCGGCGATGGGGTGCCCGGCCTGTCTCAGTTTGAGCAGCAGCCACAGCGTCAGTGCGCCGGAGAGCAGGCGGATAGCGGTGAAGCTGGCCGCGTCGATGTCGGTTTCACGCAGCGCCAGGCGGCACAGCAGCGAGTTGCCGGCGAAGGCCAGCATGGCGAGGCAGGTGAGCAGCAGGATACGCGCAGGCATCGTCCATCCTTGGGTGAAGGTCTGGTGATGCCGGGCAGCTAAACACGTCAGGCCGGTCAAGGGCATTGGCAGAAGGTCGCAAGTTGCTGCGACCTTGGCCAGTGACGCTTGATGGCGTGTTTCAGAAGTGCGCCTTGAGCAACAGGCTGGCGGTGTTCTGGTCGGTCGAGCCGACGAAGTTCTCGCTGACGAAACCGCCGTCCTTGATGCCGTACTTGTTCTTCCAGTAGTCGTACTCGATGCCCACGTACAGCTGCTTCTCGCCCCACTTCAGCGCCTTGCCCAGGTCGTACTTGATCTGCGGGTTGAAGTGCAGGTTGGCGTGGTAGTCGCCGCGGCGATTGCTGTCGTTGTCCACCACCCAGTCCATGAAACCATCGATGAGAATGTCCGATTCGCCCACCGGGATGGTGTAGCTCCACACCGGGGTGATCTGCCAGACGTTGCTGCCGGCGCGGCTGCCGTCGGTGGTGCGCAGGTAGGTGTTGAGCTGGAAGTAGTCGAAACCGGGGATGTCGAGGTCGATCGCCGGGCCGATCAGGTAGGAGTCGACGTCGTCTTCACCGAACTCATAGGTGGTGGCGATCAGCACGTCCTTGATCGGGCCGAAGGAGAGGTCGGCACCGGTGAGCTTGCCCAGCGAGAAGCGCGGGCTGAGTTCGCCGTAGAAGGTATGGCCGTCACCGGCGCCGTTGGTGGCGTCGGTGTTGTACTTGATCACGTCGACGAACAGGAACAGGTCCCCAAAGCTCCAGCCGCTGGCGTGCTCGAAGGTGACGGTCTGCTGAATCTCCGGGTCGATCTTGAAGTCCTGGCCGTAGAGGTAGGTCAGGCTGTTGTTCTGCCACTGCAGCAGGTCATCGGCGATGGCCTGGCCGCCTGCCAGCAGAGCGCTGACGAACGCCAGCGAAGAGAGAGTGCGATTCATGGAAGCTCCTGGTGGTTAAGACGTGTCGTTATGGTTTTTGTGGCTTGCTATCCCTGGCGGGCCGTCGGCGTAGCCGACGTCAACAATCGCTCCCGGCGATTTTTTGTGGCCTGCCATCCAAGGCGGACAGCCTTCGGGCCGTCGCAGACCGAGGTTCAAAACACCTCCGGCGTTTTTAAACCTGTCCGCCTGGTCAGGCTGGTGCTGCTAGAGCAAAAACGGCGCCAATTCTCTTTATTGCTCATATCCGTTGCAAATCAATTGGATGCGCGGATTTTTCAGGCTCACTCAGGCGCCTGTGTTGCACCCTTTTCTGACCACAAGGACAAAAACGGCCATAACTTGGTGCGCAACCGTTTGGCGGTTGCGGCGATGCTTTCTCACAGCTGTGCTTGATTAGTTTGATTATGATCGTAATTTAATATTTAAATTATGACCGTAATCTAATTGGTGAGAGGATCTCCTCTCACTCATCACGCCACCCAGGAGACCTGCCATGAATGCCCAATCCACCCTCGGAACCGCTCTGGTCACTGGTGCCTCGTCCGGCATCGGCGCCACCTATGCCGAACGCCTGGCCCGACGTGGTCATGACTTGCTGCTGGTGGCGCGCGATGCCCAGCGCCTCGATGCGCTGGCCAAGCGCCTGGGCGCCGAGTACGGCGTTGCAATCGAGGTGATGCCGGCGGATCTCACCAGCAAGGCCGATGTGCTCAAGGTGGAAAAGCGTTTGCGCGAGGACTCGAGCATCGCGTTGCTGATCAACAACGCCGGTGTCGCCATGAACGGTCCGCTGGCTGCCGCCGACCTGGACCAGGCCGAGACCATGATCCAGCTCAACGTCGTGGCGCTGACGCGTTTGGCCGCAGCGGCTGCGGCCAATTTCTCCGCGGCGGGGCGTGGCGGCATCATCAATCTTGGTTCGGTGGTGGCGCTGGCGCCGGAGATGTTCAATGCGGTGTACAGCGCGACCAAGGCCTATGTGCTGAGCCTGACCCAGACCCTGGCAGGTGAGTTGCGTGGTTCGGGGGTGCAGTTGCAGGCGGTGATGCCGGGCGTGACGCGCACCGAAATCTGGGAGCGCAGCGGCACCGATGCCTCCGCGTTGCCGCCGTCGATGATCATGGAAGTGGGCGAGATGGTCGATGCGGCGTTGGCCGGCTTCGATCAGGGCGAACTGGTGACCATACCCTCGCTGCCGGATGCAGCCGACTGGGACGCCTTCGTCGACGCCCGCGCCGTGCTGGGGCCGAACCTGTCGCGCGACCAGGCGGCTGCGCGCTACAAGTGATACCAGGGGGTTCGAGCGGACGGTAGGGTGCGCCCTGCCGGTATGTCACGGAGCGTAGGGTGCGCCATGCGCACCGGGGTGACGCTGGTCTGCGACTTGCCACGAAACCCGCCTGCGCTCATGTGGAAAGCTGGTGCGCGCGGCGCACCCTACGGGTATGTCGCGCACCCATACGGTATGTCACGGAGCGTAGGGTGCGCCATGCGCAACGCTTGCCTGTCTGCTATTGCCCCTGCACCTGTTCGATCAACAGGCGACGGGTCGTCTTCAGCAGGCGGTCCGACAGCTCCGGGTCCTTGACGCTACGCGATAGCAGCAGGGCGCCGACCATGGTCGAGAGCAACAGCACGCTCTGCTCGGCGGCATCATCACCATCGAGGTTGTTCTCGATCAGGTCCAGACGGTCGCGCACCAGGGCGTCGGTGGTTTCGCTGGCCTCGCCACGCTGGCCCAACTCGGCGGACATGGTTGGCAGTGGGCAGCCACTGCCGGGGTTGGCGCGATGCGCGCTGGACAGGTAGCTGGCGATAAAGCGTGGCAGCGGCGCCTCGGCATCCTTGGCCAGCGCCTCGGTGCTGCGGGACAGTTCATCCACCGCATGGCGCAGGGCGTTTTCCACCAGATCGTCCTTGGACTTGAAGTGGGCATAGAAACCGCCATGGGTCAGGCCCAGTGCCTTCATCAGCGGCTGCAGGCCGGTGGCGCCGACACCATCGCGGCGAAAGCGCAGGGCCGCCTCCTCGATGATGCGTTGGTGGGTCTTGGCCTTGTGGTCTTCCGAATAGCGCATGGGCTTTCTCGTCTATCAGATGCTGGCTGTCATCTTACACTTGCGTCGCTGTTCTGGCGCGGCGCGTTCATGTCGAGAATCAGGCAGGTGGTGGAGGCGACGGCGTAGAGGCGTTCGTCGACGTCGTACAGGCGGCCTTCGGCCAGCGCGGTGGAGCGGCCGACGTGGATGATGCGGCCTTCGGCGCGTACCGGACCGACTTCGCTGCGCAGCGCGCGGATGTAGCTCACTCGCAGGTCCGCAGTGGTGTAGCCCTGGCCCGTCTTGAGCAGGGTATGCACGGCGCAGCCCATGCAGGAGTCGAGCAGGGTGGCGATGTAGCCGCCGTGCACGCTGCCCAGCGGGTTGTAGTGGCGCTGATCGGGCGTGCCCTGAAAGACGAACAGGCCGCTGGCCCATTGCACCGGGGTGAAGTCGAGCACCGCGTTGATCGGTGGCGAGGGCAGGTCGCCACGGCCGATGCCGTCGAAGAAATCCATCGGCGTCATGGCGGCTACTTCCGCCAGGCTGAGGGTGCCGGGAGCGGCGAGCTGGTTGCGAATGGCCTGTTCCTCGGCGATCCAGGTGGCGAGGCGGGCGTCTCGGGACAAGGCGGTCATGCGGGCTCCAGATAAATATGATGGACGACATTCAATGTTTCATATTATGTTCGAAATATAAATAGCCGCCAGTCGCTGTCCATTGGAGCCCCGTCATGCAGCCTTCCCGTGTTCTGTTGATCATCCTGATGCTGCTCACCGCACTGGGGGAAACCTCCACGCAGTTGCTGATTCCCGCCCTTGGTGAGCTGGAGCGTGGTCTGCAGGCCGAACCCGGGAGCAGTCTGTTGGCGCTGTCGCTGTTCGTCGGTGCCTTTGGCCTTGGCCAGTTGCTGCTCGGGCCGCTGTCGGATCGGTTGGGGCGCCGCCCGGTATTGCTCGCCGGGCTGAGTCTTTATCTGCTGGCGACCCTGGGCATGCTGCTGGCGCCGAACATCGAGGTGCTGATCGGCATGCGTGTGCTGCAGGGCCTGGGCGCCTGTGCGGCGCTGGTGCTGGCGCGCGCCATCGTCCGTGACGTGTGGCAGGAACAGGCGGGGCCGGCCCTGGCGCTGACCGTGCTGGGCATGTTCGCGGCCATCGTCCTGTCGCCGGTGGTCGGCGGCCTGCTGACCCAGTACGGCGGCTGGCGCGCGCCGCTGCTGGCGACCGTGGTGCTTGGTAGCCTGGCCTTGCTGGCGGTGCTTAGCCGTTATCGTGAGAGCCATCTGCAGCGCGATCCCCTGGCTGGTCGGCTCAAAGGCCTGTGGGCCAGTTACCTGCAGGTGTGGCCCAGTTGCCGCGCCTTGGCGCTGACCATCGCCTGCACCTATGGTGCGATGTTCGTGGTGGTGGCGGGTTCCTCGTCGGTGTACATCGGCCTGCTGGGGCTGAGCGCCGCGCAATACGGGCTGACCTTCGCCCTGATCGTTTCCGGCCTGCTCGGCGGCGCGCTGTTCACCCTGCGCAACGTGCAGCGCCTGGGGCCGCAGAAGGTGGTGGGCATCGGCGTCGTGCTGGTGCTGCTTGGGTCGTTGCTGACCCTGGCGATCTATCTGCTGTTCGGTCTGTCGCTGTTGGGGCTGTCGCTGCCGCAGGTATTGGTGACGCTGGGCGGTGGCATGCTGCTGCCGGCAGCGGTGGCCGGCGCGGTGATTCCCAATCCGCAGCGTGCCGGGTTGGCTGCGGGGCTGATGGGCTTTTCGCAGATGGCCGGCGCCACCTTGGCTGGCCTGCTGCTCGGCGCCCTGCAGGATGGTTCGGCCTGGCCTATGGTTGCCTTGAATGCGCTGTTCGCCATGTTGGCGTTTCTGTTCTTCCACCTCTTGCGCGTGCGCCCGGCCGTCACGGCTGCGGTGGCTGGCAAACTTCCCTGATTCGAGGACAAAGCTATGAGCAGCTATGACGTGGTCATCATCGGCGCCGGCCCCGGCGGCTACAACGCGGCGATTCGCGCCGGGCAACTGGGTCTGAAGGTGGCCTGCGTGGAGGGGCGCGAAACGCTCGGTGGCACCTGCCTGAACGTCGGCTGCATGCCGTCCAAGGCCTTGCTGCATGCATCCGAGCTCTACGAGGCTGCCGCCGGTGGTGAGTTGAGCGCCCTGGGGGTGGAGGTCACGCCGACGCTCAACCTGGTGCAGATGATGAAGCAGAAGGCCGATAGCGTCGAAGCGCTGACCAAGGGCGTGGAGTTTCTGTTTCGCAAGAACAAGGTGGAGTGGGTCAAGGGCTGGGGGCGTATCGATGGCCCAGGGCGAGTGCAGGTCAAGCTGAGCGAAGGCGGTGAGCGCCTGCTGGAGACGAAGAACATCGTCATCGCCACCGGCTCGGAGCCAACACCTTTGCCGGGTGTGGAGATCGACAACCTGCGCATCCTCGACTCCACCGGCGCGCTGTCGCTGCCCGAGGTGCCCAGGCACCTGGTGGTGATCGGTGCCGGGGTGATCGGTCTGGAGCTGGGCTCGGTGTGGCGCCGCCTGGGCAGCCAGGTCACGGTGGTGGAATACCTCGAGCGCATCTGCCCCGGCCTCGATGGCGAGACGGCCAAGACCCTGCAGCGCACCCTGAGCAAGCAAGGCATGAGCTTCAAGCTCGGCACCAAGGTCACCGGTGCCAAGACGGGCAAGCCCGGCGTGACCCTGACGCTGGAGCCGGCAGCAGGCGGCGCGAGCGAGACCCTGGAAGCCGATTACGTACTCGTGGCCATCGGTCGACGCCCTTACACCAAAGGTCTCGGGCTGGAGAGCGTCGGCCTGCACACCGACAAGCGCGGCATGCTCGGCAATGAAAAACACCAGAGCGGCGTACCGGGCGTGTGGGTGATCGGTGATGTCACCTCCGGGCCGATGCTGGCGCACAAGGCCGAAGACGAGGCAGTGGCCTGTATCGAGCGTATCGCCGGGCATGCCGCCGAGGTCAACTACGGGGTGATCCCCGGGGTGATCTACACCCGCCCGGAAGTGGCCAGCGTCGGCAAGGGCGAGGAGGAACTGAAGGCCGAGGGGCGCGCCTACAAGGTGGGCAAGTTTCCCTTCACCGCCAATAGTCGGGCGAAGATCAACCACGAGACCGAAGGTTTCGTGAAGATCCTCGCCGATGCCAGCACCGACCAGATTCTCGGCGTGCACATGATCGGCCCGAGCGTGGGCGAATTGATTGGCGAGTATTGCGTGGCCATGGAGTTCTGCGCCTCGGCCGAGGACATCGCGCTGACCTGCCACCCGCACCCGACCCGTTCCGAGGCAGGGCGCCAGGCAGCGATGGGGGTGCATGGCTGGACGATGCAGGCCTGAGAGCGGGGGGAGGGTGTCGCGGGTAGTCCAGGCCGTGCCTGTCGGGTGTTGCGTCGATTGAACGATCGCATCGGTGCGCGCGGCGCACCCTACGAGTGTCGCCCGGATTTCATCCGGGCTACGGCGCTGCGTACTCGGCGTCAGAGTACGTGGTCGAGGTTCACCGGTTCGCCCGGCTGGACGTTGAGTTTGCTGCGGATGTCGGCGAACACCTTGTCGTACTCGTCGTGGCCGCGCATCACCGGGCTGGCGTTGGGGTGCAGGCCATGGCGGGCTGCGATGCGGGTCGCCACGCTGGCGAAGTTGAAGGCGACGTCGCGGTGCAGTTCGAACTCTTCGTCGAAGTGCCGGCCGTCCACGTCGCCGACCAGGCGCATGTGCAGCATTGGCCCATGCTGCGGGTCCTTGCGCACCTCGTAGTAGAAGTCCACCGAAAACGGCGGCAGCAGGCGCATGTGCTCGGGGCGGTCGTTGTTGTCGCGGTGCAGGTGACCGGGGGTGAACATGATCGAGACCTCCCTCAGCGATAGGCGATGCTGTTGTAGTCCAGGCTGATGCGCGTGCCCGAGCGACCCTGGACGATGGCTTCGATATTTTCCAGCGAGCCGATTACCGCAGTGCTGCCGGTGTTACGCGCGAACTCGCAGGCGGCCTGCACTTTCGGGCCCATGGAGCCGGCGGCGAAGCCGAGTTTCTCGATCTCGTCGGGATGCGCTTCGGCGATGGATTGCTGCGTGGGTTTGCCCCAGTCGATATAGGCCGCGTCGACATCGGTGGCGATCACCAGCAGGTCGGCATTGAGCTGTTCGGCCAGCAGTGCCGAGCACAGGTCCTTGTCGATCACCGCTTCGACGCCACGCAACTGGTTGCCGTCGTACATGGTCGGGATACCGCCGCCGCCGGCGCAGATCACCACGCTGCCTTTTTCCAGCAGCCACTTGATCGGGCGAATCTCGAAGATGCGCTGCGGCCTGGGGCTGGCCACCACGCGGCGGAACTTGTCGCCGTCCGGGGCGATGCTCCAGCCTTTCTCGGCGGCCAGGCGTTCGGCTTCTTCCTTCGTATAGACCGGGCCGATGGGCTTGGTTGGTTTCTTGAATGCCGGGTCGGCGCTGTCCACTTCCACCTGCGTGAGCAGGGTGGCGAAGGGCACTTCGAAGGGCAGCAGGTTGCCTAGTTCCTGTTCGATCATGTAGCCGATCATGCCTTCGGTCTCGGCGCCGAGCACGTCCAGCGGGTAGGGGTTGGCCGCGTCATAGGCGTTGCCCTGCAGGGCCAGCAGGCCGACCTGCGGGCCGTTGCCGTGGGCGATCACCAGCTCGACGCCGTCTGCCACCTTGGCGATCTGCTGGCAGGCGATACGCACGTTGTCACGCTGGTTTTCCGCGGTCATGGCTTCGCCGCGGCGAAGCAGGGCGTTGCCGCCCAGGGCGATGACGAGTCGCATGGTGTTCTCCTTGTTCGTGTTCGTAGCCCGGATGCAATCCGGGGCAGTGGAACAGGTCGTTCCCGGATTGCATCCGGGCTACATGACGGCGTTACCGGCCAGCCCCTCTCCCCTGGCCCCTCTCCCGCAAGCGGAAGAGGGGAGGCAAGCGTGCAGCGTTAGATGTCAGCCAGAGTGGCGACCAGAATCGCCTTGATGGTGTGCATGCGGTTTTCCGCCTGCTCGAAGGCGATGTTCCAGGGCGACTCGAAGACGTCTTCGGTGACCTCGATGCCGTTCTTCAGGTGCGGATACTGCTCGGCGATCTGCTTGCCGACCTTGGTCTCGCTGTTGTGGAAGGCCGGCAGGCAGTGCATGAATTTCACCCGTGGGTTGCCGGCGGCCTTCATGATTTCGGCGTTGACCTGATAGGGCAGCAACTCCTGGATGCGTTCGCCCCAGGCTTCCACCGGCTCGCCCATGGACACCCAGACGTCGGTATGGACGAAGTCGACGCCCTTGACCGCTTCCTTCGGGTCTTCGGTAAGCAGGATGCGTGCGCCACTTTCACTGGCGAACTGCTTGCAGGCGGCGACGTGTTCCTCGCTCGGCCACAGCGCCTTGGGCGCGGCGATGCGCACGTCCATGCCGAGCTTGGCGCCAATCAGCAGCAGCGAATTGCCCATGTTGTTGCGCGCATCACCGAGGTAGGCGTAGGCAATGTCGTGCAGCGGCTTGTCGCTGTGCTCGCGCATGGTCAGCACGTCGGCGAGCATCTGCGTCGGGTGGTACTCATCGGTCAGGCCGTTGAACACCGGCACGCCGGCATAGCTGGCCAGCTCCTCGACGATCTCCTGCTTGAAGCCGCGATACTCGATGGCGTCGTACATGCGCCCGAGCACGCGGGCGGTGTCCTTCATCGATTCCTTGTGGCCGATCTGCGACGAATTGGGGTCGATGTAGGTGACGTTGGCGCCCTGGTCGTAGGCCGCCACCTCGAAGGCGCAGCGGGTGCGGGTCGAGGTCTTCTCGAAGATCAGCGCGATGTTCTTGCGGGTCAGGTGCTGCTGCTCGGTGCCGGTGTACTTGGCGCGCTTGAGATCGCGCGACAGGTCGAGCAGGTAACGCAGCTCGCGGGTGCTGTGGTGCATCAGGCTGAGCAGGTTACGGTTGTGCATGTTGAAAGCCATGATTCGTTCTCCGTTGAGAATGCTGTGCGAGGGATGCCCCTCACCCCCGGCCCCTCTCCCGGGGGGAGAGGGGTGGCTTGGTGATCAGTAATCGATAGGGTCGCGGATGATCGGGCAGGTCATGCAGTGGCCGCCGCCACGGCCGCGCCCCAGTTCGCTGGCGCTGATGGTGATGACCTCGACGCCGGCCTTGCGCAACAGGGTGTTGGTGTAGGTGTTGCGGTCGTAGCCGATCACCACGCCTGGCTCCAGGCAGACCACGTTGTTGCCGTCGTCCCACTGCTCGCGTTCGGCCTCGTAAGCATCGCCGCCGGTCTCCACCACGCGCAGCTTCTTCAGATTGAGGGATTCGGCGACCACGTCGACGAAGGGTTTGTCCTCGCGGCGTACGTCGATGCCGCCAGGGCGGCTCTCGTCCGGGCGCAGGATGAAGGGCACGATGCTGTTGGCCACTTCCGGGAAGATGGTCACCAGGTCGTGGTCACAGAAACTGAACACGGTATCCAGGTGCATGGCCGCACGGGAACGGCCGAGGCCTGCAACCACCACCCTGTCTGCCGCACCCTTGGCGAATAGCGCGCGTGCGACCTGGCCGATGGCCTGGTGCGAGCTGCGTTCGCCCATGCCGATCAGCACGGTGCCGTTGCCGATGGGCATCACGTCGCCGCCTTCCAGGGTGGCCGAGCCGTGGTCCTGATCCGGATCGCCGTACCAGATCTCGAAGGGCTCATTGGCGAAGTCCGGGTGGAAGGTGTAGATGGCGCTGGTGAGCAGAGTTTCCTGACGGCGTGCGGGCCAGTACATGGGGTTCAAGGTGACGCCGCCATAGATCCAGCAGGTGGTGTCGCGGGTGAACTGGGTGTTGGGCAGCGGCGGGAAGATGAAGCTGGCTTCGCCGAGGTAGGCGTTGAACATCTTCGCCGCCTCGGAATCCGTGTGCTTGGCCAGGTCGGCGCCGGATACGCCGCCGATCAGGAACTCGGCGATCTTGCGGGGCTCCAGCCCTTCGATGAAGGCGCGCACTTCATTCTGCAGACCGAGGCCGACGCTGTTGGGGGTGATCTTGCGGTCGAGAATCCACTTCAGCGCGTTGGGGTCGCTGACGGTCTCTTCCAGCAGGTTGTGCATCTCCACCACTTCGATGCCGCGTTCGCGCATCTTGGTCATGAAGTCGAAGTGGTCGCGCTTGGCCTGGGATACCCAGATCACATCGTCGAACAGCAGTTCGTCGCAGTTGCCGGGGGTCAGGCGCAGGTGGGCGAGGCCTGGCGAACAGACCATCACCTTGTGCAGTTTGCCAGCTTCGGAATGAACGCCGAGGGGCTTCTTGGACATATCGAACTCCTTCTCTTACAGACTCAGGAAACCGTCATACAGCCCGTAGGCGGCGATGGCGGCACCGATCAGTACGGCGACGAAAATGATCTTCTCGACGCCGGTGAAAATGGGCTGTCCCAGTTCGCGCTTGGCCTTGGCGAAGAGGAGCGCGCCAGGGGCATAGAGCAGCGCGGACAGCAGCAGGTACTGCACGCCGGCGGCGTACACCAGCCACACCGCGTACAGGGTGGAGATGGCCGCGATCAGCAGGTCCTTGTTGCGCTCCCCGGCTGCGTTCTCGTAGGTCTCGCCGCGTACCGCCAGCAATACTGCGTAGGCGCTGGACCAGAAGTACGGCACCAGGATCATCGAGGTGGCCAGGTACAGCAGGCTGAGGTAGGTGGAGGCGCTGAACAGGGTGATGACCAGAAACAGCTGGATCAGTCCGTTGGACAGCCACAGCGCATTGGCCGGAACGTGGTTGGCGTTCTCCTTGCGCAGGAATTCCGGCATGGTGTGGTCGCGGGCGCTGGCGAAGAGAATCTCGGCGCACAGCAGCGTCCACGACAGCAGCGCGCCGGCCAGCGAGACGATCAGGCCGATGGCGATCAGCTGTGCGCCCCAGGGACCGACCACCTGCTCCAGCACGCCGGCCATGGACGGGTTCTTCAGCCCGGCCAGTTCGGCCTGGGCCATGATGCCCTGAGACAGGATGTTGACCAGTACCAGCAGCAGAAGCACGCCGACGAAACCGATCACCGTGGCCTTGCCGACGTCACTGCGCTTCTCTGCACGGGCGGAGAAGATGCTCGCGCCCTCGATGCCGATGAACACCCAGACGGTGACCAGCATCATGTTGCGCACCTGATCCATCACGCTGCCCAGCTCGCTGTTGCCACGGCCCCAGAAGTCGCTGGTGAACACATCGAGCTTGAAGGCGATGGCGGCGATGACGATGAACAGCGCCAGTGGCAGCATCTTGGCGATGGTGGTCACGGTGTTGATGAAGGCGGCTTCCTTGATCCCGCGCAGCACCAGCACGTGCAGCAGCCAGAGCAGCACGGATGCGCAGATCACGGCGGGCAATGTATTGCCCTCGCCGAATACCGGGAAGAAGTAACCCAGGGTGGAGAACAGCAGCACCATGTAGCTGACGTTGCCGATCCAGGCGCTGATCCAGTAGCCCCAGGCCGAGGAGAAGCCCATGTAGTCGCCGAAACCGGCCTTGGCGTAGGCGTAGACGCCGCCGTCGAGTTCGGGCTTGCGGTTGGCCAGGGTCTGGAACACGAACGCCAGGGTCAGCATGCCCACGCCGGTGATCAGCCAGCCGATCAGGGTGGCACCGGCGCTGGCGCTGGCGGCGATGTTCTGCGGCAGCGAGAAGATGCCGCCGCCGACCATGGAGCCGACGACCAGCGCGATCAGCGCACCGAGGCGGAGTTTTTGCGTTGAATCAGACATCTCAATTACCTCCGTGTCACAGGGGGACATAGGTATTGAGCGCGTTTGGCGAGCACAGCATCCTGACTTGAATCAAGGGTCGGGATTCGTCAACGCACATCCTTGTTGCAAGCGTTGTCGAGCACCTGAACGAGTCAGGACTGCAGCTCTGTCTGGCACGCTGAGGCGCCAGTCCAATCACGATAGTCCGTACTTTCCGTTACGCAATGATGGCGAGTTGAGATGGGATGAAGGCGGGGGGATGAAATGGGCGGGGCGGTTGGCCCCGCTCGACGCGCCGGCCGGATAGGCTGGCGCAGACCCGAAGGTCAGGAGGAGAGAGCACGGCGCCGGGCGGATAGCCCCTGCAGGCAGTTGCGTCGTGTGGGTGCAGCATGGCGCGGAAAGCTTTCAGCCCGCTTTCCGCGCCATTACCGGCCGAGGAATATCAGCCGATGGTCATCAGGCTGGCGTTGCCGCCGGCCGCTGCGGTGTTGACGCTCAGCGCGTGTTCCACCAGCAGGCGTTCCAGGGCGATGTCGGTCTCGCCCTTGTTCAGGCCGTGCACGCCGACGATGGCGCCCTTGCGCTGGGCCGCCTGCTCGCTGACCGCGCGCAGCTGGTCGGAATCGCCGTGGTGCAGGATGGCGTCCAGCTCCACGTCGACGCTGTTCCAGTCGGCCACCAGCTGGATGTGCTTCTGCACCTCTTTCGGCAGTTCGGCGTACAGCGCGCGCTGGCTCTCCAGCCAGATCGCCTGGCTGCCCACGGCCAGGGTGGCGGCCAGTTGGGCGAGCAGGTCGCCGCGTTCGTCGGCCAGGTTCAGCACGTGCTCGCGCGGCAGCAGGCTGTAGCTGTTGCGCTCGCCGGTCGGGCCGGTCAGCACGTGGCTGCTGTAGCTCTGCGACAGCGCGCGGTACTGCTCGAACAGCGCGGCGATGGCCGGCTCCTGCTTGCCTGCCCATTCGGCAAAGGCACTGCGCACCTTGTCCAGCTCGGTCGGAACCGGCAGGGCCTGCACGTCGGCCTGTTGCAGGTACTGGGCGACGGCGTCCTGCGGACGGGTCGAGAGCAGGCGATAGAGGTACAGCGGGCCACCGGCTTTCGGGCCGGTACCGGACAGGCCTTCGCCACCGAACGGCTGCACGCCGACCACGGCGCCGACCATGTTGCGGTTCACATACAGGTTGCCGACCTTAGCCGTGCCGACCACCTGGGCGATGGTCTCGTCGATGCGCGTGTGCACGCCGAGGGTCAGGCCGTAGCCGCTGTCGTTGATCTGCTGCAGCAGCTTGCCGAGATCCGCGCGCTGGTAGCGCACCACGTGCAGCACCGGGCCGAAGATCTCGCGCTTCATCTCGTCGAAGCTGTCCAGCTCGATCAGGGTCGGCACGACGAAGGTGCCGCGCTTGATCTCGTCAGCGTTGACGCGCGCCAGCTGGGTGACCTTGCGGCCTTTCTCGCGCAGCTTGGCGATGTGGGTGTCGATGCCAGCCTTGGCTTCGGCGTCGATCACCGGGCCGATGTCGGTGTTCAGGCGCTCCGGATTGCCGAGGCTGTATTCGGCCATGGCGCCCTTGAGCATGGTCAGCACGCGGTCGGCCACGTCGTCCTGCACGCACAGCACGCGCAGGGCCGAGCAGCGCTGGCCGGCGCTGTCGAAGGCGGAGGCGACCACGTCCATCACCACTTGCTCGGTCAGCGCAGAGGAGTCGACGATCATGGCGTTGAGGCCGCCGGTTTCGGCGATCAGCGGGATGGTGCGGCCCTGGGCATCCAGGCGACCGGCGATGTTGCGCTGGAGGATGCCGGCCACTTCGGTGGAGCCGGTGAACATCACCCCGCGCACGCGCTCGTCACCCACCAGGCGCGCGCCGACGGTTTCGCCACGGCCCGGCAGTAACTGCACGGCGCCAGCCGGTACGCCGGCTTCGAGCAGGATGCGCACGGCCTGGGCGGCGATCAGCGGGGTCTGTTCGGCCGGCTTGGCCAGCACGGTGTTGCCGGCGGCCAGCGCGGCGGCCACCTGGCCACTGAAGATCGCCAGGGGGAAGTTCCACGGGCTGATGCACACCACCGGGCCCAGCGGGCGGTGGCTGTCGTTGCCGAAGCTGCGTGCCTGGATCGCGTAGTAGCGGAGGAAGTCCACCGCCTCGCGCACCTCGGCGATGGCGTTGGCGAAGGTCTTGCCGGACTCGCGTACCAGCAGGCCCATCAGTTGCTGCAGCTCGGCTTCCATCAGGTCGGCGGCGCGCTCCAGCACGGCGGCGCGCTCGGCTGGCCGGGTGGACTGCCAGATCTGCCCGCTGGCCAGGGCGCAGAGGATGGCGCTGTCGACATCCTTGACGCTGGCTTCGCGCACGTGGCCGACCAGGTCACGATGATCGGCCGGGTTGCGTACCGGCTCCGGCTCGCCCGGGTTGGGTGCATCGCAGCCGAGCATCGGTTCGGCGACGTAGCTGAGATTGGTGGACGACAGCAGCGCCGAGGACAGCGAGCCGAGGCGGTGTTCGTTGGCCAGGTCGAGGCCGGCGGAGTTGACCCGGTCCTTGCCGTACAGATCACGCGGCAGGGCGATACGCGGATGCGGCAGGCCGATGGCGCCTTCCTGAGCGGCCATTTGCTCGACCTGCAGCACCGGGTCGAGCACCAGATCCTTGAGCGAAATGCTGTGGTCGGCGATGCGGTTGACGAAGCTGGTGTTGGCGCCGTTTTCCAGCAGGCGGCGTACCAGGTAGGCCAGCAGGGTCTCGTGGCTGCCCACCGGTGCGTAGATGCGGCAAGGGCGGTTCAGCTTGCCGTCGGCGATCTTGCCCACCACCTGCTCGTACAAAGGTTCGCCCATGCCGTGCAGGCACTGGAACTCGTACTGGCCCGGGTAGTAGTTCTGCCCGGCCAACTGGTAAATGGCCGACAGCGAGTGGGCGTTGTGGGTGGCGAACTGCGGGTAGATGGCTTCCGGCGCGGCCAGCAGCTTGCGTGCGCAGGCCAGGTAGGACACGTCGGTGTACGGTTTGCGGGTGTACACCGGGTAGCCTTCCAGACCGTTCACCTGGGCCAGCTTGATCTCGCTGTCCCAGTAGGCACCCTTGACCAGGCGGATCATCAGGCGATGACGGCTGCGCTTGGCCAGGTCGATGACGTAGTCGATCACGTACGGGCAGCGCTTCTGGTAGGCCTGGATGACGAAGCCGATGCCGTTCCAGCCGGCGAGGCTTGGCTCGAAGCACAGGCGCTCGAGCAGATCCAGCGACAGCTCCAGGCGGTCGGCTTCCTCGGCGTCGATGTTGAGGCCGATGTCGTACTGCTTGGCCAGCTGGGTCAGGCCCAGCAGGGTCGGGTACAGCTCGTCCATCACACGCTCGTACTGAGCGCGGCTGTAGCGCGGGTGCAGGGCGGAGAGCTTGATCGAGATGCCCGGGCCTTCGTAGATGCCGCGACCGTGCGAGGCCTTGCCGATGGCGTGGATGGCCTGCTCGTAGGAGGCCAGGTAACGCTTGGCGTCTTCCTCGGTCAGCGCGGCTTCACCGAGCATGTCGTAGGAGTAGCGGAAGCCCTTCGCTTCCAGGGTGGCGGCGTTGGCCAGGGCTTCGGCGATGGTTTCGCCGGTGACGAACTGCTCGCCCATCAGGCGCATGGCCATGTCCACGCCCTTGCGGATCACCGGCTCGCCGCTCTTGCCGATGATGCGGTTGAGCGACGAGGTCATGCCGGCTTCGGTGTGGGTCGACACCAGCTTGCCGGTGATCAGCAGGCCCCAGCTCGCCGCGTTGACGAACATCGACGGGCTCTGGCCGAGGTGCTGGCTCCAGTTGCCGTTGGCAATCTTGTCGCGGATCAGCGCATCGCGAGTGGCCTTGTCGGGAATGCGCAGCAGGGCTTCGGCCAGGCACATCAGCGCCACGCCTTCCTGCGACGACAGCGAGAACTCCTGCAGCAGGCCCTGCACCAGGCCCTGGCGGCCGCTGGCGTTCTTCTGGTTACGCAGCTTCTCGGCGATGCCCAGGGCCAGCTTCTGCGAGGCCTCGGCCTGCTCCTTGTTCAGGCGCGCCTGCTCCAGCAGCATCGGCACCACTTCGGTTTCCGGGCGGCGATAGGCGCTGGTGATGGCGGCGCGCAGCACCGACTGCGGCAGGATGCTCTCGGCGAAATCGAGGAACACCTGCAGGCCCTGCTCGGTCAGCGACTCCAGCGCTTCTTCACCGGCAGCGGCGGCCAGGCCGGCATGCTCGGCGGGCGTCAGGCCACTCTCGACTTGCTCCAGATAATTGAAGATCGCCTGCTTGATCATCCAGTGCGGGGTGCGGTCGATCTGCGCAGCGGCCTTTTTCAGGCGCTCGCGGGTGGCATCGTCGAGTTTTACGCCAAGCGTGGTGGTGGCCATAGGTGTGTCCTGTTTTTGTCGGTTGTACAGGGTGAAACTGCCTGGAGCAGTTTCTGGCGTCGCTTGCGACGGCCCCAGGGGCTGCCGCCATGGATGGCGGGCAACAAAAAAGCTGCGGGAGATTAAACCCGAGAATATGCGTGGTGCAACCAGGTGCAACCAATAATTATCCTGGGCCGACGAACGTCTAATCTCTCGATATCTTCTCGGTGTTTTTACAGCCTGAGAGCGACTGGTCCGGCCCTTGATGAGCAAAGCCAGAGCGTGCTTAGGGGCGCTGTACGTTTCTGGGGTGCAACCTGGGTGCTACCCGATCGCCGACAAGGTGCTGCCTATTGATCAGGGTAGACCGCCGATATGGGAAGAGTGGTGCGAGGTGACGGATTGCAGGCGCCGAGCAGCGCCTGGCGCGGATCAGTAGCGGCAGTCTTCGCCGATGCGCTGGTAGATCAGGGTGTGCTGCTCACCGTTGGAGTCCAGATAGACCATGCGGGCTTCACCCGCTTGGCAACCTTGCGGCAGGGTCTGACTGATGACCTTGGCGATATCCAGCCGCATGCCGTAATGGTAGTGCTCGGGCGTTTCGGCATGTGCCAGGGTCGTGGCGCAGCCCAGAGCGAGCAGGCAGGCGATAGGTTTCATGATGGCCTCGATGCAAGAAAAAGGGCCGTTTCCGCGGCCCGAGGGGCGCCGGTCAGGAGCGCGGCCGGCGCCAGGTAAGCTCTGGTTCAGCCGTGCTGATTGGCGTTTTGCGTGCTCACGGTTTGCGCCTGCTGGGTGGCTGTGGCGTGCGCTTGCTGCTGATGGGCCTGCTGATGGGCCTGCTGATGAGCGACGAAGGCCGCCGACTCTTCGGCGAAGCAGGCTTGGGCGGCCAGCAGAGTGGAAAGGGACAGGACAGTGGCAGTGAGAAGGTTCTTCATTGGGGCGATCCTCTTGGGATTCTTCGTGGGTTCGAAGTCATCCTAGTGAGGCATCGAGGTGCGAAAAAGCGCGCTTCGGGTGAATGACTCTTACCTTTCGCGCAACAATCCTGCAGGCGTAGCCCAGTATTGCGCGTCATCCAGTACCGCTTCGTCACCGCGCAGCAGCGGTGGCAGTTCGGCTTTGAGAAACTCCACCCAGGTGCGGGTCTTGGCATCGAGAAAGCGTCGCGACGGATACATCGCATAGATGTTCAGGGCGCGCAGGCGGTGCTGCGGCAGGATGCGCAGCAGGCGTCCTTCACGCAGCGGCTGGCTGGCGACGAACGAGGGCAGCAGGCAGAAACCCATGCCGGCCTGGGCCGCCTTGACCAGCGCTTCGGCGACGTTGACCTGGAAGCACTCGGCCGGCAGCGCCTCCAGTTGTTCGTCACCGAAATCCCATTGGCCACGGTACAGCGGGTCGGTCAGGCGCAGGTAGCGGTGCTGCTGCAGATCGCTCGGCTGCTGCGGAGTGCCATGCTGGGCGAGGTAGCTGGGGGCGGCGCAGAGCACGCTGTAGACCGGGCCCAGGCGTTGCGCGACCAGTTGCGAGTCCGGCAGGTCGCGGGCGAAGGCGACGGTCACGTCGTGGCCGTCTTCGAGCAGATCCGGGGTGCGTTGCGCCAGCGTGAGCTCGACCACCACCTGTGGATAACGCTCGGCGTAGCGGGCGATCAATGGCGTCAGGTGCTGCAGGCCGAGGCCGGTCATGGTGTGCACGCGCAGGCGACCGCTGGGGGTGTGATGCGCGCCGCGCGCCTCGGCGTCGGCTTCGTCGATCTGGCCAAGAATCTGCCGGCAGCGCTCCAGATAGCGCTCGCCGGTTTCGGTCAGCGCCAGGCGCCGCGTGGTGCGCTGCAGCAGGCGCGCCTGCAGGTGTTGTTCCAGGTCGGTGATCAGTCGCGATACCTGCGCGGTGGACAGATCCAGCGTCTGGGCGGCAGCGGTAAAGCTGCCGCGCTCGACCACCTGAACGAACACGCGCATCGCATGCAGGGTATCCATTGTTGCTCCTGGCGTAATAGGCCAGACGCATTATGCGCGACTGCGAACCTTACAACGCACCCAGGATCAGTTGCGCTGCCACGGCGAACATCATCGCTGCCACGCCCAGGTCGATCAGGCGCCAGGTCAGTGGCCTGGCCAGCCAGGGTGCAAGCCAGGCGGCGCCGAGCGCCAGGGTGGCAAACCAGAGAAAGGAGGCGCTGGCGGCGCCTGCGGCATAGGCGCCAGGTTCAGGTTGCTGCGCACCGAGCGAGCCGATCAGCAGCACGGTATCCAGATAAACGTGCGGGTTGAGCAGGGTGACTGCCAGCGCGGCGAGCATCACTGCGCGCAAGGAGCGCGGTTCGCTGCCTGCCGCTTGCAGCGATTGCGGGCGCGCGGCGCGCAGCAGCGCCTGACTGCCGTACCAGATCAGGAAGGCCGCGCCACCCCAGCGAGCGATGGCCAGCAAGGTCGGGCTCTGCGCCAGCAGGGTGGCCAGGCCGAACACGCCGGCGGCCACCAGCAGGGCATCGCAGACGATGCACAGGGCTGCCACCGGCAGGTGATGTTCGCGGCGCAGGCTCTGCGCCAGGACGAAGGCGTTCTGCGCCCCGATGGCCATGATCAGTCCGATGGCCACCAGCAGGCCGTTGCTGTAGCTCTGCCACATCACGACAGCTCCGGCATGGACGCCGCCGACAGGGCGCGCAGGGTGGAGAGCGCCCGTTCGGCTCGCTCGCTGGGCACGAAAATATGGTCGTGATGGAAACCTGCGACCACGTTGCAGCTGATGCCGGCCTGCGCCAGGGCGGCGGAGAAGGACGCGGTCAGGCCGACAGCGGCCAGCGACGAATGCACCTCGAGGGTGATCCAGGCGGCGACGTAGTCGTAGCTCAGGCCATGGGCATCGGCGATTTCGCGCGTCAGCACCAGGCTGAGGCCCTCAGCTTCGCGCATGCTGGCGAGCGGCTGCAGGGCACTGCAGTCATGCTCGGCTGGGACGCAGCAGAACACGTACTGACCGGGGTTGAGCTGCGGCGTCATGTTCTGCAGCAGGCGTGCGAGGTTGGTTTCGGCGGGCATGGCGGGCTCCTGATTGGGCTGAATGCTGGCCAGTCTGCTGCCTGTGAATGTATAAGAGAAAGCAATATTGCTGATCGCTCATTAGGAAAATCGATTGTTCGATTACAAACTTCTCGCCGCCCTGGCTGCGGTGGTGGAGCAGGCCGGCTTCGAGCGTGCCGCGCAGGTGCTTGGGCTGTCGCAGTCGGCGGTGTCGCAACGCATCAAGTTGCTCGAAGCGCGGGTCGGCCAGCCGGTGCTGGTGCGCGCGACGCCGCCGGCGCCCACCGAAATCGGCCGGCGTCTGCTCAACCATGTGCAGCAGGTGCGCCTGCTCGAGCGCGACCTGCAAGGTCAGGTGCCGGGGCTGGATGAACAGGCCTTGCCGGAGCGTCTGCGCATCGCCATCAACGCCGATAGCCTGGCGACCTGGTGGGCGGCGGCGACGGCGGAGTTTTGCGCCACCCAGCAAGTGCTGATGGAGCTGGTGGTAGAAGATCAGGAGGTTGGCCTCAAGCGCATGCGAGCGGGCGAAGTGGCCGGTTGCGTGTGTGCTGCCGAGCGTCCGGTGGCGGGGGCGCGCAGCCTGGCGCTGGGGGCGATGCGCTATCGCGCGCTGGCCAGCCCGGGCTTCATCGCCCGGCATTTTGCTGCAGGCGTCAGCGTCGACGCGCTGGTGCGTGCGCCAGCCATCGTTTACGGCCCGGATGATCAGTTGCAGCATCGTTACCTGGCGGGCCTCGGCGTCACAGGCGCCTTCGCCTATCACCTGTGTCCCTCGTCCGAAGGATTCGTGCGCCTCGCTGAAGGCGGCTTGGGCTGGGGTCTGGTGCCGGAATTGCAAGTACGCGAGGAGCTGGCCAGCGGCAGGTTGGTGGATCTGCTGCCCGAGCGCTTCATCGATGTGCCGTTGTACTGGCACCATTGGCGCAATGGCGGCGAGTTGCTCAGCGAGCTGACCGAACGCCTGCGTCGCGCAACTGGCGGCGTGCTGGTGCAGGCGCAACCCGGTCCGTAGGGTGTATGTGCCCGCCCGACGAATGAGGCTTGGCGGGTCGGTATTCTGGCCGTTACCGACAGGGCAGGGGGGATCAGGCGCTGCTAGAGTGCGGCAACTACAAGAAGCAATGGCAGGGGATGGCGATGAGGATTCTGGTCACCGGCGCGAGTGGCTTCATCGGCGGGCGCTTCGCGCGCTTCGCGCTCGAACAGGGCCTGGACGTGCGGGTCAACGGCCGTCGTGCCGAGGGCGTGCAGCATCTGCTCAAGCGCGGTGCGCAGTTCATTCAGGGTGATCTCGGTGATGCCGAGCTGGCCCAGGCGCTGTGCCAGGATGTCGAGGCGGTGGTGCACTGCGCCGGCGCGGTGGGCGTGTGGGGCGATTACGCGCATTTTCATCAGGCCAACGTGACGGTCACCGAGAATGTCGTCGACGCCTGCCTCAAGCAGAAGGTGCGTCGCCTGGTGCATCTGTCCTCACCGTCGATCTATTTCGATGGCAAATCCCATGTCGATATTCGCGAGGAGCAGGTACCCAGACGCTTCTCCGATCACTACGGCAAGACCAAGTACCTGGCCGAGCAGCAGGTGTTCGCCGCGCAGGAGTTCGGCCTGGAGGTGATCGCCCTGCGTCCGCGTTTCGTCACCGGCGCGGGCGATACCAGCATCTTCCCACGGCTGATCGGCATGCAGCGCAAGGGACGCCTGGGGATCATCGGCAATGGCCTGAACAAGGTCGACTTCACCAACGTGCACAATCTCAACGACGCCTTGCTCAGTTCGTTGCAGGTGGGCGGTGCGGCGCTCGGCCAGGTGTACAACATCAGCAATGGCGCGCCGGTGCCGCTGTGGGACGTGGTCAATTACGTGCTACGTCGTCTGGAGCTGCCGCCGGTGACGCGACATGTGCCGTTCCCGCTGGCTTATGCGGCGGCGACGCTCAACGAAGGCGTGTGTCGGGTGCTGCCGGGGCGGCCCGAGCCGAGTCTGTTTCGCCTCGGTGTGGCGGTAATGGCCAGGGATTTCTCCCTGAACATCGACCGTGCCCGCGAGTACCTTGGCTACGAGCCCCGGGCCAGCCTGTGGGATGCACTGGATGAGTTCTGCACCTGGTGGCAGGCGCAGATGGGGCCTCAGGCGTAGATGCGCTGGCCGCGATAGATGCGTACCGAGCCGGTTGGCGCACCGACCGGTAGCTCGACGGCGGCCAGTGGCGTGGCCGCTGCGCGCTGCGGTTGATCGGACAGTTCGGCCAGGCGCTGGCCGAGGCGGCGGGTTTCTTCATCGTCGGATTTCAGGCTGCCATCGAGCATGGCACCGACCGCGTTGGGCTGGCTCAGGCGAATGTCCACGTCCTGCTCTTCGCGTAGACGACGACGCAGCGCTTTCATGCAGTCCAGTACTTCTTTGTTCAGTTCCATTGCCACTTCCCCCGATTGGTTGAAGGGTCACGGGCTCAGGCCTTCCTCGCCATCCGTAACCGCGCCAGCCTGATCTCCGTCGACTGGAACACTTCTTCGTGCTTTGCAGAACTTTCAGGCCGCCTGCTGGCTTGTGAGCGACGCGCTATCGGCTCGTTCACGACGGGAGAAAAAGCAAAGTGCGTACCAGTTCAAGTTTTGCGGAACTGCCGGGCTGCAGGCGAGTCGATGGCCCTGTCGCGCCCTTCGTCGGTGCGCCGCGCACCTGCTTGGCGCGACGCTGATGGTGTAATGGCGAATCGGTATACTGCGCGGCATTTCCGTTCATTCGTTCCAACCATAGGTCCGACCATGCGTAACGACGCCAACGACGAACTCGACAATCTGCCCAGCCTGACTCCGGAGCGCCGTGAGGATTTCGCCGAGCCGCGTGAGGAGCCCGCCGCGCGCAGCAGCCGCCTGACCAGCAGCAAGGTGCCAGTGGCCAAGGGTGCCAGCACCGGGCCGCTGTGGGCGTTGGTGGGCGCGCTGAGTTTCGCCCTGGCCGGCCTGGGCTGGTGGAGCCTGCAGCAGATCGGCCTGATGGAGCAGCGCCTGGTGGCGACCCAGGAAAGCTTCGCGCGCATCAGCGAGGAGGCGGCCGGGCGCATTCAGGATATTTCCGGCAAGGTGGTGGCGACCGAGTCCAACGTCACCAGCGGCAGCGAAGCGCTCAAACTGCAGGTCAAACAGCTGGAAAATCGTCTGGCCGAACTGGGCAAGCAGCAACAGCAGAGCGCCACGGCGCAGGCTGCACTGGACAAGCGCGTCGAGCAGTTGGGAACCGAGCTCAAGAGTGGTCTCGGTGCCAGCGCCGATTTCGACAAGCGTCTGCAGGCGCTTTCCACCGAGCAGGCCGCACTGAAGTCCGCGCAGGGGGATGCCAAGGCCACCCAGGCCGAACTGGCCAAGCTCGACACGCGTATCAAGGCCCTCGGTGGTGATATCGATGCGCTGAAGAAGCAGGGCAACCCGGCGCAATCGATCCGTAGCCTGGAGCAGGATCTGCTGGTGCTGCGCAGCGAACTGGACAACCGCCCGGCCGCCAGTGCCGGTCCGAATACCGCCGAGTTCGATGCCTTCCGCGCGCAGATGACGCGCAACATCAACACCCTGCAGAGCCAGGTAGTGAATCTGCAGCAGCAGATCAATCAGCGCTGAGTGCCACGCTCTCGATAAACGAACGCCCCGCAATGCGGGGCGTTCGTTTATTGGTCGCGGCTAAAGCCCCTCCCACAGGATATCGCTTGCGGGAGGTGCGTCAGCTGCGATCTTACAGGCGCGGATAGTCGATATAGCCGACCGGGCCCGAGCCGTAGAAGGTTTCCGGGTGCGGCTCGTTCAGCGCAGCGTCCTGCGCCAGGCGCTGCGGCAGGTCCGGGTTGGCGATGAAGGGGATGCCGAAGGCCACGGCATCGGCCTTGCCTTCGGCCAGCCAGGCGTTGGCCTGATCCTTGGTGAAGCGTTCGTTGGCGATGAATACACCGCCGAATGCCTGCTTCAGTTGCGGCGTCAGGCTGTCATCGTCGGCTTTTTCGCGAGCGCAGATGAAGGCGATGCCGCGCTTGCCCAGCTCGCGAGCGACGTAGCCGAAGGTTTCGCCACGGTTGGCGTCGCCCATGTCGTGCGAGTCGGCACGCGGTGCCAGGTGCACGCCGACGCGGCCGGCGCCCCATACCGAGATGGCGGCGTCGGTCACTTCCAGCAGCAGACGCGCGCGGTTCTCGACGCTGCCGCCATACTGGTCGGTACGCTGGTTGGTGCTGCTCTGCAGGAACTGGTCGAGCAGGTAACCGTTGGCACCGTGGATTTCCACGCCATCGAAACCGGCGGCCATGGCGTTCTCGGCGCCTTGCCGATAAGCCTCGACGATATCGGCGATCTCTTCGGTCTCCAGCGCACGCGGGGTGACGTAGTCCTTCATCGGACGCACCAGGCTGACGTGACCGGCCGGCTTTATGGCGCTGGGGGCGACCGGCAGTTCGCCGTCCAGGTAGATGGGGTCGGAGATACGGCCGACGTGCCAGAGCTGCAGGACGATCTTGCCGCCGTTGGCGTGCACCGCCTGGGTGATGTTGCTCCAGCCGCGAATCTGCGCATCCGACCAGATGCCGGGGGTATTCGGGTAGCCCACGCCCATCGGCGTGACGGCGGTGGCTTCGCTGATGATCAGGCCGGCCGAGGCGCGCTGCACATAGTACTCGGCCATCAGTGCGTTGGGCACGCGGCCTTCGTCGGTGCGGCAGCGGGTCAGCGGCGCCATGATGATGCGGTTGTTCAGGTGCAGATCACCGATCTGGATGGGGTCGAACAGTGTGGGCATGGTGGTTTCTCCGAGGGAAAGGTCAAATCAGAGTTGCTGGCCAAGGCGCTCGACGAAAGCCTGGATCAGCTCGTCGTTGCGCTTGAAGAAGTGCCACTGGCCGACCTTGCGACTGGTCACCAGACCGGCGCGTTGCAGGGTGGTCAGATGGGCGGAAACGGTGGATTGCGACAGGCCGGTGCGCAGGAAGATCTTGCCGGCGCACACGCCGATCTCCAGCGGGTGATCCTGTTCGGCGAAGTTGAGCTCGGGCTCCTTCAGCCAGTCGAGGATGTCGCGGCGCAGCGGGTGGGCGAGGGCCTTGATGATGAGGTCGATGTCCATGGCGGTGTCGGTGTGTATCGTCATGGGGCGAACCTTATATCGTCTCCGGGCGATATACAGATCGATTGTTCCAATAGTCTCCATCAACGGCTTCGATTGTCCTGCTCAGGGCGGTAAGCTCGCGGGATGAACTACCTGGCCCATCTTCATCTTGGTGGCGACGCACCGCCGCAGTTGCTCGGCAGCCTCTACGGCGATTTTGTCAAAGGCCCGCTGAGTGGGCGCTGGCCGGCAGAAATCGAGGCGGCCATCCGCCTGCACCGGCGCATCGACGCCTTTACCGACAGCCACCCGCTGCAGGCGCGCGCGCGTGCTCGTTTTCCCGCCGAGCGGCGACGCACGGCCGGCATGCTGCTGGATCTGTTCTTCGACCATTGCCTGGCGCGCGACTGGGCCGAGTATGCGGCGCAGCCGCTGGATCATTTCACCCGCCAGGTGTATCGCGTGCTGGCCGCCGAGGCGGAGCTGCCAGGACGCCTGGCGCTGATGGCGCCGCGCATGGCGGCGCAGGACTGGCTGGGCAGCTACCGCGAGTTCGCGGTGCTGGAGCAGGTGATTGCCGGCATGCAGCGGCGCCTGTCCAAACCGCAACTGCTCGATGGCAGCCTGTCGGAGCTGGAGCTCCTGTACGAGCCGCTGAGCGAAGATTTTCGCGCCTTCTACCCCGAGCTGATGGCCTTTGCCGAGGCTGAGTTGAACGCATCGGGGTAGAGGCGGTGCGCATGGCGCACCCTACGGGAGTTCCCGGCATCCGTAGGGGGCTTCAGCCGCGACGATCATCGCTCAAGCCCCTCTCACAGAGGCTCAAGCCGCCTGGGCATACAGGCCAAAGCGCCGCACCACCCATTTCTCCAGTTCCGCCACGCTGAACAGCGCCAGGCCTGCCAGCAGTACCCGCAGCCACTCATCCAGGCTCATGCCGACTGAGCCAAACACAGCCTGCATCGGCGGCGCATAGGTGTAGAGCGCCTGCAGTACCAGGCAGGCGGCGATGGCCAGCAGGACCGCGCGGCTGCCCAGCAGGCCATCGAGGCTGAGCACGGAGGCGAAGATGCGCCGGCTGTTGATCAGGTAGAACACCTCGCACATCACCACGGCATTCACTGCGATGGTGCGGGCGCTTTCCAGGCTGTTGCCGCGCTGCACTTCCCAGAGGAACAGGCCGATCCCGGCGCCGGCCATCAGCAGCGATACCAGCAGCACGCGCCAGACGAAGAAGGCCGACAGCAATGGCTCGTCCGGTGCCCGTGGCGGGCGGTCCATCAGCCCGGACTCGGCCGGTTCGAAGGCCAGGGCCAGGCCCAGGGTCACCGAGGTGACCATGTTGATCCACAGCACCTGTGCCGGAGTCAGGGGCAGGGTCAGCTGGAACAGGATGGCGGCGATTACGATCAGCGCCTGGCCGCCGTTGGTGGGCAGGGCGAAGAGGATGAATTTCTTCAGGTTGTCGTAGATCGCCCGGCCCTCGCGCACGGCGCCGGCGATGCTGGCGAAGTTGTCGTCGGCGAGCACCACTTCGGCCGCTTCCTTGGCCGCTTCGGTACCCTTGTCACCCATGGCCACGCCGACGTCGGCGCGCTTGAGGGCCGGCGCGTCGTTGACGCCATCGCCGGTCATCGCCACCACGTCGCCGCTGGCTTGCATGGCCTGTACCAGGCGCAGCTTGTGCTCCGGGCTGGCGCGAGCGAACACCTCGACGCCCGGCAGTACCTCGCGCAGGCTGCGCTCGTCGAGCAGCTCCAGCTCGGCGCCGGTCATCGCCGGCAGGCCGATACCGATACCCAGCTGGGCGCCGATGGCGCGGGCGGTTTCGGCATGGTCGCCGGTGATCATCTTGACCCGGATACCGGCGCGCTGGCATTCGGCGACGGCGGCGATGGCTTCCTCGCGCGGCGGGTCGATGATGCCGACCAGAGCCAGCAGGGTCATGCCCTGTTCCACATCGGCGAAGTTCAGACTGCGCTGGGAGGCTGAGGCCGCGCGACTGGCGATGGCCAGCAGACGCAGGCCACGGGCAGCCAGATCGGTGGCCTGGCGCCGCCAGTAGTCGGCGTCCAGTGGCTGCACGCTACCGTCGCCATCACGCTGGTCGCTGCACATTTCCAGCAGACGCTCCGGCGCGCCCTTGAGGTAGATCACGCCGTGGCCCTGATGGTCATGGTGCAGGCTGGCCATGAAGCGATGCTCGGACTCGAAGGGGATGCTGTCGCTGCGCGGCAGTTGCACATTCAGCGTCGGGGTCTCCAGCCCGGTCTTCAGGGCCAGGGTGTGCAGTGCGCCCTCGGTGGGGTCGCCCTGCAGGCGCCAGCTGCCAGCGGCGTCCTGCTGCAACTGGGCGTCATTGCACAGGGTGGCGGCGCGGGCGATTTCCAGTAATGCGGCATCCGGCTCCACCAGCGCACCGTCGAGATGGAAGGCGCCCGCCGGGGCATAGCCGACGCCGCTGACGTCGAGCACGCGGCTGGCAGTGACCAGACGCTGCACGGTCATCTCGTTGCGCGTCAGGGTGCCGGTCTTGTCCGAGCAGATCACCGTCACCGAACCCAGGGTTTCCACGGCCGGCAGGCGCCGCACGATGGCGTTGCGCGCGGCCATGCGCTGCACGCCGAGGGCGAGAATCACCGTCATCAGCGCCGGCAGGCCTTCGGGGATGGCGGCAGCGGTCAGCGCCACCACCATCATGAACATCTCGGCCGGGTCCTGGCCATGCCAGAAGGTGCCGAGGGCGAAGGTCGCCAGGGCGAAGATCAGGATGGCCAGTGCCAGCCAGCGGCTGAACTGCTCGATCTGCCGCAGCAGCGGCGTGGTCATCGTCTGCACCTGTTGCAGCATGGCGCCGATGCCGCCCAGCTCGGTGTCAGCACCCGTGGCCACCACCACGCCGCTGGCCTGACCACTGGCCACCAGGGTGCCGGAATAGGCCATGCAGCGGCGGTCGCCCAGCGCCGCGTCCGTCTGGCAACGAGCCAGGGATTTCTCCACCGGTAGCGATTCGCCGGTCAGTGCCGCCTCCTCTACCAACAGGTTCTTCACGCTGATCAGGCGCAGGTCGGCCGGCACCTTGTCGCCGGAGGCGAGCAGAACGATGTCGCCTGGCACCAGCTGACCGGCGTCGATCTCGCGACGCTCGCCGCCACGCATGACCAGGGCGTACGGCGACAGCAGATTGCGGATGGCGTCGAGGGCGTTCTCCGCCTTGCCTTCCTGAATGAAGCCGATCACCACGTTGATCAGCACCGCAGCGAGTATCACCGAGGTATCGACCCAGTGGCCGAGCAGGGCGGTGACCAGGGCGGCGGCCATCATCATGTACAGCAGCACGTTGTGGAACTGGTACAGCAGACGCAGCAGCGGGCCGCGTCGCTTGGGTGGTGGCAGACGATTGGGGCCGTGACGTTGCAGGCGCAGTTCGGCTTCTTCCTGGCTGAGACCGCTGCTGCTGCTGTGTTGGGTGTCGAGCGCTTGTTGTGCAGTCAAACCGTGCCAGGTGTGGTCACTATGTGGTGAGGGGGCATTGCCCATGCGGCGCGTCTCCTTCGTTGGGCCGGGCTGCACCTGTCGGACGCCATCTGGCGGGGCAGTGAGCCGTCCTGATTACCCTAGTCCGCTTTACCGCGTCGGGCCTGACCTGCATCAAGGAGTAAGGCGTCGGGAGGCGCTTGAATGTAACGCGGTGTTGAACCCCATGGAGGAAACGAGATGATCAAGATTCTGGTAGCGACCGATCTGTCCGAGCGTTCGGCGCATGCGCTGCAGCGCGCCGTGCAACTGATCCGTCGCCAGGGCGGCGGCGAGTGGAGCCTTGTGCATGTGATCGATGACGATGCGCCGGCCGCGCACGTGCAGCGTCAGGTGCAACAAGCCGAGACGCTCTTGCAGGCGCAGGCCGAGCGCCTGGGTGAGCAGGCCGGCAGCGTTCCGCGAGTGATCGTGGGCACTGGCGAGGCCGCAGCGGTGATCGTCGAGAGCGCTCAGGGCATGGGCGCCGATCTGCTGGTGGTGGGCGCGCATCGCAAGTCGGCGCTGCGCGACTTCTTCGTCGGCACCACGCTCGAGCGCGCAGTGCGCAGCAGCCATCTGCCGGTGCTGCGGGTCAACGGCCCGGTGACGCACGAGTATCGTCATGCGCTGCTGGCGATGGACCTCTCGCACACCTCGCAGCAGGCGCTGAACCGAGCGTGTGAGCTGGGCCTGGCGAGCCTGGACAGCCTGCATGTGGCCAGTGCGGTCGAGCCGGTAGCGGCAGGCGCGATGATGGAGGCCGGCATCAGCGCCGAGGTGCTGGAGAACCAGCGCGAGCTGCTGCGTCAGCAACTGCTGGAGCGTCTGGATGCAGTCGGTGCGAAGCTGAGCGACGAGCGTTTGCGGGTGCAGATCGGCTCGCCCGAAGGTGTGGTCGGCGAGGCCTTGCGTCACTCCGGTGCGGACCTGCTGGTCCTTGGCACCCACGCCCGTGAAGGCGTTTCGCGCTTCTTCCTCGGTAGCGTGGCCAGTCGGTTGCTGGCCTCGCTCGACAGCGATGCGTTGATCGTGCCGCCGGCTGGCTGAGCGGTTATGACCTGTAGCCTGGATGAAATCCAGGGAGCCCTTGCAAAAGCCCCCGGATTGCATCCGGGCTACGCGGTGGAGTTAGGCGGCTTCGGCTTCGGTCGGCACCATGGCGGGCGTTTCCAGTTGCAGGGCGCTGGCGATGATGGCCTGGCTGTGCCGGGCCAGTTCGTTGCGGCTGCGTGATTCGCTGGGGATCGGCGCGAGCAGGCGTATCTCCACTTCACAGGCCGAGCTGGAAAGCAGGCGCAGCAGGTGCGAAAGCATGTCGTCGTCGCCGACAAAGGGCGCTACCGGGCAGGGTTGGCCATCGCGCAGATAACGGATGGCGACCGGTTGGACGGCCACGCCGCTGTCGATGGCGCTGCTCAGCAGACGGCCATGGAACGTGCGCAGGCCCAGGCCGTCGGTGGTGGTGCCTTCGGGGAATATCAGCAGGTGATGGCCCTGCTGCAGATGGCGGGTGAGCTGCTGGCCGACCTGGCTGCTGTCACCGGCACCGCGACGGATGAACAGCGTGCCGGCCTTGTGCGCCAGCCAGCCGGCGACCGGCCAGCCGCGCACTTCCGCCTTGGACAGGAAGGACAGCGGCTGCAGGGCGCCCAGCAGCGGAATGTCGGTCCATGACACATGGTTGCTGACCCACAGCATCGGCTGCGTCGGCAGTTCGCCTTCGACCCGCACGCGAAACGGCAGGGCACCGCCCAGGCGCGCCAGAAACCAGCGCGTCAGGCGTTGGCGCAACGGCATCAGGTCATGCCGAACCACCCGCTCGAACAGACTGACGATGCCGGCCAGCAAGGTGCCGAAGGCGATTACCAGGGCCAGGTGTAGCAGGCGCAGGGCCAGGCGCAGTCGGGGCATGCGGGACTCCAGATGAAAAAAGCCGGCCTCTGTCTACAGGGCCGGCGCAGGGGATGCAAGTGTAGCTGTCAGACTGCGGCCTTGAAGTGCCGGGCATAGCGCGGGCACAGCTCGTCGCGCTTGAGCAGGATGAACACGTCGGCGACCTGGAAGTCGCGGTCCCAGCAGGGCTCGCCGCAGATCTTCGCGCCCAGGCGCATGTAGGCCTTGAGCAGCGGCGGCATCTCGGCGATGACGTTGCCCGGCACATCCAGTTGCGGCAGCGGGTGCCTGGGCTCGGCGCGCAGGTGCTCGGTGCACAGGTAGCGCTCGCGCAGGCGCTGCATGATGGCCTGGGCCTGGATGCCGCCGTCCTGCATGGAGATGCTGGCGCAGCCCATCAGGTAGCGGTAGCCGCCTTCGTTGAGTACCTCGGCCAGCTCGCCCCAGAGCACGGCGATGGTAGCGCCGTTGCGGTAGGCGACATCGACGCAGGTGCGGCCGATTTCCAGTACCGGGCCTTCCAGTTTGGCCAGGCCGTGCAGGGCGAACTCCTCTTCGCTGTAGTAGCGACCGAGGCCCGCGGCGGCCTGGTGATCGAGCAGGCGAGTGGTGGCGACCAGTTCGCCGCTGTTGAGGTCACGCACGCCGATATGGCGGCAGTGGATGTCGTAGTCGTCCATGTCCAGACCCAGTTCGGCGCCATTGAGCTTGGCATCGAATTCCGCGCTGAATACGCGATAACGCAAGGCCTGAGCTTCACGCAGGGCGGCGGGGCCTTGCAGGCGTTCGGCCTGCAGACGGCGAGCAGTTTGAGTCATGCCAGATCCTCCGTGTGCCGGCTGAGTGCTTGCAGCCGGTCGATCTTGTTGGGCAAGCTCAGGCTAGGTAGCTGCAGTGTCACCACCGTGACGCTTTTCTTATGCTTATGTGACAGCGGCGCAAATGCTGCTGCGAGGAGCCTGTACGATGCCCTGGTCGAGTCTGTTTCAGCCCGGTGAACGCCTGACTGCCGAGGCGGGCCTGGAAGACTGGTACGCCCGCTTGCTGGTGCGTCTGGGCGGTACGCCGCAACCTTTCGAGCTGGCGCTGTTGGGCGGCCTGCAGGCGGCTACGCCGGGGTTGGCGTTTCTCGCCGGCTATCAGGCGGCGTTGCGCGTGCTCTGGCCTGCAGCGCCCTGGACGGCCGGCGCCCTGTGCGTGACGGAGAACCGCAGCACCCGGCCGGCGGACATGAACACACGCATCGATGGCCTGCAGATCACCGGGCGCAAGGATTTCGTCACCGCCGCCGAATGCGCCGACTGGCTGCTGGTGGCGGCGCGCGAGGAAGGTGAGGGTGAAGCGCCGCGGCTGGCGCTCGGCGTGGTACGCCAGGGCGCACCGGGCGTTTGTATCGAGCCGCTGCCGGCACTACCGTTGATGCCGGATATCGGCCATGCGCGACTGCATCTGCAGCAGGCCCAGGGCGAGCGCCTGGCCGGCGACGGCTGGAGCGACTACGTCAAACCTTTCCGCACCCTGGAAGACGTACACGTACTTACCGCTGTTGTCGCCTGGCAATTGGGTGTGGGGCGCGATTGTGGCTGGCCTGAAACGCTGCTGTTGCGTCTGCAGGCGCTGCTGGCCGGCTGTGCCGAGGTCGCGCGACAGGCGCCCGATGCGCCCACTACCCATCTGTTGCTGGCCGGGTTGTTCGCCACGCAGCAGGCGTTGGCGGGCGAGCTGGAGGCGGCCTTTGCCGCTGGCCCTGCGCAATGGGCCGAGCTGTGGCAGCGCGACAAGGGCTTGCTGCGCATCGCCGAGGCGGCGCGCGGCAAGCGCCTGGAGAACGCGCGGCGGATTGTCGCCGCCCGTTGATCCATATCAGTACCCATTGCTGTTGGCGCGCATAAGGTTGCCTCGCGATTCACTGACGAGGTTTCCATGCGCCGCGAGCCCATCGTGCTGTTCGATAACGGCAACCACCAATGCCTGATGTTCGATGACCTGGTCAGCGGCGAAGGCGTGCAATCCAACCAGTTCCTGATCACCGACAACGAGCAGTACCTGCTGCTCGATCCGGGCGGTGACCTGACCTACACGCCGCTGTCGCTGGAGCTGTCCAAGCACATCCCGGTGCAGGACCTGACCTACATCTTCGCTTCGCACCAGGACCCGGACATCATCGCCTCGCTGGACAAGTGGCTGCTGCACACCCGTGCGCGGGTGATCTGCTCCAAGCTGTGGGCGCGTTTCCTGCCGCACCTGACGGCCAATTACCTGGTGCTGAGCCGTGGCATCAACACCTTTGATCGCATCATCGCGTTGCCGGATCGCGGCCAGAGCATTGCGCTGGGCAAATGCTCGCTCAAGGCCGTACCGGCGCATTTCCTGCACTCGGTGGGTAACTTCCAGGTGTATGACCCGGTGAGCAAGATCCTCTTCTCCGGTGACATGGGCGCCTCGATGGTCGATGACGCCACGCCGGTACGCGACTTCGTCAACCATGTGCCGAACATGGAAGGCTTCCACCGCCGCTACATGGCCGGCAACAAGGCGTGTCGCCTGTGGGCGGCGATGGTGCGGCAGATGGATGTGGAAATGATCGTGCCGCAGCACGGCCGGCCCTTCGTCGGCCCGGAAATGATCAGCGCCTTTCTCTACTGGATCGAGAACCTCGAATGCGGTCTCGACCTGATGGGGCCTGAGGATTACCAACTGCCCAGATAGCGGCAGGGTGCGCTGCCCGAATGAAGGCGGGGGATGGCGGTTTCGTCACTTCAAGCCGTCACCATGGCCATGCTAGGGTGCGCCACGATTTCTGATCGAGGCCGCCCATGTCCACCTCCTTGCTTCGTCGACTGAGCCTGGCGCTCGGTTTCAGCCTGGCTGCCAGCACCGCCCAGGCGGAAAACTGGCCGCAACCCGACTGGCAGAGCCAGCCACGCGTCGAGAGCGCCGCGCTGGCTGAGCTCGAACAGTACGCCTTCCCGGATCGCAATGAAGCCGAACGCACGGGCGTGCGCACCGATGCGCTGCTGGTGATCCGCGACGGGCAGATCGTCTACGAGCGCTATGCCGAACCGACCACGGTACAGACCGCGCATCTCTCCTGGTCGATGGCCAAGAGCCTGCTGGCCAGCACCTTGGGTGTGGCTTATGGCGAAGGGCGCTTCAAGCTCGACGCAGCGGCCGCGCAGTACTACCCGGCGATGGCCGAGCATCCGCAGATCAAGATCGGGCACTTGCTCAACTGGGCTTCGGGTCTGGCCTGGGAAGAGGACTACGAGTACGCGCCGCTGAAATCCTCGGTGGTGGCCATGCTCTACACCCGTGGCCGTGACGACATGGCGGCCTTCACCGCCGCGCACGGCGCAGACGCCGCGCCGGGCACGCGTTTTCGTTATTCCAGCGGCGACAGCAACGTGCTGGCGGCCGCGTTGCGTGGCATGGTCGGCGAGCAGGCCTATGCCGACTATCCCTGGACGGCGCTGTTCGAGCCGCTGGGCATCACCAGCGCAGTCTGGGAGCGCGACGCCAGCGGCACCTTCGTCGCGTCGTCCTACGCCTACATGACCGCGCGCGACCTGGCCCGTGTCGGCCTGCTGATGCAGCGCGGCGGTCGTTGGGGAGAGCGCCAGCTGCTGCCGGGCGCCTGGGTCGATTTCGTATCCACGCCTTTTGCCAGCTATCAGCCGCAGTTGGCCAAGCCGGGCGATGCCGTCCCGGGCGGGCATTGGTGGCTCAATGCCGAACTGCCAGGCAGCGCGCGACCCTGGCCGGATGCACCGGCCGCTACCATCGCCGCCCTGGGGCACTGGGGGCAGGGGCTGTACGTGCTGCCCGAGGAAAAACTGGTGGTGGTGCGCTACGCCGATGACCGTGACGGCAGCTTCCAGCACAACGAACTGCTCAAGCGCGTGCAGGCGGCTTTCGCCACGGAGGTGCAGCCATGATTCGTCGTCATCCGATTCTCAGCGTGGTGGCGCTGTTGGTGATTCTGCTGCTGGCCTGGGCCTGGCCGAACCGCGCGCATCTGGCGGCGTTCCCCGACATCATCGGCGCCTACACGGCCAAGGAGTACTGCTCCTGCCGCTACGTCAGTGGCAACCCGGCGGCCTATTGCGAAGGCTATGTGAAGCAGTACGTGCCGATCAGCAGCCTGCTCGATGACGACAGCGCCAAGCGCGTCACCGCCAGCGGCCTGGGTCGCACCCACAGCGCGGTCTGGCTGGGTGAGCGGCAGGGCTGTCAGCTGCTGCCGAATGAGTAGGGCCTCCCCCCGGACTCCTCTCCACTAGTCGTGCCCCCATGAATGGGAGAGGGAAGCCAAGCGCGTAGCCCGGATGAAAGCCGGGGCATGTTGGTGAGGCGCTCCCGGATTGCATCCGGGCTACGGGTGGAAGAGGCGCCGGGCTTTGCAAGGCGGGCCGTGGCGACTATCGTTGCCGCCTGGTCATGCCTTTTTCGAGTTCTCATGCGCCGTTCGCTTCTCGCCCTGCTGCTTGCCGCTGCCTTGCCCGTTCACGCCGACTGGTATCTGGACAACGAATCTTCGCGTCTTTCGTTCATCTCCACCCATTCCGGCAGCCAGTCGGAGGTGCATCGCTTTCTCACCCTGCACGGGCAGATCGCGGCCGATGGGCGTGCGCGCCTGCGCGTGGATCTTGATTCGCTGAGCACCGGTATCCCGCTGCGTGACGAGCGCCTGCGCGCCATGCTGTTCGACACCTCGCGTCTGCCCGAGGCGCGCATCACTGCCCAGGTCAACCTGCCGCAATTGACCGATCTGGCACCCGGCGCGCAGTTGGAGTTGCGCTTGCCCCTCCACCTGACCCTCAACGAGCGCACGCGCGAGCTGCACAGCGAACTGTTGGTCACGCGCCTCGATGATCGCCGCTTCCAGGTGGTGACCCTGGCGCCGCTGGTGCTGCACGCCGAAGATTTCGCCCTGGCCAGTGGCATCGAGGCGCTGCGTAAAATCGCCGAACTGCCGGCCATCAGCCTGTCGGTGCCGGTGGGTGCCGTGCTGATCTTCACGGCGCGTTGAGCGTGCATGCGCGCGGCAGCATCTTTCCCTGGCGAGGCGGCAATCGCTTCGAATTGCTGCTGGACGGCCCGGTGTTTTTCCCGCGCATGCTGGCAGCCATAGAGGGCGCTCGGCAGCAGGTGGAAATCGAGCTCTATCTGATCGAAGACGGTCGCTGCAGCGAGCGTCTGGTCGACGCGCTGTGCCGCGCGGCTGAGCGCGGGGTGAGGGTGCGTGGTCTGTTCGATGCCTACGGTGCGGCAGGCCTGGGCATCGTGTTGCGTGAGCGCATGCAGGCCGCCGGTGTACAGCTGCGCTGGTACAACCCGGTGCGCTGGCGGCGGGGTATCCGCAATTTTCACCGTGATCACCGCAAGCTGCTGCTGGTGGACCAGCGTCTGGCCTACGTTGGCGGTACCGGCTCCACCGATGAGTTCTGGCTGCCAGACGAGCCTCGCAGTGCCTGGCACGAAGTCATGGTGGAGATCGAAGGGCCGCTGGTGGGCGACTGGCAGCAGTTGTTCGAGCAGCTTTGGCTGGCGCGCTTTTCCTGGCGCCCGAGTCATCAGCCGGTAGCGCTGCGTCTGCCGGAGTGTCCGCCCGCCGGGCTTGGCCTGGGGCGTGTGGCCTATGCCGACGCGGCGCAGCATCGCGATATTCTGCTGTCGCTGATGCGCGCGCTGAAGGGCGCCAAGCAGCGCATCTGGCTGGCCACGCCTTACTTCCTGCCGACCTGGAAAATCCGCCGAGCCCTGCGTCGAGCTGCCGCGCGCGGTGTTGAAGTGCGCCTGCTGTTGGCCGGGCGCCACACCGATCACCCGCCGGTGCGTTTTGCCGGGCAGCGCTACTACCCGAAACTGCTCAGGGCTGGCGTGCGCATCTTCGAGTATCAGCCGCGTTTCCTGCACCTGAAGATGGTGCTGGTGGACGATTGGGTCAGCGTCGGCTCGTGCAACTTCGACCACTGGAACCTGCGCTTCAATCTCGACGCCAATGTCGAAGCGCTGGACCCGGATTTTACCCGGTCAGTGGCGGCCAGCTTCATCGAGGACTTCGGCGTCAGCCGCGAGATCACCCTCGACGATTGGCACCAGCGCCCCTGGTGGCGCCGCGCGCAACAGCGCCTGTGGGGCTGGCTGGATCGCTTGGCGGTGAATCTGCTCGATCGCTGGCGCTGAACGCCAGAGCGATCCGCTCGCAGCCATGGGAGACGCTGGAAGGCTCTATCTCGAGGTTCTAGGTCATATCCTGCAATGCATTGCCGCCTTGCGGGTGGAGGTCGGTTGTTATAGTCGAGCGCTTCTTTACGCCTGCGTCTGGTCGTAGCAGGCGTTCAGCATTGAACCCGATACAGGAATGCGCCCGTGAACAAACCCCTGCTCATCGCGACACTTTCCGCCAGCCTCCTGCCCCTCTCCGCGCTCCAGGCTTCGCCGCAGGCCGGGTATGGCCCTCAGCTGGAAGGTTTCGAGTATCCCCACCCGATCCAGCGCTTCGAATTCAGTTCGCAGCAGCAGGCTCTGTCGATGGGCTACATGGACGTGAAGCCAGCCGGCCAGGCCAATGGTCGTACGGCGGTGCTGCTGCATGGCAAGAATTTCTGCGGCGCGACCTGGGAGGCGACCATCAAGGCGCTGAGCGATGTCGGCTACCGCGTGATCGCGCCGGATCAGATCGGTTTCTGCAGTTCGAGCAAGCCACGTGGCTATCAGTTCAGCTTCGGCCAACTGGCCAGCAATACCGACGCGTTGCTCGAGTCGTTGGGTGTGGAGAAGGCCACGCTGATCGGTCATTCCATGGGTGGCATGCTGGCCGCGCGCTACGCCCTGAGTCATGCCTCGCGTGTCGAGAAGCTGGTGCTGGTCAACCCCATCGGTCTGGAGGACTGGCAGGCGGAGGGCGTGCCCTACGTGACGGTGGACCAGCTTTACCAGGGGGAGTTGAAGACCTCCTACGACGGCATCAAGAACTACCAGCTGAAGTTCTACTACAACGGTGTGTGGAAGCCCGAGTACGACCGCTGGGTCGACATGCTCAACGGTATGTACAGCGGCCCGGGCAAGCAGATCGTCGCCTGGAACCAGGCCCAGACGGCAGAGATGCTGTTCACTCAGCCTGTGGTGCACGAGTTCGCCAATATCAAGGCGCCGACCCTGTTGCTGATCGGTGGCAAGGATCGCACCGCCCCAGGCGCCAATCGTGCGCCGGCAGAAGTCGCGCAGCGCCTTGGCAACTACCCGGAACTGGGCCGCAAGACCGCCGAGGCGATTCCCGAGGCAAAACTCGTGGAGTGGCCGGAGCTGGGCCATTCGCCGCAGGTCGAAGCGCCGGCGCTGTTCCACGAGGTCCTGTTGCGCGAACTGGCGGCCGGCAGCAACTGAGCGACCCGGCAGAGCCCGATTTCGGGCTCTGCCGATGGCGATCGGATTTAGGCGCTCCCGGCGGCTTTCGTTACAGCCCAGCCTGGTGGTGGAGCTGTCCGGGCTTCGCAGCCCCTGTTCGCGGCGGGGCGCCGCTCCTGGCGTTGCGCACTGGCCAGTAGGCTCTGCCAATAAATAGTTCCCCACCTTCCTGATACCCCGTCATTCAGCACGCTGAGTGTCGCGGCCTGCGCCCCAAGCCAGGGCGCCATTCATCCTTTCGGGCGACAGATGAAATCCCTCCTTGGTGCGCTTATCCGGGATGTGGTCGCTGCGTAGGGTTCCCTGCAGTTGCACCCCACTTCAGGAGACCCGCATGACAAGAACAACAGGGCCCGGACTATTCCAGCCGCACACCTTGGCTTTGGCCGTCGCCGTCGGTTTCGTCGCACCGGCGCAGGCCGTCAACTTCAACATCGGTGAGATCGAAGGGCAGTTCGACAGCTCGCTGTCGGTCGGCGCCAGCTGGTCGATGCGCAGTCCGGATCGCGATCTGATCGGCCCCAACAACGGTGGCCAGGGCCAGGCGCAGACCGGCGATGATGGACGCCTGAACTTCAAGAAGGGCGAGACCTTCTCGAAGATCTTCAAGGGCATTCACGACCTCGAACTGAAGTACCGCGATACCGGCGTGTTCGTGCGCGGCAAGTATTGGTACGACTTCGAACTCAAGGACGAAAGTCGCCTGTTCAAGGACATCGACGACAGCAATCGCAAGGAAGGCGCGCAGTCTTCGGGGGCGGAAATCCTCGATGCCTTCCTCTACCACAACTACGCCATTGGCGATCTGCCGGGCACGGTGCGGGTCGGCAAGCAGGTGGTGAGCTGGGGGGAGAGCACCTTCATCGGCAACAGCATCAACGCCATCAACCCTATCGACGTGGCCGCCTTCCGTCGCCCAGGCGCGGAGATCAAGGAAGGTCTGATTCCGGTGAACATGCTCTACCTGTCGCAGAGCCTGACCGATCAGTTGAGCATGGAGGCCTTCTACCAGCTGGAGTGGGACCAGACCATCATCGACAACTGCGGGACCTTCTTCTCCACCGCCGATGTGGCCGCCGATGGCTGTGACAATGGCTATCACATCGGCTCGCCAGCCATCGCGCCGCTGCAGCCGGTGGCGGCAGCGTTCGGTCAGGGCTTTCGGGTCGACAGCGAAGGGGTGATCCTGCCGCGCGCCGGTGATCGCGATGCGCGCGACAGCGGCCAGTGGGGCCTGGCCCTGCGCTGGCTGGGCGACGAGACCGAGTACGGCGCGTACTTCATGAACTATCACAGCCGCACGCCCATCGTCAGCACGCAGAACGCCGGCCTGGCGACCCTGGCCGCCCTGCCGGGGATCATTGGCACCGCCGAAGGCATCGCGCCGGGCAGCGGAGCCGGTCTGGCGCAGAGCGTGATGCTCGGCAACGGTCGCTACTACCTCGAGTACCCGGAGGATATTCGTCTCTACGGCCTGAGCTTCTCCACCACGCTGCCCACCGGCACGGCCTGGGCGGGCGAGATCAGCTACCGGCCGAACCTGCCGCTGCAGATCAACACCACCGACATGACCCTGAGTTTGCTCAACCCCATCGCCCCTGGCACTGCACCGGTCGCGGCCGGGCCTGGCCAGGACAACGTCGGCTATCGGCGCAAGGAAGTCACCCAGGTGCAGACCACCTTCACCCATTTCTTCGATCAGGTAATGGGCGCCGGGCGCTTCACCCTGGTGGGCGAGATCGGCATGGCCCACGTCGGTGGGCTGGAGAGCCGTGAAGACCTGCGCTACGGCCGCGATTCGCTGTTCGGGGCCTACGGCTTTCGTGGCGACACCCATGGCTTCGTCACCAGCACCTCATGGGGCTACCGCGTGCGCGGCATCTGGGAGTACAGCAACGTGTTCGCCGGGGTGAACCTCAAGCCGAACATCTCCTGGTCGCATGACGTCGACGGCTACGGCCCCAACGGCCTGTTCAACGAGGGTTCCAAGGCCGTGAGCTTTGGTGTCGACGCCGACTACCGCAATACCTACACCGCCAGCCTGTCGTACACCGACTTCTTCGGCGGTGATTACAACGTCGCGGTCGACCGCGACTTCCTGGCGCTCAGCTTCGGCGTGAGCTTCTAGGCCATCAGGATCAGTTGAGGAATGCAGATGAATACAACCCTGAAGATGCTCGGCGCACTGTCCCTGAGCCTGCTGGCCAGCGGTGTGCTGGCCGCAGTCAGCGAGCAGGAAGCGGCCAAGCTCGGTACCAGCCTGACCCCGCTGGGCGGCGAGATGGCCGGCAATGCGGCCGGCACCATCCCCGCCTGGACGGGCGGCATGGCCAGCGATGCCGGGCAGGTCGATGCACGCGGTTTTCTCAGTGACCCCTTCGCTGGCGAACAGCCATTGTTCACCATCACCGCGCAGAACCTGGAGCAGTACCGCGAGCAGTTGTCAGCCGGGCAACTGGCGATGTTCGCGCGCTACCCGGACAGCTATCGCATGCCGGTGTATCCGACGCACCGCAGCACGGCGGTGCCGGACGCGATCAACGCCGCAGCCAAAACCAGCGCGCTGAAGACCGGCCTGCGCGATGGCGGCAACGGTCTGACCGGTTTCACCGATAGCCGCTATTACGCCTTCCCGATTCCGCAGAACGGCCTGGAGGTGGTGTGGAACCACATCACCCGTTATCGCGGCGGTAACCTCAGGCGCAGCATCGTGCAGGCCTCGCCGCAGACCAACGGCGCCTATACCCTGGTGCACTTCGAGGATGAAGTGGCTTTCCCGGAGAACATCCCCGATGTCGATCCAGGCAAGGCGGAAAATGCTCTGTTGTTCTTCAAGCAACGGGTCACCGCACCCTCGCGTCTGGCCGGCAACGTGCTGCTGGTGCACGACTCGCTCGATCAGGTCGCCGAGCCGCGCATGGCCTGGCTGTACAACGCCGGCCAGCGTCGCGTACGCCGTGCGCCGCAGGTGGCGTACGACGGTCCGGGTACTGCCGCAGATGGCCTGCGTACCTCGGACAACTTCGACATGTTCAACGGCGCGCCGGATCGTTACGACTGGAAACTGGTAGGCAAGCGCGAGCTGTTCATCCCCTACAACAACTACCGCGTGGCCACGCCTGAGGTGAAGTACGCCGACATCCTCAAGGCCGGCCACGTCAATCAGGACCTGATCCGCTACGAGCTGCACCGGGTGTGGGAAGTGGAGGCGACGCTCAAGGCGGGCGAGCGCAACATCTACGCCAAGCGTCGCTTCTACGTGGACGAAGACTCCTGGCAGATCGCCCTGTCCGAGCACTACGACGGCCGCGGCCAGCTCTGGCGTGTCGGCGAGGCGATGTTGATGCAGCAATATGCGCAGAAGGTGCCGGTCTACGCGTTCGAGGCGCTGTACGACATCATCGCCGGGCGATACATCGCCATCGGCATGGCCAACGAGGAGAAAACCTCGGTGCAGTACGGCACCCAGGCCTCGGCCAAGGACTTCACCCCGGCCGCGCTGCGTAACGCCGGCGTGCGCTGACCTGGTAGCAGCCCGAAGCAAGCCGGTGTCGCCCTGTGCGCCGCCGGCTTTTTTCTGCGTGCCTCTCTCACGTGAATCTCGCGCCATAAGCGCCAAGGGGTGGTCGCACGCGTTGAGCGGGGTACCATCGCCGGGTGGTTCAACAATGACAAGCAGAGAGAACCGCTGCCATGCCTACCCTTGCCATCGCCCGTCCGAGTGCGCTGCAGGTGCAACCTGCCGATCTACCGCGTTTGCCGCCCTGTGTGGTTTCCCGCCCAGCCCTGCTGCAGCGTCTGCTGGCCAGCGAGTCGCGCCTGCGTTTGCTGTGCGCGCCTGCCGGTTCTGGCAAGAGCGTGCTGCTCGGTCAATGCGCGCGCCACACACTGGCCGGCGTCGAGCGCGTATGGCTCGACCTCGGAGGGCGCAGCCTGACGCCGCCGCAGCTGTGCAAGCGACTGGCCGCAGCCATGCAATTGCCGTTCGACGATGCCGGCGAAGCGGGGCTGATCGATCGGCTGCACGAGCATGCGGGGCGTCTGTGGATCTTTATCGACGACTACCCGCGACAGGCCGACGATGAGCTCGATGCCTGCCTCGACCGGTTGTTCGCTGCGGCGCCGCAGCAGGTCACCTGGTGGGTCGCCAGTCGCCGCATACCGGCCTGGAACCTGCCGCGTCTGTTGCTGCAGGGCGATCTGCTGGAGCTGCAGGGCGAGGAGCTGGCGCTGGATGACGCGGCGCTGAGCGAGTTGCTGGCGGCGTTGCAAGTGACTCTGGCTGATGACGTCCGGCAGGCCCTGCTCGAACGCAGCGAAGGCTGGTTGGCGGCGATCCGTCTGCTGTTGCTCGATGCCGACGAAGATGCGCTGCGCCAGCGTTTGCAGGAGGGCTGCCCGGTGCTGCGCGACTACGTGCAGCGTGAGGTGCTGGCCGATCTGGACGAGGAGCTGCGCAGCGATCTGCATGCCCTGGCTCTGCTGCCGCGTTTTTCCCTGCCGCTCTGCGAGCATCTGCTGGAGGGTCGTGGCAGTGAATTGCTGGGCGAACTGCAACGGCGCCAGCTGTTCGTGCGCAGTCTCGACAGCAGCGGTACCTGGTTCCGTCTGTGGCGACCGCTGGCCGAGATCCTGCGTCTGCTGCCGGGCGCGCCGGTGCCGGCCTCCATCCATGTGCGTGCCTGTCAGTGGTTCGCTCAGCACGGCGATATTCGCGAGGCCGTCGAGCATGCCCTGCTGGCGGGGCAGGTCGAGGTCGCGGTCAACTACCTGCAGCGTTTCAGCCAGGAGCAACTGCTGCAGGGGCACTCGGTCGCTCAGTTCCTGCAATGGCGCGAAGAGCTGCCGGCCTGGCTGTTCGCCAGTTCACCGCGGTTGATCGTGCTGCAGGCCTGGGCCCTGATCATCTGCGCTCGTTTCGATGAAGCGGCCGACTGCATCCAGGGGCTGGCGCATTTCATGCCGCAACCGGATGAGCGCCGCCAGCGCAAACTGGTCGCCCATTGGCAGGCATTGACGGGTGTGTTGGCGCGTCAGTGCGGGCGCCGCGATGCCCGGGTGCACTGCGAGCAGGCCCTGCAGATGCTGGACGAGGGCAGCTGGTCGCAGCGCGTGCTCTGTTACCAGGCGCTGGCCCAGCAGCATATGGCCGAACATGCGTTGGACCAGGCCAAGCAATCCCTGGATCAGGGCCTGCGCCTGGCACGACTGCACGGTAGCCTGATCTTCGAGGCGCTGCTCAATACCGATCACTGCCTGCTGCTGCAGATGCGTGGCGAGGCCGGGCGCGCCGCTGAGCTCGCCGAGCAGTCCCTGGCGCTGCTGCGCGAACGCTTCAACCATAGCCCGGTGGTCGCTCGCCTGCTGCTGGTGCGGGCCAGCCTGCTGGCCCGCCAGGGCCTCGACGAGGCGGCGCAGCAGGCGTATCGGCTGGGGCTGCAGGAGGCCGAGCACTGCGAGGATGCCTACATCATTTCCGGCTACCTCGGCATGCTGGAGCTGGCGGAAAGCCGTGGCGATCTCGACGAGGCCCATCAGTGGTTGCAGCGGGCCGAGCGGGTGATGCAGTGGTCGCATGTGCCGGAAGTGCGTTACCGCTGCGTGCTGCAGTTGCAGGCCGGGCGGCTGCTGCTGCGTCAGGGGCAGACCGGGCGCGCACGCGAGCTGTTCGCCCAGACCCTGCAGCAGTTGCAGCAGCGTCAGCAACTGGCGCCCTCGGAGTTCTACGATCTGTTGCCACGCTTGCGTCGTTACCTGGCGCTGAGCGACCTGCTGCTCGGTCACCACGCTGCCGCTGAGCATGCACTGCGCCTGCTGCTGGATGAATGCCAGCTCGCCGGGCATCGCAGCCTGGCCTGCGAATGTCGGGTCAGCCTGGCCGAAGCGCTGCTCATGCAGGGGCAGCAGGAGCAGGCCGATGGCCTGTTGCAGCAGGCGCTTGGCGAGGCGCGACAGCTGCGTCTGCTGCGGCCGTTGCAGGAGTTGCAGCAGCGTCAGGCGCAGTGGCTCGAGCGCCTGTTGCCGAGTGAGGCTGGGCAGAGCCTGCATCAGCGCCTGTTCGAACCTGCGCCGCGCCTGGATGAGCCGGCCAGTGCCGGTACTGCGCTGCTCAGCTCACGCGAGTTGGCAGTGCTGCAACTGATCGCGCAGGGCTGCTCCAATCAGGAAATCGCCGATCGCCTGTTCATCTCGCTGCACACGGTCAAGACCCATGCGCGGCGGATCAACGTCAAGCTCGGCGTGCAAAGACGCACCCAGGCGGTGGCCATGGCCAAGGCGCAGGGGCTGATGGGGGATTGAGTTCGGCCTGCTGCGCGTCGGCGCTGCTGCGTTAGAGGCAGGCTCACAATGCTCATGTACAAAAGTACAGTCGCCCGCGACTCCGACCGTTGCTCGCCTGCCTCTGCCTTGCATCGCTCTAGCTCGCGAGGCCTCACAGTGCGGTGATCGCGAGCGGGGATTCAACCAAGCAAATAGTCAGCTCGTAGGGTGGGCTTTAGCCCACCTGGGTTGGTCAGCGTGGGCCGAAGCGGATCACCCGCCCAGCTCACCCTGCAAGGCCTAGCTGCCTGGTCAGCCGAGGAAGTAGAACGCGCCGCAGATCACCACGCCCGAGTACAGCAGCATGATCAGGCAGTAGCCCATGATGTCGCGTGCGCCGAGGCCGACGATGCCCAGCAGCGGCAGTGCCCAGAACGGCTGGATCATGTTGGTCCAGGCGTCGCCCCAGGCAATCGCCATGGCGGTAACGGTCGGCGAGACGCCCAGTGCCTGAGCGGCCGGCAGCATGATCGGGCCCTGTACGGCCCACTGGCCGCCACCGGACGGCACGAACACGTTGACCACGCCAGCGCTGAGGAAGGCCAGCAGCGGGAAGGTGTCAGCCGAGGACCAGGAGATGAACGCTTCGGTGATCTGCCGGCCAAGGGAGATGCCGTCGGCGTTGGCGCCCATCATCATGCCCATGATCCCGGCGTAGAAGGGGAACAGCAGGACGATGCCGCCAATGCCGCGCACGCTCTCGTCCACCGCGCGCATGTAGCGCTCCGGGGTGCCGTGCATCAGCAGGCCGCAGAACAGGAAGATGGCGATGACCAGGTCCAGGCCAAGCACGAAGCCCTTGGTGGCGAAGTGGTTGAACAGGTAGATACCGGCCATGGCCACCAGTGCCAGACCGAGGATGCGGCTGTCGTCCAGGCGCTGTGCCGGGGTTTCACGAGCCGGCAGCTGCGCACGCGATTCCACCAGCTTGGCGGCATCGGCGACCTTGGCACCCTGACGCGGGTGCATGGCGCGGTTGAGCAGCGGCAGGCCGATGAACAGCAGAGCCACGATGGTCAGGTTCAACGGGCTGAACAGGGTCTCGGTGATGCTCACCGGATCGCTCAGCACGCCTGCGGTGATACGTGCCAGATCCGGGCCACCGGTGGCCATGGACAGCGGAATCGAGCCGGCCAGGCCGCCGTGCCAGACCAGGAAGCCCGAGTAGGCCGAGGCCACCAGCAGCGGGTAGTCGACGCCATCGACCTTGCGCGCCAGGGCGCGGGCGAATACCGCGCCGATCACCAGGCCGAAGCCCCAGTTGACCCAGCAACCGACCAGCGCCACCAGGGTGACCATGATGATCGCCTGACCGGGCGTGCGTGCCAGACCGGCGAGGCGGTCGAGTTGGCGGTTGATGATCGGTGCGCTAGCCAGGGCGTGGCCAGTGACGAAGATCAGCGACATCTGCATGGCGAAGCCGAGCAGCGTCCAGAAACCACCGCTCCAATGTTGCACCATGGCCGGTAGCGATTGGCCGGTGGAGAAGATACCAGCGAGCAGCACGCCCAGCGTGAGCAAGGCGGAGAACACGAAAGGTGAGGGCAGGTACTTCTGTACCAGGCTCACGCTCATGCGGGTGAGGGTGTTGAACATGGATGACGCCTCTTTCTTATGGTTGTGTAAGAACCTGTTCAAAGCCTGCTGCGCGTCGGGCCTGCAGCGTTAAAAACAGGCTCGTGCGCGAGTCCGATCAGAATGCTCATTTACAACTCGTAAAGTCGCACGCGACTCCGACCGTTCTTCGCCTGTTTTTGCCTTGCATGCCTCTAGCTCGCGAGGCTTTGAACATGTTCTGGGGCTTTACCAGGCATTCAGGGTTGGCTATGCCTGCGGTTTGCAGTGGATATGACAAAGCTCGGCCGAGGCCGAGCTGTTTGCGTAGCCCGGATGCAATCCGGGAGGTCCATGCTGGGTTTCCCCGGACTGCATCCGGGCTACGGTGCTCTGGTTTCTCACGCGGGCCTGTAGGGTGGATGTCGCTTTTTACATCCACCACAGCGGTGGATCGGTGAAGCGCGATCCACCCTACGGCTCAGCGCTCGATGGCCAGCGCCACACCCTGACCACCACCAATGCACAGCGTGGCCAGGCCTTTCTTGGCATCACGGCGGATCATCTCGTGCAGCAGGCTCACCAGCACGCGGCAGCCCGAGGCGCCGATGGGGTGGCCGAGGGCGATGGCGCCGCCGTTGACGTTGACTTTGTCGGCATCCCAGCCCAGTTCCTGGCCGACCGACAGCGCCTGGGCTGCGAAGGCTTCGTTGGCTTCGATCAGGTCCAGATCGGCCAGGCTCCAGCCGGCCTTGTCCAGGCAGCGGCGGGTGGCGGAAACCGGGGCGATGCCCATGATTGCCGGGTCGACACCGGCGTTGGCATAGCCGGCAATCTTCGCCAGCACGGGCAGGCCCAGCGCCTGCGCCTTGGTCGCGCTCATCAGCAGCACGGCAGCGGCGCCATCGTTGAGGCTGGAGGCGTTGCCGGCGGTAACGCTGCCGTCTTTCTTGAACGCCGGCTTGAGCTTGGCCAGGGATTCGGCGGTGGTGCCGGCACGCGGCTGCTCGTCACGGGCGAAGGCGACGGGGTCGCCCTTGCGCTGCGGGATCAGCACTGGAGTGATCTCTGCATCGAAACGCCCAGCCTCGATGGCCGCCACGGCCTTCTGTTGCGAAGCGGCGGAGAAGGCGTCCTGGGCTTCACGGCTGATGCCGTATTTCTCCACCAGATTCTCGGCGGTGATACCCATGTGGTAATCGTTGAAGGCGTCCCACAGGCCGTCGACGATCATGCTGTCGAGCATCTGCGCATGGCCCATGCGCAGGCCGGTGCGGGCCTTGGGCAGCACATAGGGCGCGAGGCTCATGTTCTCCATGCCGCCGGCGATGATCACTTCGGCATCGCCACAGCGGATGGCCTGGGCGGCCAGGTGCAGGGCTTTGAGGCCCGAGCCGCAGACCTTGTTGAGGGTCATGGCTGGCACAGCATGGGGCAGGCCGGCGCGGATGGCAGCCTGGCGTGCGGGGTTCTGGCCACTGCCTGCGGTAAGTACCTGGCCGAGGATCACTTCATCGACCTGGGCGGCGTCGAGGCCGGTCTGTTCCAGCAGGCGCTTGATGACGATGGCGCCGAGCTCCGGCGCGGGAATATCGGCCAGGCTGCCCTGGAAGCTGCCGATGGCGGTGCGGGTGGCGGCAACGATGACGACGTCTTGCATGGGGAATCCTCTTGGCGCGGTAGGGCGGAAAAAGCCTCGCGGATGAATCCGCTCCTACAGGGTGTAGGACATAGTTAAAAAACGTTCCGTAGACGCCGTGCGTGGTGGCGCCTACGGAACGGTAGACAACTTTAGAAGCTCATTTCCGGCACGTGTTCGGGGACGATCAGTTTACCGGCGGTCTTGGCGACGATTTCCTCGATGCTCACCCCCGGCGCGCGCTCGCGCAGGATGAAGGCGTCGTTCTCGATTTCCAGGTAGGCCAGGTCGGTCAGCACCTTGCGGATGCAGCCGCAGCCGGTCAGCGGCAGGCTGCAGTGCTCCAGCAGCTTGGATTCGCCGTCCTTGGAGGCGTGGGTCATGGTGACGATGATGTTGTCGGCGCCGGCCACCAGGTCCATGGCGCCACCCATGCCCTTGACCAGCTTGCCGGGGATCATCCACGAGGCGATGTTGCCGCGTACGTCCACTTCGAAGGCGCCGAGCACGGTCAGGTCGACATGGCCGCCACGGATCATGGCGAAGGACTGGGCCGAATCGAAGATCGCCGCGCCCTTGATCGCGGTGACGGTCTGCTTGCCGGCGTTGATCATGTCGGCGTCCACCTCGTCTTCAGTGGGGAAGGCGCCCATGCCGAGCAGGCCGTTTTCCGACTGCAGCATCACCTGCATGCCCTCGGGCACGTAGTTGGCCACCAGGGTGGGGATGCCGATACCGAGGTTGACGTAGAAGCCGTCCTGCAATTCACGGGCGACGCGCTGAGCCATTTGTTCACGGGTAAGAGCCATGCTGGTATCTCCTCAGGCGCGCAGCGTGCGTTTTTCGATGCGTTTCTCGAAGCTGCCGCAGATCAGCCGGTCGACGTAGATGCCGGGGGTGTGAATCTGCGTCGGGTCGAGTTCACCGGGTTCGACGATCTCTTCCACTTCGACCACGGTGATGCGTCCGGCGCTGGCGACCACCGGGTTGAAGTTCTGCGCGGTGTGGCGGTAGACCACGTTGCCGAAGTGGTCGGCCTTCCAGCCTTTGACGATGGCGAAGTCGCCGGTGATGGCGGGTTCGAGGATGTAGTGGCGGCCGTTGATCTCGCGCGCCTCCTTGCCCTCGGCGACCGGGGTACCGTAGCCAGTGGCGGTGAAGAAGGCGGGGATGCCGGCGCCGCCGGCGCGCAGCTTCTCGGCCAGGGTACCTTGCGGGGTGAGTTCGACTTCCAGCTCGCCGGAGAGCAGCTGCTGCTCGAACAGGGCGTTCTCGCCGACATAGGAGGCGACCATCTTGCGGATCTGCCGATCTTCCAGCAGCACGCCGAGGCCGAAACCATCGACCCCGCAGTTGTTGGACACCACGGTGAGGTCGCGCACACCACGGCGGCGGATCTCTGCAATCAGATTCTCGGGGATGCCGCACAGGCCGAAGCCGCCGGCCAGCACGGTCATGCCGTCCTGCAGGCCGTCCAGGGCTTCTGCATAGCTGCCGACGCGTTTGTCGAGTCCGCTCATTCGAGGCTGCCTCTTGTTGTTGTGGGGCAGGAGCACTGCCAGGCTGTGGCCAAGCTTCTGCGCTATGAGCTTATTTGTTAAGTTTGTTTTTCCTCTTGATTGATCAGGTAAATAAATCAATGACCGTCAAGCAGCTACGCGCCTTTCTCGCCGTGGCGCAGAGCCTGAGCTTCGCCCAGGCCTGCGAGCGTCTGCACCTGTCGCAGCCGGCACTGAGCCTGGCGATCAAGAATCTGGAGCAATCGCTCGGCGGCCAGTTGCTGGTGCGCACCACCCGCAGCGTGGCGCTGACGCCGGAGGGCGAGACGCTGCTGCCGATTGCCGTGCGCCTGCTGGCCGACTGGGACAACACCGAGGATCTGCTGCGCCAGCACTTCACCCTGCAGATGGGCAAGGTGGCGGTGGCCGCCATGCCGTCGTTCGCCGGCAACCGCCTGCCGGCCGCGCTGCGCGCGTTTCGCGATGCCTACCCACGGGTCAACGTAGCGGTGCACGACGTGATCAACGAACAGGTGATGGAGATGGTGCGCGATGGCCGCGTCGAACTGGGCATCGCCTTCGAGCCGGCGACCCTCGACGGTCTGCAGTTCACGCCGCTGTACGATGATCGTTTCGTGGCCGTGGTGCCGGCGGCCAGCGAGCTGGCCGGGCAGTCGGCGCTGACCTGGACGCAGTTGCTGGAGCAGCCCTTCATCACCCTGCAACGCCCCTCGGCGGTGCGCCTGCTGCTGGAAGACAGCGTGATCTCCAGCCACGGCAAGCTGCCGGTGGCGTTCGAGAGTCATCAGTTGGTCACGGTCGGGCGCATGGTCGCCGAAGGCCTCGGCGTCAGCGCCGTGCCGCAATTGTGCCGGCAGCAGATGGAAGAGCTGGGCGCCCGCTGCCTGCCGCTGAGCGAGCCGCAGGTGTCGCGTCGGGTGGGGCTGTTGCACCAGGCCGGGCATCAGCTGTCCAGGGCGGCGCAGGCGCTGAGTGAGACCTTGCTTGGGTTAGCGAAAAAGGGTTGATGCGGACAGTAATAAATATATTTTTTAAGTATTGGTTCTAGATTATTTATATATTTTAAATCTCGATTCGTTGTCTTTAGCATCCTCGTGCCAGTCGTCTGGCCGCTAACAACAACAATGAATCGAGGCATAAAAATGATACGACGTACCTCGCGTCTGCCCGCTCTTCTTGCAGTGGGCAGCTCCCTCGCCTTTCCCGTCGCCGTAAACGCCGCCTTCTTCGAAGACAGCAAGGCGTCCATCGAACTGCGTAACTTCTACATGAACCATGACTTTCGTCAGGACGGTGCAAACCAGTCAAAACGAGATGAGTGGGCACAGGGTTTTCTGCTCAACTACCAATCCGGCTTTACCGATGGACCGATAGGGTTCGGGGTCGATGCGCTCGGGTTGCTTGGCTTGAAACTGGATTCTGGTCCTGATCGGCAGGGCACCGGCCTGCTGCCGAGTGGCGATGAGAAGGCACCGGATGACTACAGTCAGCTGGGGTTTACGGCCAAGGCTCGCGTATCCAAGAGCACGCTTCACGTTGGCACACTGATTCCGAAGTTGCCGACCGTGCTACCCAGTGACTCTCGTTTGCTGCCGCAAACTTTTCGGGGTGCCCAGTTGCAGTCACGAGAAATCGATGGCCTGACTTTGGATTTCGGTCAGTTGACGCAGAACAGTCTGCGCAACACCAGTGCGTCGGAGGACATGCTGGTCGCCGGTAAAGGCATTCGGGGCGGACAGGCCAGTGATGAATTCAACTTCGGCGGTGCCAGTTACAAATGGTCGAAGAACCTGACGACGGCCTACAACTACGGTCATCTGGATCAGAACTACAGACAGCACATCGTCAATCTGCGACATCGTTTGCCCATCATGGACGGGCACTCGTTCGACAGTGATATCCGTTATGCCCGCTCCACCAACGACGGCAACAGCAATGTCGATAACACCGCTGTAGGTGCCAAGTTCACTTACAACCTCAATAGCCATTCATTCGCTGTCGCGTATCAGAAAATGAGCGGTGATACCGGTTTCCCGCATATCGAGGGAACCAACTCCTTTCTCGTCAACTACGTGATGATCTCGGCAGATTTTGCCAGCCCCGAGGAGCGTTCCTGGCAAGTGCGCTATGACTACGACTTTGCCGCCATGGGAATACCAGGCCTGACGTTCATGACGCGCTATATCAGTGGCGACAATTTCGAACGTGCAGGAGGCCGTGAGGGCAAGGAATGGGAGCGTAATACCGACATCGGCTATGTGGTTCAGAACGGCCCATTGAAAAACTTCGGCGTGAAATGGCGTAACGGCACCTACCGCAGCAACGGCGGCAACGATGTCGATCAGAACCGGCTGATCTTCAGCTACACCCTGCCTCTGCTCTGATCTTTCCCCACCGAGCCCTGATGTGGCTCGGACCATTTCGAGGTTTTCTCATGAAAGCGCACAAGACTCTGTTACCCCTTGCCATTAGTGCTGCGTTACTGCTGCCGCTCACGGTTCAGGCAGCCAACACCGCCGAGGTACCCTGCACCACTACCGCCGAATGTGCCGCGCAGGCTGCCAAGATTGGCGCAAGTACAGACAAGCGAGCCCTGAAGGGCGGTGCTTATGAAAGTCAGTTCGAGTGGATGAACCGCATCAACAAGGCGTCCATCGTCATGCTCACCGAGGAGGGGATCGTCAGTGCACCTCAGGGCAAACGGATTGCCAGCGGTGTTCAGCATGTCATCGATCAGGCTGGACAGCCGGATGGCAAGCGCCCTAGCGATGTCCTTCAGGTCGAGAAGATCATGATCGACAAGATTGGGCCCGAAGCCTCGCTGATTCATTCCGGGCGCAGCCGGCAGGACATGTACGCCACCTATCGCCTGGCCGTGCTGCGTGCTCAGGTGCTGGATCTCAGCGATGGTCTGAACAGCGTGCGTGAGCGCCTGCTGAACATCGCCAATGACCATGTCGATACGCTGATCCCGGCCTATACCAACGGCGTGCAGGCCATGCCGATCAGTTATGCCCATTATTTGCTGGCCTTCGAGGCCGCCTTCCAGCGTGATGCCCAGCGTATTCACGAACTCTACGGCCGTCTCAACCTCAGCCCGATGGGCACAGCGGTGCTGGCCAATTCTGGTTGGCCGCTCAATCGCGAACGCCTGGCGACGTTGCTCGGTTTCGATGGCGTGCGTGAGAACTCTCTGGATTCCAGCCAGGTCTCGACTTTCGACATTCCACTGGAAGCTGCCGGTATCGCATCGTCTTCGGCCATTCGTGTCGGGGCGCTTATCGGTGACATTCACACTCAGTACCATCAGACGCGTCCCTGGTTGCTGCTTGAGGAGGGCTCGACTTACAGCAGCAGCGCCATGCCGCAGAAACGTAACCCCGGTTTGCTGATGCGAACCCGTGAGTCGGCATCCGATGTCGTTGGTTTGGCGGGCGCCACGACGATCCGTGCCCACAACGTCACGACCGGGATGACCGATTACAAGATCGCGTTCGATGAGCTCGGTCTGTTCGAGTCGGCTACGCAGATGTTCAAGCGTCTGGATGCTGTGCTCGATGCTCTGGTGATCAATCCCGAGCGTGCCATGGAGGAGCTGGATAACGACTGGACCACCTCGATGGAGTTGGCCGACACCCTGGAGCGCGAGCACAAGGTGCCGTTCCGCATTGGTCACAGCTTTGCTTCACTGATCGTCGGTGAGGCACGGAAAGACGGTTTGCTGCCGAAGAACTTCCCCTATGCCGATGCGCAGAGGCTCTATACCAAGGCTGCGCAGAAGTACAAATGGCAGGATCAGAGGTTGCCGTTGAGCGAGTCTGAGTTCCGCGCGACCCTCTCACCTCGCACCATGGTAGAGACGCGCAAGGGCACGGGTGGTCCGCAGCCAGCGGAGGTCAAACGCATGTTGGCTGCTGCGCAGAAAAACCTGTCTGCTGATCGGAGCTGGATGAGTGAGCGTCGCCAGCATCTGACCGAGGCGGAGCAAGTGCTGGACAAGGCTTTCAATCGTCTCGCACGGCCTTGACCACTGAATGTGCTGAGCAAGCATCTACTCTGGTTGCCTGCGCTGCTATCGATGATCGGTAGCAGCGCTTCGCCGTATCCCGATGTTTATGAAACTGCGCTTGCCCCGATGTCGCGGGTAGAGCTGACGACGCATTTCATGCGTTTGCACACTGACCGCACGCTGTTCTCGGTATTGATAGCGGCCAGCGCGGACATCTACAACCTCCCCGAAGGCCTTGAACGGGTAGAGATTCTGTTGGGCACAGGTTTCGAGGAAGTTCTCGTTCCTTCGCCGGACACGCTTGTGCTTGTCCCTGTATTTCTGCATTCGGATGACCCACGGCTTCAGCCAGACATGCCGGCCTGGATCGCCGGAGGGTGGGCCAGGGGCGAGCGTTCCACGCACGCTATGAAGGGTATTTCTGCGGTATCGATTCTCGACGCTTTGCTGCGTTATCTCGATCAGGGATCGAGCTTCGCAGAGCTACGGGAGGTCGATCTCATCAGCCGTGGCTCAGAGGCAAAGCTGCTGCAGCTACTGATCCTGGAGCACGTCAAGGACCCTCCCCAGTTCACTAGGCGCTTTGAACTGCGCTATCGGCTGGAGCAGCGTACTTCATCGGCCAATGAACATGAGTGACCGCCGCCGTCGTTGAGGCCTTCCCAGCACTTGCCGGGATTTTTCAGCATCCAGGGCACCGTTCCAGCGGCTGATGAACAGGCAGGCCACGCAGTTGCCCAGAACATTCGTCAGTGAGCGGCATTTCATCAGACGCTCAACGCCGATGAGCATGCCCAGCATTTCCAGGGGAGCGAACTGCAAGACGCTGAGCGTGGCAGTCAGAATGATGAAGGCTGAACCCGCGACGCTGGTGGCTCCCAGCGAGGTGAACAGGCTGGTGCAGAGTAGCAGCAACATTTGCCCGACACTCAGCTCGTTCCCCGCCAATTGGGAGAGAAACACCATCGCTACGATCAGGTAGAGGTTTGAACCGTTGAGGTTGAAGCTGTAACCGCCGGTCAACACCAGGCGGGCGACCTGGCTATCGCAGCCAGCTGCTTCGAGCTTGTCCAGCAGCTTCGGCAGGGCCGCTACCGACGAGCCTGTCGCAGCGACCAGCAGCAACTCCTCTTTGATGTAAAGGATCAAGCGGCGCAGACGCAACCCTGTCAGGCGCAGTATCAGTCCCAGTATCAACGTGACATAGAGAAGGCTGGCCACATAGATGGCGATGATGAACTTCAACAGCGGTACAGCGGCAGTTGCGCCGTATTTGCCCAGGGTGAAAGCCATGGCGCCAAAAGCGGCCAGAGGAGCGAAGCGGATGATGCCGGACATCAGCGCAAATATCATCGAGACGCCCTGATCCAGCCGTCTCTGTAGTGGGGCGCCAGCAGTGCCGGAAAGTCCCAGCACGTAGCCACAGATCAATGCGGCGAGCAGCACTTTGAGAATCAGGCTCTGCTCAAGCGTATGCAGCACCATGCCGGGAAGCTGAGTAATGACTTCCGTGCGGGTAATCCCTTCAGCCACTTGTGATGAGTGGGCGTCGTTGCCAGGTTGCAGCGTCAGCGCCACCAAAAGCCCGATACTCAGTGAAAGCACGGAGACGAGTTGCCAGTAACCCAGCATCCTCAAGGCCAGCCTTGCGCTGCCTGGATAGCCGACTAGTTTGGCGACACTGGAGCAGAGCAGGATGAACATCACAAAAGGAGTCAGCCAGCCGATCACGCTGAGGAACAACTCGCTGAGCGGTTTCATCTGGATTGCCAGAGGCGGATTCCAGACACCGAGCATAGCGCCGAGCAGAACGGCCATAAGCAGTCGGGCAATACCGGAACGGACCAGTCGCTGGATCATTGCATTCTGTTTTTTGTAGTTATTGTTGTCTGCTGTGCGCAGTGGCTCATCCTAACCCATGGAGCGAGCGATTCGGTATCGTTCAGCCCTGCTTCCATCCTTCCCAACGGTGAACTATCCCAATGGAGCTTCGTCACCTTCGTTACTTCGTCATGGTTGCTGAAGAGCGTCATTTCACTCGCGCTGCTGCGCGCTTGAACATGCAGCAACCGCCCTTGAGTCAGCAGATTCGAGCACTGGAGCAGGAACTGGGGTTCGAGCTTTTCATTCGTCACGCCAAAGGTGTCGACTTGACCGTGGGCGGCGAGGTGTTTTTGCGTGAGGCGAAGGACATCCTCTTGCGCGTAAAGCAGGGGGGGCTCAAGGCTGCGCGCGCTGCACAGGGCATTGAAGGAACATTGCGGCTGGGGTTCACCAGCTCTGCAGCGTCCCATCCGCTGATTCCCAAGATCATTCGTCGTTACCGTGAAGACTATCCAGGGGTGGACATTGCCTTGAACGAGGGCAGTGCCAGAGTGTTGACCGATAACGTGGTGAGCGAGCGAGTCGATGTGGGAATCGTACGCGCGCCGGTGGCCAGCCCTGTCGGCATCGCCTATCACCGTCTGCTCAACGAAGAGCTGGTGCTCACCTTGCCGGTCGGGCATCGCCTGTTGGCGAGCAAAGGGGCGGTTTCGCTGAAGGATCTTGCTGACGAGCCGTTGATTCTGGTGCGCCGTCCCGGTGCGCCGGGGATGTACGCCAATTTCCTGCAGGCCTGCCGCAATGCCGGTTTCGAGCCGCATGTGGCGTTCGAGGTGGAACGCATGCTCACCAACGTCAGCCTGGTGGCCGCTGGCGCCGGAGTTTCGGTGGTGCCGGCTTCGATGCGCGGCTTTCACGAGCACAGCGTGGCTTATCGCTCGATTCGCGACGCCAAGCCGCGTCTGGTCGCGCCGATCACTCTGGTTTGCCGCGAGTTGCACCAGTCACCGCAGGTGGCCAATTTCATTGCCCTGGCGCGGGCGCTGGGCAGCGAATATCGCAAGGAGTCGCACTGAGAACCTGTTGACGATCTCGTGAGCTAGAGCCAGGCAACACCGATGGCGACCCCGCAAAATCAGGCGAAAAACGGCCGGGGTCGCGACCGACTTTACGAGCTGTGAATGAGCATTTGGACGGGGGCGCCCAGCTCGGGCTGGCGTGCCAGCCTGGTTTCAACGTAGCAGGGCCGACGTGCAGCAGATCGTGAACAGGTTCTGAGTGCTCAGCGTGTGCTGAGGCATTGCCAGTCTTCCTCGGTATCGACGTCCTGCAGGATGCCAGGATCGTCCAGTGCGACGATGCATACGGCCTCGGGGTTCTGCTCAAGCACCGGCCTGGCTCCTGCATCGCCGCTCAGCGCCGCCAGCTGCGGCCAGAAATCACGGCCGAACAGCACCGGATGGCCGCGTTTGCCCTGGTAGCTGGGCAGCACGATATTGTCTGCGCTGGCGTGGGCGAGCAGGGTTTCTAAGGTATCGCGGCGAATATGCGGCATATCGGCGAGAAAGATCGCCACCGCGTCAGCGCTCGATTCGGCGAGCAGCCGCTCGGCCCCTGCGGCCAGGCTGTGGCCCATGCCTTGCGCCGTCGCTGGATGCTGGACGAGCCTGATGCCTGCGGATAATCCCAACTCAGCGCCTGTCTCGTCCGGGCGCAGCACCAGCCAGACCTCTTCGAGCATCGAACAGGACAGGGCCAGGCTGGCCGCCAGCAGCGAGCGACCGTCGTCGAGCACGAGACGGCGCTTGTCGGCGCCGAAGCGGCGGCTGTAGCCAGCGGCGAGCATCAGCGCTGCTACGCTTTGGGCCGGGCGCTCGCTGGCCATGCTCAGCCGGCCAGGCCCGCCGCCCTGGCGCGGGCCGCGTGGAGTTTCTTGTAGCTGTCGATCAGGCGCAGGTGCTTGTCCAGGCCTTCCAGTTTCATGCTGGTCGGCGTCAGGCCATGGAAACGCACGCTGCCGTCCACCGAGCCGATCACCGCGTCCATGCGCTCGCTGCCGAACATGCGCCGCAGGTTGTGCTCGTAGTTGGCCAGCTCCAGTTCATCGTCCAGCTGGATCTCCAGCACCGCGTTGACCGCCTGATAGAACAGGCCGCGCTCGACGGTGTTGTCGTTGTACTGCAGGAAGGCCTCGACCAGCTCCTTGGCGTCGTCGTACTTCTTCAGCGCCAGGTTGATCAGCAGCTTCAGCTCGAGGATGGTCAGTTGGCCCCAGGCCGTATTGTCGTCGAACTCGATGCCGATCAGCGTGGTGATGTCGGTGTAATCGTCGACCTCGGTGTTGCTGAGGTTGCGCAGCAGCGACTTGAGTTCGCGGTCGCTGAGGGCGTGCAGGTTGAGGATGTCCTTGCGAAACAGCAGCGCCTTGTTGGTGTTGTCCCAGATCAGGTCCTCGACCGGGTAGATCTCCGAGTAGCCCGGCACCAGGATGCGGCAGGCGTTGGCGCCGAGGTCGTCATAGGTGGCTACGTAGACCTCCTTGCCCAAGTCTTCGAGGATGCCGAACAGGGTGGCGGCTTCCTGCTCGTTGGAATCTGCCCCTGCGCCGGAGAAGTCCCACTCGACGAATTCGAAATCCGGCGTGGCGCCGAAGAAGCGCCACGACACCACGCCGCTGGAGTCGATGAAGTGCTCGACGAAGTTGTTCGGCTCGGTCAGCGCCAGGCTGTCGAAGGTCGGCTGCGGCAGGTCGTTGAGGCCCTCGAAGCTGCGGCCCTGGAGCAGCTCAGTGAGGCTGCGCTCCAGCGCCACTTCCAGGCTCGGGTGGGCGCCGAAGGAGGCGAACACGCCGCCGGTACGCGGGTTCATCAGGGTCACGCACATCACCGGGAATTCGCCGCCGAGCGAGGCGTCTTTCACCAGCACCGGGAAGCCTTGTTCCTCCAGGCCCTGGATGCCGGCGACGATGCCCGGATACTTGGCCAGCACGTCTGGCGGCACGTCCGGCAGGCACAGCTCGCCTTCGAGGATTTCGCGTTTGACCGCGCGCTCGAAGATCTCCGACAGGCACTGCACCTGGGCCTCGGCCAGGGTGTTGCCGGCGCTCATGCCGTTGGACAGGTAGAGGTTTTCGATCAGGTTGGACGGAAAGTACACCGTCTCGCCATCGCTCTGGCGCACGAACGGCAGCGAGCAGATGCCGCGCACAGTGTTGCCTGAATTGGTGTCGTACAGGTGCGAGCCGCGCAGTTCACCGTCCGGGTTGTAGATGGCCAGGCAGTGCTCGTCGAGGATTTCCTCGGGCAGCGCATCCTTCGGCCCGGGCTTGAACCAGCGTTCGTTGGGGTAGTGGACGAACTCGGCAGTCGCGATGTCCTCGCCCCAGAACTGGTCGTTGTAGAAGAAGTTGCAGTTCAGCCGCTCGATGAACTCGCCGAGGGCCGAGGCCAGGGCGCTTTCCTTGGTCGATCCCTTGCCGTTGGTGAAGCACAGGTTCGACTGCGCGTCGCGAATGTGCAGCGACCAGACGTTGGGCACGATATTGCGCCAGGAGGCGATCTCGATCTTCATCCCCAGGTCCGCGAGGATGCCCGACATGTTGGCGATGGTCTGCTCCAGCGGCAGGTCCTTGCCCGCAATGTAGGTGGTGGTATCCGACACCGGCATCAGCAGCGCCTGGGCGTCGGCGTCGAGGCTTTCCACTTCCTCGATGATGAACTCGGGGCCCTGCTGCACCACCTTCTTCACCGTGCAGCGGTCGATGGAACGCAGGATGCCCTGACGGTCCTTCTCGGAGATATCGGCCGGCAGCTCGACCTGGATCTTGAAGATCTGCGCGTAGCGGTTCTCCGGGTCGACGATATTGTTCTGCGACAGGCGAATGTGCTCGGTGGGAATGTCCCGCGTCTGGCAGTACAGCTTGACGAAGTAGGCCGCGCACAGCGCCGAGGAGGCCAGGAAATAGTCGAACGGCCCCGGCGCCGAGCCGTCGCCCTTGTAGCGGATCGGCTGATCGGCGATCACCGTGAAGTCGTCGAACTTGGCTTCGAGGCGCAGGTTGTCGAGAAAGTTGACCTTGATTTCCATGGGGCAGTACCAGCGAGCGAAACAAAATGGCCGCCATTATCCGGTTTTTCGGCGGCCTGTCTTGTTTGGCGGCTGGCGATCGAGGCGCGCCGGACCGGCGGCGAGCGCAATGCCGGCCCGAGCGATGGCTCAGCTGTCGAGTTCGGCGGGGTTGCTGGTACCGATGGAGGTGTAGCTCGGCCATTGCCGCAGCAGGGTTTCGACGAACTGTTCGGCCGCCGGCGACAGCGAAGAGCCGCGGCGGCGGACCAGGCCCAGGGTGCGGCTGATCACCGGGTCGACCAGCGGACGGCTGACCAGAATCGGATGGTCCTCGGCCGGCATCGCCAGGCTGGGCAGGGCGGCGATGCCCAGGCCGGCCTCGACCATGCCCAGCGATGTCGAAAGATGCTGCACCTCGTAGAACCAGCTCGGGCGCCAGTCGAGGTGGGCCAGGCCGTGATCGAGCAGCACGCGGTTGCCACTGAGGCGTCCGACGCCGATCAGGCGGTAATCGCTCAGCTCGCGCCAGGCCACTTCCGGCTGCTTGGCCAGGGGATGATCGCGCCGGCAGGCGAGCACGAAAGGCTCGTTGACCAGCGGGGTGAAGTCGATTTCCGCGCTTTGTCCGCTCTGCATGTTGATGCCGAAATCCGCTTCGCCACGTATCACCGCTTCCAGCCCTTCATGGGCGCTGAGGTCGAGGATACGGATGCGGATCTTCGGGTACTGCAGGTTGAAGGCGCGGATCACCGTCGGCAGGAAGTAGAAGGCTGCCGTCGGGATGCAGGCGAGGGTGACCTGGCCGGACTGACGCTCGGCCAACTCGCGGATACCGAGGATCGAACGCTCGAAGTCGTCCAGCAGACGCTGCGCCTTGGGCAGAAAATCCCGCCCCACGGCGGTCAGGCTGACGCGGCGCGTGGTGCGGTCCAGCAACTGGGTGCCGAGGCTTTCCTCCAGCTTCTGCATGCGACGGGTCAGTGCCGGCTGGGACAGGTGGATGGCGTTGGCGGCCTCGTGAAAGTTGCCGAACTCGGCGATTTTCACGAAAGCGCGGATGTCTTGCAGTTCGTAATTCATGCGCTTGGGTTATCAGTCTGGCGTATTTTTGTTTGAAGGTTAGCAATGAACCCTAGTCTTTCGGCTCAGCACTGGCAAGCGGGGAAACACGCACATGCATTAATGCGTTTAATGGAATAAATATCGAAATATATGCATTTTACAGAATAAATATCCGCTCCTCATAATCGACGCAAAGCAACAATCACTAGGTTTATTGCGTTGGAGGCATCATGCGGACGGTACCTTGTGTACTCATGCGAGGCGGTACTTCGAAGGGGCCGGTCTTTCTGGCCAATCACCTGCCCACGGACCCGCAGCAGCGCGACGAGGTATTGCTCAGCCTGATGGGCTCTGGCCACGAGCTGGAAATCGACGGTATCGGTGGTGGCAGCCCGCAGACCAGCAAGGTGGCGATCGTCAGCCGCTCGCCGCACCCGGATGCCGATGTCGACTACCTGTTCGTGCAGGTCATGGTCACCCAGCGCCGCGTCGACACTGCGCCCAACTGCGGCAACATGCTTTGTGCCATCGGTCCTTTCGCCATCGAGCACGGCCTGGTCAATGCCGGCTCGCCGATGACCCGGGTGCGCATCCGCAATCTCAACACCAACACCTTCGTCGATTCCGACGTGATGACCCCGGGCGGCCGCGTGCGTTATGACGGCGACACCGCCATCGACGGCGTGCCCGGCACCGCCGCGCCGATCAAGCTGACTTTCCTCAATGCCGCTGGTGGCAAGACCGGCCGTCTGCTGCCCACCGGCCGCGTGCGTGACGCGTTCGATGGTATCGAGGTGACCTGCATCGACATGGCCATGCCGATGGTGCTGATGCATGCCGAGGCACTGGGCAAGACCGGCTATGAGTCGCCTGCCGAACTGGATGCCGACGCTGCGTTTCTCCAGCGCCTGGAGCGCATTCGCCTGCAGGCCGGCCTGGCCATGGGCCTCGGCGACGTATCGCAGATGGTCATCCCCAAGCCGGTGCTGCTGGCACCTGCACGCCACGGCGGCACGCTGAGCGTGCGCTATTTCATGCCGCACAACTGCCACCGCTCGGTCGCCGCCACCGGGGCCATCGGCCTGGCCACGGCTTGTGCACTGCCCGACAGCGTCGCTCAGGACATCGCGCCCATCGAAGGCGAGGCGCTGGTACGCCTGGAACACCCGGGCGGGCAGATCGAGGTTTCCCTGCAGCCTGCCGCCGACGGCAACCCCGAGCACCTGCGCGCCTCGCTGGTACGCACGGCCCGTCGCCTGTTCTCGGGTGAGGTGTACATCCCCAGCCTGCGGCGCACCGGCACCTGATTTCGCTTCACTACAACCACACCCGTAGGGGCCAACCACAATGACAAGAAAAAAATCCCTCAGTTGCTCCGTCGTCGGCATGACGGTCATGGCGCTGCCTGCAGTCAGTGCCAACGCCGCCGGTTTCATCGAGGACAGCAAGGCCAGCCTGGAGCTGCGCAACTTCTACCTCAACCGCGACTTTCGCGAGAATGCCGGGCAGAACAAACGTGAAGAATGGGCGCAGGGCTTCATCCTCAACCTGGAGTCCGGATACACCCAGGGCACCCTGGGTTTCGGTATCGATGCCATCGGCATGCTGGGGGTCAAACTCGACTCCTCGCCTGATCGCAGCGGCACCGACCTGCTGCCGCGTGACAGCCGTAATCGCGCCGAGGACGACTACAGCAAGCTCGGCGTGACCGGCAAGGTGCGTTTCGCCGAAAGCCAGCTGCGCGTGGGCACCTTGCTGCCGAAGATGCCCTACCTGCAGTACAGCAACTCGCGTCTGCTGCCGCAGGTGTTCGAGGGCTGGCAGGTGCAGAGCAAGGATCTCGAGCGCGCCACCTTCACCCTGGGCGAGATCGACCGCGTGGTGCAGCGCAATGTCTCCGGCTCCGACAAGCTGGCGCTGAACAACAAGAATGGCCGCTTCGGTCGCAGCCCCGAGAGCGACGAGCTGCGCTTCGCCGGGGTCGATTACGCGATCAACCCGCAGTTGCTCGCCAGCTATCACTACGCCGAACTGAGCGATGTCTATCGCCAGCATTTTCTCGGCGTGCAGCACAACCTGGCGCTGGGGCCGGGCAAGCTGAAAAGCGACCTGCGCTATTTCAGCAACAGCGAAGCGGGGCAGGAGCGGGTTGGCAAGATCGACAACCAGGCCGTCAACGCGATGTTCACCTACAGCGTCGCGGGGCATGCCCTGGGGCTCGGCTACCAGAAAATGCTCGGCGACGATGCCTTTACCTATGTCAACGGTGCCACGCCTTACCTGACCAACTTCCTGCAGATCAACGATTTCGCCGGCCCGGACCAGCGTTCCTGGCAGTTGCGCTATGACTTCGACTTCGCCCGCGTCGGCGTGCCGGGACTGACCTTCATGACCCGCTATGTACGCGGTGACCAGGTCGACCTGGCGGTAGGCGAAGGGCGCGAGTGGGAGCGTAATACCGATATCGCCTACGCCTTCGGCGATGGCCCGCTGAAGAATCTCAAAGTGACCTGGAGAAACGCGACGTACCGTTCGAGCTTCGTTCGTGACCTGGACGAGAATCGTCTGATCCTGAGCTATATCGTGCCGCTCTGGTAACGCATCGGCCTACATACAAGACCAATAAGAGGAACCCATCATGATCACCTGCACTATTCGCCGCATTCTGCCGCTGTCTTTCGCCGTATTGCTTGCCAGTGGCTCGGCACTGGCTGGTGAACCTTCCCGTCCGGAGTGCATCGCCCCGAGCAAGCCAGGCGGCGGCTTCGACCTGACCTGCAAGTTGGCCCAGGCCGGTTTCAAGGACGAAGGCCTGCTCAAGGCGCCGATGCGCGTGACCTACATGCCTGGCGGCATCGGCGCCGTGGCCTACAACGCCATCGCCGCCAACCGCCGGGCAGAATCCGGCACCCTGGTGGCCTTCTCCGGCGCTTCGCTGCTGAACCTGGCTTTGGGTAAATACGGTCGTTTCGACGAGACCGCAGTGAAGTGGCTGGCCACCGTCGGCAACGATTACGGCACCCTGGCAGTACGTGACGACTCGCCTTACAAGAACCTCGACGATGTGGTGCGGGCGCTGAAGAAGGACCCGAAAAGCATCGTGGTTGGCGGCGGCGGCAGTGTCGGCGGTCAGGGCTGGGTGAAGATCGCCCTGCTGGCCCGCGCGGCGGGTGTCGATCCGCGCGAGTTGCGTTACGCCGCGTTCGAGGGCGGCGCCGAGCACTACATGGCGCTGATGGGCGGCCACGTGGACCTGGTCACTGGCAGCGCAAGCGAGATCCGCGCGCAGCAGGGCAACAAGATCCGCACCCTGGCGATCTTCAGCGAAGAGCGTCTGGGCGGCGATCTGGCCTCGATTCCCACCGCCCGCGAGCAGGGTTACGAGATCCAGTGGCCACTGATTCGCGGCTACTTCCTCGGCCCGGACGTGAAAGAGCAAGACGTGGCCTGGTGGCAGGAGCGCTTCGCCAAGCTTGCGGCCTCCAGCGACTTCCAGGCCTACCTGGCCGACCGCGATGTACTGCCCTACTACGTGACCGGGCCGGAGCTGGATGCGCTGGTCAAGCGTCAGGTTGCCGAGTACCGCAAGCTCGGTCGCGAGTTCGGCCTGGTCGAGTAATCGAGTTCCCATGCGCCGTCCCTGACGGCGCAGCGTTCTGGAGCGCATCCACATGCATGACCGTATCTTTGCGGGGGTGACCCTGCTGCTTTGCTGCATCCTGGGATTTTTCGCCTGGGGCTACAGCGCCCCGTTTGCCTACGAGCCGGTCGGGCCCAAGGCCTTCCCGCTGCTGCTGTTACTGCTGATCGCCTGTGCCTGCCTGCAACTGCTGCTCAAGCCGGCCGGTGAGGTGCAGGGCGAAGAACCACCCTTGAACCGCCAAGTGATGATCAAGGCGCTGGTCTTTCTCGGCCTGATGATCGGCTATGCGGTGCTGTTCGAATTGCTCGGTTTCATCCCCGCCAGCGTGCTGTTCGGCATCGGTATGGCGCGTCTGTATGGCGGCAGCTGGCTGCACAGCCTGATCAGTGGTGTGGTGTTGGCCATCGGCCTCTACCTGCTGTTCGACAGAGCCCTCGCCGTACCCCTGCCGCTTGGCATCCTTTCGACCCTGGAGAGCTGAACCCATGGATACTCTCGGTTATCTCGGCCATGGCTTCGGCGTGGCGCTGAGCCCCTACAACCTGCTTACTGCCCTGTGCGGGACCCTGATCGGCACGGTCGTCGGTCTGCTGCCCGGGTTGGGCCCCATCAACGGCGTGGCCCTGCTGATTCCGGTCGCCTTCGCCTTGGGGCTGCCGCCGGAAACCGCATTGATCCTGCTTGCTGCGGTGTACCTGGGTTGCGAATACGGCGGCCGTATTTCCTCGATCCTGCTGAACATTCCGGGTGAGGCCTCTGCGGTGATGACCACCCTCGATGGTTACCCGCTCGCGCGTCAGGGCCAAGCCGGTGTCGCACTGTCCCTGTCGGCCTGGAGCTCGTTCATCGGCGGCCTGATCGCCACCGCTGGTGTCGTCCTGTTCGCGCCGCTGCTGGCCAAGTGGGCGGTTGCGTTCGGCCCCGCCGAATATTTCGTGCTGATGGTGTTCGCCATCACCTGCCTGGCCGGGATGGCCGGCAACAAACCCTTGAAAACCGCTGTCGCGGCGCTGATCGGTCTGCTGCTTTCTTGCGTAGGCATCGACGCCAACAGCGGCGTCTACCGCTTCACCTTCGGCAGCCTGGGCCTGGCCGATGGCATCCAGTTCGTGGTGCTGGTGCTGGGGCTGTTCTCGGTCAGTGAGCTGCTGGTGCTGCTCGAACGTACCCATCATGGGCAGAAGGCGATCAAGGCCAGCGGGCGCATGCTGTTCAGCATGAAGGAGGGCGGCTTCGTGTTTGCCACCAACCTGCGCAGCGGCGTGGTCGGCTTCGTGCTCGGCGTGCTACCAGGTGCCGGGGCGACGCTGGCCAGCGCGGTGTCCTACATGAGCGAGAAGCGCCTGGCGGTGAAAGACAACAAGTTCGGCAACGGCGACCTGCGCGGTCTGGCCGCACCGGAAACCGCCAACAGCGCGGCTGCCTGCGGCTCCATGGTGCCGATGCTGACTCTCGGCGTACCGGGCTCGGGCACCACGGCAGTGATGCTCGGCGCCCTGACGCTGTACAACATCACGCCGGGGCCGCTGTTGTTCCAGAACCAGCCGGACATCGTCTGGGGCCTGATTGCCTCGTTGTTCGTCGCCAACATCATGCTGATCATCATGAACGTGCCGATGATCAAGGTCTTCACCAAGGTGCTGGCCGTCCCTTACTGGGCGCTGGTACCGGCGGTGGCGATCATCACTGCCATCGGCGTGTACGCGGTGCATGCGACTACCTTCGACCTGTACCTGATGATCGCCATCGGCCTCTTCGGCTACGTCATGCGCAAGCTGGACTTCCCGCTGTCGGCGATCCTGCTCGGTTTCATCCTCGGCGGGATGATGGAGCAGAACCTGCGTCGCGCATTGTCCCTGTCCAGCGGTGATCTCGGTATCCTGTACGCCAGCCCGATCACCTGGGTGGTCTGGGGCCTGGTGGCGGTGATGATCGTGCTGCCATTCTGGCGCGCCTGGCGTGCGCGTCGTCAGCAGGGCCGCGCCGCCAGCGTGGCCTGATTCGGAGGGTTGGCATGCGTATCGTGATACCGGATGACTATCAGCGGGTCGTTCAACAGCTCGATTGTTTCAGCTTGTTGGAGGGCTTCGATGTCCGCCTGTATCACGATGCCGTCAGCGATCCGCAGGTGCTGGCCGAGCGCTTCGCCGATGCCGAGGCGCTGGTGCTGACCCGCGAGCGCACGAGTATCGATGCCGCGCTGCTGGCACGTTTGCCCAGGTTGAAACTGATCAGCCAGACCGGGCGAGCCGGCCCGCATCTCGACCTGCAGGCCTGCCGCGAGCGCGGCGTGACCGTCGCCGAGGGCACCGGCTCGCCGATCGCGGCGGCCGAGCTGACCTGGGCGCTGATCCTCAATGCCCGGCGGCAGTTGCGCGAGGCCATCAACGGTCTGTATGCCGGGCACTGGCAGGTCAACCTCGGCCAGCGTCTGTATGGTCAGACGCTGGGCATCTGGGGTTACGGCAAGATCGGCCAGCGCCTGGCGCGTTATGCGCGCGCCTTCGACATGCGTGTGCTGGTGTGGGGCAGCGAGGCCTCGCGCCAGGCCGCCATCGCCGATGGCTACGAGGCTGCGCCGACGCGCGAAGCCTTCTTCGAGCAGGTCGACGTGCTCAGCCTGCACCTGCGTCTGGTGCCCGCCACCCGGCACTGCGTGGGCGCTGCCGACCTGGCGCGAATGAAACCTGACGCGCTGCTGGTCAATACCAGCCGCGCCGAGCTGATCGCCCCCGGGGCGCTACTCGACGCGCTGGACCTTGGCCGGCCTGGTCAGGCAGCGCTGGATGTGTTCGAGCAGGAGCCGATCCTGCAGGCCGATCATCCGCTGCTGACCCATCCGCGCGTGCTCTGTACACCGCACCTGGGCTATGTCGAAAAGCACAGCTACGAAGCCTACTTCGGCGAGGCTTTCGCCAATGTCAGGGCGTTTGCGCAAGGATGACGGCCTGAGCGCTGCGGCAAGGATTATCGAGGCAGAGTCCGAATCCTCCTCGGCGTTCTATCGCATCAGCTCAACGCATCGATCTGCAGCGTGTCTGCAGCGGGCTTTTGAGCGAATCACCGAGTTGGATGCAGGCCTCTGCCAGGTATTTCGGTAGGATCGCACCTGGGTTCAGAAATGGAGATAGGGATGCACTCGTCCGAGCGGCTGAAGGGGATCGATGTCTTTGTGGCTGTCGCTGATTCCGGCAGCTTCAGTGCTGCTGCCGAACGCCTCAATCTCACCGGCTCTGCCGTCAGCAAAAGCGTGGCACGGCTGGAGGAGCGCTTGGGCTCGCGGCTGTTCAATCGCACCACTCGTTCGCTGGCGCTCACCGATGCCGGAGTCCTGTTCTACAGAACCTGCACATCGGTTCTGTCCGAGCTGGAAGAGGTCGAGCATGCGCTCGTCAGCGAGGAACACGAGCTCCATGGCAAGGTCCGCATAGACCTGCCGGCCTCCTACGGTCGCCTCCATGTGCTGCCGCTGATCATGGATTTTGTCCGTCTGCACCCCATGCTCCAGCCGCATATCTCGTTCACCGATCGGTTCATCGATCCTGTTTACGAGAACATCGATATCGTCGTTCGCATCGGTGGCCCGGATACCTGGCCGGCCAATCTGGGGCATGAGTATTTCGGTGCGCAGCGCCTGATCTTCTGCGCTTCACCGGACTACGTGAGGCGCTTCGGCTGTCCAGAAAGACAGGATGATCTGGATAACCACCAGTGCATCGGTTACGTGCAGAGCGATGGCTTGGTCAGCCCCTGGTTCTTCAGGGGTGCGCGGCCGGGAGAGATGGAGCGCCGAACCATGCAGACGCGAATTGCAGTGGGAGATGGCGAAGGGGAGGTGGCAGCGGTGCTTGCCGGTCACGGTATCGGGCAGTTACCGACCTGGCTTACGCAGCGCCACATTGAACAGGGCACGCTCGTCGAGGTACTGCCAGAGCTGGCTACGGATGGTTTGCCCATGCATTTGATCTGGCTGAAAAATCGCGAAAACGTCGCCAAGGTCAGAGCCCTTCTGGACTACCTGCGCCTCCGGCTTACGCCGTATGGAACGAGAGTCTCGACAGATACGGCGGAGCACTGATCACGCCGAATCATGCTCCGCATTGATCAGAACCGACGCTTTCAGGTCGCAGGTGCCTGCTCCTGCCGGGACGCCAGCTTGTGTACCAGCGGCACCAGCATCAGAGCCATGACGGCGATAGCCGCAGCCGCATAGCCAAGATACTCGAGCCCCAGGTTGGCAATGGTCATGCCGCCGACAATGGCGCCAATACCGATGCCGGCATTCGCCGCCGATACGTTGGTGGTGCCCGCCAGTGCCTTGGAGTGGGAGACCGAACTCATGACCCGGACCTGGCTGACCGGATAAAGAGCGGTATTTGCAATGCCCCACAGGCCCAGCGCAGCGCAGAAGATCAGGCCCACATGAGCGAACGGAACAACCGCAGTCATGCCAATCGCCAGCAGAAGCAGAAAGAGCACGCTGGCCTTGATCGGGGACACAGCAATCGCCTTGCCGCCAATCCAGTTGCCGATCAGGCCGACTGCGCCGAATGCCATCAGCCACCATCCGATATTTTCCGGATGCACGCCCGCCACGCGCTCCAGGATGTCGGCCAGATAGGTGTAGGCGGTGAACATGGCGCTGAACACGACGATGGAAAGCAGCACATTCGAAAGGAAATAGGGTTCCTTGAAAATCTTCGCTTGCTGCACAAAGTTCACCTTGGCAGCGCGGGAAACGGCAGGCATGAACGCCACAATTGCCAGCGCCATGATCATCGATAAGCCGGCGAGCAACCAGAATGCGCCCCTCCAGCCGAGCGCATTCGACACCAGAGTGCCCAGCGGAATGCCGAGCAGCATCGCGGCAGAGATACCCAGGTAGACATTCGCGATCGCCTGGCCCGCTTTTTCGGGGCCGACCAGTTGCCCTGCGGTTTCACTGGCGGTACCCCAGAAAACGGGCAGCGCCAGTGCAGGCACCAGGCGCGCGACGGCGAGAAGCCAGAAGCTCTCCGCTACTGCCGCAAGCGCGTTCGAGGCGGCGAAAATCAGCAGAATGGTCACGAACAGCGTCTTCCGATCCAGATGAGACAGCATTGCCGTCAGCGGTGGGCCGAAAATCATCACCGTGAAGGCAAAAAGGGTCACCAGTTGGCCTGCCATGGAGATGGAAATATTAAGGTCTCGGGCAAGAGCAGGCAGGAGGCCGACGATCAGAAATTCAGTGGTGACGATGAGAAAGGCGGAAAATGCCAGGATGGCGACGCTAAGGCCGGCGCCTCGTTGCGAGCCGACAGGCTGAGAGGCTGATTCATGAACAGACATGGGCGGAGCTCCGAGAATAACGGCCGCGAGTCTATTGATTATTTATGTTCTTATTTTTGTCATTTATTCATTCTATTAATGAAATAATTTCTTTAATTGGTTGGGTGCAGCTGAGCGCGGCTCGGCCGACCATCCGCCTGCCGAGAGGCCAGGCCGCCCATGCACTTCGCCAGCCCCTTCATCCACAACGGCGGCAACCTCCTCACCCGGCAGGACATCCCGGGTCACTCCAGTCTGGTCATGACCAGGCGCACCAGGCGCCGGAGCATTTGGCCGAGGCGGTGAGGCTGAATCCTGGCGCGGAGATATCCGCCCTGCTTGGCGTGGAACCCTGTTGAATCCTGTTCGGATGCGGGCAAGATTTCCTCCATGGCTCAACCCTCGGCGAGCCGATTCAGTCCAGCCTTAGCCACGGGTGAAGAAACCGGCCCCAGAGTCGGCTTTTTTCGTTTCCAGGCACAGGGCATGGTGCGTACAGCTTTCTTCGTCGACGGCGATAACCGCCATTACGGCGTCCTGCATGGCTCCGATCACAAGTGGTTGGACCGGGCTGCTCTGCTGAGCACTGTCCTTCACATCCAGGATCCCGCCTCGGAGGTGGCATCGGTCGATTACTTCACCTCTCCTGTGATCGCTCGTCTTGCCACACGTGGCCCGGCTTCGAATGATGCTCAGCATCGGTGCATTCACGCCCTGCAAGCTAGAGGTGCCCAGGTTCAAACCCTTGATGAGGAGTGAACCAGATGAATAACCCAAAGAGTAAAGGTTGAGGTGAGGGGCAGGCGGTGTCTTGTGTTTCAGGGGCGTTCAGTGTCTTACATACGGCGCGTATGTTTTATTTGACATGCAATCCGTATGTGATAGTTTGAAGGCTCACATCAACTGGTCTGACTGCAATCGACGCATCCTCACGCCGCTTGCCGAGTGATGGTCTGCCAGCGTTTCCCAAGGGCGCGCTGCAAGTCGCCAGCCTCGCTGGATCAAGGCTGCTGAGGTGTGCGGGAAGTCCCCATCGCAAGGGATCAGCGAGGGGCGATCCATGGCAGGCGGCGGCTGCGCAATAGGGTTGGGCGGGGCTGTGGATATTTAATCTTCGCTGGATTGAACATGAATGATTTCAAGCACCACCGCGGTTACTCGGCCATGTACCGAGAAGGGCATCTGACACTCGGGCTCTATTTTGCGATCGAGTCATACGCAGGCGCCATTCCGGATATGGACATAGAGCAGCAGATCAGTACGGCAAAGATGGCTGAGGCTCATGGATTCTCAGCGCTTTATTTCCGTGATGTACCGCTGCATGTGCCGTCGTTCGGGGATGTTGGGCATATCTACGACCCTTGGGTATTCATGGGCTACGTAGCGGCGCACACGGCGCGTATAGCCCTGGCCACTGGCAGTATCGTCACGACATTGCGCCATCCGCTGCACCTGGCCAAGGCGGCAGCTTCGGTCGATCGGCTGTCGGGGCAGCGCCTCGTGCTTGGTCTGGCAACGGGCGACAGGCCGACGGAGTTCGCCGCATTCAACGCCTCTATCGATGACCGCCAGGCGTTCTTCCAGGAATCACTGGCCGTTATGCGCAAAGTCTGGAGCGAGGAGTTTCCCAGCATCTCAACGCCGAGGGTCGAGCTACATGGTGCAGACCTGCTGCCAAAACCTCAGTTGGGCGCCATACCTTTGATGGTCACGGGGAATTCGCGGCAATCGCTGGAATGGATTGCCCAGCACGCCGACGGTTGGCTTTATTACCCGCAGAGCCTCGAGCAGCAGGCGGCGACCATCGATAGATGGCGTTCACTGACTCAGGTGTTCAAACCATTTTCGCAGTCTCTTTATATCGACCTTGCGGAAGATCCCGACGAGCCGCCGACCCCGATCCACCTTGGCTTCAGAGCGGGGCATCGGTTTTTGATCGACTACCTGGAAATGCTCAGGGGCATTGGCGTCAATCACGTCGGGCTGAACCTCAAATATGCTCGCCGTCCAGCCCATGAGGTGGTTCAGGAGCTGGGTGAGTTCGTCGTGCCGAGTTTCCCGATCAATCCCTGAAGGAATCTTGCGCGGCCTCGATAGCGTGCGCCGGTTATTTCAGTGCAAGGATCAGGCCTGCTTGCGCAGCAGGCCGGAGGCCAGTGTTACGAAACCTTCGATGGCTCTCTCCGATGCCGAATGAGGGTCGTCTGCATGGGCTATCCATGACGAGGCGCAGCGTAGTCCTCCCATGATCAGATAGGCCGTCGCCTCGGCATCCACGTTCTCGATACTTCCCTCGTCAATCAATTTCTGCACGCTGCGCTGCGTGCTGCGCATACAGGCGCTCTGGTCTGGCCACTGGGATGGAGCGCCCAGTACTGCAGGCCCATCGCGGAGCACGATGCGCTGGATTTCCGGTTCCAGCGCCATCTTGATGTAGGCGATGGATTCATCGATGAAGCCGTCCCAGGTGCTGCCGGCTTCATCGATGATCACCGACAGGCGTTGCATCATCTCTCCGTCGATCTGTTCGATGACCGCCTGCAGCAAGCCCTGTTTACCTCCGAAGTGGTGATAGAGCGCGCCCCTTGTCAGGCCTGCGGCAGCGGTCAGGTCGTCCATCGAGCTGTCCGCATAGCCCTTCGCCGCGAAAGCCTCGCGCGCCGCCTTGATCAGCTTGTTGCGCGTTTCCACGATCATCGCTGCACGCTTCTGCGCCATCGAAATTCGTCCTCAAGCAATGTGCGTGCGATGCGTATGAGTCAATTGGCATGCGCCGCGTACGTTGAATTCTGATTCACATACGTATTGTATGCGGTTGCACTGGGGTCGCTTTCATCCATGCAGGCGCAGGTACCTGCAGACAGAGCAGGAGATGGCTCCATGGACGAGCAGCGTTACCATCAGATCTTCGTTTCGATCAGATGCCAGGCCAATGGCGCTGATAATGCCACCGATGCTGTGGCAGGTGCCAAAGGGCAGGGCGGCGAGGGCATGTTCGGGCCATGTCTGCAGCTACAAGGCCATCGATTGCCGATGCTCCCGGACGTGCTGTCCCTTGGCTTGCAGCCTGGTATTTTGCTCGATGAGGCGCGGGTAATACAGCACCGGGCGAGATGGCCCGATCAGCAGGTACGACGTTCGCAGATGTCGTGCACCTCTTGCCGCGCCCCCGTGCTATTGGGCCTGCTCTGTTCCCCAGGCGACTATCCTGAGCGATCTGATAGCAGAGGTAAGCGCCGGCGAGCTGACCGCAGCCCTTGGATTCAATGCCCGACGAACGGTTGAAGCGCGTATTGACATATCGGCAAATCTCGATATTATGAACCCCATGGAACTGATCAACGTATTCAAAGCCCTCTCGAATCCAACCCGTCTTGAAGTCCTCAAGGGGTTGAAGGATCCGGTGAAGAACTTTCCTCCCCAGGATGAAGGGGACGTGCATACCGTGGGTGTGTGCGTCAGCAGTATTCAGGAAGGTGTTGGTCTGTCGCAGTCGACGGTGTCGGATTACCTCGCGACGCTGCAACGCGTCGGCCTGGTAGAAGTTCGCCGGGTCGGACAGTGGACCTACTACAAGCGCAATGAAGCCAATATCCGTGCTCTGGCCGAGCTCATAGGCAAGGAGCTGTAATTTTTTAACCTTGCGTATCGATAATTCTCGATATCCCTTTTTGTCGAAGCGAGGATTCGCGATGGAGAGACCTTAGGCAAGACATGCATTTTTTTTAACCTCATATATCGAAAATTCCCTATATCCCTTTTTCCAGAAACGAGGATCCAAAAATGAAAGCGCAAACTTTTTTGAAGAACGTACTTACAGCTGTAATTCTGGCCCATGCTGCTTCAACTGCATTCGCTGTAACTCCGTCCAACCTGCAGCCGTTGCAAAGCGCCACGACCGTCCAGCAAGTAACCACCGGCCATCTGAATGTTTCGGAAAATGGTTTCGACCGCACGCCTCTCGGCGAGCGCATTGCTGAAGACGGTTTCGACCGCACGCCTCTTGGCGAGCGCATTGCTGAAGACGGTTTCGACCGCACGCCTCTCGGCGAGCGCATTGCTGAAGGTGGTTTCGACCGCACGCCTCTCGGCGAGCGCATTGCTGAAGACGGTTTCGACCGCACGCCTCTCGGCGAGCGCATTGC
>NZ_JBLWTV010000018.1:0-115747 GCF_048269965.1 Pseudomonas sp. | reverse complement strand
CAACATGATCATCAACCTGTTACCCATGTCCCCCGACAGGTGTTTACCATGTCCCCCGGCTGAACACCGTGCGCACCGATCATCGTGCTGTCCCGGACTACAAGCTGGTGCGCGCGGCGCACCCTACGAGAGTGAGCCAGGCTCAGTCGTTTCAGGTAGGGCGGGTGCAACCCGCCAGATTTGTCATCACGCTACGCCAGCTGCGCCCGTGGCACCAGCACCCAGCGCCGCAGTACCGCGTAGCTGGCAGCGGTGATCAGGAACACCGGCAGCGAAGCGCCCCAGGCCAGCGGCGAGACCCAGCCCCAGTAGTAGGCCAGCACCGCGCCCAGGCCGTAGGCGACGAAGGCGGCCGGGTTGAAACCGCTCAGGTAACGGTAGCGGCCGCCATCTTCACTGAGCAGCTCATCTACCGCGTAGTCGCCCTTGTGGATCAGGAAGTAGTCGGCGATCAGCACCGCAAAGGCCGGGATGAACACGCTGCCGATCACCAGCAAAAAGCTCTGGAAGTTGTCGAGGATGCCGGGGATCTGCGAGCCGAGGATCGACAGCACGCCGATGCACAGTGCCGGCTTCCAGAATGGGGTTTTCGGGCTGATGTTCAGGTACGACAGCGACGCGCTGTACACACACATCACATTGGTGGTCATCACCGAGAGGAACACCACGATGGCCGCCGGCAGACCGAAGCCGAAACCGGCCAGCAATACCGCTGGATCATAGGTCTGCTCCATACCGGTCAATACCGAGAAGCCCGACACCGTGGCGCCCAGGCCCATGGCCAGCAGCGTTGCCGCGACATAGCCGACCCAGGTGCCGACCCCCGCCACGCCCTGGCTGCGGCAGTTGCGGTTGTAGTCGGCGGCCAGAGGAATCCAGGAAAACGCGGTGGCGATGACGATATCGAAGGCGATGCCGGGGGTGATCTCGTTGCGCGGTTCGGTGGGCATGGCCAGCAGGCTTCCGAACTCGAATTTCTGCCCCATCACGTAGAACACCGCGCCCGCCAGCAGGAGCATGCCGATGGCGGCCCAGCGTTCGACTCGCTCGATACTCAGGTGACCGCGCAGGGCGATCAGCAGCACCAGGGTTTCGCAGAGGATGGTGAATAGCGGCAGATTGGAGTAGCCGGTCAGGTGCTCCACCGCGTAGTTCAGGCTCATGCCGGCCAGCAGCGCCTGGATCCAGCTCCAGGCCAGCAGGGTCAGCAAATTGACCAGCGACGGCAGCTTGGCGCCGTGCACGCCGTAGCTGCCGCGTGCCAGCACCATGGTGGTCAGGCCCGAACGTTGGCCCATCAGACCGACCAGTACCAGCGGCAGAATACCGATGCCCGAACCGATCAGGACGATGAGCATGGCCTGGGTGAATTTCAGATCCGGCACCAGCAGCATGCCGGTGAGGATGGTGGTGACCACCACGTTGGCGCCCAGCCACAGGGCGATGGTGCCACCGAGACCGAGGCTGCGATGCGCCTTGTCGGTTGGGGCCAGGCCGTCCTGGCCGAAGTGCTGGCTGAGATTCTTGAACATGGAACGACTCCCCGATGCTTGATTATTGGTATGGGTGGGCGGCAGTCAGTGGTACAGCTGAATCTTGTGGTTATGCCCGTCGCCCGAGTGCAGGTTGGGCGGCGGGTTGGTGCAGTCGGGTAGGGTGGATGACGCCTTTTTCATCCACCATTGCAGTTGGTGGATGGGTGAAGCGTCATCCACCCTACGAAGCTGAAGGCCCTCCTACACGGTCATCCGCTTTCTGTAGGAGGGGCTTTAGCCGCGATCAATGCAGTCAGGGATGAAAGGGCGCGGCCTCCTGCACCTCGATAATCAAAGGGCGATCTTCGGGGGCGCTACGCAGCAGCTCGGTCAGATGCGCATGATCGCGCGCCCGTTCGGCGGCGCAGCCGAAACCACGGGCGATGGCGACGAGATCCGGGGTGTAGATATCGACGCCGATCGGCTCGATGTCGCGGCGCTGCATGTAGCGCTTGATCTCGCCATAGCCGGCGTTGTTCCACAACAGCACGATGATGCCGACCCGCGCTTCCACGGCGCTGGCCAGCTCGGCAATGGTGAACTGGATACCGCCGTCACCCATCAGGCTGATCACCGGCCGCGCCGGCTCGGCCAGCTTGGCACCGATGGCCGCCGGCAGGCCGTAGCCGAGGGTGCCGTAGCCGGTGGAGGCGTTGAACCAGCGCCGCGCGCCGTCCAGTTCGACCAGATGGTTGCCGCTGTACACCGTCTGCGTCGAGTCGCCGACGAAGCGGGCGTCGGGCAGGGCATCGAGGATGCAGTCGAACAGCTGGCGGTAATGCGCCCAGCCGCTGAAGTCCTCGTTCAGGCGCGCCTGCACGGCTGCGGTACGCCGGGCGCCAGGGCTGTCTGCGTTGGCTTCGCGCGGGTCGAACTCGGCCAGCAGCATGCGCATGGCCACGCGGGCATCGCCCTGGATAGCCAGGTGTGGGGTGAAGTTTCGCTGCAGTTGCTGGGCATCGATGTCGATGCGGATCAGTCGGCCGGGCAGGCGGAAGTCGCCATCGAATACCACGTCGTAGTCGGTCTCGCCCAGCTCGGTGCCGATGGCCAGCACCACGTCGGCCTCCAGCGCCAGATCGCGTACCGGGCGCAGCGACTGGTTGCTGCCCAGCAGCAGCGGATGACCCGGCGGCAGCAGGCCCTTGGCGTTGATGGTCAGCGCGGTCGGCATATCCAGTGCAGCGGCCAAAGCGCGGGCTTCAGCCTCGGCGGATACGCAACCGCCACCGAGCAGCAGAAGAGGGCGCTCGGCTTGTCTGAGCAGGCCGGCGGCCTCTCGGATCAACGTGCGGTTGGGCGCCGGGCGGCGCACCGTCGGCCGTGGCGCCAGGGTCATGTGCGTGGCGTCGGCAGTGATGATGTCCAGCGGCAGCTCGATATGCACCGGGCGTGGCCGCTCGCCTTCGAACACGGCGAAGGCGCGGGCCAGCACGCCAGGCAGTTCCTCGACGCTCATCAGCGTATGGCTGAAGGCGCTGACGCCGGCGGTCATCGCCCGCTGGTTGGGCAGCTCGTGCAGATAGCCCTTGCCGAGCCCCAGGCGCGCGCGTTCGTTGACGCTGGAAATCACCAGCATCGGGATCGAGTCGGCGTAGGCCTGGCCCATGGCGGTGAGGATGTTGGTCATCCCCGGGCCGGTGATGATGAAGCACACACCCGGCTTGCCCGAGACGCGGGCATAACCGTCGGCCATGAAACCGGCGCCCTGTTCGTGACGCGGGGTGACGTGGCGGATGCTGCTCGATGGCAGGCCACGATAGAGCTCGACGGTGTGCACGCCGGGGATGCCGAACACGGTGTCGACGCCCCAGGCTTCCAGTTGTTTGACGAGAAATTCGCCGCAGGTGGTCATGTCATGGATCCTGTGTGGGACGGGAGACCTTCATCCCCGCCCCCTCTCCCGGGGGGAGAGGGGAGGGAATGGATTAGCCAACGATCCAGTGCGCCATCAGCGCGATGATCGGCAGGGTGATCAGGGTGCGGATGATGAAGATGACGAACAGCTCCAGCAGATTCAGCGGCAGCTTGGCCTTGATGATCAGCACGCCGACCTCGGACATGTAGATCAGCTGAGTCAGCGACACGCAGGCCACCACGAAACGCGTCAGCTCGCTCTCGATGCCTTTGCCCAGCACTGCCGGCAGGAACATGTCGGCGAAGCCCACCAGCATCGCTGGCGCTGCCTTGGCGGCTTCCGGCAGTTGCAGCAGTTCGAGCAGCGGCACGATGGGCGCGGACAGCCAGTTGAAGATCGGGGTGAATTCGGCGATGGCCAAGGAAACCGTGCCAATGGCCATTACCAGCGGCAGCAGGCCCAGCCAGATATCGACCACGTTGTGCACGCCGATCTTCACCATTTGTGCCGGCGAGGGATTGGCGTTGGCGCGCTGCACCGCCTGGGTCAGGCCCCAGCGCAGCAGCGAGGTACCGGCCGGCACATCTTCCTTGATCTGCTTGCCGACCCCGGCGACGTACTCGTCCTTCTTCCAGGACAGGGGTGGAATGCGCGGGGTGATGATGGCGGCGGCCAGACCGGCGACCACCACGGTCAGGTAGAAGGGCACGAACAGATGGTCGAGCTTCATGAAGCTGGTGATCAGCAGGCTGAAGGCAATCGAGGCGATGGAAAAGTTGGTGGCGATCACCGCCGCTTCCCGCGCGCTGTAGAAACCCTTGTGGTACTGCTGGGCGGTGATCAGCACGCCGACGGTGCCGGAGCCGAGCCAACTGGCGATGGCGTCGATGGCCGAGCGTCCGGGCAGGCCGAAGATCTTGCGAAACACATTGCGCACGATGGTGCCGATGAACTCCATCAGGCCGTAGTCGGTCAGCAGCGGCAGGATCAGACCGGCGACCAGGAAGAAGGTGATCAATACCGGCGCCAGGTCTTTCAATACCACCCCGCCGGTATTGGCGTTCCACACCCATTGCGGGCCGAACTGCCAGAACGTCATGGCCGCGAACAGCCCGCCGAGCACGCGCAGGGCGAGCCACAGCGGCGGCAGCACGAACAGCTCGTTCAGCGCGCGACGCTCGGTGAGCCAGCGTGGCTTGAGCAGACTGCCGAACAGGCCCAGCACTGCCGAGACGATCAGCAGTCCGGTGGCGATGGCGGGCAACTGATCGCTGACGGCAGCCTTGAGTGCATCGGCCATGACGCCGAGGCCGATGGTGACCTTTTCTTCGTAAACGATGGGAGTGAGAAACAGCAGCACGCCGAGCAACGAGGGGATCAGGAAGATCAGTAACTGGCGCAGGCTGCAGGAGGTATCGGCCGGCGGCTGGTCATCCAGCAGCGGCATGGCTTCTTCGCGATTCATCTGGGCACCCTGATTGTTGTTGTAGGGATATACCGGGCGCCTCGCGGGGCGCCCGGGCGGAGCAGTAAAAGCCGGCGGTCAGCGACGCTGAACCCCCGGAAGCACGCAGAGCATTTCGTACAGCAGGTTGGCGCCGAGCAACGAGGTGTTGCCGGTGGTGTCGTAGGGCGGCGAGACCTCGACCAGGTCACCACCTATCAGGTCCAGGCCCTGGCAACCACGGATGATCTCGATGGCCTGGATGGTGGTCAGACCGCCGATTTCCGGGGTGCCGGTGCCGGGTGCCCAGGCCGGGTCGATGCCGTCGATGTCGAACGACAGGTACACCGGGCCGCCACCGACCTGCTCGCGCACTTCGGCCATCAGCGGCTCCAGCGACTTGTGCCAGCATTCTTCGGCCTGCACCACGCGGAAGCCCTGCTTGCGGCTCCAGTTGAAGTCCTCGGCGGTGTAGCCCTGGGCGCGCAGGCCGATCTGCACCACACGCTGGCTGTCGAGCAGGCCTTCTTCCTGGGCGCGACGGAAGGTGGTGCCGTGGGCGATCTTCTCACCGAACATATGGTCGTTGACGTCGGCGTGGGCGTCGATATGGACCAGGCCGATCTTGCCGTACTTCTTGTGCAGGGCACGCAGGATCGGCAGGGTGATGGTGTGGTCGCCACCCAGGGTCAGCGGCTTGATGCCGAAGGAGGCGATCTCGTCGTAGGCCTCTTCGATGATGCGCACGGCGTCGAGCAGGTTGAAGGTGTTGATCGCCACGTCGCCGATATCGGCCACGTTCAGCGAGTCGAAGGGGGCGGCACCGGTGGCCATGTTGTACGGGCGGATCATCACCGACTGGGCGCGGATCTCGCGCGGGCCGAAGCGGGTGCCGGAGCGCAGCGAGGTGCCGATGTCCAGCGGCACGCCGACGAAGGCGGCGTCGAGCTGGCGTTTTTCCTCGGGGCTCTGGATATGCGGCAGGCGCATCATGGTGGCGATGCCGCCGAAGCGGGGCATTTCATTGCCGCCCAGGGGCTGGTGGAAGGTCTTGTCCATGGGTGGGCCTCAGGCTCGTTCTGGTTGTGGCCAGAGTCTTGACCGGCCAGGCGCTGGGAAAAATCGGCTGGGGCAAAAACTTACTTCAGAATTGTTTGAAGTAAAGCTGTAAGCCCCGTGCCAGCTGCGTTGACTGGCGGCGCAGATGATCCAGATGCGCACAGCGCACCCTACTGCTGGTAGCTGGGGTCGAGACGATCTAGCTTGCGCAGCCAGGCCTGCCACAGCAGTTGGCGCTGCCATTGCGCGCCCTGCAGCTGCTCGCAGGCATGCTGCGACAGGTGCGCCGGAATCTCGCTGCAGGCCTGGCCACCGCCGGTGGCGGCGAGCTGGATCTCGCAAGCGCGGTTCAGGTAATACATGACGTAGAAGGCGTCGGCCACGCTGGCGCCGACGCTGAGCAGGCCGTGATGGCGCAGCAGCAGGGCGATGTTGTCGCCCAGCGAGGCCTGGATACGCGCACGTTCGTCCAGGTCGAGCGCCACGCCTTCATAGGCGTGGTAGCCCAGGCGCTGGTGAAACTCGGTGCTGATCTGGTTGAGCTGCAGCAGGCCGGCGTCCTGCGCCGCCACCGCCATGCCGGCCAGGGTATGGGTGTGGATCACGCAGTGGGCGTCGTCGCGGGCCATGTGCACGGCGCTGTGGATGGTGAAACCGGCGACGTTGTAGGCGGCGTTGCCTTCGACCACCTTGCCGTGCATGTCCACCACGATCAGGTCGCTGGCGCGCACTTCCTCGAAGAACAGGCCGAAGGGGTTGATCAGGAAGCGCGGCTCGCCGTCGCCCGGCAGGCGCACGGAAAAGTGCGTATAGAGGGTGTCGTCCCAGCCGAACAGGGCAGCCAGGCGGTAGGCCGCAGCCAGGTCGCGGCGCAGGGTGGCGATATCGTTCATGCGTTCTCCAGGCCGATGAAGCGGCGTACGCGTTGGTGGTCGCCGGTGCGGATGGCGTCGGGCGAGGCGTCGAGCTGGACATGGCCGTCTTCCATGAACAGCACGCGGTCGGAGATCGACAGGGCGAAGTCCATCTCGTGGGTGACGATCAGCATGGTCATGCCTTCGCGGGCCAGGTCGCGGATCACCGCGAGCACGTCGCCCACCAGCTCCGGGTCAAGCGCCGAAGTGGGCTCGTCGAACAGCATGATGTCCGGCTGCATCGCCAGCGCGCGGGCGATGGCCACGCGCTGTTGCTGGCCGCCGGAGAGCTGGTGCGGATACTTGTCCGCGTGGGCCAGCAGCCCGACCTTGTTGAGCAGCGCCAGGGCTTGCCGGCGCAGTTCGGCGGTATCACCCAGACCGTGATAGCGCGGCGCGAGCAGCACGTTGTCAAGAATGGTGCGGTGCGGGAACAGGTTGAAACTCTGGAACACCATGCCGATGCGCCGCACGCCGTCGCGCTGGCGGCGGTTCTCGGGGCGGTCGCCGGCCTGGATGAAACTCTCGCCGAACAGCACGATCTCGCCTTCGTCGATACTTTCCAGACCGTTGACGGTACGAATCAGCGAGGTCTTGCCGGAGCCGGACGGGCCGATGATGGAAATCACCTCGCCAGGCTGCACGCTGAGGTCGATGCCCCTGAGCACATGGTGATCGCCGTAGTGCTTGTGGATGTTGCTCAGGTACAGCGCCGCCGGCGTGCCAGGCTCGCGAACCCGGGCGTTGCCGGCCGCCACCTGCGGCAGGCCACTGCGCAGTTTGGCCAGCTGGGCGTCGGCAAGGGTGCCGGGCTTACGCCGGCCAAGGTCGAGATGGCGCTCCAGGTACTGCAGGCCCCAGCCGAACAGGCTGACGATCAGCACGTAGTACACGGCGACGGCGCCGAGGGTTTCCAGTACCAGGAAGTTCTGCGCGTAAAGGCGCTGGCCGACCAGCAGCAACTCGCTGAGGGAGATCACCGAGACGAGCGAGGTCAGCTTGACGATGGTCACGTACTCGTTGGTCAGCGTCGGCAGGGCGATGCGAAAGGCCTGTGGCATGACGATCAGCCGCTGCGTGCCGAGCCGGCCAATACCCAGGGCCCGGGCGGCCTCGCGCTGCCCTTTGGCCACCGAAAGCAGACCGCCACGGTGGATTTCCGCCATGTACGCCGCCTCGGTCAGCACCAGGGCGAACAGGCCGGCGTAGAACGGGTTGGACAGCACCTTGCCGCTGGCCGGGATGAGCTGCGGCAGGTTGTAGACGAAGATCAGCAGCACCAACAGCGGCACGCTGCGGAAGAACCAGACGTAGATCGCGGCCGGTGCGCTGAGCCAACGGCTGGTGGCCTGCTTGGCACTGGCCAGGCCGAAACCGAGCACCAGGCCGAGCAGCCAGGCCAGGCTGCTGAGTTTCACCACCGTCCAGCATGCGGCCCAGAAGGCCGGCATGGAAAACAGGGAGAAGAAATAGCTCCATTCGAACGGCATGCGTTATCTCCGAGGGCTTCAGGCCGCAGGTGGACAGCTCCAGCCTGCGGCCTGTAGCTGTTTTTTAGGCTTCTTCCAGGTTGTATTTCTTCAGCAGTTCGGCGTATTCGCCGCTGGCCTTGAAGTCGTCCAGCGCGGCTTTCAGGGCGTCGAGCAGTTGGGCATTGCCCTTCTTCACATAGATGCCCAACACCTGCGGGTAGATCGAATTCTTGGAGCTGATGGCGATGCGGCCCCGGGATTTTTCGACGATCAGCAGCGAGGCGGCGTCGATTTCCAGGTGCGCCTGGATATGGCCGGAGAGCAGCGCCTGGGAGGTTTCCGAGGTGGTCGGGTACTGGTTGATGGTGATGGCGCCGGCGCCCTGTTCCTTGCAGTAGCCGTCGGAAACCTTCTGCAGTGCCGGAATCCACGAGGTGCCCTGTTGCAGGCCGACGGTCAGGCCGCACAGCTCTTCGGGGGTGGCGGGTTTGTTCGTGGCGTCGCTGCGCACCATGATCGCTGCGCCGGTCTTGGCGTAGGGAATGGCGTCGGCTTTCTCCAGGCGTTCGGGGAGGATGTACATGCCGGAGATGATGGTGTCGAAGCGGCCAGCGTCGAGGCCGAGGATCAGGTTGGGAAAGGTGATGTCGCTGAAGCTGGCGCTCAGCCCTAGCCGCTTGGCCAGAGCCGCCGAAACTTCCGGGTCGAAGCCTTTCACCTGGTCGCCTTCGTAGTATTCGAACGGTGGGTAGGTAATTTCCATGCCCACCTTCAGTTCGCCGCTGGCGATGGTCTTGGGTGTTTCGGCGGCGTGGGCGCTGGTGAACAGGCCGGCGAGGGTGCAGGCCATAGCCAGGGCGGTGGTGCGCAGTGGGGTACGGGTTGTCATTTGCTTATCTCCGGATCAGGTTTTTTCGGGTACCTCTAAAAACTATCTGCGTTGTCAGTGCTGCGTTGAAAACAGCCTCGCGTGCGAGCCCAGTCAAAATGCTCATTTACAGCTCGTAAAGTCGAGCGCGACCCCGGTCGTTTTTCGCCTGTTTTCGCCTTGCACTGACTGCCTCGCCTACGTTTTTAGAGGAGCCCCTGTGTTGGCAGAGGGGAAAGTCACAGCGCGCTCGGCTGGTGCTTCAGGTGGCCGAAGCTGGACGGTGCGCGGGCGCGTTCGGGCAGCTGCAACTGACCGTCCTCGACGCGCTTCTTCAGGTATTGGTAGGTCTGCAGCGCCTGGCTCCACATGTGCTCGCCGATGCTGATGGTTTCGTAGCACTGGCCGGCGGCCTCGAACTGCGGCAGCGGGCGGATCTGCGTGTGGTAGTCGCAGGCATAGAAGAACGGGAAGGAGTAGCGCTCCTGGCTTACCTTGCGCACGCGGTGCGAGGTGGCGACGAAGGTGCCGGCGCTCATCACCTCGAGCATGTCGCCGATATTGACGACGAAGGTACCGTCGCGCGGCGGTGCGTCGATCCACTGGCCGAGGTCGTTCATTACCTCCAGCCCCGGGCGGTCGGCGAGCAGGATGGTGAAGCACTCGTAGTCGGTATGGGCACCGATGCCGGGTGCATCATGGGCATCGCCGTCGAAGGGGTAGTGGATCAGGCGCAGCTTCGACGGCGGGAACCTGGCCATCTCGTCGAAGGTGTTTTCCGGCAGGCCGAGGGCCAGGGCGAAGCCACGGAACAGCGTGCGGCCGAGCTGGAAGATGCGCGCGTAGTAGGCCTGCACCGATTCCTTGAACGCGGGCAGGCTGGGCCAGTCGTTGGGCCCCAGCAGCGGCGTGCCGGCCAGTACCAGCGGGTTGTCGGCGGGCACCTCGAAGCCGATGTCGAAGGCTTCCTTGTGATCCGGCTTGCCGGCGCTGTAGCGCTCCTCACCCTCGGGTACGAAGCCCTTGTGGCTGGCCGAAGTGCCGATGTAATGGCGCATCTTGGCGTCCAGCGATTGCGCAAAGTAGTCCTCGGCGGCGCGGTGCAGGCCGTCGATCAGCATCTGCTCGATGCCATGGCCACTGATATAGAGAAAGCCCACCTCACGGGCGGCGCGGCCCAGTTCTTCGGCCACGGCCAGGCGTGCGGCCGGGTCGTGGCTGAACAGGCCGGCGATGTCGACCACGGGGATTTCGGTGAAATGCTTGGCATTGCTGTTCATCACGGTTCCTCAGCGACTGGTGAAACGGTGGAAGTGCTGGCGCTCGCAGCGCGCCATCCACTGGTTGAGCTGCCACAGGTCGGCCACCGGCACGTCGGTGAAGGGCAGGTGGTGCAGGTAGCCGTCGGGGCCGAATTCGGGGGTCAGGGTGGTGCTCTGCAGGCCGCGCTTTTCCTGGCTGCTCCAGATGCTCTCCCAGTGGCGCTGGTGGAAGGCCAGCACGTCGGCGTACTCCGGTGCGCCGGGGTGCGGCACCTGCGGGCCCTGGTCGTAGCCGACGCGGGCCTGGATGTGGTCGACCCGCTCGATGAAGGCGGACAGGTCGTCGGCGGGGTCGTCGAGCAGGCGTTCGCAAGTCACCAGCCAATGGCTGATGTCGCTGGTGAAGCGCAGTTCGGGGACCTGACGGATCACGTCCAGCGTGACCCAGGGGCTGTACAGGGAACGGCCGCGATGAATTTCGAAACAGAGGTGAAGGCCGCAGGCCAAGGCCAATTCGGCGGCGCGACCGAAGAAATCGACCTGTTCGCTCAGCGCCCAGCGATCATTGCCGGGCAGTACGTTGACCAAGCGTGGGCTCAGCTCAGCGGCCCAGTCGAGCTTCATGCGCAGGTCTTCGAGGTGCACCTGCGGGCTATCGCTCTGGCGCGGCAGAACCGGCGTGGAGGTGAACAGGGTGGCGATATAGGGGACGTTCTGCTCGCGCAGCAGACGGGCATTGATGGCGCGCTGCGCGGCGGTCTCGGGGATGCGCGCTTCGATACCGTCGAAGCCGGCACCGAGCGCTTCGTCGAGCGCTTGCTGCCAACTGCCGCGATAACCCCAGAGGGTGCGGAAGATTTCCAGTCGCATGGCCGTCTCCTGGAGAGGGCGAAGGTCAGCGGCAGATTGGCAAGGGGCGTGGTGTGGCGCCCGGTGGCGTGCGGTTCGAGCCGGCGCCTGGTTATGGCTGCATTGTTGGCTCAGCCCAGGAACGGGTTAAATCGCATCGAACAAATACTTAGTTCAGTGATTACTGAACTATCGAGACGCCGTGCGCGGCCCCGGATTTCATCCGGGCGACGACGCGATCGGCCCGTAGGGTGCGCCGCGCGCACCTGTTGTTTCGCCGGTCTGTGCCTAGAGCAGGGCGGTGTAGTCTTGTAGCCCGGATGCAATCCGGGGAAATAGGCTGGCTGTTGTCCCGGATTTCATCCGGGCTACATTTGCTGGATGTGCCAGGCCAGGGCAGGGCGCTACACTGGCGCTCCGTTAATCTGCCGTGCGCCGCCATGTCCCTCGCTTTACCCGATCTGAAACTGCTGAAGATCTTCGTCGCCGTGGTGCGTCATCAGGGCTTCGCCGCTGCGCAGCAGGAGCTCAATCTTTCCACGTCGGCCATCAGTACCTACATGAGCCAATTGGAGAGTCAGCTCGGCATCGTGCTCTGCCATCGCGGCCGTGGCGGCTTCAGCCTGACCAGCAAGGGCGAGTTGTTTCACCAGGAAACCTTGCGCCTGCTCGGCGAGCTGGAGGGTTTCGAGCGTTACTCGGCGGCGCTCAAGGGCGAGTTGCGCGGCACGCTCAACCTCGGCGTGCTGGACTCCACAGTCAGCGATCCGGCCCTGCCGCTGGCCGAGGTGATCGGCGCCTACAGCCAGGAGCACCCGGGCGTGCACCTGCACCTGTCGGTGATGAGCCCTTATGAGCTGCAGCTGGCGGTGCTGGACAACCGCCTGGATCTGGCCATCGGCGCCTTTTCCACGCGCATGAACGGGCTGGTCTACCAGCCGCTGTACCGCGAGCAGCACTGGCTGTATTGCAGCGAGCGGCATGCGTTGTTCGAGCAGAGGCGGATCCCCGAGGAGCTGATCACCCAGCAGCGCATGGTCGGTCGTGGCTACTGGAGCCAGGCCGAACTGGCCCGTCATGGTTTCAAGCACAGCGCGGCTACCGTGGAGTCGATGGAGGCGCAGCTGATACTGGTGCTCTCCGGCGCCTACATCGGCTATTTGCCGGAGCACTACGCCCAGCCCTGGGCGGATCACGGCAAGCTGCGGGTATTGCTGCCAGCGGTATTTGGCTACCAGGCACCGTTCTCGCTGATCCTGCGCCGGGGGCGCACTCGCGAGCCGCTGATTCAGACCTTTCGCGACTTGCTCAAGACGCAACTGAATCAAATCTGAAACAGGGTCGTCTTTCTCCTCCCAAAGGCCTAGAGCCTACAACTGGCGCGGTTATTAGGCTGTGCTAGTACTTATCCATACGTCTGTACCAACCTCAATTCGAACAGGGAAGCCTCGATGCGCCAGAACCTGCCCGTGACCCAGCGGGAAAGAACCTTCCCCGCTGATGAACGCCTGATTTCCACCACCGACCTCAACAGCAAGATCACCTACTGCAACGACGCCTTCGTCGAGATCAGCGGCTTCACCCGCGAGGAACTGGTCGGCCAGCCGCACAACCTGGTGCGCCATCCGGACATGCCGCCGGCGGTGTTCGGCCATATGTGGGACACCATCAAGCAGGGCAAACCCTGGATGGGCATCGTCAAGAATCGTTCGAAGAATGGCGATTTCTACTGGGTCAGTGCTTACGTCACGCCCGTCTACGAGAACGGCCGGGTTTCGGGCTACGAGTCGGTACGCTCACTGCCAACCGAGGCCCAGAAGCGTCGTGCCGAAGCGCTCTATGCCCGGCTGCGGGCTGGCAAATCACCGGTGCCGAAGCTGGAATACTGGACCTACGATGTGGTGCGTTCCTGGCCGCTGATCGCCGCGTCGCTGCTGATCGTCGCGGCGCACTGGGTGGTTTCTGGCTGGCCGCTGATGGCTTTTATCCTGCTGACGCTGTTCGCGCTGGGTTCCTACCAGCTTTACCGGACCCGGCAGTTGATCCGCCGCACGCTGGCCGAGCATCCGAAGGCCTTTACCAGCGGCCTGGTGGCGCTGACCTACAGCGACAATCGTGGCGCCCAGGCGTTGCTGGATATGGCGATGATCAGTGAGGAGGCGCGACTGCAGACGGCGTTGACGCGGCTGGAAGATGCTGGTGAGAACGTCAAGAAGCGCGCCACGCAGTCCGCCGAGTTGTCGCAATCCAGCGCACAGATGCTCGATCAACAGCGTGCCGAGACCGATCAATCGGCCACGGCCATCAACCAGATGGCGGCGACCATTCAGGAAGTGGCGCACAACGTGCAAAACACCTCGCATGCTGCCGAAGAGGCTGATCGCCTGGCACGTGAGGGGCGCGATCTGGCTGTAGGTAGCCTCGATTCCATGCGCCAGATGGCCAAGGCGGTCAACGATATTGGCCAGGCGGTCAACGAGCTGGCCAACTCCACGCAGTCCATCGGCAGTGTGGCCGACGTGATCACCTCGATTGCCGAGCAGACCAACCTGCTGGCACTCAACGCCGCCATCGAGGCCGCGCGGGCAGGGGAGCAGGGCCGCGGTTTCGCGGTAGTGGCCGATGAAGTGCGCTCGCTGGCTTCGCGTACGCGCCAGTCCACCGAGCAGATTCACCAGATCATCGCCGACTTGCGTGCAGGGGCCGAGCGTGCGGTGGTCACGGCGGGCAAGGGCGAGGACATTTCCCGTGGCAGCGTGCAGAGCGTGGAGTCGGTACGCGATGCACTGGAGGGCATCAGCTCGGCAGTGACGCGCATCACCAGCATGAGCCAGCAGATGGCGGCGGCTTCCGAAGAGCAGAGCCACGTGGCCGAGGACATCAGCCGGCAGATCACTCGCATCGCCCAGCTATCCGACCACAGCGCCGGGCAGGCGCATCAGGGCGCGGCCATCAGCCGCGAGCTGGAGGAAATGGCCGATTACCTGCACAGCCTGGCGGAGCGCTTCAACCGTTGACCCTGGAGCCGGATGCAATCCGTGGAATGATCCCGGATGGCATCCGGGCTACGCGAGTTCGAGGCGTTCTGGCACACTGCGCGGCATGCCTCGTCCGACCTGCTCACGCTGCCAGCGCCCGCTTGGCCATTGCCTCTGTCCGCTGATTCCCGACCTCGAGAGTCGTACTCGTGTGCTCATCCTGCAGCACCCGAGCGAAGTCGGCCATGCCCTCAATACCGCTCGTCTGGCTGCGCTTGGGCTGCGCAATGCCGAGTTGCGCGTCGGTGAGGTATTCGCTGATCTGCCGCAACTGCTCGCGCAGCCTGATTATCGAGCCTGCCTGCTGTTTCCAGGTGAAGAGGCTGTCGCCCTGACAGGCTACGCGCCCAGCGACAAAGCGCTGCTGTTGGTGGTGCCCGACGGCACCTGGCGCAAGGCGCGCAAGCTGTTGCACCTCAATCCGTCGCTGGCGGCATTGCCGCGAGTCAGCCTGAGTGCTGCTGCGCCGTCGCGCTATCGCCTGCGCAAGGCGCCCGCAGAAGGGGCGCTGTCGACCATCGAAGCGATCGTTGCCGCGCTGGATGTGCTGGAGGCGCCGCAGGGGTTCGATGCATTGCTGCGGCCCTTCGATGCGTTGATCGAAGGCCAGATTGCGGCGATGGGGGAAGAGGTGTTCATCCGCAATCACCAGCGCTAGGGCGGTGCGCACGGCGCACCCTAGGGTATCGCTTCGGCCTTGTAGCCCGGATGCAATCCGGGGCGGTTCTGCGTCTCGACAACCCGTCCCGGACTTCATCCGGGCCACGCAACGGGCATGGCACGTATTCAACGCTCGCGCATGGCTTCCGAACGGGCCTTGAGCACGGGCTTGAGCAGGTAGGCCAGTACGCTCTTCTCGCCGGTGATGATGTCCACCGTGGCGACCATGCCGGGGATGATCAGCAGTGGCTGTTCCTCGCTACCGAGGTGGCTTTTGTCGGTGCGCACCTGGATCAGGTAGAAGCTGTTGCCTTCCTCGTCGGTGATGGTGTCGGCGCTGATCAGTTCGAGGTTGGCCTTGAGTCCGCCGTAGATGGTGTAGTCGTAGGCAGTGAACTTGACCATGGCTTTCTGGCCCGGATGCAGGAAGGCCACGTCCTGCGGGCGGACCTTGGCCTCGATCAGCAGGCTGTCGTCCAGCGGCACGATCTCCAGCATGTCGCTGCCCGGCTGCACCACGCCGCCGATGGTGTTGACCTTGAGCTGCTTGATCACCCCACGCACTGGCGAGGTGACGGTGGTACGGGTCACCTTGTCCTGGATGGCAACGCTGGTGGCGGTGATCTTCTTCAGTTCGGTGCGTAATTCGTTGAGCTCCTTGAAGGCCTCGGCGCGAAATGCCAGCTCGGACTCCTCCATCTTGCTCCTGATCTCGCTCATCGCCGCTTCGGCGCGCGGGATGGCCAGGTTGGTAGCCTCCAGTGAGCCGCGCACTTCCACCACGCTGCGGCGCAGGCGCAATACTTCGACCTCGGAGATGGCGCCCGAGGCCACCAGCGGCTGCGACATGTTCAGCTCCTGCTGCAAAAGGCCGAGGCTGGAGCGATATTGCTGGGCCTTGGAGCGAAATTCGGCAAGTTCCTGCTCCTTCTGCCGCAGTTGCTCGCCCAAGGTGCGTTGTTCGCTGCGCAGACGTTGCTGGCGCGAGCGGTACAGGGCCAATTGGTCTTCGGCCAGCTGTGGCGCGTCGCGGGTGATTTCCTCGGGCAGCTGCGGTTCGCGCCCTTCGGCCTCTGCGCTCAGCCGTTCGAGACGGGCGATGAGCGCCAGCCGATCCGCTTCGGTTTCCCCGCGATTGGAGAGAAAACGCGTGTCATCCAGCCGCAGCAGGGTATCGCCCTTGTCCACCACCTGGCCTTCACGCACGAAGATCTCACTGACGATGCCGCCCTCCAGGTTCTGGATCACCTGCACCTTGCTCGACGGGATGGCTTTGCCTTCGCCGGTGGTGACCTCTTCCAGCACGGCGAAATTCGCCCAGACCAGCGCTGCCAGCAGGCAGGCGCTGACCACCCAGATCGTGGCGCGGCTGAGCCAGGGCGAGTCCTCCAGGATGGCACCTTCGACTTCCGGCATGAACTCGGTGTCCTGACGTTTCTCGCGCAGGCTGCTGAAGTAGTTGCCGAGGCTCTGGGTCGCTTGCATCGCTCGTCGCTCCTACAGGCTGGCCGGGCCGACGCGGCCCTTGCGCAAGGCTTCGATCACCGCTTCCTTCGGCCCGTCCGCCACCACATGGCCGTTGTCCAGCACGGCCAGGCGATCCACCAGGCTGAGCATGGAGGCGCGATGGGTGATGAGGATCAGCGTCTTGCCCTGCACCCACTTGTGCAGGCGCTGGCGCAGCAGGTCTTCGCTGGTGTTGTCCATGGCGCTGGTGGGTTCGTCGAGCACCAGGATCGGCGGGTCGAGCAACAGTGCGCGGGCCAGCAACACGGCCTGGCGCTGGCCACCGGAGAGCAACTGGCCGCGTTCGCCCACCGGGCGTTCGAAACCCTGCGGATGCTGGCGCGCCAGGTCCACCACGCCGGTCAGCTCGGCGACTTCGAGCATGCGCGCGTCGCTGATGTAACGGGCGCCGAGGGTCAGGTTGTCGCGCAGGCTGCCGGCCAGCAGTGGCAGATCGTGGGCGACGTAGCCGATCTGGTGGCGCAGGTCGGCGACGTCGAGCTGACGCAGGTCGAGGTTGTCGAGCAGGATCTGCCCTTCGTCGGCACTGTAGAAGGCCATCAGTAGCCGCGCCAGAGTGCTCTTGCCCGAGCCGCTGCGACCGATGATGCCGAGGCGCTCGCCAGCGCCCAGGCGCAGGCTGACGTTGGTCAGCGCCGGTGCGCTCTGCTCGGGGTAGGTGAAGCTGATTTGCCGGATTTCCAGGGCGCCCTTGAGCTGGGTGCGATCCAGCGGCCGCTGCTTGTCCTGACGCTCCTGCGGCAGGGCCATCAGGGCATCGGTGCTGGTCATGGTCAGGCGCGCCTGCTGGTAGCGGGTGATCAGCCCGGCGATCTGTCCCAGTGGGGCGAGGATGCGGCTGCCGAGCATGTAGCAGGCCACCAGGGCACCGACGCTGAGGTTGCCGGCGATGATCAGATAGACCCCGGCGACGATGGTGGCCATGCCGGCGAACTGCTGCAGGAACAGGGTGCCATTGGTGGCCAGCGAGGCGAGGAATTTTGCATGGCCGTCCAGACGGGTGAGGGCGCCATGGGTTTGTTCCCACTGGTGCTGGCGCTCGCTTTCGGCACCACAGGCCTTGAGCGTCTCCAGACCGCCGAGGGTCTCGATCAGCAGCGCCTGGCGTTGCGCGCCGAGCTGCAGACTCTTCTGCACGGTATCGCGCAGGCGAATCTGGATGAGGTAGGCGAACAACGCGGTGATCGGGAAGGCCAGCAGCGGGATGAATACCAGTGGCCCGCCGATCAGCCCGATCACCAGCAGCATCAATAGGGAGAAAGGCAGGTCGATCAGGCTGGTCAGCGTGACCGCAGTGAGAAAATCGCGCAGTCCCTGGAAGTCATGGATGCTTTGCGCGAAGCCGCCCACAGTCGCCGGTCGCGCCTTCATCGACATGCCGGTGATGCGCTCGAACAGGGTGGCCGACAGCACCACATCGGTCTTCTTGCCTGCGGTATCCAGCAGGTGTGCGCGCAGCACCTTGAGCAGCAGTTCGAAGCCGGTGCCGATAAACAGACCAATGGCCAACACCCAGAGCGTCGCGGTCGCCTGGTTGGGCACCACGCGGTCGTAGGTCTGCATCACGAACAGCGGCACCATCAGGCCCAGCAGGTTGATCAGCAGGCTGGCCAGGACGGCATCGGTGTAGAGCCAGCGCGACAGCTTGAGGGTGTCGCGGAACCAGGCCTCGATGCGTGGCACCAGCGGTGTGCGGGCCTCTTCCAGCTGATGTCGCGGGCGGGCGAAAAAGGCTCGGCCGCTGTACTCGGCGGCCAGTTGTTCACGGCTGACCCATTGTTCGCCGCCATCGGTCTCGCAGGGCAGGATCTGCGCCTGCTGCTTCGGCCCCCACTGGCGCAGAACCGCACAGCGCCCGTCCTTGAGCAGCAGCAGGACGGGCAGGTTGAGGGCGGAAATGCTGGCAAGGTCGCGCTGCAGCAGACGCCCCTGCAACCCGGCCCGTGCCGCAGCACGCGGCAGCAGGTCGGGGCTCATGCGTTGCTCCGGCATGGGCAGGCCGGCACTGAGGGTGCCACGGCTGGCCGAGCAGCCGTGTAGTCGGCAGAGGATCAGCAAGCCATCGAGCAGCGGATCGTCGTGGCTGAGTCGCGGGTCACTGGCCGCCCCTGGCAGTTCCATGGTGGTCAATTTCTACTACTCCTCAACCGGTACTACTTCATATCCGGCAAACGCGCCTCGCTCTTCACTTCAGTGAGGGCTACAGCTTCTGCAGGGACCACGACCTGTTGCTGGCGCAGCAGATCACCCATTGCCGCAACGACGCGGTACATCGAGAACTCTTCGCCGTAGCGCACTTCGGTGTAACGGCGGTTGGCGGTGAACAGCTCGTTTTCGCTGTCGAGCAGGTCGAGCAAGGTGCGTTGACCCAGGCTGAACTGCTGCTGATAGGCTTCGCGAACCCGCGAGGTGTAGTCCGCGTAATCACGTGCCTTGGGGGTTTGCAGACGCGCGTTCTCCATGGCGTTCCAGGCCAGCGAGAGGTTCTCGTTGAGCACGCGCAGCGCGTTGTTGCGGACGTCCATCGACTCGTTGATCTGGTGCGCAGCCGACTGCAGCCGGGCCTTGTCGCGCATGCCGTTGAACAGGTTGTAGTTCATCACCACCGCCGCTCGCCAGCTGTTGTAGTGACCCTCATCGCCCTGCACGTTGTCATCGGCCGAGGTCGCCAGCTCCAGATCGAAGCGCGGGTAGAAGGGCGACTTGGCGACCTCGTACTGCTTCTCGGCGGCGTGGACGTCAGCCTGCGCTGATTTCAGGAACGGGTTGTTGTCCATCACGGTCTGCCGCGCGGCGAGCAGGTCGGCGGGCATGCCGCCTTTGATCGAAGCCGGGCTTTCCAACTGATCCGGCAGGCGGCCCACGGCGCTGAAGAAGTTGGCTTCGGCATCGGCCAGGTTGACCTCTTCGGTGTAGAGGTTGTTCTGCGCCAGTGCCAGACGCGCTTCGGACTGGTCCAGGTCGGCAGTGCTGCCAACGCCCTGGCGGCTGCGCAAACCGATCTGATCGTTGATGCGCTGGTGCGCCTGCAGGTTGTTGCGGGCCAGGGTGACCATCTCGCGACGCATCAGCACATCGAGGTACACCTCGACGGTGCGCAGGGCCAGGCTTTCGGAGGTGCCGAGCAGGCGATAGGCTCGTGAGTTCACCACGGCCTCGGTGCGCGCCACTTCATTGGGCGTGTTGAAGCCGTCGAAGAGCATCTGTCTCAGTCGAAGTTCGGCATCACGGTAGTTGAGTGTCTCCTTGTTGTGATCGCCCAGTGCGCGGGTACTGGGGCTGTCCGTCTGCTCGCGACCGTAGCCGACCAACAGGTCGACTGTGGGGAGATATCCCCCTTTCGCGAATTTCACGTCCTCATCCGATGAGAGTCGACTATTGGCGGCTGCGTGGATCTCCGGGTGATTGTCCAGCGTGCTTTGAATCGCTTCCGAGAGATTCATGGCTTGCGCCTGGCTGCAAACAGTCGCCAAAAGCATGGCGCTCCATAGCGGGGTCAAGGTGCGCATTGGCGTTTCTCCTGACTGAAGTTCTTATCCTGTCGCCATAAAAATGGCGTTTTTGCCTGTAAAACCGTTTCAGGCTTGTAACATCAGAGCTAAGAACAACTTTTGGAGAACCTAAGATGTTTTTTTCACAACCCATATTCAGAAAAAATCTTATGAACTCTGCGAAAAGCAGCACATTGTTTAGACCTGTGAGCTGCGCAAACCCTCATTTTCCGTGGGTTACGCAGCTGAAATGGGTTGTCAGGCATCAAAGGGCGGGGATTCATCTGATGGAGTAGTTCGACGCAGGTTGTAGTGACATTTTTTTGTCAGTAGCGTTTTTGGGATTTTGCGCCGTTCCATTTCAATCAGCTGTCTGGGGTTTCTCCTCGGCTTCGAAAAGGTGTTCTGACCCTTTCGGTAGGTACGTGTCGGCGGTGGTCGGCAGCCGTAGTGAGGATGGAATCATGGCTACTCTTATTGGTGTCGTCAGTCAGGTTGTCGGCGAAGTGTTCGCGGTAGCGAGCGACGGATCGCGCCGGCCGATCAGTGAAGGAGACCGGGTCTACGCGGGCGAGCAACTGGTAACCGGCGCCTCCGGCGCGGTGGCCATTGCCATGAGCAACGGCCAGCAACTGACGCTGGGGCGCGACAGCAGCATGACGCTCGACGCGCAGATGCTTGCCGCCAGTCCCGACGCGCAGACTCCGACGGCCGATGCGCCGCCCCCCGCTCCCAGCGACAGCGACCTGACCGACGTCGAGCGACTGCAGGCGGCGATCGAGGCCGGCGTCGACCCGACCCTCGAGGGTGAAGCCACCGCCGCCGGCCCGGGTGCGGGTGGTGGTGGTGGTGGTGGTGGTGCAGGCGGCGTCGGTGGCGGCCACTCCTTCGTGCTGCTCGGCGAGGTCGGCGGCGCACTCGACCCCGTGATAGGTTTCCCTACCGAAGGGCTCAGCACCGGTCCCGAATTCCCCGATGGCGAGCCGCTTGTCGATCCTGATGAGGTGGTGGTGCCCGAGGTCCTCGAAGTCGACGGTGCCCCTAGCGGGGGCGAGGCTATCAATGCAGTCGACGAGGAGGGTTTGTCAGGCGGCATCGCCGGCGGACCCAATGATCTTCCCGGTGAGGCTGCTTCGGTATTCGGTATTCTGGGCTACAGCTTTGGTCCTGACGGCCCGGGTGGATTCACCTGGAGTACGGCAGGGCTGTCTGGGTTGGGGATGACTTCGGGGGGCGTACCGCTTAGCTACGAGGTGAGTCTGGATGGACTGACGTTGATGGCTTTCGCTGGTGATCAGGAGGTCTTCAGGCTCGAAGTCACCGACCTGTTGGCCGGTACTTACACATTTGAACTGCTGGCCGCACTGGATCACGAGCCGCCGCTGCCCGGAGGCCGCGACGAGAACGACCTCTTCCTTACCTTCACCTACAGCATTACGGACGGCAACGGCACCCCTGCGACCGGCAACCTGAGCATCATGGTGGACGATGACAGTCCCGAACTGGTCGAAAGCGAAGGTGAGCCTCCGGTCGTCGGAGGCCTGGTGCATGAGGATGCCCTGGTCAGTATCGGTAACGCCGAACCCGGCAACCTGCCCGCGCAAACCCATCAGCTCATGGGTGATCCGGGGGCGCTGGATGTGCTGGTCAACTTCGGGGCTGATGGGCGCGGGGGCTTCCAGCTGAGTACCGACCCTGAGGCGCTGACTGACTTGCAGGCGTTGGCCCTGACCTCGGCTACCGAACCGTTGGTCTATTCAGTTGCGGTCTCGGAAGATGGCAGCACGAGCACACTGACAGCGACTGCGGGTGGCGTGCCGGTATTCACCTTGGTCGTGACCAGCGATGGTGGGTATGTATTCACCTTGTCGGGGCCGATCGATCATCCACGCAAGGACGGAGATGACAGCGAACTGTTGGGCGACAAGGACCTCGCGTTGGACTTCTCCAAGCTGCTGATCGCCACCGACTACGACGGCGACGCAGTACCAGGTAGCTTCAACCCTGGCAGTTTCGTGATCGACGTGGAAGACGACGTACCGGTGTTGGTGGAAGATGGTTGCCAACACTGCCTGACCATCACCTATCAGGGCGGTGATGCGTCATACCTCAACAGCTATGGCTATTACATCAAAGGTCCGGATGGTGAGCCAATCAGCGGTCAGATCATCTGGGGCGACACCAGCGGCTTGACAGAGGGCGACTCGATCACCCTTCACGGGCTCGACCCGAGTGAGGTTGGTTTCTTCATCATTCCCAATGGGGGCTTGAACGGCGCTGCCAGCAATACCGAGGTAACCTTTCAGATCGTGGAGGGGCAGTGGCAAGCCTTCATCGGCGATACAGAAATCAATGGGGCCGGTGGTGCTGATGTATTGTTCGACAACCCTGCGCTGAACCCCGCTGGCAAATCCCATGTCGAGGACAACGCCGCACCGGGCAACCAGAACTGGGAAGACGTCAACGACGGCAACAGCGACAACGACTACAACGATGTGAACATCCAGGTGGCATGGACCACCAAGGCGCCCGTCGGCGGCACCGTGCATGAAGACCAATTGGACACACCTTATCCAGGTAACCCTGAAGCAGGTCAGCGCCTGCTGATCAGTACGGAGGGTGGCGCTGGTAGTTTGATGGCGCTGGTGTCCTTCGGGGCTGACGGCCCGGGAGCATTCGGCCTGGTAGGCAGTGAAACGGTGGCAGAGGTACTGGGTGCCCAGGGCCTGACTTCTGGCGGTGAGCCGATGCTCTACAGCATCAGCACGACCACGGACCCTGACGGCAACCCGATTAGCACATTAACCGCGACGGCTGTCGCAGAAGTTGGCGGCTACCCGGTATTCACCCTGATAATCAACGCCGATGGCAGTTTCAGCTTCGAGTTGCAAGGACCCATCGATCATCCGAGCGATGATGGCGACGATAACGAGCTATGGTCGAGCGAAGGCGGCATCGGCCTCGACTTCACTCACCTGTTCACCGCTACTGATGGCGACGGCGACCCGCTACAGCTGCCTGAAGGCGCGAAAGGCCTGTTCGTCATCAAGATTCAGGATGACGTGCCGTTGCCGGCCCAGCCCAATCCGCAACAGCCGGTGGTCAGTGGGCTGGTGCACGAAGATGCCTTGGGTAATGGCAATGCCGAGCCCGGTAGCGAGCCTGAGCAGACCCGCACGGTTGAAGGTGATATCGGCGCATTGGATGTACTGGTCAACTTCGGCGCCGATGGTCGTGGTGGTTTCCACCTGAGTCAGGAGCCCGGTGCGCTGTCTGGACTGCAGACACTTGCCTTGAGCTCCGGTGGTGTTGCGCTGTTTTACGTCGTGTCTACGGATGGCACCACGCTCACCGCTACGGCTGGTGAAGGTGGCAGCGAGGTCTTCCGCCTCGAGGTGAATAGCGATGGCAGCTACCTGTTTACACTCAAGGGCGCGTTGGACCACGAGGAGGAGGACGGTATCGACTCCGAAACCCTTGGTGACAACAGCCTGGAGCTGGATTTCTCTGGTGTGCTGGTAGCCACCGATGGCGATGGTGATCCGATTGCCGATGGTTTTGCCAGCGCCAGCTTCGTCATCGACGTCGAGGATGATGTGCCGACCTTGAAGCCTGTCGATCCGCAGCAGCTTGCGCTCGGCGGTACGGTGCACGAAGACCTTTTGACCAGCCCGAACGCCGGCAACCCGGATGGCGGCACTCAAACACTGGTAGTCAGCACTGAGGGTGGTGCCGGAACATTGGCTTCGCTGGTCTCTTTCGGCGCGGATGGCCCCGGTGCATTCGGGTTGGTCAACAGCGGCGACGCTGCTGCGTTACTTGACGCTCAGGGGTTGACCTCGGGCGGAGACAACCTGGTGTATGAGGTGGTTGAAACCCGTGTCGACGGCAAATTGGTCAGCACCACATTGACAGCGGTTTCCGCCGACAGCCTGGGCAATTACCCTGTTTTCGAGCTGAGGGTGAATGCCGATGGCAGCTTCCACTTCGAGCTGCAGGGACCGATAGACCACCCCGAGCAGAGCGACAACGACGGTGAACTGTGGTCTTCCGATGGCGTATTCGGTATTGACTTCACTCAGCTGTTCACCGCCACCGATGGTGACGGTGACCCGCTGCAGCAGCCGGAGGGTACCACTGGCCTGTTCGTCATCAATATCGAAGACGATGTGCCTGAGTTGGTGGTCAGCGAGCCGGACTACTGCCTGACCCTGACCTACAAGGGCGGTGACGCCTCCTACGTCAACAGCTATGGCTACTACATCAAAGGTGAGGATGGCACGCCGCTCAGCGGCAAGGTCATCTGGGCCGATACCACTGACCTGACTGACGGTGACTCGGTGGTCCTGATGGGGCTCGACCCCAGCCAGGTCGGCTTCTTCATCATCCCCGATGGTGCAGCGAATAACATTGCTGACGGCACTGAGGTGTCCTTCGCGCCGGTCGATGGCCAGTGGCAGGCGTTCGTAGGAGCTACCCCGCTCTCCGGTGCGGGCGGTGCCAACGTCGTGTTCAGCGACCCGGCGCTCAACCCGGGCGATAAACAGCATGTGCTGGACAACGGCGCAGCGGGCAATCAGAACTGGGAGGATATCAACGTCGGCGGTGACAACGACTACAACGACGTCAACATCCAGGCCACCTGGACGGTCAAGACGCCTGCACCCGTAGGCGGCACGGTACACGAGGACAAGCTGACCGATCCCCATCAGGGCAACCCGGATGGTCCTGGCCAGACGCTGATGATCAGCACTGCGACGGGCGCGGCCAGTTTGCTCTCACTGGTGGCCTTCGGCGCCGATGGGCCCGGTGATTTCAGCCTGGTGGAGGAGGGTAGCGCCGCCGAGTTGTTGAACGCTCAGGGACTGACGTCCGGCGGTGAGCCGCTCGACTATCAGGTCACCCAGGAACTCGATGACGACGGCAATCTGGTCAGCACCACGCTTACTGCGACGGCCACGGTTGCAGGCGGTTATCCGGTATTTGAACTGGTGGTGAAGGCCAACGGCGACTTCAGCTTCGAACTGCAGGGGCCAATCGACCATCCGCTGAAAAATGGTGACGACAACGAGCTCTGGTCGTCGGACGGTGCCTTTGGCATCGACTTCACCCAGTTGCTGGCGATCACCGATGGCGATGGCGACCCGCTGCAGATACCGCAGGGGGCTGGCGGTCTGTTCGTCATCAACGTGCAGGACGACGTGCCAACCCTGGCCGAGAAGGACTGTGGCTGCGATCCCAAGAACATCGATCATGGCATTTCCCATGTGCTGTTCCTGGTCGACACCGGCGACGGCACCAAGGCGGTCAAGATCGAATACCCCGGCGGGAGTGACATCAAGGATCCGAGCCACCCGCAAGGTTACGTCGCCTGGGTCGAGCAGGCCTATGGCGGCACCGTCGAGGCCTATTACATCAAGGCCGGCACCCAGTTCTACGATGGCGATGGTGACGTCATCAAGCCAGTAGATCTAGGCCTGGGCAACTACCTGGTTGGTGGCAACAGCGCCTTCGGTGGGCCGGCGGTGATCGAGGCGACGAGGCCGCAGTATCAGACCGTGGACGAGAATTGCGCGCCAACCCTCGACCACCTGGTACACGAGGATCAGCTCAGCGCGCCCTATCTCGGCAATCCCGAGGCCGGCCAGACACTGGTGGCCGAAGGCAGTGCCGGCACGCTGCATGCGCTGGTCGATTTCGGCGCCGATGGGCCGGGGAACTTCAGCCTGACCGGCGATGTGACTTCGATGCTGACGCAGCAGCTCAGCTCCGGTGGCGTCGAGCTGAGCTACCGGGTCGAGTACGAATGGGATGGCGAGCAACTGGTCAGTTCCACCCTGATCGGTGAGGTGGCGGGTGTCGAAGGCTATCCGGTATTCAGCTTCGAGGTGGGTGCTGACGGCAGTTATCGCTTCGAGCTCAAAGGTCCGCTGGACCATCCGCTGGGTGATGGCGACGATAACGAGACCCTGGGTACGGCAGGGCAGCCCATCGATTTCTCCAAGATGCTGCAGGCGACCGATGGCGACGGCGATCCGCTACCCGCCGGCTTCCCGGCAGGGACGCTGGTGGTCGACGTGCAGGATGACGTGCCCATTGCCGCCAGCGACAAGCCCGACTGCATCGTCCAGGCCGCGCCACCGCTGGTGAACCTGACCCTGGTACTGGACGTCTCGTTAAGCATGGCCGGTCCCAAGCTGGAATCCCTCAAGCAAGCGGTGATCGACCTGGCCCAGGGTTATGCCGGTCTCTCTGCCCCGGTACACGTCAACCTGATCACCTTCAACTCGGGCGCTGCGGAAATCGGCGACTTCACCTTCAGTTCAGTGGGTGATCCGGGTTACACGGCTCTGCTCACGGCGGTCGAGGGTCTTGCCGTCAGTGGTTTCACCAACTACGAGCAGGCCCTGAGCGTGGCCAAGACTCAGATCACCAACGACGTCAGCGCTCCGGGTGCCGATCCGGCGCAGCAGCACAAGCTGTACTTCATTTCCGATGGTGAGCCTACCGTCGGAGCGCAGGGCGCGACGCTGACCACCTGGATCGCCAACAACTGGACGAACTTCATCGGCAACGTCGATGTTGATAACAACAGCGCCACCAATAGCTTTACCGCGCACTCCGTGGGTGTCAGTTTCACGGGTTCTTTCATGGGGCAGATCGCCAGTGATGGTTCGGTGATCAGCAGCGAGCCTGACAGCCTGTCCGCAACTCTGCTGGACCTGGCCGACCTGGGCGGCAGCGTCTCTGGTGACGTTCTGGTCAACGACAGCCTGGGCGCCGACGGTCTGGGGCGTATCGAATCAGTCAGCGTCGATGGCCAGACTTTCAGCCTCAATGAAGCCGGCGACGGCATCGAGGTGAGCGGGGCTGGTCCTGTCGCCTGGGGCTTCGATGCCGCGACCGCTGAGCTGACGCTCACCACCGCAACCGGGACGCTGAAGATTCATCTGGATGGCGACGATATCGGGCAGTTCGACTTCTCCGCACAAGGCAACCTGAACTTCGGCCCCAGTGGGCAACTGACGCAGAGCTTCACCTACGTGGTGAGCGATGGCGATGGCGACCACGCTACGGCCGATCTGGATATCTGCATCCGCGGCGACCAGTCGGTGCTGGTGGTCGGCAGCAACGCCGACGACACACCGAACTCCAGTGTGCCCCATCATGTGCCCAGTCAGTACGACGATGGCAAAGGGGCTATCGAAGGGACCTTCGGCAATGACGTGCTGGTTGGCGATCTGGGTGGTGCCAAGCCTCCGGTGGTCAAGCCGGCGGAGAATTACAACATTGCCTTGATCCTCGATCGTTCCGGCAGCATGGCGGACAATCCGGATGGCCCGGGGGGATACAGCAGCCGGCTGGGGTTGCTCAAGGATGCGGTCAATGCCTTTGTCGGCAAGCTGGGCACTCACACGGGGCAGATCAACATCGCGCTGATCTCCTTCTCGTCCAGCTCCAGCCTGTTGCTCAGCGGTACCCTGACGCAGATCCAGACGGCCCTGGCAGCGCCTAACAACGTGCTGATGGCGCTGACTGCTTCCGGGGCCACCAACTACGAGGCGGCGATGAAGCAGGCCAATGCCTGGTTCGATGGGGTGGAGGCCAACGACTACAACAACCTCGCCTACTTCCTGACCGATGGCGACCCGACCACTTATAACAATGACAACGGCAACAGCGGCAGCACGGTGAACTACCGCGACGTCAACCGGGCTCTGGATGATGCGACGACGTTGATGGATCGCGCCGAGGTGCATGCCATCGGCATCGGTACCGGGGTCAACAGCAATGTGCTGCGTTTCTTCGATAATACTGACGAGATAGGAAAAGGCTCGTTGTCCTTTGGTGGTAACACCGTTGACGGTGCGGTAGGCGAGCCGCAGATCGTGACCACGCCGAGCCAGCTTTTCGCGGTACTCGACCCTGGCAGCGTCACCGATGGTGGCTACGCCAGCCTGGGCGATGACCACCTGGTAGCCGGTGCAAGTGACGACTACCTGTTCGGTGACTCGCTCAATACCCTGTGGGTAGACGCCAGCAAGGCGCCGGGTTATCAGGTGCTGGTCGATCACCTGACGGCGCTCAATTCCGGGGTGGCCCCGACTCAGGCGCAGATCATGAGCTTCGTTCGCGCCAATGCGGAAAAACTGGGCGCTTCGGTCGATGGTGTCGGTGGCGACGATGTACTCGAGGGCGGCGCCGGCAACGACTGGCTGTTCGGCCAGGGCGGCGATGACACCCTGATCGGCGGCACCGGCAATGACGTGCTGTTCGGCGGCAGCGGCAAGGACACCTTTGTCTGGAATGCTGGCGACCGAGACGGCAACTACCACGATGTCGTGAAGGACTTCGGCCTGGGCGACAAGCTGGATCTGTCCGATCTGTTGGTGGGTGTGAGCGACTCCGGCGACGCCAATGTGCTGGATGACTATCTGAGCTTCAGCTTCACGGCCACCAATACAGTGATCAGTGTTTCCAGCTCCGGCAACGTGGCTGACACCTCCACCATCGATCAGACCATCACCCTGGAGAACACCTTGCTTGGCGGCGGTATGGGCAATGCTGCTGACATAATCGATGACATGTTGACCAGCCAGCAGTTGGTCGCCTGAGCTGCGCGGGAGGCCGTCAGCGCTGCGCTGGCGGTCTCTCGGGCAAAGGGAAATGCTTGTCAGAGTTTCCTTAGTTGGAGCACTCAACTAGAGTAAGCCCGCTACCCGTTCCGAGTAGCGGGCTTTTTTATGGCGTTTGCTGGAGGCAGCGATGGTCTATGTACAGCGCGACGCGGCCGGGCGTTTGTTGCGAGTCGAACATGAGCCCTTCGAGGGTATGACGGAGAACCTGGCTGTCGAGAGCGAGGAGCTACACAGCTGGCTCGAGGCCAAGGAAGAGGTCAAGGCGCGCCTGGACAGCCTGAAACAGTCTGACCTGGAGCTGGTGCGCGTACTGGAAGACGTGGTCAGCGTGCTGGTCGAACGAGGTGTTATCCGCTACACCGACCTGCCCGAGGCCGCGCGACAGAAGCTCGACCAGCGTGCCATCGCCCGTGCCGAGATCGAGGGCCTCAGCGGCCTGCTTGGTGACGACGAGCACGATCTGGTTTAGCACCACGCCATTATTGGTTGCCCCAGGGCGCCGGTGCGCCGATCAGACGACCCATGGCGCCGTGGATGCCCAGTTCGGTCAGCACGGCGAGTTCTTCTTCGGTTTCCACCATCTCGGCGATCAGCGGCAGGTCGATGCTGTTGGTGGCGCGGAAGATCGCTTCGATGAACAGCCGCTTGTCGCCCTCCTGGTCGATGGCGCGGATGTAGGTGCCATCGATCTTCAGGTAGGCCAGGCCCAGGTGGGTGAGATTGCCGATCAGGCTGAAGCGCCCACCGAAATGCTGCAGGCCCAGGTTGAAACCCGCCTCACGAATCGCCTGGCTCAGCGCTTCCAGCTCGGCGGGCGGCGGCAGGTGGCGTTCGTCGATTTCCAGCGTCATCAGGTGTGCGACGTCCTCATGACGGTTCAGTACATCGAGCAGGCGCGCTTTGTCCTGTTCATTGCGCAGGGTCGCGGCAGACAGGCTCAGCGCCAGCGGGCGAGGATGTTGTGTCAGGTGCGCCAGGCTATGTTCGAGCATCGCCAGATCGAAGCGCGCAGCCCAGCCCAGGCGCTCGATCCAGGGCAGGAAGCGCCCGGCCGTGATGGCTTCGCCAGCCGGATCGAGCAGGCGCGCCAGCACCTTGTGCTGCATGAGCGTGCCCTTAGCGCATTCGGCGACAGGCTGGAAATACAGCTGCAATTTGCCCTGGGTCAGCGCATCGTCGAGCCAGCTGCGCCAGTCGTGCAGGCCCTGAGTGGTGCGGGCGGTGAAGTCGTCGAGGCGTTCCCAGCACCTGTCCGTGTTGCTCTGTGCCTGAGCCAGCGCCTGATCCGCGCGGCTCAGCACGGCTTCGCTCCGTTCGCCGGGGCGAAAGGCGGCAATGCCGATGTGGGCAACGGGATCGCAGTCACTGGCACCGGTCTGCTTCAGGCTGTTCAGGGCCTCGCTGAGCTCGCTGGCCAGGCGCTCTGCGTCTTCGCCATTGAGGCCGGGCGCCAGCAGTGTGAACTCGCCACCGCGGTTGCGCGATGCCAGCCATTGGCTGCGCTCCGGTAACGCCAGCAGTTGTTTGAGTTGATCGCCCAATGCGGCGATCAGCGCGTCGGTACGCTGGCCGCCGAGGCGCTGGTTTAGCCCGCCCAGATCGTTGAGGCGCAGCAGCAGCAGGTAGCCATCCGGATTCTGCTCGTTGATCACCAACTGGTTGCTCAGGCGTATGTCGAACTGGCGGCGGTTGGCCAGGCCGGTGAGGCTGTCCTGATAGGCCTCGCCGCGCAGTTTCTCGCTGCGCGCGGCTTCTTCGGCGAACAGGGTCTTGAGCTTGTCGACCATCTGGTTCATTGCCAGCACCACACGCTTGAGCTCCGGCGTGCGTGGCACGCGCGGCAGGGTGAGGAACTCGCGGCGGCTGATGGCTTGCGCCTGCTGCACCATGTTGTCCAGCGGCCGCAGCTGGGTGCGCAGCAGCCAGCCACCGAGCACGGCACTGACCAGGCCACACAGCAGCAGCCAGAACAGGCTGCCGAGGGCGCTGTCCCACAGCTTGGCCAGGGCGAACTGCGGATGGCTGAGCACCTCCACTCTGGCGGCCTGCTCCCAGCCGCGCATGATCAGCGCATCGCCGCCCTGGGGCTGCAGATCGACCAGATCGACGAACCAGCCGGGCAGGTTTTCAGGTCTGATCTCGGTGCTGCGCTCGACGATCACGCCGTCGTCGGCAATGCGCACCACGCGGATGCTGGCGAAGTAGCCGCTGTCGAAGATCGAGCTGACCATCAGCTCGATCATCGCCGGGTCGTCCACGTGCGGGGTCATCGACAGCCCCAGCGCCGTGGCGGCGTCCTGGGCGTGCGAGCGCAGCTGGCTGATCAACTGTTCGCGCGAGCTCTCCACGCCGGCGATGAAACTGCCGGTGAAGGCCACCACCAGAAACAGGCAGATGGCGAGAAACAGCTGCTTGAGTAGGGACATTCCTCTTTCCTCCTAGCCTTCGCCGATGGCGAAGCCCTCCGCGCGCATTTTTTTCAGGATGTCCTGCCAGCGAGAGAGCTTCTTGGTGTCGCTCTTGCGCGTGTTGGAGCCTGCGAGATAGAGGCCTTCGGCGTTGAAGGCGTACACCGGCAGCAGGTCCTTGCGCTGTGAGGCAGGGCGGATGTCGTTGATCAGGTTGTCCAGCACCAGGGGCTCGGCAGTGGGGCTGGCGTAGTAGGTCAGTACCATGTGCGCCTGGTTGTAGTTCAGTGCCTTGACGTAGGTGATGCGCAGCTTCTCGCTGGGGATGCCGAGGCGACGCAGGGTGAAGTACTTGGCGATGGAGTAGTCCTCGCAATCGCCTGCGCCCTTGACCAGCATTTCCACGGGGGTTGCCCAGTAGTCGTTCTCGCGCCAGAGCTGACTGTCATCGACGAAGCGGATGGTGCGGTTGAAGAAGCGATTGACCTCGTTGAGCTTGTCCGCCTCGTTCAGGCTGGTGCTGCTCTTGATCGATTCTTCCCAGTCGAGAATGCGTTTGCGTGCAGGGCCGAGGCTGCCGTAGCGGTTTTCCGCGTTCTTCACGATCACGGCGAAGTCCCAATCGGCAACTGCCAGCGCGGCCAGCAGCGCGCCGCCGATCCACAGGATCAGCAGCCGACACCGCCATCCCTGAACGCGCAGCCGTCGCATGGGGTCGTCGTCTCCAGGCTCGATTGGCAGAGTCTAGGCGAGGTGTCGGCTTTTTGCCGGCCGCTTCGCTGGAACGAGAAAGCAGTGTCAAAAGGTTGTCGAGGAGGTGACGGGCTCCCGTAGCCCGGATGCAATCCGGGGGGCTGGCGCTGGGGGATTGCATCCGGGCTACGCAGAGCGCTCAGGGATTGGGCAGGGTCTTCTGCTTGAGGATATACAGGCTGACCAGCACCGCACTGCCGAGCATGAAGGCGCGCGCCCAGGGCATGGGCACCAGATAGCAGGAGAAGCTGATGCTGGCCCACATCAGCACCAGGGCGTAGACCTTGCCCTTGAGCGGGATGCCCTGGCCCTCCAGGTAGTCGCGAATCCATGGGCCCAGGCGCGGGTGGGTGACCAGCCAGAGGTAAAAGCGCCGTGAGCTGCGCACGAAACAGGCCGCCGCCAGGAGCAGGAACGGCGTGGTCGGCAGCACCGGCAGAAAGATGCCGATGACCCCGAGTGCCACGCTCAGCCAGCCGATGGTCAGCAGCAGGTAGCGGACACTGCGATGGCGGCTTGGCTGGATGTCACGCGGCATGTGCGGGTCTTGGCGGCGGCCGGGGCAGTGCCCCGGCGGGTACGGTCAGTGGCGGGGCTTGAGCAGCGCGGGTTTTTCTTCCGGAGCCTGGCACAGCAGGAAGAGGGCGGTAAGCAGTTCGGGAATCTGGTCGATCATGCTGTCCACCAGGTCGCGGTCGCGGGCGATCTCGGCAAACTCGGCCTGTTCGTCGAACAGACCCGAGCCGACCATGATCGGCAGCAGCAATTCGCTGACTTCGTCTTCGGCACCCTCGAACCACACGGCTTCACGCAGGAACACACCCTCCATGAAACCGATGCACCAGCCGCGCAGGTCGGAGTCATCCGGCTCGTCACCGAGGTCGAGGTCGCACGGCAGCTCGGGCTCTTCCTCGCCAGCCAGCTGGCGGGCGATATGGGCTTTGAGGTGGACCAGCGTGCTTTCGATCTCTTCGCGTTCGGCGTCGCTGCGGTAGTTCGGCGTCTCGGCGAACAGCGCATCGATCCACTCACGCTCCGGTACCTGATCCGGGCAGATCGCCAGGGCGGTCAGGTAGCCATGGGCGGCCACGTAGTCCAACGCCTCTTCGTGCAGCTCATCGGCATCGAGAAAGGCTTGCAGGCGGGACAGTTGCTCAGCGAAGGACATCGTGGGGTTACCTTGAGGCTTAGGGGATAAACGAGGATGGATTCTAGTTCACCGCCGCCTCTGCGACCAGCACGGGCGCTCTGCTAACGCTGATTCGGCAGCTTCGGACGGGTAGGTGCCCTGTTGCCTGCGATCCTGCGGCATAATGCGCGGCCAGATTCGGAGGCCTTCATGCTCGACCACGCCATGCGCATTCTCAAAGACGTTTTCGGCTACGACGCCTTTCGCGGCAACCAGGCCGCGATCATCGAGCGCGTGGCCGGCGGCGGCGATGCCCTGGTGTTGATGCCTACCGGTGGTGGCAAGTCGCTGTGTTTCCAGGTGCCGGCACTGATGCGCGAGGGCCTGGCGGTGGTGGTCTCACCGCTGATCGCCTTGATGGATGATCAGGTGGCGACCCTGGACGAGCTGGGTGTGGCAGCCGTGGCGCTGAATTCCACGCTGAGTCCTGACGAGCAGCGCGAGATCGCCGACCGTATCCGTCGCGGGCAGATCAAGATGCTCTACCTGGCGCCCGAGCGCCTGGTGCAGCCGCGCATGCTGAGCTTCCTGCAGGGCCTGGATATCGCCCTGTTCGCCATCGACGAGGCGCACTGCGTATCGCAGTGGGGCCATGATTTCCGGCCCGAGTACCTGCAGCTCGGTCAGCTTGCCGAGCTCTTTCCCGATGTGCCGCGCATCGCCCTGACCGCTACCGCGGACAAACGTACCCGCGAGGAAATCGTCCAGCGCCTGCATCTTGACAACGCCGAGCGCTTTCTGTCGAGCTTCGATCGGCCGAACATCTTCTACCGCATCCAGCCCAAGGATCAGCCGCGCAAGCAACTGCTCGGCTTTCTCGCCGCGCGCAAGGGCGATGCCGGCATCGTCTACTGCCTGTCGCGCAAGAAGGTCGAGGAGGTCGCCGATTTTCTCAGCGGTCAGGGCTTCCCGGCCTTGCCCTATCACGCCGGCTTGCCCAACGAATTGCGTGCCTTCAATCAGAAGCGCTTTCTCAATGAGGAAGGCCTGATCATGGTGGCGACCATCGCGTTCGGCATGGGCATCGACAAGCCCAACGTGCGCTTCGTCTGTCACCTGGATCTGCCCAAGTCGCTGGAGGCCTACTACCAGGAAACCGGTCGCGCCGGCCGTGACGGCTTGCCGGCCGATGCCTGGATGGCCTACGGCCTGCAGGATGTGATCTTCCTCAAGCAGATGCTCAACAATTCCGACGGCGATGAGCGGCACAAGCGCATCGAACAGCACAAGCTCGATGCCATGCTCGCCCTGTGCGAGGAGACACGCTGCCGCCGTCAGGCGCTGCTGGCCTACTTCGATGAAGAACTGCCCAACCCTTGCGGTCACTGCGACAACTGCACCGATGGCGTCGAGACCTGGGATGCCACCGAGCCGGCGCGCCAGGCGTTGTCGGCCGTCTACCGCAGTGGCCAGCGCTATGGCGTCGGCCATCTGGTGGACATTCTGCTGGGCCGTGACAACGAGAAGATTCGCGCCGCTGGTCATCAGCACCTGGCGGTGTTCGGCGTGGGCAAGGGCTTTTCCGAGGTCGAATGGCGCACATTGTTCCGCCAGTTGGTCGCCCGCGGCCTGGCCGATGTCGATCTGGACGGTTTCGGCGGTCTGCGCCTGAGTGAGACCTGCCGGCCGCTGCTGCGTGGTGAGGTCAGCCTGCAACTGCGCCGTGAGCCCAAGCCGGCGCAGGCGGCCAAGGCCTCCAGCAGCGCCGCCAGCCAGCTGGTGCGTGGCCATGAGCGGGAAATGTGGGAGGCGCTGCGCAGCCTGCGTCGCAAGCTGGCCGAGGAGCACAGCGTACCGCCGTACGTGATCTTCCCCGATGCCACGCTGCTGGAGATGCTGCGCAGCCAGCCCAGCTCGCTGAGCGACATGGCCGAGGTCAGTGGCGTTGGCGCGCGCAAGCTGGAGCGCTACGGCCAGGCCTTCCTGGAAGTGCTCAACGGTAGCGCTGCGGATGACGCGCCGGCACCGGTGGCCGATCTGCGTCACGAGCTGGTCAGCCTGGCCCGCGCCGGTATGACCCCGACGCAAATCGCCGGCCAGTTGGGGTGTACCGAGAAGAACGTCTACAGCCTGCTGGCCGAGGCCATCGCCCAGCAGCAACTGAGCCTGGAGCAGGCGCTGGACCTTCCCGAGGAACTGCTGGGCGAGATTCAGGAGGCCTTTCTCGATGGCGAAGGCGAGTTGCCGACAGTCAGCGAGATCGCCCCGCTGTTCGCCGGGCGGGTCGACGAGGCGGTGCTTTACTGCGTGCGCGCCGCTCTGCAGGCCGAGTTCGAGGTGTAAGCGTCCCTTGGTAGCGGCCTGAGCTGGAGCCGGGGCTGCGAGTCGGTCGCATTCTGCAATGCTCGTGACGCAATCTGCGCTTGCCCTGCGCATCGGGTTATGGCTAGCTGGCTAATAATTAGTTTTTGACCTTTGTATGAGTCCGCTTGCCCATGTCTTACCCCGATCAACATCGCTTTGCCATGCAGGTTGCCCAGCTGTCCCGTGCCTGGCGTTCCGAACTCGATAGGCGCCTGGTTGGGCTGGGCCTGTCCCAGGCTCGCTGGCTGGTGCTGCTGCATCTGGCGCGCTTCAGTGAAATGCCGACCCAGCGCGAATTGGCGCAAAGCATCGGCGTGGAAGGGCCGACGCTGGCGCGCCTGCTCGACAGTCTCGAAAGCCAGGGGCTGGTCATTCGCGTGGCGGTACCCGAAGACCGCCGTGCCAAGAAGATTGCACTGCAGCCCAATGCGCAGCCTTTGATCGAGAAGATCGAAGCGATTTCCACCCAACTGCGCCATGAAGTTTTCGCCGGCATCGACGAGGATGATCTGCGTCGCTGTCAGCAGGTGCACGCTCGGGTGCTCGGCAACCTGATGAAGTGAGTCTGTCTGTACTGTCAAAAATCCGATCAATTTTTGATCGGATTTTTTCTGTGCCTAATTTTTGACTGATTTACCTTGATGGCACTGTGCTTTCGTCGGCAAACTGGCGTCCAAGCCGCTACTTTGTGAATTAGTAGCCATAATGCAATTCGAGACGGCCTCGACAAGGACCTTGTCAGCCGTTCTCGGAATTATCAAGGGCGCCAGCCTCCCGGCCAAGGGAGCTCAGACAGGAAGTCGAGGAGGGGGCGTTCGAGCCGGATAACCCTGGAGGTCACATGGCTCGGGTGCGTCAGTTGATGTTGGGTTTGGCGTCGGGGTCCGCTCTCTATTCGGGAATGGCACCGGCGCTCGGTTTGGGTGAAATCACGCTGCATTCGGCGCTGAATCAGCCTTTCGAGGCCGAAATCGAGCTGCTGGAAGTGGGCGATCTGGGCGCGCAGGACCTGCGTGTCGGTCTGGCACCGGCCGAAGTGTTCAGCCGTTCGGGTGTCGAGCGCTTCTACTTTCTCAATGATCTGCGTTTCACGCCGCTTCTGCAGGGGTCACGCAGCGTGATCCGCGTGGTGTCGAGTCGCCCGGTGCGCGAGCCCTACCTGAACTTCATCGTCGAGGTGGCGCGTCCCAACGGGCAGTTGCTGCGTGAATACACCGTGCTGCTGGACCCTCCCGGCTCTTCGGCTTACTCAGCTGTGGCTGCGCCAAGCGCAGCAGCCCTTGCGCAACCTTCCACTCGCGTCGCAGCACCGGTTTCGTCGGTCGGCACGGTCACGCCGCCGAGTGCATCTGCAGGGCACCGTCATCAGGTCAGCCGTGGCGACAGCCTCTGGTCCATCGCTGCGCGTCTGCGTGAGCAGGGCAGCACGCTGCCTCAGCAGGTGCTGATGGAGGGCATTGTTGCCCTCAACCCGAATGCCTTTGCTGGCGGCGATCCAGGTCGTCTACAGGCTGGCGCCGACCTGCTGCTGCCTGATGCGGCGCGTGCGGGGGCTGCCCAGCCGACTGCTGCCCCGGCTGCTGCCGAGGCCGCACCTGCGCTCGCTGAAAACACAGCCGAAGGGCCCGTGAGCGCGCCTCTGGCTGCCCTCGAGCCTGCACCGCAGCAAAGCGAAAGCCTGGAGCTGCTGGCCGAGAAGCAGCGTCAGGTCGATCTGGAGCTGGCCAATCAGGCGGCGGAAAATCTGCAGCTGCAACAAGGCTTGGCGCAACTGCAATTGCAACTGCAGCAGTTGCAGGAGCAATTGGCGCAGAAGGACGCTCAGTTGGCTGAGCTGGCTGCCCGTACGCCGGCCGAGTCGGTTACTCAGCCCAATTCCACCGCGCCGGTGAGTGTCGAGGAGCCCGCGGCAGCGGAGCGCGGTTGGTGGTCGACATTGTTGGCCGGTGGTATCGGGCTTCTGTTATTGCTCGGTGCGCTTTTCTGGGCCGTGCGGCGGCGTGGCGAGAAAACCAGGCCGGTGGTGCAGGTACAGCCCAAGGCGCAGCCGACTCAGCAACCGCCCCGTCCACAACTCGCGGCGGTTGCCGCTCCCGTTGGCGCAGCTGCGGTGGCCAAGGCTGTACCGGCGCCAACTCCGGCGCGCGCTCAAGGGCCGGTCGACCCGCTCGAGGCCGCCAATGTCTACATCGCCTACGGCCGTGTCAGTGAGGCGCGGGGTGAGCTGAGCAAGGCGCTGGCTCTGGACCCGCAGCGCAGCGATCTGCGCTTCCGCCTATTGGAAGTGCTGGCACTGCTGGGCGATGGAGCGGGCTTCGCGCGCGAGGAAGCGGTGCTGCGTGCCGAAGCGTTCGACGCCGCACGCATCGATGCGCTGAAGGCGCGTCATCCTGATCTGCGGGTGACTCAGCAGGCACCGCTCGAGCCTGTTGCTGCGCTGCAGCCTGAGGCAGCGCCTGCGACCGAACCTGATTTTCAGCTCAATCTCGATGATCTGTCGCTGGATGCCGACTGGGATCTGGTCAGCCCGTTTCCGGCTGCCGCCAAGGCCAGACCCAAGGCTGTTGCGGAACCGGAGTTCGATGCGTCGTTCGCCAGCAACCTGCAGGAGCTGCCCGAGGTGTTCGAGCTGCATCATGAAGACGAACAGTTGAGCGCCTTCGGTGAGATGGAAATGGTGCTGAGCGATGACGCGCCAGGGTTGGATGACAACTTCCTCGACGCTTTCGCCGGCGATGCCGACGCCACTGCCGCGCTGCAGGGCGACATCGCCCACCTGGCGGGCAACCCGGAGCACATGGCCCAGCTCAACCAGGCCCTGGCGTACATCAAGCAGGGTGATATCGCCAGCGCCTGCGACATCCTCAACGAGGTGATCGATCGCGGTGACGACGAGCAGAAGAAGGCCGCACGCCAGTTGCTGGCAGAAATCGCCTGATCGACCCCCGCCGTCATGTGACGAGGCCGCGCACATGCGCGGCCTCGTCGTTTCAGAAGCTCTTGCCCAGGTTCAGGTACAGCGCTTTTTCCCGCTCGTCGTTGAAGCCGTAACTGAAGTTCAGCGGCCCCAGCGGCGTATCCAGACCGAGGAAGATGCTGGCGGCGTTGATGTAGCCGCTGTCGAAGGCGTTGTCGTTGTTCCAGGCGCGGCCGCGCTCCAGCGACAGGCCCAGGTACAGCGGGAAGTTCAGCGGCAACATCGAGGTTGGTGTCATCCTTCGGTAGTAGATCATCCGCGCCAGCGCCATGTTCTGACCGCTCAGCGAGTCCTGGCGAAAACCCGACAGCTCCTGGGCGCCGCCGAGAATGAAGCCCGAGGTGACCACTTGCGCCTCATCCAGGGTGCGTCCGTAGCGACCACCGAACAGCCAGGTGTTGGGGCCATGGCTGTAGGCTTTGTCCAGCTTCAGCTGCCATTGTCGATATTGCTCGTCCGAGCCCAGGCCCCGGTCGTACTTGCGCAGCATCAGGCCGATGTCCTCGCCGGTGCGCGGGAAGTCGAGGTTGTCCAGGGTGTCGAAGGAGTACAGCAGTTCGTAGTAACCCTCGCTGAAACTGAAGCTGGGCAGATCGCGCTCGCCGACGCGGACATCCGCTTCGCCCCAGGCCTGAGCAACGCCGAAACGAATCTCGCCGTTGTTGGCAATCTGCCGGCCGAGGTTGAGGCCATAGCCGTAACGCTCCAGGCGGTATTCGGCGATGGGGTCGTTGTCCAGGATCGCTTCGACGTTCTGCGCCTCACCGAACAGGTAGGGCGCGACGAAGTAACGCGAGCCGGCGTCCAGCGGCTGATAGAACTCGCTGTAGAGCTCCTGACGATCACCCAGCTGCAGGCGTGTCAGCCATTCGGCGCCGAGCTCGTTGATGCCGTTGACGCGGTAGCTGGCGCCGATGTTGAAAGCGCTGTCGCCACGCATGTCGTCGGACAGATTGAGCCCCAGGCGCAGGTAGTCGGTCCCGGTGCGCTTGCCACGGGCATCGATCACCAGCGCGCTACCTCGTTCGTCCAGCGGCTCCACGCGGTACTGCACGCGCTCGAAGTAGTCCAGGCCGTACAGCGTGCCCATGTCTTTCTGCAGGCGATCCATGTCCAGCGGCTCGCCGAGCGGTTGGCGAATGTGCCGGCGAATCACCGCATCGCCGACTTTCGAGTCGTTTTCCACCTGGATCTCGCGAATCACCGGTGTGCGCTGTTCGCGCGAGCGCGCCATGGCCAGCGACGGGTTGCCGGCGCTGCTGGTACGCAAGCGGGCCAGGCGCTCTGCCTGAATCTGCGTGGCACGGTAACCGGCGTCCATCATCTGTTCGCCACGATTGAAGTCGGCGACGCCAAAACCGGCCAGAGGGGGCAGGATCAATACGTCGTCTGCCCCCAGCGTTTCGAGTTGGGCCTCGGAGTTCTTGCGCATCATCAGGTTGATCGACTGGTTCATCACGTCGACCACGGTGAGCAGCTCCTTGGCCGGTTTCAGTGGCATGCCCAGGTCGACGACGATGACGTGATCGACGTCCATCTGCCGCGCGACGTCGATTGGCACGTTGTTGACCATGCCGCCGTCGACCAGCAGACGGCCGTCGACTTCCACCGGGGCGAACACCGCCGGGATCGACATGCTGGCGCGCATCACCTGCGGCAGGTGGCCGCTGCCCATGATCACCTGCTCACCCGTGACCACATCGGTGGCCACGGCGCGATAGGGGATCGGCAGATGATCGAAGTCACGGGTGGCACTGCGGTGTACCAGCAGACTCTCCAGCAGCAGCGCCAGGTTCTGGCCCTGGATCACGCCCAGCGGCAGGCCCAGGCTGCCGTCGTCACGGAAGCTGAGTTTCTGCTTGATCAGAAAGTCGCGGTCGTCCTGCTTGCGGCGAAAGGGAATGTCCTCGCGTGGCGGTGAGTCGGACAGCGCCTGTTGCCAGTCCAGCTCCAGCGCCAGGCGCTCGAGCTCAGCCACCGAATAGCCGGCGGCATAGAGGCCGCCGACGATGGCGCCCATGCTGGTACCGGCGATGGCGTCGATGCGAATGCCTTGTTCTTCCAGCGCCTTGAGCACACCAATGTGTGCCAGGCCGCGAGCGGCGCCGCCCGACAGCACCAGGCCGACACGTTCGGCGGCGATGACGGGCAGGCTGGACAGGGCGAACAGGCAAAGCAGCGAAAACAGCAGGCGGCGCATGATGGATTCCGGCAGGAGCAGAGACAAAGGCCGTTATTATAGGCATCAAGCCCCACAGTAGAGCCGCTGCCATGCCCGATCAGAAGCCTGAAATCGTCATCACCTATTGCACCCAGTGTCAGTGGCTGCTGCGCGCCGCCTGGCTGGCTCAGGAACTGCTCAGCACCTTTGCCGACGAACTGGGCCGGGTCAGCCTGGAGCCGGGCACGGGCGGCGTGTTTCGCATCCTCTGCGACGGTCAGCAGATCTGGGAACGCAAGGCCGATGGTGGCTTCCCCGAGGCCAGGGTGCTCAAGCAACGGGTGCGCGATCTGATCGATCCAACCCGCGACCTGGGCCACAACGACCGGTAGGGTGCGCCGTGCGCACCGCTCGCTTCAACGCGCCATGCGCGCTGAAACGAAGATGGCGCTGACGATCAGCACGCCTCCGGCCAGCATGCGTAGCGTCGGCTCTTCGCTGAACAGCCACCAGGCGAACAGAATCCCGTAGACCGGTTCCAGGGCGAAGATCACCGCCGTGGTGCGTGCCTTGAGCACGCGCAGGCTGGCAACGAACAGGCTGTGCGCCAGGCCCGTGCAGAAGATGCCGAGCATGGCCAGCCACAGCCAGTCCACCGGGCGCACGCTGGGCAGCAGCGGCCAGGCCAGCGGCAGAAAGCACAGCAGTACGGTGATGTTCTGGTACAGCGCGGCCTTTACCGGGTCGAGGCCACGGGTGCTGGCGCGATTGAGCAGCGACAGCAGGGCGAACAGAAAGCCCGACAGCACCGCCCACAGCAAGCCGACCGTGGCATCACTGTTCAGGCTGAACTGCGGCGTGACCAGGATCAGCCCCACGCACACCACGCCGACCATGGCGAACTCGCTGGGACGGGTGCGTTCGCGAAACAGCAGCCCCTCCAGCAGTACGGTGAAGGCCGGGAAGCTGGCGAAACCCAGGGTGGCGATGGCCACACCGGAGACCTTCACCGCTTCGAAGAAGGTGACCCAGTGCGTGCCCAGCAGCAGACCACCGAGTGCCAGCAGGGCCATCTGCCGCAGGCTCGGGCGAATCGCGTTGCGACTGCGCCAGAGCAGCGCAGCCAGGCTCAAGGCGATCACGGCAAATAGCGCGCGGCCGCCTGCGATCATGTTCGGTGTGGTTGCCGCCAGTTTGCCGAAGATGCCCGACAGGCCGAACAGCAGTGCACCCAGGTGAATCGCCAGCAGGGCGTTACGTTCCGTCATGCCAGGCGCGCACCGTTGGGCAAAGGCTGGTCGAAACCGGCCAGGACAACGCGGTTTTCGCCGTCATGGACACCGGTCACCAGCACGTCCGAGCGTACGCCGGCGATGCGTTTGGGGGCGAAGTTGCACACGCACAGCACCTGCCGACCAATCAGCTCGTCACAGCTGTAGTGCGCGGTGATCTGCGCGCTGGAGGTCTTGATGCCCAGTTCGCCAAGATCCACTGCCAGCACGTACGCCGGCTTCACGGCCTTTTCATTGGGGCGAGCGCTGCGAATGGTGCCGACGCGCAGCTCCACGTTCTCGAAATCCTGCCATTCGATGGTTTGCATGGGGTACTCCTCGATGATGCGGCGCAGTCTAGGCGGCGCAGACGGCAGCTGTCTGTCGCGGGAGTGATGAGTTTTGTCGCCAGGCTATCGAGGATGGGGGCGGGCAGTGCTGACTGGCGGTGCGCATGGCACAGCCTGCGGCTCGTGTGCTGGCTAGCGCGTGCGGCGCAATTGCCTTGGGGTCATGCCCAGGTGGCGGGAGAGGGCGGCGGTGAATGCGCTTTGCGAGTTGTAGCCGACGCGGGCCGCGATTTCGCCAACGGCCAGGTCGCTGCCACGCAGCAGTTGCTCGGCCAGGTGCAGGCGCCGTTGGCGAATGTGTTCCATGGGCGTGCGCCCGGTCTCGGTGAGAAAGCGGGCGTGAAAGCGCGCCACCGACAGGCCAGCCAGGCGCGCCAGGTCCGCCACCTGCAGCGGATGCGCCGCGTGCTGCTCGATGTAGCGATCCAGGGCAGCCATGGGCAAGCCGGGCGCTTCGGCATGCTGGCGGCTGCAGGCCAGGCTGCCGAGCAGCAAGGCCGCACCCTGACCTGCGATGATCGGGTCATTGATCGGGCTGCTGGCCAGCCAGTTGAGGAGCTGGCCCTGCGAAGCATCGAGTTGCAGGGCATTGGGCTTGTCCAGCAGGCGCTGGATATCGTTCGCATGGTGGCCGAGCTGGCGTTCCAGCCAATCGTTGGCCGGCAGGTCCAGCACCAGGCACTGACTGCCGCGTGGGCTGCCGCAGGTATGGCGGGCTGCGGCCGGCACCACGGCCAGGTGGTGGCGCAGCACCTGGCTGCCCTGGCCAGCCACTTCGAATTGCAGCTCGCCAGCCAGGCCGAACACCAGTTGCGCGTGGTCGTGGCTATGGCTGAGCACTTCGTGGCTGTAATGACGCAGGGACAGGATCGGGAGCATGGCGGTTTCCTCGGCAACCGCCGGAGTGTAACGCCTGGGCCGAGGTGATGCTGCGTCATCGAACGGTCTTTTTCCTGTCACAAGCTTTTCACCGCGACCCCTCAAGCTCGTCTAAACCCAGCCGGAGGTCGCCCATGACCAGCGCTCAGCTCGCCAAGCCCAGCCGCAAGCAACGTGTCCGTACCCTGTGGATCTCCGACGTGCACCTCGGCACACGCGACTGCCAGGCCGAACACCTGGCAGCCTTTCTCAAGCGCTATCAGGCTGACCGCATCTACCTGGTGGGCGACATCATCGATGGCTGGAAACTGCGCGGTGGCATCTACTGGCCGCAGGCGCACACCAACGTGATCCGTCGCCTGCTGACCATGAGCAAGCGCGGTACCGAGGTCATCTACGTCACCGGCAACCATGACGAATTCCTGCGCCGTTACTCCAGCCTGCTGCTGGGCAATATCCAACTGGTGGATGAGGCCGTGCACGTCACGGCCGATGGCCGGCAATTGCTGGTGATCCATGGCGACCAGTTCGATGTGATCACCCGTTATCACCGCTGGCTGGCCTTTCTCGGTGACTCGGCCTACGAGTTCACCCTGACCCTCAATCGCTGGCTCAACCACTGGCGCAGCCGCTGGGGATACGGTTACTGGTCGCTGTCGGCTTACCTCAAGCACAAGGTCAAGACGGCGGTGAATTTCATCAGCGACTTCGAGGAGGCCATCGCTCACGAGTGCGTCAAGCGTGGCCTGCAGGGCGTGGTCTGCGGCCATATCCACCATGCCGAGATTCGCCAGGTGAGCGGCGTGGAGTACATGAACTGCGGCGACTGGGTGGAATCCTGCACGGCGCTGATCGAGCACTGGGACGGGCAGATCGAACTCTATCGTCTGGCCGAGGCGCAGCTGGCCAGCGAGGAGCCGGTCGTCGCCCTCGAGACCGGCGCATGAGGATACTCATCGTCTCCGACGCCTGGGCGCCACAGGTCAATGGCGTGGTCACCAGCCTGGCCGCGCTGGTCGGCGAACTGCGTGGGTTGGGCCATCAGGTCAAACTGCTGTCGCCCGCCGATTTTCGCGCCGTGCCCTGTCCGACATACCCGGAGATTCCGCTGGTGTGGGACCTGTGGCGTGTCGGTGCGGCGATTCGCGACTTTCGTCCGGACTGCGTGCACCTCGCGACCGAGGGGCCGCTGGGTTGGGCGGCGCGGCGCTGGCTGGTCAAGCGTGGGCTGGCGTTTTCCACGGCCATCCATACGCGCTTTCCCGAGTACGTCAGCGCCCGCTGGCCGTGGATTGCGCCGCGTTGGGGCTATGCCTTTCTGCGTGCCTTCCATCGCCCCAGTCAGGCCGTGCTGGTGACCACCGAGCGCCTGCGCGAGGAGTTCGCCAGCTGGGCTCTGCAACGGCTGCAACTGTGGCGTAAAGGGGTGGATACCCGATTGTTCCGGCCGGACGAGACGCGCGCTCGTCCGGTGCGACCGGTGTTTCTCTACGTCGGACGCATCGCCCCGGAAAAGAACCTGCAGGCATTCCTCGATCTGGATTTACCGGGAGAGAAGCGCGTGGTCGGCGACGGCCCGCAGCGTGAGGCGTTGCAACAGCAGTATCCGCAGGTGCACTTTCTCGGTTATCGCCATGGCCAGGCGTTGGCCGAGGCCTATCAGGATGCCTCGGTGCTGGTTTTCCCCTCGCGTACCGATACCTATGGGCTGGTGATGCTGGAAGCGCTGGCTTGCGGTACGCCGGTGGCTGCGTTTCCCGTGGCCGGGCCGCTGGATGTGCTGTCGCAAGGGCAGAGCGGGGTGATGGACGAGGATCTGCGTGCTGCCTGCCTGGCTGCACTGGAGCTGGATCGGCGGCGTTGCGCAGAGCTGGCGGCAGCACAGTCCTGGCGCGCTTCGGCGCTGGAATTCCTGGCGCTGCAGGCGCTGATCGATGGTGAGCCGGTGCTGGCTGAGGCGTTGCCGGATACCGCGTTGTAGTCGGCTTTTATCGCGGCTGAAGCCGCTCCCACAAGGGCGTATCGTAGGAGCGGCTTCAGCCGCGAATCGCCCTCAGGTCGTTCGCTTCAGAGAATGACCTTGTCGCGCAGCTTTTCCGCCGCCTGGTTGAGCGCCTGAATCACCCGCTCCTTGTCGAAGTTCTGAATGCCGTTGGTGTCCAGGTACATGGAGAAGCCCGGCAGTTCGTGCTCGACGTAGCTGGAGGTAGCGCCCAGGTCGCGGCGGAAGTCCACCACCTGGTAGATCTGCACCGGGCGGGTGAAGCCCTTGACGGCGATCTGGCCCTTGTCGCGGCACATGATCACGTCCTTGACCAGTGAATAAGTCTCGTGGGAAATCAGGATCTCGCCGGATTCGGCGGCGCTTTCCAGGCGGCTGGCAAGGTTCACGTCGCGGCCGATGATGGTGTAGTCCATGCGCGTGTCGGCGCCAAAGTTGCCCACCGTGCAGTAGCCGGTATTGAGGCCCATGCGGATTTCCAGCGGTTTGGTGATGCCCTGCGCGCGCCATTGCTGGCGTAGCACCTTCATGTGCTTGCGCATGGCGATGGCCATGGACACCGCCGCGACCGCATCCTTCTTGGCGCCGTTGCTGCTCGGGTCGCCGAAGAACACCATGACGCAGTCACCGATGAACTTGTCGATGGTGCCGCCGTATTTCAGGGTGATCTTCGACATTTCGTTGAGGTAGGTGTTGAGCAGGTCGGTCAGGGCTTCGGCTTCCAGTTCTTCCGACAGCTCGGTGAAGCCCTTGATGTCGGAGAAGAAAACCGTGAGCTTCTTGCGCTGAGTCTCCAGGCGCACGCTCTTCTTGCCGGTAAAGATCGATTCCCAGACCTGTGGCGACAGGTACTTGGCCAGGTTGCGCGCCAGGCGTGCGGCCTTTTCCTGCTCACGCTTGATCTCGCTGCGTACCTGGGCCAGGCGCAGGCCCTGCTGGTTGACGAAATAGGCGGTGATGCAGATGTACAGGGTGGTGAAGAGGATGCTGACCAGCGCCACCAGGGTCGGCGTGTCGGTATTGGGATGAACCCCCACCAGCGCAGCGCACAGCGCCATGCCGCTGGCGGCCACCAGCAGCGCCAGGCCGAGATAGCGCATGCCGCCGACGACCAGTGCACTGAAACACAGAATCAGCAGGAACATCAGGCTGGGGACGGCGGAGAAACCCAGCAGCACGCAGGATGCACCGGCGTGCAGGGCGTCGAAGAACAGCAGGGCGAGGTCGGTCTGCTGCGGATAGTCGCGCTTGAAGCGGCGGCTGAGATTGTGCGCCAGATGAGGGTAGAGCAGGGCGTAGGGCACCATCCACAGGATGTCGTAGGCGAAGTGCCCGACATAGGTGCCGGCGGCGATGCTGGCGGCCGTGGCGATATAGGCCAGTACGCGCGAATAGTATTCACGCAACGGCGGCGTCGGTAGCCCGTTGGCACGGCTGGTGATTGCTGGCTTCATCTGTTGGAACTGTCCCTGCTGGATTTCTGGCGTCTCTGCTGGACGCCTGGCTGGTCTGCAAGACCTGAGCCAGAGGCTCGCTGGGCGGGGATCATAACCAAGGGGGTGGCGGCCAGCCAAGCATGGCCGCCGAACGGTGGCGCAACAGTGGCCGGCGGTCAGGTGCTGGTCTTGTCCATTGCAGCCAGATAGATGGAGTTCTTCGGCCGGGCGAACACGCGCTGCAACATGGGCTCGAAGAAGCTCAGTGGCAGGCTTTCATAGTCCGGGTCGAAGGCCGCCGCATCGTACCTGGCGCAGAACTCGATGGTCGCCTGGTACTGGGGGTGATCCTTGAATTGCTCGCGCAGATGGCGATCCATGCCCAGGTGATGGAAGAAGTAATAGCCCTGGAAGATGCCGTGCTTCTCCACCATCCAGTGGTTCTCGGCACTGACGAAGGGCTTGAGGATGGCTGCGGCGATGTCCGGGTGGTTGTAGCTGCCGAGGGTATCGCCGATGTCATGCAGCAGCGCGCAGATCACGTACTCCTCGTCGCGGCCGTCGTGATAGGCACGGGTGGCGGTTTGCAGCGAGTGGGTCAGGCGGTCCACCGGAAACCCACCGAAATCGCCGTCGAGCAGGCGCAGGTGGTCGAGGATGCGGGCAGGCAACTGAGCGGCGTAGGCGGCGAAATCCCGGGCGATGATGGCCCAGTCCTCGGCCTGGCCGTCTTGCATGTGGGTAAAGCGGGCGCGGCTGTTCATGGGCGTTCTCGTTCTTGTTGTTCTTCAGAGGGGCGTACATTCGTTTCGTCAGAAACGGATACGGCCGGTAAAGGCATCCTTGAGCATCACCCAATCGCCCATCAGGCTGTACAGCGGATAGTCGAAGGTGGCCGGTCGATTCTTTTCGAAGACGAAATGGCCGACCCAGGCGAAGCCATAACCGGCCAGTGGCATGGCCAGCAGCCAGAGCCATTGCTGGGTGAGCAGGGCGTAGGCGAGGATCGCCAGCACCAGCAGACTGCCGGCATAGTGCAGACGGCGGCACACGGGGTTGCTGTGTTCCTGCAGGTAATAGGGGTAGAACTCGGCGAAGCTCTGGTAGCGTTCGGTGGTCTGGGCGGTCATGGCGCACCTCCTGTTATTGTCACGGTCAGTGTAAATGCGCTGTCTCCGTGGGCCACTGACTTAAGGTGCCAGTCTAGTATCCTTGCGCCGCCAACCCTGGCCTTGCTGATTGATCACAAGAACAAGACGATGAGCGAAAGAACCACATCCTCCAACTGGGCCTTGGCCATCGTGCAGGCGCTGGAGCTGGGCGGCGTCGACTGCACCCGCCTGTTCGCCGAGCTGGGCATGGATTACGCCGCGTTGAACGACCCGGATGCGCGCTTCCCGCAGGACGGCATGACCCGTCTGTGGCAGCGCGCCGTGGCGCTGTCGGGCAACCCGGCGATCGGCCTGAACATGGCGCAGGTGGTGCGCCCGGCGTCCTTCCATGTCGTGGGCTACGCGCTGATGTCCAGCCGCAACCTGCGTGATGGCTTCACTCGTCTGGTGCGCTATCAGCGCATCATCGGTGAAGGTGCGGACCTGAATTTCATGCCGCAACCCGACGGCTATGCGCTGACGCTGGCCATTCATGGCGACCGCCTGCCGCCGGCCCGGCAGAGCGCCGAGGCCTCGCTGGCGTACTGTCTGGCGTTTTGCCGCTGGATGACCAGCAAGCCCATTCGCCCGCGCGAGATTCGTCTGCAAGGCCCGCCACCTGTCGATCTGACGCCCTACCAGCAGGTGTTCCAGGCGCCGCTGAAGTTCAATGCCGAGCACTATGGGTTGATCTTCGAGCGTGCCGATCTGGAGACACCATTGCCCAGTGCCAATGAAGCGCTGGCGCAGCTGCATGACCGTTTTGCCGGCGAATACCTGGCGCGTTTCTGCAGCAGCCGTGTCACCCATCAGGCACGTCAGGTGCTGTGTCGCCTGTTGCCCCAGGGCGAACCACGGCGTGAGGTGGTGGCGCAAACGCTGCACCTGTCGCAGCGTACCCTGCAGCGGCGTCTGCAGGAGGAGGGCACCAGCTACCAGCAGTTGCTCGACGACACCCGCCGTGAGCTGGCCGAGCAGTATCTCGGTCAGGTCGACCTGACCTTGCTGGAAGTTGCCTATCTGCTGGGCTTTGCCGATCCGAGCAACTTCTTCAGGGCGTTTCGCCGCTGGTTCGGTGAAACGCCTGGCGAGTATCGCAGCCGCCGTGGGCTGGCCAACTGAGCTGGGTAGGGGGCGCTCAATGGCGCCAGAAGGCCGGGAACAGCAGCACCAGCACGGTCAGGATTTCCAGGCGCCCGAGCAGCATGCCGAAGCTCAGCAGCCACTTGGCCAGGTCGGGAATGGTGGCGTAGTTGCCGGCCGGGCCGACCATCTCGCCCATGCCCGGGCCAACGCCTGAAACCATTGCCGCAGCGCCGGTCAGGGCGGTGATCCAGTCCACTCCGCACATCGCCACCGCCAGCGCCAGGGTGGCGATGGTGATGGTGTAGAAGAAGGCGAAGGCCAGGATCGAACGAACGATGTCTTCATCCAGCCGGTGGCGGTTGTACTGCTGCTTGATCACTGCTCGCGGGTGAATGAGCTGTCTGAGGTTGGCCTTGAGCAGGATGTAGGCGACCTGGAAGCGGAAGATCTTCAGGCCGCCGGCGGTGGAGCCGGAGCAGCCGCCGACGAAACCCAGGTAGAAGAACATCATGCTGGCGAACGGGCCCCACAGGTGGTAATCGCCCACGGCAAAGCCGGTGGTGGTCATGATCGAGGTGATGTTCACCGCCACCAGGCGCAGCGCATCGAGCCAGTACAGGTCGGTGGTGAGCCATTTCCAGCCAGCCAGCACGAACCAGCTGCCCACCAGCAGCACCAGGAAGCCGCGCACCTGCGCGTCGCGAAACAGTGCGCGGTAGTTGCCGCGCAGGGTGCTGACATAGAGCACGAAGGGCAGGCTGCCGAGCACCATCACGATGATAGCGACCCAGTGAATCGCCGGTTCCTGCCATTTGCCCAGGGAGGAGTCGGATGTGGAGAAACCGCCGGTGGCGATCGCCGACATGGCGTGGTTGATCGCATCGAACAGGCCCATGCCGGCCCACCAGAACGCCAGCACCGCGAGTGTGCTGAGGCCGACATAGGCCAGCACCATGTATTTGGCGACCATGTGCGAGCGTGGCATGACCTTCTCCGAGCGATCCGACGACTCGGTCTGGAACAGGCGCATGCCCCCGATGCGCAGGATCGGCAGGATCGCCACGGCCATGCCGATGAAGCCGATGCCGCCCAGCCAGTGCAGCAGCGAGCGCCAGATCAGCGTACCGGGAGACATGTCGTCGAGGCCGCTGAATACGGTGGCGCCGGTCGCGGTGATACCGGACATGCTTTCGAAATATGCGTCGGTGATGCTCGCCCGTTCGGCGAAGATGAATGGCAAGGCGGCGAAGATCGATACCATCACCCAGCTCGACACCGTCAGCATGTACATGTCGCGTGGGCGCAGTTGCGTTTGCTGCGGCCTGCCCTGAGCGATCATGGCGATGCCGGTGAGGGCGGTGATCAGGCTCGACCAGAGAAAGGCATTGATGCCTTGCGGCTGCTCGAAGATCAGCAGGGTGATCACCGGCACCAGCATGCTCAGCGCCAGGGTGACGAGGAAGATGCCGTTGATGAAGGCGAGGATGCGCAGGCTGGCTAGGGGCATTGGTCAGTGTTTCCAGAAGCTGCGGGTGACCAGCACCAGTACGGTCAGAATTTCCAGGCGGCCGAGCAGCATGCCGGCACTGAGTAGCCATTTGGCCGAATCCGGCAGACTGGCGAAGTTGCCGGCCGGGCCGATGATCGGGCCAAGCCCCGGACCGACGTTGCACACCGCAGTAGCCGCGCCGGTCAGCGCGGTGACCCAATCCAGGCCGACCAGGGTCAGGGCCAGGGCCAGCACGCCGATGGTGATGGTGAAGAAGAAGGAGAAGGTGATCAGCGAGCGGACGATCTCTTCATCCAGGTTGTGGTTGTTGTACTGCTGCTTGATCACCGCGCGCGGGTGCACCAGCTGCATCAGGTTGGCCTTGAGCAGCACATAGGCAACCTGGAAGCGGAAGATCTTCAGGCCGCCCGATGTCGAGCCGGAACAGCCGCCGACGAAGGTCAGGTAGAAGAACAGCAGCACGGCGAAACTGCCCCAGGTGCTGTAGTCGCCGAGGGCGAAGCCGGTGGTGGTGACCACCGACGTGACGTTCACCGCGACGATGCGAACGGCGTCGAGCCAGGCATGGTCCGAGTTGATCCACAGCCAGGTGCCGAATACCAGCCAGGTCAGCAGTAGAAAACCGATGAAGCCGCGAACCTGATGGTCCTTGAACAGCGCCTGGCGATTGCCGCGAACGAAGGCGACATAGAGCATGAAAGGCATGCCGCCGAGCAACATCAGCACGACGGCCGTCCAGTGCACGGCCGGCTGCTGCCAGTTGGCCAGAGAGGAATCCGAGGTGGAGTAACCGCCGGTGGAAATCGAGGTCATCGCGTGGTTGATGGCGTCGAAAGGCGACATGCCGGCGACCCAGTAGGCCAGGAAGCCGAACCCGGTGAGTGCCAGGTAGACCAGCAGCAGGTACTTGGCGGCCATGTGCGAGCGCGGCATGACCTTTTCGCCCCAGTCCGAGGATTCGGTCTGGAACAGGCGCATGCCACCCACGCGCAGCAGCGGCAAAATGGCCACGGCCATGCCGATGAAGCCGATGCCGCCCAGCCATTGCAGCATCGAACGCCAGATCAGAATGCCGGGCGACATGTCATCCAGCCCGGTCAGTACGGTGGAACCCGTAGTGGTGATGCCGGACATGGTTTCGAAAACGGCGTCGGTGTAGCTGATATGCGCGATCAGCATCATGGGCAGCGCGGCAAAGCTGCAAACCATGGTCCAGCTCCCGGTGGTGAGCAGGTACATGTCACGCGGGCGTAACTGAGCGTTCTGCGGACGGCCGGGAATCACCAGTGCGAGCCCGGCGATCAGGGTGATCAGACTGGACCAGAGAAAGGCATTGAGATCTTCAGGCAGCTCGAAGATCAGCAGGGTCAGCATGGGGATGGCCATGCTGATCGCCAGGGTAATCAGGAATATGCCGATGATGAAACCGATGATGCGCAGCGTCGGCAAGGCCATGTAGGGGGCTCTGGCGGGTTGGAAAATGCGCCATTCTACCTGTGGACGGGCGGCTGTAAACCGCCACGGTGGGGGGCTTTACAAGTGCATGGCCGAGCATAGAATAGCCGCCAGTTGCCGACGTCCGTCGGTTTCCGAGTTCTCCTCAAATGTCCGAAGCTAATCCCTGCCTTACGTGCGGCGCCTGCTGCGCGTTTTTTCGTGTGTCCTTCTTCTGGGGCGAGTGCCAGTCTGCGGGCGGTAGCGTTCCGGACGAACAGGTCATCCAGATCAGCCCTCACTACGTCGCCATGCGTGGCACGGAGAGCAAACCGGCACGTTGCACGCAACTGCTGGGCGACGTCGGCTGTGGTGTGCGTTGCACCCTGTACGAACAACGTTCGAGTAGCTGCCGCGAGTTCGAAGCCTCATGGGCGAACGGTGAGCACAACCCGCGTTGCGACGATGCGCGCAAGGCCTACGGCCTGCCGCCGCTGACTCCGCCAGTGCAACCGGTGATATCGCCTGATCGCGTCGCCTGAGAGCAACTGGCTGCAAGCCAGCGCGTAGCCCGGATGCAATCCGGGGCCGGCAATCCCGGATTGCATCCGGGCTACGGCTTGACGGGCTTCTGACATCCGCTCCGTGCATTGGTCAGCTTGCAGCTTGCAGCTTGCAGCATTGAGAATGCGCCATCTTTGTTTTTGGAGGTGGCCGATGGATGCCCTCGACGCTCTACTCAACCGTGTTTCCGTGCCTCGCCTGGTCGAACCAGCTCCGGATGCGACGCAGCGCGAGATGCTGTTTCGCGCGGCCCTGCGTGCGCCTGACCATGGTCAGCTACGGCCGTGGCGTTTTCTGACGGTAGAGGGGCAGGCGCGTGAGCGCATGGGCGAGCTGTTCGCCGAGGCCTTGCAGGTCGCCGATGCGCAGGCTGCGCCGGAGGCGCTGAACAAGGCACGTGGCATGCCGCTGCGCGCGCCATTGCTGGTGGTGGTGATCGCCCGGGTTCAGGCTCACCCCAAGGTGCCCGCCTCCGAGCAGGTGATCGCAGCCGGCTGTGCCGCGCACGGCATGCTGCTGGCCGCCCATGCTCAGGGTATCGGTGCCGTCTGGCGTACCGGCGACATGGCCTACGATGCCCATGTCGCCAAAGGCCTGGGCCTGGCGGCGGACGAGCAGATCATCGCCTATCTGTACCTGGGCACACCGGAGCGTGAGCTGCGGCGAGCGCCAGAGGTCATAGTCGAAGACTTCGTCAGCGCCTGGGAGGGCTGATCGCGCGTCGATTCAGCTTGCCTGCTGTTTTGCCGGCAGGCTGAGCGTGGCGATGAAGCCCCCTTCCGGGTGGTTGTTCAGCAGCAGTTCACCACCGTGACGCTGCGCCGCCCGGCGTGCGATGGCCAGGCCGAGGCCATGGCCGGAGCCATTCTGGCCCGGTGCGCGGAAGAAGGGTTTACCCAGTTGCCCCAGGTATTCGCTGGCGACCCCGGGACCGTGGTCGCGCACGCTCAACGTTACGCTGTGCCCCTGGCTTTGCACGCTGATGAGCACAGGTTGATCCGCTGGGCTGAAGCGCAAGGCATTGCGTAGCAGGTTGTCCAGCGCGCGCTCGAGCATGCCTGGCCAGCCTTGCAGGCGTGCGCGAGGGTCGAGATCGATCTGCAGCTGTTGTTGCGGGGCGGTCAGGCGAGCGTCTTCCTGCAGGTTGCCGAGCAGGGCGGCCAGATCGACGGGCTGCGCGGCACCCGGGTCCGCGTCCAGGCGGGCCAGGGCAAGAATTTCGCTGATCAGTGCTTCCAGTCGATCACACTCCTGACTCAGACGAGGCCAGAGCCTTTCTCGTTCCGCCGCATCGGCACGCTCCGCCAGCGCCAGTGCAATACGCAGGCGCGCCAGGGGCGAGCGCAGTTCGTGGGAAACATCGCGCAGCAGCTGGCGCTGGCTGCCGATCAAGCCTTGCAGTCGCTCGCCCATGCGGTTGAAGTCCTTGGCCAGCAGGCCCAACTCGTCGCGGCGCGTGGCCAGACGAGCCAGGCTGTTCTGTTGGTAGGCGGTCTGGCCGAGATCATGTACGGCACCGCGCAGGCGATCCAGCGGGCGGGTGATCGACAGTGTCAGCATCAGGCTGAACAATGTCAGCACCACCAGGGCGATGGCGATGGCGCTCAGTGGCCAGAACAGGCTGCCACGGTGCCAGGCAGCCAGCTCCGGGTGTGGAATACGGTAGATGAACAGGTAGCTTTCGCCGCTTTGCGGGCTGGTGTATTCGGCGGTCAGGCGCCGCCAGGGCAGTCGCCGGTCGTCGCCGTGACGCGCCTCGAAGGCGGCAGCACGGGACGGAAAGGTGCCTTTGACCAGTTGCTGGCCGCTCTCGCCAAGCACCTGGGTGTCGATACGGTACTTGCGCTTGCGCTGTTCGAGAAAATCCTGGGCGGCTGCTGGCCCTTGCTGTTCATAGCGCTTGACCCACTGGCCATCGAGATCATCAAGGCCCGGGTGCAGGCTCAGAATCCAGGCGTCCTGATTCAGGGCGCGGCCAAGCAGCAGCGACAGCGCGGCCACCAGAGCGATGCCCAGCCAGAAGGTCGCCAGAATGCGCCAGAACAGTGAACGCACGGTGATTCCTCATGCAAAAGCCGCCGGGCTCAGGGAGCGCGGCGGCGGGTCTAGGGGGAGTCGATCAGTTGCCTTTGCTGTCCTTCTCGGCCTTCCAGGCCTTGAATTCGGCCATTTCCGCGCGGCGAGCTTCCATTTTCTTCTGGTGCTCGTCGAAGGCTTTCTGCTGCTCGGGGTTGAGCAGGTCACGCAGGGCCTTGTGCTGGTCGGCGCGGGCCTTGTCCAGTTCCTTCTTCATGGCCTGCTTTTCGGCTTCCGGCAGCTTGTCCAGGTAGCGCTTGGTGATGTCGCGATGGGTCTTCATCTGCTCGCCCATCAGCTTGCGAAACTCCTGGCGCTGTTCCTTGCTCAGGTTCAGCTCCTTGAACATGCCATGGTCGCGATCATGGTGGCGAGGGCCACCGTCTTGCATGGGCATGGCGAAGGCCAGGGTCGGCAGGGTGGCAGCGAGCAGCAGGGCGGTAAGGGTCTTGCGCATGGTGATTCTCCTTGTCTTGAAACCGGTAACGACCGGATGGGCTCAGTATGCGGCGGTCAAGGTCAAGGGCAGTCAGCTGTGGGTAAAGCTTGGGTAAAGGCGATGTTGCGGGTTGTTTACGCTACGCCAGGGAGCACTCACTGCGCGTAGTAATAGCCACGGCTGCGCAGGGCGAGAATGCGTGGCCGGCCATCCGGGTGCGGGCCGATCTTCTTGCGCAGGTTGCTGACGTGCATGTCCAGGCTACGGTCATACAGGGTCAGTTTGCGGCCCAGGGCGAGTTGCGCCAATGCCTGTTTGTCCACCGGCTCGCCGGGTTGGCGCAGCAGGGCTTCGAGCAGGCGGCTTTCGGAAAGCGTCAGAGGAACATCATGTTCGCCAATGCTGACCACCCCGCGATTGGGGCTGAAGCTGAGATCGCCGAGCTCCAGCTGGCTGCTGGCCGGTGCCGGCACGGTGCGGCGCAGGACGGCGCGCAGGCGTGCGGTCAGCTCGCGAGGGTCACAGGGCTTGGCCAGGTAGTCATCGGCGCCCAGCTCCAGGCCGAGGATGCGATCCAGCGGTTCGCCACGGGCAGAGAGCATCAGTACCGGGAGGTCCGGGTACTCGCCACGCAATTGCTTGAGCAACTCCAGGCCGCTGCCGTCTGGCAGCATGACATCCAGCACCACCGCATCAGGCGTCTGTGCGGCAAGTGCCTGACGGGCGCCGCCGGCTTCGTGGCAAGCGGTGACCTGAAAACCTTCCTGGGTCAGCCAGCGGGTAAGCAGTTCGCAGAGTTCCTGATCGTCATCGATCAGCAGCAGGCGGTTCATGGCTCAGTTGATCCACTCGCGGCGGGTCTTGCGAGAGCCACGCAACAGGACGCCGAATAGCATCGAGATCAGGCTCAGGGCGGCGCCCAGGGCGAACCAGGTCTGTTGCTCGCTGAGCAATCGGGGTTGAGCCTGCGCCTGGCTCTCCTTGAGCTGCAAGCGCAGACGCTGATTTTCCTGGCGCAGGCGTTGCAGTTGCACGGCGCTGCTCGCTTCCTGCTCGTTGCGCAGTTGCTCGCTTTGCGCCAGGCGCTGTTCCAGCACCTGGCTGTCGAGCGTGGCTGCCGGGACAGACGGCTGAGCGGGTTGTTCTTCTGCCTGCGCCGAAGCACAGGTCAGCATCACGGTGACCAGCAGGGACAGCGGGATCGGGCGCATCGCGATTCCTTGTGTGCGAAAGCAGCGTGGGTGGCACTTCGTCAGGGCAGGACTTTCTTGAAAGGTTTGACCAACACGTTGGCATACACGCCGGCTGTGCGGTACGGATCGGCGTCGGCCCATTGCCGGGCAGCTTCCAGGGAGTCGAACTCGGCAACCACCAGGCTGCCGCTGAAGCCCGCCGGGCCTGGATCATTGCTGTCGATGGCCGGGTGCGGGCCGGCCAGCAGCAGGCGACCTTCCTGCTTCAACTGCTCCAGACGAGCGAGGTGAGCGGGGCGGGTGGCCAGACGATTTTCCAGGGAGTTTTCGACGTCGGTGGCGATGATGGCGTAGAGCATCTCAGTCCTTATTTGGGGTCGAAGCGGGGAGGGATAACGCATTTGCGCCACGCGGTAACAGCCTTGGCGCGGATGTGGGGCATAATAACAAACATCAATCTCAACGAAAGCGCCGCCATGATTGTCGATCTGCATTGCCACAGCACCGCCTCCGATGGCGCCCTGGCCCCCGCCGTACTGGTGGCCCGGGCGCATGAGCGGGGCGTGCGTCTGCTGGCGTTGACCGATCATGACACGCTGGAAGGGCTCGATGAAGCGCGCCGCGCAGCGGCGGCTCTGGATATGCAGCTGATCAATGGCATCGAGCTGTCCTGCACCTGGGGTGGGGCGACCATCCACGTCCTGGGCTATGCCTTCGAGCGCGAGGCGCCGGCGCTGTGTGCCGCCATCGATGCCTTGCACCATGGGCGCTGGCAGCGCGCAGAAGAGATCGACCGACGCCTCGCGGCCAAAGGTATGCCGGGCGCTCTGGAGGGCGCGCGGGCCGTTCAGCAGCAACTGGGCGATAGCGGCAATGCGCCGGCCCGGCCGCATTTCGCCGAATTTCTCGTGCGCGCCGGTCATGTGCGTGATCGCGCCGAGGCGTTTCGCAAGTGGCTGGGCTCGGGAAAGTTGGGTGACGTCAAGCAGCACTGGCCTATGCTTGAAGAAACCATCGCCACCCTGCGTTCGGCCAGAGCCTGGATCAGCCTGGCGCATCCGTGGCAGTACGACTTTACTCGCAGTAAGCGTCGACGCCTGGTGGCCGATTTCGCGGCGGCCGGCGGTCATGCTCTGGAAGTGGTCAATGGCATGCAGCCCGCCGAACAAGTCGGAGGTCTGGCGATTCTGGCGCGCGAGTTCGGCTTGATGGCCAGTGTCGGCAGTGATTTCCACGCGCCTGGCGACTGGTCCGAGTTGGGCATGTATCGCCCGTTGCCTGATGACCTGACTGCGCTCTGGGAGCGCTTCGAACATGCACAGCCATCCGCTGTCACTTCATGAGCTGGGAGCAAGTGTGAGTCAATTTTTCCAGGTTCACCCGGAAAACCCACAGGCACGCCTGATAAAACAGGCTGTGGAAATCATTCGCGGTGGTGGCGTGGTGGTCTATCCGACCGATTCCTCCTACGCGCTGGGCTGCATGATCGGTGACAAGAATGCCGTAGAGCGCATTCGTCGCCTGCGTCAGCTCGACGACAAGCACAACTTCACCCTGGTCTGCCGCGATCTCTCGCAGATCGGGCTGTTCGCCAAGGTCGACACTGCGGCCTTCCGCCTGTTGAAGAATCACACCCCGGGTCCTTACACCTTCATCCTCAACGCCACCCGCGAAGTGCCGCGCATGTTGCTGCACCCCAAGCGCCGTACCATCGGCATCCGCGTACCCAGCCACCCGATCGCCCTGGCGTTGCTGGAGCAATTGGGCGAGCCGCTGATGAGCGTCAGCCTGATCATGCCGGGCGACGAGCTGCCGATGTCCGACCCTTACGAAATGCGCCGGATTCTCGAGCACCATGTCGATCTGATCATCGACGGTGGTTTTGGCGGGCTGGAAGCCTCCACCGTGGTCAATCTTGCTGACGATAGCCCGGAAGTTCTGCGCGTCGGTTGCGGCGACCCGACGCCGTTCAACGATCTCTGACATCGCCTTTTCCGTTGTGGAGGCAGCTGCCCTATACTCCGTGGCCTTGTCTGGATTTTGGATAGAACGGTTTGAGCCTCAACGACTCCGAACGTCGGGTGCTGTCAGGAATGCGTCCGAGCGGTCGTCTTCATCTCGGGCACTACCACGGTGTGCTGAAAAACTGGGTCAGGTTGCAGCATGAGTACGACTGTTTCTTCTGCATCGTCGACTGGCATGCCCTGACCACCGAATACGCCGATGCCGGCCAGCTTTCCCAGCACGTCATGGATATGGCCGTGGACTGGCTGGCTGCGGGCGTAAGCCCCAGCTCCGCGACGCTGTTCGTGCAGTCGCAGGTGCCGGAGCATGCCGAGCTGCATCTGCTGCTGTCGATGATCTGCCCACTCAGCTGGCTCGAGCGCGTGCCGTCCTACAAGGAGCAGCAGGAGCATCAGAGTGGCAAGGACCTCTCCACCTACGGCTTTCTCGGTTACCCCTTGCTGCAGGCGGCAGATATTTTGCTGTACCGCGCGGGACAGGTGCCAGTCGGTGCCGATCAGCTCCCCCACATCGAATTTGCCCGTGAAGTGGCGCGCCGCTTCAATCACCTGTACGGCAGCGAGCCGGATTTCGAGCGCAAGGCCGAAGCTGCTGTCGGCAAGCTGGGCAAGAAGCTCGGCAAGCTCTACAGCAACCTGCGCAAGGCCTATCAGGAGCAGGGTGACGCACAAGCGCTGGAGACGGCGCGGGCCTTGCTCAAGGAGCAGAGCAGCATCACCCTGGGCGATCAGGAGCGCCTGTACGGCTACCTGGAAGGTGGCGGCAAGGTGATCCTGAGCGAGCCGCAGCCGATTCTTGCCGAGTTTTCGCGCGTGCCTGGCCTGGACGGGCAGAAGATGGCCAAGTCCAGTGGCAACGCGATATTCCTGCGCGATAGCGATGCCGAGCTCGAGGAAAAACTGCGGCGCATGCCCACCGATCCAGCTCGGGTGCACCGTGACGATCCGGGTGAGCCGCAACGTTGCCCGGTCTGGCCGCTGCACCAGCTGTATTCCACTGACGAGCAGTTGCACTGGGTGATCGAGGGCTGCCGCAGCGCCTCGATTGGTTGCCTCGACTGCAAGAGCGCGCTGTGCTCCTCGCTGCAGAGCGAGCTGGCGCCCCTGCAGCAGCGGGCCGTCGACTATGAGGATAGCCCGGACCTGGTGCGCAGCATCCTCGCCGAAGGCGCCGAACGGGCGCGTGACGAAGCGCGTGAAACCCTGGCCGAAGTACGCATGGCCATGGGTCTGAATTATCGTTGAAGGAGCGCCAGTCGATGAGTGAGCCCGCCGCACCAGTCCCGGACAGCCAGGCCGGCGCCCAGCAGGAGCTGCCGTTCGCCCTGGTTTACGGTGAGGCGGTCACCGAGCTGCCGCTGGACCTGTACATTCCCCCGGATGCGCTGGAGGTCTTTCTCGAAGCGTTCGAGGGGCCGCTGGACCTGTTGCTGTATCTGATCCGCAAGCAGAACATCGACATCCTCGATATCCCCGTTGCCGAGATCACCAAACAGTACATGGGCTATGTCGAACTCATGCATACGGTGCGCCTGGAGCTGGCCGCCGAATACCTGGTCATGGCCGCCATGCTCGCCGAGATCAAGTCGCGCATGCTGCTGCCGCGTTCGACCGAGGCCGAGGAAGAAGAGGACGATCCGCGCGCCGAGCTGATCCGCCGCCTGCAGGAGTACGAGCGCTTCAAGGCCGCTGCCGAGGGGATCGACGAACTGCCGCGCGTCGGCCGCGACCTGACCGTGGCGAAACTGGATGCACCCGAAGCCCGCGCGCGCAAGCTGCTGCCGGACGTCAGCCTGGAAGAGGTATTGCTGTCGATGGCCGAGGTGCTGCGCCGCGCCGACATGTTCGAGAGCCACCAGGTCACCCGCGAGGCGCTGTCCACCCGCGAGCGCATGAGTGAGGTGCTGGAGCGCCTCAAGGGCGGCGCCTTCGTGCCTTTCGTCGAGTTGTTCACCGCTGAAGAAGGCCGGCTTGGCGTGGTGGTGACCTTTATGGCAATTCTCGAGTTGATCAAGGAATCGCTGGTCGAGCTGGTGCAGAATGAGCCGTTTGCCGCCATCCATGTTCGGGCTCGCATCGAGCAGGAAGTGGAGGAGTCGCAACCGTCTCCACAATAGGGCGAGCAGTCTTTGGGAGCATTTGTTAAAGGGAGTTTCAGGTGAGTATTTTTTCGCGTTTCTTCGGCCGCAGAGACGACAACACGGCAGAGTTAACTGGGTTGGTTGCCAATCCCGAGTGCGAGGGGCGAGTCAGTCTGCAGGTGCTGTTCCCCGCTGCGTTGCAGGTGACCCAGGATGGGCTGAGCAGTGCCTTGCGTGCCTATCACCCGGAAATGGCCGAGGCAAGTTGCGAGGTATCCAGTGAAGTCGAGCCGTTCTTCGCGCTGGCGGGCTGGGGTGCTCATGTGGTTCGGCTGGTGGGCTTCGACGCGCCGTTTCCTGCGGAGTCGGTCGAGGCCTGCGTCGCTCCGGCGCATTACTCGCAAGAACTCAAAGACGAAGTGCGCGCGAACGCCAGCCATATCCTGCTGTATTACGCCGGCCACGACAGCGACCCGCTGGAGCAATACGTGGTGCTGGCGGCAGTGGCGGGTGCACTGGCGCAATTCGGCGCCATCGCCGTGCTCAATGAAAGTGGCAGAACGTCCTTGCCTGCGGCGATCTTCAATGACCCGGGGTTGCGGCGCGAGAGTCTGGAGGTTTTGCGTAATCTGCCGCTGACCGCGCTTTACTGTGGCTTCGTCAAATACGATGTCGAGGGTGTCCAGGGTACCTGGATGCGCACCTATGGCGGCGGCGTATTCGGCATCCCCGACCTAGCCGTGCTGGCCGAAGGGCATCATGAGGGCGAGCGCTACTCGGAACTGTTCGACAACGTGATGAGCTACCTGCTGCAGAGTGGTGCGCAGATGGCGCCCGGACACACCATGCAGGTCGGCGAGACGGCTTTCATGCGCCTGCGTGCGCCGCTGGCCGAGGAGTATTTTCTCGATGGGCCGGATCAGGTGCTGGTTGCGGAAATCATCGAGGAGCATGAGATCAATCAGGCCTGAAGTGGCTTTAGGCATTTGCTAGACTGCAGGGCCGCGTCCAATGCGGCCCTTTCCATTTATTGCTCCAGGTTTGCCAGACGATGACGCTGTCCGATCCGCATCAGCTTGCCACTGTGCTCGAAGGCCTGCTCCTGGCGTTGGGCAAGCCCATGTCCCTGGAGCGTCTGTGCGAGCTGTTCGAGGAGCACGAGCGACCTGAAATCGGTGTCTTTCGCGATGCACTGAGCATCCTGGCGCGCTCTTGTGAGGGTCGCGCCTTCGAACTGAAGGAAGTGGCTTCGGGCTACCGGTTGCAGGTGCGCGAGCGCTTCGCGCCCTGGGTCGGTCGGCTCTGGGAGGAGCGCCCGCAGCGTTATTCCCGTGCACTGCTGGAAACCCTGGCCTTGATCGCCTATCGCCAGCCCATCACCCGTGGCGAGATCGAGGACGTGCGCGGCGTGGCGGTCAACAGCAACATCACCAAGACCCTGCTGGAGCGCGAGTGGATTCGCGTGGTGGGCTATCGCGACGTGCCGGGGCGCCCGGCGATGTTCGCCACCACCAAGGGCTTTCTCGATCACTTCAACCTGAAAAGCCTCGACGAACTGCCGCCGCTTGCTGCCTTGCGCGAGTTGGAACCGGAGCCCGAGCTGGCGCTGGATGATGAGGCCGAGGTGCCGGCAGGCCTGCAGGCGCGCGCTGATCTGGCCCTGCAGCAAGACGGCGAAGCCGCCGAGCCGCGCGAGGAAACCAGCTTTCGCAGCCTGCTGGCCGAGCTGGACGACATGGAGCAGGGGCTCAAGACCGACTTCGATGACCTGCGTCTGGTCGAGGCCGCAGAGGATCAGGCGGTCGAAGACGATCTGGCCGACCTGGACGGCGATGAATCGTTGCATTGAGTGGGGCGGGGTGGATTACTTTTTGCGCGGTGGTTTCGATTGCTATAACGACTGCTGTTTGCAATCGATCCATATTCCGGCGGCATCCAACAACAATGACAGGGAAATGAACATGCGCACATTCATTGCTGCGGCCTTGGGTATTTTGGGGCTGATCAACTTCGCGACCTGCGCCCAGGCCCAAACAAGTGCAGCACGCGACTGGTCTGGCAGTTATCTGGGTGGCAGCGTGGGGGCGGTGGAGAGTCGTGCGGCTACCGAGGCTTCTACCGCAGATGGTTTCCCTGGCTCCTACTTCACTCCGCCAGATCCTCAGCAGATTATCGAAGAGGCGGACGGCTCTCTTTCCCAGTCGAGTCTTTCCGGCGGGGTGTTCGGTGGTTTCGGACGGCAGTTCGGCAAGCTGTATCTGGGGCTCGAAGTCAGTGCCAATACCTTAGGTTTTGACGAAACGCGCACCTCTGGTGCGGTCTATCTCTCCAATTCTGCGGGGGCGTTCACGCAAGAGTTGTCCGTGAAGGCTGATTGGCAGGCGACGATGCGTGCCCGCCTGGGCTGGGCGCAGGAGCGATGGCTGGTGTATCTGACAGGCGGCGCTGCAGTCGCCCGGATTGAACTGGATGCAGCGTTCAGTGACGATTTTCTGGGTGTAGGTGCCAGGGGGCGCAATTCTACCAAGGAGACCAAGCTAGGCTGGGTTGTCGGCTTGGGTGGTGAGTACGCGTTGAGCGAAAATTGGTCGATCAGAGGGGATTATCTATATGCCGACTACGGCAAGGTGGATACCTCTGCCACCGTAACCAACCCTGCTTTTCCTGTGTTTGCCAATACGCTGAAGAGCTCTGCGCAATTCAAGACTCAGACATTGTCGGTTGGCATGGCTTATCGGTTCTGATTGTTTGGGCAATGGAGCGCGTGACCTGCGGCTTTCATGCTTCAGCTGGACGAACCTGCTGTGCGGTTCGCCTCTTTAAATCGGGGTCATGGAATTCCTCAATCCCGCCCGGGAGGCTGTTGTCTTTATCCTTGCCTGCATTCGATCCCATTTGCGCAAGGTGCTGTCATGAGCAAGAGTCCCTGCATCAAGGTTTGTGAGTTCGAGCGCGATATCTGCCTGGGCTGCGGCCGCAGTCGTGAGGAAATCAAAGGCTGGAAACGCCTGGACAAGACTGAGCGCCTGGCGCTGCTGGCCGAGGCCGACATGCGCTTGCTGGCGCTGGAGGCGACCGGGCGGCGCAAGTATTGAGCGCCCATCCGTGCAGGAGCCGCGCCTCGCGGCGAATGGCGGGGACATCGACGGTACAAGGCTTGTGCGCAAAAGCTTCGCCCAGGGGGGGCTTTTGCGATCCGGTGCTGTGTTCCTGGTTTTACCAGGTGAATAGCGCAGCATCGTCTACCCTATGGGCTCCACAGCGCGTATGATGCGCGCCCTTCGATCATCAACTACTACACCGGGAGGTGCCCAAGATGACTGAGCACGAACAACCGCGTCCTGCAGGCGAGAAACTGCAGAAAGTCCTGGCCCGCCTCGGGCTGGCTTCGCGTCGCGAGATCGAGACCTGGATCGCCGAGGGGCGGGTCAAGGTCAATGGCGCTGCCGCGACCCTGGGGCAGCGTGTCGATGCCAACGACGCCATCGCTCTCGATGGCCGCTTGCTCAAGCGCGAAGAAATCACCGGTTCGGTGCGCCGCGTGCTGATCTACAACAAGCCGGACGGCGAGATCTGCACCCGTGACGACCCGGAAGGCCGCCCCACCGTATTCGATCGCCTGCCGCGTCCGAAAGAGGGTCGCTGGATCAACATCGGCCGCCTCGATATCAACACCACCGGCCTGTTGCTGTTCACCACTGACGGTGAGCTGGCCAACCGCCTGATGCACCCGTCCTACCAGATGGATCGCGAATACGCGGTGCGTGTACGGGGCGAAGTGACCGAGGAAATGCTGGAGAACCTCAAGAACGGCGTAATGCTCGAAGATGGTCCGGCCAAGTTCACCGACATCAAGGAAGCGCCGGGCGGCGAGGGCTTCAACCACTGGTATCACTGCGTGGTGATGGAAGGGCGCAACCGCGAGGTGCGTCGTCTGTGGGAGTCCCAGGGCCTGGTGGTCAGCCGCCTGAAGCGCGTGCGCTTCGGTCCGGTGTTCCTCACGTCCGAGTTGACCATGGGCCGCTGGCGTGAAATGGATCAGCGCGAAGTGGACATTCTCAGCGCCGAAGTGGGCCTGACCCCGCAGGCGCTGCCCGCGATGAAGGAAAAGACCCGCGAGAAGCTCGACCGCCTGCAGCGCAAGTCGGCCAAGCCGGTGGAGGTGCGTGGCAAGCGTGTGCTACGCCCGGCGAAGGACCAGGCAGGCGCAGAAAATGCTCGCCCGAGCCGTGCGCCGCGCCGTGAGGATGGTGAGCAGCGCGCGCCGCGCGGCCCGCGCAAAGACAGCGGCGAGCGTCGTGAAAGCGGTCGCGGCACGCCGGTAGCGGAGCGCCCGAGCGATGTGAAGAAACGTCAGCCGCGTCCGGCCGTCGAGTTGTCCGAGCGTCCGGCACGCAAGCCGCGCCCGGCAACGCCCGGCAAGCGTCCGCCCGCCGGCGATGGTCAGCGCCCCGGTTTCGGCCGCAAGCGCTGATAAACGGAAAAGGGACTCTGCGGAGTCCCTTTTTTCATTCTGTGTCCCGGATTTCATCCGGCTCTCAGCCGGCCATGGACAGGCGATTACGGCCTTCGCGTTTGGCCACATAGAGCGCGTTATCGGCGCGGCGCAGCAGGCTTTCGGCGGACTCGCCCGGCAGCAGGCTGGAGCAGCCCAGGCTGATGGACACATCGATGGGGCGGCCGGCATCCAGGCATTGCAGCTCCATCACCGCAAAGCGCAAGCGCTCGCCTACCAGTGCGGCGCCCTCGCGATTGGTGCCGGAGAGAATCACCAGAAACTCCTCGCCGCCGTAGCGAAAGACCATATCGATATTGCGCAACTGGTTCTTCAGGGTCTGCGCGACCGCTTTCAGCACTTCGTCGCCAAGCGTGTGGCCATGGTTGTCGTTGATGCTCTTGAAGTGGTCGATGTCGAGCATCAGCAGCGACAGCGGTTGCAGGTTGCGGCGGGCCAGATCCACCTCGCGCTGCAGCACCTGGTCCATGGCGATGCGGTTGCCGGTATCGGTCAGCGGGTCGCGCAGCGCGCTTTGCAGCGCGGTACGGTAGAGCAAGGCATTGCGCAGCGGGAACAGCAGGCTCGCCAGCAGCGATTCCAGCTGGATCAGTTCGTCTTCGGCAAAGCGCTGCTTGCGGCGGAAAATCAGCTCGCCCAGGTATTCCCCTTCATGGCTCAGGCGATAGCCGGCCGAGTGGGGGGCGCGCTCGCCCAGTTCGAGGCGCAGGTCGTGCGAAGGATGCTGGAAAGCCAGTGCATCGAGCGGCACCAGACGCTGCACTTCGCGAAAGAACAGGCTGAGGATTCGTTCCACGTCCAGGCTGGTCTGCAGTTGCAGACTGAGTTGGTGGCGCAGCTCTATCAGGCCGGCGGGCTTGAGCGGCAGGTTGCGACTGCCGGTAAAGCCGAGACGCTGCAGCTTGGCGGCGTCGAAATCGATGGTGTTGGACTGGCTGGGGGGAACCATGGAGCTGAACCTCTGGCGCGGATGGTGCGACGAGAGGGTTAGAGCGAATTTCGTGCCAGGTGGTTCAAGTTGGCTTAAAGTCTTGTGAAGTCAGTCACTTAGGTGTTTCTAAAAGCGCTGATCGGCAAGCGGTTGCCGGTTGGCTGACGGTGATGCTGGCAATGTGCTGCCGCTTGGCAAGATGGGTGGCGGATTTTTGTCGGCGATGGCCCGCCGGCTTGCAGCGGGCCATGGCGTGTAATCACTGGGCGTCGAACGCCTGGCCGTTGACGTCCTTGCTGTCCGGGCCCATCAGGTACAGATAAAGCGGCATGATCTCTTCCGGCAGTGGGCGGGTCGCCGGGTTTTCCCCAGGATAGGCCTGGGCGCGCATGGCGGTACGGGTCGCCCCCGGATTGATGCTGTTGGCGCGCACGTTGGCGATGCCGTCCAGTTCGTCAGCCATGACCTGCATCAGGCCCTCGGTGGCGAATTTCGATACCGCGTAGGCGCCCCAGTAGGCGCGGCCCTTGCGGCCGACGCTGCTGGAGGTGAAGGCGACGGAGGCGTCCTGCGACAGTTTGAGCAGCGGCAGCAGGGTGTTGCTGAGCATGAACATGGCGTTGACGTTGACGTGCATCACGCGCATGAAGTTGTCGCCGGACAGCTGCTCCAGCGGCGTGCGCGGGCCGAGGATCGAGGCATTGTGCAGCAGGCCATCGAGGCGGCCGAACGCGTTCTCGATCATCACCGACAGTTCGTCGTACTGGTGCGGCAGGGCGGTTTCCAGGTTGAAGGGGATCACCACCGGCTGCGGGTGACCGGCAGCCTCGATTTCGTCATAAACCTGGCTCAGGTTGGCTTCGGTCTTGCCCAGCAGCAGCACGGTGGCGCCGTGGGCGGCGAAGCTCTTGGCAGCGGCCGCGCCGATACCGCGACCGGCACCGGTGATCAGGATGACGCGATCCTTGAGCAGGTCTGGGCGGGCGGTGTAGTCGAACATGTGAGGATCCTTCGAAGAACTGGTAGGGCGGGTGCAACCCGCCAGAGTGGAGAGTGGCGGGTTTCACCCGCCCTGTGCGATCAGCAACTGCACAGGGCGCGATCGAGCACCGCACGCAGTTCCTGGGGGTGATCCACGACCACGTCGGCGCCCCAGTTGCGTGGGTTGTCCTCGGGGTGGATATAGCCGTAGGTCACTGCGGCCGTGCGGCAGCCGGCGGCGCGGCCGGATTCGATATCCCGTGCGTCGTCGCCGATGAACAGCACTTCCTCGGGTTTGACGCCCATCTGCTGGCAGGCGAGCAGCAGCATGTCCGGCGCCGGCTTGCTTTGCTCAACATGGTCAGGGCAGACCAGCACGGCCGAACGCTCGGCCAGATTCAGACCTTGCATGATCGGCTCGGCGTAACGCACCGGTTTGTTGGTGGCGACGCCCCACAGCAGGCGCGCCTGTTCGATATCGTCGAGCAGGGCTTCGATGCCCTCGAACGGGCGGGTGAGGACTGCGCAGTGTTGCTGGTAGCGTTCCAGGAACTCCAGGCGCAGGGCTTCGAAGGCGGCCGAATCCGGATCTTCATCGAAAGCGCAGGCGACCATGGCGCGTGCGCCGCCGGAGACCTGGTCGCGTATGGCCTTGTCGGCCAGTGGTGGCAGACCGCGAGCAGCGCGCATGGCCTGGGTGATGGCGATGAAGTCCGGCGCCGAGTCGAGCAGGGTGCCGTCCATGTCGAAAAGAACTGCTTTCAAACGCATGCGGCCTACTCCTTGCGCAGCGTCTGGATCATGTAGTTGACGTCGACGTCTGCTTCCAGCTTGTAGTGCTTGGTCAGAGGGTTGTAGGTCAGGCCGATGATGTCCTTGACCTCCAGCCCGGCTGCGCGGCTCCAGGCGCCCAGTTCGGAGGGGCGGATGAATTTCTTGAAATCGTGAGTGCCACGCGGCAGCAGGCGCAGGATGTACTCGGCGCCGATCACGGCGAACAGGTACGCCTTGGGGTTGCGGTTGATGGTCGAGAAGAACACCTGGCCGCCGGGCTTGACCAGTCTGTAGCAGGCACGGATGACCGACGAGGGATCGGGCACGTGCTCGAGCATTTCCAGGCAGGTGACGACGTCGAACTGGCCCGGCATCTCCTCGGCCAGCGCTTCGGCGGTGATCTGCCGGTAGTCGACTTCGACGCCGGACTCCAGCTGGTGCAGCTGGGCGACCGACAGCGGCGCTTCGCCCATGTCGATACCCATCACCGTGGCGCCGCGCTGGGCCATGGCCTCACTGAGGATGCCACCGCCACAACCGACGTCCAGTACCCGCTTGCCAGCCAGGCCGACGCGTTCGTCGATCCAGTTGACTCGCAGCGGGTTGATGTCGTGCAGGGGTTTGAACTCGCTCTCGCGGTCCCACCAGCGGTGTGCCAGGGCCTCGAATTTGGCGATTTCGGCGCGGTCGACGTTGCTCATAAGCATCTCTATTCAAAGCATGGAAAGCGTATCGCCGCTATGTTGCCAGTTTAAGAACGGGCGTGGGGCGGCGCGGGTTCGTTCAATGTATGTCAGTTTGTCGCAGTCGTTTCGTCAGCGTAGCCCGGATGCAATCCGGGGCGGCTGCATTCTTCCCGGATTTCATCCGGGCTACCTTTTGGCAATCCTGGCTCCCCATTCCCTGGCCTTGGCGATCAGCGCGCTTTCGTCCATGCGGGTCAGGCGGCCGTCGTCCAGCAACTGCTTGCCGCCAACCCACAGATGCTTCACGCAGTCGCGGCCGCTGGCATAGATGAGTTGCGATACCGGGTCGTAGATCGGTTGCTGGGCCAGGCCGGAAAGGTCGAAGGCGACCACGTCGGCGAGCTTGCCCGGTTCCAGCGAGCCGGTCTGTGTTTCCAGTCCCAGTGCGCGGGCGCCATTCAAGGTGGCCATGCGCAAGGCACTGTGAGCGTTCAGGGCAGTGGCGGAGCCGGCGACGGCCTTGGCCAGCAGCGCGGCGGTACGGGTTTCGCCGAGCAGGTCGAGGTCGTTGTTGCTGGCGGCGCCATCGGTACCGATGGCGACGTTGACGCCAGCCTGCCACAGGCGCTCGACCGGGCAGAAGCCGCTGGCCAGTTTGAGGTTGGATTCAGGGCAATGCACGATGCTGCAGTTGTGCTCCACCAGCAGCGCCAGGTCCTCGTCATCGATCTGCGTCATGTGCACCGCCTGGAAGCGCGGGCCGAGCAGGCCGAGACGAGCCAGGCGCGCCAGTGGGCGTTCACCGTGCTTGCTGACGGCTTCGGCCACTTCCTGCGCGGTTTCGTGCACATGCATATGAATGCCGGCATCCAGCTCGTCAGCCAGCACGCGAATCTGCTCGAGCTTGTCGTCGCTGACGGTGTAAGGCGCGTGGGGCCCGAACGCGATGCGGATGCGCGGGTGCTGCTTGAGGTCATCGAACAGCTGCAGGCCCGTACGCAGTGCTTCGGCCGCGTTGAGTGCGCCGGGTACCGGGAAGTCCAGCACGGGAACGGTGATCTGTGCGCGCACGCCGGCGTCGTGTACGCATTCGGCGGCGGTCTGCGGGTAGAAGTACATGTCGGAGAAGCAGCTGATGCCGCCCTTGATCTGTTCGGCGATGGCCAGATCGGTGCCGTCGCGGACGAAATCCTCGTCGACCCACTTACCTTCGGCGGGCCAGATATGCTCGTGCAGCCAGGTCATCAGGGGCAGGTCGTCGGCGATGCCGCGCAGCAGCGTCATCGCCGCGTGGCCGTGGGCGTTGATCAGCCCGGGGGCGAGCAGGCATTGCGGCAGCTCTCGCACCTCCGTTGCCGGGTGGCGCAGGGCTTCGCTGCGCGGTGCGATCAGCGCGATGCGCCCGTCGCGGATGCCCAGGCCATGGTCGCGTAGCACCACCCCGGCCGGCTCAACGGGCACCAGCCAGGAGGGCAGGAGCAGGAGGTCGAGAGGGGCTTCGGGCATGGGGGATTGTCCGTCTGGCTTGATCGATGCAAGGAAGGTCGCCAGTGTATAGATGAACGCCCCTGGCTTGAAGTCGTGAGGCCGTGCCGGATTGTTCGGCTGGCCTCGGTCGGTCTGCGTATAATCCGCGACTTTTTGGCGGTGACAGATGGAGTGCACGATGCGCGAGCAATTGCTGGCGGTGGAGAAGGTTCAGGCAATCGAGTGGCGCGATGGTGCGTTGTACCTGCTCGATCAGCGCCTGCTGCCGCATCGGCAGACCTGGTTGCGCTTCGATTCTGCCGCCGAAGTGGCAGACGCGATTCGCGACATGGTGGTGCGTGGCGCGCCGGCTATCGGCATTGCTGCTGCCTATGGCCTGGTGCTGGGTGCCCGTGCTCGGCTGCAGGCGGGTGGTGACTGGCGTGAGGCGCTGGAGGCGGATTTTGCCTGTCTCGAGCGCTCGCGCCCCACTGCGGTAAACCTGTCCTGGGCCCTGCAGCGTATGCGTGAGCGCCTGGCGCGACTCAAGGATGGCGACGACATCCTGGCGCTGCTGGAGGCCGAGGCGGTGGGCATTCATCTCAGCGACCGTGAGGCCAACCTGACCATGGCGCAGTTGGGCATGGAGCTGATTCGCAAGCATCAGGGCAATCCGCAGGTGCTGCTGACGCACTGCAATGCCGGTGCGCTGGCGACCGGCGGCTTTGGTACGGCGCTCGGGGTGATCCGCGCGGCGTATCTGGAGGGTTTGGTCGAGCAGGTTTATGTCGATGAAACCCGCCCCTGGCTGCAGGGTGCGCGATTGACTGCCTGGGAATTGGCTGGCGACGGCGTGCCGGTCTGCCTCAATGCCGATGCCGCTGCCGCTCACCTGATGAAAACCAAGGGCATTACCTGGGTCATCGTCGGGGCCGATCGCATCACCGCCAATGGGGATGTGGCCAACAAGATCGGCACCTATCAGCTGGCGGTCAACGCCATGCACCACGGCGTGCGCCTGATGGTGGTGGCGCCCAGTTCGAGCATCGACATGAGCCTGGAAAGCGGCGAAGACATCGTGCTCGAGGAGCGCGATGGTCGTGAGCTGCTGGAGGTGGCGGGGCATCGGGTGGCGGCTGACGTGCATGCCGTCAATCCAGTGTTCGATGTGACGCCGGCTGATCTGGTCGACTACATCGTGACCGAGAAAGGCGTGATCGAGCGTCCCGACAGCGCCAAACTGGCGCAGCTGATGTGTCGCAAGCGTCTGCACTGAGCTGATCGAGCAGCGGCTTGCTCATTGCAGGAGCCCCGCCCCCGTGGCGAAGCGTTTGCTTTCATTGGCCGCACGGCAGCGCCTGCGGGCCGGTCGTTTCGCCTGTTTTCGTCGCGCCTGCTCCGGTTCTCGATGAGGGTTCGCGGGGTAGGTGTGTGGCGCGCTTTGTGGTAATCTCCGGCAGTTTTCAAGGGGGCTGACTGCAGCCACCTTCACTGCATCGAATCGTGACATAACTCGTTGATTTGTCGTGAGTCGCTGATGGCTTGAGGCTATCGCGACGAGCTCCATGGCGTTCAGGAAGAATGACGCGGAGTTTCACCAGAAAAAGGAACCAGGCTTCTCATGGGCGAACTGGCCAAAGAAATCCTCCCGGTCAATATCGAAGACGAGCTGAAACAGTCCTACCTCGACTACGCGATGAGCGTGATCGTCGGGCGTGCGCTGCCGGATGCGCGCGATGGCTTGAAGCCGGTACACCGTCGTGTGCTCTACGCCATGAGCGAGCTGGGCAACGACTGGAACAAGCCCTACAAGAAATCCGCCCGTGTGGTCGGTGACGTGATCGGTAAATACCACCCGCACGGCGACACCGCGGTGTACGACACCATCGTGCGTATGGCGCAGGACTTCTCCCTGCGCTACCTGCTGGTCGACGGCCAGGGCAACTTCGGTTCGGTGGACGGCGACAACGCCGCAGCCATGCGATACACCGAAGTGCGCATGACCAAGCTGGCGCACGAGCTGCTGGCCGACCTGGACAAGGAAACCGTCGACTGGGTGCCCAACTACGATGGCACCGAGCAGATCCCGGCGGTCATGCCGACCAAGGTGCCGAACCTGCTGGTCAACGGCTCCAGCGGTATCGCCGTGGGCATGGCCACCAACATCCCGCCGCACAACCTCTCCGAGGTGATCGATGGTTGCCTGGCGCTGATCGACAACGCCGACCTGACCGTCGATGACCTGATGCAGTACATCCCGGGTCCCGATTTCCCCACCGCTGGCATCATCAACGGTCGTGCCGGCATCATCGAGGCCTATCGCACTGGCCGTGGGCGCATCTACATCCGCGCCCGCGTCGAGGTCGAGGACATCGACAAGGTCGGCGGTCGCCAGCAGCTGGTGGTCACCGAGCTGCCGTACCAGCTGAACAAGGCGCGTCTGATCGAGAAGATCGCCGAGCTGGTCAAAGAGAAGAAGATCGAAGGCATCACCGAGCTGCGTGACGAGTCCGACAAGGACGGCATGCGCGTGGTGATCGAACTGCGTCGCGGCGAAGTGCCGGACGTGGTGCTGAACAACCTGTACGCCCAGACCCAGATGCAGAGCGTGTTCGGCATCAACGTCGTGGCGCTGGTCGACGGTCAGCCGAAGATCATGAACCTCAAGGACATGCTCGAGGTGTTCGTCCGTCACCGCCGCGAAGTGGTGACCCGCCGTACCGTCTACGAGTTGCGCAAGGCGCGTGAGCGTGGCCACATCCTCGAAGGCCAGGCGGTAGCCCTGTCCAACATCGACCCGGTGATCGAGCTGATCAAGGCCTCGCCGACCCCGGCCGAGGCCAAGGAGCGCCTGATCGCCACGGCCTGGGAATCGTCCGCCGTCGAGGCCATGGTCGAGCGCGCCGGTGCCGACTCCTGCCGCCCGGAAGGTCTGGATGCACAGTTCGGCCTGCGTGACGGCAAGTACTACCTGTCGCCGGAACAGGCCCAGGCCATCCTCGAGTTGCGCCTGCACCGCCTGACCGGCCTGGAGCACGAGAAGCTGCTGGCCGAGTACCAGGAAATCCTCAGCCTGATCGGCGAGCTGATCCGCATCCTGACCAGCCCCGAGCGCCTGATGGAAGTCATCCGCGAGGAACTGGAGAAGGTCAAGGCCGAGTTCGGCGATGCCCGTCGCACCGAGATCGTCGCCTCGCGTCTGGATCTGACCATTGCCGACCTGATCACCGAAGAAGAGCGCGTCGTCACCATCTCCCACGGTGGCTACGCCAAGAGCCAGCCGCTGGCCGCCTACGAGGCGCAGCGTCGTGGTGGCAAGGGCAAGTCGGCCACAGGGGTGAAGGACGAGGACTACGTCGAGCACTTGCTGGTCGCCAACAGTCACGCGACCCTGCTGCTGTTCTCCAGCAAGGGCAAGGTGTACTGGTTGCGTACCTTCGAGATTCCCGAGGCCTCGCGCGCCGCGCGCGGTCGCCCGCTGGTCAACCTGTTGCCGCTGGATGAGGGCGAGCGCATCACCGCGATGCTGCAGATCGACCTCGAAGCGCTGCAGCAGAGCGCCGGTGCCGACGAAGACCTGGACGACGACGGTGTGGTGATCGAAGGCGAAGCCGTTGAAGTGGTGGAGGCCGAAGAGGTCGAAGAAGTCGAGGGTGAAACCCCGGAACTGGTTGCCGAGCCGACTGGCGCCTTCATCTTCATGGCCACCGCATTCGGCACCGTGAAGAAGACCCCGCTGGTGCAGTTCAGCCGACCGCGCAGCGCCGGCCTGATCGCCCTGAAGCTGGAGGAGGGTGACACCCTGATCGCCGCCGCCATCACCGACGGCGCCAAGGAAGTCATGCTGTTCTCCGATGCCGGCAAGGTGCTGCGTTTCGCCGAGAGCAAGGTGCGCACCATGGGTCGTACCGCTCGCGGTGTGCGCGGCATGCGCCTGGGCAAGGATCAGCAACTGATCTCCATGCTGATTCCGGAGTCCGGCGCGCAGATTCTCACTGCGTCCGAGCGCGGCTTTGGCAAGCGTACCGGTCTGGGCAAGTTCCCGCGTCGCGGTCGTGGTGGTCAGGGCGTGATCGGCATGGTCACCAGCGAGCGTAACGGCAAGCTGGTTGGCGCCATCCAGGTGCAGGACGGCGAGGAAATCATGCTGATTTCCGACCAGGGCACCCTGGTGCGTACCCGTGTCGACGAAGTCTCCAGCTCCGGCCGCAACACTCAGGGTGTGACCCTGATCAAGCTGGCCAAGGACGAGACCCTGGTTGGCCTGGAGCGTGTGCAGGAGCCGACTCCGGTGGAAGAGGACGAACTGGTCGAAGGCGAAGAGGGCGCTGAAGTCGCCGACAGCGCCGAAGCACCCGTCGCCGACGCCGAGGAAGGCAGCGAGGAATAAAGTCGGGCTCGGTGGGAGGGGCTTTGGCCGCGACTGCCGCCGCCAAAGCGCCTCCCACAAGCACGGTGACAGTGTGGACATGCCATCGCCTGGTGGTGGCGTTCTGTGAATCTGAGAGAGACAGACGTGAGCAAGCGAGCTTTTAACTTCTGCGCCGGCCCGGCCGCGCTGCCGACCGCTGTACTGCAACGCGCCCAGGCCGAGATGCTCGACTGGCAAGGCAAGGGTCTCTCGGTGATGGAGATGAGCCATCGCAGCGACGAGTACGTGGCCATCGCCAGCCAGGCCGAGCAGGATCTGCGTGATCTGCTCGCTGTGCCCAACGACTACAAGGTGCTGTTCCTGCAGGGCGGCGCCAGCCAGCAGTTCGCCGAGATTCCGCTGAACCTGCTGCCGGAAGACGGCGTGGCCGACTACGTGGAAACCGGCATCTGGTCGAAGAAGGCCATCGAAGAGGCGCGTCGTTACGGTGCCATCAACGTCGCCGCCAGCGCCAAGGCGCATGATTACTTCGCCATTCCCGGGCAGAACGACTGGCAGCTGTCGAAAGACGCCGCCTACGTGCATTACTGCAGCAACGAAACCATCGGCGGCCTGCAGTTCGACTGGGTGCCGCAGATCGGCGATATCCCGCTGGTCGCGGACATGTCCTCGGACATCCTCTCGCGCTCGCTGGATGTGTCGCAGTTCGGCCTGATCTACGCCGGCGCGCAGAAGAACATCGGCCCGAGCGGCCTGGTGGTGGTGATCGTCCGTGAAGATCTGCTCGGTCGCGCCCGTTCCAGCTGCCCGACCATGCTCGATTACAAGGTCTCCGCCGATAACGGTTCGATGTACAACACCCCGGCGACCTATTCCTGGTACCTGTCCGGCCTGGTCTTCCAGTGGCTGAAGGAGCAGGGCGGCGTCGAGGCCATGGAGCGCATCAACCGCGCCAAGAAGGACCTGCTGTACAAGGCCATCGACGACAGCGACTTCTACAGCAACCCCATCGCCCATAACGCGCGCTCCTGGATGAACGTGCCGTTCCGCCTGGCTGACGAGAAGCTGGACAAGGCCTTCCTCGCCGGCGCCGATGCGCGTGGCCTGCTCAACCTGAAAGGGCATCGCTCGGTCGGCGGCATGCGTGCCTCGATCTACAACGCTGTTGGTATGGATGCAGTCGAGGCGCTGGTGGCCTACATGGCCGAGTTCGAGAAGGAGCACGCCTGATGACGGATGTAATCTCGGAGCAGGAACTGCAAGCGCTGCGTGTGCGCATCGATAACCTCGACGAACGTATTCTCGAGCTGATCAGCGACCGTGCACGCTGCGCCGAAGAAGTCGCGCGGGTGAAGATGAAGGAATTGAAGGAGGGCGAGTCGCCCGTCTTCTATCGCCCCGAGCGCGAAGCTCAGGTGCTCAAGCGCGTGATGGAGCGCAACAGAGGGCCGCTGGGCAACGAGGAAATGGCGCGCTTGTTCCGCGAAATCATGTCCTCCTGCCTGGCGCTGGAAAACCCGCTGAAAGTCGCTTATCTCGGCCCTGAAGGCACCTTCAGCCAGGCGGCGGCGATGAAGCATTTCGGTCACGCGGTGATCAGCGTGCCGATGGCGGCCATCGACGAGGTGTTCCGCGAGGTGGCTGCAGGCGCTGTCAACTTCGGCGTGGTGCCGGTGGAGAATTCGACCGAGGGCGCGATCAACCACACCCTCGACAGCTTTCTCGAGCACGACATGGTCATCTGCGGCGAAGTCGAGCTGCGCATTCACCATCACCTGCTGGTGGGTGAAACCACCAAGACCGACAAGATCACCCGCATCTACTCCCATGCCCAGTCGCTGGCGCAGTGCCGCAAGTGGCTCGACGCGCACTACCCGAACGTCGAGCGCGTGGCGGTTTCCAGCAACGCCGACGCGGCCAAGCGCGTGAAGAGCGAGTGGAACAGCGCGGCCATCGCCGGCGACATGGCGGCCAATCTGTATGGCCTGACCAAGCTGGCCGAGAAGATCGAGGATCGCCCGGACAATTCCACGCGCTTTCTCATCATCGGCAGCCAGGAAGTGCCGCCGACCGGCGACGACAAGACCTCGATCATCGTCTCCATGCGCAACAAGCCAGGCGCGCTGCATGAATTGCTGGTGCCGTTCCACAACAACGGCATCGACCTGACTCGCATCGAGACCCGTCCGTCGCGCAGCGGCAAGTGGACCTACGTGTTCTTCATCGATTTCGTTGGTCATCACCGCGATCCGCTGATCAAGGATGTGCTGGAAAAGCTCGCGCAGGAAGCCGTGGCGCTGAAGGTGTTGGGTTCTTATCCGAAGGCGGTGCTCTGAGGTAAAGCCCCTCACCCCCGGCCCCTCTCCCGAGGGAGAGGGGAGGTGTACGGTGAAAGTTTGATCAATCACGTGCAGTCAGTACGATCGTTAGCCTGGACATAGATTTCAGCTCTGCGCCGTTTTGCTTGTCCTCCTTCTCCCACGGAAGAGCGGAGATGTAGGGTGGGGTTTGATCAAGTGTGTGCAGCTGTATGATCTTCGTAGCGAAGAGATTGCGGCCTTGCTTGTCTCCCCTCTTGGGGGTGAGGGTAGGGGTTATCACAATTTAAAGAGAGGGCAAGGATGCCACCCAAGCACAGACCGCTTCCTGCATGGCATAAGCAGCGTGCGCGGGAGTTGCGTGCGACGGCAACCGATGTCGAGGTGCGTCTGTGGTATCGCCTGCGGTCGGGGCGGCTGGGCGGTTTGAAGTTTCGCCGGCAGCACCCGTTGCCGCCTTATATCCTCGACTTCTACTGTGAGGCGGCGAAATTGGCGGTCGAGCTGGATGGTTCGCAGCATGGTGGTGAGGACGACGCTGCAAGAACATCGGATTTAGAGCGCGAAGGCATCATGGTGCTGCGCTTTTGGAACGATCAGGCCTTGAAAGAAACCGAGGCTGTGTTGCAGGAGATTTATCGGGTGGCTAGTGAGCGGATTGCTTCTGATCGCTGAAAGCCCCCTCACCCCCAACCCCTCTCCCGGAGGGAGAGGGGAGCAGACGCGCAGTCGCCTCGGGCTTGGCTGCATGCGGGTGAAATCCGTTCTCTGATCGTTGGGTGGTAAAGGCGGGTCCAAGTAGGCTCAGGCGTTGGGCGAGTTGAGGGAATACAGATATGGCGGCCGCCACCGCTCGGTTCCCCTCTCCCTTGGGAGAGGGCAGCATGGATGCAGATATTGCGGTCGCCTCTGTACGGTTCCCCTCTCCCTTGGGAGAGGGGCTAGGGGTGAGGGTTGGGCTTTCAGCGTGAGCAGGTTGGATTGCTGGCGTTTCTGGTTAGGGATGCAACTGGCGGAACCCGGTCTTGCAGCCGCCACCAACCGGTTCCCCTCTCCCTTGGGAGACGACTGCATGGATGCAGGAGGTAGGGCGACGCAGGAGGCCAAAGCCGAGGGGCTAGGGGTGAGGGTTGGGCTTTCAGCGTGAGTAGGTTGGATTGCTGGCGTTTCTGGTTAGGGATGCAACTGGCGGAACCCGGTCTTGCAGCCGCCACCGCCCGGTTCCCCTCTCCCCTTGGGAGAGGGGCTAGGGGTGAGGGTGGGACGTTCCGCGAGCAATTGGATTGAAGAGGTTTGTAAATGAGCTGTGATTTCATCGCCCTGGCCCAGCCAGGCGTGCAAAAGCTGTCCCCCTATGTGCCCGGCAAGCCAGTCGATGAATTGGCCCGTGAGCTGGGGCTCGATCCGCTCGGTATCGTCAAGCTGGCCAGTAACGAGAACCCGCTCGGCCCCAGTGCCAAGGTACTGGCGGCGATTCGTGCCGAACTGGACGAGCTGACCCGCTACCCGGATGGCAACGGCTTCAGCCTCAAGACTGCCCTGGCCGCTCGCTACGGCGTCGACACCGCGCAAGTGACCCTTGGCAATGGCTCCAACGACATCCTCGAACTGGTTGCCCGTGCCTACCTGGCGCCCGGCCTCAACGCCGTGTTCAGCGACTACGCCTTCGCGGTATACCCCATCGCCACCCAGGCAGTCGGTGCGCAGGGCAAGATCGTGCCGGCCAAGGATTACGCTCACGACCTGCAGGCGATGCTCGCGGCCATCGACGACAACACCCGCGTGGTCTTCATCGCCAACCCCAACAATCCGACCGGTACCTGGTTCGGCCCGGATGCACTGGAAACCTTCCTGGCCAAGGTGCCGGAATCGGTACTGGTGGTGCTGGACGAAGCCTATATCGAGTACGCCGAGGGCGACGAACTGCCGGACGGCCTGGATTACCTGGCGCGTTACCCGAACCTGCTGGTCTCGCGCACCTTCTCCAAGGCCTACGGCCTGGCTTCGCTGCGTGTCGGCTACGCCATCAGCTCGCCGGCCATCGCCGATGTGCTCAACCGCGTGCGTCAGCCGTTCAACGTCAACAGCCTCGCGCTGGCCGCAGCCTGCGCCGCGCTGGCCGATGTCGATTACCTGGCCGAGAGCCGTCGCCTGAACGATGCCGGCATGCAGCAGCTGGAAGAGGGCTTGCGTGCCCTGGGCCTGAGCTGGATTGCCTCCAAGGGCAATTTCATCGCCGTCGATTTTGCTCGCGACACCGCCGCGATCAACCAGGCGCTGCTGCGTGAAGGGGTGATCGTGCGGCCGATGGCCGGTTACCGCATGCCGAATTTCCTGCGCGTCTCCATCGGCCTGCCGAAAGAGAACGCGCGTTTCCTCGACGCACTGGCCAAGGTGCTGTCGGCGTGACTGTCACTGCAGTGCAATCGAACGCACCTAAGATCGGCCGCCTGGTGGTGGTCGGCCTCGGCCTGATCGGCGGTTCCTTCGCCAAGGGGCTGCGTGAACGCGGTCTGTGTCGGGAGGTGGTGGGGGTCGATCTGGACGCCGAATCGCGTCGTCTGGCGGTCCAGCTGGGGGTTGTCGATCGTTGCGAGAGCGACCTCGCAGCCGCCTGTCAGGGGGCTGATGTCATCCAGCTGGCAGTGCCTATCCTGGCCATGGAGAAGCTGCTGGCTCAACTGGCCAGGATTGATCTCGGCAATGCCGTCTTGACCGACGTCGGTAGCGCCAAGGGTAATGTCGTGCGTGCGGCGCGCCTGGCATTTTCCGGCAAGGCTGTGCGCCTGGTGCCCGGTCACCCCATTGCGGGCTCCGAGCAGAGTGGGGTAGAGGCGGCCAACGCCGAGCTGTTCCGTCGCCACAAGGTCATCCTGACTCCGTGCGAGTACAGCGATGAGGCTGCTCTGGCGCTGGTCGAAGGACTGTGGCGCGAGCTGGGTGCGGATGTCGAGGCGATGGAGGTCGAGCATCATGACCAGGTACTCGCCGCCACCAGCCATCTGCCGCATCTGCTGGCCTTTACCCTGGTCGACTCGCTGGCCAAACGCAGCGAGAACCTGGAAATTTTCCGCTATGCCGCTGGCGGTTTCCGTGACTTCACGCGGATCGCCGGCAGTGATCCGGTGATGTGGCACGATATCTTCCTCGCCAACCGCGAGGCCGTGCTGCGCACACTGGATACGTTTCGCGACGACCTCGACGCCCTGCGCGACGCGGTCGACGCCGGGGATGGGCATCAACTGCTGGGCGTGTTCACGCGCGCCCGCGTGGCCCGCGAACATTTCAGCAAAATTCTGGCCCGCAGGGCCTATGTGGACGCTATGCACTCGACCGATCTGATTTTCCTGGCAAAACCTGGTAGCTCGCTGGCTGGACGTATCCGCGTACCGGGTGACAAATCCATCTCGCACCGCTCGATCATGCTGGGTTCGCTGGCTGAAGGTACCACCGAGGTCGAAGGCTTCCTCGAGGGCGAAGACGCCCTGGCCACGCTGCAGGCATTCCGCGACATGGGCGTGGTCATCGAAGGCCCGCACCATGGTCGCGTGACCATCCATGGCGTCGGCCTGCATGGTCTGAAAGCCCCGGTTGGCCCGCTGTACATGGGTAACTCCGGCACCTCCATGCGCCTGCTCTCCGGCCTGCTGGCCGCGCAGCCGTTCGACACCACCCTGACCGGTGATGCCTCGCTGTCCAAGCGCCCGATGAACCGCGTGGCCAAGCCGCTGCGGGAAATGGGTGCGGTGATCGAGACCGGCCCGGAAGGTCGCCCGCCGTTGATCATCAAGGGCGGTCAACGCCTGACCGGCATGGCCTACGAAATGCCGATGGCCAGCGCCCAGGTCAAATCCTGCCTGCTGCTGGCCGGCCTGTACGCAGCCGGTAGCACCTCGGTGACCGAGCCGGCGCCGACCCGTGATCACACCGAGCGCATGCTGCGCGGCTTCGGCTACCCGGTCAGCGTCGACGGCAGCACGGCCTGTGTCGAGTCCGGCCACAAGCTGACCGCCACGCGTATCGAAGTGCCGGCGGATATCTCCTCGGCGGCCTTCTTCCTGGTCGCGGCCAGCATCGCCGAAGGCTCCGAACTGGTGCTCGAGCACGTCGGCATCAACCCGACGCGCACTGGTGTGATCGACATTCTCAAACTGATGGGCGGCGACATCACCCTGGAAAATCAGCGTGAAGTCGGCGGCGAGCCAGTGGCTGACATTCGTGTGCGTGCGGCCAGGCTCAAGGGCATCGACATTCCGGAAGACCTGGTGCCGCTGGCCATCGATGAGTTCCCGGTGCTGTTCGTCGCCGCCGCCTGTGCTGAAGGTCGCACCGTGTTGCGCGGCGCCGAAGAGCTGCGGGTGAAAGAGTCCGATCGCATCCAGGTCATGGCCGATGGCCTGATCGCGCTGGGCGTGAAGGCCGAGCCGACCCCGGACGGCATCATTATCGAAGGCGGCGCCATTGGCGGCGGCGAAGTCTGGGCGCATGGCGATCACCGCATTGCCATGTCCTTCAGCGTCGCTTCGCTGCGCGCCAGTGCGCCGATCCGCATCCATGACTGCGCCAACGTCTCGACTTCCTTCCCCAACTTCCTCGCTCTGGCGGCCGAAGTCGGTATCAATGTGGCCGTAGAGGGCAACGCATGAGCGCCCCGGTAATCACCGTCGACGGGCCGAGCGGGTCGGGCAAGGGCACGCTGTGCGCGCTGCTGGCCAAGCAGTTGGGCTGGAACCTGCTCGACTCCGGTGCGCTCTATCGCCTGCTGGCCTTTGCCGCTGGCAACCACGGCATCGATCTGACCAATGAAGAGTCGCTCAAGCAGTTGGCTGCGCATCTGGACGTACAGTTCATCGACAAGCGCATCATCCTCGAAGGCGAAGAGGTGACCGACGCCATCCGTAACGAGCAGATAGGGGCGGGCGCGTCCATGGTCGCCTCGCTGCCTGCTGTGCGTGAGGCGCTGCTGCAGCGTCAGCGTGCGTTTCAGGAAATGCCCGGCCTGGTGGCCGACGGCCGCGACATGGGCACCGTGGTGTTCGCCGACGCGCCGCTGAAGATCTTTCTGACCGCCAGCGCCGAGGAACGTGCCCGTCGCCGTTACTTGCAGTTGAAGGCCAAGGGCGATGATGTTAATCTCGCGAGTCTTCTCGACGAGATACGGGCGCGCGACGAGCGCGATACCCAGCGCGCGGTGGCTCCGCTCAAGCCGGCAGCCGATGCAATAGTGCTGGATTCCACCGAGCTTTCCATCGAGCAGGTACTTGAACGAATTCTGAGCGAGGTCGCTGATCGCGATCTTGCCGGGTAGAGAGTCGCAGCTGCTATAAGCTGACGGACTCGCAAGGAGGCATACGGGAGACCAGTCCTTGTCCCGTAGGCCTCTTTTTACATGAACGAACCCACATGGTCTGGAATGTGGTTTGGGCGAATCCCCGCCCTTGATCAACAGGAATCAACATGAGCGAAAGCTTTGCAGAACTATTTGAAGAAAGCCTGAAAACCCTCGACATGCAACCGGGCGCCATCATCACCGGTATCGTGGTCGACATCGACGGTGACTGGGTTACCGTCCACGCCGGTCTGAAGTCCGAGGGCGTCATCCCGCTCGACCAGTTCTTCAACGAACAAGGCGAGCTGACCATCAAGGTCGGTGACGAAGTCCACGTCGCGCTGGACGCGGTTGAAGATGGCTTCGGTGAAACCAAGCTGTCCCGCGAGAAAGCCAAGCGCGCTGAGTCCTGGCTGGTTCTGGAAGCTGCGTTCAACGCTGAAGAAGTGGTCAAGGGCGTTATCAACGGTAAGGTCAAAGGCGGCTTCACCGTTGACGTCAACGGCATCCGCGCGTTCCTGCCGGGTTCCCTGGTTGACGTCCGTCCGGTGCGTGACACCACTCACCTGGAAGGCAAAGAGCTCGAGTTCAAGGTCATCAAACTGGACCAGAAGCGCAACAACGTTGTCGTTTCCCGTCGCAGCGTCCTGGAAGCCGAGAACAGCGCCGAGCGCGAAGCTCTGCTGGAATCCCTGCAGGAAGGCCAGCAGGTCAAAGGTATCGTCAAGAACCTCACCGACTACGGTGCGTTCGTTGACCTGGGCGGCGTAGACGGCCTGCTGCACATCACCGACATGGCCTGGAAGCGCATCAAGCACCCGTCCGAGATCGTCAACGTTGGCGACGAGATCGACGTCAAGGTTCTGAAGTACGATCGCGAGCGTAACCGCGTATCCCTGGGCCTGAAGCAGCTGGGCGAAGACCCATGGGTTGCCATCAAGGCTCGTTACCCGGAAAACACCCGCGTTGTTGCCCGCGTCACCAACCTCACCGACTACGGCTGCTTCGCCGAGCTGGAAGAGGGTGTGGAAGGCCTGGTACACGTTTCCGAAATGGACTGGACCAACAAGAACATCCACCCGTCGAAAGTCGTCAACGTCGGCGACGAAGTGGAAGTCATGGTTCTGGACATCGACGAAGAGCGTCGTCGTATCTCCCTGGGTATCAAGCAGTGCAAGACCAATCCGTGGGAAGACTTCTCCGGCCAGTTCAACAAGGGTGACAAGATCTCCGGCACCATCAAGTCGATCACCGATTTCGGTATCTTCATTGGTCTGGACGGCGGCATCGACGGCCTGGTTCACCTGTCCGACATCTCCTGGAACGAAGCCGGCGAAGAAGCCGTGCGTCGCTTCAAGAAGGGCGACGAGCTGGAAACCGTCATCCTGTCGGTTGACCCGGAGCGCGAGCGCATCTCCCTGGGCATCAAGCAGCTGGAAGACGATCCGTTCAGCAACTACGTCTCCATCAACGACAAGGGCACCATCGTCCGTGGCGTTGTGAAAGAAGTAGACGCCAAGGGCGCCATCATCGACCTGGGCAACGAGATCGAAGCTACCCTGAAAGCCTCCGAAATCAGCCGTGACCGCGTTGAAGACGCGCGCAACGTCCTGAAAGAAGGCGACGAAGTAGAAGCCAAGATCATCAGCGTCGACCGCAAGTCCCGCGTCATCAGCCTGTCCGTCAAGTCGAAAGACGTTGAAGACGAGAAGGACGCGATGAAGGAACTGCGTAACAAGCAAGACGTTGAAAGCACCGGCCCGACCACCATTGGTGATCTGATCCGTGCCCAGATGGAAAACCAGAACTAAGTTCGGGTAATTCATCAAAAAAGGGCGGCCCTCGGGCCGCCCTTTTTCGTTTCTGTGTTCCGTAGGGTGCGCCGCGCGCACCAAGCGATGTGTGGCTCTGGTACGCAGTGCATCCCCACGGCAGTCGGCACGCTCGGTCGTCACGGTGCGCTGCTGGTTGAAGAAAGCTCTGCTCGCGAAGCTTTTTGCCTGTCGTTGATCGCCGGGTGCGCGGATGCGCTTTGGTTCGGCTGTCCAGGGGGGGGCTTGCCAATCCTGGGGCGGCAAGCCGTTTTATGTCCCGATGCAAGCCACTTGCGTGTCGTGTGGCGCGGTTCTGTCCTCAGATTGCGCTAACACCTTGTTTTTTAGGCTGTTCAAAAGCTGACCCGCGTGCTACAACCGAACCGTCGAGTCTTCTAGCCGCTTGAAAAAGAAGGGAAAACCATGACCAAGTCGGAGTTGATCGAAAGAATTGTCACTCATCAGGGTCAGCTGTCCTCCAAGGATGTCGAGTTGGCCATCAAGACCATGCTGGAGCAAATGTCCCAGGCACTGGCCACGGGGGATCGCATCGAGATTCGCGGCTTTGGCAGCTTCTCGCTGCACTATCGCGCGCCGCGCGTAGGGCGCAACCCGAAAACCGGCCAATCTGTTCGCCTGGATGGCAAGTTCGTGCCGCATTTCAAACCGGGCAAGGAGCTGCGTGATCGGGTCAATGAGGACGAGTGATTTTCTTGCGGTAGGAGTCGACCTGACGGCGCCAGTATTTCGTTGTGCTTGCCAAACAGAAAAAAACCGTCAAAATGTGCGGGCTTTCAAGCTAGTGGCCTTTTAATGGCTTGTTGAACGTATTTGCACTTCGCTGTTCTCGATCGTATTCCGCACTACTGGGCCGAGTCCCTTTAATTTTTTGCCAGCGTTAAGGGATTGACTCGTGCGGTACCCCTCCATTGCTCATCACGACGCCGTAACAGGCGTGGCAGGTTCATGCCATCCGTTACGTATGGATGATGAGCATGCGCTGCCGATTGGTCGTGGTCTTTTTCAAAGGGCGGGAACCTCTCCTGCAGGTCGGGCAGGCGCTGGCAGCCTTGCGCTCGAATTCTCTCTGGGCGGTATAAAGGCGCTGGTCGCAGTCACTGCTCATGTCGACCATGCTGGCCCCATACCCTGCTTCCTCGCAGCCGGTTGCAAACGCCCAATTCTCAGTAGTGAGCCGTCGGTCAGGGCGCTGCTCATCGTCCTCGATAATACTTTCAGGCTCGGCTTTAGTCGCGGCCAGAAACAAGTCGCGTGGTATCTCGAGCGGTGTATCACCGCCTTAACGCAAACCGCTCAGCCGGCTATCGCTATCGTCGGCAGCGGACTGTGTCCCAGTTGGCGCATCGTCAACTATCCCAAGGCCATGCTGGGTGATGAGCAGCAGGACGTGCTGCTCATCGACCATCAGGCGGATGGCGCCACCGGGAGACGGATGCAGCGCTTTGGTCCACGTAGTGGCTATGTGGAATTTGACGGGCAGCGCTATGACATTCGGGCTCAGGTGCATACCATAGGCGGCTATTCTGCCCATGCAGATCAGAAAGGACTGGCTAGCTTTGTTACCAGAGTGACGCACTGGCCGTCAGAGGTTCGTATCGTGCATGGCGAGCTTGAAGCCAAGCACCAGCTTGCATCGATTCTGCATCAGCGCTATGACGCGGCTGACAAGACTCTAAAAATCGTAATTTCGTGAAGTTTGTGATGGAGTGTAATAGTGAAGGCTGATTCGCTGCAGGCGTATATCGATAAATTCAGAAGCCGGGAAGCATTGGTAGGCATTGTCGGTCTCGGCTATGTCGGCTTGCCGTTGATGCTGCGTTATAACGCCATCGGTTTTCGCGTGCTTGGAATTGATATCAATACTGTCAAGGTTGACAAACTCAATGCTGGTCAGAGCTACATCGAGCATATCGCCGGTGAGCATATATCGAAGGCGTGTGCGAGCGGTTTTGAGGCCACCTGCGACTTTGCCCGAGCCAGTGAGTGCGATGCATTGATTCTTTGTGTGCCGACTCCACTCAACAAGTATCGCGAGCCTGACATGAGTTTCGTGATCAATACGACGGACGCGATCACACCGTACCTCCGTGCTGGGCAGGTGGTCTCGTTGGAAAGCACCACTTATCCCGGCACAACTGAAGAAGAATTGCTGCCGCGTGTCGAGTCGACAGGCCTGAAGGTCGGCGAGAGTATTTTTCTGGTTTATTCGCCAGAGCGCGAGGACCCAGGTAACCCCGATTTCGAAACCCGAACCATCCCCAAGGTAATTGGTGGTCATACACCTGCCTGTCTGCAGGTCGGTATTGCCCTATATGAGCAGGCAATCGACCAGGTCGTGCCGGTTAGCTCAACTAAAGCTGCAGAAATGACCAAGTTGCTGGAAAACATTCACCGTGCGGTGAATATCGGCTTGGTCAATGAAATGAAAGTGGTCGCTGATCGCATGGGTATCGATATCTTCGAGGTGGTCGATGCGGCTGCGACCAAACCCTTTGGATTCACCCCGTACTATCCCGGACCGGGCCTGGGTGGGCACTGTATCCCGATCGACCCGTTCTACCTGACCTGGAAGGCGCGTGAGTACGGCTTGCATACCCGCTTTATCGAGCTTTCGGGCGAGGTCAACCAAGCCATGCCCGAGTATGTGCTCGGCAAGCTGATGGATGGATTGAATGATCGTGGGCAGGCACTCAAGGGCAGCCGTGTCCTGGTGTTGGGTATTGCCTACAAGAAGAACGTAGACGATATGCGTGAATCTCCCTCGGTGGAAATCATGGAACTCATTCAGGCCAAAGGCGGCATCGTTGCCTACAGCGACCCGCACGTGCCTTCGTTCCCGGAGATGCGTGAGCATCACTTCGACCTGAGCAGTGAGCCTCTGACCGCCGAGAACATCGCCAGCTTCGACGCCGTGGTTTTGGCCACCGATCATGAGCGCTTCGATTACGAGCTAATCCGGTCTCAGGCGCGGCTGATCGTCGATACTCGCGGCAAATATCGCACTCCGCACGCGAACATCATCAAGGCCTGATTCTGGTATGCAGGTCGGCGTGCGCGCTGTGCATGCCGGCCTGCTCCTCCGTCGCGAGAAACAAACATGAAAAGATTTGCTCTACTCGGCGCTGCCGGCTATATCGCTCCACGCCATATGCGCGCCATCAAGGACACCGGTAACCAGCTGGTCTGTGCTTATGACATCAATGACTCGGTCGGTATCATCGATAGCATCTCGCCGCAGAGCGAGTTCTTCACCGAGTTCGAGCGGTTCCATGATTATGCTTCGCGCCTAAAGCGTGATCCGTCGACTACCCTCGATTACATCTCGATCTGCTCGCCGAACTATCTGCACCATCCGCACATCACGGCTGGCTTGCGTCTAGGTTGCGACGTCATCTGTGAAAAGCCGCTGGTGCCGACCACTGAACTGCTCGATGACCTTTCTCTGGTAGAGCGTGAAACGGGCAAGCGTCTCTACAACATTCTGCAGCTTAGGCATCACCAAGCCATCATCGATCTGAAAAAGCGCGTGAGCGCCGACGACAAAGCGCACAAGCACGAAGTCGAGCTGACCTACATTACCAGTCGCGGCAAGTGGTACATGGAGAGCTGGAAGGGCGATCCGCGCAAATCCTTTGGCGTCGCCACGAATATTGGTGTGCATTTCTTCGACATGCTGCATTTCATCTTCGGCGCGCTGCAGCGCAACGTGGTGCATTACGTCGATAACTACAAGGCTACCGGCTACCTGGAGTACGAGAATGCTCGCGTTCGCTGGTTCCTCTCCATCGATGCGAACGACCTGCCTGATGCGGTAAAGGGCAAGAAACCGACTTACCGCTCCATCACCTGTGATGGGGTCGAGATCGAGTTTTCCGAGGGCTTCACTGACCTGCACACTGTCAGCTACCAGGCCATTCTTAATGGCGATGGATATGGAATCGAGGACGCTCGCCACTGCGTGGAAACCGTTGAGACCATCCGCACCCTGGCCGCTACTCGTGCTCAGAACGGTGAAGATCACCCGTTCCTTGCGCGCCTGCTGGGTTGAACCCTATGAGCCATTATCAGCATCCCAGCGCCATCGTCGATGAGGGCGCACAGATCGGCGAAGGTTCGCGCGTCTGGCATTTCGTCCACGTATGCGCGGGCGCCCGGATCGGCAAAGGCGTATCCCTGGGGCAGAACGTATTCGTCGGCAACAAGGTGCTGATCGGCGATCACTGCAAGATTCAGAACAACGTCTCGGTGTATGACAACGTCATGCTCGAGGAAGGCGTCTTCTGTGGCCCGAGCATGGTATTCACCAACGTCTACAACCCGCGATCGCTGATCGAACGCAAGAGCGAATACCGTGACACACTGGTGAAGAAAGGCGCCACACTGGGGGCCAACTGCACCATCGTCTGCGGCGTCACCATTGGCGAGTTCGCCTTCATCGGTGCAGGTGCGGTAGTCAACAGGGACGTTCCGGCCTATGCGCTGATGGTAGGTGTTCCTGCCCGTCATATAGGCTGGATGAGCGAGCATGGCGAGCAACTGGATCTGCCGCTTACCGGGGAGGGGAGTGCAGCATGCATTCATTCCGGGGAGCGCTATGTGCTCTGCGGCAATATCCTGAGCAAGGAGCAAGCCCAGTGATCGAGTTCATCGACCTCAAGACTCAGCAGGCTCTGATCAAAGACAAGATCGATGCCAACATCCAGAGGGTGCTGGCCCACGGTCAGTACATTCTCGGCCCTGAAGTGGCCGAGTTGGAGGGGAGGCTGGCGGCCTTCGTGGGTGCCAAGTACTGCATCAGCGTGGCCAACGGCACCGATGCGTTGCAAATTGCGCAGATGGCGCTGGGCATCGGTCCGGGCGATGAAGTGATCACCCCGGGTTTCACCTACATCGCCACTGCCGAGACCGTTGCCCTGTTAGGGGCCAAGCCGGTGTACGTGGACGTCGATTCACGCACCTACAACCTCGACCCGCAATTGCTCGAGGCCGCTATCACGCCGCGTACCAAAGCGATCATTCCCGTTTCGCTGTATGGTCAATGCGCGGACTTCGACGCGATCAATGCGATTGCTGCCAGATACGGTATCCCGGTGATCGAGGATGCCGCGCAGAGTTTCGGAGCTACCTACAAAGGCAAGCGTTCCTGCAACCTGACCACTATTGCCTGCACCAGTTTCTTCCCCAGCAAACCTCTCGGTTGTTATGGCGATGGCGGAGCGATTTTCACCAACGATGACGAGTTGGCCAAAGTAATGCGCCAGATCGCGCGTCATGGCCAGGATCGTCGTTATCACCATGTGCGGGTTGGAGTGAACAGCCGACTGGATACGCTGCAGGCGGCAGTGCTGTTGCCCAAACTTGAGGTGTTCGAGTCCGAGTTGACGCAGCGCCAGCGTGTGGCAGGCATGTATGCCGAAGCGTTGCAGGCGGTTAGCATCGCTGTCCCTTTCGTCGAGGCGCATAACAGCAGTGCATGGGCGCAATACACTGTCCAGGTCGCAGAGCGCTACCGGGTGCAGGAAACGTTGAAAACCTTGGGTGTGCCAACCGCCGTGCATTACCCTATACCGCTCAATCGCCAGCCGGCCGTCAGCGATGACCTGGCCCGCTTGCCCATTGGTGACCTTGTCGCCAGCCGGGTCATGAGTTTGCCGATGCATCCTTATCTGACCGCTGACCAAGTCAATACGGTCGTTTCGCATCTGGCAGCCAGTCGGTAACGATCGTTCGGATCCATTGCCGCCGCCTATGCAGCGCGAACGGTTCGATTTTTATAATTTATGGAAGTTTGAGGTGCTGTATGCGGGTTATCGCAAAGCTGGACGTCAAGCCGCCTCAGGTGGTGAAACCCGTTCATTTCGAAGGATTGCGCAAGATCGGTCTGCCCGAAGAATTGGCTCGCGCGTACTACGAGCAAGGGGCTGACGAAGTCTTCTACGTGGATATCGTGGCCAGCCTTTACCGGCGCGAGATTCTGCTGGATCAAATTGCCGCAACCGCTCGCAACCTGCTGGTGCCTTTTGCTGTCGGTGGCGGTGTGCGCACGGTCGAAGACTTTACCCGACTGTTCCATAACGGCGCCGACAAAGTTGTCATCAATACCGGTGCCCTCTGCGAGCCTGCGATCATCGACGCCGCCGCACGTGTGTTCGGTGGCCAGTCGGTCGTGCTGAACGTGGAGGCCAAGCGGTTACCTCAGGGCGGCTGGACTTGCTATAGCGACTGCGGGCGCATCCCTTCGGGGCGTGACCTGCTGGAATGGGTAAAGGAAGCGCAAGAGCGGGGTGTTGGTGAGATTCTGCTCCAGTCGGTCGATACCGATGGTCGTCGACGTGGCTTCGATGTCGAGTTGATCAGTGCAGTGGTTGATGCCGTGCGTATCCCGGTCGTCGCGGCGAGCGGGGCAGGCAGCCTGGACCACATCCTGGATGTCGCTAAACAGGCCAGACCCAGCGGGATCGCAGTGGCATCGGTGCTGCATTATGGTCAGGCCGATATCGGTCAGATCAAGCGTCATCTGAAAGAAAACGGTGTGGAGGTGGCCCTGTGAGCCAATGTGTAGGCGTCGTCGATTACGGATCGGCAGGTAATACCTTCAGCATTGTTCGTGCTCTGGAGTTGGCTGGTGCGCAGCCACGGGTGATCAAGACCCCGAATGAGTTGGTCAATGTCGATAAGCTGGTCTTGCCGGGCGTGGGCAGTTTTACCGACGGTATGGCCGAGCTGAACACGTCCGGCATGGCCGGTGCGGTACGTGAATGGGCTGCAGGCGGTCGTCCGCTGCTGGGCATCTGCCTGGGCATGCAGATCCTCTGTGATGTCGGTTTCGAATATGGCGAAACTCAGGGGTTGGGCCTTATTCGAGGTGAAGTGCGCGCGATGCAATGCAAGGGCGTCGTGCCCCATATGGGGTTCAACCGCGTCGCGGTGCAAGGTGATTCCCCTCTGCTCAAAGGCCTTGGCAGCGACGAGTCCTTGTATTTCATGCACACCTTTGAAGTACAGAACTACACCAATATCATTGCGCTGACCGAATATGCCGGGCATCAATTCGTCTCGGCAGTACAACGCGATAATGTGTTCGGTGTGCAATTCCATCCGGAGAAGAGCCGCGAGGCCGGCATCCGGATTTTCCAAAATTACCTGTCGCTGTGAGCCCGGTATGACTGATCAAGCACTCTACGGCCGCTACGGCCTGCCATTGGATATCCAGTTCTGCAAGAAGTGCGCGATGAACAACCAGCGCCCTTCGTCCACGGTCGAGTTCAAGAACAAGCCGGGTGAAATCAAAAAAGCCATTTTCTTCGATGAGCATGGTGTTTGTGATGCCTGCAATTTTGCGGAGAAAAAGAAAAGTATCGACTGGTCGGATCGCGAGCGCGAACTGAAGGCGCTGTGCGATCGCCACCGTCGTTCCGACGGGCGCTACGATGTGGTGGTGCCGGGCAGTGGTGGCAAGGACAGCGTCATGGCCGCGCATGTGCTCAAGTATAAGTACGGCATGAACCCTATCCTGGTGACCTGGCCGCCTGCCATCTACACTGATATCGGTCGGCGCAATTTCGATGCTTGGATCAACGCTGGCTTTGCCAACTACACCTACCATCAGAACAAGAAGGTCCATCGGACCCTCACGCGATTAGCCTTCGAGAAGCTCTGCCACCCGTTCCAGCCGTTCATTCTCGGTCAGAAGAACCTGGCACCTAAGATGTCCGCACTGCTGGACATCCCGCTTGTCATCTTCGGTGAGAACGAAGCCGAGTACGGCAATGCCATTCAGGATAATGACAAGCCTACCCGGGATCCGAAGTACTACACCGCAGAAAACCAAATGGCGGACCTGTACCTGGGCGGCGTGAGCGCTCAGCAACTGATGGAAGAGTACAAGTTCACCCTGGCAGACCTCGAGGCCTATCTGCCGGTCGACCCCTACCGGATCGAGAAGGTTGGCACCGAGGTGCACTACCTGGGCTACTACCTCAAGTGGCACCCACAGGAAACCTATTATTTCTCGGTGGAAAATACGGACTTCATGCCCAATGACTTCCGCACTGAGGGCAGTTTCAGCAAATACAGCTCCCTCGACGACATGATCGACTGGCTGCATTACTACACCACCTATACCAAGTTCGGTATCGGTCGTGCCACGTATGACGCGGCCCAGGAAATCCGCAACGGCGACATTACCCGCGACGAGGCGATCGCCCTGATCAAGCGCTTCGACGGCGAGTTCCCGGAAATCTACCAGCCGCAGTGCCTGGATTACATGGGGATCACCCAGGATCGCTTCCTCGAAGTGATCGAGGAATTCCGCACACCCCATCTGTGGGAGCAGACCTCCAGCGGTTGGGCGCTCAAGAAGCCTATCTGGAAAGCCTGAATCAGCGAAATAGGAACGTCATGAAAGCATTAGTTACTGGCGCCGATGGTTTTATCGGCTCCCACCTCACAGAACTTCTGGTGCGTGAAGGCTACTCGGTCCGCGCCTTGTCCCAATACAACTCCTTCAATAACTGGGGTTGGCTAGAAGACGTCGACTGTCGTTCTGCGATCGAAGTCGTCAGCGGCGATGTGCGCGATCCGCACTTCTGCAAGCACATCACCCGCGATGTCGATGTGGTCTTCCACCTCGCCGCGTTGATCGCCATTCCGTATTCCTACGTTGCGCCCGACAGTTATGTCGATACCAACGTCAAGGGCACCCTGAACATCTGCCAGGCTGCCAAGGAAAACGGGGTCAAGCGTGTCATCCATACCTCCACCAGCGAGGTGTATGGCACCGCTCAGTACGTGCCGATCGACGAGAAGCACCCGCTGCAGGCGCAATCGCCCTACAGTGCCTCGAAAATCGGCGCTGACGCGATGGCCATCAGCTTCTTCAATGCCTTCGACCTGCCGGTCACCATTGCCCGGCCGTTCAATACCTACGGCCCACGGCAATCTGCGCGCGCGGTGATTCCGACCATCATCACGCAGATCGCCAGTGGCACGAAGCAGATCAAGCTCGGCGATGTGTCCCCGACCCGCGACTTCAACTACGTCGCCGATACTTGCCGTGGGTTCCTCGAGCTGGCCCGATGCGACCAAGCCATTGGCGAAACCGTCAACATCGGCTCCAACTTCGAGATATCGGTTGGCGACACCCTGAACCTGATCAAAGACATCATGGGCAGCGACGTCGAATTCCTGATCGACGACCAGCGCTTGCGCCCGGGCAAGTCGGAAGTGTTCCGCCTGTGGTGTGACAACAGCAAGATCAACGGCATGACCGGTTTTAAACCGGCCTACAGTATTCGCGAAGGTCTGGAGAAAACCATCGAGTGGATGGTGCGCCCGGACAACCTGAGCAAATACAAAGCCGATATCTACAACGTCTGAGTGATCACCATGTTTGACGCCCTCGTCCGCTTCGTTCGCGAACAGTACCGAACCGAGGATTTCATCCCACTGCATGCGCCGGTTTTCAAGGGGCAGGAGTCGGGTTATGTCCAGGAAACCATCGCGTCGACCTTTGTTTCCAGTGTGGGTGCTTTCGTCGACCGTTTTGAAAAGGACGCTGCGGCGTATACGGGGGCTGCCCGTGCGGTGGCCACTGTCAACGGGACGGCGGCCTTGCACGCGGCACTGCTGCTGGCGGGCGTACAGCGCGATGAGCTGGTCATCACCCAGGCGCTGACGTTCGTCGCCACCTGCAATGCCATCGCCTACTGTGGTGCACAGCCGGTGTTCGTCGATGTCGATCGGCACACCCTGGGGATGTCGCCAGCGGCTTTGGAGGCCTGGCTGCAAGCGCATGCCCGGCTCGACGCGGATGGCAACTGCCGAAGCAAGGACGGTGATCGCCGCATCGCCGCGTGCCTGCCCATGCACACCTTTGGCCACCCGGCTGATCTGGACGGTCTGGTTCGCGTATGCAAGCGATGGAATCTGCCACTGGTCGAAGATGCGGCAGAGAGCCTGGGTAGCCTTTATCGCGGCAAGCACACCGGCTCGTTCGGCCTGTTGGGTACCCTGAGCTTCAACGGCAACAAGATCATCACCACCGGCGGCGGGGGCATGATCCTGACCAACGAAGCGCTGGGTGCACGTGCCAAGCACCTGACGACCACGGCCAAGCGTCCGCATCCGTTCGAGTATGTGCATGACGAAGTTGGATTCAACTATCGCCTGCCCAACCTCAATGCCGCGTTGGGGTGTGCCCAGCTCGAGCAATTGGAGCACTTCATCGTCTCTAAACGTGAGCTGGCCTCACGTTACGCGGCGCACCTGGAGGGCAGCGAGCTGATGTTCGTGCAGGAGCCTGAACACTGTCGCTCGAACTACTGGCTCAATGCGGTGATCTGCCCAGACCGTGAGCGGCGTGATGGCCTGCTGCAGGCCAGTAACGCCGCCAATGTGATGACCCGGCCGATCTGGCAACTGATGTGCGACCTGCCAGCGTATGCCCATTGCCCACACGATGGGCTGGCGCAGTCGCGCTGGTTGGCCGATCGCATCGTCAACCTGCCGAGTAGCGTGCTGCCGGAGCATCTGTCGTGACGCAAAAGGTCGCGGTCTTTACGGCGACTCGCGCCGAGTATGGCCTGTTGTACTGGTTGATGAAGGACATTCAGGCCAGTGCTGCCTTGCAGCTGCAGGTATTGGTCAGCGGTATGCACTTGTCGCCGGAGTTTGGCGAAACCTGGAAGGATATCGTGGCCGATGGCTTCGATATCGATGCCAAGGTCGAGATGCTGCTGTCGTCGGATACACCGGTAGGAGTGGCCAAGTCCATGGGCCTTGGCACGCTCGGTTTCGCCGATGCGCTCGAGCGCCTGGCGCCGGATGTGCTGGTCGTGTTGGGTGACCGCTTTGAAGCGCTGGCCGTCGTGCAGGTCGCGGCGGTCATGCGCATTCCGGTGGCGCACCTGCACGGTGGAGAGATCACCGAAGGCGCCTATGACGATGCCTTCAGGCACGCGATCAGCAAGCTGTCCTATTTGCACTTCGTGGCTGCCGAGCCCTATCGCCAACGTGTGATCCAGATGGGGGAGGCCCCCGAAAGGGTGTTCAATGTTGGGGCATTTGGCCTGGATCACATGCTGCGTACTCCCCGTATGAGCCGCCAGGCGCTGGGCGAGAGTCTCAACTTCGTCCTCGACAAGCCATTCTTCGTGGTGACCTATCACCCGGAAACTGCTTTGCAGAGCGACTCTGCCCTTGAGTTCCGGGAGTTGCTGGCGGCGCTTGATTCATTTCCACAACACCAGGTCATTCTCACTTATCCCAACGCGGACAATGGCGGCAGAGCGATCATTCCCCTCCTTGAATCCTATGCCGTAGCTAATCCAAAGCGCGTACTGGCGATACCTTCGCTGGGCTTCAAGCGTTACCTCAGTGCCGTGGCGTTGTCGTCGGTAGTTGTCGGTAACTCATCTAGCGGGATCATCGAGGTTCCTGCTTTTGGTATTCCGAGCGTGAACATTGGCGCCAGGCAGCAGGGGCGTCTGGCGGCTGAATCCGTATTGCATTGCAAGACACAAGTCAACTCGATCCGTGACGCAATAATGATCGCACTTGACGATGTTTTCGCCGAACGCTGCCGGCATGTATCCAACCCCTATGGGCAAGGGCGCGCATCTGCCCGTACCGTGGCTGTTCTGGAACAGTTTGGCGGCGCCACTCCCAAAACCTTTCATGACCTGGTTTGAGCAATGAACTATTTCGAGCGTGGCCGCGTGTACATCATTGCCGAGGCAGGCGTAAACCATAACGGTGACTATGACAAGGCTATGGCGTTGGTCGATGCCGCAGCCCAGGCCGGTGCCGACGCCGTCAAGTTCCAAACCTTCAACGCTCGCCTATTAGCGTCTTCCAGCGCCCCGAAGGCTGCTTATCAAAAGCGCAATACGGGTGAAGAGGACAGCCAGCTGGAAATGCTGCTCAAACTTGAGTTGCCACACTCCTGGCATTACCCGCTGCAGGCGCGCGCCCGTGAGTTGGGATTGGATTTCCTGTCGACCGCTTTCGACCATGAAAGCCTCGCGTTTCTTGATCAGCTCGAGCTTCCTGTCTACAAGATCCCTTCTGGTGAAATAACCAATGGCCCGCTGTTGTGGAATATCGCGCAGGGCGGGCGTCCGATGATTCTCTCAACCGGCATGGCGACCCTTGGCGAAATTGACCAGGCGCTAGCGGTGCTGGCACATGGCCTGGAATTCAATACATCGCCCCAAAGTCTCGAAGAGGTTTGGCTCAATTGGGTTCGCCCCGAGGCACGAGAGCGGGTGATGCAGCGAGTAGCCTTGCTGCATTGCACCTCGCAGTACCCAGCGCAGCCGGTAGAGGTCAATTTGCGAGCGATGGATGTGCTGAAGAACACATTTGGGCTGCCGGTGGGGTATTCGGATCATACAGAGGGCGCCTTGGCTTCCGTCGCAGCAGTGGCTCGCAATGCCTGCATCGTGGAGAAGCACTTTACCTTGGATCGTGCATTGCCAGGGCCAGATCATTCGGCATCGTTGGCGCCGGATGAACTCAAGGAAATGATCGATCAGATTCGACTGGTGGAACAAATGATGGGCCTCGCGGCAAAAGTGCCCCAAGTCAGCGAATGGGATACTCGCAAGGCTGCCCGTCAGAACCTAGTGTTCGCCCGCCCGGTAGGTAAAGGGCAGCAGATCCAGGCTCAGGACCTGGCCAGCGCTCGTTGCGGCTCCGGCGTTTCGCCGATGCACGCATGGGATCTAGTCGGCAAGTTGGCCGAGCGCGATCACGAAGCTGGTGATCCTGCGTGAGCGCACTCCCGGTTGTATTGCTCGGCGCGGGGGGGCATGCACACGTAGTGCTCGATGTAATCGAGTTGAGCGTGTATGCACTAGCTGGCGTATCTGCACCTGAGTTGGTGCGAGGTAGTCGTTGGCTGGGGGTCGAGGTGCTCGGTGGCGACGAGGATGTTCTTCGCCTTGGCTGTGAAACGGTTCTGCTAGTCAATGGTATCGGTGTGATTCCCGGTCAATCGGTAAGGGCACGGGTTCATCGCCATTTCGTCGGGCGAGGATACAGATTCATTTCGCTTATCCATCCGTCGGCAGTGATAGCTGCGCAGGTTGCGATGGACGAGGGGGTACAGGTTATGGCCGGCGTCATTATTCAGCCCGGTTGCCGTCTCGCTACTGGTGTCATTGTGAACACTGGCGCGCGTATCGATCATGATTGTGAGATTGGAGAGCACGCCTTCATCGGGCCTGGCGCCACCGTATGTGGCGATGTCCGGATCGAAGCGGGTGCGTTTATAGGTGCTGGTGCCGTTGTGCTTCCGGGCGTTACGGTGAAAAAGGATGCTGTAGTGGGGGCTGGAGCTGTCGTGGTGCGCACTGTGGAAACAGGTGTAACCGTGGTGGGCAACCCGGCCGTCCGCGTGAGTAGATCATGAAGAACTGGAAAGACATAGTGGTTTCGCCTGAGGTATCTCTGCGAGAAGCCATTCGGCGCATCGATAACGCAGGCACCCAAATGGCCTTGGTAGCCGATGAGGATATGCGCCTCGTTGGGTTGTTGACTGACGGAGACGTACGTCGCGCCATCCTCAATGGAAAGGAATTGGATGGTCCTGTTGCACCGGTCATGAATACGACGCCGAAAACAGGATCGATGGTAACGCCGCGTGCTGAAATATTAGCGATGATGCGACGTTTTGCCTTTCACCATCTTCCTCTTATCGATGAACAGGGACGATTGGCCGGTCTTGCAACAATTGATGACTTCTTAGGAGTGGTCCCTCGTGACAACTGGGTGGTTCTGATGGCCGGGGGGTTGGGGGAACGTTTGCGACCTCTAACAGATAATTGCCCCAAGCCCTTGTTGACGGTGGGTGGGAAGCCAATTCTTGAAAGCATTCTTGAGGGATTTTTAGAACAGGGTTTTCGTCGTTTTTTCATTTCGGTCAATTACAAGGCCGAAATGATCAAAGCGTATTTTGGCAACGGTGAGCGCTGGGGAGCACAGATTGAATATCTACATGAGCGAGAGCGATTAGGAACCGCGGGGGCGTTGTCCCTTTTGCCTGAAAAGCCAACGGCTCCGCTATTTGTAATGAATGGCGACTTAATTACCAAAGCCAATTTTTCTGCAATGCTTGATTTCCATGAAGAACATCGTGCTACTGCTACGATGGCTGTGCGCGAATATGACTTTCAGGTGCCTTACGGAGTCGTCAACGTCGAGGGTGTAACAATTACCGATATTCAGGAAAAACCTGTTCATCGATTTTTTGTTAATGGCGGCATCTACGTGCTGTCATGCGAGGTGCTACCCCGTATTCCTGCTGATACCTTCTTTGATATGCCAAGCTTGTTCCATTTGTTGAGGCAGGAAGGTGATAAGGCTGCTGCTTATCCGCTGCGTGAGTATTGGCTGGATATTGGCCGTATAGATGAGTACGAGCGTGCTCAGCGAGAGTGGGGTTGAGGAATGTACCAGGGGAAAAAAATACTGGGACTTATAACTGCCCGAGGCGGTTCCAAAGGGATTCCAAGAAAGAACATTATTGATGTCGGCGGAAAGCCTCTTATTGCTTGGACCATTGATGCCGCAAAACAGTCCAAGCTGTTGGATAGAGTTGTGCTGTCGAGCGATGACGATGAGATTAGCCAAGTTGCACGTTTGCTAGGATGCGAAGTTCCATTCAAGCGAGATTCCCGGCTTTCTGGTGATGCTGCGAGTAGTGCAGATGTCGTTGCAGACTGCCTACAGCGTATCCCAGGTTATGATTATATTGTGTTACTGCAACCGACATCTCCGTTGCGTAGCGCCGAAGATATCGATTCTGCTATAAAAATCTGCATCGATAAAAAAGCACCTGCCTGTGTCAGTGTTTGTGAGGCTGAGGAAAGCCCATACTGGATGTATACCTTGCAAGGGGAAGGGGCAATGGTGCCTGTTATAAATAACGGCTACTTACGCCGACAAGAACTTCCGCCAGTATATGTCCTTAATGGGGCCATATATGTTGCGGATGTCCAGTGGTTCGCGCAGGTTCGTGGTTTTATGTCAAATGACACGGTTGCTTATTGTATGCCGCGCTGTCGTTCCATTGATATTGATGTGATTGAAGATTTGGAGCGGATTGATGCTGAGCTTAATAAATCAACATGAAGATAAATGCAGTGATGTAATTTGGAATTTCTGATTTTTATTTTTGGATGTGCTAGTTATCTTGTTTAGGGGTTATGTCAAGGGCTTAAGGTGGTGTTTTTTATCCAGTGAGGCTTTTTCTTCGTCAAAATTTTGCTTTTGGTTTTTGCCAGTACGCTGGGTAAAATATGAGTGCAGTCAAAAAATTATTTCGATCCGTTGCTACATATGCTTCGGCAAATGTAATAAATAGCGCAATCCCTTTTTTTCTACTGCCTGTTTTGACTCGGGTTCTTTCCCCTGCTGAATATGGGGTGGTAGCGATGTTTACCACCTTGATGAGCGCCTTGGCAGCGGTTACTGGCCTTAGTTTGCACGGCGCTGTAAGTGTTCGTTATTTTTCGATCGATACTGATCACCCACGGTTTGTAGGTACTTGTCTGAGTGTTCTGGCAGCAAGCACATCTCTTGCTCTGCTTGTTGTGTGGCTGTTCTCCGCTCCACTATCGAACGGCGTAAACCTGCCCGTGGCATGGCTGCTGGCGGCTGTGCTGGGTTCTGCTGCACAGACTATCATTAATATCCGCTTGGTAATGTGGCAGGTGGAAGGGAAGGCTTTGCGCTATGGCTTTTTTCAGATAACTCAAACGCTGCTTAATTTGAGTCTTTCACTATATTTAATTCTAGTGTTAGGTCTTGGGTGGGAGGGTCGTGGTTTAGGTATCGCCACGGCAGTTTTTATTTTTGGTGTGTTGGCTTTAATAAGTCTGCAGCGTGGGCAGAGGATTACATGGAAACTAAGTCTTGATTACGTTAGGGCCTCCTTGCGCTTTGGTATCCCGTTGATCCCTCATTCTCTAGGGGGGATTATGTTATCAATGAGTGATAGGTTTATTCTGATGTCAATGTTAGGGGCGGCTTCAACTGGGGCTTATGCGGTGGGGGCGCAAATAGGAATGCTTGTCGGCGTCTTGGCGGATGCTTTCTCAAAAGCTTTTGTTCCACACCTGTATGAAGAGTTACGCTCAGCGGACGAATATTCTCGTTTGAGGGTTGCGCGTCAGTGTGTGGCGGTTTTTGTTTTATTTTTGTGCTTAGCTGTAATTTATGTAGTGCTTTTGCCATATATTTATCCGTTTTTTGTTGGGGAGGGGTATGATGACTCACTGGCTGTTGCTAGATTGATAGGATTTGGTAACGCATTTGTAGGTATGTATTATGTAGTCGCTGGATTTATTTTTCTTTCTGAGCGGACCGGGTATCTGTCCAGGCTAACTATTATTGTGGGTTTTGTGAACGTTGGAGTTTCTGTTTTTTTGGTTGGTGAGGTGGGAACGCTTGGTGCTGCATGGAGCTATTTGTTCGTCCAGATTCTTTTCTTTGTTGGGGCGTGGTATATCGCTTACCGAGTTTATCCGCTGCCTTGGTTCTCTCTCTTTTCTTTAAAAAAATTATAAATTGTTAGGGTTCTTTGTGCTTTTTTGTTGGAGATGAAATTGCTAAGTCTTGATGATTTACTTGATATCGAGAATGATCCGGCTCTTCTGGAGTTTCGCTGCGCTTGCACCGGTTATTTGTTATGGCCGCTTGTGCGAACGCAGTTCTTCCGGCAATTGATCTCTGATCTTTACTATCAGCACGCCTCATTATTAACACCCTTGCCATCGTTACCGTATCGACAGTTACTGACAGTGCTACCCAAGACGCTGTTGCATAATATTCACCGAGGCCGGACGAGAGGCGAGGTTTTGATATTTGCCAGCGGTGGAGGCCATTTTCAGCGCCAAGGCCGTTGGTTCAACCGAATTACCGATTATCTGGCAGACGCATCGCCTAGCGGCACTATGACAGTTGAGGGGTTGGTGGGCTGGCATCTTCCCGAACCCCGCTGGAATGAAAACGTAATTTATTGGTCGCCTTGGCAAGTGGCGCTGCTTCTCGCTGGCCGGCTATCAGTGCGAGGTAGGCATCTCAGGCTTGCGTCCGAGCTTCTTGAGCATGTTCGTCGCAGAGCCAAAAATTTGCATGGGTTGGATATTTCTGAATCGAAAATGCAAATGCTGGTAGGGGTAGCAGCCAGGAAGATTGCGCGTTTGCCGGCGACACAAGTTGCGTATCGTAAGATGCTGGAAAGATTCAAGCCTCGTCTGCTTCTACTTGAAGAGGGCTGCTATAGCGATCATGGCGTGCTCAATCATATCGCTCATGAGATGGGAGTCCGCGTTGCCGAGCCGCAGCACGGTATGGTGTCTGGCGGCCACGATGCTTATCGCTATGCGGCCTTGTGGCGTAAGAGTGAGCTTTACCGCAGCTATTTGCCAGATGATTTCCTCGGCTATGGCCGGTGGTGGAATGATCAGATTAATGCGCCGGTCCGCAAATGGGTCATTGGCCACCCGCATTACAGCGAGCAAAAGCATTCCTTCAACGGATCTGTAGAAAAAAAGGACATTCTTATTCTAGGGGATGGCATCGAATTTCAGCTTTATCTTGCTTTGGCGCGGGAGTTGGATTCGTTGCTTCCGGAGCACTACAGGGTTGTCTTGAGGCCTCATCCTTTGGAGCGGGCGCTCGTGCGGCAGCGATTCCCGGATGGCAGAGTGGGTGGTGTGGTCATCGACTGCAATCGCGATATATATGAGGCTTTCGGCGATGCCTATGCCGTAGCGGGGGAGGTTTCGACCGGGTTGTTTGAGGCAATCGGATGGGTACCGAAGGTACTTCTGTGGGAAACGCCAAAGGCGCGTTTCGGCTACCCGGTGCATCCATTTGCATGCTTCCATGATGCTCAAGAGTTCGCAGAAGCGATTATAGACCCGGCCATAGGCCGTCCGAGTGTTGTCGAGGAGGACGTCTGGGCTGCTGGGTGGCGTGAAAACTACCGAAATTACCTTGAGCATGCCTTGGCGTAACCAACGCTAAGAAAGCTTCCTGTCGTTTCTTGATGTGCGGCAAGTTCGGTATGCTGTCGGGTCTTTGCGAGCGTTTTCGCCTAGCTATCCTGCTGATAGCCCTGAGGTATTGGCAGGTTATGTTCTATGTGATCTAACTGATCGGTACAAAATGTGGCTCAAAAGAATGTTTCCGTGATCGACTACGGCTGCGGCAATCTTGCCTCGGTTGTCAATATGATTCGGCACGAGGGTGGCGACGCGCAGATAATTACCTCGCCGGAAGAACTGGACTCAGCAGGAAAGCTGATTTTGCCGGGCGTTGGCGCATTCGATCATGGTATGTCCAGTTTGCGTTGTGGTGAGTGGATTGCGCCACTTGAGCGCGCAGTGTTTGGGCGTAAGGTGCCAATCATGGGTATCTGCTTGGGTATGCAATTGCTCGCTTGCGGCAGTGAGGAGGGTCAAGAGCCAGGGTTGGGTTGGGTGGATGCGCGCGTCCGTCGATTCCGCCCTGACGATCCCAAGCTCAAGGTGCCGCATATGGGATGGAATGAGGTGAGGCAGGTGCGTGAGGATGGCTTGTTACCGGTCATCCATACGCCGCGTCGTTTTTACTTCGTGCATTCCTATCGGGTGGAGTGCGCAGACCCCGCGGACGTTCTTCTGGAATGCGACTACGGCGAGACATTTGTAGCAGCTTTCCGTCGTGAAAATATCTGGGGATTCCAGTTCCACCCGGAAAAGAGCCATAGATTTGGTATGGAACTCTTTCGAAACTTTCTAGAGGTGTGATGTGCTTAAGCACCGTGTGATACCCGCGCTGTTGTTGCGTGAGGGGGGGCTTGTAAAAACCCAGAAGTTCAGCAAGCACAAATATATCGGTGATCCGATCAATGCCATCCGTATCTTCAATGAAAAAGAAGTGGATGAACTGGTTCTTCTGGATATAGATGCTACCCGGAAGGGGCGGGAGCCCGACTACGAGCTAATCGAAGGGGTTGCTGGCGAATGCTTTATGCCGCTGGGCTATGGCGGCGGCATCGCATCGGTAGATCAAGCGCGACGAATCTTTTCAGCTGGGGTTGAAAAAATTGTTCTCCAGACGTCCGCACTAACCAATCCGAGGCTCGTGACAGATATTGCCGAGCGTTTCGGGAGTCAAAGTGTCGTTGTGTCCATTGACGTAAAGCGCGACTGGTTGGGTCGTTATCGGCTATGGTCATCGGCGACAGGACGAATAGTAACCCGCGATTGGTTGGAAACATTGACCGGGTTGGTCGCTGCAGGGGCCGGGGAGGTTCTGCTCAATGCGGTGGATCGTGATGGAGTGCAAGCAGGGTATGACTTGCGTCTCATACATATGGCCGCCGAGTCGGTTGATGTTCCACTTATCGCACTGGGTGGCGCAGGCAAGTTGTCTGATTTTGCACAGGCTATTGAAGCAGGAGCATCTGCGGTTGCGGCCGGTAGTTTTTTCGTTATGCAGGGTACGCACCGGGCTGTGTTGATTACATATCCGGAATATGCAGATATTGAGAGGTCTTTGAGGTAGTTATGGCTAGGGAATATCAGGTCTGTACCCGTTGTGTAATGGATGTCAGCGCTGCAGACATTACGTTTGACGCAAGGGGTGTATGCAACTATTGCACCGAGTTTATGCAGCGTTCAGGTCATATCATAAATATTGATGATGCAGAGCGGGCTGAGCGCTTGTCGAAATATGTCGAGCAGGTCAAATCGGATGGTGCAGGCAAGAAGTACGACTGCATTGTTGGTGTTTCCGGGGGGGTGGATAGTTCCTGGGTATTGGTAAAAGCGGTCGAACTCGGCCTTCGTCCACTTGCCGTGCACATGGATAATGGCTGGAACTCCGAGTTGGCGCAGAACAATATTGCCAATTTGGTGAAAAAGCTCAATGTCGATCTTTATACTCACGTCATCGAATGGAATGAATACAAGGCGCTGATGCAGGCCTTTTTTGATAGTGACGTCATCGATGTTGAGCTGCTTTACGATAACGCTATGTTGGCTGTCAATTATAGAATGGCGGCCAAATACAATGTGCGGCATATTCTGTCTGGTAGTAATCAGAGTTCCGAAGGGATGGCAATTCCTGCGGGTTGGAACTGGTTTAAGTATGATCGTAAAAATATTTTAAGTTTGGCGCGCCGTGCGTCCGTACGAATAAGGACATTTCCGCTGCTTGGAACGCTGGGATACATCTATTTTACCTATCTTAAGAGAATTCGATGGGAGTCGATGCTGGACCTGATGCCCTATGATAAAGCAGTGGCAATGCAGGCATTAAAAGTAGGTTTCGGATATAAGCCTTATCCCTATAAGCATTATGAATCCATTTTTACGCGCTTCTATCAAGGGTACATTTTGCCAGAAAAATTTTCGGTGGACAAAAGACGTGTACACTTTTCAACATTGATCATGTCTGGACAAATGTCACGAGAGGCAGCATTGCAGGATCTTGAAAATATTCCATATCCATCCGAGCGGGCGCTTACTGAGGATCGCCAGTATTTTCTAAAAAAGATGGGGTGGTCGGAATCTATGCTGGAAAACTATTTGTCTCGTCGGGAACAACACCACGCTGCCTTTGGCTCCGAAATAGGCCTCTGGAATTTTTGCATGAAAGTTTATCGCACCGTTTTCAAGAAATGCTGAAGAAAGGCGAAGGTAGTATGTCGGCATTGGTGATCAATTTTTATGGTTCTCCGGGTGGGGCTGAGCGGCGTTTTGTCAGAACCGTCAGGAGGATGCGGGATCAAGGAGGGCAGGAGCGGCTGATCATCAATGCGCACGGTAAGAGAGCGCTTGAGGAGGTTGGCATTCTCTTTGATCATGAAAATACCGTGGTCATTGAGGATTTTCGTTTTTGGGGGCGGTTGACTGCCTTCAGCAAGATCGCCTTTGTTATGCAGCTTTGGTGGTATGTTTCAGTCAGCGGCTGCAAGCACTTGCATTATCCTGTAGATCCATCCTATCTCTCTCTTGTCCATTCCTTTCTAGGGAGGGTGTTACCTGTTGGGTATTCGTTATCTGTTGTGGATTCAACACGATCGACGAGAGAGAGCTTTACTCGATACAGCTGGTTTGTTTGGAGACGTAGTATTTTTTTTGCATCAAGGCTGGACTGCCTGTCGGAAGGGATAGCCAGCAATGTCCGAGCGCTTTTTAATGGAGCGCCATCAATAGAGGTTTCTCCCTGTTCCTTTACAGATTATTCGAAGTCGCAAATCGCAGTGCGCAAGGATTTTGATATCGTTCTGATGAGCCGCTTGTGTTCTGGTAAAGGGATTGAGCTTTTTTTTGACGCTCTTGCAATTTTTCATAAGCGGTATGGTGCTGATGCTATTGCGAAGATCGGTGTCTTTGGGGCTGGGCCTATGCACAGCTATGTGCGTGATCGTATTCAGGCGCTTCCTGGATTGAATTTCGAGTTTGGTTACGCTTCCAATCCATTTGAAATATTATCCAGAACCAAAGTTTTTCTTTCTTTGCAAGAGAAGGAAAATTATCCATCGCAATCTTTGCTGGAAGCTATATCTTGCGGTGCGCTGGTGATTGCAACTGATGTGGGTGAAACATACCGTATTGTATCCGACGAGATAGGCTACCGCGTCCCAGCACATCCCGAGGCCCTTGCTAATCAGTTGGTGGTCGCGTTGTCGCGCGTGCAAGCTGAGCAATTCAATGGCACACAGGCGAGCAGGTTGATACGTGATACCCATACGGTAGAGCGATTCTCTGACTATTTTTCAGCTTTTCTGCGACGTGCCGAAAGTCTTACGTCGTCTGGGGGGGGCTTGAAGTGGCTATTGAACGCTAGCAATCTTCACGTTGGCGGAGGAGTTCAGGTCGCGACGTCCTTTATTGACGAACTCTCTCGAATGGAGGAACGAGCGCAGAATGTTTCGCTACTGGTTTCGGACGAGGTTGATGGAAATCTCATCCGAGTCGGTTGCAATACATCTTATTTTGCGAGCTATGAGGTCTTTAATACCTACGGGCTTTCATCAATCAAGGCTTCGTGGCAAGGGAAATTTAGCGGTTATGATCTCGTATTCACAATATTTGGCCCAGCTTACTTTTTATTTCAACCGTTTTGCAGTGTTGTCGGTTTTGCTCAGGCATGGATCATCTATCCAGAGAATGAGGCTGCCCTAAACGCGTCCTTCTTGAGTCGTTACAAATTTCGTTTTAAATATTTTCTGCAATCTCTTTTTTTTCGGCGCGCCGATCGACTGATCGTTGAGGCGACACATGTTAAAAATGGACTGGTCTCGCAAGGAATTTCAGCTAGCCATAAGATCAATGTGGTGTCGAACTGTATTTCCTCGCTTTATTTTGACTCGACTAAATGGTCGCCGCTACGGCGAGAGATAGCGGCCTCATCAGCACTTCGCATAGGTTATGTAGGGCGAGACTATATGCATAAAAATCTAGGAGGGTTGCCTGATATCAGGCGAACGCTTCGAGAGCGCTATCAATTGGATGTCGAGTTCTACGTAACCTTTAGTGATGCTGAGTGGCAGGCCCGCTCTGAGTTATTCAGATCTGAGATAAATAATGTCGGAGTGCTTGATGTTTCGGAGTGCCCATCTTTTTATCAGAACGTGGATGCGGTTATTTTTCCAAGTCTTGTCGAGTGCTTCTCCGCCACCCCCCTTGAGGCCATGGTGATGGCTAAGCCAGTATTTGCTTCTGATCGAGAATTTATTCGGGATGTTTGCGGTGATCTTGTCAGCTATTTTGATCCTCATGATGTAAATGATATGGCTCGTGTTATTGCAGCCTATTTTGCGCTGGATTCACAGACCCGTGCGGCGAGGCTGCTAGCGGCCCAGGAGCATGCTGCTGGCTTTTCTAGCGCCCAAGGACGGGCGCAGAGTTACCTGGAAATTATTGAGAATCTGCTTAGTGGACGAGAAGAAAGTGGCTTTGTTTGATGTATGAAAATCTTGGTCCTTACTCAGTACTTCTGGCCGGAAAGCTTCATCATCAACGACATCGTGCGTACGCTCGACGAGCAGGGCCACGAGGTGATAGTGGCCACCGGAAAACCCAACTATCCCGACGGCAAGGTCTTCGATGGTTACCGTGCTGCGGGTACCCAGCGCGAACGCTACCTGGGGCGTATCGAGGTGCTGCGGGTGCCGCTGTGGCCGCGTGGTCAGGGGGGCGCGAAGAATCTGATCCTCAATTACCTGTCCTTTGTATTCAGCGGTCTGCTGTGCCTGCCCTGGATGCTGCGTGGTCGCAAGTTCGACGCCATCCTGGTGTTCGCCCCATCACCTATCACCCAGGCGATCCCGGCGATTCTGCTCAAATGGTTGAAGAGGGCGAAACTGGCTCTGTGGGTGCAGGACCTCTGGCCTGAGAGCCTCTCAGCCACAGGCTTTGTGCGAAACCCTTACCTGCTGCGCGCAGTAGGCTGGATGGTGCGCGGCATCTACCATCAGTGCGACACGTTACTCGTGCAGTCACGGGCTTTCGTCGAACCGGTGGCGTACTACGCTGACCGTGCGAAGATTCAGTACTACCCCAACTCCATGGATATAAGCAGTTCAAAGGCTGTGGTGCCCGTGCCGAGCGAGTTGCTTGAGTTGCTCGAGAAATATTTCTGCGTTGTTTTCGCCGGTAACCTGGGGACGGCACAGGCGCTGGAAACCATCGTGCAGGCGGCGGTTCATATGCGAGATGATCCGCATATTCGTCTGGTTCTGGTGGGCAGCGGTAGCCGCCTGTCCTGGCTCAAGGCGCAGCAGCAGGCGCACGGCCTGGATAATCTGTTACTGCCGGGACGTTTCCCAATGGAGGCGATGCCACAGATCTTCGAGCGTGCTTCGGCCCTGCTGGTATCGCTGAACAACGAACCGGCTTTTGCACAGACCATCCCCAGTAAAATCCAGGCTTACCTGGCCGCTGGCCGACCGATCATCGCCTGCATGAATGGCGAGGGGGCTCGAGTGGTCTGCGAGGCGCGCGCAGGCCTCGCCTCGCCGGCCGAACAGGTGTTGCCGCTGGTAGCTAACATTCAGCGTATCAAAGAGATGGGTGACGCAGAGCGTATTGCCATGGGCCAGTCCGGCAAGGCTTACTTTGATGCCAATTTTGAGATGGAGCTGCAGGTCGAAAACTTGGTGAAGTATTTGGCGGGAACGCCTTCCAGAAAAGGTTGTGAATGATATGAAGGTTCTGGTCCTAGGTGTCACCGGTATGCTCGGCAATGCCGTTTTTCGCGTTTTTTCTGCCGATGCGGCTTACCAGGCCTGGGGCACGCTGCGCAGTACTGCGGCCCTGCGCCACTTTCCGCAGAACAGCCATGCGCGCTTGCTCTGTGGCGTTGATGTGCTGGACCAGGATGCGTTGACCTCCGTCATGGTCCGGGTGAAGCCGGACGTGGTGATCAACTGCGTCGGCCTGATCAAGCAGCTGGCCGATGCCAATGACCCTCTCACTGCACTGCCGATTAACGCCATGCTGCCGCACCGCCTCGCGCGGCTATGCGAGCTGAGTGGGGCGAGGCTGATCCATGTCAGTACCGACTGCGTATTCTCCGGGCGCAAGGGGTTGTACCGAGAGACTGACCTGTCGGATGCGGAAGACCTCTACGGCAAGTCCAAGTACATCGGCGAGCTACACGAGCAGGCGCATGCGATCACCTTGCGCACATCGATCATCGGCCATGAGCTGGGCTCGAACCATGCGTTGGTGGACTGGTTTCTTTCACAGCAGAACAGTGTCAGGGGCTTCACCAAGGCAATCTTTTCTGGCCTGCCAACGGTGGAGCTGGCGCGGGTGATGAAGGATTTCGTGATTGCGCACCCGCAGCTCAATGGTCTGTATCATGTCGCCGCGGAGCCGATCGACAAGTTCCGTTTGCTCAGCTTGGTGGCCGCGCAGTACGGCAAGGCGATCGAGATTCGTCCAGATGATGCATTGGTGATAGACCGCTCGCTCGATGGTGCACGGTTTCGAGATGCCACCGGCTATGCAGCGCCGGCCTGGCCCGAGCTGATTCGTCGGATGCACGAGCAACGGTAACAAGGGCGTTGGGCGACGATTGTCTCCCTCGCATCAGCCCCGCTCCCGTAGGGTGGGGCCTTACTACACTATAAATAGTCGCGCATGCACAAGCCTGCGCCCGTGGCCTGGAAAGTTTTATGTTTGATGACAAGGTATTGATGATCACCGGTGGCACCGGTTCCTTTGGGCATACGGTGTTGCGGCGTTTCCTCGATACCAATGTGCGTGAGATCCGCATCTTCTCCCGCGACGAGAAGAAGCAGGAGGACATGCGCATTGCCCTGGCCAATGACAAGGTCAAGTTCTACATCGGTGATGTTCGCGACTACGACAGCCTGAAGCAGGCCATGGTCGGTGTTGATTACATCTTTCACGCGGCGGCCCTCAAGCAGGTGCCTTCCTGCGAGTTCTACCCGATGGAAGCAGTGCGCACCAACGTCAACGGTACCGAGAATGTGCTCAATGCCGCCATCGCCAGCGGCGTAAAGCGCGTCGTGGTGCTCTCGACCGACAAGGCGGTGTACCCGATCAACGCCATGGGTATCTCAAAGGCCATGGCCGAGAAACTGATGGTCGCCAAGTCGCGGATGATTCCCGAGGGCGGCACCGTGGTCTGTGCCACGCGCTACGGCAACGTGATGGCCTCGCGCGGCTCGGTGATCCCTCTGTTCATCGACCAACTGCGCAGCGGCGAGCCGCTGACCGTGACCGACCCGCAGATGACCCGTTTTCTGATGTCGCTGGAGGATTCGGTCGATCTGGTGCTGCATGCCTTCGAGCATGGCGAACAAGGCGATTTGTTCGTGCAAAAGGCACCTGCCTCAACCGTCGGAGATTTGGCCCAGGCGCTCAAGGAACTCTTCGGTCATGACAATCCGGTGCGAGTCATCGGTACTCGGCATGGCGAGAAGCTCTATGAGTCGCTGGTATCGCGCGAGGAAATGGCCAAGGCCGAGGATATGGGGCGTTACTACCGTATTCCGGCCGATAACCGCGATCTGAACTACAAGAAGTACTTCGTCGAGGGTGAGGAGAGGATCTCCGAGCTGGACGACTACACCTCGCACAATACCCATCGTCTGGACGTACCCGGCATCAAGGAGCTCTTGCTCAAGCTCGATTACATCAAGGAGCAGCTCGATGCTTAAGGTCATGACACTGGTCGGGACCCGCCCGGAACTGATCAAGATGAGCCGGGTGATTGCCGAGATTGACCGCCAGGTCAACCACGTGCTGGTGCACTCGGGGCAGAATTACGACTACGAGCTCAACCAGGTGTTCTTTGACGATCTGGAGATCCGCAAGCCCGATCACTTTCTCGGTGCCGCCGGCGAGACTGCCGCACAGACCATCGCCGAGGTGATTGCCAAGGCGGACGCCGTGTTCGAACTGGAAAAGCCTGATGCGTTGCTGCTCTATGGCGACACCAATACGTGCCTGGCGGTGATCGCCGCGAAGCGCCGCAAGATTCCGGTGTTCCATATGGAGGCGGGCAACCGCTGCTTTGATCAGCGTGTGCCGGAAGAGCTCAACCGCAAGGTGCTCGATCATCTCTCCGACATCAACCTGGTGCTTACCGAGCATGCCCGTCGCTATTTGATCGCTGAGGGCATCCGCCCCGAGACCATCATCAAGACCGGCTCGCACATGCATGAGGTGCTGGATTACTACAGGCCGAAGATCGAGGCCTCCGACGTGCTGGCTCGTGAGGGGCTCGAGGCCGGAAAGTTCTTCATTGTCAGCACCCACCGTGAAGAGAACGTCGACACTCCGGACAACCTGCGCGATCTGCTTGCCACCTTGCGAGCGCTGGCCGACGAGTATGGCTTCCCGCTGATTGTCTCGACCCATCCGCGTACTCGCAAGCGACTGGAGGCGCTGGGCGAATCGCTGGATCACCCACTGATCCGCTTCTCCAAGCCATTCGGTCTGCTCGATTACATCAAGCTGCAGATGAACGCCTTCTGCGTGCTCTCCGACAGCGGCACCATCACCGAGGAAGCCTCGTTGCTCAACCTGCCGGCGGTAACGCTGCGCAATGCCCATGAACGGCCCGAGGGCATGGACCAGGGCACGCTGATCATGAGCGGGCTGAAGAAGGATTCGGTGCTGGCTGCGGTCAGGGTCATCACCAGCCAGCACCGTGCCGGCGAGCGGGTGATTCCGCTGGTACCCGACTACGACGGCGGTCCAGTGTCGCTGCAAGTGGTGCGGGTGGTGCTCAGTTACACCGACTACGTGAACCGTACCGTCTGGCGCAAGGACTGAACATGCGTGTTCTGCTGACTGGCGCCAGCGGCTTCGTCGGCCGTGGCGTACAGGCGCGCTTGCTGGCCGATGGCGTGCATCGGTTGCGCTGCGCCCAGCGCAATGCACCGGTTGCCCCACTTGTCGGGGTGGAGTACTGCCTGGCTCCGTCGTTGGAGGCGGAGGCCGACTGGTCGCAGGCGCTCGCGGACGTCGATGCAGTCATTCACTGTGCAGCGCGGGTGCACGTGATGCATGAACAGGCTGCCGATCCACTGGCGGAGTTTCGTCGAGACAACGTCGAGGGCACGCTACGCCTGGCGCATCAGGCTGTGGCAGCGGGCGTGCGGCGTTTCGTCTTCGTCAGCTCGATCAAGGTCAACGGTGAGCAGACTCTCCCAGGGCAGGCTTACAGGGCCGATGATGTTTCGAATGCGACGGACCCTTACGGCATCTCAAAACGAGAGGCTGAGGACGAGTTGCTGGCTCTTGCTGATGAAACAGGGCTGGAGGTGGTCATCGTCCGTCCGCCCTTGATCTATGGCCCTGGGGTCAAGGCCAACTTCTTGAGCATGATGCGCTGGCTGCAACGGGGTGTGCCGTTGCCGTTCGGTGCCATAGACAACCGCCGCAGTCTGGTTGCATTGGATAACCTGGTGGACTTGCTGGTGGTGTGCCTTACCCATCCGGCGGCCAGCGGGCAGCGTTTTCTGGTCTGCGACGGCGAGGATCTCTCTACCACCGAGTTGCTGCGACGTCTGAGCGCCGCTCTTGGGCGCTCCGCGTGGCTCTTGCCAGTGCCGCAGGCGTTGATTGAGCGGGCTGCGATCTTGCTGGGGCGTCGTCAGCTTAATCAGCGTCTGTGTGGTTCGTTACAGATCAGCATGGACAAGACGCGCGAACGACTGGGGTGGACTCCACCACTTACCGTTGATCAGGCTTTGGCCAAGACTGCTGCGCATTATCTGAAAGAAATATCTAAATGAAAGTTATGGTTCTGATGGTGGTCACTGCTGTCTTGGCCTGGGGGCTGACAGCGTTGCTGCGACGCTATGCGCTGGCCCGCAGCCTGATGGATATACCCAACGCGCGTAGCTCGCATAGTCAACCAACACCTCGTGGAGGAGGCGTCGCCATTGTTGTGGCCTTCCTCCTGGGGTTGTGCGTGGCATTCGCTGCAGGTCTGGATCTCCCCACTGAGATTTACTACTCGCTACTGGGCTCCGGCTTGGCCATTGCATTGCTTGGATTCCTGGATGACCACGGGCACATTGCCGCTCGCTGGCGCTTGCTCGGGCATTTCGCTGCTGCTGCTTGGGCACTGTTCTGGCTCGGTGGGCTGCCGCCGGTCGCAATACTTGGCCACTCAGTCGACTTTGGTTGGTTGGGTTATGTGCTGGCTTCTTTGTATCTGGTTTGGTTACTCAACCTTTACAACTTCATGGATGGAATCGATGGCATTGCCAGTATCGAAGCTATCTGTGTTTGTGTAGGAGGCGCTCTGTTATATGCCCTCCAGGGGCATGCCGAGGCAGCAGTGCTGCCGCTGCTGCTGTCGTTTGCTGTGGTGGGATTTCTTTACTGGAATTTCCCACCGGCGCGGATTTTCATGGGCGATGCGGGTAGCGGCTTTCTAGGTGTCGTGCTTGGCGTTCTTTCCTTGCAGGCGGCGTGGATCGATCAGTCCTTGCTTTGGGGTTGGCTGATCTTGTTGGGTGTTTTCGTGGTGGACGCGACCTTTACTCTACTTCGGCGTTTACTGCGCGGAGACAAGGTTTATGAAGCTCATCGAAGCCATGCGTATCAATACGCTTCGCGTCAGTTCGGTCGCCATTTGCCGGTTACTCTGGCGGTCGCCGCGATCAATCTCTGCTGGCTGTTGCCGGTGGCTATTTGGGTAGCGCAAGGCGGCGATGGTTTGCTCGGACTATTGTTGGCTTATGTGCCTCTGATAGCACTGGCTATCAAGTTTCGTGCTGGCGAGTTGGAGCGTAGATGAGCCAGTTACGGAAATTGCTAGTACTTGGAGCGGGTGGCCACGGCAAGGCCGTCGCGGAGGCTGCGTTACTTTCTGGTGAGTGGCAGCAAGTAGTTTTCCTCGACGACAGATGGCCTGAGTTGAAGGTTGTTTGTGGCCTGCCGGTGGTCGGTGACCTGAGTCATTTGGCTGAAAAAGCAGGGGCGACTGACGGAGCTATTGCGGCAGTTGGGAATAATGGCTTGCGTCGTGCCTGGCAAGAAAAGATTACCGCCTCTGGCCTTCCGTTGGTCAGCGTCGTTCACCCTCGTGCTTGCGTAAGTGCTTCAGCTTCAATCGGCTCTGGTTCAGCCATCATGTCACTGGCAGTCGTGGGCGCTGAGGCTCGGCTGGGACAAGGGGTGATCATTAACGCGGGAGCGGTGGCCGACCATGATGTGACTTTGGGCGACTATGCGCATCTTGGTGTAGGTGTCTGTCTGGCCGGCGGAGTCGCAGTCGGCGCGGCTGCTTGGCTTCAGGCAGGTTGCAGTGCTGGATATGGTGTCGTTATCGAGCCGGGTTTAGTTATCGAGCCTGGCCAGGCTCTGATTGCCAAGGATTGAGGTGTTGAGATGATTCGTCGACGAATAGAGTTATTACGCCAATGCCTTTTGCATTTGTCTCGTCGGCAAAAGCGGGCGCTTCAACTGGCTGTTGACGTAGTGCTTATTTGGCTCGCGCTGTGGCTGTCATTTGCCGTTCGTATGGGGGAGTGGGATGCTGCCAGACCTTTTTCGGGTCATGGCTGGCTGTTTTTGCTGGCGCCTGTTATTGCACTTCCAATTTTCATCAGGCTGGGGATGTATCGTGCGGTAATGCGTTACGTGGGTAATGATGCCCTTGTAACGATAGCCAAGGCGGTGACCCTGTCTGCGTTGGTGCTGTCTCTGGCGGTGTATTGGTATCGCGGGCCGACGGCCCTCGTTCCAAGGTCCATGGTTTTTAATTATTGGTGGCTGAGCCTGCTGCTGTTGGGCGGTTTGCGCTTGTTCATGCGCCAGTTCTTTGTAGGGAATTGGTTCGAGCCAACTGCTCGCCGCCGTGATATCGAATCCGGCACTTCCAAGGTTGCCATATACGGAGCCGGGGCGGCGGGTAATCAGCTGGTAGCCGCTTTACGTTTGGGCAAGGCGATGCGTCCGGCTGCATTCATTGATGATGATTCCGGTATTGCCACTCGCACGATTGCGGGCCTGCGCGTCTACTCGTCCAAGCATATTCAGCAGATGATCGATGAAACGGGGGTGACAGAGGTTTTGCTGGCAATGCCCTCGGTTCCTCGCGCGCGCAGGCGAGAGATACTCGAGGCGCTGGAGCCCTACGCGCTCCATGTACGCAGCATTCCCGGCTTCATGGATCTTGCCAGTGGGCGGGTAAAGGTCGAAGATCTTCAGGAAGTCGATATCGCCGACCTTCTCGGGCGTGATGCCGTACCGCCTCGGCAAGATTTGTTCGAACGCTGCATCAAGAATCAGGTGGTCCTGGTAACCGGCGCTGGTGGTTCCATCGGCTCTGAGCTGTGTCGGCAGATTCTCGCGAGCGGCGCGCGGACCTTGCTGCTTTTCGAGCACAGCGAATTCAATCTCTACAGTATCCATGGCGAATTGCAGCAGCGAATCGCGAGGGAGTCGCTGCCGATCAAGCTGGTGCCGATTCTCGGGTCTATCCGTAACTTCGAGCGGTTGTTCGACATTCTGCAGACCTGGCGGGTGAATACCGTTTATCACGCCGCTGCGTACAAGCATGTGCCGATGGTCGAGCATAACGTCGCCGAGGGCGTGCTCAATAACCTCGTCGGTACGCTCAATGCGGCGCAGGCATCGATCAGGGCGGGTGTTGCCAATTTCGTTTTGATTTCTACCGACAAGGCGGTGCGGCCTACCAATGTCATGGGCAGCACCAAACGCCTGGCCGAGATGGTGCTGCAGGCGCTGAGTCGTGAATCTGCGCCCGTGTTGTTCGCTGATGATTCAGGCGTTCATCACGTCAACAAGACCCGTTTCACCATGGTGCGTTTCGGCAATGTGCTGGGCTCTTCCGGGTCGGTGATTCCGCTGTTCAGGGAGCAGATCAAGCGGGGTGGGCCGGTGACGGTGACGCATCCGAACATCACCCGCTATTTCATGACGATCCCTGAGGCGGCGCAGCTCGTCATTCAGGCGGGCTCGCTGGGGCAGGGGGGTGATGTGTTCGTGCTGGATATGGGCGAGCCGGTCAAGATCGCCGACCTGGCCGAAAAGATGATTCGTCTGTCGGGCCTGACCGTTCGTGATGAGCATAGTCCGCATGGCGATATCGGTATCGAGTTCACCGGCTTGCGCCCGGGTGAGAAGCTCTACGAGGAGTTGCTGATCGGCGAGGATGTTAAGCCGACCGAGCATCCGATGATCATGCGCGCAGAAGAGGACATGCTGCCCTGGGACGAGCTCAAGGCTCGTTTGCAGGAGTTGTTGGTGGCGGTCAGTGAGGATGACTACGCTCGCGTGCGAATGCTGCTGCGCGAAACGGTGCATGGCTATGTGCCGGAAGGTGAGATCGTGGACTGGATTCATCTCCGAAACCGGGAGCGTTGAGGCTTTGATTTGACAGCTGGGAGATAGCGTCTAGTTTAAAAAACGAGGCCATGGTTGCCTCGTTTTTTATAAACAAAGGAGTGTTTCCCATGCTGAAAGTCAGTCTATCTTCCCTTCTGTTCGCAGTTCTCGCTTCCTTCTCTCTGGCTGCTGCCGCAGCTGAAACCCCAAAAACCGAACGCGCCAAACCGGCTGCCATGCAGGTGGCGCAGGTTGCTATGGTCAATCTCAATACCGCCGATGCTGCAACACTGCAGAGTGAGTTGGTGGGCATTGGTGCGGCCAAGGCGCAGGCGATTGTGGCTTATCGGGAGGAGCACGGTAATTTCGCCTCGGTCGATGAGTTGTTGGAGGTGAAAGGTATCGGCGAGGCGACGCTGGAGAAGAACCGTGACAGGTTGAGTGTTAACTGACGCCAGGCGGTGTCGTTGTCTGGGCCGGTCTTTTGACCGGCCTTTTGCGTTTGTAGGGGGCAATGATTGTTGCGAGGAAAGGTTGGTGCGCATGGCGCACCCTACGAAAAGCGTTGCGCAGGCAATAAAAAAACCAGCGGTTAGGCTGGGTTCTTGAATTTGGCTCCGCGACCTGGACTCGACAGCGCAGCTGAACGCGCTTCAGCGCGGCCCCGGAGGGGTGAGCGAAGCGAATAACCTGGGACATGGTCCCTGGTGAGAGTCCGCAGGCAATAAAAAACCCAGCGGTTAAGCTGGGTTCTTGAATTTGGCTCCGCGACCTGGACTCGACA